>NZ_ASJB01000069.1 GCF_000478275.1 Amycolatopsis orientalis DSM 40040 = KCTC 9412
CGAGAGCTTGGTTCGTGTCCCGGTCGGCCACCCGGTTTCCCTGGCGACTTGGAGAACTTTACACGCCCCGGAAGGGCCCCGAAACAGGGGGGTACCTTAACTGCGTTTCCGCAGGTCAAGGCCCCTGTTTCGGGCCCGGGCCGCGGTCAGCCCCCGACGCGCACGCCGGCGACGTTGCGCTTGCCCTTGCGGACCACGAGCCAGCGGCCGTGCAGGGCGTCGTCCGCGGACGGCTTCCACTCCTCGTCGGCGATCTTCGTGTTGTTGACGTACGCGCCGCCTTCCTTGACGGTGCGGCGCGCGGCGCCCTTGCTGTCGACGAGCCCGGCGGCGATCAGCAGGTCGACGATCGTCGACTCACCGTTCGGGTCCACCTTGCCGTTCGGCACCTCGGCCATGGCGGCGTCGAGGGTCGACGAGTCGAGTTCGCGCAGCTCTCCCCTGCCGAAGAGCGCCTGGCTCGCGGCGATGACCTGCCGGGTCGCCGCCTCGCCGTGCACCAGCGTCGTGAAGTCCTCCGCCAGCTTCCGCTGCGCGGACCGCAGGTGGGGGCGCTGTTCGGTGTCCTCGGCGAGCGCCGCGATCTCCTCCTGCCCGAGGAAGGAGAACATCTTCAGGTAGCGGATGACGTCGGCGTCGGCGACGTTCAGGAAGTACTGGAACCACGCGTACGGCGAGGTCATCTCCGGGTCGAGCCAGACGCTGCCGCCACCGGTGGACTTCCCGAACTTGCGCCCGTCGGAATCGGTGACCAGGGGCGCGGTCAGCGCGTGAACATGCCCGCCGTCGGTCCGGCGGATCAGGTCGACACCGCCGACGAGGTTGCCCCACTGATCAGAGCCGCCGATCTGCAGCTTGCAGCCGTATTCGCGGTAAAGGTGCAGGTAGTCCTGCGACTGCAGCAGCAGGTAGCTGAACTCGGTGTAGGAGATGCCGTCGGTTTCGAGGCGGCGCTTCACCGTCTCCCGGTTCAGCATCATGTTGACCGGGAAGTGCTTGCCGACGTCGCGCAGGAACTCGACCACGCTCTGCTTCGCGGTCCAATCCAGGTTGTTCTCGATCACCGCGCCCGTCGGCGAGTCGTCGAAGTCGACGAACCGCTCCAGCTGCCCGCGGATCCGGTCGGCCCACGCGGAGACCGTGTCCACCGTGTTCAGGGTGCGCTCACCGGTGTCGCGCGGGTCGCCGATCATCCCGGTGGCGACCCCGGCCAGCACGATCGGCCGGTGTCCGGCGCGCTGGAAGCGCGAGAGCATCAGCAGCGGGACCAGGTTGCCGGCGTGCAGGCTGGGTGCGGTCGGGTCGAATCCGCAATAGAGCGTGAGGGGTCCTTGGTCGAGGTCTCGCCGCAGTGCGTCGGTGTCGGTGGATTGCGCGATGAGGCCGCGCCAGGTCAGCTCGTCAAGGATGTGCTCGCTCACGCCTGTAGATCCTCCCGCACCAGGTCAACCGACTATCGGCCGGGGGCCGCCGCCCGTCGCTTGCCGCCCCGGCGATAGGTGGAGACGGCGGGTGAGCCGTCGATCCAGAACCGCCACGGCGTGTCCATCGCCATCGCGACGCCGACGCGCGGCCCGGTGCGGATGGCCGTTTCCGGGACGCGTTCACCGGTGAACAGCCGGACGGGGGACGCGGGATCGGTCAGATCGACGCCGTTCTCGGCCCGGTCGATGCCGAGCACCGAGGTGAGGATGGCCGGTCCCTTGGCGAGTTCGCCGTTGCCCCGCGCCGACGGACGGCGCGCCTTGGCGATGTCCGCGCCGGCCACCACTTCCCCGGCCCGCAGCAGCACGGCACCCGGCTGCCCGTCTTCGGTGCCGACGACGTTGGCACAGAAGTGCATGCCGTAGACGAAGTACACGTACAGATGTCCCGCCGGGCCCCACATGACCGCGTTGCGCGGGGTCTTGCCGCGATAGCAGTGCGACGCGGGGTCGTCGAGTCCGCGATAGGCCTCGACCTCCACCAGGCGGACCGCGACGGTGCCGTCGGGACCGGTCGCTTCGAGCACCGCGCCGAGCAGGAGCGTGGACAGCTCCACCGGATCCAGCGCCAGCTCCCGCCGGGTGAACTGTCTGCCGGTCACCACGTTCCGCACTCTCCTTTTGCCCGCGATCTCCCTCAGCCGACCCTATCCCGGACCGGGGCCATCGACGCTTAGCGCACGGTTAGTGAGCCATGCCACGGTCGGTGCCCTGGGTCCCCGAAGAAAGGCCAAAAATGTCCGTCAAGACGTTTCTCACGCGTTTCGCCGTCCTCGGGACGCTCACCGCGGCGGCGTCGACCGCGCTCATGACCGGAACGGCCTCCGCGGCCTCCGAGAAGGTCTGTAGTTCCTACTACTGCAACACCACGAACGGGACGGCCAACTACGTGACGACCCTCGTCGCCTCGCGGAACTCGCCGCTCGTCGGCAAATACGGATACTTCAACGTGTACGGCCCCAACGGATTCAACTTGACCGGCCGGACGAGCACGGAGAGCCGCGACACGTTCGCGATCAGAAAGTCCTTCGATCCTGGCTCCCTGCTCTGTCTGCGCTTCTTCGAGAGTGTGGGAGGCGGTGCCTGGAAGCAGCGGGGTAACGCGGTGTGCACGACGACGCCGGTCGGCTGATCGCGACACGTCCGGGGTCGTGAGTGGTAAGTGCCGTTCTAACGGCACTTACCACTCACGACCCACTTGTCAGCTCAGCCAGGCGCGGTGTTCGGCGACCCGCGCGACCAGCCGGTCCCGCTGCTCGGCGACCCGCTCGGGAGCCGTGCCGCCGCGGGCGTTGCGCGAGCTCACCGAGCCCTCGACGGTCAGCACCTCGCGCACGGCGGGCGTCAGCGCCGGGTTGATCTTCTCGAATTCCTCGTCGGTCAATTCGTCCAGCCCGACACCGCGGCCTTCGGCCACGCGGACGCTCTCCCCCGCCGCTTCGTGCGCGACACGGAACGGAACGCCCTGGCGCACGAGCCATTCGGCGATGTCCGTGGCGAGGGTGAACCCGGCGGGCGCCAGTTCGGCGAGCCGGTCGGTGTGGAAGGTCAGCGTCTCGAGCATGCCCGCGATCGCCGGGAACAGCAGTTCCAGCTGTTCGACGGAGTCGAAGACCGGCTCCTTGTCCTCCTGCAGGTCCCGGTTGTACGCGAGCGGCTGCGCCTTGAGCGTCGCGAGCAGGCCGGTCAGGTTGCCGATGAGTCGTCCGGCCTTGCCGCGGGTCAGTTCGGCGACGTCCGGGTTCTTCTTCTGCGGCATGATCGAGCTGCCGGTCGCCCACGCGTCGTCGAGGGTGACGTAGCCGAATTCGGCGGTGTTCCAGATGATCACCTCTTCGGCGATCCTGGACAGGTTGACCGCGAGCATCGCGACGTCGAAGGCGAACTCGGCGACGAAGTCGCGCGAAGCGGTGCCGTCGATGGAGTTCTCGACACTGGTGTCGAAGCCCAGTTCCTCGGCGACGGCCTCGGGGTCGAGGCCGAGCGAGGAGCCCGCGAGCGCGCCGGAACCGTAGGGCGATTCGGCGGTGCGAGCGTCCCAGTCACGCAACCGGGTGACATCGCGCAGCAGGGACTGGCCGTGCGCGAGCAGATGGTGCGCGAGCAGGACCGGCTGGGCGTGCTGCAGATGCGTACGCCCCGGCAGGATCGCGTCCGGATGCCGGTCCGCCTGCGAAACCAGCGCGTCGACGACGCCCAGCGTGCCGGCGACGACCCGGCGGGCGGCGTCGCGCAGCCACATCCGGAACAGCGTCGCGACCTGGTCGTTGCGCGAACGCCCCGCCCGCAGCTTGCCACCGAGATCGGTGCCGGCCCGCTCCAGCAGGCCGCGTTCGAGCGCGGTGTGGACGTCCTCGTCGGCGACGGTCGGGGTGAACTCGCCCGAGGCGACGTCCTGCGCGAGGGTGTCCAGCGCGGCGAGCATGCCCGTCAGCTCGTCTTCGGTGAGAAGCCCGGCCTTCCGCAGCACTCGCGCGTGGGCCCGCGACCCGGCGATGTCGTACGGCGCCAGGCGCCAGTCGAAATGGGTCGAGGCGCTCAGTGCCGCCATCGCCTCCGCCGGTCCGCTGGCGAACCGGCCGCCCCACAGCTGCACCGGCTGCTCATTCCCGCTCACAACACTCCTCGGATTTCCTTGATTCTTCAGGCGACTGACCGGTCGAAGGTAGCGCCTGTGGTGAAGTCGTACAGCGCGCGCTCGTCGCGCGCGGAATTCACGACCACGTTCCCGCGGTGCAGGATCAACCGGACTTCGCCGGACACCTGCCCGAGGCTGACCTTTTCCAGTTCCTCGTGCGCGGTGACCAACGCGGCCGCGCCGGGACCCTCGTAGATCTCGCGGCCTTTGAGCCCGAAGGCGCCGATGCGGCGGTTCACCTGCTGGAAGGCCTCCAGCAGGGTCACGGTCTCCCCGTCGATGGCGACCGGCACCCCTTCGTCGAAGGTGACGACCAGCTTCTCCGGGTCATCCGGGAAGGCGAACCCCTCAGGCGTCACCTTCGGCCTCCTCACCGCCGTCCACCGTGGACGACCTTCGGGCCAGCGCCATGAAGCGCTCGGCCAGATCCTTGCCGGACAAGGGTTCTCTCGCGATCACCGCGACCGTGTCGTCGCCCGCGATCGAACCGACGACCTCCTCCAGCGCCGCCCGGTCGATGGCGCTGGCGAGGAACTGCGCCGCCCCGGGCGGGGTGCGCAGTACGGTCAGGTTCCCCGACGAATCCGCCGAAACGAGCAGCTCGGCGAGCAACCGTGAAAGCCGGGAAGTCCCGCCCTGCACTCCGCGTACCGGGCTGCCGTCCTCCGGGATGACGTACACGGGCGCGCCGGAATCGGCGCCCCGCAGCTTCACCGCGCCCAGTTCGTCGAGGTCGCGCGACAGCGTCGCCTGGGTGACGTCGATGCCTTCCGCGGCCAGGAGCTTCGCGAGCTCTGTCTGGCTGCGGATGGCCATCGTGGACACGAGTTCGGTGATCCGGGCCTGCCGGGTGACCCTGCTGCCGGTCATCGTCGCTTCTCGTCCAGGAGCCATACCAGCAGCGCCTTCTGCGCGTGCAGCCGGTTTTCGGCCTCGTCCCAGACCGCGCTCGACGGGCCGTCGATGACCTCGTCGGTGATCTCCCAGCCGCGGTGCGCGGGCAGGCAGTGCAGCACGATCGCCTCGTCCGCCGCCCGGCGCATCAGGGCGGCGTTGACCTGCAGCTCCCGGAACGGACCGACCCGGTCGAGACCGTCGTTCTCCTGGCCCATCGAGGTCCAGGTGTCGGTGACGACGACGTCCGCGCCTTCGACGGCGGCGTACGGGTCGGTGAAGACCGTGGTGCTGCCGCCGGTCTCGGTCGACCGGTGCTTGGCGTCGAGCATGACCTGCTGATCCGGCTGGAAGCCCTCCGGCGAGACGACGCGCACGTGCATCCCGGCCGTGGTCCCGCCCAGCAGCAGCGAATGCGCCATGTTGTTGGCGCCGTCACCGAGGTAGACGAGGGTGAGCCCGGCGAGCTTGCCCTTGCGCTCGCGGATGGTCATCAGATCGGTGAGCACCTGGCACGGGTGGAACTCGTCGGTCAGCGCGTTGATCACCGGGATGCTCGCCGCCGACGCCATCGCGTCGATGCGCTTCTGGGCGAAGGTCCGCCAGACGATCGCATCCAGGTAGCGCGAAAGCACCCGCGAGGTGTCCTCGATGGTCTCTTCGCGGCCGAGCTGCATGGAGCGTCCGTCGACGATCACCGGGTTCCCGCCGAGCTGGGCGATGCCCACCTCGAACGAGAACCGGGTCCGGGTGGAGTTCTTCTCGAAGATCGCCGCGACGGACTTGCCCTCCAGGGCGCGGGAGCTCAGCGGCTCGGCCTTCAACTGGTCGGCGAGGTCCAGGATCTCGGCCTGTTCGGCCGGGCTGAGATCGTCGTCGCGGAGAAAGTTGCGGAGCATCGGTTTCGTCTCTGTCCTAGGTGGTGGTGGAATCGAGCGCCCCGGGAAGGGCTTCGAGGAATCCGCTGGCCTCGTCGGCACTCAGGATCAGCGGTGGTGCCAGCCGGATGGCGTCCGGGGCGACCGGGTTGACCAGGTAGCCCGCCTCCTGCACGGCCTTGGCGACCGCCGCCGAGACCGGTTCGCGCAACGCGATGCCGAGCAGCAGCCCGGCGCCGCGGACCCCGGCCACCAGCGGATGGCCGAGCTCCTCCACGCGAGAGGCGATGTCCTTGCCCAGCGCGGAAACGTGGTCGTTCAGGTTGTCCTTGGCGATGGTCCTGAGCACGGCGAGCCCGGCGGCGCAGCAGATGGGATTGCCGCCGAAGGTGGTCCCGTGCTGCCCCGGCTTCACCAGTTCGCCCACCTCGCCGACGCCGATGACCGCGCCGATCGGCAGGCCGCCGCCGAGGCCCTTGGCCAGGGTGATGACGTCCGGGACGATGCCGGCGTGCTGGAAGGCGAACCACGCGCCGGTGCGGCCGATGCCGGTCTGCACCTCGTCGACGACGAGCAGCGTCCCGGTCGCCTTGGTGATCTCCCGCGCGGCCTGGAGGTAGCCGTCCGGCGCCGGGATCACTCCGGCCTCCCCGAGGATCGGCTCGACGAAGACCGCCGCCGTGTCGGTGTCCACCGCGGCGCGAAGCGCGTCGATGTCTCCGTACGGAACGTGGGTGACACCCGGAACCAGCGGCACGAACGGATCCCGCTTCGACGGCTGACCGGTCAGCGTCAGCGCGCCCATGGTGCGGCCGTGGAAGGCACCCTCGCAGGCGACGATCTTGGTGCGCCCGGTGAGCCTGCTGATCTTCAGCGCGGCTTCGTTGGCCTCCGCGCCGGAGTTGACGAACAGCACCTTCGCGTTGCCGGACAGACCGGCGACGTCCAGGAGCGTCTCGGCGAACTCGACGACGACCGGGTTCACGTAGAGGTTCGAGGTGTGCCCGAGTTTCGCGACCTGTTCGGAGACCGCGGCGACCACGGCGGGATGGGCGTGCCCCAGCGCGTTGACCGCGATCCCGCCGACCAGGTCGACGTACGGCTTGCCGTCGGCGTCCCAGACCTTCGCGCCCTCACCGCGGACCAGGGTCAGCGCCGGTGTGCCGTAGTTGTCCATGAGGGACGACTTCCAGTGCTCCTGGCCGTCTGCATTGGACTTGAGGGTGGTCACGGGAGCTCCGTTTCGGGGAAGACCATGGTGCCGATGCCACGGGAGGTGAAGACCTCGAGCAGCACCGAATGGGCGATGCGGCCGTCGATCACGTGCGCGCGGCGGACGCCGCCGCGGATGGCGCGCACGCAGGCCTCCATCTTCGGGATCATGCCGCTGGCGAGGCCGGGCAGCAGGGTTTCGAGGCGGTCCACGCGGACGCGGTCGACCAGCGAGCTACGGTCCGGCCAGTTGGCGTAGAGACCTTCGACGTCGGTGAGGACGACGAGCTTCTCCGCGCCCAGCGCGGCGGCGAGCGCGCCGGCGGCGGTGTCGGCGTTGATGTTGTGCACCACGCCGTCGACGTCCGGGGCCACCGTGGAGACCACCGGGATGCGCCCGGCGTTGACGATGTCGAGTACCGCGTCCGGGTTGACCTCGGAAACCTCGCCGACGAGACCGATGTCGACCTGCTCACCGTCCACAGTGGCCTGCTTGCGCTCGGCGGTGAACAGCCGCGCGTCCTCGCCGGAGATGCCGACCGCGTACGGGCCGTGCGCGTTGATCAGCCCGACGAGTTCGCGGCTGACCTGTCCGGTCAGCACCATGCGGACGATGTCCATCGTCTCCGGGGTGGTGACGCGCAGGCCGCCCTTGAACTCGCCTTCGACGCCGAGCCGGTTGAGCATGGCGGTGATCTGCGGGCCGCCGCCGTGCACCACGACCGGGCGCAACCCGGCCATCCGCAGGAACACCATGTCCTCGGCGAAGGCCTGCTTGAGGGTCTCGTCGATCATGGCGTTGCCGCCGTACTTCACCACGACGGTGGCGCCGTGGAAACGCTGCAGCCAGGGCAGGGCCTCGATGAGGATCGCGGCCTTCTCGGCGGCCGTCGCGAGCCGTTCGTCCGCGGGGATCGTGGATTCGGAAGGGCTCATGACGAGTACGCGCTGTTCTCTTCGACGTAGGCGTGCGAGAGGTCGGTCGTGTAGATCGTCGCCTCGCCTTCGCCCAGACCGAGGTCGACGACGATCGTGATGTCGCGTCCGGAGAGGTCGGCCTCGGAGCGGTCGGCGGCCGTGGTGCCCTTGGCGAACAGGGTGACGCCGTTGATCGTGATGGAGACCTTTTCCGGGTCGATCTCGGCGGGCACCCGGCCCAGCGCCATGGCGATCCGGCCCCAGTTGGGATCCGAACCGAACAACGCGGTCTTGACCAGGTTGTCCTCGGCGATCGTCCGGCCGACGGCGATCGCGTCGGCCTCGCTCGCCGCGCCGGTGACCATGACGTCGACGTACTTGGTGGCGCCCTCGGAGTCCGCGCGCAGTTGCAGCACGAGGTCGAGGCTGACAGTGGTGAGCAGTTCGGTCAGTTCGGTCTCGGACGGTTCGACGCCGCTGGCGCCGGACGCGAGGACGAGGACGGTGTCGTTGGTGGAGGTGCCGCCGTCGACGTCGAGCCGGTCGAAGGTGACGCCGGTGGCGGCACGCAGGGCCCGGTCGAGGACCTCCGGCGAGACGACCGCGTCGGTGGTGAGGACCGAGAGCATCGTCGCGAGGTTCGGGGCGAGCATGCCGGCGCCCTTGGCGAATCCGCCGACGCTCCAGCCGCTTTCGTGCTTCGCGACCGCCTGCTTCGGCTTGCTGTCGGTGGTCATGACCGCGGTGGCGGCGGCGAGATCGGTTTCGGCGCCGGTCCCGAGTTCCTTGACGGCGGTGTCCACGCCCGACAGCAGCGCGTCCATCGGCAGGCGCTCACCGATCAGGCCGGTCGAGCAGACGGCGACCTCGATCGCGCCCGCCTCGAGGAGTTCGGCGACCTTCTCGGCGGTCTTGTGCGTGTCCTGGAAGCCACCGGGGCCGGTGGCCGCGTTCGCGCCGCCGGAGTTGAGCACGACGGCCTTGAGCCGCTGCTGCTTCAGTACCTCCTGCGACCACAGCACGGGCGCGGCCTTGATCACGTTGCGGGTGAACACGCCGGCCGCGACCTGCAGCGGCCCGTCGTTGACGACGAGCGCGAGGTCGAGCTTGCCCTCGGCCTTGATCCCGGCGGCGACGCCCGCGGCGCGGAATCCCTTCGGCTGGGTGACGGTCACGGAGCGACTCCTACGGTCGGTAGTCCGGTGGTTTCGGGGAGGCCGAGCGCGATGTTCATCGACTGCACGGCACCTCCCGCGGTGCCCTTGGTCAGGTTGTCGATGGCCGCGACCACGATCAGGCGCCGGGTGTCGGCGTCGACGGTGACCTGCAGCTGGACGTTGTTCGAGCCGACCACCGAGGCCGACGACGGCCACTGGCCCGGCGGCAGCAGCTGGACGAACGGCTCGGCGGCGTAGGCCTTCTCGTACACCTCGCGGGCACCGTCGGCGTCCAGGTCGGCCTTGAGCGCGGCGCTCGCGGTGGTGAGGATGCCACGCGGCATCGGGGCGAGCACCGGGGTGAACGAGACCTTGACCTGCTCCCCCGAGATCGCCGAGAGGTTCTGTGCGAATTCGGGGGTGTGCCGGTGGGCGCCGCCGACGCCGTACGCGGAGGCCGAACCCATCACCTCCGAACCGAGGAGGTTCGGCTTGAGGCTCTTGCCCGCGCCCGAGGTCCCGGTCACGGCGACGACGGTGATCTCCGGTTCGATCAGGCCCGCGGCGAGCGCCGGGGCGAGGGCGATCGAACCGCCGGTCGGGAAGCAGCCGGGGACCGCGATGCGCTTGGTCCCGGCGAGACGCTCGCGAGCGCCGGGGAGCTCGGGGAGGCCGTACGGCCACTGTCCGGCGTGGTCGCCGCCGTACCAGCGCTGCCAGTCGGCCGCGTTCGCCAGCCGGTGGTCCGCGCCGAGGTCGACGACCAGGACGTCCGGTCCGAGCCGGGCGGCGATGGCCCCGGAGTGGCCGTGGGGCAGCGCGAGGAAGACGACGTCGTGCCCGGCCAGTGTCTCCGGGGTCGTCTCCAGCAGGACGCGGTCCGCCAGCGGCGCGAGGTGCGGTTGGTGCTGGATGAGCGGCGTCCCCGCGGAGCTGGCCGCGGTCAGCGCGCCGATCTGGACTTCGGGATGGGTCAGCAGCAGGCGCAGGAGTTCGCCGCCCGCGTACCCGCTGGCTCCGGCCACCGCGATCTTCACCGTCATACGAATGATTATGCACAGCAGTGCAAGTTCAATCAAACGGAAGCGCGCTCGAACACTGTCGCGTCGCTCACCCGATATAGGTCATCTGCTGTCCCCTTCCCAGGGCATCCTTACCGCATGACGGACACGCCCGCCCGGTTGCTCGGCCTGCTTTCGCTCCTGCAGACACCGCGTGAGTGGCCCGGCAGCGAGCTCGCGCGACGGCTGGAGGTCAGCCAGCGGACCATCCGGCGCGATATCGACCGGCTGCGTGAGCTCGGTTACCCCGTCGAGGCGTCGCGGGGCTCGGACGGCGGATACCGGCTGGGCGCGGGCGCGGCGATGCCACCGCTGCTGCTCGACGACGAGGAGGCCGTCGCGATCGCGGTCGGTCTCCGGAGCGCGGCCGGGCAGGCGATCTCGGGTATCGAGGAGTCTTCGGTGCGGGCACTGGCGAAACTCGAACAGGTGCTGCCCTCGCGGCTGCGTTACCGCGTCGGCGCGCTGGGCGCCGCGACCGTACCCCTGCCCGGAACCGGCCCCGCGGTCGATCCGGAACACCTCACCGTCTTCGCCGGCGCGATCGCCAACACCGAACGGACCCGGTTCGGCTACCGGACCGGCGACGGCACCGAAACCCGGCGGCATGTCGAACCGCACCGCCTCGTCTCGGCCGGGCGCCGCTGGTACCTGCTCGGCTACGACCTCGACCGCGACGACTGGCGGATCTTCCGGGCGGACCGGATCACCGGAGCACGAGCGACCGGCGGCCGGGCCACCCCACGGCGACCGCCTGCCGAGGACGTCGCCGCCTATGTCACCGAGAGGATGTACAGCCTCCTTCCCACCTACAGCGCGCGAGTGACCCTGCACGCGCCGATCAACCAGGTCGCCCCCGCGATCGGGGACCGCATCGGCGAACTCGAACCGCTCGACGACGGCACCTGCGTGCTGAACGCGGGAGCGGACACCCTCGACTGGCTCGCGTTCCGGCTGCTGGGGCTCGGCTGTGAGTTCACCGTGCACGAGCCGCCGGAACTGATCGGCCACCTCCGGGAGATGGCGGCGCGGATGAACCGCGCTACTTCGTCCACAGTGGACTGAGGGGTGGCCACGAGGGCGGGCCCTGCCCTCGTGGCCACCTGGATTCAGCCGAGTTCACCCACCTCTCGCTGACTGGGCGGGATCGGCAGGTACGCGCCCCGGCGCTCCGGGTCGCAGCCGACCCTGGGCAGCCGGGCCCGGATGCCACCCGGCGTCCGCTCGAACCGCCGCGCGATCTCCTCGACGCTTTCCCCGGCCAGCCAACGGCTTTCCAGTTCGGCGTCGAGTTCATCGGACCACGGCAGGCCCTGGTGCGCGGGACGGTCGGCCGATCTTCGGCGACCGTTCCGGCCGGTGCCCCGTCCGGCGAACGCCATCAGCGTGTCGGAAAGGACGGTCGCCAAGGCCGGTACGGCCTCGGCGTCGATATCGAGCCTGCCTTCGGCGACAGGCTCCTCATGCGGTCCGGCTCCGCCGACCATGACGGTCACCCAGCGGTCTTCCCCGGCCGCGCCGCCACCCTCACGGGCGGCGACCTCGATGCGGTAAACGGTGTCCTGCACGCGGATCTCGGTCCGGTGCTCTTCGACAATGGTCATGCCGGGGACGCTAACGGGCGGTGCCGACAATTCCCCGGCCCGGCGGCGGGAATCGGCGTCCGGACGGTGGATGACCGGTCCTTTCGGTGCGATCCGGGCCCAAAGGGTGCCGGTCATGACCACGCAATACCCGCATCCAGAGGACGAAATGCGAGTGCCCCGCTCCGGAAGGTATCCGAAGCGGGGCACCGAAAGGTCGCGAAGGGCGGTCAGGCTCAGAAAGGCAGCGCCTGGGCCAGCGCCTCCTTCTTCACCTCGGCGACGGACGAGGGCACGTCCGACTTCTTCGCCGTGGCCGACGCACCGTCCGGAACCGGCTGCGGGACCGGGGAGCACTGCACGTCCGAACCGTTGCCCGGCTTGCGCACGGGCAGCTTCCCGGTCAGCAGGTAATCCGCGATCTTGTCGTCCACACAGGACACACCGGACAACGAACCGGAGTGCGTGGTGCCGCCGGGCGCGCTGATCAGGCTGGAGTTCGGGTAACGCTTGCGGACCTCGAGGCTGCCGGGGTACGGCGTCGCGGCGTCGTTCTCCTCGTTGATCAGCAGGATTCCCGGCACCTTGCGCCCGTCGATCTCCACCGGCTTGCCCGGCTTCGCCGGCCAGTTGAGGCACGGCGCGTTGAACCAGGCGTTGCCCCAGGTCTCGAACGGCGCCCGGAAGTGCGTGATCCAGTTGTCGAACTTCCAGCGGTTCCAGTTCTGCGGCCACGCCACGTCGGTGCACTGCACGGCCGCGTAGACCGCGTACCCGTTGTCCTGACCCGGCGGGTTGGAGTCGTCGTACAGGCCCTTCAGGGTCTGCCAGTCACCCTTGTGGACCCAGCCGGAGAACGCGTTCGCGATGTCCTCCCAGCCGAAGACGTAGTACCCGGCCTGCAGGAAGATGTCCGTCCACTCGGAACCGCCGATGACACCGCCCGCGGGCTTGTCGTACAGCTTCTTCTGCTCGGCGTACCACAGCTTCTCCACCGCCGACGCGGTCTTGCCGAGGTGGTAGACGTCGTCGTACTTGGCGATCCAGCCGAAGTAGGTCTTGATGTTCTTGTCGAAGGCGATGTCCTGGTTCAGGTTCGCCTGGTACCAGACGTCGCGGGGATCGACCGTGCCGTCGAAGACCATCCGCCGCACGTTCTGCGGGTACAGCGAGCTGTAAACCTGACCGAGGTAGGTGCCGTAGGAGAAGCCGTAGTAGTTGATCTGCTTCTCGCCCAGCGCCTCGCGCAGGCTGTCGACGTCCTTCGCGACATCGATGGTCTTGATGTGGTCGAGGATCGCGCCGTTCTTGGCGCACGCCTTCGCGTAGCCCTTCGCCTTGTCGAGCCAGGTCTTCTCGATGGCCCGCGTGGTCGGCACGTACTGCGGGCGGTTGTAAGAGGCGTAGTTGCCGTCACAGGTCAGCGACGGCTTGCTCTCCCCCACCCCGCGCGGGTCGAAGCCGATCCAGTCGTACTCCAGACCCGCGCCCTTCGGCACGTACTGGCCGAGTGTCGAGAGGCCGAGGCCGGAGCCACCGGGGCCGCCGGGGTTGACCACCATGATGCCCTGCGACTGGGCGGACTTGTGCTTGACGCGCGAGACGGCGATCGAGATCTTCTCCCCGCCCGGCTTCGCGTAGTCCAGCGGGACCTCGAGGAAGCCGCATTCCGCGCCGGCCTTGACCAGGCTCGGACGGGTGCAGGCTCCCCAGCTGATGGGCTTCGGATCGAAGTCCGACGCCGAGGCGGCCGTGGCGGAGGGAGCGATCGCCATGGTGCCGACGCCGATCCCCGCGACCGCCAGGGCGGCAACGAATTTCTTCACTGTGTTCCTTTTCGTCCGCGTGCGACCCGGTCGGGCCGAAGCTACCGAGAACCGGCTTCAATCTCGCTGACCGACACGTCCGCCGCCATCCCTCTTTAGTCGGTATCCGGATCTCGATCCGGGCATATCCGTCTTGTCGGTCCCCTGTCGTACGCTCGCGGCGCCCGACTGGGAGAGGAGTGCGCGTGGACGTGGTGAAAAGCCTGGTATCGGCGGTTCGCAACGGTTTGGCCGGACTGGCCGATCCGGAGAAGGCGACGGCGATGCGGGCGTACATGAAGTCGGAAATGCCGTTCCTCGGTGTGCAGAAACCCGCTAGGGCGGCCCTGCTGAAATCGGTCTTCGCACACCATTTGCTACCCGATGAGGTGACTTTCTCCACCGCCGTGCTCACCTTGTGGCGCGAAGCGGAATTCCGCGAGGAGCGGTATGCCGCCATCGACCTTTCCGGTCACCGCGCCTACGCCCACCTGCAGGACAGCGGGCTGCTGGGCCTGTACGAAGAGATGATCGTGACCGGCGCCTGGTGGGACCATGTCGACGAACTCGCCATCCGCCGCGTAGGGCCGATCCTGCGGGCGGAGCCGGAGACGGTGGCCCCGCTCATGCTGACCTGGGCCTACGACGAGGACAGGTGGCGCCGCCGTACTTCGGTGATCTGCCAGATCGGCGCCAAAGACGCCACCGACACCGACCTGCTCACCCGCGCGGTCGAGGCGAACCTCGACGACAGGGACTTCTTTCTGCGCAAGGGGATCGGCTGGGCCCTGCGCGCGTACGCGAAGACCGAGCCGGACTGGGTGCGCGCGTTCGTCGCCGCGCATCCGGCGCTGTCCCCGCTGTCCCGTCGGGAGGCGCTCAAGCATCTGGGCGGTTGAGCACTAGGCGAGGAAAGGCTGTGAAGGTCTCTTTCCCTACTCTGAAGATCAGGGTCCCGGCAAAGTCGCAGAGTTGCTGGTCAGCGCCGCTCTTGGTGGTCCGGATGTGACATCGCTGGCGCCTTCGAGGTTCGAGTGTGGAGGATTTGGGACAGTGAACGTCCCAAATCCTCCACACTCGGGGTGCACCATGACGAAGAGGTGCCCGGACCCGCAAAATGCCGACCTTGCCGGGTCCCTGACTCTGAAGGTAGGGAATGAGGCCTTCACAGGCCAGGATATACGGCCAAACAGAAAGCAATCGGACATTTCTCCCGACGGGGTCCTTTGTGGACGGTCGGGAACTTCGGATGCCGCGCGTGAAGGCCCCCTTCCCTCGGTTGAGCCGAGGGAAGGGGGCCTTCACGCGCTGGGGAGCCGGGTCAGGCTCGCAGGCTCGCGCCGAAGCGCTCACCGGCGACCGCGATGGCGGCGTCGCGGGCCTTCGTGGCCTCGTCGACGGTCAGCGTGCGGTCCGCGGCGCGGAACCGCAGCTTGTACGCCAGCGAACGCTTGCCCTCGCCCAGCTGCTCGCCCTGGTAGGAGTCGAACAGCGTGATCTCTTCGAGCAGTTCGCCCGCGCCTTCGCGCAACGCCTCGGCGAGTTCGGCCGACGGCACGCTCGCCTCGGCGACGAGCGCGACGTCGAGCAGCACCGGCGGGTAGGCCGAGATCCGCGGCGCCGGACGTCCGTCCGGGATCGGGATCGCGTCCAGGTCGAGTTCCATCGCGACGGTACGCGGCGGCAGCCCGAGCGCCTCGACGACCTTCGGGTGCAGCTCACCGGCGTATCCGACGGGCCACTGTCCCACGCGCAGCTGCGCGCACCGGCCGGGGTGCCACGGCGGCTGGTCCGCGGCCGCCGTCGTCAGCTCGACACCGGAGGCCTGCGCGACCAGCCGGGCCGCCTGTACCGCGTCGGCCCAGTTCGCCTGCTCGCCCTCGCCCCACCAGCCCGCGCGGCCACGCTGGCCCGCGAGCACGACGGCGACGTGCATCGGCTGCGGCGGGACGGCCGCCTCCAGAACCGCGAGTTCCTCGTCGGCGGGCCGCCGGTCCACGCCGAGCGAAGGCATCGGGACCGGGTTCTCCGCGGGCAGCACGACCTGTCCGATGTGGAACAGCGACACATCCTTGAAGCCGCGGGAAACGTTGCGCTGCAACATTTCCAGCAGCCCCGGGAGCAACGTGCTCGCCATCCGGTCCTTGTCCGACTCCAGCGGGTTGCGGATCTGGACGGTGCGGCGGCGGACGTCGTCTTCGGGCAGCCCGAACGAATCCCAGACCGAAGCCGAGATGAACGGGAAGGGCAGCACCTCGACGTAACCCGCCTCGGCCAGCGCACGCGCGACCGAGCGGCGACGGCGCTGCGTGTCGGTGAGGCCGCGGCCTGCCGGAGCGTCGGGCAGCACCGACGGGATGCTGTCGTACCCCTCCAGCCGGAGCACCTCCTCCACCAGGTCGGCGGGCTGCACCAGGTCACCGCGCCAGCTCGGCGGGACCGCGGTCACCAGCGCGGTGCCGTCCTCGGCCGTGCCGACGTTGACCTTGCAGCCGATCTGCGAGAGGCGCCTGACCGTGACACCGCGTTCGTAGCGCACGCCGGCGACCTGGTCGGGCAGGCTGATCGGCATGGTCACCGGCGGGTTCGGCTCCACGCCGCCCTCGTCGGTGCGGCCGGGCAGGATCGAGCCGTCGCCGTACTGGCGCAGCAGGCGGGCGGCGAATTCGACGGCCACCGCGCACAGCTGCGGGTCGGTGAACCGCTCGAACCGCTTGGCCGCCTCGGAGAACAGCTTGTGACGGCGGGCCGTCCTGCTGATCGACGACGGATCCCAGTGCGCGGCCTCGAGCAGGACGTCGGTGCTTTCGGGGGTGATCTCGGTCGACGCGCCACCCATCGTGCCCGCCAGCGAGATGACGCCGGTGTCGTCGGCGATCACCACGTCGTCCGCGTCGAGGGTGCGCTCGACATCGTCCAAAGTGGTCAGTTTCTCGCCCGGCTTCGCCTTGCGCACCACCAGATCGCCCTTGACCGACGCGGTCGCGAAGGCGTGCAGCGGATGCCCGAGTTCGAGCATCACGTAGTTGGTCACGTCGACCGCGAGCGAGATCGAGCGGATCCCCGCCAGCATCAGCCGGCGCCGCATCCACCACGGCGTCGGCGCGGTCGCGTCGAGGTCCTTGACCCGGCGCAGCACGAACCGGCGGCAGCCCTCGGTGTCCTCGATGTGCACCGGCCAGGCGTCGGTCTCGGCCTCGGGGACGTCGATGGACGCCGGGTCGCCGAACGGGACGTCGAGCGCGTTGGACAGTTCACGGGCCAGGCCGCGGACCGACAACGTGTAGCCGCGGTCCGGGGTCTGCGTGACCTCGATGACGGTGTCGTCGAGGCCCAGCAGCCGGTTCGCGTCCTCGCCGGGGGTGGCGGTGCTCGGCGGCAGCACCAGGATGCCGGAGTGGTCGTCACCGATGCCGAGTTCGCGCGCGGAGCAGATCATGCCGTCGCTGAGCCGGCCGTAGGTCTTGCGCGAACCGATCTCGAAGCCGCCGGGCAGCACGGTGCCGGGCAGCGCGACGACCACCAGGTCGCCCTCGGCGAAGTTCGTGGCGCCACAGATGATCCCGCGGGTCTTGATCCCCGTCGGGCCGTCGTCCTCGAAGGGGCCTTCGTCATCGTCGTCGTCATCCGCGTCGACGTTCTCGTCGGGCTTGTCGGTGCCTTCGTCGGACTCGCCGACGTCGACCCGGCAGAACCGGACCGGCTTCTTGAACTCGGTCAGCTCCTCGATCTCGGCCACGCGGCCCACGACGAGCGGGCCGGTGACCGGTTCGAGCTTGCGGACGTCGTCGACCTCGATGCCGATGCGCACGAAGGCGTCGGCCAGATCCTGGGGGGTGACCTCCTCGTCGACGTCGAGGTGTTCGGTCAGCCAGCTGGCTGGGACCTTCACTCAGGCCTCCGTTCCGAAGGGCAGGGTGAACCTGATGTCGCCCTCCACCATGTCGCGCATGTCCGGGATTCCGTTGCGGAACTGCAGCGTGCGCTCGATACCCATGCCGAAGGCGAAGCCCGAGTAGACCTCGGGGTCGACGCCGCAGGCACGCAGGACGTTGGGGTTGACCATGCCGCAGCCGCCCCATTCGACCCAGCCGGCGCCGCCCTTCTTCTCCTCGAACCAGACGTCGACCTCGGCCGACGGCTCGGTGAAGGGGAAGAAGTGCGGGCGAAGGCGGGTCTTCGAGCTTTCGCCGAACATCGCGCGGGCGAAGGCGTCGAGGGTGCCCTTGAGGTGCGCCATCGTCAGGCCCTTGTCCACCGCGAGTCCCTCGACCTGCGAGAACACCGGGGTGTGCGTGGCGTCGAGTTCGTCGGTCCGGTAGGTGCGGCCGGGGCAGACGACGTACACGGGAAGGTCGCGGTGCAGCAGCGTGCGGGCCTGTACCGGCGAGGTGTGCGTGCGCAGCACCAGGCCGGAGCCCTCCTCACCGAGATAGAAGGTGTCCTGCAGCTGGCGCGCGGGATGGTCCTTGCCGAAGTTCAGCGCGTCGAAGTTGAACCACTCGGCCTCGAGTTCCGGACCGTCGGCGACCTCGTAGCCCATCGCGACGAAGGCGTCGGCGATCCGCTCCGACAGGGTCGCGATCGGGTGCCGGGCACCACGGGGCACCCGGTCCCACGGCAGCGTGACGTCGACGGTCTCCTCGCGGAGCACCTTTTCGTCACGCTCGACCTGGAGCACGGCACGGCGTGCGTCGAAAGCGGCCTGGATGCTCTGGCGCGCTTCGTTGACCCGCTTCCCCGCGTCGGCCTTCTCCTGCTTCGGCAGGGCGCCGATCTCGCGGCGCGCGAGAAGCAGCGGAGACTGGTCCCCGAGGTGGGCGGGTTTGACCGCCGCCAGCGCGTCGAGATCCGCCGCGGCGGCGAACTCCGTTTCGGCCCGCTTGACGGCGGCCGTCAACGTTTCCGGCGCGAGCGCTCCCGCCTGGGGATCCTGCTTGTCGTTGGCTTCGGACATAACTCCTCGGCGTCCGCTGGGACTGGTCCGGTGCACGCGAGCGCACACATGGGTTTAGCAGCTGCTGAATTCTATGGGACAGCGAACAGTGGCCCCCGATCACCCTCGGGCTGGGCACACCGTCACCCGGGAGTGCGAAATACGCGCGTTACGCCGTAAACAAGGTGCTGGAACGAACACCGCGTTCCATGAGGGCTCCCCTGTGTCGTGATCCGAAAGGCGTAGTGCCCACGACTCTACGTGGTCGCGCCCCGGGAGGCCATCGCATTCCCGCTCAGCGTCCGGCGAAGGCGCCCTCGAAGTCCACCTTGCCGAACTCCTCAGGGACGATCCCGTCCGCGGCGTAGCGGTACAGAGCGGTCTGATAGATCCCGGCCAGCGTCGTGCAGACGATGGACACCAAGAACCCCCACACGAGTGAAAGGCCGACGGCGACGAAGATCGTGATGGTGCCGCCGAGCAGGAAGGCCGCGCCCATGATGACCGTGAATCCGGCCAGCGACAGCAGAAAGCCGACCAACCCGATACCGAACCTTCCGGCGGCCTGCTCGCCCCAGGTCCGTTTGAGCAGCTCCGCCGAGCGCTTGGCCCCGTGCCGGACACCGGCGTCCTCGATCATCATCACCGGCAGGACGAGGTAGGTGATCAGGTTCCACGCCGCGCCGATCAGCCCGCTGACGAAATAGCCGACGAACGCGAAACGGCGCTCGATCTCGCGGAGGATCAGGGAAACCGTCGCCGTCACCGCCGCCCAGCCCAGCAGGGGCAGCCATCGGCGCCCCGCTTCGGCCAGACCGGCGGCCACCCGCGGGTCGTCACCACGAAGAGCGACGTCGGCCTGCGAGATGAGCGCGGCGTTGAAGAACACCGTGACGAACGCGGCCGCGAGGTAGAACAGGCCGAGCATCACGTACGAACCCGGCGTCAGCCGGGAGTGCTCGGCGATCTCGGCGTGGGAGATCCAGTAGCCCGAGCCGAGGAACACCGCGGCGACCAGCAGCCCGGCGACGGCCGCGAGCACCGGGAAGACGGCGAGTTCCTTGCGGGACCGCAGAACTCGCCAAGAAGCACCGAACAAGGCGAAAGAACGGGCGATACGCCCCATGATTCCCCCAGTGAATCATCGGAAATGGTGGAGGGGCAGCCTAGCGAGCCGTCCGCGACGCCATCGCGTTGGTGTACACGCAGATCGCCGCGGCCGTGGCGAGGTTCAGGCTTTCCGCCCGGCCGTACATCGGAATCCTGACCGCGAGGTCGACGGCGTCGAGCACCGTCCCCGGCAGGCCGTGCGCCTCGTTGCCGAAAACCCAGGCGACGGGCTGGTCGAAGGTCACCTGATCGAGTTCGGTGTCGGCGTAACCGTGTGCGCCGAAAGTGCGGAGACCGGCGGCGGAGCAGGCCTTCAAGGCCGCGTCGACGTCCCGGATCCGTGTGATGGCGGGGTGGAACAGGCTGCCGGCGGCCGCGCGGACGCATTTGCCGTTGTGCGGATCGACGCTGTCGCCCGCGAGGACGACCGCGTCCGCGCCGGCGGCGTCCGCGACCCGGATCACGGTGCCCGCGTTGCCGGGGTCCGCGACGTCGACGAGGACGACGACGAGCTTCGCGCCCGGCTTCAGGACAGTCTCTTGTGGACGGTCGACGAGCGCGCAGACCGCGACGATGCCCTGCGGCGTCACGGTCTCGGACAGCCCCTCGGCGGCGCGGTCGGAGATCGGCGAGACGGGGACACCGGCCTCGTGCGCGGTGACGAGCAGGCGTTCGTGCTGCCCGGCGGCGCGTTCGGTGACGAACAGCTCGTGCACCGTGCCGCCGTCTTCGAGGGCGTGGGTGAGCGCGGCTTCGACCGCGTTCGCGCCCTCGGCGAGGAACCGCCCGGTCTTCTCGCGTTCCGCCCGGCGGGTGAGCTTGCGCGCAGCAACAACCCGGGGCGTCCGTTCGGTGAACGGAGCCGCCCCGGGTTGCGGAAGAGCGCGGTGGCCGGTCAGGCCGACTTCTTCTCTTCGGTGTTCACGTTGGCCTTGGCCAGCTCGGCCAGCGCGGCGAACGCGGCGGCGTCGTTGACGGCGAGGTCCGCGAGGATCTTGCGGTCGACCTCGACACCCGCGGTCTTGAGACCCTGGATGAAGCGGTTGTAGGTGACGCCGTTGGCGCGAGCGGCCGCGTTGATACGGGTGATCCACAGCTGGCGGAAGTCACCCTTGCGGGCACGGCGGTCCCGGTAGGCGTAGTTCAGCGAGTGAAGCGTCTGCTCCTTCGCCTTGCGGTACAGCCGCGAACGCTGGCCGCGGTAGCCGCTGGCGAGCTCGAGAGTCGCGCGACGCTTCTTCTGGGCGTTGACAGCCCTCTTGACGCGTGCCACTGGGTCCATCCTGTCGATCTGGGGGCGCGCTGGCGCGCCCGGCGTTTACAAAGTGCGGGGTGTCAGCGGCCGAGAAGGCGCTTGACGCGGCCGACGTCGTTCTTGGCGATCTCGGTCGTGCCTTCGAGGCGACGGGTGAGCCTGTTGGACTTCTTCTCCATCAGGTGGCGGCGGCCGGCCTTCTGGCGGCGCAGCTTGCCCGAACCCGTGACGCGAACTCGCTTCGACGTCCCGCTGTGCGTCTTCATCTTCGGCATTACGTTGTCCTCTTTCGTGCGGCGGCACACCGGTGATTTCCGGTGTGCCGCTGACATGTGCTGGTCGGCGCTACGCGTCGGCGGGCGGCTCTGGCGAGTCGTCCTTGGCCGGCTTCGCGGCCTTGATCGGCTTCACGTTCTTGTGCGGGGCCAGCACCATGATCATGTTGCGACCGTCCTGCTTCGGCGACGACTCGACGAAACCGAGCTCGGTCACCTCGTCGGCGAGCTTCTGCAGCAACCGGAACCCGAGTTCCGGCCGGGACTGCTCGCGACCGCGGAACATGATCGTGACCTTGACCTTGTTGCCTGCCGCCAGAAAGCGCGACACGTGACCCTTCTTGGTCTCGTAGTCGTGCTGGTCGATCTTCGGCCGCAGCTTCTGCTCTTTGATGACGGTGAGCTGCTGGTTGCGGCGGGACTCGCGGGCCTTCTGCGCACTCTCGTACTTGAACTTGCCGAAGTCCATGAGCTTGCATACGGGCGGGCGTGCCTGCGGAGCAACCTCGACGAGGTCGAGATCGTTCTCCTGTGCCAGCCGCAGCGCATCTTCGATCCGGACGATGCCGACCTGTTCACCGGCGGGTCCGACGAGGCGGACCTCCGGTACCCGGATTCGGTCGTTGATGCGTGTCTCGGAGCTGATGGGGCCTCCCTGGTTCGAGGTAAATTCTTCTACCGTTTCGACCTGGTGCCCACATACCTAAGGCCCCGGTACCGTGCGGTACGCGGGGCCCACTCTTCCGATCGTGTTCGATCTCCAGAATCGAACACACCGCCTCGACGCCCGAAATCGTCTTGGCGAGACCGGACCCGGACACCTGGTGTTGCGGCGGTGACACGGGTGGGAGCGGGGCTCCACTTGCCGCCCCCGATCGCTCGGGGGCTGGTCGCTCGTGGAAGGGTACCAGACGTGTCAGATGAACCCGTTCAGCAACCCCCGTATTCCCCGGACGTCCGCGACCTGGAGGACATCCCGAGCGTCGAGGTGATCAGCAGGGCGGCCGTCATGCTGCTCTCCGCCGGCGCCGAACGGCTCGGCCTCGCCGACGAGGACCCGGCCAACTCTCCGCACCGCGACCTCGACGAGGCCCGTCGCCTGATCACCGCCCTCGCCGGGCTGGTCACCGCGTCGGCAGAGTACCTCGGCCTGCACGCGGGCCCGTTGCGCGACGGGCTGCAGTCGCTGCAGAAGGCGTTCCGCGAGGCTTCGGCCGTGCCGGACGCCCCCGGGCAGGGACCGGGCGAGAAGTACACGGGACCCGTTTACTAGCGGACCGGGCAGCCCCCGTGCCATGAAGGGGCCTTTCCTCTCATCCCATGCGGCGAAGGGCGCTTTCCTCGCATGAGATGAGAGGAAAGGCCCCTTCAGCCCCCGTCGCATCCCAGACCACGGTCCGTGAAGGCCCGACTCCAGGCCAAGGCGTGTTCTGAACGGGACTTTCATTGCGAAATTTGCAATGAAAGTCCCGTTCATGGCGTTTGCCGGGCGGCGAGGTGGGCCCCGCACGACGCCCCGCGCTTGTCATCCCTTCAGTTGACAGCTAACATTTCAGATGTGAGTGGGTTGGCGAAGGTGCCGAGGTCCCTCCTCAGGGACGAGGCCTACGAGAACATCCGCCGGGCGATCATCGACGGGACGCTGCCGCCGGGGACGAACCTGCGCGACGGCGATCTGGCCGATCAGCTGGGTCTCTCCCGCGCGCCGGTGCGCCAGGCGCTGCTGCGCCTCGTCGAGGACGGCCTCGTGGAGTCGAAGCCCCAGAGCTACACGCGGGTGGCGGGGTTCGTCCCCGACGACGTCCGTGACGCCCTGCAGCTGGTCCGCACCCTGCACGAGTTCGCGGTCCGGGCCGGCGCGCCCCGGATGGGCGCGACCGAGGTCGCGGTGATGCGCGCGGCCAACACCCGGTTCGCCGAAGCGATCGCCGCCGGGGACATCGCGGCCGCGATCGCCGCCGACGACGAACTCCACGACGTCCCGGTGAACGCCGCGCGCAACCGGGCGGTCGCCGCGACCTTGGCTCGCTACACCCCGCTGCTCCGGCGTCTCGAATACGCCCGTTTCGGCTCGCTGCCCGCACACCGGTCGGTCCAGCGTCATACGGAGCTGATCGACGCCATCGAAGCCGGGGACGCCGACGCGGCCTGCTCGATCACCGCCACGATCTGGACCGAACTCGAAGCCCTCCTGGAGACGTCATGACCCTCGCCGATTTCCCGCGCTACCCGCTGCTGTTCGGCCCCTCCCCCGTGCACCCGCTCGACCGACTCACCGCCCACCTCGGTGGCGCGAAGGTCTGGGCGAAACGCGAGGACGTCAACTCGGGTATCGCGTTCGGCGGCAACAAGACCCGGAAGCTCGAATACCTGGTCGCCGACGCGCTCGCCGCCGGGGCGGACACGCTGATCTCGATCGGCGGCGTCCAGTCCAACCACACCCGCCAGGTCGCCGCGGCCGCCGCGCGGGCCGGGCTGAAGGCCGTGCTGGTCCAGGAGAGCTGGGTGGACTGGAACGACCCGCTCTACGACAGGGTCGGCAACATCCAGCTCTCGCGCATCCTCGGCGCCGACATCCGGATGGTCGAAGCAGGGTTCGGCGTCGGCTTCAAGGAGAGCTGGGAGAACGCGGTCAAGGAGATCGAGGCCTCCGGCGGCAAGCCGTACGCGATCCCGGCGGGCGGATCGGACCACCGCCTCGGCGGGCTCGGTTTCGCGAACTGGATGGTCGAACTCGAAGCACAGGAGGCCGAACTCGGCGTCTTCTTCGACACGGTGGTCGTCTGCTCGGTCACCGGCAGCACCCAGGCCGGGATGGTCGCCGGGGCGGCGCTTTCCGGGAAGCCGCGGCGGATCCTCGGCATCGACGGTTCGGCGAAACCGGCCGAGACCCGCGACCAGATCACCCGTATCGCCCGCGCGACCGCGGAGCTGATCGGCGCCGGCGAGATCGGCGAGGTCGAACTGGACGAGCGCTATCACGCGGGGATCTACGGCATCCCGGACGAGTCCACTTTGGACGCCATCCGGACGCTGGCGCGGCTGGAGGGCGTGCTCACCGATCCGGTGTACGAGGGCAAGTCGATGGCCGGTCTGATCGACCTCGTTTCGCGCGGGGAGATCGCGAAGGACTCGAACGTCCTCTTCGCGCACCTGGGCGGGCAGCCCGCGCTCAACGGGTACACGAGCGTGCTCTGACCGCTGCCATGAAAGGTCCTTTCCTTGCGAAATTTGCAAGGAAAGGACCTTTCATGGCGCGTGGATCAGTCCGTCACGGCCAGGACGTCGATCTCCACCAGCAGCCCGGCAGGCAGGCCGACGTAGACGGTGGTGCGGGCCGGGTGCGGCGCTTCGCCGATCAGCTTGTTGTAGACCTCGTTGAACGCGCCGAAGTGGTCGACGTCGGTCAGGTACACGCGCACCATCATCGCGTCGGCCAGGCTCGAACCGGCGGCCTCGAGCACCGCTTCGATGTTCTTGAACGTCTGCTCGGTCTGCTCGCCGACGGTCTCGCCGACGATGGCGCCGGTGGCCGGGTCGAAGGCGACCTGGCCGGCCACCTGCAGGATGTTGCCCTTGCGGACCGCCTGCGAGAACGCGGCCACCGGCGTCGGCGCGTTCTCCGTGCTGATCGCGGTCTTGCTCATTCCAACTTCCCCTTTCGGTTCCCCGTCCATCCACTGTGGACGGAAGCTTCCTCGGCCGCGGCGAGCAGCTCGGGTACGAGCGCCATCAGGCCGTCGTAGTCGAGCAGTACCTTCGGCACCGAGACCGACACGGCGGCCAGCACCACGCCGCCCGGGCCGCGGACCGGCGCGGCGACGCAGTGGATGAAGTCCTCGTGTTCGGCGTTGTCCACCGCGTAGCCGCGGTCGGCGACGAGATCCAGTTCGGTCTCGTAGGCCGACGGCGTGGTGATCGTGTTCGGCGTGCGTGTGAAGAAGTCGATCCTCGACACCACGTCGGCCCGCTTCTCCGGCGTCATCGCCGCGACGAGCACCTTGCCGACGGCGGTGCAGTGCAGCGGGGCGCGTTTGCCGATGCGGGAGTACATCCGCACCGAATGCCTGCCTTCGAACTTGTCGATGTAGACGACCTCTCCGTCCTCATAGGACGCGAGGTGCACGGTGTGCCCGGTCCGCGCGTTGAGCCCGGCGAGCGCGGATTGCGCGGTGCGGCGGACGTCGCGGTCCTCCAGCGCCTGCTGGGCGAGGTCGAAGAGAGCACTGCCCAGCCGGTAGTACCGCTGGCCTTCCCTGCGCACGAAGTGGTGCGTCTCCAGGGTGCGCAGCAATCGCAGCACAGTCGACTTGTGCACGCCGATCTCCTCGGCGAGCTGGTCGAGTGTCTTCGGCTCGCGGGCGAGCCCGCTCAGCAGGGTGAGCGCCCGGTCCAGGCTCTGACTCATCCGCTCACCAATCCCTTGTCCGTCAGCTTCGCCGCCGCCCATGCTGCCTCATCCGCGGCGAGGAGTGTTTCGACGACGGATTCCGGGAGCGGAGTCCCCACGTCGTCGTGGGTCAGCAGGGTGGCCGCGGCCTGCAGATGACCGCGGCGGAGCCGGGTCGCGGGGTCGTCACCGCGCAGGGTGGCGGCGAGGAAACCGGCCGCGAACGCGTCACCGGCGCCGACCGGCTCCACGACTTCGACCTGGAGCGCGGGTGAGAACAGGGGTGGCTCGTCGCCGTCGACGAGCGTCACCCCGCGGGCCCCGTGCTTGACGACCAGCGTCTTCGGCCCGGGCACCGCGGCACGCAGCCGTTCCGGGTCGCCGGTCCCCCACACCCGCTCGGCCTCGTCCTCGCCCGCCAGCACGATGTCGGCGCGGGCGGCCAGTCCGGCCAGCACAGACGGATCGCGTCCGGTCCACAGCGCGGGCCGGAAGTTCACGTCGAACGACACCAGCGTGTCGCCCCGCGGTCGTTCCATCAGGGCCCGCACCAGGTCGAGACAGCCGTCCGACAGCGCGGGGGTGATCCCGGACAGGTGGATGACGCGCACCCCGTCGAGGTCGAGTTTCCCCAGCAGCCCGGCGTCCATCCCGGACGCGGCGGACCCTTTGCGGTAGTAGCGCACGGGGCTGCCGTCCGCTCCGCTCTCCTTGATGTACAGCCCGGTCGGGCGCGTCGGATCGACCACGACCGCGCTGACGTCCACCCCCGCTTCACCGATCTCCCGCACCAGCGCGCGGCCGAACGGATCGTCGCCGACGGCACTCACCCACGCACTGGCGAAACCCAGTGCCGGGAGATGACAGGCGACGTTCGATTCGGCTCCGCCGATGGTCCGCACCCACTTCCGTACCTCGTCGGGCGGCCCGGATTCGGCCGGTACGAACAAGGCCATCGACTCCCCGATGCACAACACGTCGGGCGCGCTCGTCACTTTCCGCGTCTCCTCGTTGTCACTGTCGTCACCCCGTTGACCGTTAGCGGACCGGATGCTACACCTATCCCACGCAATATGCGCAACGTCCGTTGCAACATACGCAACCGAGGTGAACCTCATGTTCCAAGCCGGCACCATCGATTCCGCCGCGGTCGCGGCCATCCGGGAGGAACGCGTCGACTGGCGCTTCCGCTCGGTGGCGCCTTCGCTGTCCGGGCTCACGATCGGCGAAGCCGCCGCCCGCGGCGCGAAGCTGTTCGACGACGGCTTCCTCGGCCCGTTCGTGGTCCTCGACGAAGAGGCCGTCGAACACAACCTCCGCACGATGGCGGGCTGGTGCGCCGAACGCGGGGTCGCGCTGGCCCCGCACGGCAAGACGACGATGGCGCCGCAGCTGTTCGAGCGGCAGCTGAAGCACGGTTCCTGGGGCATCACCTGCGCGAACGCCGGACATCTGCGGATCTACCGGGCGTTCGGGGTCTCCCGAATCCTGCTGGCGAACCAGCTGCTCGACCCGTCCGGCCTGAAGTGGCTCGCCGCGGAGCTGGACTCCGACGACGACTTCGAGTTCGTCTGCTGGGTCGACTCGGTCCGCGGTGTCGAGCTGATGACCGAGGCCCTGCGTGGTGCCCGCCGCAAGGTGGACGTCCTGGTCGAACTCGGCGCCGAGGGCGGCCGCACCGGTGTCCGCGACACCGAGACCGCGCTCGCCGTCGCCGAGGCCGCGCACGCGAGCCCGGCCCTGCGGCTGCGGGGTTCCGGCGGCTACGAAGGCGCGCTTTCCCACCACACCGACGAAAAGTCGCTCCAGCTGATCAGCTCCTATGTGGACGGTCTGCGCGAACTGGTCTTCGCGTTCGCCGAAAAAGGGCTACTCGACGACGCCGGCCAGATCATCGTCACCGGTGGCGGCAGCGCCTACTTCGACCGCGTCGCCGACGAGCTCACCAAGGACTGGGGCGACCTGGACGTCCTGCCGATCCTGCGCAGCGGCGCCTACGTGACCCACGACGACGGCTTCTACCGGGTCATCTCGCCGCTCGGCGAACATCCGCGCATCGGCGGCGTCGCCTCCTTCCGTCCCGCGCTGCGCGCCTGGGCCCAGGTGACGTCGAAGCCGACGGACGAACTCGCGCTGCTCACCATCGGCAAACGCGACGCGTCCTTCGACGAAGGCATGCCCGAGCCGCGCCTGATCCGCAAGGGCGACGGGCCGCCGTCCGCGCTCGAAGGTCATTCCATCCAGAAGATGAACGACCAGCACGCCTTCCTCACGTTGCCCGCGTCGTCGCCGGTCGAGGTCGGCGACTGGATCGCGCTCGGCCTGTCGCATCCGTGCACCGTGTTCGACAAATGGCCCCTCATCCCGGTCGTCGGCCCCGACGGCGAGACCGTGCTCGATTTCGTCCGCACCCATTTCTGATCCGTCCTCCACCGCCGCAGAGGAAGAATCACCATGGACATCGTTGTCCGCTCCGCACTGGTCGCCGACGGCACCGGGGATCCGCTCACCAGGCACGACGTGGGCATCTCCGACGGCCGGATCGCCAGTGTCGCCGAACCCGGCTCGCTCGCGGGCCGCCGCACCATCGACGCCGACGGACTCGTGCTCGCGCCCGGGTTCATCGACATGCATTCGCATTCCGATCTCCAGCTGCTCGCGAACCCGGACCACCTCGCGAAGCTCTCGCAGGGCGTCACGACCGAGGTCCTCGGGCAGGACGGGCTCTCGTACGCGCCCGTGAACGACGACGTCCTCGCGTCGCTGCGCCAGCAGCTCGCCGGATGGAACGACGACCCGGCAGGCTTCGACTGGAACTGGCGCTCGGTCGGGGAATACCTCGACCGGCTCGACGCCGGGGTCGCGGTCAACGCCGCCTACCTGGTGCCGCAGGGCACCGTCCGGATGCTCACCGTCGGCTGGGAAGACCGGCCCGCGACCGAGGCCGAGATGAACGCGATGAAGGAACTCATCGCGACCGGGCTGGCCGAGGGCGCCATGGGCATGTCGTCCGGGCTCACCTACACGCCCGGCATGTACGCCACCACCGAGGAACTCGTCGAGCTGTGCCGGGTCGTCGGGGAGAACGGCGGTTTCTACAGCCCGCACCACCGCAGTTACGGCAAGGGCGCGCTGGAGGCGTTCGGCGAGATGGTCGACGTCTCCCGCCGGTCGGGCTGCCCGCTCCACCTCGCGCACGCCACGATGAACTTCTCGGTGAACAAGGGCAGGGCACCCCAGCTGCTGGAGCTGCTCGACCAGGCGCTCGACGACGGCTGCGACATCTCGCTGGACACCTATCCCTATCTTCCCGGCGCCACTTACCTTTCCGCGCTGCTGCCGAGCTGGTCGACCGAAGGCGGCCTCGACGCCACCCTGGCGCGGCTGTCCGATGTGGACACCCGTGAGCGGATCCGCGCCGAGATCGAGGAGACCGGCTCCGACGGCGCTCACGGGGTGCCGATCGACTGGGACGCCATCGAGATCAACGGCGTCCGGCGGGACGAGAACTCCCACCTCGTCGGACATTCCGTCGCCGCTTCGGCCCGGCGGGCCGGGAAACCGGCCGCGGACCTGTACTTCGACGTCCTGCTCTCGGAAAAGCTCGGCACCTCCTGCCTGATGCACGTCGGGCACGAGGAGAACGTCCAGGCGATCATGCGCCACCGCACGCACACCGGTGGCAGCGACGGACTTCTCGTCGGAGCCCGGCCGCATCCCCGCGCGTGGGGCACGTTCCCGCGTTATCTCGCCCGCTACGTCCGCGAACTCGGCGTTCTCGACCTCGCCGAATGCGTCGCCCACCTCACCGGCCGTGCCGCGAAACGCCTGCGGCTGACCGATCGGGGTCTCGTCCGCGCCGGATACGCGGCGGACCTCGTGCTGTTCGACCCGGAAACCGTCGCCGACACCGCCACGTTCGACGAACCGCGGCAGCAGGCCGCCGGTATCCCCCATGTCTTCGTCAACGGTGTCGCCGCCATCGACGATGGTCAACCGACCGGCGCCCTCGCCGGCCATTCACTGCGCAACCCCGGGAGTGTCCGATGATCGATTGGCTCCAACATTCGACGGGAGGTCTCCTGACCCTCGCCGCCGTCTCGATCGCGGTGTTGCTGTTCCTCATCATCAAGGTCAAACTCGAGCCCTTCATCGCGCTGATCGTGGTCGGCCTGCTGACCGCGCTGGCCGCGGGACTGCCGGTCGGCCAGATCGTCGGTTCCGCGCAGAAGGCGTCGGACTCCCTGCTGGAAAAGGGGTTCGGCGGGATCCTCGGGCATATCGCCGCGATCATCGGTCTCGGCACCATTCTCGGGTCCATTTTGGAGCGTTCCGGTGGGGCGAAGGTGCTCACCGGCGCGCTGCTGCGTGCCATCGGTGAGAAGCGGGCCCCGCTGGCGATGGGTCTCGCGGGATTCGTCTTCGGCATCCCGGTCTTCTTCGACATCGGCATCTTCGTGCTGGCACCGCTGGTCTACGTCGCCGCCAAACAGGGCGGCCGTTCGCTGGTGCTGTACGCGCTGCCGTTGCTCGCCGGTCTTTCCATCACGCACGCGTTCCTCCCGCCGCACCCCGGCCCGGTGGCCGCGGCCGGCCTGCTGCACGTGGAACTCGGCTGGATCATCCTGATGGGCCTGGTCTGCGGTATCCCGGCGTTCCTCGTCGGCGGCGTCGCGTACTCGACCTGGATCGGCAAACGCGTCGACGTCGAGGTCCCCGCGGAATTCCTGGTCGCCGAGGAAGAGGGCGAAAAGGAGGAGAATCCGCCGTCGCTCCGCCTGGTGCTGGCGATCATCGCGGTCCCGCTGGTGCTGATCCTCGCCGGGACCTTCGGCAGCATCTGGCTGCCCAAGAACTCCGCGCCCGCCGGTGTGGCCGCGTTCATCGGTACCCCGGCGGTGGCGCTGACGATCTCGGTACTGCTCGCGTCGTGGCTGCTGGGCCTGCGCCGCGGTCTGACGGGTAAAGACTTGAGCGAGCTTTCCGCGAAGTCGCTTCGCCCGGTCGCGATGATCCTGCTGGTGGTCGGTGCGGGCGCGTTCTTCGGTGCCGTGCTGTCCGCCACCGGTATCGGCAAGGCCGTCGCGGGATCGCTGGACAACGCCGGCCTGCCGGTCATCCTCGCCGCGTACGTGATCAGTTGCGGGATGCGGATCGCGCAGGGCTCGGCGACCGTCGCGATCGTGACCACGAGCGGCATCGTCGCGCCGACGGTGGCGACGCTGGGCTATTCCCAGATCCAGCTCGCGCTGCTGGTAGTCGCGATCTCGGCCGGGTCGATCATCGCCTCGCACGTGAACGATGGCGGGTTCTGGATCATCTCGCGGTACTTCAACATGACCGTGCCGCAGACCCTGAAAACCTGGACCATCCTGGAAACCGTCCTTTCCGTTTCCGGTTTCGGCGTGGCAGCATTGCTCATGGCAGTGGTTTAAACCACCCGACATCTGGGAGAAATCACGATGACCGGACTCGATCGACGCACCTTCCTCGGCGCCGTCGGAGCGGCTGGACTCACCACCGTTCTCGGTTCCCAGCTCGCGAACGCTTCCGAACAGACCTGCGGACCGAAGGGAACCGGGGCCATCTACGTCAGCAGTTACACCAGTTCCGGGCACGGGCTCGATGTCGCTCACCGGGACGCGGCGACCAACGCGCTCGTCGTCGACCGGACCATCCCGGGGATCAGCAACGCCTCCTGGTTCGACATCAGCGCCGACCGCAAGACGCTGTATGTGACCAATGAGGACGAGAACGGCCAGATCTCCGCGCTGAGCCTCACCGATCCGGCGAAACCGAAGCTCCTCAACAAGAAGTCGGCGAAGGGCAAGCACCCGACGCATCTGAGCGTCCACTCGAGCCAGAAGTACGTGCTGGCCGCGAACTACAGCAGCGGCAGCGTCGTCGTCCTGCCGATCCTCGCGGGCGGGAAACTCGGCGACGTCGTCGATCTGGCCCAGCACAAGGGCGCCGAACGTGACGCGCACGCCCATCAGGTGGTCAACGATCCCACCGGCAAATGGGTGCTCGCGGTCGACCTCGGCGCGGATTCGGTCTACGTCTACAAACTCGACGTCGCGACCGGGAAGCTCAAGCTGAACCAGCAGCTGAAGCTCCCGTCGGGCGCGGGACCCCGTCACCTCACTTTCCATCCGAACGGCAAATACGCCTACATCCTCGGCGAACTCCGGGCCGAGGTGACCGTCGCGGCCTGGAATCCGGTCACCGGGAAGCTGACCGCCGGCCAGGTCGTCCCGGCCGTCCCGGCGGGCACGCCCGGCGCGCAGTATCCCGGCGAGATCACCATCTCCAAGGACGGAAGGTTCGTCTACGCGTCCGTGCGCGGTTCCGACACGATCGCGTCGTTCGGCGTCGGCGAGGACGGGAAGTCCTTGAAACTACTGGGGAACGCGCCCGTCGGCGGCGTGTACCCACGGCACATCACGCTGGACCCGGCCGAGCGCTGGTTCTACGTCTCGAGCGACAAGTCCGGCACGCTCAGCTGGCTGCCGCGCGATCCCGACACCGGTCTCCCTGGCGCCGTCGCCGGGAAACTGGCGCTCGCCCAGGTCAATTCCGTCTTTTTCACCTAAGGAGAAACTCCCATGAGAACTCGCGTCCTCATCGCGGGCCTCGCGGCGACCGGCCTCGTCGCGGGCTGCGCGCCGGCCCAGAACACCCCCGCCGCGAGCGGGGGTGACGAGAAGTCCGGCACGGTCCGGGTCTGGCTGTTCGACGAAGCCAACCGCGCGCCCAAGGAGGCCGCGGTCAAGGAGGCGATCGCCGAGTTCAAGGCGGCGCATTCCGGGGTCGAGGTCGACGTCCAGTGGATCCCGGTGGAAGGCCGCGCGGACAAGTTCTCCGGCGCCTTCAACGATCCGGCCAGCGCGCCGGACGTCGCCGAGTTCGGCAACACCGACGTCTCCAGCTACGCCGCCACCGGCGCGCTGGCCGACCTGACCGGCGATCTCTCGTCGTGGAAGGAAGGCGCCGACATCCTCCCGGCGGTACTGGAGACGGCGAAATCCGGCGGCAAGACCTACGGGCTGCCCTGGTTCACCGGCATCCGCGCGTTGTACTACCGCACGGACCTCTTCACCGAACTCGGCCTCAAGCCGCCCGCGACGCTGGCGGAGCTGACCGAGACCGCGAGGACCATCCGCGCCAGGAAGCCGGAGCTGTACGGCATCTCCGTCGGTGGCAAGTACACCTACGCGATGTTGCCGTTCGTCTGGGCGAACGGTGGCGAGATCGCGAAGCAGGACGGCGGCAAGTGGAAGTCAACTATGGACTCCGAACAGGCCAAGGCCGGGGTGACGGCGTACGCGAACCTGCTGAAGGCGGACATCTGCCCGCCGGAGCAGTGCGCCAACCTCACCGGGACGCAGAGCATCACGGCCTTCGCCGGCGGCAAGGCGGGGATGTCGATCGGTGGCGACTTCAACCGCAAGGCCGTCGAAGCCGGTCAGGTCAAGGGGAAGTACGCGATCATCCCGATCCCGGGCACCGAGGCGGGCAAGATCGCCCCGGCGTTCGCGGGCGGCAACCTGCTCGGCGTGTTCAACGCGACCAAGCGTAAGAGTCTCGCGGTCGAGTTCACCGAACTGCTCGGTGGCGCCAAGTACCAGGAGAAGATGTACACCGCCATGGGCAACCTGCCGACGCTCGCCAGTGTCCAGCAGAAGGTCGCCGCGAGCGACCCGTCGGTCAAGCCGTTCGTCGACACGCTCACCGCGGGCACGAAGTTCGTCCCCGCCACCGCGGCGTGGTCGAAGATCGACGCGCAGAACGTGCTGCCGACCGCGATCCAGCAGATCGCGACCGGTGGCAAGGATCCGGCGGCCGCGCTGGCCACCGCGACCGCCGAGATGAACAAGGCGTTCGGCTGATCCCATGGTGATCAAGGAAATCCCGCGCACCGCGGCCTCGCCCGCCCCGGCCCGGCGGTCACCCCGCCGTCGCCGGGACGGGCGGGCCGCGCTGCTCTACCTGGCACCCGGCGGCATCCTGCTGCTGGCGATGCTGGTCTACCCGATCTACCAGCTCGTCCTGATCTCGTTCTACGACTACGGCCAGCCGCAGGCCGTCGGCAACGCTCCGCTGGTGTTCCTCGGCTTCGGCAACTACGTCGAACTGCTGGAGAACGTCCAGTTCTGGGAAGTGCTGGCCAAGACCCTCGGTTTCACCGCGGTCTGCGTCATCGGCAGTCTCGCGCTCGGGACGGGGCTCGCCGTGCTGGCGACCCGGGTCCGGGCCTGGGCGCGGGTCCCGCTGTTCCTGGCGGCGCTGGCCGCGTGGGCGACACCGGCGATGGCGGGCTCGTACGTCTGGCTGTTCCTGTTCGACGCCGACTTCGGCCTGGTCAACGAGGTGCTTTCGGGCCTCGGGTTCACCGGCATGGCGAACCACTCGTGGACCTTCGACACCTACAGCACGTTCGGCCTGGTGGCCGCCGAGGTCATCTGGTGCTCGTTCCCGTTCGTCATGGTGACGATGTACGCGGGGCTCAAGGGCGTGCCGGAGGAGGTCATCGAGGCCGCGTACCTCGACGGCGCGTCGACCTGGCGCACCACCTGGTCGATCACCCTGCCGATGGTGCGGCCGCTGCTGACCATCGCCACGATCCAGTCGATCATCTGGGACTTCAAGATCTTCACCCAGATCTACGTGATGACCAACGGCGGCGGCGTGGCCGGGCGCAACCTCGTGCTCAACGTCTTCGCCTATCAACAGGCCTTCGCCGGACAGGAATACGGTCTCGGCGCGGCACTCGGAGTCGTGATGACCTTGCTGCTGCTGTCCATCACCGGGTTGTACGTCCGGTCGCAACGCCGGAGCGCGGGATGGGTGTGATCACGGCTCCCGCCCGGAGCGCCCGCCGGGTCAAACGGCCCGGCAGGCTGATCGCCGAGATCATCTGCGTGGTGATCGCGGGGATGGTCGCGTTCCCGGTGTACTGGATGGTGCTTTCGGCGTTCAAACCCACCGGGCAGATCCAGGCGGAGAACCCGCGCCCCTGGACGCTCACGCCGACGCTGGAGCATTTCGAACGGGTGCTCAGCGGCGAGGGCTTCGCGATGTTCTTCCTGAACAGCGTGATCGTGGCGGTCGTGGTGGTGGCGTTGTCGCTGCTGCTGTCATTCCTCTCGGCGGTGGCGCTGACCCGGTTCAACTTCAAGGGCAAGACCGTCCTGCTGGTGATGGTGCTGGTGGCCCAGATGGTGCCGGTGGAGGCGCTGACCATCCCGCTGTTCTTCCTGATGCGCTCGGTCGGCGACGTCGCTCCGGCGTTCGGCACCAACCACCTCGGCTCGCTGATCCTGGTGCACCTGGCGTTCAGCCTGCCGTTCGCGATCTGGATGTTGCGCGGCTTCGTCGCCGCGGTGCCGCAGGAACTGGAAGAGGCGTCGAAGATCGACGGGGCGAGCCGCATGCGGTTCACCTGGCAGATCCTCTTCCCGCTGGTGGCACCCGGGCTGGTGGCGATCAGTGTGCTGGCGTTCATCCACGCCTGGAACGACTTCCTGTTCGCCAAGACGTTCATCATCTCCAACACCGAGAATCAGACGCTCCCGCTGGCGATTCTCGTGTTCTTCAAACCGGAGGACACCGACTGGGGCGCGGTGATGGCGGGTTCGACCCTGATGACCATCCCCGTGCTGGTGTTCTTCATCCTTGTCCAACGACGACTCGTGTCCGTCATGGGCGGCGCGGTGAAGGGCTGACATGCCGGGATTCGAAACGCTCCTCCCCCGTCCCGTCTCGGTGGAACCGCTGCCGGGAGAATGCCCGGTACCGTCCGAAGTGGACGTCCGCGTGGCGGCCGGGCTGCCCGCCGAGGGCTACCGGCTGGAGATCGACCCCTCCGGTGTGACCCTGCACGTGGCCGACGCGGCGGGCGAGTTCTACGGCCGTCAGACGCTCCGGCAGCTCATCGGGCCGGACGCGTTCCGGGCCGCGTCCCTCCACAACGGACGGAAGATGATCCCGTGCGGTGCGGTCACCGACCATCCGCGGTTCGGTTGGCGCGGCTGTCTGCTCGACGTGGCAAGGCATTTCCGGACCAAGGCCGAGGTATTCCGGTTCATCGACCTGATCGCCGCGCACAAGCTCAACGTGCTCAACCTGCATCTGACCGACGACCAGGGCTGGCGGATCGAGATCCCCGAGTTCCCGAGGCTGACCGAGGTCGGCGGCTGGCGGAAGTCGTCCATGGTCGGGCGGCACGACGGACCGGAACGCGACGGGCGTCCGCACGGCGGGTTCTACACGACCGATGATCTCCGCGAGATCGTCGCCTACGCCGCCGCGCGTGCGGTGACGGTCGTCCCGGAGGTCGACATCCCCGGTCACGCGCGGGCCGCGATCGCCGCCTATCCCGAACTCGGGCCGGAAACCGCCGAACCATGGGAGGTCTGGACGAGCTGGGGCATCAGCACTTCACTGCTGAACACGGAGAAGTCCACAGTGGACTTCTTCAAGGGTGTCTTCGACCACGTGCTGAAGATCTTCCCTTCGGAGGTCATCGCCCTAGGCGGCGACGAGGTGCCCGGCGCGACCGAGGACCACGGCCGGTTCGTCCGCGAGATCGCGCGGCACCTGGTGGACCGAGGCCGTCGTCCGCTCGGCTGGGACGAGGTGCTGGAAGCGGGCGACCTGCCGCCGATGGTCATCGGCTCGTGGCAGAGCGAGGCGGCCGGGGCGCGGGCGGCGGCCGCCGGGCACGACGTCGTCATGTGCCCCGAGGACCACGTGTACCTGGACCACCGGCAGTCCGACCACCTCGACGAGCCGATCCCCGTCGGCTACCTGAGGACCTTGGAGGACTTCTACGGCTACGAGCCGGTGCCCGCCGATTTCCCGGCCGGGAAGTCGATTCTCGGTACCCAGGCGCAGGTCTGGTCGGAGCATCTCGACACCGTGCGGCGGGTGGACTACGCCGCCTTCCCGCGGCTGTGCGCGTTCGCCGAGGTGGCGTGGAGCAGCCCGGAGGGGCGGGACTACGCGGAATTCCTGCCGCGGCTGCGGGATCACCATCTGCCGCGGCTGGACGCGCTGGGCGTCGAGTACCGGCCGCTCGACGGGCCGCTTCCCTGGCAGACGCGGCCGGGAGTCCCGGGACGGCCTCGGTAGAAGTTGTGCCGCGCGGGCGGCTTGGTTTCCACGCCTTACCGCTCATTCCGGTGTGCCTTCCTTGCGCTTGGGTACCGGAAGGGGGCCATCATGGAGTGATGAGTGATCAGTCCGGGGTGGTGCGCCCTGGGCAGGGTGGGGTTTTCGTGGCCTGGGGTGTCCTGAAGGCCCCCTTTCGGACGTGGAACGTCTCGAAGGTTCCCTTCAGAACGGGATCTGGGCCCGTGTTTCGGAGCCGGTGTCCCCAATGCGGCATTGGAGACCTTGAACGTCTCCAATGCCACATTGGAGACACATTTGCCCTACCCCTCTTCCGGAAGGAAGTTCCTCCGCATCTCGCCGACCACGAGCTACCGGCCGACTCCTACTGCGAACAGGCCTACGATCTGCGCCCATGGTTCGGCCGGCGTTGACGGCGGCCAGTCCACCTCGACGAAGCGCGGCCGGTAGATCCGCACGTCCTCGAAGTTGTCACCGTGGTCCAGGCTGTTCACGTTGTACGACACCACAAGCTTCCCCGGACGGCTCAGCTGCGGATGCGCCGTCGCGTCGTAGACGATCCGCCGGTCGCTCGCTTCGGGTGCCCGGTAAAGAACCCGCGGCTCCCCGAACGGCCCGGTCGGCGAACTCGCGGTGTAGCCGAGCATCACCGGGCTGAAGCCGGGGCTGGTGTCCATGGTGATCAGCACGTACTCGCCACCGACGCGGGTCACCGAGAACGCGGTCCCGATCCCGGACAGCATCCGGGCGGAATCCTCCTCGTGCGGCGACCAGCCCGAGCCGGTCCAGAACCGCCACGGCCCGCGAAGGCCACCAGCGGGCACCCTGGCGAGCCGAAGCCGGCCCTGTTCGGCGCCGTAGATATAGGTGTATCCACCGTCTTCGAGCAGTTCCGAACCCCAGGCGACGCGCTCGCTGACCGGGATGACCAGCAGCTCGGACGGCGTCAGCGCGGGCAACCGGAAGGTGGCCAGCGACGTCCCGGCGCTCTTGAAGTCGAGTCCGCCGGATCCGGTGGTCCGGTACCGGTTGTAGAGCACCCGCAGGACGTCGCCTTCGACCACGCCGTCGCCGACCCAGTAATGCTCGGGCGAGCCCACGGGCCCGATCAGTGCCTTCGGGTCCTCAGCGGTACCGCCGTGCAGTGTCTCCCCGAGGGTGCCGTCGCGTTCCTGGACGACCAGGGTGTTGCGGGCGATCGGGCTGTCCGGCGGGCGGCTGTGGTCCGGGTTCACCTGGCCCAGGAAAGTGTCCGAGAAGAGCCACGCGGTGCGTCCGTCCGGCAGCGGGACCGACACCGTGCGGTCGCCGCCGGTCCAGTGACCGCCCTGATCGCCGTAGGTGTTCCAAAGCTCGTTCAGCCCGGTCTCGGGAATCACCGGCCGCGGCACAGGCGCGACCCCGCTGCTCGCCAGCACCGCACTGAGCAGCAGCGCGGCCGGTACGAGAATCCGCGACGCCCGGCGCATCGGATCATGCTAGAGCGGCGGACGTCTTTGTACGAGCCTTGTGCGGACGCCGGTTAGCTTCCGTGGGATGTCCTGGAAACTGCTTTCCGTGAGCGTGCTCGCCGCTGTCGCGTGCACCGGGTTCACGACGGCCGAAGCCGCTTCGAAGACTTACTACGTCGACCAAGTCGCCGGCAGCGACACCGCGAGCGGCACCTCGCAACAGACGCCGTGGAAATCATTGGCGAAGGTCTCCGCCACCACGTTCGCGGCGGGCGACACCGTTCTGCTGCGCCGCGGCGGAGCCTGGTCGGGCGGCCTCACCGTCAAGGGCTCGGGCGTCACGATCGGCGCGTACGGCACCGGCGCCCGCCCCATCGTCAAGGGCAACACCGAAGCCTGCGTGGACCTGCCCGGAAACGACAACGTCGTCCAGGATCTGCAGATCGGTGTCGCCGCCGACGCCGGTCGCTGCTCGTGGGCCGGGGTGAAGGTGACCGGAGACCGCAACAAGGTGCTGTCGAACCTGATCACCGGCGCCGGAGCGGGCGTGTACCTCGCGCCGTCGGCGGATCGCACCGAGGTCACCCAGAACGACCTCGTCGACAACAACCACATGACCGTCGTGACCCCGGGCGGCAACGACGACTCCGGCGCGTTCGCCGTGCTGGTCCAGGGCAACGACTCCGACATCGGCTGGAACCGGATCAGCGGCTCGATCGCGAAGGCCGACGACTTCGGTGGCCTCGACGGCGCCGCGGTCGAGATCTTCTACGGATCCCGCAACGTCGTCCACCACAACATCTCCGAGGACAACGAGACCTTCACCGAACTCGGCACGGACACCAAGGATCCCGACGGCGTCTCGACCGGCAATGTCTTCGAGTACAACGCCGTCTTCGGCGCCAAGACGCGCGGCGGGATCATCACGCGCGGGGCCGCGGACGGCAACGGCCCGGTCCTCGGCACCGTGTTCCGCAACAACTCTCTCCAGCTCAGCAACGCCGAGTCGGAGGGTTTCGTCTGCTACGGCGGCTGCACGAACCAGATGCTGAGGATGACGCAGAACGTCGTCCAGGCGGCGTACAAGGTCGGTTACGCGGACTCGACCTTCACCGCCACCGACCACAACGTCTACTTCGGCGGGCTCCGGCAGTTCACGGCGGGCGCGACGGACAAGGTGGCCGATCCGAAGTACACCTCGGCCACGAACCTGATCCTGCGGTCGGGCAGCCCGGCGATCGACCTCGGCACCACGAAATACGCCGACCGTGACGTCGACGGGAACGTCGTGTACGCCGGTGCCCGGGTGGACGCGGGCGCTTACGAGTTCTCGGGTTAGAAAATCTCGTGAGTGGTAATGACGGTTAGAACCGTCATTACCACTCACGAGGAATCAGTTGTAGATGCGCTGCATGGTGCCGGCCGCGAGGAACCCGTTGGCCCACAGCGAGTTGACCTTCGACACCTCGGTGGCGTTCGGCTTCGCGTTGGTGCAGGACGGGCCGGGGCCACCACCGGACATCAGCTCGGAGCACGGACCCTCGTAGTGGTCCGGCAGGCCGAGCGCGTGGCCGGTCTCGTGCGCGGCGATCCGCGTCTGGTCGTACTCCTTCGCCTGGGTGTAGTCGATGAAGATGGTGCCGCGGCCGTGACCGTCGGTCTGGGCGTACGAACCCGACGGGTCGTTGCCTTCGGTGTAGCGCAGGGTGGCCCCCGACGAGCTCTCCTGCAGCTTCACGTTGGACACCGAGTTGTTCCAGTTCGCCGCGCCCGCCTGGATGGCGGCACGGAAGCTGGGCGCTTCCGAGGCGTCGTAGTAGACCGTGGTCACCGCCGCGGCCTGCTGAGCAGGCTGGACCGCGGCCGTGGCCTGACCGGCGGTCACCGGGACGGCGAGCAGCGCCAAGCTCACGGACGCGGAGACGAAGAACTTCCTTGCCATGGACCCACTCCTTGTGAGGACAACGGAATGGTTCGTGAATCTAGGAGCGGAACCCGCTGGTGGGCACCGACTTTCGTCGCTTCCGACGGCTGGTGATTTACCAACACTTTCGTCCTATTGACATGCACACGTTCGCATACGACGATGTTCGGCCGGACCCGTTCAGGGCCGCAGCACCAGCTTGCCCGAGGTGGTCCGCGCCTCCAGTTCCGCGAGCACCCGGGGCCCGTCCGCGAGGTCGTGGACCGTCGGCGTTCCCGGCGCGCAGACACCGACAGCGACAAGCTCGCGCAGCTCGTCCATCAGATCCGCGAAGATCCCCGGCGCGTGTTCGATCAGGACACCGAGGTGCAGGCCGATCAGGTGGATCTGGTGCCGGAAGTTCAGTTCGCGGTTGGTGATCGCGGCTTCTCCCCCGGCGACGCCGTAGACCACGACCCGTCCGGTGACCCGTTTGGCGGCGGCGAGGCTCGCGGAGAAAGTCGCCCCGCCGACGGACTCGAGAACGAGATCCACCACGCCGGGATCCTCTCCGTAGCCGAGAACGCGATCGGCGCCCAGCGTCCGCACCAGGTCGTGCTTGCCCGGCGACGCGGTGCCGATGACGGTCGCGCCGTAATGCTTCGCCAGCCGGACCGCGGCCTGGCCGACCCCGCCCGCCGCCGCCTGCACCAACACGGTCTCCCCGGCGGCCAGCCGCCCGAGCGGTTTGAGCGCGGCGAGCGCGGTGGCCCAGTTCAGCAGCAAGCCGGATGCCTGTTCGTCCGACCAGCCCTCCGGCACCGGGACCACGCCGGCCGCGGGCATGACCATGTACTCGGCGAAGGCCCCGCCACCGGTTCCGACGACGTGGTCGCCGAGCGCGACTCCGGTCACCGCCTCCCCCAGGCCGACGATCTCCCCCGCGGCCTCGAAGCCTGCGATGTACGGCGCCTTCGGACCGCCTTCGTAGGTGCCCCGGGTTTGCATGACGTCGGCGAAGTTGACGCCCGCCGCGGTGACCTTCAGCAGGATTTCGCCTGGTCCCGGCACCGGAACGGACGCGTCGGTGATCAGGTGGAGATCTTCAGGACCGTTCGCGGAGTCCTGTCGCAACGCGCGCATCGAAGTCATGGCCGCACGCTAAAACCCTCACGTTTGCGTCAGGGTCAAGTCGCGCAGGTAAGCGTCGAGGGCGTCGCGATTGCGGGTCATGAGCGCGATCCGCCGGTCGAGCACTTCCCGCTGCCGCGCGACCTCGCCGATCATGTACTCGCACGGCGCCTTCGGCCGGACTTCCCCCGGCCCGTCGAGGTACGGGAGGACTTCGCGGATCAGCCTGACCGGCAGACCGGCGTCGAGCATCCCGCGGATCTGCAGCACCGCCTCGACCGAGCCTGGACAGAAGTCGCGGTAGCCATTGCCCTCGCGGCCCGGGCTGATCAAGCCCTCTTCCTCGTAATAGCGCAGCGCGCGGACACTGACCCCGGTCCTCCGGGCGAGTTCCCCGATCTTCACCCTGTTCAAGGTAACCCGTGCGCCGCGGTATAGGTCGTTATACGGTTTTCGGTTTGTACCAGACCTCGGGGCGGCCGACCTGGCCGTAGCGGGGTTCGCGCTGGGCGAGGCCGTTGTCGGCGAGGTATTCGAGGTAGCGCCGCGCGGTGACCCGGGAGGCGCCGATCGCGGTCGCGGCCGCCCCGGCGGACAGGCCGTCCGCGGCCGAAGCGAGGACTTCGGTGATGGCCTCGAGGGTCTGCGCGCTCATCCCCTTCGGCAGCGACTGCCGCTCGGTGGTGCGCAGGGTGCCGAGCGCCCGGTCGATCTCGGCCTGTCCGGTGACCTCTCCCGACGCGCCGTGGAACTCCGCGTAGCGCTCCAGTTTTTCCCGCAGAGAGGCGAAAGTGAACGGTTTGAGCAGGTACTGCACCACCCCGACGGACACCGCGGCCTTGACCAGCGCCAGATCCCGCGCCGAGGTCACCGCGATGACATCGATCGGGAGACCGGCCGCGCGCAGCGACCGGCAGACCGCGAGGCCGTGTGTGTCGGGGAGATAGAAGTCCAGCAGCACCAGGTCGACCGGCTCGCGTTCGCAGAACCGCAGCGCGTCGGCGCCGGAGTGGACGACACCCGCCACGGTGAAGCCGGGCATCCGCTCGACGTACACCCGGTGAGCGTCGGCGGCCACCGGTTCGTCCTCGACGACCAGGACCTTGATCATCGTGTCGGCTCCTTCGGCGGCTGCGGCGCCTTCAGTGGCAAGCGCACGGTGAACACCGCGCCCTCGTCGCGGCCGACGTCGATCGTCCCACTGTGCCGCCGCACCGCCTGACCCACCAGTGCCAGGCCGAGCCCGTGGCCGTCCTCGGGTTTGGTGGACCAGCCGCGCCGGAAGACGTCCTCGACGTCGTCCACGCCGGGCCCGGTGTCGGCGACTCGCAGCAGCAACTCCTCGGCGTCCGAGCGCACGGTCACCTCGACGCCGGGTCGCCCGCCGCTACCGGCGTTGCCCGCCGCGGCGTCGATCCCGTTGTCGATCAGATTGCCGAGGATGGTCACCAGATCGCGCGGCGGGACACCGGTGTCCGAATCCTCCATGACGGTGTCGGGCGTGATCGTGAACTCGACGCCGCGCTCGCTCGCCTCCGCCGCCTTGCCCAGCAGCAACGCCGCGAGCACCGGTTCGGCGACCGCGCCGACCACCCGGTCGGTGAGTTCCTGCGCCAGCGCGAGTTCCTCGGTCGCGAACTCGACGGCCTGTTCGGGACGGCCGATCTCGACCAGCGAAACGACCGTGTGGAGCCGGTTCGCCGCCTCGTGCGCCTGGGAGCGCAGCGCTTCCGCCAGTCCGCGCACGGTGGTCAGCTCACCGGTCAGCGCCTGGAGTTCCGTGTGGTCGCGCAGGATCACGACGGTGCCCATCGCCTTTCCGCGCGAGCGCACCGGCGCCGTGCTGACGACGAGCACCCTGGCCTCGGTGAGATGGAGTTCGTCGGTGCGCTCCTCCCCCGAGGTGAACATCTCGACGAGGTCTTCCGGAATGTCCAATGCGGACAGTTCCCGGCCGACCGGATCACCGTCGACGCCGAGCAGCGCGCGAGCGCCGTCGTTGCACAGCACCACCCGCCCGTCACCGCCGACGAGCAGCAGGCCTTCGCGCACCGAATGCAGCACGGCTTCGTGGTATTCGAACAGGTTGCTCAGTTCCTCGGGCGCGATCCCCCTGGTCTGCCGCCGGAGCCGGGCGCTGACCAGATAGCTGCCGATCCCGCCGACCACCAGGACGGCCGCCGCGACCCCGATCAGCGGCCACAGGCGTTCCCGGAGTTCGGCGTCGATCATTTCGACGGTGATGCCGACCGACACCAGCGCGACGACCTGCCCGGCGGCCCCGCGCACCGGGACCACGACGCGTTCGGACGGGCCGAGCGAACCGGCGTAGGTCTCGACGACCTTGCCGCCGCGTTGCGCCTCGCCGATGTTCCCGATGAACGGCTGCCCGATCAGCGCCGGATTCGGGTGTGTGTAGCGGATGCCGTTCTTGTCCATGATGGTCACGAAGTCCACGTCCGTATCCGCGCGGACACTCTGCGCGAACGGCTGCAGTGTCCGGGTCGGCTCCGAAGTGGACAGCGCGGCCAGTACCCCTGGCGCGTCCGCGACGGCTTCGGCGACCGCGGTCACCTTGTCCCGCGCGCGGTCTTCGGTGGCGCGGACGGAATCGAGGTAGGCGAAGGTCAACCCGGCCGCGACGAGCACGAAAAGCACGACGAGCTGGAGAATCAGCAGCTGGCGGGCGAGACTGCCACGCCTGGTCCGGGTCCGCGTCGTCGAGGGCACCCGCTCATACCAGCACACCGGCGGACCGGCCGCTCGCACCGCATGGCCGGAATTCCCCTAAAGGCACTCGCGCGAACTCAATGAACACAACCGTGACCCAGCTCACCTGGCCGGGTGATAGTGACCGGCAATCCCGGACACCATCCTGAGCTGGAGGCAAAGGTGCCTACAACGCCCGACGCGGCGCCGCGTCGCCGAGACAAAATGCATTACCTGTACCTGGCCGTGATCGCGGCGGTGGTCCTCGGCGTCATCGTCGGGTTCGCCGCTCCGGGTGTGGCCAAGGAGCTCAAGCCGCTCGGCACGGGCTTCGTCAACCTGATCAAGATGATGATCTCCCCCATCATCTTCTGCACCATCGTGCTCGGTATCGGATCGGTGGCGAAGGCCGCGAAGGTCGGCAAGGTCGGGCTGCTGTCGCTCGGCTACTTCCTGATGATGTCGACGTTCGCGCTCGCGATCGGTCTCATCGTCGGCAACCTCCTGCACCCGGGCGCCGGGCTGCACCTCGACCCGGCGGCCGCTGCGAAGGCACACAAGCAGGCCGAGGGCGGCGAAGGCACCGTCGACTTCCTGATGAGCATCATCCCCACCAGCTTCGGTTCCGCCTTCACCGAAGGCCAGGTGCTGCAGACGCTGCTGGTCGCGCTGCTCGCCGGATTCGCCGTGCAGAAGCTGGGCACCAAGGGCGAGCCGATCCGCCGCGGCATCGAGCACATCCAGCGGCTCGTGTTCCGGATCCTCGCCATGATCATGTGGGCCGCCCCGGTGGGCGCGTTCGGCGCGATCGCGGCGGTGGTCGGCGAAACCGGCTGGGGCGCGCTGCGCAGCCTCGCCGTCATCATGATCGGCTTCTACCTGACCTGCCTGGTGTTCGTGTTCGGCGTGCTCGGCTCCGTCCTGTGGCTCGGCGCCAGGATCAACATCTTCACCCTGCTCCGCTACCTCGGCCGCGAATTCCTGCTGATCCTGTCGACCTCGTCGTCCGAATCGGCCCTGCCGCGCCTGATCGCGAAGATGGAGCACCTCGGTGTCTCCAAGCCGGTCGTCGGCATCACCGTGCCCACCGGGTACTCGTTCAACCTCGACGGCACGGCCATCTACCTGACCATGGCGACGCTGTTCATCGCCACGGCGCAGGACCAGCCGCTGGGCGTCGGCGAGCAGATCTCCTTGCTGCTGTTCATGATCATCGCGTCGAAGGGCGCGGCGGGCGTCAGCGGCGCCGGGATCGCCACCCTCGCCGGCGGGCTCCAGTCGCACCGGCCGGAACTCGTCGACGGCGTCGGGTTCATCCTCGGCATCGACCGGTTCATGTCCGAAGCCCGCGCGCTGACCAACTTCGCGGGCAACGCCGTCGCGACCGTCCTGGTCGGAACGTGGACCAAGGAGTTCGACCGCGACCGGGCCAACCTGGTCTTCAGCGGCCAGGCCCCGTTCGACGAAGCCACCCTGATCGACGATCACGCCTCGGGCCCCCACGAGGACCGTGACGAAGACAGGGAGAAAGCCGTGGCACGCGTTTAGCCGTCGGCGAGAAGGAAACCGCGGTGCGAGGGTCCCCCGTCCTCGCACCGCGGTTCCTCGTTTCCGGGAAACTCACGGGTATGCCGGACGCCATCGACCGCTACGTGATCTCGCGGTACTCGAAGCTGCTGCACGGCAACTTCGACGGGATGATGCGCGGCCCCGAACGCGAGGTCTTCCTGCGCGACCTGGCCGAGGACGCCGCGCGGATCACCGACGAGGAACTGGCGTTCCTGTTCGACCACGGCTGGCGGGAACGGATCACCGCCGCGTGGCTGATCGGCACCGATCGGCGCACCGCCTGGCGCGGGCGGATCCGGGAACTGTTCCTGGAAAGCGACCTGGTCTTCGCCGGCCAGGGTTACTGTTTCGCGCTCGCCCGGTTCGGCACCTTCGCCGACGCCGAGATCCTCGTGTCCTATCTGGACCACTACCTCGCGCGGCCGGAGCTGCGCTACGACCAGGCGTGGGCGCTCGCCGCCCTGCACCACATCGACGCCGACCTCACCACCGCGTACACGTCCCGCTACCTGCGGCCGGGCGGCCTGTGGGAAAGCTGGTCGGCGGAGAACAGCACGGACCTGGCGTTCCAGAAGTGGCATTTCGACCTGCTGTGCTCACACGTCCAGCGGGCCGTGCACGCGGTGGCCGTCAGGCGCTGACCTTCTCGTCGTAGACGACGCGGGAGGCCGCGATCGAGTCCCGGTGGCGTTCCGCCCAGTGCAGCAGGCCGCTCAGCGACGCGTACAGCTCCTTCGCCATCGCTGTCGCCTCGTACTCCACCTTCGGCGGCACGGTCGGGTAGACGGTGCGGACGAGCAGGCCGTCGCGTTCGAGGTTGCGCAACGTCAGCGTGAGCATCCGCCTGCTGATCCCCTCCACCGACCGCTCCAGCTCGGTGAACCGCACGGGACCGCGCGTGGCCTCCAGCAGGATGCCGATCGCCCACTTCCCGCTGATCCGGTTGATCACCTCGAGCACGGTGCACACCTCGAGTTTTTCGGGATCGACGACCCTGGCCTGCGCGGTCACATCGGTGTTCCCCTGGGACATGAAAGTGCCTCCTTCCGGCAGGGAACAGAGTCACACAAGATGAGCGCTGTAACAAGTGATGCACCAAGGCATCACCTGGGGAAATTCTCCACGGAATTCACAGAGGGGTCCCTCCATGCCTCGACGCGCTCTCGCTCTCGCCGTACTCACCGCCGTTTCGCTGATGGTCGTCCTCGACGGTTCGATCGTCGCCGTCGCGCTACCCGCGATCCAGAACGACCTCGGCTTCACCTCGTCCTCGCTCGCCTGGGTGGTCAACGCCTACTTGATCGCCTTCGCCGGGCTCCTGCTGCTGTCCGGCAGACTGGGCGACCTGCTCGGCCGAAAACGGGTGTTCCTCACCGGGCTCGGTGTTTTCACCCTCGCTTCGCTGCTTTCCGGTATCGCCCAGGACCAGACCCAGCTCATCGCGTTCCGCTTCCTGCAGGGCGCGGGCGGCGCACTCGCTTCGGCCGTCGTACTCGGCATGATCACCACGCTCTACCCGGAACCGCGGGCGCGAGCGAAGGCCATCGGCGTCTACAGCTTCACCCAGGCCGCGGGATCATCCATCGGGCTCATCGCGGGCGGCACGCTCACCCAGCTGCTCGACTGGCACTGGACCTTCTTCGTCAACCTGCCGATCGGCGTGGTCGCGCTGGTGATGGCCGTCCGGCTGCTCGAAACCGACCGCGGCGCGGGACTCCGCGGCGGCACCGACGTCATCGGTGCCGGACTGGTCACCGGCGGCCTGATGCTGCTGGTCTACACGATCGTCAAGGCCGAGGAGTACACCTGGGCCGACGCCCGCACCCTCGGCCTGCTCGCCGTGTCGCTGCTGTTGCTCGCCGGGTTCGTGCTCCGGCAGGCGAAGACCAGCGAGCCGTTGCTGCCGCTGCGGATCTTCCGCGTCCGGGCGGTGTCCGGGGCGAACACGGTGATGGTCCTGATGGTCGCCGGGCTGTTCGGTTTCCAGTTCATCACCGCGCTCTACCTCCAGCGGGTCCTGCAACTCGACGCGCTGAGCACCGGGTTCGCCTTCCTGCCCGCGCCGGTCTCGATCGCGGTGATGTCGCTGGTCTTCGCCGAGAAGCTGAACCACCGGTTCGGGGCGCGGACGGTGCTCGTCACCGGGCTTTCGCTGGTCGCACTGGCACTCGGCTTCCTCGCCACGGTCGAAGCGGACGGGAACTACGCGACGGACGTCCTGCCCGCCCTCGTCCTGATGGGCGTCGGATTCGGCGCGGCGATGCCCGCGCTGATGGGGCAGGCGATGTCCGGCACCTCGCCCGCCGACGCCGGGGTCGCTTCGGGTCTGATCAACACCACGCAGCAGATCGGCGCCGCGGTCGGTACCGCGATCCTCGCGACCGCCGCCGCGTCCCGGACGGGATCACTGCTGGCGGAAGGCGTTTCCGCGCCCGAAGCGTTGACCAGCGGCTACCGGACCGCGTACGCGCTGAGCGCCGGACTGCTCGCTCTCGCCGTCTTCGTCGCGGCCGTGGCCCTGCGCGGGCGCGCGCCTCAGGAAGCCTCCCCGGTGATGGTCGCGTAGGCCCATTCGGAGAGTTCGCCGCCGAGACGCACCTCGGCGGCGCCTCCGGGTTTCCAGACCCCGCTGCCGCCGAACGCGGCCATGCCGCCGGTCTTGCCGGAATACTGGGAAAGCACCACCCACATCCCGTGGCCCGCCGCAACGCCGACCTGGTCGAGCAACCGGTCTTCCTGTCCCTCACTGAAAAGCGCGCTGAGGACGTAGACCTCGGCCCCGGCCTCGGCGAGTTCCCTGGGGTGCTCCGGATCGGCGGCGTCGAGACAGATCGCCAGGCCGAGCCGCCTGCCGCCGACCTCGATGATCACCTGCCGCTCACCGGCGTCGAACAGCTCTTCCTCACTGTTGTGCAGGTTCCGTTTCGCATACGTGGCAACGGTCTCCCCGGCCGGGCCGAGGACGAGCGAACCGATGTACCGCCGGCCGTCCTCCAGGAGCGGGAGCCCGATGACGGTGTGCACCGCGCTGGCCCGGCAAGCCTCACGGAGCGGCTCGAGACGCGGATCGTCCGGCGTCAGCCAGAGCCCGTCGTCGGCGGCGATCGCCTCGAATTCGAGACCGGTCAAGGAAAGTTCGGGGAAGACGCAGAGATCGGCGTCCGCGATCCGCAGCAGCCTCGCGTGTTCGGCGATGTTCGCGGAAAGGTCGGCGGGAACGGTGAACGGCTGCACGGTGGCGACACGCAACGTCATACCCGGGACCCTATCCCGCGAGGCCGAGCAGATACCCCCGTAATCCCTGTTGGCCGCGTCGCATCATCAGCGCGTGGTTGATCCGGAACACCGGCCTGGCGACACTGTCGAGCTTGCGCAGCAACGGTTTCCGGGCTTCGACCTCTTGGGTGATCTCCAGCCGGGTGCCGCTTTCCGCCGGGCTCAGCGCGCCGGCCAGCGTCCCTTCCAGATCCCCGCTGAGCAGGACCCGCACCCGGCCCTCGTGTTCGTCCTGCCGGTCGCGGTGCATCCGCACCGTCAGCGCGTACGGCAACCTCGACCGGCAGACGAGTTCGGCGGTGTCTTCGTCGACCTTGCTGACCGACCGGACGTCGCGCCACCACAGCGGATACGCGGCGAGGTCGACGACGGCGTCGAAAACCGCCTTGGGTGAGGCCGGGAGCACCCACGTGTCGCGGAAGCGGTATCGACCGCCTCCGCGCCCCGTGAGCGAACCCGTCATACCTGCGCCGACACCAGGTTCCGGCCGTCCAGGGTCACGACGTCGACCGAAGCCACGTCGTCCGGGGCGACCAACGCCGAACCGTCGATCCCGGTGCCCTCGCGTTCCCCCTTCGCCGAAACCAGCCAGCTGCCCGCGCTGACCCGCTCACCGCTCTTGGTCACCACGACGAGCTGACACTTCTCGCCTTCACGGACACCTTCGGCCTTCGCGTGGAGCCGGACCCAGCCCGCCGCCGGGACGACCCGGACCGCCAGCTGCGCACCCGTCTGCCGGTCGGTGGCCGCGAGATCGCGGGTGCCCGGTACCGGGGCGGTCACCGTCGGCACCGGCAGGGCCACCGTCGACGGTTCGGGCGACGTCTGCCGCCCGACCAGCACACCGGCGCCCAGCGCCACGACGACCAGCACGGCCGCCCCGGCCACGGCGAGGAACCGCCGCGGCTTGCGCTCCTGAGCGCCTTCTTCTTCGCGGACCTGACGCAGCGTGCGCTGCAGAAGCAGGTCGCCTCCGTCGGGCGGCCCTTCGAGGAACGCCTCCGGCGGCACCTCGTCGAGGTGATACCGCAGCTCCGCCAGCTCACGCACCTCACGCCGGCACGTCGGGCAGTTCGCCAGGTGCGTCTCGAACGTCGCCGCCTCCGCCGGGGTGAGGCCGCCGAGGACGTAGGCGGCGAGCTGGCCCTGGTCGTGTCCCACCGCACTCATCGCGCTACCTCCTTCCCGGTTCCCGACATCACGGCTCTGAGCGCTCGTAACGCGTAATAAGATCTCGACTTAACGGTACCCGGGGCGACGCCCAGGGATCTCGCCGCTTCGGCCACCGTCCGGCCCCGGTAGTAGATCTCCACCAGGACCTCACGATGTTCCGTGGACAGGCCGTCCATCGCCCCGAGCACGGCCATGGAATCCACGACGCTCTGCGCGTGATCCCGCTCCACCGCCGGGGTCGGCACGCCTTCCTCGGGCTCCGGCACTTCCGGCGGCCGCGCCGCCCTGGCCCGCGCGCGGTCGGTGATGATGTTGCGGGCGACCGTGAGCAGCCAGCCCCGCACCGAGCCTTTCGCGTCGTTCTGCAGGTCTTCGGCATGTTTCCAGGCCCGGACCAAGGTCTCCTGCACGACGTCCTCCGCGGCCGCGCGGTCCCCGGTCAGCCTCGTCGCGTACGCCAGCAGGCTTCTCCCGTGTTCGGCGTACAAGTGCCGGACCAGGTCCTCGCCCTTGGCCTTTTTCGGCCGCCAGCCACCGATCGCCACTCGTGTCCTCCCGACGGTCTTCTGGGTCGGCGAGGACAGTACTGCAACCCGCAGGGGCAAGGTGGATCGCTCGGCGCGCGCCGCGATCGAACTGTGCATCGGCACCGGCCTCTCCTCGGTTCTCCATGGCCGCCTCCTCTTGCCTCCCACACGGACGGCTTCGCGGAACGGTTCAACCGGGTCTTGCCGGGGGCTTGTCGATCACCGGGCGCGCTCGTATGCTGACGCCTCCGGACTCCGCCGCCGCCTGATTCCCGGGAGGGACGAGGCGTGCCAAGGAAACTCGCGGCCGTTCTGCTGCTGGTGGCGTTCGTGTCGGGCTGCGGCGAAGAACCCGGTTTCCGCGCGACGCTGACGGATCCGGTGAACGTCGAGCTGAGCTGGCCCGACGACGATCCGAACGCCGCAGGCCGGGTCGTCGAGTACACCACCGATCCGCACGGGGACTACACGATCCTGCGGTTCGTGCCGCCACGGCAGACGACCTACCGGCATCCGGACCTGATCCCGGAAACGCGGTTCTACTACCGGATCCGGCCCTTCTACGGTGCCGTCTCGGCGGCCGTCACGGTTTCGGGACCGGCCACTCCCGCCGCCTCCGGACCCGCCGTACCGCTGCGGGCGGGTGATCGAGCGGCGGCTCCCGCGTCTTTCCGGGCCGAGCCCGCGCCGGAGGAGATGGTGCGGTTCAGCTGGGCCGACCACTCCAGCGACGAAGACGGTTTCCTCGTGGAGATCAGGAAGCCGGGTGCTCCCGACTTCGTGCCCGTCGAGATGTCGGATCCGGGGACGACGTCGGCCGGGCTCGCTTCGCTGCCGGGCGAGGAGGGCTCCTCGTACCGGCTGCGCGCCTTCTACTACGGGCCCGCTTCGCCGGTGCTGGGCCGGACCACGGGGAAGGGCTAGTTCCCGCTTCCGAATGCTATGAAAGGTCCTTTCCTTGCAAAATTTGCAAGGAAAGGACCTTTCATAGCATTGGCGACCTCAGCCGAGAACGGTCTTCAGGAACTCGCCTGTGTAGCTCTCGGGCACCGAAGCGACATACTCCGGGGTGCCCTCGGCGATCACGGTGCCACCGCCCGAACCACCCTCGGGCCCCATGTCGATGATCCAGTCCGAGGTCTTGATGACGTCGAGGTTGTGCTCGATGACGATCACCGTGTTGCCCTTGTCCACCAGCCCGTTGATCACGCCGATCAGCTTGCTGATGTCCTCGAAGTGCAGACCGGTGGTCGGCTCGTCGAGGATGTAGACCGTCTTGCCGGTGGACCGCTTCTGCAGTTCACTGGCGAGCTTCACGCGCTGCGCTTCACCACCGGACAGCGTCGGCGCGGGCTGCCCGAGCCGGACGTAGCCGAGGCCGACGTCGACGAGGGTGGCCAGGTGCCGGTGGATCGCCTTGATCGGCTCGAAGAACTCGGCCGCCTCTTCGATCGGCATGTTCAGCACGTCGGAGACGGTCTTGCCCTTGTAGTGCACTTCGAGGGTCTCCCGGTTGTACCGGTCGCCCTTGCACACCTCACACGGGACGTAGACGTCCGGCAGGAAGTTCATCTCGATCTTGATCGTGCCGTCACCGGCGCAGGCCTCGCACCGGCCGCCCTTGACGTTGAAGGAGAACCGGCCCTGCTGGTAGCCGCGCACCTTCGCCTCGGTGGTCGCGGCGAACAGCTTGCGCACGTGGTCCCAGACGCCGGTGTAGGTCGCCGGGTTGGACCGCGGGGTGCGGCCGATCGGCGACTGGTCGACGCGGACCAGCTTGTCCACGTTCGCCAGGCCGTTGACCCGCGTGTGACGGCCCGGGACCTGGCGCGCGCCGTTGAGCTTGTTCGCCAGCACGGTCGCGAGGATGTCGTTGACCAGGGTGGACTTGCCGGAACCCGAGACACCGGTGACCGACACCAGGCAGCCGAGCGGGAACGACACGTCGAGGCCGCGCAGGTTGTGCTCGCGGGCGCCGACGACGGTCAGCTGCCGCTTCTTGTCGACCGGGCGCCGGATCGCCGGAACCTCGATCTTGCTACGGCCCGACAGGTACGCGCCGGTGATCGAGTCCTTGTTCCGCAGGATCTTCTTGTACGGTCCACTGTGGACGATGTGGCCACCGTGCTCACCGGCGCCGGGGCCGATGTCGACCACCCAGTCGCTGGAGCGGATGGTGTCCTCGTCGTGCTCGACGACGATCAGCGTGTTGCCGAGGTCGCGCAGCCGGACCAGGGTCTCGATCAACCGGTGGTTGTCCCGCTGGTGCAGGCCGATCGACGGTTCGTCCAGCACGTAGAGCACGCCGACCAGACCGGAACCGATCTGCGTGGCGAGCCGGATCCGCTGCGCCTCGCCGCCGGACAGCGTCCCGGAGGCGCGGTCGAGCGAGAGGTAGTTCAGCCCGACGTCGAGCAGGAAGCGCAGCCGCGCCTGGATCTCCTTGAGCACGGCGCCGGCGATCACCTGCTCGCGTTTGCCCAGCTCCAGCTCGTCGAGGAACTGCGACGCCTCCGCGATCGACAGGGCGCAGACCTCGGCGATCGACCGGTCGCCCTGGGTCTTGTGCTCCAGGGTGACCGCGAGGATCTCCGGCTTGAGCCGCGTGCCCTGGCAAGCGGGGCACGGGACCTCGCGCATGTAGCCCTCGTACCGCTCGCGCATGTACTCGGATTCCGTCTGCTCCTGGCGCCGCTCGAGGAACGGGATGACACCCTCGAAGGCCGCGTAGTACGAACGCTGGCGGCCGTAGCGGTTCTTGTAGCGGACGTGGACCTGCTCGTCGACGCCGTGCAGGACGGCCTTCTGCACCTTCGCCGGCAGCTTGCGCCACGGCGTGTCCATGCGGAAGCCGATGGTCTCCGAAAGCGACTCGAGCAGCCGGATGAAGTAGTCCGCGCTCTGGCCGCCCGCCCACGGCGCGATGGCGCCTTCACCGAGCGACAGCTCGTCGTCCGGGACCACCAGTTCCGGGTCGACCTCCTTGCGGACGCCGATACCGGTGCACTCGGGGCAGGCGCCGTAGGGCGCGTTGAAGGAGAACGACCGCGGCTCGAGGTCCTCGATCGCCAGCGGATGCCCGTTGGGGCAGGCCAGGTTCTCGGAGAAGCCGCGCACGCGGTGCGGATCGTTGTCCGGCAGGTCGACGAACTCCAGCTCGATCAGGCCGTCGGCCAGCCGGAGCGCCGTCTCGACCGAGTCGGTGAGCCGCTGCCGTGAGCTCGTCTTCACCGAGAGCCTGTCGATGATGACGGCGATCTGGTGCTTTTCCTGCTTCTTCAGCTTCGGCGGGTCGGTGAGCGGATGGATCGTCCCGTCGACCACGACGCGCGCGTAGCCCTGCTGCTGCAGGTTCTCGAAGAGGTCGAGGTACTCCCCCTTGCGCCCGCGCACGACCGGCGCGAGCACCTGGAAGCGAGTGCCCTCCTCCATGGCGAGCACCTGGTCGACGATCTGCTGCGGGGTCTGCTTGCTGATCGCCTCCCCGCACTGCGGGCAGTGCGCCTTGCCGGCGCGGGCGTAGAGCAGGCGCAGGTAGTCGTAGACCTCGGTGATGGTGCCGACGGTCGAACGCGGGTTGCGCGAGGTGGACTTCTGGTCGATCGACACCGCGGGCGACAGGCCCTCGATGAAGTCGACGTCCGGCTTGTCCATCTGGCCGAGGAACTGGCGCGCGTAAGCCGACAGTGACTCGACGTAACGGCGCTGCCCCTCGGCGAAGATGGTGTCGAAGGCGAGGCTCGACTTCCCGGACCCGGACAGGCCGGTGAACACGATCAGGCTGTCGCGGGGCAGGTCGAGATCCACGCCGCGGAGGTTGTGCTCGCGGGCGCCGCGAACAACGAGGCGATCAGCCACGCCAGGGTCCCTTCAGGTTTCATTCTCAGCTGCGGTCGCCGGCCCGGTCGATAGCTGCACGGGCGGCCGCTTCCATGCTACGAGGCACCACCGACAGAAACTGGTTCCGAGTCCTTGACCTGCGGTTTTCCAGGCTTTTCGCGTCGATCCCGGCGAGCGGTGAGCCACCGGTGGACCGGCCGTTCCACACCCGCGGTGACCGCCCAGCCCGCCAGTACGGCGGCGGCCAGCACGATGGGGAGACGCAGCCAGCCGGGGACGCCGACGTTCAGCAGGGCACGGGCCAGGATGTAACCCAGTTCCTGGTGCACCAGATAAAGACCATACGAGATGCCCGCGAGCCAGGTGACAGCCGGGGCGATCCGGGCGAGGCCGGGGAACCGCCAGTCCGGTCCGCGCGCGGCCAGGCACACCAGCAGCACCATGATCGCGAAGCCGATCGCCGAGGGCCAGCGCTCGGGATCGTTGGGCAGCGACTGGTGGAACGGGAAGACCTGCAGGTCCTGCGCGGCGCAGGCGGCGAGCAGGAAGAGCACGAGATGCCAGTGCGCCAGCCGCCGTTTCGCCCACAGCCAGATCGCGATGCCGATGGCGAAGACGTGCACGCGGTGCAGTCCCAGGCCGTAGAAGAAGGTTTCCGCGAGCTTCGGCGTCGAAACCGGGTGGAACACGACGAACCGCAGGAGCAGCGGGACCAGGACCAGTGCCCAGAGCAGCCCCACGGTGAGCCGGTGGGTACGCCACCGGCGCGGCCACAGCAGGGCCGCGGCGGTGAACGCCATGAGCTGCACCGGCAGCGTCCAGTACGCGCCGTCGAGGTAGTAGAAGAGTTCGTAGCGCCAGCCCCATTCCTGGACCATGCCCAGGTTGGCGAGCAGGTCGGCGCCGGTGGGGACGTACCACGGCGAGGGATCGGCCGGCGGTCCCTGCGGGATGCCGAACAGGAAGCCGGTGAGGCCGGGCGGGAACGGCAGGCCGCTGAAGCGGATCGTCGCGTACCGGGCGACGACGTAGGTGACGATCACGGCGACCAGGTACGCGGGCACCAGCCGCGCGATCCGGTTCCACAGCCACCGCCGAGGTTCACCCTTCCGAAGACTCGCGCACACGAAGTAGGCGGAAATCACCAGAAGGATGGCCGCACCGAACTGAGCGGTGACCCGAAAGGGGTACCCCACCAGTTCGGGATGCAGAAGAGCACCCTGATGGGTCACGTGCCCGAGCATGACCGCGAAGACGGCGACCACGCGAAGCAGGTCCCAGCTGATCCGGCGCGGGGTGCGCGTTCCGGTCGGCGGCGAAGGGTCGGGCACGGGTGTCCTGTGGTTCGGCTGGCGGGGCGGGGCGAGCCTACGTCCCGCGCCTGTGCGTCGCCTGTGCGGGTGGAACCGATTGCAGGCGAACGACTACCGTGTGCGCTGTGAACATCGTCGAGACCTACACCGGGCATGTCGAACCCGGCGGTGACGCCGCCCGTCGCACCCTGGACGCGCTCACCATCACGAAGCTGTCGGTCGGTCCGATGGACAACAACGCGTATCTGCTGGTCTGCCGCGCCGAGAACGAGGCGCTGCTGATCGACGCCGCGAACGACCCGGAACGGATCTCCGACCTCATCGGCCACGGCCCCGACAGGCCCGCGCTGAAGACCGTCGTGACCACCCATCAGCACCAGGACCACTGGCAGGCACTCGGCGCCGTCGCCGGCGCGAACGGCTCGAACACCGCCGCCCACCCGCTGGACGCCGAACCGCTGCCGATCCCGCCGGACTTCCTGGTCGAGCACGGCGACACGATCAAGGTCGGGCAGGTCACCCTCGAGGTGATCCACCTGCGCGGCCACACCCCCGGCTCGATCGCGCTCCTGTACCGCGACCCGGCCGGGCACCCGCACCTGTTCACCGGCGACTCGCTGTTCCCCGGCGGCGTCGGCAAGACCGGTTCGCCGGAGGACTTTTCTTCGTTGATCGATGATGTGTCGTCGCGGATCTTCGACGAGCTGCCGGATGAGACTTGGTTCTATCCGGGGCATGGGGACGACTCGACGCTGGGTGAGCAGCGGCCGCATCTGGCCGAGTGGCGCGAACGCGGCTGGTGAGCTGGCGACGTTCCCGAACGGGGCTGCCTTAGATAGGCGGCCCCGTTTCGCTGTAAGGCAGTTATTAAGGGGTAAGGCAAAGTTGTCGTGACCGACACCCCAACTCCGCGTTCTCCCGAAGCCGCTGCTGCCGATCATGTCACGGAAAGCCACTTTCGGGACATGTAGTGTCCCGAAAGTGGCTTTCGCGGCACCTCGGTGAAGACTCCGGGAGCCGGGCATGTCTCCAATGTGGCATTGGAGACACTGAGCGCCCCCAATGCCACATTGGAGACATCAGACCGTGGTGCGAGCCGATAGCGTACGCAACACGCCAAGTTTGCCTTACCCGCCAATAAATGCAGACTGTAACTGCGCGATATCAGCGCGGCTTGGGGGACACCTTCCGAACGAACAGCTCCCCCGGCCAGAAGGTGTCCCCCAGCATCAGCTGATCGAAACGAACGCAGACGGTTCCGGGTGTGTCCTCGGAGTCCCAGACGGCTGACACACTTCGGCCGCGTTCGTTCCCGTACCGGCTCAGCCAGTAGATCCTGTCACCGGGCCTTAGTTTGGAGGCCGATACCAACTCCCGGTTCGCCGACTTGCGAACACTCGGTTGTCCGACCCGCGCGCCAAAACCGTACTCCGCGGCCGGCCGGGAACATCGCCAAACGATCCGGAACTGCTCGTCGATCGGCAGGGCAGGTGAACCCACACGTACCTCTTTGACCAGATAGAAAGTGACGATCCGACGCGCCTTTTCTGACATCTCGCACCACGATTTCGAGAGCGCCTCGGCATATGCCTCGGCATCCGACTCCAACTCCTTGGCGGCAGCCATCAGGTCTTGGTCAACCGTGGTTTCGGTGCGCAACTCCTGGATCGATCGAGCCAATGCGTCGGGTTCAATCCTAAGATGGTGTTCAACTCGCCTGGCCACGTAATTGTCACGTGCGTCGACGTTGGTGTGAAGCGGCGGATCGTCGGCGGCGGGTTTGCGAGCCCACTGAGCCGCCTCAAAGCAGGCCGACAGCCACTGTGCCTCGGCTGTATCCAGTATCGTGTCCGCCACCACGGACATGCCACGAAGCAGGCCTGGTCGACCGTTGGGGTGGAAATGCTCAGGGCCAATATGCTCTGGATACCAGTCGAGGTCACTGTGGAGCAAGGTTGCGAATCCCTCACCCCTGCGCTGCCAGAAGATCAGATCTTCGCCATACACGTTCACATAGTGCTGCACAATGTCCGATGGACCGAACTCAACGCCTGACATCTCACCCAGCTTCGCCTGGATGATCCGGTTGCCCCGATAACGGCTCAGGTAGCGTCTGACCTCGGCGACGAACGCCGCAACGGATACGTCGTCCAGCCTCTGCTTCGCGCTGATAATGATCGTCTTCAGCACTTTGCCGTCGCGCCGCGCCGACAGCAGTTGCTTGGTGGCATTGGCCCAGTAGAGACCGCCCGTATCGGGGTCATGCACAACACAGAGCACCGGGATGTTGCCATCGGCCCAGGTGCCACCGTGGTCGCCGATCGGCACGGCGTAACCGTCAGCCCTGCGCCACGACCGACCACCCTTGACCTGGATCTTGACTAGGTCGCCAGTGACCTCTCCGTCCTCGCTGAACGTGACGTGCTGGTCCTCACCGAAGTCGTTCTGGCCGTCCACCTCCTGAACAATGTGATCGTGTCGTTCCAGAAGCGCACGCAGCGCGTTGACCGCCGCGCGGCTGGGTCTGCGAGCATCAGGCACCTTCGGCAATGGATCCCCCTGGACTGTGGCGCACGACAGCCGAGCAGTTGGTCCGCAGCTGGTTAAGCGCAGTCAGAGGATAATGGCTGGTCGCATTTCAGCGTCGCTCGACCAGGTATCGGTCGATTATTCGGCCATGAAGGTCACCGAAGGACTTCAAGTCGCTGATCGACGATGTCTCGTCGCGGGTCTTCAACCGTGGGAGCACCCGCAGGGTCGAGCACCTCTCATCTCATGACACTCAGCCACGACTTCGACTCCACTGATCATCGACGCCAACGCGGCCCTCGGTACCGAAGAAACTCATCGACTTCCTCCCGCATCCGGACGGCGTCCCCTTGAGTCAGCCTTCGGTGTCGCTCCACCAACTCCTCAGCGGAAGGGCGATACCTGCGCGAAATCGGCCGCAGCTCGGCGACCTCGACGCCGTTACGAGTGACGTAGTACGTCTCACCTGCTTCGACGGCATCTAAGACGGCAGCGGAGTTGTTGCGGAACTCCCGTTGAGCGATCACCTTCACACAGTCCAGCATAGCCCGCTGGGCTACACCCACGTGACTCCGACAACCTTGACAAGGAATCCTGGCTGGACAAATTCAAGTCGCGAATTCCTTTAAATTTTCACCATCCTACCCTTTCCTTGCATTTATCATCCCGTTCCACCTGTGTTCACGGTAAGCCTTTTTCATACACGGACACGGGGCCCTCCATCGAGGCTCATGCGACTCCTGCGGCCCCGGAGCCCCTGGACCGACCATCCCCGCCCCACGCCCGACATCTGAAACCAGGAAGAAAATGCCCAACCATCCACGAATTGCCCACTTGCCGCTATTCGCCATTCCCATTTGGGCCACAAGGACTAATGGCACAACCGGAATCAGTCGGCTATTCGTGTGGAACATCATCATCGCGGGAGCAATTCGCGAAGCGGTTCCATTACTGTTCGACGAGAAGGGGCGGCACTCCGCCCGAGCATGATTGGGGAGTCATCATGATGAAGAATCGTGTGCGCGGCAGCCGAAGACAGGTTTGGTCGCTGGCGACGGCGTTCGTCATTTTCACCGGCGCGCTGGCGGGGACGGCGCAGGCCTTCCCGGTCGGACCGGTCGATCTCGGCACGTTGCCCGGCGACGACAACAGTACGGTCCTGGCGGTCAACGAGGCGGGGGTGATGGTGGGGCTGTCGATGTCGGGCCCCAATCCGCAGCGCAAACGTCCGGTCCGCTGGGACGCCAACGGCCAGATCATGGCGCTGCCCACGCCAGGCGGCATCGAGGGGCAAGTACGTGACATCAACACCCACGGGGTTTCCGTGGGCTACGTGCTGACAGCGACCGACGCGGTGCCTGCCCGCTGGGACGCCGACGGGCTGGCGACCCTGCTGCAGGTCCCGCCGGGCTATCACAACGCCACCGCGTCGGCGATCAGCGACACCGGTGTGGCCATCGGGAACTGGCTGACACCGGACAACCAGTTCCATGGCTTCCGCTGGGACCCGGACGGCCAGGCGACCGACCTGGGTGTGCTGCCCGGCGAGACCTGGAGCATGGCAGAGGGCATCTCCGGCGACGGCCAGATCATCGCGGGCAGCGCCATGCGCGCCGGGGCGAACCACGCCGTGCGGTGGGTGAACGGCGGGCCGATCACCGAGCTGGCGCCACAGAGCTGGAGCAGCGGGGCAGGCCGGATCAACAAAGCCGGGGTGACCGCCGGGTCGATGGTCGAGACCAGGAGCGGGCCCCCGATCCCGGCGACCTGGGACCGGGACGGCACAATCCATCGCCTGGACTGGCCCAGCCCCCATTCGGTCTGGCTCTATCACATCGGCTCCACCGGGTACGTCGTCGGAACCGGCTACCTCAACGCCCCTCGCCGCAACGCGGTGCTCTGGGATCCCGACGGCAGGCTGACCGTCCTGGCCGACGACAACCTCGGCGCCGAAGTCGAGGCGGTCGACGCCTACGGCACCGCGGCCGGCAGTTTCCAGCGTCAAGCGACCGTCTGGTACCGGAACGGGCAACGCACGCAACTCGGCCAGCTGCCCGGCGGCGGCCGCGGCCAGGCCTATCGGATCACCGACAGCGGCCGGGTCGTCGGCACCGCCGACACCTCCACCGGGAAGACCCACGCGGTGTTCTGGACACTCCGCTAGCGCCTCGAAGCGGGGCCGCCCGACACGATCGGGCGGCCCCGTTCCAGGGAAAGTCGGCGCCAATCTATCGCGTCCTGTAACTACGGAAAGACACACCCCATTACCAAGAGTCATGCTTACCTGGGTAGTTTCGCCGCGACCCCGAACACGACCCAGGGAGGTTTTGATGGCGATTCACGGCGACGACGGCAAGGGCGGCGGCAACACCGGCAACTAGCCGGCGAACCACGAAAGCGAGCCACGTCGAAGTCGGATGTGGCTTCGCTTCGTCAAGATCGCGGCCACCGGAAGGCGATGCCGTATCCCTCCCTCGGCTGACAGGGTGCCAGGAAGGTGTGCTCCACGACGCCACTCCGGATCTCCAGCAGATGCCGGTCACCGGCAGGCGGCCGCACCATCCGCTCGTAGTCGGTCTGCTCCGAGTACCACCAGCAAGCCTCGGGGACACAGTCGTCGAACGTGACGCTGATGCTCAGGCCCCCGGTCACCCTGCCCTCGCCGTCGACCACGCCCGGCGCGATCCCGTGATGGTCGACGTCGACGTTGATCCAATGCCGTTCCTCTTCGAGATCATCGTCGCAGGCAAGGGAAATGAACTCGTGACGCTCCCCCTCGCCCAGCGGTTTCGGGAACAGCAGGTTCACGACGTACGGATCCCCCGGTCGCACCCCAGGAGAAGTCCCGACACGGCAACCGAAGATCGCTTTGACGGGGATCGGCGCCAGATCCCCCGTCCAGCCGGTCGAAGCGTGCGCCCGGTACCGGTCGACGCCGTCTTCACAGGCGACGACATCGCGTACCGTCAGGCGGCGATATACCGTTCTGCGCCGCATTTCCACGGCCACCAGCAGACGTTCCAGGTACACCGGCTGAGCTCCGGACGACGGCGTCCGGCGACAGGGCGACCGAGTCGGCTCCTCGGCTTCGGCCGAGGCCCTGGCGATCTCCACGTAAGGCCGCCACGCCTCGCCGTCGTGCGCGAGCAACGTCAGATTTCTCGCCAGACAAGGGGAAAGCTTGTCGCTCACCGCCCGGCGCCAGGCCTTGTGCATCGGCGTCGTCGTAGTCGGCGGCGGGTCGCCGAACACGCGAGGCAGGCTCTTCAATTGCCCGAAGCGGTCGTCGAGCGTCGATCTCCATTTCACCCTGCCCAGCCGGAACGCGGCGGTCAGGGCATTCCGGCGCCGGGATTCGGTCGTCGAGCCGATCTTCCCGATCTCGTCGAGGATCACTCCCCAGACCGCGAGCGCCCGCACCTCCGGCGTCGCCGCTGTCATCGACGCCGTCGGCCGGACCAGGCAGGCGAGCGCCGAGGCCGATTCGCTCGCCGGGTCTTCGATCGCGTAGCGCAGGAACCTGAGCGGTTCGCCGTCCTTGCGGACCGCGAGCCAGCGCAGCGCGGCCTCGACCGCGGCGATGGAATACGCACCGTCAAGGCGCTCCCCCTCCAGCTGAATTGTCACGACGCCCTCCACCTCGATCCGATTCGCGGTGATGATCGACAATTCGCGGCGCGAGACGACGACAAGAAAATCCTCCTGACCGCGAAAGATCAGAACCGGCGAACTCGCTCACCGGCCACTTCCTCCTACGGTGTACTAGTACACCACACACGAGGGGTTCGACAATGGCCAAAAAAGCGTCCGGCGAACAGCACGACGGAATCGTGAAATTGATCAAGACCTCCATGGCGGGCGTCGGAAGCCTCTATCTGCTCACCGGATCCCTTGTGGTGACGGCACTCGGCACGGCGACCGCGGTGGCCGTGGTCCACCTGCGCGGATTCCGTGACTCCGGCCCGTCGTAACGTTCCCGCTCCACGACCCGAACATCACGGCGATGCCGTACTACGGATATGGCCCCTACCTCGCGGTCGCCATCGGCGGCCATCTCCTGGCGCCCGAATCCCCGGCGCCCGGCGAGTACGGCGGGGTCGGCGAGCCGGGCTGGGTTCCGCCACGGGTCAGGGTCGTCCGCCCCGGCGACACGGCCGGGCAGCCGATCCGGCGCGCGGTCTGGTCCTTCTGGAGCAAACCGTATCGTCACCAGCACGGAAGGCACTGGCCGAGCGACTTCTTCCATGCCCTGTCCTGGATCCTGTCGTTCCGCCTCGCGTCCCGCCTCTTTCCCACCACCGCGCTCGTGACCGACGACCAGGGCCACGAACTGCTCGTGGAGCGACTGCGCCTGCCCTTCGACGACGTCTCACTCTCGTTGAACGGACTCGCCGGGCAGGATCCGTCCTGGTGGGCGCTCGGGAAGCTGCACGCCTACCGCGAGCAGACCGAACCCTTCCTGCACATCGACAACGACGTGTTCCTCTGGCCCGGTTTCCCGGCCGCGGACCTCTCCGGTGCGATCGTCGCGCAGAATCCGGAGCACGCACCGGCTTCCGACGCGGGCTACTACCGGCCGATGGCCGCCGCCACGGCCATCCGGGCGACCGGCGGGTTCCTGCCGAAGGAATTCGACGACTACACCGGAGAGGCCGCGCTCTGCACCGGGATCGTGGGCGGTACGGCCGTTTCCTTGCTTCGCCGCTACGCCGATCTCGGCATCCGGCTGGTCGAGTCGGCCGAGAACCAGGCGGCCTGGCGTCGGCTCGCCCCGCTCGAGGATTTCAACCTGGTCGTCGAGCAGTATCTTCTCGGCGCGCTGTGCTGGGGCGGCACCGCCACGGACGTGCAATGCGTTTTCGCCTCCCAGCACGACACCTTCGACGAAAACGTCGCCGTCGCCCAGCGGTTCACGCATCTCATCGCCTCCGCGAAAAGCGACCTCCGCTACATGCGATGGCTCACCGAGCGAGTGAAAAACCATTTTCCCGCCGACTTCGAGATCGCTCGACGCGTCTTCGGCGATCAGTAACGATAAAGCGAAGAATACAACCTTCTCACCGCACAGGCGTCTTCCCGGAACCAGTATTCCGGCAGGAGGTCATCGCCATGACCATCACCCTTCGGCGCGCGCTCGCCGCGCTCGCCGCCACGACACTCATGTTCACCGGCGCCGTCGCCGCGGCCTCGCCCGCGTCCGTCGCGGCGCAGACGATCCCCGCGATGACGGGAATCCGCACCGGTCTGAACACCGGATTCGACCGGATCGTGCTCGACCTGACCACGGGCCCGGCCCCCGCCGTCAGGTACGACCTCGTCGACGAACTGATCGCCGACGGATCGGGCGAGATCGTCTGGCTGACCGGCGAGTACTTCATCGCGGTCACCGCGACTCCGGCGGCCGCACATGACGCGGCCGGGAATCCGACCTATCCCGGTCCGCAGAAGTTCCGGACCCGCGCCCTGCGCAACGTCATGGCGGTCGCGGTCACCGGCGACTACGAAGGCACCTTGTCCATCGGGCTCGGCGTCCGGTCGAGGACGCCGGTCACCGTGTTCACACTGACCGCCCCGAACCGCGTGGTCATCGACGTCGGCCATTGATCACGGGCGGGAATCCGTGAAGGCTTTTCACCGACCATCCGCTTTCCGGTGAGCAAAATCCTTTTCGGATTCCCGCGGTGAAAATCCCGGTACACCCCGAAAGGGGAATTTTCGGGAAATCAGGTATCTGCCGTCCGGCATCGCGTTCCTTCCTTCCGTCAGCATCATCGCCGCTGCGAAGGAGAACCTCATGCCGACCCCACGCAATCCCGACACCCCGTCCTTGGGCCCGGGTGGCGACAACCTCGAAGCCGGCCCGAGCGGATCGGGTCTCGGAAGCTTCGCGAACAGCGAAATCGGCGAACTGGTGACCCAGGCCGCCGAGACCATGGCCGCGTCCGGTGAAGACGCCGAACGCAATTACCAGCGGAGCCTCGACCGGCTTCGCGAACGTGCGGACGAAGTCGTCCCGGCCCTCGGCGAGCAGTACGACGCCCTGTCCGAGGAGCAGTACCTGGAACGCTGGGGCCTGGTCCAGCTGCTCACCGATCTGCGGCACACAGCGGCCGTATCGGTGCTCGAAAACGTGCTGCGCCAGCCGATCCCGCCGGAGCGTTCCGACGACCCGGCGCACGGGATCAGCACCGTCGGCGAAGAGGTGATCATCCGCACCACCGCCGTGGAAGCGTTGGCACGCCTGGCTTCCACCGGCGACAGCGCGGCCAAGGACCTGCTGCTGCGGCAGGTCCGGCACGACGTGTTCACCGTGCGGCGCGCGGCGGTCCAGGCCATCGCCGAGACCGGTGACCCCGACCTCGCCGCCCAGGTGCGCGAGGCGCTCAGCGGCACCGAAGACGAGCGCCTGCTGAACATCAGGCGCGTCGACGTCCGCGGTGTCCCGCAGGCCGTCGGCGGGCGCTACGTGAAGGACACGCGCACCGACGACGTGCCTCCGCCGGAGCCCCCGCGCTCCTGAATCGAACGAATTCCTTCTACAGACAGGTGATCTCCGATGGCCACTTGCAGCTACACCGTGCCGGACAAGAACGTGACCGGGGACAATTTCTACGGTGCCTCGATCTGCAATCAGACCTACATCGACTATTTCTGGAACACGTACGGTTTCTCGGGCAACAAGGACTACTGGGACGACGGGTTCGGCTGGGAAGACGCGTGCAACACCGACAAGCCGCTGGCGCGGACGTTCAACGCGTGCTACCTGCTGACCTATTCGGCACAGGACTACGCGAACGACGCCTATTCGGGGCCGATGCTGAACTGGGCGCGCCGCTACGTCCGGGACAACTGTGACGACCTCCGTTCGCTGTGCGGTGACGGCAGTGCCATCGCCAGATCCTTCAGCGGGCCGTTCACCGACGACCGGATCGAGTTGTACCTGGGTTTCTGGTACTCCAAGGACGTCCCCGGCCGCGCGGAGACGTTGATCCACGAATCGCGCCATCAGGGCGGGAAGCCGCACAACGCGAATTTCCCGGCGGGTTCGGTGTTCGGTGCCGGCAAGAGCGGCGCCGACTCGACGTGGGGCTACGAGGGTGCCTGGATGTACGGGGCGCTCTACCTGTGGTGGTTCTACGCCCAGGGTGCCCGCACGACGTCGGCCTTGCGTGAACGGGCCCGCCAGCGCGGGAATCTCGTGATCGACAACGCCTTCGCGACCCACCCCGGCTTCAACATCTGAAGCACGATCGACAGGCCCTCTCGCCCTATCAGCGAGAGGGCTCTGTCACGCCATACCTCCGATGACTACTTCCATGTCCCGGTCAGCGGGGCTTGACCACGCAGATATCAGCCGCAATCATCGGATCTCTCGGCAACCACGCCTTGGATGAGAGCGGATGGTCATGAGAGTTCGAGCGCAACGCACCGCCTGGCTCGCCGTGGTCCTCACCCTGCTGGCGGGGCTGCTCACCACGACGACGGCGAACGCGGAAGTGCACCACCCCCGCCAGAAATGGCTCCGCGAGGCGACCGCCGGACTCTTCCTGCACTGGGGCATGTTCACCGCTCCGCGCCACACCGACTGCGCGGCCTGGGAACGCGCCGTCACCGACGGCGGCTGGAGCGCCGACTACTGGGTGGACGAGGCGCGCAAGCTCGGCGCCTCCTACATCGTGCTCGCCACCTTCCACAGCAGGCTGGGTTACGCGCGGCCGTGGCCGTCGAAGGTCCCGGGAAGCTGTGCCACGCGACGCGATCTGCTCGGCGAACTCGTCAAGGCGGGCAACGCCAAGGGGGTCCGGACGATCCTCTACATGACCGACGATCCCCAGTGGCACAAGGAAACCGGCGTCGAGTCACTGGATTCCGCCGCGTACTCCGCCTACAAGGGCAAGCAGGTCGACCTGACCACGCGGCCCGGCTTCGGCGAATACTCCTACGACCTCTTCCACGAGGTCATGGACCGCTACTCGGACCTCGCCGGGTTCTGGATCGACAACGACAACGAGTACTGGGAGAAGAACGGGCTCTACGAGCAGATCCGTGAGAAACGACCGTCCTGGTTGCTGAGCAACAACAACGAGGACACGCCGATCATGGACACCGTCAGCAACGAGCAGAAGACCGGTATCACGCCGTCCTACGACTATCCGCAGGCCGCGTTCACCCCGATGCCGCGGCTCACCGAAGCCGACTACAAACTGCCCACCAATGGCGGCTGGTGGTACGACGGCACCGATCAGGCCGTCGATTTCCGCCTGTCCACCGGGCGCTACATCACGAACGCCGGTTCGTCGATGAAATCACTGATGGCCGAAACCCCGATGGTGAACGGGAAGTTCCCGCCGCAGCAGGAGGCGTACAACAACTTCATGGCGAATTGGGTACCGCCGATCAAGTCCTCGCTTCGGGGCAAGGAGGGCGGCGGGTACATGTACGGCGGGATGCAGCCGGGGTTCTGGAACGACGGCGCGCACGGTGTCATCACCGTCGAGCCCGGCGCCAGGACGCAGTACCTCCACGTCGTCACCCGGCCACGCACCGACCTACTTCGTTTGCGCGACAACGGCTACAAGGTCACGAAAGTGTCCGATCCACGCTCGGGCGCACCACTGCGGTTCAGTCAGTCCGGCGGTTATCTGACCATTGTGGACATCAAGGACTGGGACACCTACGACACCGTGTTCAAGGTGGAAACAGCCGGGCAGCAGTACTTCCACGACTCCCGCACGATCAAGGCCACCGCTTCGTCGTCGCGGGCGGGCCATCCGGCGTCGAATCTCGTCGACGGGAACTTCGAGAACTACTGGGACGCCGACGGAGCGGAACCGGTGTCGCTGACCTTGGACCTCGGCAGGCGGCGGACGGCGACCTACCTCGCGGTTAACCAGCGCGAGATGTCGCCGACGCACGCGCGCGAATCGTTCGGCAGGCCGGAGGACTCGTCCCGGATCCAGGACTACCGCGTCTACGTCAGCGACGACGGCAGGAACTGGGGCAAGCCGGTCCGCACCGGGGCGATGCCGAGTGCCCGCGGCGTGCAGTTCGTCGAACTCGGCGAGCAGCACACCCGCTTCGTCAAACTCGAAGTACTCAATACCTGGTCCGGGCCGCAGGCGAAGCCGTTCTACCGGCAGCTGGCGATCGATGAGATCAAGGTGGCGTACGGGTATCCGAGTTCGTTTCCGGGCACCCCGGTACCGCTGGAGGCCGAGTCCTTCCGCAACGACCACGACGGCCGCGCCCATCTCGGCCGGTGCGCGTCCTGCTCCGGATCGTTCCAGGTCACCGGGCTCGGCGGTGGCCCTCGCAACGCGGTCTCCTTCCCGGAGGTGAGGGTCGCGGAGGCCGGAACCTACCGGCTCCAGCTGGACACCACCGGCGGACCCGCGACGTCGGTATCGGTGAGTGTCAACGGCGGAGCCCCCGTCGAGACCGCGATCGACGCGAACACACCAGGGATCGTGACCTCGACCGCGATCCCGGTCCCGCTGAACGCGGGCGCCAACACCGTCAAGGTGTTCAGCGGCGCCGCCTCAGGACCGGGGCTCGACCGGATCGCGGTCGCTCCCCTGCCACCCGAGTCGTACACGCCGAAGACGACCCTGACCGTCGAACCCGGCGGCGTCCAATGGCTTCCCCCGGGGCGCCAGTCCATGCAGGTGACCGCGAAGCTGCGGCTCGACGCCGATGACGCCATCGGCCGGGTCACCGTGGCGCCGGTGGTCCCGGCGGGCTGGACCCTGCGGGGCGCCCCGGCCACGGCGGCGTCGATGCGCGTCGGGCAGGAACTCGAAGCCTCGTGGACTCTCGACTCCCCCGAAGGCGTCACCACGGCCGACATCCCGGTCACCGCGACCTTCGACCTGCTCGGGCGGGCGAAAGCGGTGAGCAAGCCGGTGCGGGTGAGTCCACGGCCGTCCGACCGGGTCTTCATGCGGGAGGCCGAAGACTCGGCGAACGACGTCGGCAGCGCGGGCGTCACGAACTGCGGGGTGTGCTCGGGCGGCCAGAAGGTACGCAACATCGGCGGCGATCCGAGCGCGTTCGTGCTGTTCGAGAACGTCACCGTGGCCGAGGCGAGGCGTTACACCCTGTACATCGACTTCACCGTCAACGGGCCGCGCTCGTACTTCGTCACGGTCAACGGCGGCACACCGGTCGAGGTCAAGGTCGACGGCGCGGGCAACAACACCCAGTACACGACCTCGGTCCCGGTCGAGCTGCGTGCCGGGGCGAACACGATCAAGCTCCACAACGACCACGCGTCCGCCCCGGATCTCGATCGGCTGTCGCTGGGATGAGGTACCGGCTTGACCCTCTCCCCGGGAGAGGGTCCAGGCTGGACCCATGACGACCTTGATGCCGATCGGCGTGTTCGCGCACGCCACCCGGCTGTCGGTCCGCGCGCTGCGGAACTACGACCGGCTCGGGCTGCTGGTGCCCGCCCTGATCGACCCCGGAACCGGGTACCGCCGGTATTCACTCGACCAGTTTGCCCGCGCGGGCCTGATCCGGCGGCTGCGGGAACTGGAGGTACCGCTCGCGGAAATCGCCGAGATCCTCGACGCGGGTACCTCGGACGACGTGAAGGCCGCGATCAAACGACATCATGACCGGGTGGCCGCGCGGGCCGCGGAACTCGCGGTGATCAGCGGCGAACTCGATTCCGTACTCGCCGAGCCGACGCGGTGGCTGCATGTCTACGAGCGCACGCGCGCACCGCAACCGATCGCCCACCTGACGATCCGGACCCCGCTGGGCGGTTTGGCCGAGCTGATCGGGCCGTCGTACGCCCGCCTGTTCGCCGCACTCGAAGCGCAAGGCGTCGCACCGGCCGGGCCGTCCGGGGCCCGGTATCTCACCGGCGATCCCGATGAGTTGACCGTCGAGCTGTTCGTCCCGGTGGACGGGCCAGTGCGGCACGACGGCGGGATCGGCTCCGGCGAGCTTCCCGGTGGCCTGCTGGTCGCGACGATCCACGAGGGTGGCTACGACGACGTCGAACCCGCTTATCGGTCACTGGGCCGCTGGATCGCCGAACGCGATCGCGTCCCGGCCGGCCCCGCGGAGGAGCTGTACCTCGTGGCTCCCGGCCCGTCGGTCACGCCCGAGGCCTACCGCACCGAAATCGCCTGGCCGGTGAGCCCGTGATCCTCGACGGCGTCAAGACCACGGGTGGCGAGCACTGCGAGACCAGCACCCTCGACGTCCTCCTGCGGCACGCCGGGGTCGAGCTGACCGAGCCGATGCTGTTCGGGCTCGGGGAAGGGCTGGGCTTCATCTACTGGGACGGGAAGAACCTGCCGTTCCCGTTCCTCGGCGGACGCAGCAAACCCCTGGAGATCACGCGGAGACTGACCGAACGACTCGGGCTGTCCTTGACGATCAAGGAGACCGCGTCGACGCGCACGGCGTGGCGGAACGTCACCGAACGGATCGACGCCGGTCTCCCGGTCGGCCTACAGCTCGATTCCTACCACCTCGAGTACTTCACCTCGAAAGTCCACTTCGGTGGGCACGTCGCCGCTTTGTACGGCTACGACGACGAAAAGGCGTTCCTGGTCGACACGGCGCAGCAAGGCGGGGAGGTGACGACGTCACGGCAGAGCCTGGAACGCGCCCGAGGCGAAAAGGGGCCCATGACGGCGAAGAACCTCTCGTTCACCATCACCGCGGACGGGCCTCTCACACCGCTTTCCGACGCCGTCCGCTCCGCCGTGCGAGCCAACGCGGCGGAGTTCCTCAACCCGCCCATCGCCAACCTCGGCTATCGCGGGATCGGCAAAGCCGCCGTCCAGGTAAGGAAATGGCTGGACCGCAGCAGCGACCCCGCCCGCGACCTCCCGCAGGCCGCCATCCTGATGGAACGAGCGGGAACCGGCGGCGCGCTCTTCCGCCGGTTTTACCGCGATTTCCTCGAAGAAGGCGCGGCCCTGGTCGACGACGCGGGTCTCCGTACCGCCGCCGAGAAATACCGCGAGATCACTCCACTGTGGACCGAAGTGGCACAGTCGTTCACGCGGGCGGGGGAAACCGGCGACGTCCGGCACCTGGCCGACGCGTCCGCCGTCCTGTCCGAGCTGGCTCAGCGCGAACAGGAGGCGATGACGGCGCTGGCGACGGTTCAGCCCTGTCGCTCGTAGGGCAGCTTCTCCCCCGCTTCCACCGCGAACGGCAACCGGTTACCGGCAGGCGGCAACGGGCAGGTGGCGAAGTCGGTGAACGCGCACGGCAGATTCGTCGCCCGTGTGAAGTCGAGGACGACAGACCCGTCCTCGGCGGGAGCCGCCACCGCGAGCGAGCGGTTCGCCGCGTACGTGGTGACGCCGCTCGTGGCGTCGGTGAACAGGATGAGCAGGCCGTCCTTCTTGCCGTTGAACGCGGTGAGCGTGTGCTCTACGCCGTCGTGTTCGAAACGCACGATGCCCGGCGAGACGTAGACGTGACTGAGGCCTTCGACCACCGCGCCGACCGTGGTCGGCCGCGGCTCGTCGAAACCCTCGAAGGTGCCGGAAAGCACCCACGCCTCGTCGGGCTCGTACGCCGGGACACCGCGGAAAGCGTTCAGCACGGGGGCTTTCGGATCGTGCACGCGGATCAGGTACCCACCGCGCCGCGCGACCTCGATCTCGATGTCCCCGGCCACGACCCGGGTGGTCGCTCCGCTATTGACCAGCTCGAAGCGGCGGACGCCGGTGCCCCGCTCGCCCTCGTGGGAGAGATCCGCGCTCTGCGGGTCGAGGTAGGCCGCGTCGGCGTCCTGCCACCACAAGCCGGGCAACCCCTCGTACGCGCGCGGCTTGTCCTCGAGCCAGTCGAGAGAGACCAGGGCGAGCCAGCCGAGCGGGTCGGCGAGATCGCGCTCGCGCTGGGTCTTCCAGTCCTGCCAATCGCGCGTGAACGTGTCGAGGCTTGTGCTCATCGCCGATCCCTTCCGTGACCTTGTTCGTTCTTCCAGGTCAACGGCTTACGGACGGCGATATTTCCCGTCCCGGCATGTGGGCCTAGCCGCGGTAGTCCTCGGTGGTGCCTTCCTCGGCGGAGATCAATTCGGTGATGGGCGCGAAGAACGCCTTGATCCCCGGGAGGTTCGCGCCCTTCTCCCGCGACCCGGCGAAGTCCTCGGAGGAACGCCACCACACGATGTCGAGCCAGGTTTCGTCGTCGACCCGGATCAGCTGGGCGTCGAGGAAGCCCTCCCTGTCGGCGCGGAAGTCGGCGAGCATCGCGGTCCGGGCCTGGAGCAGTTCGTCCGCGCGGTCGGCCGGGACCTTGAAGCGGGTGAGTTCCACTGTCGTCATGGTGCCGATGCTAAGCGACAGGGTTCACGCGCGGTCACCCGCTTCCTTTGCCGTGGTTGCCATAACTCGCGTGCTCAGACGCGTAACTCGCGTGCACAGTCCGCCAGCAGGTCAGGCTGCGGCGAGGAGGAAAGCGAGAAGTGTCCGGCTTGCTCGTCTTGCGGTCGCGGCGCGGACCTCGGGATCAATCAAGCACCAAACACCGTTACGAAGAACCCGCCGGCCACACCGGCGACGGGCCCTTCGGCAGGCCCTCAGGTCCAAGAACTGTTCGGCACCGGCGGAAACCCGGAGATCGACTGGGCTATTCGGGCGTATTCGACATGAAGATCTCCACGTCCCGTCGGTGCCCAGTGCAGGATCGTCCGTTCCGGACTTGGGAGGGGACGGAACGCCTCATGGTGAATCAGCCACGTGGCCCGGACGGCCGCTGGATCAAATACAAGTACGGCGTCGGCGCGGCGGCGGTCGGAGTCGCCGTGGCCGCCGGGAGCGGCCTGAGCGGCGGCAGCGCCGCCTCTCTCGATTCGGCCGCGAGCCAAGCCGCCAAAGGCAAAACCTCCAGCAAGAAATCCGCGCAGAAGGGCCGCCATTCCGAAGCATGGCAGCGCCTCGGCTGGCGCCAGCTCAAGAAGACCGCGAAACGCGAGCTGAAATGCGGCCCGCATTCCTTCGGCGAAGTCCAGCGTTTCTTCCTGCGCCATCCCTGCGTCGATCTCGATCGCATGATCGTCACCGTCGATGACGGGTCCGGCAACAAGATCGCCGTGTCCGTCGCGTGGGTGAAGATGCCGAAGGCGAACGAGGCAGCCGATCTGAAACGGCTCGTCGACAAGCAGGGCAGCGGCAATGTCGCCCTCCTCGGCGAGGGACAGCACGGAGAGCGCTTCACCGGCGAGGACTACGACTCGCGCCTCGACCGGAAGCTGGTCGTGATCGCCGAGTCGGCTCGCATCGCCGGGCGGCCGAGCGAAGCGACGTTGGAGACGGCCGTCGAGATCGCCGTCGAATTCCCCGCACCTTGACCATCACCGAAGGAACGGACCGTACGTGAGCAGGAGCGAACACTTGAGAAGGCGACTCGAAGCCCAAGCCGGGCAGCTTCTCGAGAGCACCTTCACCGACTTGGATTCGCTGCAACGCAATGTCCTCACCGCCCTGCTCAGCCGGACCGGTGCGGGCTGGCGGCTGCTGGTCAACATGGCGTTGCCGTCAAACGACGGCCGGAGCGCTGACGCGTTCCTGATCGGATGTACCGGCGTCCTCGCTCTCCTGATCACCGATAGAGACCCGGACGACGAAGCCGTGCGCCAAGTCCTGCGCCACGCGAAGGAGCGCTTCGCTGGGATCTCCGGACCGCGCGGCCGTTCCTTGGCCGAGAGCGCGATCCACCTCGCGGTGATCGGCTCGGGTGCGGGCAAGGCCCGCCAGGACGGCATCTACTGGTCACTGACCGAATCCAGCCTCGACCGCGTCTTCCGGCGCGACGCGCTCCACCTCGACCAGCGACTGGTCGCCCGCATCGCGGGGCAGGCGGAACGACGCCTCCGCGGTTACCGTCCTTTGGCCGTGCAGCGGCTGGATCGCGCCCCGGAAGCGGACGGGCTGCTGGACCCGGCCGAACTGATCGAAGACCAGCTCGGCGCGGCACAGCGACGGCCGTTCGATTCCTGGCTCACTTTCCTGCACCCGCGGCAGAACGCCATCGTCAAACGCGACTACTCGGGCCCCGCGCGGATCAGCGGCCCGGCGGGGACCGGCAAAACGGTCGTCGCGCTGCACCGGCTCCGGCATCTCGCCCGGCTCAGCACCGGCCCCTTGCTGTTCACCACCTACGTCCACTCGCTGCCGTCGGTGGTCAAGACGGCCTTCGACCGGCTGGCCCCGGAGCTGGAGGGCCGCGCCGAGTTCACGAACCTGCACGGCTGGGTCCGCCGGTTCCTCGCCGAGCGGGGCGTGCCGGTGAACGTCGACCGGCGAAAGATCGACACGGTGTTCAGCTTCGCGTGGATGGCTTACCGCGAGCGGCTGCAGCTCATCGAGCCGAACGTCGATTACTGGCGCACGGAACTGGACAGGGTGATCAAAGGTCGCGGGATCACGACGCTCGACGGCTACGTCGCGGCCGCTCGCCGAGGCCGGATCCTGCCGCTCAACGCGAGCCAGAGAGAACACGTCTGGGGCCTCTACGAGCACTATCAACGGGGCCTCACGGACAAGGGCGTGCACGACCACAACGATCTGATCGAACTGGGCCACGCCGAACTCGTGCGACGCCCGCTCGAAACACCGTATGCGGCGGTCGTCGTCGACGAGGTCCAGGACATCACGCTGGGCGGCTTGAAGCTGTTGCGTGTACTGGCCGGCGACGGACCGAACAAACTCCTGCTGGTCGGCGACGGGCAGCAACAGGTGTACCCCGGGGGCTGGCGGCTGTCCGACGCCGGTATCCCGATCCAGGGCCGCGGCGAGCTCCTGAAGGTCAACTACCGCAACCGCGCCGAGGTGCTGGGTTTCGCGCGGCGGTTCGACGCCACGAACCGGGTGGACGACCTCGACGGCGCGGCCGGGGTCACCTTGCGCGCGGCCGAATCGGCCAGCGACGGTGGTTCCACCGCGACCTGGCGCGGCACCTCGCGCGATCTTCCCGACGCCCTGGTCGACGCCGTTCGCACCCTCCCGGTCGACCGGGACCACGCGGCACTGATCGTCTTCCACCACAAGGATCTCAGCAGGTGCGCCGAAATACTGCGCGCGGCGGGGATAACCACGCTGGCGCTGGAGAAGTACACCGGCGAAGCCGACGGCAAGCTCAAGATCGGGACCGTGCACCGCGCCAAGGGGCTCGATTTCCAGGCGGTGATGGTGCTGGAGAACATCCGCGAAAGCGTGACCGGTACGCAGGCCGAAGAGGAACGCCGTGAGCTACGCGGCAGGCAGCATTTGGTCGCGGCGACCCGCGCCCGCGACTTCCTCTGGTGGGGCGTGCTCGACGACACCGGGACCGGCACTGTGACCCCGGCACAGCCCGAGCCACCGGCCAAGGAGGCCGAATGCGTTCACGACATGCCGATCTCGTGGTGTTCGCTGTGCCGGAAGCCACCGCCGAACGTCCTCCCCCACGGCTACCGGACCGGTGAGGGCAACGCCTATCACAACGATCCGGACTGCACATGGCTGCGCAAAGGCCAGGGCCGGGCGCATCGGCAGGGCAAGAACGTCCACGACCTCGTCCGCCTCGCCTGGGGTTCGGTCGCGCCCGGCGAACTCGAGCCGTGCGAGTTCTGCTGTAGCTCGCAATGGATGCGACGCCATGGGCACTGATCGAAGCATCACCGAATAATTTTTTTGTCTTGACAACTTCAACCTTCGGACGGTTAGCTGAACGCAGCAACCCGACCGAAGGGATCCAGTCATGGCCAAGTTCGCGAACGTCGACGACTACCTCGCCGCCCTGCCCGAAAACCTGCGTGAGGTCGCGACAGCGCTGCGACCGATCGTCAACGCCGCCCTGCCGGGCTCCATCGAGGCGATGTACCACGGCTCCCCCACCTGGAGCGCGGGCGAAGCCACGGGGAAGAACCTCGTCTGCCTGATGAAGGCGTATTCGTCGTACGTCACCTTCGCCCTTTGGAAGGGACAGCTCGTCAAGGACGAGTCAGGCAGGCTGGAGGCGAGCGCTCGTGAGATGGCGCACGTCAAACTGCGCTCGCTCGCCGACATCGACGCCGACCTGTTCACCGGCTGGCTCAAGCAGGCACGGGACCTCGAAACCGTTGCGGCGGCGCGATGACACAATCACCCGCGTGCCTGCGATCACCGACGAAGCCCGTTGCCCGTGCGGCCTCGGCGAGCCCTACGGCGCTTGCTGCGGCCGCTTCCACCGGGGGACGGCGACCGCGCCGACCGCCGAACTCCTGATGCGGTCGCGGTTCAGCGCGTTCGCCGTCGGCGACACGGCGTACCTCACGAAGACCTGGGCCCCGGAGAGCAGGCCCGCGGACCTCGAACTCGACCCGGACCAGCGCTGGACGCTCCTGGAGATCCTCGGCAAGACCGGCGGCGGCCTGCTGGAGAACGAGGGCACCGTGGAGTTCCGGGCCCACTACCGACAGGGTCGCCGGGCCGGCAGCATGCACGAGAACAGCCGCTTCGCCCGCGTGGACGGGCAGTGGATCTACGTGGCGCCCATCGGCTGACCCGCCCGCCGCTGACAAACCCGCAGCAAGGGTCTGTTCCCCACGTGACGAGGCGGCTACTATCTCCCCACATTGTTAGGGAACTTTCTTAACGATTTCCACCCCAGGTCCGCCGCCGTGTGCCCGAGGAGGCGCGCTCGTGAGTTTTCGGCAGAAGAGAACCCGGATCCCGTTACTGGCCATGACCGTCACCGCGCTGGCCGCCGCGGTCTGCGGGGTGACCACCGCTCCCGCCGCCACCGGCGCGGAAGTGGCCGTGCCGCTGTCCGTCGGCGCCGCCGCGGGTAACGCCACCCCGATCCCCGGTTACGTGATCCAGTCCTCGGCGCAGGTCAGCGACGATTCGGCGGTGTCGAAGCCGGGCTTCCCCACCTCCGGCTGGTACCCCGTTTCGTCGCGGTCGACGGTTTACGCCGGATTGCTGCAGAACGGCAAGTACGCCGACCCGTTCTATTCGACGAACATGCAGAACGTCCCGGCGGCGCAGTTCTCCGTGCCGTGGTGGTACCGCACCGACCTGAACGTCGACGACACCTCGTCGCGCACCTATCTCGACTTCAGCGGTGTGCTCTCGAAGGCCGACGTCTGGGTCAACGGCACCAAGGTCGCGACGAAGGACCAGGTCAACGGCGCCTACACCCGGCACGACCTGGACATCACCGCGCAGGTGCACACAGGTGTCAACAGCGTCGCCTTCAAGGTCTACCCCAACGATCCCAACAGGGATCTCTCGATGGGCTGGATCGACTGGGCGCAGACCCCGCCGGACCAGAACATGGGCATTGTCCGTGACGTCCTGGTCCGGCGCAGCGGAGCGGTCGCCCTGCGCAGCGCACACGTGATCCAGAAGCTGAACTCCGCGCTCGACCACGCCGATCTCACGGTGAAGGCCGACGTCCGCAACGACTCGGCGAACGCGGTGCAGACCACCGTGGCCGGCACGGTCGCGGGCAAGCCGATCAGCCAGACCGTCTCGCTGGCGGCCAAGGAGCGCAAGACCGTCACCTTCCCGCTGGTCGGCCTGGACCGCCCGAACGTCTGGTGGCCCGCCGGGATGGGGGGCCAGCACCGGTACGACCTCGACCTGACCGCGAGTGTCGGCGGCACGCCGTCCGACGCCGCGAAGTCGAAGTTCGGTGTCCGTGACGTCAAGGCGACGCTCAACTCCAGCGGCGGACGGCAGTACAGCGTCAACGGCAAACCGCTGCTGATCAGGGGCGGCGGCTACACGCCGGATCTGTTCCTGCGCTGGAACGAGACCGCGGCGGCCGACAAGCTCAAGTACGTGCTGAACCTCGGGCTCAACACGGTCCGGCTGGAAGGCCACATCGAACCGGACGAGTTCTTCGACATCGCCGACGACCTCGGCGTGCTCACGATGCCCGGCTGGGAATGCTGCGACAAGTGGGAAGGCCAGGTCAACGGCGAGGAGAAGGGTGAGCCGTGGGTCGAGTCGGACTACCCGATCGCCAAGGCGTCGATGTTCTCCGAGGCCGAGCGCCTGCGTGACCACCCGAGCGTCATCTCCTTCCACATCGGCTCCGACTTCGCGCCGGACAGGCGGATCGAGCAGGGCTACCTCGACGCGATGAAGGCCGCCGACTTCCTGCTCCCGGTGATCCCGGCGGCTTCGGCGAGGCCGTCCCCGATCACCGGCGCGTCCGGGATGAAGATGAACGGCCCGTACGACTACGTGCCGCCGGTGTACTGGTACGACAAGTCGCAAAAGGACCGTGGCGGGGCGTGGAGCTTCAACTCCGAGACCAGCGCGGGCGTCGACATCCCGACGATGGACACCCTGAAGCGGATGATGTCGGCGAGCGAACTGGACACGATGTGGAAGAACCCGTCGGCCAAGCAGTACCACCGCTCGTCTTCCGACACCTTCGGGAACCTGAAGCTGTTCGGTGACGCGCTCACCAAGCGCTATGGCGCGTCGGCGAACCTGAACGACTTCGTGCGCAAGGCGCAGCTCTCGCAGTACGAGAACGTCCGTGCGGAATTCGAGTCGCACTCACGCAACTACACCGACTCGACCAACCCGTCGACCGGGTTGATCTACTGGATGCTCAACAGCCCGTGGACTTCCCTGCACTGGCAGCTGTTCGACGCCTACATGGACCAGAACGGCGCCTACTACGGTGCGAAGAAGGCCAACGAGCCGCTGCACATCCAGTACTCGCACGACAACCGGTCGGTCGTGGTGATCAACCAGACGTCGAACGCGGTGAGCGGGCTGACGGCGACCACGAAGCTGTACAACCTCGACGGCACGGAGAAGTACAGCAACACCAAGACCGGGCTTTCGGTCGGCGCACTGGGCGCCAAGGCCACCGCGGTCACCGTTCCGGCGGTGAGCGGGCTGTCCACTACCTATCTGGCGAAGCTGGTGCTCACCGATTCGTCCGGCAAGGAGGTCAGCCGGAACGTGTACTGGCTCTCCACCAAGGCGGACACGCTCAACTGGGGCGGCAGCGACTGGTACTACACCCCCCAGTCGGCCTTCGCGGATCTGTCCGGGCTGAACAACCTCGGCCAGTCTGCCGTCGGCGCGACGGCGAACTCGGTCGCCGGGGCCGATGGCACCACCACCACGACCGTGACGCTGAAGAACACCTCGGGCGGCAGGCTCCCGGCGTTCTACGTCGACTCGAAGGTGGTGGATTCCGCGGGCAAACCGGTGCTCCCGGTGGAGTGGAACGACAACGCGGTGAGCCTGTGGCCGGGTGAAACGACCACGCTGACCGCGAAGTACCGCACCGCCGACCTCAAGGGCTCCAAGCCGTCGGTGCGGATCTCGGGCTGGAACACCGGCACGCAGACGGTTCCGGCCGACGGTTCCGGCCCCGGCCCGAGCGACCCGGTCGACTACCAGGCCGAGGACGCCACGATCGTCCAGGGCGCGGTGGAGTCCAACCACGCCGGCTACACCGGGACCGGGTTCGTCAACTACGACAACGTGGCGGGCAGCTCGGTCGAGTGGACGGTCACCGTGCCGTCGGCGGGCACCTACGACGTCGTCGTCCGGTACGCCAACGGGACGACGACGAGCCGCCCGCTGGACTTCTCCGTCAACGGCTCGATCAGCGCGTCGGGTGTCGCCTTCGGCAGCACCGGCACCTGGCCGGCCTGGACGACGAAAACCGTCCGGGTGACGCTGGCGGCGGGGGTGAACAAGATCAAGGCGGTCGCCACCACGGCGAACGGCGGCCCCAACGTCGACAAGATCACCCTCTAGCCAGGGGAGTCGCCAGAAGGCCCCTTCGCCGCCCGGCGAAGGGGCCTTTCGGCGTCCCAGCGTGGGTTACGCTATCCGGGTGACCGGCAAACCCGACCCGCGCCTGCGCGACCTCGCGATGCTCCGGCGCGTCCGCGACCGGATCGACCGTGACTACGCACAGCCCCTGGACGTCGAGGCGCTGGCGCGCGGAGTCCACGTCTCGGCCGGGCATCTGAGCCGCGAGTTCCGGGCCGCGTACGGCGAATCGCCCTACAGCTACCTGATGACCCGCCGGATCGAGCGGGCCATGATGCTGCTGCGGCGCGGGGACATGTCGGTCACCGAGGTCTGCTTCGACGTCGGTTTCTCGTCGCTGGGCACCTTCAGCACCCGGTTCTCCGAGCTGGTCGGCGTCTCGCCGAGCGTGTACCGCAAACAGGCGGCGGAGGACGGCCGGGGCATGCCCGGCTGCGTCGTCAAACAGGTCATGCGGCCGATCAGGAATCGAGAAGCGGCCCCACCGCGCGCAGACCTACCTTGAGTCGTATGACCCTCTCGATTCACGCGTCCTTCCTCCCCGCCGACGATCTCGAGGCTTCCCTTTCCTTCTATCGCGACATCCTGGGCTTCGAGGTACGTGAGGAAGGCCCGCACGGGATCACTGTCGAGCCACCGGGAGGACAGGGGACGACGATCGTCCTGCGTCCCCCGGACACCGATCCGCGGCTCACCGGCGAGGAACGGGCCACGATCGCCGAGCTGATGGCCAAGGGCTGTTACGCGACCATCCTGCTCGCCACCCGGGACCTGATCGCGACGTTCGACCGGATACAGGCGACCGGCGCGGACGTCGTCCAGGAGCCGCTCACCCATCCCCACGGCGTCCGCGACTGCGCTTTCCGTGACCCCGCCGGCAACCTGGTGCGGATCGAGCAGCGGGCCTGACCGGCCTCGGTGCGCGCGCACCGAGGCACTCAGGTGATGATGAGCGGCGTGGAGATCGCGGTAGAACTCGTGGCATTGGTGGTGGCCGTCCTCCTGGTCACCGCCGCGGCGCGGAAACTCGACTGGTCGGCGCCCCTGTGCCTGATCGCGGTCGGGGTCGTCGCCTCGTACGTCCCCGGTATCCCGGAATACGAACTGGACCCGGAGGTCGTGCTGCTGGGGCTGCTGCCCCCGTTGCTGTACGCGACCGCGATCCGCACGTCGCTGATCGACTTCCGCCGTAACCGCGGGCCGATCCTGTTGCTTTCGGTGGGGCTCGTCATCTTCACGACGGCCGCGGTCGGTGTCGTGGCGTGGCTGGTGATCCCCGGTCTGCCGCTCGCCGCCGGGCTCGCGATCGGCGCGGTGGTCGCTCCGCCCGACGCGGTCGCGGCCACCGCGGTCGCCCGCAAGGTCGGGATGCCGCGCAAGCTGACCAGGCTGCTGGAGGGCGAAAGCCTCTTCAACGACGCGGCCGCGCTGGTCGCGTTGCGGACCGCCATCGCGGCCATCGCCGGTTCGGTCAGCCTGCTGCAGGTGGGCGGGGATTTCCTGCTCGCCGCGGGCGGTGGGCTGGTGATCGGGTTCGCCGTCGGCGCGATCGCCGCGATGATCCGCACCCGGCTCCAGGACCCGGTCACCGACACCGCGCTCTCACTGGTGGTCCCGTTCATCGCCTACATCGCCGCCGAGGCGATCCACGGGTCCGGGGTGATCGCCGTGGTCGTCGCGGGGCTGATCCTCGGGCACAAGGCGCCCAGCATGCTTTCCGGCCGGTCGCGGCTGGCGAGCAGGCTGAACTGGCAGACCATCCAGTTCCTGCTGGAGAACATCGTCTTCCTGCTGATCGGGCTGCAGGTCCGCCGGATCATGACCGAGGTCGGCGACAGCGGCCTGAGCGCGCTCCAGCTCGTCGTGATCTGCCTCGCCACCCTCGCCGCGACGATCGTCACCCGCATCATCTGGATGGCGGGGATCGGGCTAGCCCGGCGGATGTTCCGCCGCCACGCCTGGCCGTGGCGGTATTCGGCCGTGATCGCCTGGGCCGGCATGCGCGGGGTCGTCACGCTCGCGGCGGCGTTCGTGCTGCCCGCGGACACCCCGCAGCGGGCCGTGCTGGTCCTGGTCGCGTTCGTCGTCGTGGCGGGAACGCTGCTGCTGCACGGGACGACGCTGCCGGTGCTGGTGCGCCGCCTGAAACTGCCCCCGCCCGATGCGGGCGAGGACGCGCTGCAGGAGGCGGCCGTGCTCCACGACATGACGCGGGCCGCGATCGACGAACTGGAGAAGATCCGGACCCCCGAAGACCCGGAAGACATCGTCGAGCGTCTGCGCAGCCGGCTGCAGCACCGGTCCGATTCAGCGTGGGAGGAACTCGGCAGGCAGAGCGCGCTCACCGAGACGCCGAGCGACGCCTACCGGCGCCTGCGGCTGAAGCTGCTCGAAGTCGAACGCGCGAAGTTCCTGGAGGCGCGCGACTCCGGGATGGCCGATGATGATGTCCTGCGCCGGATCCTCGAACGCCTCGACATCGAGGAATCCATGCTGGACAGGGAGGAGGAGACCGTGCCGGACTCCGATCGCGAACTGCGCACGCCCGCCGCGACGGCGGGATCCTGCAAGCATCTGGCCAAGAGCTGGCCGGAAGTCCAGCCTGACGCGCCCGACGTGTGCGCCGAATGCGTCGCGCACGGGACCACCTGGGTCCATCTGCGCAAATGCCTCAAATGCGGGAACGTCGCCTGTTGCGACTCGTCGCCGTCCAAGCACGCGACGCAGCACTTCCATGACACCCTGCACCCGGTGATGCGCAGTCAGGAGCCCGGCGAGACCTGGCGTTGGTGCTTCGTCGACAAACAGCTGGGCTGACTCGGTATCGTCCGGGCATGAGCACCCCTGAGCAGGAGATCGAATACCGTCAGCACCGGTTCTCCCCGCCGCCCGGCGCGACCGAGATCTTCCTCGTCCGCCACGGTGAATCGGCTCCGGCCAAGGCAAGTACGCCGTTCGACATGGTCGACGGCCAGGCCGACCCCGACCTCGCGCCGGAAGGCCGGGAGCACGCCGAACGCGTCGGCGGCCGGCTGGCGGACGAACGGATCTCCGCGCTGTACGTGACGACGCTGCGGAGGACGTCGCAGACCGCGGCACCGCTCGCCGCGAAGCTCGGGCTCAAGCCGGAACTCGAAGCCGGCCTGAGGGAGATCCACCTCGGCGACTGGGAGGGCGGGCTCTTCCGCCGCTACACCCACGAAGGCCACCCGATCGTCGAGAAGCTGTGGCGGGAACAGCGCTGGGACGTCATCCCCGGCGCGGAGACGATGGAAGACTTCGGCGGCCGGATCAAGGCGGCCATCGGCAGGCTCGCCGCGGCCAACCCGGACCGGCGGGTCGCCGTGTTCACCCACGGCGGCGTGATCGGTGAGGTGTTCGCGCAGGCCAGCGGCGCGAAGAGCCGGTTCGCGTTCCTCGGTGCGGACAACGGTTCGATCTCGCATCTGGTGGTGTCGGGCGACGAGTGGATGGTGCGGCGGTTCAACGACACATCCCATCTCCAGTCGCCTTTCGGCTGATCCGACCGGCCGCGACCAAGTGCACGGCGACCAGCACCGCGACGGCCTCCGCGGCCAGCAGTCCGATGAGCACGAGCACCTGGGTCACCCCGGCCTGCAGCGGCCCGGCGCCACCGAGGAGGACACCGACGTAGGCGCCGGGCAAGGTCACCAGGCCGACCGTGCGGGTCTGGTCGAGCGCGGGGATCAGGGCATGCCCCGCCGAGGGGCGGCAGATCTCCAGCGCGGCCGGGCGGCGCAGGAAACCCAGCGCCAGCGCGGCTTCGTACTCGCCGTGCCGGGACACGAGTTCGTCCAGGGCGCGCCGCGCGGCCTGGGAGGTCGCGGACATCGCGCCGCCGATGACGATCCCGGCGATCGGCACGATCGCGATGGGCCGCCACGGGACCACCCCGGTCGCGAGCACGAGCGCCAGCACCGGCACCACGCCGGACGCGATGGCGAGCGCGACCCAGACCGACTCCTTCGGCACGCCGATCCGGCGGGCCGAGGTGACCGCCGCGATCGCGAACATCAGCAGTACGAATCCGAAGGTCAGCCAGCCCGACTTCAGGATCCCGACGATCACCAGCGAGACGGCGGCGAGCTGCACGACGGCACGGGCGGCCGCGAACAGCACCGCCCTGCCTTCGCCCAGTTGCCCGAAATGCACCACTGCCGCGCCGAAGATCGCCAGCGCGACGAGAACCGCGGCGAGGACGGGGCCGAAGGCGATCGCACCATCAGTCATCCCGATCATCCTGCCGCAGAAACGCGGTCAGGCCCCGGGAATTATGGGTTTCAGGCCGTACAGGTCACCGGCGCACCCGCGGCGGGGGCGGTGTGGTCGCTGACGACCTCGCCGTCGACGACGATCCGGCACTTCAGCACGCCGCTGCCCGCTCCCTGCGCGGAGACGCTGTAGAACTCGTCGCGGCCTTCTTGGCTTTTGCGCTCGAAAGCGGTGGTCCACGGAGCCGTCACTTCGGTCTTCTGCATGAGTTCCGAGCCCTGCGCGACGTAAGTGACGTTCTGCGCGCCCTTCGCCCCGGAAAGCTCGTAGACCACCGAATGCGTCACCGCGCGCACGGCGGCCGCGGCCTGTTCGACCTGCGGCGCGGGCGGGCTCTGCACCGGCCGGGACGCCTTCGGCAGAACGTAACTGGTCAGGGTGACGGCGACGGCCATCACACCCAGCACGACCACGACGGTCCCGAGCGGTTTCAGCCTGCCCGGGGCACCCGATGCCGGCGCCGATGCCGGAGGGGTCGCGGTGGGAACACCCATGGAGAGGTCTTCTCTCGTCCGAGCGCACTTCCGTCGAGTGCGTCGACTACTTCTCGTTCGAAGGTGACTCCGCGTTAGCCGTTATCGGGAAGAAACCCGATATTCACCCTTTTGGGTGCCCTCGCCGAGGAGGAGCACCTGGTCATCGGGCGATCGGCGTAAACGGGGAGAGCCGGATAGCTCACTTTGGGTGACATCGCGGGGCAGGCCGGTCAATCCAGCTGTCCGGCGTCCGCGAGCATTCCGAGGACCCGCCGGCCCGCGGGCGGGCACAGGTGGGCGTCGGCCGACGTGAGCCAGGCCGACTCCGCGATCTCCCGGCCGGGCATGGGCTCGCCGCGATGCTCGGCGGTGTAACAGGTCATCCGGACGCGGCGGCCGTCCGCGAAACCGTCGGCCTGCTCGTTCAGCACCGTGAAGAAGCGGAAGCTGAGCGGATCGAGCTCGACGCCGAGTTCCTCCCTGATCTCCCGGCACAGCCCGGCGACGTCGCCCTCCCCCGGCTCACGTTTGCCTCCCGGCAGGTAGAACTTGGCCTTGCCTTCGGTCCGTACCGACAGCAGACGGCGGTCGCGGACGTGGATCCAGGCCAGTGCATCGATCTCGGGTGCGGACACGGCCCGATTCTGTCACCCGGAAGCGAGGGCGTGCCGCGCGAGGAAATGCGCGGTGTCCACCGTGGACCGGTAGAGCGCGCGGTAGTGCGGATAGAACTCGTCGTACACATCGGCGTCCGCGCCGGGGCGGACGATCTCGGCGACGGGGTTCCAGGCTTCGATATCCGGTTCCCTTCCCAGCGCCACGGACGCGAGAACGGCATTACCGAACGCGGCCCCGATGGTTTCCGCGGGGATCTCCTGGTCGATCCGCGCGACGTCGCTGACGATGCGCGTCCACACCCCGCCCCGCGTCCCGCCGCCGACGGCGACGAACCGGCGGGCACCGCCTCCTGCTTCCCGCATGGCTTCGAGGTTGTGCCGCACCCCGTACGCCGTGCCCTCCAGCGCCGCGCGGTACAACTCGGCGCGGCCGTGGGAAGTGGTGAGCCCGGCGAGGACGCCGCGCGCGTCCGGATCCGGTACCGGTGTCCGTTCCCCGGCGAAGTACGGCAGCATCAGCAACCCCCGGCTGCCCGCCGGGACCCTGCCCGCCGAGGCCGACAGATCCCCGAACTCGCCGCCGAAGAGATCCCGCATCCAGTCGGTGATCGCCCCGGAGGTGGCCATCCCCGCCGCGAGCGAATAACTGCCGGGGACCACGCCACGGGTCGTCCACAGCCCGGGGCCGGGACGGGGATCGGAGAGCACCTGGATCAGGAACATCGTGGTGCCGTACATGAGCATCGTGTCCCCGGGCGAGGTCACGCCCGCCCCGGTCGCCTCGGCCCAGGCGTCCACCGTGCCCGCCGTCACCGGGATCCCTTGCGGCAGGCCGGTTTCCGCGGCCGCCTCGGCGGTGACCGCTCCGACCACCTCGGTCGGCCAGGCGAGCCTGGGCAGTTCGACGCCCGGGGCGATCGCGGCGACCCTGTCCGGCGCCCACCGGGCCTCGCGCAGGTCGTACATCGGGTCGCACTGGCTCGCGGAATGGTGATCGAGGACGTATTCCCCCGTCAGGCGCAGGACGAGGAACGAACTCGCCATCAGGAAAAGCTTCGCCCGTTCGAACACCTCCGGCTCGTTCTTGGCCAGCCAGCGCCATTTCGGGCCGACGGCCTGCGCGCCGAGTGCGCTTCCGCCGCGCTCCACAATGGATTCTTCACCTAATTCCCGGGTCAATTCCCGGATTTCGTCGTACGCACGGGTGTCGACGCCGTAAAGGATCGCCGGGCGCAAGGGTTTCCCGGAAGAGTCGGCGGGCAGGAGCACCGGTCCGATCCCGCTGACCGAGACCCCGATGATGGGATGATCCCCGGCGCCCGCGGAAAGTTCCCTGGCCAAGGCGAGGAAATCCTGCCACCACACGGTTTCGGCGTCGTGCTCGAACCAGCCAGGGCGGGGGCGGGAGGTTTCGTGCGGCCGGGACGCCCGCGCCACCACGGTGCCCCGGGAATCGACGAGCACCCCCTTGGAACTCGAGGTGCCGATGTCGATGCCGAGCACCAGGCCCGGGTCGCCCACGGCACCTCCGAACTCCGGAACGCGATCAGCGCATAACGCGATCAGCGGATGGTAACGATTGTCGGCCAAGCTATTCTTCCCGTGCGAAGGTGTCAAGACACCTGCAGAAGGGGAGGTCACGGTGGCCACCATCAACGACGTGGCGGCGAAGGCCGGGGTTTCGACGGCGACCGTGTCGAGGACGCTCAACGGAAAGTCCACTGTGGATCCGGCCCTCGCGGCCCGGGTACAGGCCGCGGCCGCGGAATTGGGATACCACCCGAACGGGCTCGCGAGGAATCTGCGCCGTCAGGAGACCGCGGTACTCGCGCTCATCATCTCCGACGTGGAGAACCCCTTCTTCACGGCGATCGCCCGTGGCGTCGAGGACATCGCGCAGACGGCGGGCTACTCGGTGGTGTTGTGCAACGCGGACGACAACGAGGAGAAGGAGCGGCGCTACATCGACGTCGCCCTTCAGGAGCGGGTCGCCGGCGTGGTGCTCTCCCCCACCGGCCGGGCCACCAACGTCGACAGGCTGACCCAGCGAGGCACGCCCGTGGTCGCTGTCGACCGGCCGCTGCTGGAGAACACCGGCGACCAGGTGCTGGTCGACACCCGGCTCGCCGCCCGCGACGCGACACAGCACCTGCTCGACGGCGGCTACCGGCGGGTCGCGTGCGTCAGCGGGCCGCCAGGGGTCCGCACGGCCGAAGACCGGCTGGCGGGCTACACCGACGCCGTCGGCGCGGAGAACGCCCTCACCCGGCGCGCCGAGTTCCGGGCCGAGGGCGGCAGGCTCGCCGCGCTCAGCCTCCTCGACGAGCCGGAGCCGCCGGACGCGCTGCTGGTCGGCAACAGCACGATGGCGATCGGCGTACTGGAGGCGCTGGCCTCACGCGGGCTGCGGTCGGGACAGGACGTGGGGATCGTGTCCTTCGACGACGCCCCGTGGACGACGCTCATCGACCCGCCGCTGACGGTGGTCGCCCAGCCCGCGAACGAGGTGGGCAAGGTCGCCGCCGAGTTGCTGCTCGCCCGGATCGGCGACAGTACGCGCAAGGCCACGACGACCACGTTGCAGGCGAAACTGATCGTGCGCCGGAGTTCGAGGCGCGACTGAAGGACGTACGACGTGCCTGGGCGACCGGTTCGCACCGGCCGCCCAGGAACGCCCCACCCCCTTGTTCCCCCAAGCCGGCCCCACACCAGCCGGGTTCCCCGAAGCGGTGGGAAAGAAATCGATTACCATTCGGAAGGTAAGTTGCCTTTAGCGGCCTGTCAAGCCGGGGACTCTGGACAAGGCCGCCCGATCCGGGCACACTGTGGCGATATTGCCTACTGCGCGTGTTTGATTCCGTGCGCTCTGTGTTCATCTCTGGTGAATTCACCCACGAAATCGAGATGAGACCGCACGAACCCGCACAGACGCGTTACCCTAGGCGCATGTCCATAGCGCTCGAGAACGTCCTCGCCAAGGCCGGCCTCAAGGTCGACGCCCACGAGTTCCTGACCCTCGTGGAGGACGCGGCGCGGAAACTGTCCCCGCCGAACCCCGATCCATCGCACTACTTCTCGGCGGATCAGCGTGCGGCGCTCACCGACGTCGGACTGGACATCTCCCCCCGCAGCGAGGACGAACCGGACTTCCGTGCCCGCACGGTCGCCGCGCACGCCGTACTCGCCGATTCCGCGCTGAGCGTGCTGGAAGCGGCGAAGGCGCTGGGTGTGGACGACAGCCGCATCCGCCACCGCCTCAAGGAGGGCAGGCTCACCGGCTGGAAGGACCAGGGCTGGCGGCTGCCCGCCTGGCAGTTCACCGGTTCCGGGGTGCTGCCCGGCCTGGAGGTCGTGCTGCGCGCGGTACCCGAGGACCAGCCCGTACTGGTCGTGGCCGCCTTCATGAGCACCCCGCAGACCGATCTGGTGATCAACGACCAACCCGCCACCCCGCGCCAATGGCTGCTTTCCGGCGGCGATCCCGAGCACGTCGCCAGGCTGGTGGCCACACTCGGGTCCCCGTTCTGAGGTGCCCGTCGGCGGAGCTGAGATGCACCCGGAAAAGGACCACACGCGTGAACCCGCCCTGGCCGAAGGCCCCGGCTATCGCGGTGGCGGGGTGCCCTGTCCACTCAACGTGACGTGGCCCACCAGCCGGCACCCCGCCGACGTCGATCGCGGACGCGGGTTCACCACAGACGCTAAGGTGTTCTGCCCGACGACGGAAAATTTCAGTCGGGGGTAGGCCGTAGGCTGACCCCACCGAGCAAGATCACCCGACAAGGACGGACGACTCCCGAGGTATGGCCCGGCTCCCTCTGCCGCCCGCACGCTCTGTCCTGGTCAAGGAGCTGCACCGCACCAGCGACGTGGTGACGGTGCACCCCGGCACCAGGCTGGTCAGGATCTTCACCGCGCACGGCAATCACCCCCAGCAGTGGAATTCGTTCCGCTACAGCGGCCCGCTCCCGCACGGCCGCTTCGACCCGCAGACCCCCGGTCGCGGCGGGCGCCCGGTGACCGACCCCGGCAACGGCGTCCTGTACTTCGGCCTCACCGTGCGCACCAGCATCGCGGAGGTCTTCCAGACCACGTCCACGGTCGACCGCAAATCCCGCGGCCCGCGCCTGGTCGTCGTCCGGCCGACCCGCACACTGCGGCTGCTCGACCTCGCCGGTCTGTGGCCGACCCGCGTCGGCGCCTCGCAGGAGATCTCCAGCGGCCCGAAGAAGATCACCCAGGCCTGGGCCCGCGCCATCCGCGCCGCCTTCGGCGATCTCGACGGTGTCTGGTACCGGTCGTCCATGGACTCCGGCGGCCCCGCGCTCGCGCTGTGGGATCCGCCCGCCGGGAACTCGCTGCCGGTCGCGCCGGACGTACTGCTCCCCCTCGACCACCCGGGACTCGACGTCCCGCTGGGCCGGGTGTGCGAAGAGCTGAACTACACGCTGCTGAGCTGAACCCGCTCCTGCCCGTGCTATGAAAGGTCCTTTCCTGGCAAATTTTGCCAGGAAAGGACCTTTCATGGCATTCGTGGACCCGGAGATCAGAGGTGGCGGCCCCACCACTCCAGCACCGCGTCGAACCGCTGCACCCGGTGCCGAGGCTTCCCCGAACGGGTGAGTTCGTGGCCTTCGCCCGGGAACAGCAGGAACTCCGCGGGAGCCCCGTTCCGCCGTAGCGCCACGTACATCCGCTGCGCCTGCTCCAGCGGGCACCGCCAGTCCTGCTCCGAGTGCACGACCATGAACGGGATGTCGATCTTCCCCGCGTAGGTCAGCGGACTGCACTTGCGCTGCTCGTCGGGATCGTCCCCGACGTAACCCTCCGCGAAAAACCACCCGATGTCCGAACTGCCGGTGAACGAGTCGAAGGCGTTGAGCGCGCGCTCGCTCCACGCGGCGCGGAACCGGCCGCCGTGGTGCGCGGCGAGCCAGCTGGTCATGTAACCGCCGTACGAGCCGCCCATGACTCCGACGCGGTCGCCGTCCAGATCGGCCAGTTTCAGCGCTTCGTCCAGCAGGGTCAGGAGATCCAGCGCGTCCACGGTGCCGAAGCCGTTGACGATGCTGCGGCCGTGGCTCTCGCCGTAGCCGGCGGAACCGCGCGGATTCCCCAGGATGACGGCGTAGCCCGCCGCGGCGAGCACCTGCGCCTCGTCGAAGACCTTCCATTCGTACGGCGCGAACGGTCCACCGTGGACCATCAGGACCACGGGATGGGGCCCTTCGCCCTCGGGGCGGACCACCCAGCCGTGCACCGGATAGCCGTCGGACGCGGTCGCGTCCAGCTCCTCCAGCGGCCGGATCCCGGTGTCCCGCAACGCCTTCGAGTAGTCGGTGAGCACGCGCGGCGACGCGGTGCCCACTCCGGACAGCAGCACGACGTCGCCGGAACTCTCCGGCGTCCCGATCACCGCGGCGATCCGTTCACCGTCGACGGTGAACGACTTCACCGCGGCGGATTCGCCCGCCAGGCACCGCAACGTTTTCAGCTCCGCCAGGTCGGCGTCGAGCGGGACGGCGCGCAGTTCGGCGGCGCCGCGGTTGCGGACCACGACGAGCGCCTCGTCACCGAGGACGACCGGAGGGGCGGCCGCGCTGTCGCAGTCCACCGATTCGACGTCGGTCAGCCGCCGCGCGGGCGACGGTTCGTCGCCGCCGGGCCACGGCGCGTGCCAGAGCCCGGTGTTGCGGGCGACCTCTTCCAGGCCGGGGAATTCGGTGCCGTAGAACAGGATCGAGCCGTCCGGCGCGGAAGCCGGTTTGGCCGCGGTGCCCAGGGTCCGGACCAGGAGGCGCGGTTCGCCGCCCTCGGCGGGGACGGCGTAGACGTCCGAGCGGACGGTGTCTTCGGCGGCCCAGTCACGGGGCGCGACGATCAGGACGGACTCACCGTCGACCGTCCACGAAGGATGCTCGACGTCGGCACGGTCGTCGGTCAGTGGAGTGAGGTCGGCGGGCGCGGGCTCGTCCAGCGCGGCGACGGCGTCCACGACGAACAGCCGTTGTGGACGGTCGTTGAGGAAGCCGACGTCGTCGACCCGGTAGAAGAGATTCGTGATGTGCCGCGGTGCTTCTTCGCCCGGTTCCGGGGTTTCGCCGTCCGCGTTCTCCGTGCCGTAACGGCCCGGCTCGGGTACACGGGCGACGAAGGCGATCCGGCGGGAATCGGGAGCCCAGACCGGGGCACCGGCGCCGAGGGGAAGATCGGTGATCCGCTTCGCGTCACCCCCGGTCGCGGCGATCACGTGCACCTGCGGCGCGGCCTCGCGCCCGGAACCCTCCCCCGCGCGGAGGAAGGCGACCCACCGGCCGTCCGGGGAGATGGCGGGGGCGGAGTCCCGGATCCCGTGGGTCCAGGGCCCTTCCCCGCCGTCGAGGTCGACCCGGCGCAGGCCGCCGCGGTAGCTGTTCGTCTTCAGATCAGGCCTGCTCACGGCGGTGAGCAGCAGGTCTCCGCGCAGCGCGGGAGTGCCGGGGACCGTCAGGGCTTCGATGTCAACGGGACGCACGGCCCCGACGGTACCCGATCCTTAGCAGTTCTAACTACTGATCGACGACTCCCGCTCGGCGGCTTCCAGTTTCTTCGCCTTCGCGAGGCTGGCCAGCGTCGTCACGGTCAGGACCACGACGATGACACCGAGGGAGACCCAGTTGTTGATGTCGAGCCAGTCCGGCACCACGTGGTACTCGTGCAGCGCGTGCAGGAACAGCTTGGCGCCGATGAAGGCGAGGATCACCGCGAGACCGTAGGACAGGTACACCAGCTTGGTGACCAGGCCGCCGAGCAGGAAGTACAGCTGGCGCAGGCCCATCAGCGCGAACGCGTTGGCGGTGAAGACCAGGAACGCCTCCTGGGTGATGCCGAAGATCGCCGGGATCGAGTCGACGGCGAACAGCAGGTCGGCGCTGCCGATCGCGACGATCACCAGGAACATCGGGGTGATCCAGCGCTTGCCGTCCTTCTTCACGAAGGACTTGTGCCCGTGCCACTCTTCGGTGACCGGGAAGAGCTTGCGCACCCAGCGGGTGAGCGCGTTCTCCTCGTATTCCTCTTCTTCGTCCTTGTTGCGGACCATGCTGATCGCGGTCCAGATGAGGACCGCGCCGAAGAGGAAGAAGACCCAGACGAACTGCGCGATCAGCGCGGCGCCCACGGCGATGAAGACACTGCGCATGGCGAGCGCGAGCAGGATGCCGATCAGCAGCACGCGGTGCTGGTGGATCGCGGGCACCTTGAACGACGTCATGATGATCATGAAGATGAACAGGTTGTCGACGCTCAGCGAGTACTCGGTGATGTACCCGGTGAAGAACTGGACCCCGGGGTCGTGTCCGGCGAAGACCCAGACGCCGATACCGAAGGCGACGGCCACCGCGACGTAGAAGATGACCCACCTGGCGGCTTCGCCGGTGGTGACCTCATGCGGCTTGCGATCGACGATGACGAGGTCGAGTGCGATCAGCGCGAGCAGACCGCCGACCGTGGCGATCCATAGCCACAGGGGAACAGACATCTAACCAACCCTCCGGATAGTGCACAGCAGCAACTAACCGGAGGTCTCTTCCGCCGGTACGAGACCGGCCGACGGTGCCGGGGGCCTGCGAAGGCCACCGTGCTGACGACACCGCCGCGAAGGAATACTCCCCTCACAGCTGGTCCAGTTTGACCTGTCTGTACGCATGACGCCAGTTAAGGTTGCCCTTGTCACCAAGATGATGGCGTAACTCCCGTCACACCGATCCCGCTTGTGTGGTCCGCGTGAGCCGGACGAGCGACTCTCAGCATCGGTGAAATACGGTCATTCCGTGCCCCGAATCCCGCTCCCTCGCACGCGAGGCGCGAAGCTCACCGCGCTCGCCGCGGTCGTGGTGGTCCTGGCCGCCGCGGCCGTCGTGTGGACGACCAGCGAACCCGCGCCGTCCGCAGTGAAAACCCAGGAAGCGACCCTCGACCTGCCCGAAACACCGGGTTCGCCGGAGGTCGTCAAGATCGACACGACGATGTACGTCCCCGAGCGGACCCCGGCTCCGGCCGTCCTGCTCGCCCACGGTTTCGGCGGCGACAAGAACAGTGTCGCCACCGAAGCCCGCGAACTCGCCGACAAGGGTTTCGTCGTGCTCGCCTGGTCCGCCCGCGGCTTCGGCCGCAGCACCGGGAAGATCGCGCTGAACGACCCCGACCGCGAGGTCTCCGACGCCCGGAAGCTGATCGACCACCTCGCCACGAGGCCGGAAGTGCTCAGCGAGAACGGCGATCCGAAGGTGGCCGCGTCCGGCGCCTCGTACGGCGGCGCGCTGTCCCTGCTGCTCGCCGGGACCGACAAGCGGGTCGACGCGATCGCGCCGGTGATCACTTACAACGACCTCGCGCAAGGCCTTTTCCCGAACGCGGCCTCGACGGCGGCCCCGGCCGCCACCACTCCGGCCGCGGGCGCGTTCACCGCGAACGGCGTCTTCAAGAAGTCCTGGGCCGGCATCTTCTTCTCCGCCGGTTCCGGCGCGGCGCAGAGTGGCTCTCCCGCCAACGACGCGCCCGAAGCCGGTGACGAGACGAGCGAATCCGGTGCGGCACAGGGCGCGGGAGCGGCCGGCGCCGCGGCGCAGTCCCTCCCACTCGGCGGCCCGAACGGCCAGCGGCCACCGAGCGGCCCGGCCGACCCTTGTGGACGGTTCACCGCCGACGTCTGCCAGGCCTACACCGAACTCGCCACCACCGGTAAGGCGAGCCCGCGCACCATCGACCTGCTCCGCCGCGTCTCCCCCGCGTCCGTGACGGACAAGATCACCGTGCCGACCCTGCTGGTGCAGGGCGAAAGCGACACCCTGTTCGGCCTGGACCAGTCCGACGCGACCGCCCGGCAGATCGCCGCGGCGGGCGGCAAGGTCCGCACGATCTGGTACACCGGCGGCCACGACGGCGGGAAACCCGGGCAGAAACTGCGGGCGACGATCGCCGACTTCCTCAAGTTCTCCCTCACCGGGCAGGGCACCGATCCCGGGACCGGGTTCAGCTACGACATCCAGGGCACGCTGCGCGCCAACGGCGCCCCGTCGGTCCGGACGGTCACCGCACCCGCGTACCCGGGCGCCACCGGCGACGCCACCGAACGACGGCGGTTCACCCTGGAGGGTCCGGCCCAGCCGGTCGTCCGGCCCGCCGGCGGCAACCCCGCCGCGGTGAGCGGCATCCCCGGTCTGAACGGGGCGGTGGCCAGTTCTTCCCGGCTGTCCGGACTGTTCACTGTGGACCCGCCCGGCCAGGCCGCGCAGTTCACGACGCGGCCCCTCGACGCGCAGACCATCGTGGCCGGTTCGTCCACGGTCCGGCTGCAGGTTTCGGCCGATCCGGCGGCGAACTCTTCCGGGGCCGCCCCGCAGAAGGAAGCCGTCCTGTTCGCGAAGCTCTACGACGTCAACTCCGAGGGCGTGCGCGCGCTTCCGGCGAACGCGGTCGCCCCGTTCCGGGTCTCCGGCCTGCCCGCGGACGGCAGCCCGGTCGAGGTGACGGTGACCCTGCCGGGCATCGTGCGGCCGCTGGAGGCCGGGCATACGCTCCGGCTCGTCGTCGGCACCACGGACCAGTCGTTCACGACCCCGGTCGAGCCGGCGGTGTTCCGCATCGGACTGGCCGACGGCGGACAGCTCGGCGTCCCGGTCGTCCACGGCACTTCGGTCGGGGTGGGGGCGCCGACGGCGCAGCTGCTCGGGATCGCCGGAACGCTGCTCGCGGGTGTCGCGGTCACGGTGATCGCCGCGTTCCGCCGCCGCCGCGCCCACGACGTCGACGAGAGCCTGGCGAAGACGCCGCTGGTGATCGAAGGACTGCGCAAGGCGTACGCGGGCGGATTCGTCGCGGTGAAGGATCTGTCGTTCCGGGTCGAACCCGGTCAGGTCCTCGGCCTGCTCGGACCGAACGGCGCGGGCAAGACGACGACGCTGCGCATGCTGATGGGGCTCATCACGCCGACAGCGGGCACCATCCGGGTGTTCGGCCATCTGATCGCGCCGGGCGCGCCGGTGCTGTCCCGGATCGGGTCCTTTGTGGAGGGTTCGGGTTTCCTGCCGCACCTGTCCGGCAAGGAGAACCTGGAGCTGTACTGGGCGAGCACGGGCCGCCCGAAGGACAAGGCGCATTTCGCCGAGGCACTGGAGATCGCCGGCCTCGGCGACGCGGTGAACCGGCGGGTCCGCACCTACAGCCAGGGGATGCGGCAGCGGCTCGCGATCGCGCAGGCGATGCTCGGCCTGCCGGAGCTCATGGTGCTCGACGAACCGACCAACGGGCTCGACCCGCCCCAGATCCACCAGATGCGCGAGGTGCTCCAGCGCTACGCGGCGACCGGGCGCACCGTGGTGGTTTCGAGCCACCTGCTGGCCGAGGTCGAGCAGACCTGTACGCACGTGGTCGTGATGCACCGCGGCATGCTGGTCGCCTCGGGTGAGGTCGGCGAACTGGCCGCGTCCAGTGGTGAGGCGACCTTCCGGGTCGATAAGCCCGCCGAGGCGGCCGAAGCGCTGCGGAAGGTCGGCGGCGTTTCCGGCGTCGACGTCGACGGGGAACTGGTCCACGCGGATCTCGACGGTCTCGCGCGCGCCGAGGCGGTCGCAGCCCTCGTGCGCGCCGGGGTCGCGGTCGAACAGGCCGGGCCGAGGCGCCGTCTGGAAGACGCGTTCCTGCAGCTGGTCGGAGAGGACTCGAAGGGTGAGTAAAACCAATGGTTCTTCCCCGGTGACCCGGGCGGATCATGGCGTGCACACCGACCCGGCCGCGCTACTGGAGCTGACCGAGGTCGCTTCGCACGAACGGACCGAGGTCGGCCCGGACGGGGCGGTGGCCGGGTACCGCGCCGACCGGACACTGCGGCTGGGCGTCGAGCTGAAACGGCAGCTCAAACGGCGGCGGACCCAGTTCATGCTGGGGTTCGTCGCGTTGCTGCCGTTCATCCTGGTGATCGCGTTCGAGATCGGGCAGGCCAACCCGAACCGCCGCAGCGGCGGTTTCGTCGACCTCGCCACCGCGAGCGCGCCGAACTTCGTGGTGCTCGCGCTGTTCGTCTCCGGGACGTTCCTGCTGCCGATGATCGTGGCGCTGTTCTACGGCGACACGATCGCGAGCGAGGCGTCGTGGTCGAGCCTGAAATACCTGCTGGCGATGCCGGTCCCCCGGCACCGGGTGCTGCGGCAGAAGGCGATCGTCTCCGGCATCCTCTCGGCGGCCGCGCTGATCCTGTTGCCGCTGGTGTCGCTGGCGGTCGGAGTCATCTGGTACGGCGCGGGCGACGCGATCAGCCCGACCGGGGACGCGGTGACCTTCGGCGACAGCCTCGTGGCCATGGGGCTGGCGACGATCTACATCATCCTGCAGCTGGCGTGGGTGGCCGGGCTGGCGATGCTGCTCTCGGTCGCCACCGACGCCCCGCTGGGTGCCGTCGGCGGCGCCGTGATCGTCGCGATCGTTTCGCAGATCCTCGACCAGATCACCGCGCTGGAAGGGCTGCGGGACTACCTGCCGACGCATTTCGCCTTCTCGTGGATGGATCTGATCTCGACCGATATCGACTGGACGAACATGGCCAACGGCATGCTGTCGGCCGCGTTGTACGGCACCGTGTTCTTCCTGCTCGCCGGTCGGCGATTCGCGACGAAGGACATCACCAGCTGAGAGCGTTTCCGCACTGAAAAAACACCGGGGTCCACCGGGAAGACGAAATCTTCTTCCCTGGTGGGCCCCGGTTTTCACTGGCCGTGGCGACCTTCACCCGTTAGCGCCGGTAATCGGTGTTTCATGCGCATGAGAACATCGTTTTCCGGATCATCGACTCATTGGGTGAAAAGTTCCCCTTCACCATCGACGACCTCCGGGAAATCCTTATCTTCAGTGCGAAGGTGCCGACGCGAGAAGAAAGCGGGGATGTCACCATGACCCAGTCGATCGAGATCCCGGTCCAGGAATTCGCTCTTGATTGGACCATGAGCTCCGGCAAGGGCGGGCGAGTCGGATTCGCCGTCTCGGGTCAGGTGACACTTCTCGACAACAAGCGGTTCTACAAGATCGACGGCGTCCTCTACATCTCCGAGGGCAGCGCCTACTGCCGCGACATCGGCAACCCCCATCTGTTCGTCCGGCGCAACGGCGTCGAGGAGAGCGGCAGGCAATGGGGCTGGGAGACCATCTGCAACCGCAAGTCCTGCAGCAGGCTGTGCGCCATGGACGCGTACTTCGTCCGCACCGGCTACTGGGCGCCCGCCGACCGGGCCATCCAGCTGAGCATCGGCGCCGAGACCGGCTGGAACCGCAAGCGGTCCTTCAGCCCCACTGTCACCGTGCGCCTGGCCGACTGAGCCGACTGAGCGGTCCACTGTAGAGGTCCGCCGGCTCGGGTACGGTCGGGCTCATGGCCACCTCCTCGATCCGCGTGGACGACGAAGGCGGGATCGCCGTCGTCACCCTTCAGCACGGCAAGGCGAACACCCTCGACACCGAGTTCTGCCAGGAACTGATCGTCCGGCTCGAAGACGTCCAGCTCGGCGGCTATCGCGGCGTCGTGCTGACAGGCTCGGGAAGCATCTTTTCGGCGGGCGTCGACCTGCGCCGGGTGCATGACGGCGGTGCCGGTTACATCGAGGACTTCCTGCCCGCGCTGTCGGACGCGTTCCTTTCGGTGTTCGGCTTCCCCGGTCCGGTGGTCGCGGCCCTCAACGGCCACGCGATCGCCGGCGGGGCGGTGCTCGCCGCCGCCTGCGACCGCCGGATCCTCGCCTCGGGCCCGAGCCGGATCGGGATCACCGAACTGCTCGTCGGCGTCCCGTTCCCGTTGGCGGCGCTGGAGATCCTGCGCTCCGGCTTCGGCGCCGACATCCTCGGTGAGCTGGCGTTCCTCGGCGAAACCCACCTGCCCGACGACGCGCTCCGGCTCGGCCTGGTGGACGAGGTGACCGCGCCGGAGACCGTGCTGCCGCGAGCGGTCGAGCTGGCCAAGAAGCTCGCCGAGATCCCCGCGGCCGCGTACGCGCACACGAAGGCCCAGCTGCACCGGCCGTTCCACGAGCGGATCGCCGAACACCGCACCGGCGACGACGCCCACGTCCTCGAACTGTGGAGTTCCCCCGAGGCGCTCGCGGCCATCAAGGCCTACGTCGACAGGGTGCTCCGCGGGCAGGCCTGAGCACGGGCTCGACCGGATAGCCGATTGCCCACCGGCGGGGACTCTGTGAGTATCCGACCGCTCGAAGGTCGGCGATGGGGAGGGCATCGATGCGGAAGCTCACGGCGGCGTGGTCGGTTCTGGCGATCACCGTGCTCGCACTGGCCGGGCTGACCCCGGCCGCGCAGGCGGCACCGGAGGACATCAAGGACGCGCTCGGGCGGATACCCGGGCTGACCGTCGTCTCGGAGAATCCGGCGCCGACCGGCTACCGGTTCTTCAAGCTCACCTACACCCAGCCCGTCGACCACCGCAGGCCGGACGCCGGTACCTTCCAACAGCGATACACCTTGCTGCACAAGGAATTCCGCTCGCCGACCGTGGTGTACACGAGCGGGTACAACGTGTCCGAATCGGCCAACCGCTCCGAGCCGACGCAGATCGTCGACGGCAACCAGCTGTCGATGGAGTACCGGTTCTTCACCCCCTCGCGGCCGGACCGGCCGGACTGGGGCAAGCAGCTGACGATCTGGCAGGCGGCGGCCGACCAGCACCGCGCCGTCGAGGCGTTCAAGCGGATCTATCCGGGCAAGTGGCTGGCGACCGGCGGCAGCAAGGGCGGCATGACGGCGACCTACTTCCGTAGGTTCTTCCCGAACGACGTCGACGCGACGATCCCCTACGTCGCACCCAACGACGTCATCGACTCGCACGACCGCTACAACCGGTTCCTGGCGAACGTCGGCGACGACCCCGCCTGCCGCTCGGCGCTGAAGGCCGTCCAGCGCGACGTGCTCACGCGGCGTTCCGAGTTCGTGGCGCTCGCCGAGGCCGACGCGGTCAAGAACGGTTACACGTTCACGACCGTCGGCTCGGCCGACGTCTCGCTGGAGATCTCGGTCATCGATTCGTACTTCGCGTTCTGGCAGTACCAGAAGCAGGCGGACTGCGCGACGGTGCCGAAGCCGGGCGCGCCGGCGGCCGCGGTCTTCGCCTGGTTCGAGCGCGTCGAAAGCCTCAACACGTATTCCGACCAGAACCTCGAACGCTATGTCCCGTACTACTTCCAGGCGGCGTACCAGCTCGGCGCCCCGGAGTCCTACGAGGGCTACCTGCGGGATCTTCTGCGGTACCCGGGCCGGAACGCGGCGCGGACGTTCGTGCCGAAGTCGGTCGACATCCCCCGGTTCGACCACCTGGCCATGCCGGACATCGACTTCTGGGTGAAGTCGCAGGGCAAGCGGCTGCTGTTCGTCTACGGCGGGAACGACCCGTGGGGCGCCGAGCCGTTCCGTCTGGGCTTCGGCACGAAGGACTCCTACAGCTACACCGTGGCGGGCGGGAACCACGGTGCCCGGATCGCCCAGCTTCCGGCCGCCCAGGCTGCCGAAGCGACGAACACCGTACGTCGCTGGGCCGGCCTGCCGCCGGTTTCGCCCGGCGTCACCACACGTTCGGTACCCGCCGGGTTCCCGGACTTCGACGCGGACCTGACGTTGCTGGAGCGCCCGCGCCTCTGAGCCCCCGCGTTTCGTCCTCTGGTTGCGTTCCTTGCGCGTGCAACTACCGCATCCAGAGGACGAAACGCGTGCTTACTTGATGCCGGCCGCGTCCATGCCGCGCAGCTCCTTCTTCAGGTCCGCGACCTCGTCCCGCAGCCGGGCGGCCAGTTCGAACTGCAGGTCGCGCGCGGCCTGCATCATCTGGTCGGTCATCTGCTGGATGAGGTCCGCCAGCTGGGCCCGGGGCATTCCGGAGACGTCCTTGTCGGTCAGCATCCCGGAGCTGCGCACCCTGTCGCCCTGCTCGGGTTTCTTGCCCCTCGACACGTTCCGGCCCGAACCGCCGACGGCGACGACCTCCTCCGAGTCCTCGGCCTCGCTGTAGACCCGGTCGAGGATGTCGGCGATCTTCTTCCGCAGCGGCTGCGGGTCGACGCCGCGCTCCTCGTTGTAGGCGACCTGCTTGGCACGACGGCGATCGGTCTCGTCGATGGCGTGCTGCATCGAGTCGGTGATCTTGTCCGCGTACATGTGCACCTCGCCCGACACGTTTCGCGCCGCGCGGCCGATCGTCTGGATCAGCGAGGTACCACTGCGGAGGAAGCCCTCCTTGTCCGCGTCGAGGATCGCGACCAGCGAGACCTCGGGCAGGTCGAGTCCCTCACGGAGCAGGTTGATCCCGACCAGCACGTCGAAATCGCCCGCCCGCAGCTGCCGCAGCAACTCGATCCGGCGGAGGGTGTCGACCTCGGAGTGCAGGTACCGCACCCGGATGCCGAGTTCCAGCAGATAGTCGGTGAGGTCCTCGGACATCTTCTTCGTGAGCGTGGTGACCAGGACGCGCTCGTCCTTCTCGGCCCGCTCGCGGATCTCGTGCACCAGGTCGTCGATCTGGCCCTCGGTCGGCTTCACGACCACCTTCGGGTCGACCAGGCCGGTCGGCCGGATGACCTGCTCGACGAACTCGCCGCCCGCCTGGCCCATCTCGTACGGGCCCGGCGTCGCCGACAGGTACACCGTCTGCCCGATCCGGTCGCTGAACTCCTCCCAGGTCAGCGGCCGGTTGTCGACCGCGCTGGGCAGCCGGAAACCGAACTCGACCAGGTTCCGCTTCCGCGACATGTCGCCTTCGAACATGCCGCCGATCTGCGGGACCGTCTGGTGCGACTCGTCGATGACCAGCAGGAAGTCTTCCGGGAAGTAGTCGATCAGGGTGGCGGGCGCGGAGCCTGCTTCGCGACCGTCGATATGCCGCGAGTAGTTCTCGATGCCGGAGCAGAACCCGACCTGGCGCATCATCTCGATGTCGTACGCGGTGCGCATCCGCAGCCGCTGGGCTTCGAGGAGCTTGCCCTGCTTCTCCAGCTCGGCCAGGCGCTGCTCCAGTTCGGCCTCGATACCGTGGATGGCCTTCTCCATCCGCTCCGGGCCCGCGACGTAGTGCGTGGCCGGGAAGATGCGGACCTCGTCGACCTCTTTCACGATGTCGCCGGTGAGCGGGTGCAGGTAGTACAGCTTCTCGATCTCGTCACCGAAGAACTCGACGCGGATCGCCAGCTCCTCGTACGCCGGGATGATCTCGACCGTGTCGCCCCTGGCGCGGAAGGTGCCGCGGGCGAAGGCGATGTCGTTGCGGGTGTACTGCACGTCCACCAGTGCGCGGAGGAAGACGTCGCGGTCCAGCTGCTCGCCGACCTTCAGCTTCGTCGACCGGTCGAGGTACGACTGCGGCGTGCCGAGGCCGTAGATGCACGACACACTCGCGACCACGATGACGTCGCGCCGCGACAGCAGGTTCATCGTCGCCGAGTGCCGCAGCCGCTCGACGTCGTCGTTGATCGACGAGTCCTTCTCGATGTAGGTGTCCGTCTGGGCGATGTACGCCTCGGGCTGGTAGTAGTCGTAGTAACTGACGAAGTACTCGACCGCGTTGTGCGGGAACAACTCCCTCAGCTCGTTCGCCAGCTGGGCGGCGAGCGTCTTGTTCGGCGCCATCACCAGCGTCGGGCGCTGGACGCGCTCGATCAGCCAGGCCGTGGTCGCCGACTTACCGGTACCGGTGGCGCCCAGCAGCACGACGTCCTTCTCGCCCGCGTTGATCCGCCGTTCGAGCTCGTCGATGGCCGCCGGCTGGTCGCCGGCTGGCTTGTACTCGCTGACCACCTCGAACCGGCCACCGGTCCGGGGGATCTCGGTGACGGGGCGGAAGTCCGACTGGGCGAGTACGGGGTGTTCGGATGCGAAAGCCACGGGAACCAGAGTAGGCGCAAGGTCCGACAGTTTCCGCTCAGCGTGCTCGTGAGCGGTAATGACGGTTCTAACCGTCATTACCACTCACGAGGTCAGCACGAACAGTCACAACAGGAACAGCAATCACAGCAGTCACAACCGTCGCAGTTGTTCGCGCAGGCTTCCCTCGGCTTCCCGCTCCACGGGCCGGGGAACGGGTCGCGGCAGCAGAACTGGCACGAACAGCACATGTAGGTGGCCACGGCGCAGCCGAAGAAGAAGTTCCGCGGCCGGGGCGGGACCCGGAACTTCGGCACCCAGCAGCCGCCGCCCTGACCGTCGATCGGCACGCCGCCGCCGCGTCGCCCCTTCTTCTTCGGCGGCTCCTGGGGCGGGCCGCCACCACCCGGGGCACCCGGCGGCGGAGGCGGCGGCTGGTGCCCGCCCTGCGGGTACTGCTGTTGCGGAAAGGGCTGCTGAGGGTAGGACTGCTGCGGATAGGGCTGATGGGGGTGCTGCTGCGGCCGCGGCCCCGGCCCGATCCAGCCCGGAGGCGGCTGCTGCGGCCCGTGACCGTGTCCGTGCGCGGGTCCGAGGAGGCTGTGCCCGAAGGCGCGCCGCACCGCCTGGCGCAGTTCGTGCACCAGCAGGGCGTGCACCAGCGTGGACTGGACGAACCTCACCTCGCGAAGGGCCAGTTCGACGCCGAGCACGGCGTCGTCGCACAGCCGTCGCGCCTCGGCGAGGCCGGTGCCGGTGGCCGTCAATGGGTTCCACGCGCCGGCGGCCTCGTCTTCGGCGAGGTCTTCGACGGCGTCGAGCAGATGCGCGGCCCGGCCGAACAGGCGCCCGGCCTCGGCCAGTGGCGCCGCGTTCTCCGGATGACCGGCCAGCACGGCGGTGTGCGCGAACGCGGCCGCGGTCGCCAGTTCGGCGGGTTCGGTGGCCAGCAAGGCCGAATCACCCAGGCGGACGGCACGTTCGATCTCGCCCTGGCGGTCGACGGCCTCGGTCAGGACCGCGGTGTCGAACCCGATCCGCGTACCGGTCCGGCCGCCCTGATCCGCCCAGCGCGTCGCCATCCGCTTCGCCGCGACGGCGACGGACCGCCGCGCGAAGGCCCCGTCGCGGTCCTCGACGTGGTCACTGATCTTGGCCGACGCCAGCACCAGGGAGACCGCCGCCGCGAGCTGGGCACCGCCACCCTGCGCCACCGATGTCCCCTTCATCGCCCGAAGCGCGCAAGGGCCGGCGTCGCGCCGTCCCTCCGCGCGCGGCGACTGCGCTTCGACGAGCGCGGAGATGATCAAGCCGTCGTAGTTCGTGACCATTCGGGCGAGATGTCCGTGTTCGTCGCGCAAAGTCAGGCAGAGACCGCAGAGATGGGCGAGCCAATCCGCGTGCAGACCTGCGGAAAGCCGGTGCCGGCAAGGCCTGATGATCCCGAACATGCGTCGTCTCCCACTCACCCCTACGGCGGAACCAGCGCACCCTATCCGGCGATGGCGGCTTGCTCCGGGGAAACCGGGAAAACGTGATCGTCCACCCGGTTGGGCGGTGTTCGCGGACGCCGGGGCCTTCCAAGATGGGCCCATGACCGCGCCGCATCCGCCCAAAGTCGAGTACTTCGATCCGGCCACGAAGACCAACACGGACCCCAAGGGCATCGTGAGGGACGTCGAGGAATACCGCGAAGAGCCCTTCGGCCTCTACATGGCGCGGCCGACGCCTGGGCGGACACAGTTCCACTACCTCGAATCCTGGCTGCTGCCGGACCTCGGCCTGCGGATCACCGACTTCTGGTTCAACGCCGGACACGAACGCGATCAGGACTTCTACCTCGACGTCGTCGACATCCGCCGCGAAGACGGCGTCTGGATCGTCACCGACCTCTATCTCGACCTCGTCCTGCGGGACAAGAAATCCGTCCAGGTGATCGACGCCGACGAACTCCTCGCCGCCGTCACCGCCGGGCTGCTCTCCCCCGCCGACGGCGAACGCGCGCTCGGCATCAGTCACACGACCGTGGACGGGCTGGCCTCGCACGGTCACGACCTGCGTGGTTGGCTGTCCACAAAGGACGTCACGCTCGGCTGGCGACGGCACTGACCGCTCCGGGTCCATCGATCGGTTGACCCGCCCCATCCTCCCGGTTGAGCGACTCCCGTCCGGCCGAAGGATTCACCGCGCCGCCCCGGTACGGGATTCTCGATCACGAGCGGAACCGAGCGAGAGGGGCGGATGTCCATGGTCGCCGAGACCGGGGAACTCCGGGAACGGTACGGCGAAGGGGAACAGCCGGGGATCGCGCCGTTCGCGCGGACACCGGTGCTGGCGATCGCCGGTGCGATGGGGGCGGTGCTCGCGGCGACGGCCGGGCGCTATGGCTACTTCGGCGACGAGTTGTACTTCCTGGCGGCCGGCCGGCATCTGGACTGGGGGTATGCCGACCAGCCGCCGCTCGTGCCGCTCCTGGCGCGCCTGATGGACGCGTTCGGCGCCGACTCGCCGTTCGTCCTGCGGATCCCGGCGATGCTGGCGATGGTCGCCAGTGTCGTGCTGACCGCGTTGATCGCCAGGGAACTCGGCGGTGGCCGCCGGGCACAGGCGATCTCGGCGGCCACCTTCGCGCTGTCCACCCAGATGCTCGGCGGCGGGCACTATCTGGCGACCAGCACCATCGACCCGTTCCTGTGGACGCTGCTGAGCTGGCTGCTCGTCCGGTGGGTGCGGACCCGCGCGGACGGGCTCCTGCTGTGGGGCGGCGTGGTGACCGGGCTCGCGCTGAACACGAAATTCCTCATCGGCGCGTTCTGGATCGTCGCGCCGATGGCCGTCGCCGTCTGCGGGCCCCGCGACCTCTTCCGCCGTCCGGCGTTCTGGGGCGGCGCGGTGATCGCCGCCGTGATGATCGCGCCCACGCTCGTCTGGCAGGCCGCGAACGGGTGGCCCCAGCTGAGCATGGGAGCGGCGATCTCCGAGGAGGTCTCGTCGGAGTGGGGCGGGCGGGTCACCTTCGTGCCGACGCTGGTGTTGAGCGCGGGCATCCCCGTGGGCATGTTCCTCATCTGTTACGGGCTGTGGCGGCTGATGCGATCCGGACGCCTGCGGCCGTACCGGTTCCTGGGGTGGACCGCGCTCGGCGTGCTCGTGGTGTTCCTGCTGGTGAACGGCCGCTACTACTACGCGGCCGGGATGTTCGCCCCGCTGTTCGCCGCCGCCGCGGTGGAGCTCGAAGCGGGCCAGGCGTCGAAGTACTGGCGCTGGATCGCCACCTGGCCGGTGTTCGTCCTGGCCGCGCTGATCACGGTCCCGCTGAGACTCCCGGTCCTTCCGCAGTCGTCGGTGGCGAGCACCCCGGTCTGGGCACGGCCGGTCTTCGCGACCGAGGAGATCGGCTGGCGGGAGATCACGGAATCGGTGGCGCAGGCGTACCGCGCCGTACCCGATCCGGCACACACCGGCATCGTCGCGGCGAGGTACTGGCAGGCCAGCGCCATCGACCACTATGGACCGGAACTGGGACTCCCGTCGCCGTCGAGCCCCAACCGCGGCTATGCCACGTTGCCGAGGCCGCAGGACTCGGCACGCGACGTCCTGTTCGTCGGGAACGACCCGTCGTCGCTTGTGCCGTACTTCACGCGACTGCGCGAGGTCGGCACGCTCGACAACCGGGCCGGGATCCCGAACGCGAGTCAGGGTATGAAGATCTGGCTGGCCACCGGCCTGAAAGGAACATGGGGGACGGTGTGGCCGCGGCTCACGGACTGGGGCTCCTGAGCCTCGCCGGTCCGCTCACGACCGACGCGCCACGCCGGTGGGACGTAGGGTGCGAGGGGACCGGCACCCGAGGGATCTGCGAGGACTGGATGAAAGCCGCCAGCGCGGCCGAAACACCGACCGTGCCCGGGGCGGCGTTCGCCCGCCTTCCGGTGGCACTGCTCGCCGCGGCGGCCGCGGCGGTCCTGATGGCGACGGCGTGGCGGTACGGCTACTTCGGTGACGAGCTGTACTTCCTCTCCGCCGGCAAGCGCCTGGCCTGGGGCTACGCCGACCAGCCGCCGGTGCTGCCGCTTTTGGCGTGGGCGATGGACTCCCTCGCGCCGGGCAACGTCTTCGTGTTCCGCCTCCCCGCCGTCCTCGCGACGGCCGCCGGTGTCGTGTTCACCGGGCTCATCGCCCACGAGATGGGCGGCGACCGCCGGGCGCAGACCCGAGCCGCGGCCGCGTACGCGATCTGCGGACAGTTCCTCGGCAGCGGGCACTACCTGGCCACGTCGACGATCGACCCGGCGTTGTGGGCGCTCGTCGTATGGCTGCTCGTGCGATGGATGCGGACCCGCGACGACAACCTGTTGCTGTGGCTGGGCGTCGCCACCGCCGTCGCGCTGAACGTCAAGCTCCTCATCGCGACGTTCTGGGTCGCCGCCGGGGTCGCGATCCTCGTCTTCGGGCCCCGGGATCTCTTGCGCAGGCCCAAACTGTGGATCGGCGCGGGTATCGCCGCGCTGTCGCTGGTGCCCACCGTGTGGTGGCAGGCCGCGAACGGCTGGCCGCAGCTGGAGATGGGCGACGTCATCGCGCACGAGGCCACCGGCGGCTGGAGCGGGCGGGCGGGGTTCCTGCCCGCCCTGCTGACCGGCGCCGGGCTCGGCATCGGTGTCGTCGGCGTCCTTTATGGACTTTGGGTTTTGCTGTTCTCCCCACGGTTGCGCGAGTACCGGTTCCTCGGTTGGACCGCCGTCGGCGTGATCGGGTTGTTCATCCTGTCCGGAGGCCGCTACTACTACGCGGCGGGCATGTTCGGCGTCCTCTGGGCGGGCGCGGCCGTCCACTTCGGACAGCTGAAGCCGTCCTCGTGGTTCCGCTGGATCCCGACCTGGCCGGTGTTCCTGTTGTCCGCGCTGTACACCCTCCCCTACGCGCTGCCGGTGTGGCCGTCGGCCTGGCTCGCGGAAGGCCGCGACGTACCGCGTCCGGCGTACGCGCTGGAGGAGATCGGCTGGCCGGACCTCGCCCGGTCGGTCGCGGACGCCTATCACCGGCTCCCGCCGGAGCAGCGAGCACGCACCACCCTGCTGACGGCCGGGTACTGGCAGGCCGGGGCGCTGGACCGGTACGGCCCCGAGCTGGGTCTGCCCGCCGTTTACAGTCCCAGCCGGGGTTTCTGGTACTTCGGCCGTCCGCCGGAGACCGCGGACACCGTGCTGTTCGTCGGGCCCGATCCGGCGCGGCTGCTGCGTTCGTTCACCGACGCCCGGATCGTTTCCCGCGTCGACAACGCGCTCGGCGTCCGCAACGTGAGTCGCGGGATGCCGATCTGGCTGGTCACCGGGCACACCGAATCCTGGGCCACCGCGTGGCCGGGGCTGCGGGAATTCCGGGTATGACCAGCTGGATCCGGTGGCAGGACTCGCTGTGGCCGTCCCCAGGGGACGGGCGGGCGCCGCGGCGGCCGTGGGGTGGCCGGATCGAACGTTCCCTGCCGTACGCGCTGCTGGCGCTGAGCACGGCACTGAGCTTGCTGCTCTCCGGCAACGATCCCGCCGTCACCTTGAAACTGGCGGGGATCGCCGCGGCCTGGCTGCTGGTGTCCTTCACCCTCGTCCCGGCCCGGTGGGCCGGACATCCGGTGGTCGTCGCGGTGTCCTTCACCGGGCTCGTCGCGATCGCCGCGGTGCTCGAAGCGCACGACACGGTGTTCCTCATCTTCATGATCGCCGGGTTCTTCGACGCGATGCGGCTGCGGCCCGCCCCGCTCGCGCTGGCCGGGGTCTTCGTGGTTTCCGCGCTGATCAACACGCTGCCCAACGGCGGGCCGATCCAGGCGTTCGCCGAGCAGCCCGCGTTGTGGCTCGTGGTCACGCTGGTGCAGACAGCCGCCATCGGGGGCGGCGGGCTCGTCTCGGCGGCGATGGCGCGTCAGCACGCGGAACGCAAACGCGTACTCGACGAACTCGCCGCCGCGCAGGAGGAGAACGCCGGGCTGCAGCGGCAATTGCTGGACCAGGCCAGGGAAGCCGGTGTCCTCGACGAGCGCCAGCGGCTGAGCCAGGAAATCCACGACACGCTCGCCCAGGGCTTCACCGGGATCATCACCCAGCTGGAGGCGGCCGCGGAGGCGAACGGCGATCCCGCGGAATGGCAGCGGCACGTCGGCACCGCGATGGCGCTGGCGCGCGAGAACCTGACGGCCGCACGGCGTTCGGTGCGCGCGCTCGGCCCCCAGCCGCTGGCGGGCGCGACCCTGCCGGACGCGCTCGACGAGGTCTCCCGGCTGTGGGGCGAGCGGACCGGCGTCGAGGTCCGCTTCACCACCACCGGGACCGCGCGGGCACTGCACCCCGAGATCGAGGCGACCCTGCTGCGGATCACGCAGGAGGCACTGGCCAACGTCGAGAAGCACGCCGCCGCCACGATCGTGGGGCTCACGTTGTCGTACATGGCCGATCAGGTGACCATCGACGTCCGGGACGACGGCCGGGGATTCGATCCCGGCGTGGTCGTCTCTTCCGGTGAGGGCGGGTTCGGCGTCCCTGGGATGCGCGCCCGGGTCGCCCGGCTGGCCGGCACTTTGCACCTCGAATCCGAGCCGGGCGGCGGGACGGCCGTTTCGGCCAACCTTCCCGCCATCGCACTGGAGGCCCGTCCATGACGATCACCTTGCTGATCACCGACGATCACCCGATCGTCCGTGACGGGCTGCGCGGGATCTTCACCGCGGACCAGGGATTCGAAGTCCTCGGCGAAGCGGCGTCCGGCGACGAAGCCGTCGCGCTGACGGAGAAACTCCGCCCCGACGTCGTGCTGATGGACCTGCGGATGCCGGGCTCCGGCGGGGTGGCCGCGATCGCGGAACTGGCGAAACGCGGCAACCCCGCGCGGATCCTCGTGCTGACGACCTACGACACCGACACCGACGTCGTCCCTGCGATCGAGGCCGGCGCGACCGGCTACCTGCTCAAGGACGCTCCGCGCGAGGAACTCTTCCGTGCCGTGCGCGCCACGGCGCGCGGGGAAGCCGTGCTCTCCCCCGCCGTCGCCGACCTGATCATGGGCAGGATGCGCGCGCCCGCGCCGGAACCGTTGAGCCGCCGGGAGATCGAGGTCCTCACGCTGATCTCGCGGGGTTCGACCAACAAGGAGGCCGCGAAACAGCTGTTCATCAGCGAGGCCACCGTGAAGACGCACCTCGTGCACGCCTACGCGAAGCTCGGGGTGAAGGACCGGGCGGCCGCCGTCGCGACCGCTTTCGAACGGGGGCTCCTCGGGAGCTGAGCCCTACGGCGTCCAGCCCGTCGACTCGGCCCACGCGGCGGCCCGGACGAAGGCCCCGTCGATCCAGTCCTGCTTGTCGTCGGTGTACCGCTCGAAACTTCCGTCGCCGGCGTGCTTCGCGGCCATTGCGTGTTTGACCGCCGCGTAGGCGTCCCGCTCGTCCGGGTTCTGGCGCAGCCACTCCGGGAACAGCAGCGCGAGCCGCCAGGCAGGCGTCTCCTGCGACCGGACGTGCAGGTTGACCGGGCGGCGGGGGTCGCCGCCGAAGTGGAACCGTTTCGCCCAGGTGCCCTCTTCGCCGTGCGCGTCGTCGAACCAGTCGCCTTCCGCGCGCGGGAAGCCGGCGTCGGAGAGGGCGTCCGCCAGCGCGTCAGCGTCGTCCAAAGTGGACACGGTGAGCTGGAGGTCGAGGATGTCCTTGGCCGGCAGGCCGGGCACGGAGGTCGAACCGATGTGGTCGGCCCGCACGGCCCTGTCCGCGGCCGCCACGCGGATCCGCGCGAGCGCCCGCTCGGCCTGCGCCGGCCAGGTCTCGTCGTACGGCGCGACCTTCGGCGCCATCGGCGGGCGCGGCTTGCGGAGGCGCACGTTGGCCTCGAACGGGGTCAGCCTGTCGGCCCACAACGCGTCGACGTCGGCGAGCACGATGTCGGCCGCTCCGCTGTTGTCGAGCCAGACGTCGGCCACGGCCCGGCGCTGGTCGGTGGTGGCCTGCGCCTTGATCCTGGCGCGCGCGTCGGTCTCGGCCATCCCCCGGGACTCGACGAGACGGCGGACGCGGACCTCCTCCGGAGCGTCGACCATGACGACGAGGTGGTACATCGGCGCGAGTCCGCCTTCGACGAGCAGCGGGATGTCGTGCACGATGATCGCGTCCGGCGCGGCGCCCGCCATCAGCTCGGCCGTCCGGGCGCCGACCTTCGGGTGGACGATCGAGTTCAGCCGCTTGCGGGACTCCTCGTCGGCGAAGGCCTTGGCGGCGAGCGCGGCACGATCGAGTGAACCGTCGGCCGCGAGGATGTCCTCCCCGAACGCCTCGACGAGCTCGGCGAGGCCCGGTGTCCCCGGCTCGACGACCTCCCTGGCGATCTTGTCGGAGTCGATGAGGACGGCACCGTGCTCGGAAAGCCGGTTCGCCACCGTTGATTTTCCAGCGCCGATCCCGCCGGTCAGGCCCACACGCAACATGACGATCAGCCTAGTGCGCGACCTCGGGCGATCGCACAGGGTCAGGGAAGGTACACATCCGGCACAGAAGGATGCAAAAGGCAAGATCATCGTGACGCGTGACTCAACCTTTATGGGTGACACGCCGGTCGGTTACGCGGCTTCAGGGGCTCGATTGCGTACCGTGCGCGGCGAAGGTAGCCCACACGGAGGAAAGATGGCAGACGGGAAGCACGCCGGAAGGCACCGGCTCGGTTCGCCGGGGCTGGTGCACTGTGTCCTCCATCGTCCCGTGGCCGAGGCCCTCGCCGAATATCGGCGCACGTGGCTGAGCGCGCTCCTGGTTCCCGCCAAGCACAGCTTCGCCGGACTCCGCCGCAAGGCCCGCGCCGCGGCACTCGAACGCATCTGGGTCCCGGCCGTCCGGCCCGTCACCTCCTGACGCCCTCTCCCGCTCCCCCTCTCCGCGTCTCGTCCTCTAAATGCGGTACTTGTCATGCGCAAGTACCGCATTTAGAGGACGAAATGCGGGGAGGTCCTGGACGGGCGCAAGAAAGCGGCCCCGGTCCGTGGTGGACCGGGGCCGCTGTCTGTCAGCTACTGGCTGAGCGCCTGGATCACGCGCCGCCCGACAGCTTCTCGCGGAGAGCCGCGAGCTGCTCGTCGCTGGCGAGCGTGCCACCGCTCTTGGCCTCGGCCGGAGCGGAGGTGTAGCTCTGCTCGCCCGAGTCGCTCGAGGTGACACCGGTCGCGGCGTCCGCAGCGGCCTCGGCGTCGGCCTCGGCGGCCTTCTGGACCTGCTTCATGTGAGCCTCGTAGCGGGTGTGAGCCTCGGCGTACTGACGCTCCCACTCCTCACGCTGCTTGTCGAAGCCTTCCTGCCACTCCTGGGTGTCCGGGTCGAAGCCTTCGGGGTAGATGTAGTTGCCCTCGGCGTCGTACTCGGCGGCCATGCCGTACTGAGTGGGGTCGAACTCGGTCTCCGGCGTGACGCCCTCGTTCGCCTGCTTCAGCGACAGCGAGATGCGACGACGCTCGAGGTCGATGTCGATGACCTTGACCATCACGTCGCCGTTGACCTGGACGACCTGCTCCGGGATCTCCACGTGGCGCTCGGCCAGCTCGGAGATGTGCACCAGGCCCTCGATGCCCTCCTCGACGCGCACGAACGCACCGAACGGGACGAGCTTGGTGACCTTGCCCGGCACGATCTGGCCGATCGCGTGGGTGCGGGCGAACTGACGCCACGGGTCTTCCTGGGTCGCCTTCAGCGACAGCGAGACGCGCTCGCGGTCCATGTCGACGTCCAGAACCTCGACCGTGACCTCCTGGCCGACCTCGACGACCTCGGACGGGTGGTCGATGTGCTTCCAGGACAGCTCGGAGACGTGCACCAGGCCGTCGACGCCACCCAGGTCCACGAAGGCACCGAAGTTGACGATGGACGACACGACGCCCTTGCGGACCTGGCCCTTGGCGAGCGCGTTGAGGAACTCGCTGCGCACCTCGGACTGGGTCTGCTCCAGGTAGGCACGGCGGGACAGGACCACGTTGTTGCGGTTCTTGTCCAGCTCGATGATCTTCGCCTCGAGCTCGCGGCCGACGTACGGCTGCAGGTCGCGGACGCGGCGCATCTCGACCAGCGACGCGGGCAGGAAGCCGCGCAGGCCGATGTCCAGGATGAGGCCGCCCTTGACGACCTCGATGACGGTGCCCTTGACGGGCTCGTCCTTCTCCTTGAGCTCCTCGATCGTGCCCCAGGCGCGCTCGTACTGCGCACGCTTCTTGGACAGGATCAGACGGCCTTCCTTGTCCTCCTTCTGGAGAACGAGGGCTTCGACCTCATCGCCGACGGTGACAACCTCAGCCGGGTCGACATCGTGCTTGATGGAGAGCTCGCGCGAGGGGATGACACCCTCGGTCTTGTAGCCGATGTCGAGCAGGACCTCGTCGCGGTCGACCTTGACGATGGTGCCTTCAACGATGTCGCCATCGTTGAAGTACTTGATCGTCTTGTCGATCGCTGCGAGGAAGTCTTCCTCCGACCCGATGTCGTTGATAGCGACTTGCTGGGGCCCAGTGGGGGCGGTCGGGGCGGTGGCGGTGTCGGTCGTCATTAGGCGGGTTGCTCCGGTGGATGGGAAGTAGTGGGTTTGCAGTTAGGGCACCATGGGCTCTTCCGGCATGAGGTGACCACATGAGCAAACGTCCACAGGGAACGACCGCGAGCATCACCGCATCCGGTACGCGACCCCCTGACCCGGACGCTGAGCGAACCGGGGGAAAGAGTAGCGCGAACCCACTGCGCTAACAGATATCCTACGCGGCCCCCTGTACACGGCACAATCAGGGTCACACCCGCGATCACAGCGGGCGGACGATCTGGGCCGCGAAGCCCTGACCTGGGGAAAGGATATCGGTTTGAGTCAGCAGTCCGCCGCCGAGCGGGAAACGGCGGCCGAACGGCACGCGCACGCCGAGGAGCGGCTCGGCACCGCGGGGGTCGCCTACCGGGCGGTCTCGGCACCGGAGGCGACGGCCGCGAACCTGGCCTGGTGGGACGCCGACGCCGACGACTACCAGGCGACCCACGGCGGCTTCCTCGGCGACGCGGACTTCGTCTGGTGCCCGGAGGGCGTCCGCGAGGCCGACGTCGCACTTCTGGGTGAAGTCGGCGGCAAGCGGATCCTCGAGGTCGGCTGCGGGCAGGCGGCCTGTTCGCGCTGGCTCGCCACGCAGGGCGCCGAAGCGGTGGCGACCGATCTGTCCGCGGGCATGCTCCGGCACGCGCGGGAAGGCAACGTCCGGACCGGCCCCGCCGTCCCGCTCGTGCAGGCGACGGCGGAGTCGCTCCCCTTCGCCGACGCGAGCTTCGACGCGGCGTGCTCGGCCTTCGGCGCGATCCCGTTCGTGGCGTCGGTGGACGTCGTGTTCGCCGAAGTGCACCGGATACTCCGGCCGGGGGCCCGGTGGGTGTTCTCGGTGACCCATCCGATGCGCTGGATCTTCCCCGACGATCCCGGACCGCAGGGCCTCACCGTCACCCAGCCGTATTTCGACCGCACCCCGTACGTCGAGGTCGACGACGAGGGCGTCGCGACCTACGTCGAGTACCACCGCACCATCGGCGACTACGTCCGCGCACTCGCCGACGCCGGTTTCACCCTCACGGACCTCATCGAGCCCGCCTGGCCGGAGGGCCACTCGCGGACCTGGGGGCAGTGGAGCCCGTTGCGCGGCAAGCTCTTCCCCGGCACGGCGATCTTCTGCACCCAGCGGGGATGACGCGGCAGGCGGATCCGCAGGCCGCGCGCTTCGCCGCGCTCGATCCGCTGCTCCCGCCACCGCCGCCGCTCCCGCCCGGCGACCCCGTCGAGGCGGGCGGCGCGGTCGGGACGATCGCGCATCTGCGGTTCCCGGTCGGTTCGTGGCAACGGCTCTGGAGCCCGGCTCATCTGCAGATCCTCTCCGCGATCCTCCCCGCTGACGCCGGCGCGGGGATGAACGCGCTGCTCTCCGTGTGGCGCGCGCGGATCGCGCTCGCCGCCGCCGAACCGGATTCGTCGTGCACGGTCACCTGGCCCAGCCGCGACGTCGTGGTGGCACGCGCCCTGCTCGACCACGGGCTCGCACCGCAACTGGCGCTGGCGGTCCGCGCGCCGTCCCCCGGCGACGGGCACACGGTTCCCGGGGTGACCGTCCGGGAGTCCACCGGCGGCGATCTGGAGGAGATCGTCGATCTCCGGTTCGAGGAACTCCGCTACACCTCGTTCGTCGGCCATGGCGTCGTCCGGCCCGGCGCCAAGGCCTTGCTCGCCGAAGAGGTCCGCCGCGGCCTGCAGTTCGGCGGCCGGGCCTGGATCGCCGAAGAAGAAGGGGTCACCGTCGGGATGGTGACCGGCGGAAAGCGCTCACCGGCCCCCGGTGACGCGCTCGCCGGACGGCTGCCGCCCGGCGAATGGGGTTACCTCGGCACGCTCGCGGTCACCGCGGCCGCACGGGGCCGCGGGATCGGGCGCGCGCTGACCGCGGTCGCGCACGACGAACTGTTCTCGGCGTCGTCTCGCGGTACCTTCGTCTCGTACAATCCCGCCAATCCGCTGTCCCCGGTGTTCTGGCACCGGCAGGGTTATCGTCCACTATGGACGACGTGGGCGGTGAGCCCGGCCGCGGCACTGCGGTAGCGGTGATCGGCGCTACGGACACTGGGGATGGAATGGAACTAGAGAAGGCGTTGTTCGACGCGCACCGCACGCGGTTCGCGTCGATCGACAGGCTGCTGCCCGAGGCTCCCCCGCCGCCGGTCGTCGGCGAGCGCGTCGACGCCGCCACGGCTTCGGGGGTCCAGGTGACCGGCGTGGTGCAGCGGCAGTTGCACGGCCCGGACGACGTCCCGCTGCTGTGGTCGGCCGCCGACGTGCGCCAGCTGTTCCCCTTCATCGGGGACACCGGCACCGAGGGGATGGACGTCCTGCTGCGTACGTGGCGGACGTGGATGGACGCCGAATCACCCGGCGAGGATTCGTCCTGTGTGGTCAATTGGCCGAGCCGCGACGCCGAGGCGATCCGCGCCTTCCTCGACCACGGGCTGGTGCCGATGTCGGCGCTCGCCGTGCGCACCGGCCGCCACCGCGAGGAACCCGCCGACGACAAGGTGGCCGTCCGCCGGGCCCGGCCGGACGACTTCGACGACGTGCTCGCGATGGCCGTGTCGACGCACGACTACATCGGGCAGGTCGCCACGCGGCACCGCCCGAACGCCGGTGCCCTGCTCGCCCCGGGGCTGGAACGCGCCCTCGACAAGGACGTCCCACTGCTGTGGCTCGCGGAGCGGGACGGCGAGATCGCCGCGTTCGCGCACGCCGCCTGGATCGCCTCGACGCCGGGGTCCGCCGAGGCCGAACTGCTCCCCCACGGCCGCTGGGGTTATGTCAACAACGTCGTCACCGTGCCCGGGCTGCGCGGGAGCGGCCTTGGGCGGGCCCTGATGTCCGTGGTGCACAAGGAGTTCGACGCCGACGGCGCGGACGGCACCTATCTCTACTACAACCCGACCAACCCGCTCTCCTCGGTGTTCTGGCACCGGCAGGGTTATCGTCCACTGTGGACGTCCTGGGAGGTCCATCCGGCTTCGGCACTCCGCTAGCCAAAAGCGGCGGTGTTCCGTCCGGTTTGCGGCGGTTTCGTCACCCGTGGGTGTGACGTAGGCCCCGCGCGGTTGCTCACCTCCCAGGTCAACGTTAACTTTTGAACTGACCAGTCAGTTTAAAAGTTCCGCGAGTCATCGACCTGGGAGTTCTTCGTGCGGGTTCAAGCCGACAGGGTGTCCGTCACCGGGCCCCACGGCACGTTGCTGTCGCCCACCTCGCTCACCGTCTCGGGCGGTGAGCTGGCGATCGTGCACGGCGAGCCCGGAGTCGGTGTCACGGCCTTCGGGCTGGCGCTGGCCGGGCGGCTGAAGCCCGCGACGGGGACCGTGACCGTCGAGGGCGGCGACGCGCGGAAGGTCGTGGCCGTCGTCGACTCCCCCGGCGTCAGCGAGCCGGACGGCGCGCTCACGCTGCAGGTCGTCGTCGGGGAGGAACTGGAACTGGCCAAGCGCCCGGCAGGCAAGGCCGCCGTCGCGAGCTGGCTGGCCGAGCACGACGCCGCCGCGTTCGCCACCACCCGCTTCGAGAACATCGAACCGGTGACGCGCACCCGCCTGCTGACCGCGCTCGCCGCGAGCCGCGAGGGCGTCGGCGTCCTCGTGCTGGACACCCCGGACAGACACACCAGCGACGTCGAAGGCTGGGCGCGGGTCGCCCGTGAGCACGCCGGACGCGGCCTCGCCGTCGTCGTGCTGACCGCGACGACACCCGTTTCGGCCCTGCCGTCGAAACCGGCCCTCCTCGGCGGCCTCGACCAGCCGGACCCCGTGCGCTGCGCGCCGGCCGCGATCCCGGCGGAGACAACGCTGGAAGAGACCGTGCCGGACGAAACCCCAGAGACCTCAGGAGACCAGGAATGAACCCCGTCCGGATCGCCGCCAACGAGCTGCGCCGGCTGAGCAGCGGCGTCCTGCCGAAGCTCGCCATGGTCGCGCTCGTCCTGGTGCCGCTGCTGTACGCGTCCTTCTACCTCTACGCGAACTACGACCCGTACTCGCGGCTGGACAAGCTCCCGGCGGCCGTCTACACCTCCGACGCCGGCGCGAAGGACTCGGCGGGCGCGGAGCGCAACGTCGGCCGCGAAGTGACCGACGAACTGGTCAAGTCCGGCACCTTCCAGTGGCACGACGTCTCCCCCGAGGAGGCGGCCAAGGGCGTCCGCGACGCCACCTACTCGTTCGCCATCGGGATCCCGCGTGACTTCTCCGCGGCGTTGCTGTCGTCCGGCAACTTCCAGCCCCAGCAGGCGACGATCACGCTGACGACCAACGACGCCAACAACTATCTGTCGGGGACCATCGCGAAACAGGTGGCCGAGCAGGTCCGCAAGACGATCGCCGAGAAGGTCGGCAGCGAGGCCGCGGACAAGTTCCTGGTCGGTTTCTCGACGATCTACGGCAAGATCCAGGAAGCCTCGACAGGGGCTTCGCAGCTCGCCGACGGCGCGGGCAAGCTGAAAACCGGTCAGCAGCAACTCGCCGACGGCGCTTCCCAGCTCGCCTCCGGCAGCTCTCAGCTGGCGACCGGGCTCAGCACCCTGAAATCGGGAACCGCCCAGCTGCCGGCCCAGACGCAGAAGCTCGCCGACGGCGCCGGTCAGGTCGCCGACGGGAACCAGAAGGTCGCCGACGCGGCCTCGCTCGCGGCGACGGCGTCCGGGGACATCCAGGCCAAGCTCGACAACTACCGCACCCAGCTCGCCCAGGACCTGCGGAACGCCGGTCTCCCGGAGACCCAGGTGCAGGAGATCCTGAGCCGCCTCGACACGCTCCGCTCGCCGGTGGACCAGGCGAACACGAAGATCCAGACCGCGAACAGCCAGGTCAGCCAGCTCGCCTCCGGCGCGCGCCAGGTGTCCGACGGCGCGCACCAGCTGGCCTCGGCGACCCCGCAGCTCACCAGCGGGATCGCGCAGGCCTCGGACGGGGCGAATCAGCTCCGTGACGGCGCGGCGAAACTGAACGAGGGCGAGCAATCCGCGGTCACCGGCACGAATCAGCTCGCCGACGGCGCGGTGAAGCTGCGTGACGGGCTCGCCGCCGGGCTCAAGGAGATCCCGAACCCCGACGACCCCACCCGCGCGGCCACCGCCAACACCATCGCCGACCCGGTCGCGGTCAACTCCTCCGGTGTCGCGTCGGCGGGGACCTACGGCGCGGGCCTCGCCCCGTTCTTCATCTCACTGGCGACCTGGATCGGCGCTTTCGTGCTGTTCCTGCTGCTCCGCCCGCTCTCGACCCGCGCGCTGACCGCCGGCGCGTCGCCGTTCAAGGTCGCGCTCGGCGGCTGGCTCCCCTCGGCTCTGCTGGGGATCGCGCAGGTGATCGTGCTGTTCGGCGCGGTGACCTGGCTGGTCGGCATCAAGGTCGCGCATCCGCTCGGCGCGATCGGGTTCGCCGTGCTGGTGTCGCTCACCTTCACCGCGGTGGTGCACGCGCTCAACGCCTTCTTCGGCGCCGTCGGGAAGTTCCTCGGCCTGGTGCTCCTGGTGCTGCAGCTGGTCAGCGCGGGCGGCACGTTCCCGTGGCAGACCATCCCGGACGCGCTGTACCCCCTGCACATCGCGCTGCCGATGGGGTACGCGATCGACGGGTTCCGGCACCTGCTCTACAGCGGAGCGTCCATGGAGATCCTCGGCGACATCGGTGTCCTGCTGGGCTACCTCGTCGGCGCGATCCTGGTCTCGACGCTGGCCGCGCGGAAACGCCGTACGTGGACGGTGTCGGCGCTGAAACCCGAGCTGGCGTTGTGACCACCCGGGGTGAGGCGACGAAGCAGAAGTTGTTCGAGGCGACGCTGAGGCTGTCGGCCAGCCGCGGCCTCGTCGGGCTGACGGTGGACGACATCGCGGCCGAGGCGAGGGTCGCCAAGGGCACCGTCTACTACAACTTCGGCAGCAAGGACGGTCTCGTCGACGCGCTGTTGCGCTACGGCGTCGGCGTGCTCGCGGACCGGCTGCGCGCGGCCACCGGCGACGGCGACCCGATGGACGTGATCTCCTCGCAAGTGGACGCCGCGCTGGAGTTCATCGCCGAATACCCCGGTTTCTCCCAGATCCTGGTCAGCGAGATGTGGCGCACGCCCGGCACGTGGCACGAGACGCTGACGTTGCTGCGCGAGGAGATCATCTCGATCGTGCGGGAACAACTGCACCGGCTGGACGCCGCCGGGCGGCTGCCCGACGGCGTCCAGATCCCGACGGCCGCGGCCGGGTTGTTCGGCACGATGCTGGTGGTCGCCCTGGACTGGCAGGTGTTCCAGCCGAAGCGGACGAGGGCCGACGTGCGGGAGTCGGTGATGGTGCTGATCCGGGGTCTCGGACGCTGACCCCGCTCGTGAGTGGTAATGACGGTTCTAACCGTCATTACCACTCACGAGCCCTCCGGCTCCCGGACCCATTTCAGCTTCACCTCGAAGTTGCCTTCCAGGCCGGTCTTCGCGATCACGGCGCCCGCCTGCGCGGTCAGCTTGACGCCGAACTTGATCTCGACCTCGTCCGGTCCCTTGGTCATGGACCGGAAGGTGGCCAGCGCCGACGCGGCAGCGTCCCGCACGTTCGCCATCGCCGCCTCGAACGATTCCTTGGCGTCCTCGATCAGGTCGTCGCGCCGGGAGACCCGGGCGGTGCCGGGCGAGGGATCGATCTCGACGACCACCGAACCGCCGTCTTCGAGCGGGAACCGCGTCAGATCGTGCACCGGTACTCCTTCACTGTCCACATTGGATCTTCAGCCATTCGCCGGGCTGGATGCTCTTCTGGACGTCGTCGAGCTGCTTGAGCAGGGTGTCCAGCCGGTCCCGGTTGCTCAGGTACTCCAGGACGGCGCGGTGGAACGCGCCGGTCATCGCCGCGGGCATCAGGTCGGAGGCGTCGAAGCACAGGGCGGGCGCGGAGGTGAGCGTGTCCACGACCTTCCGGCTCACCTGGTCGGTGTAGACGTCGAGACCGAGTTTCCGGTTCGCGGAGAACGCTCTCGCGTTCGGGATCGACGGCCAGATGCGCTGCGCCTTTTCCGAAGCCAGGTAGTGGATGAGCTTCCGCGCCCGCGGGTTGTCCTGGAACAGGCCGGCGAGGTCGGCGGCGACCTCGGAGACCTCGCGCCCGGGGAAGGGAAGGAAGTCGAAATCGGCCCCGGGCTTCGGAGAAGTCCCGTCAGCGCGCTTCACCGCCTGGTAGCGGCTCATGATGAAGGACGCCTGGTGTTCGAGCACGCAGCCCGGCGGGTCGGTGAACATCGGCTTGCCCGCGTCGCCGAAGTCGGTCAGCAGCGCGGCCGCGGTACCGCCGCGGATCCCGGCGGGGTCGACCAGGGCACCCCAGTCCAGCCATGCCTGTTTGATCTCCGGTGACGTCCACCGCAATCCGCCGGACGCCCATTGCCAGTACTTCTCGGGGCCCGCCGAATGCAGCAGGATGTCCTCGATCCAGTCGGTGCCCGGCCAGCCCGAGGTGGGCGGCGCGCCCATCCCGACACACCACGGGGTGGCGCCCGCGGCCGTCAGCCCGGCGGAGAACGTGCGTAGACCGTCGAACGTCGTCGGGCGAATCCCGGTCAACCGGGCCGGGTTGTACCAGATCGCGCTCTTGAGCTCGGCCTTCACCGCGACCGTGTACAGCTGCTGGGTGCCGATCTTCTGCAGGCTGACCCACTGCGGGCTGAACGCGCCTGCCATTCTCGCGGCGAGCTCGTCGTCGAGGGGCAGCAAATCGCCCGTCTTCTGATATTTCGCCAGCACCCCGGCGCTGGACAGGACCGCGACGTCCGGCGGCGTGCCGCGCTGGACGTCGGCGGCGAGCACCTGGTCTGCCGCGCGGGTGCCCTGATAGAAGTGCTTGATCCCGGTGTCCGCCGTGAAAGCGTCCAGCACCTGCCCGAACGCGTTCGCCTCGTCGCCGGTCCACGGCCCGAGCACCACGACGGACCCGCCGTCGGGCGACGCCGAGCAGCCGCCCGCGACCAGCGAGAGCGCCATCAGCAAAGCCAGCAACCGTTTCACGGGCGATACCGGTATTCGTCGATGCGGGCGTGGAGCCCGAGCAGGACCAGTCCGCCCGCGAGCAGCGTGCCCACCGGGATCAGGAACTCCCGTCCGCCGGATTCGGCCGCTCCCGCCGCGTCGGCCGCCACGGCCTTCACGCCCGCGGTGGCCACCCGCGTGTTGTCCGTGGACACCGTAGTGGCCTGCCGTGCCTTCGCCCGGAATTCGTCGGCGGTCACGCCGCATCCTTGCTCTTGGTCGCAGTACTCGCTCACCAGATCGGCGAGCCGTCGCTGGCCTTCGTCGTCGGCGGCCTGGATCTGCGCGTCCCGTGCGGTGGCGACGTCGTCGAGCCGCTCCCCGACCGAGTCGAGCCTGTCGCGGCTGACCAGGGTGAACACCAGCGCCACTCCGATGGCGGCGATCAGCGCGGTCGCCCCGAGCAGCGGGAGGTTCGCCACGCGGCGGAAGCGTTTCTTCAGGTACAGCTGGGTGAGCACCAGCAGGACCAGCAGCGCCAGTACCGGCAGGAGCCACAGCGGGAGCATCGCGAGGCTCACGCCGGTCGACGACAGTTGCGCGTCCAATGCCGCGCGTTGCTTGCCCTGTAAGGATTTCAGCTCGTCGAGGACACCGCCGGGAGCGTGCAGCAACCGGGAGGCGTGCCAGAGGTCGACCGCGCCGAGCACCGCGGCGTCCGGCTGCCGCAGATGCACGTCGGCCTGCCCGATCGAGCCCGAGTAGGCCGCGACCTGGCTTTCCACCACCTGCAGCGCGTTGCCGCCCGCTTCGCCTGCCTGGTTGAACTCCGCGACCCGCGCGAGACTCTGGCTCGCCAGCGCCAGCTGATTCGAGTATTCCTGGCCCGGCCCGGCCAGTTTCGCCTGCCCGGAGGCGAAACTGGCGATCGCGGCGGCGTCGGCGGCCACCAGCGCCGACCGCGCGGCGGTCACTTCGAGGACCGCCTGGGAGGTCCGGTCGCGGACGTTCTCCGCCGTGTCCTGGACGTTGTTGAACGCCCACAAGGAGACCACGAGGACCGCGAGGGTGAGCGCCAGCAGGCCGGTGCGGAGCCGCACCAGCCGCACCCGGGTCGCCGTCACGAAACCGCCTCGTCGAACGGCCTGCCGCAGCCGACGCAGAAGTTCGCCCCGGCCGGGGACAGCCCGGAGCAGACGGCGCAGACGACCGGTGGCGCCTCGGCGGGTTCGGACACCGGACGATCTTCCTGCGCGGGCGCGATTTCCGAAACCCTCGAAGGGATAACGACATGCAGGGCGTGGCTGCGCGTCGCGTCCGCGCGCAGGCGCACGACACCCTTCTCCGCGTCGAGGATCTCGACGACACCCGTGAGACGGCCGAGAGTGTCCTCGTCCTCGGCTTTGGCTGCCAGGACGGCCGCCCGGCCCCAGTGCCGTTCGGCCCCGGCCTGGTCACCGGCCGCGTAGGCGTCTCCTCCGGCGGTCAGCGCCTCGGCGAGATCGGCCTGAGCCGCGTACTTCGAGATCATCGGGTGGATCAGCGTCGGCGGGACCGGATCGCGGGTCCACCGCCCCTCGATGGCCAGCGCGTCCCCCTCGGTCGTGGCACCGGGGACCGGTACGAGCTCCGTCCACGCCAGCTGGCGGTCCTGCCCGTGACGGGGTTCGAGGTCCGGATCGAGATCCAGGATCACCTGGTAGTCCCGCGTCTCTTCGCTCGCGAACGAGCCGAGCGAGAGTTCCACCTCGCGCACGGCGACCTCCCGGCACCGGTCGGTGAGGTCGTACTCGTCGGGGAAGACCTGTTTGACCGACCGCAGCCTGCTGAACGGCATGGTGCCGACCCGCAGCCGCACCTCGGGCAGCACCTTGGTCATCGCCCTCTCGATGAGCTGACGGAAATCCTCGGCGAGCTTGTCGTCCTCGACGACGGAATCGACGTTGCCGCGCAGGACCCGGCCGATCTGGGTGAGTTCCGACGGCTCCCAGCCGTCGCCGATCCCCCTGGCGTCGCAGACGAACCGGCCTTCGCAGCTGGTGAGCACGTTCATCAGCTCGGACCTGGTCTGCGAATCGTTACGGCCGTCGGTGAGGAGGATGGCGTGGCGGACCGCGCCGGGTACGCGTTCGAAGAGGTCACGCGCCTTGGCCAGCCAGGCGCCCATCGCGGTGCCGCCGACCGCCGCGAGGTGCTCGACGGCGGCGTGCGCCTCCGCCCTGGTCCGCGCGGAGGCGGTCACCAAGCCGTCCTCGGCCGGGTAGATCATCTTCGCGCGATCGGTGCCCTGGATGACCGCGAAGCGCACGCCGTCGGGGAGGACGTCGATGGCGGCCGCGGCCGCCCGCCTCGCCTCGCCGATCTTGGTGCTGGGAAAGCGCATCGAGCTGGAGCAGTCGATCATCAGCACCTCGGCGGCCTCCCTGGCGACGGCCGCTTCACCACCGCGCGAGACGACCCGCACGATCGCGGTCATCGCCCGGTCCCCCTCGGCCAGGAACTTGTTCTGGTGCACTTCGAGGCCCAGACTCGGCTCCCCGCTCATCATTCCCCTCTCTCACACCAGGGTCACCGGTCTCACCGAGTTGGCGAGATCGATCAGCACGTCGTGCGGTCCAGGTCCGGGCGCGTGGTGGGCGAGCCGCCGGTACGACTTGTCCAGCACCATGCGGGCGCCCGTCTCGTCCGCGCGCAGGATCACGCCGTCGGTGATGCCGTCCTGTCCGAGGAGCACTCCCGCCAGCCCGGTCTCCCGCACGGCCGTCACCAGCCGGTCGAAGGCGTCGCCGTCGAGGTCCAAGGCGGACAGCCGCTCCACGGCGTCGTCGAGTTCGGCCGACACCGGGAGGTCCCCGGTGCCCGGCATCGGCGCGGACAGCACCCGCACCCCGGCGATCCGCGCCGCCTCGTCGTAGCGTGAGAATTCCGGGACCTGGTCGAGGACCTCGACCGCGGCGGCGCGGTTGCCGCGCGAAAGCCGGACTCGCGCGAGCCCGAACGCCGCGCTGACCTGAGTCCGGTCCCGCGCCCACAAGGCGTCGTAGTAGCGCTCGGCGGCGGCAGCGCCGTTGAGGTGCTCCTCGCAGAGGCCGAGCGCGAGCTTCGGCGGCTCCTCGCCGGGGATGTCGCGGTACACCGCGTCGAAGTTCTCCTTGGCCGCGGCGAAATCACCCGCCCCGAGCGCGAGCAGCGCCCGGTGCCACGCCACCCGCCAGTCATCCGAGGCGCGCTCACCGAGCAGACGTTCGGCCTCGGCCACCGCCCGCGCGGCTTCGACGGTCGCCCCGAGTTCCAGCCGCGCCCGGCACCGGCGGAACTCGACCTCGACCGAACCGGGCACCTTGTCGAGTTTCTTCAGCAGCCGCGCCGCGTCGGGGGCGCGGACGGTGCGCAGGAAGGACGCCCGCGGATCGTCCGGATCTTCGCGCGGCACCGGCAGGCCGAGGGCGATCTCCGCGGCCGACGGCCGTTCGCCGAGCGACACGGGTGTCCCCCGCGTCCAGTGCTCCAGCGGTGGTGCCTGGCCGAGTCCCGCGTCGAGCAGTACCGCCCCTTCGGTGAACAGCGTCGATCCGGCGGGCCGGGATTGCCTGTCCCGCAAGGAGAGGATCTCGGCGAGCACACCGTCGAGCTGGACCAGCATCTCGTGCGCGGTGGCGAACCGCCGTTCGAACGGCGCGGTCGCGCGGTCGAGGACGCGGATGAACGATTCGATGCCGAACCGCACGCCGCGCGCGTCGGGGGTCACCGACCAGCCGTCGCTGGCCTGGAAGAGTTCCCGCAGGGTCATGCCGACGGTGTGGATGTCGGACCGGACGGTGAGGCCGTGTTTCGCCCGTTCCCGCGGCGGCACCTGGTAGTGCTCGGTTCCGACGGCCGGGCTTTCGTCGTCGGCGATCTTGCGGATGGCGCCGAAATCGATGACCTTGATCCGTTTTTCGCCGTGGATCACGTTGTCCGGCTTCATGTCGCAGTAGAGCAGGCCCTCACCGTGCAGGTAGTCGAGCGCGGTCAGGATCTCGCGCCCGTAGGCCACGACGTGCTCGACCAGCAGCCGTCCCTCGCTGGAGTCCAGCCCCGCCCGGCCGCGGTTCTTGATCTCCCGCAGGGAAAGGCCGTCGACGAACTCCATGACGATGTAGCGGAAGCCGTCGTGTTCGACCACGTTGAGGATCCGGACGATGTTCGGATGATCCAGTGAGGTGAGCACCTGGCTCTCGGTCTCCGCGATCCGCACGGCGGCGGTGTTGTTCGTGTTGATCAGGCCCTTGAGCGCGACATGCCTGCCACCGAGCCGGGAATCCGTTGCCAGGTAGACGAAACCGAGTCCGCCGCGCGCGACACAGCCGAGCACGTGGTACCGGCCGTCGACCACGTCGCCCGCCGCGAGCTTGGGCGAGAAGGAGAACGGCGTCCGGCAGACCGGGCAGAACCCCTCGGTGGGCGCGGGCCCGCCGCCGATCGAGCGGCCGACCGGCGTGCCGGTGCACCCGAGTTTGCCGCAGAACCGTTCCTCCTCCGGGACATGCGGTTCGGCCAGCAGACGGCCCGCGAGGTCGGGGAGTTCGACGAGCGGCAACGGGACCCGGTCGTCCGCGGTCGCGTGACCCGCCATCTGCTGGGAGCGGGTGACCACGGTGCTCGTGATCCTGGTCGGCGTCTCCCCCGGCCCGGGGATCACCAACGTGGGTTTGTCCTGCCGCACGGGCTCTTCCGGCGTTCCGGGCCGTAGCCCGCAGACCTTGCAGAAACCCGTCTTGCCGAGTTCACCGTGGCAGCCGTCCCGTGCGCAGGCCGTCATCCGTCGATCCGTTTCCGTACGATGTTCGCGAACTGTTCGACCGCGTCCGCCGCGGCCCCGAGGTCGCAGGGTCCTTCGAAGAGCATCCGCCAGGCCGGTGCGTAGGCGGCGTCCAGTTCGACGTCTTCGACGAGGCCGTTGTTACGGGCCATCTCGCCGTACGCGTCGAGCCGGGCGCGAAGTTCCGCGCGCCGGGCGAGGTTCTCGTCGAGGAGGCGGCGCAGGTCGCGGGCGCGTTCCGCGGCCCTGGCCACGGTCCGCTCGCAGGCGGGCAGATGCCGTTTCACCCACTCGGCATCCCCGTCCCGCTCCGCCGAACGCAACTGCGTCAACGCGCCTTTCAGCCGTCGCGCCCTGGCTTGGGCGGGTGGGGCGCCGCTGAAGCGAGGAGCGTCGTTGAGATTGTCCTTCTCCAGCTCGGCGAGTTCGGCCAGCCGCGTTTCCAGCAGGCTCAAGCGGCCCTCGATGTCGTCCTCGTCGGCGGGCAGGACGTCGGTGCTCGATCGGACCACGTTCACCCCCGGCGAGGTCTCCTCGCGGAAGGCCAGCGCGAGCCGCAGGCCGAGTTCGTGCGCGCGCTGGGCCAGCGGCACGAGCACCTCGCCGACGAGCTCGTCGGGTTCGGCCGACTCGTCGATCCCGTACACGACGACGGTCCGGCCGGTCCCGTGGCGGCCGGCGGGCGAATCCGCCGCGACGTCGAGCCGTTCGGAGATGCGGCGGCGGACCTCGTCGGCGGTCTTGCCGACCGCGTCGACGGCGAGGACGACACTGCCCACCGGCGGCACCGTGGGCCCGGTCGCGCTCCGTCCCGCGCCGTGTTCACGGTCGGCGAGGACGACCGCGCGGCGCAAGGAGGCCGCGACGCCGGAATCGTCCGCGCCCATGATGATCACCCAGACGTCCGACCGGCCGTGTCCGCCGAGCCATTGGGCGAACTCGCGGGCGAACAGCACGTCTATCGCGGGCGGTTCCGGGTAGTGCACGAAACTCGGGTCGATCGCCGGGCTGCCTTCGGCCCAGCGGCGGAGTTCCGGCAGGTACCCGAGCATGGTCTCGACCGGGATCATCCAGGACACGCGGGCGGCCTCGGTCGCGTAGCGGGTCGCGACCATGCCGACGACGTGCCCGGTCTTGTCGGCGATCACCGCGGCGCCGCTGAATCCGTGCGTGATCGGCTCGGCGTCGGAGGTCCGGTGCAGCTGGACGCGTTCGAGGCCGTGCCCGCCGTCGCCGACGACGGTCGCCAACGACCACATGCCGTCCGAACCTTGCGGGAAGCCGTACGCACGGACGCGCTGGTTGTCTTCGAGGGCCATCCGGTGGAGCGGGGCGCCGGTGATCTGCTCCTCGGGGTGACGCAACCGGAGCAACGCGACGTCGCCGCCGTCGTCGCCGATGGGTGCCGCCTGCGCGACGATCGTGGCGGATCCGGGCTCCACACCGGGAAGCGCCACGAAATCCACGATGACTTCGTCGTGGCCTTCGATCACGTGAGCGCAGGTGAGGAGGTGCTCCCCGTCGAGCATGGTCCCGGCACCCAGGATCCGCCCACGGTGATCGCGCAACCGCACCCGCCAGCGTCTTCGCTCGGAACCCACCCGGAAGACCCTACCGATCGTGAGTGGTAATGAGGGTTAGAACCATCATTACCACTCACGAGGCCTAATGCGCGGCGTCGTTCCAGGACCGCCCGTAGCCGACGGACACCTCGAGCGGGACGGCCAGTTCGTAGGCGGAGCCCATTCCCTGCCGCACCAACGCTTCCAGCTGCTCGCGCTCACCTTCGGCGACTTCGAGGACGAGTTCGTCGTGGACCTGCAGCAATACGCGGCTCTTCAACTTCGCCTCGGTCAGCGCACGATGCACATTCAGCATGGCGACCTTGATGATGTCGGCCGCGCTGCCCTGAATGGGTGCGTTGAGCGCCATCCGCTCCGCCATTTCCCGGCGCTGGCGATTGTCGCTGTTGAGGTCCGGCAAATAACGGCGGCGACCGAAGATCGTTTCCGTGTAACCGACCTTCGCCGCGTCACCGACGACCGAATGGAGGTAATCGCGTACTCCGCCGAACCGGGAGAAGTACGCCTCCATCTGTTCCTTGGCTTCTTCGGTCGAGATCCGCAGCTGCTGCGAAAGCCCGTACGCCGACAGCCCGTACGCCAGGCCGTACGACATCGCCTTGACCCGGAAGCGCAGTTCCGGCGTGATCTCCTCCGGCGGCAGGGAGAACGCGCGCGACGCCACGAAGGTGTGCAGGTCCTCGCCGCTGTTGAATGCCTGGATCAGTCCTTCGTCCTGCGAGAGGTGCGCCATGATCCGCATTTCGATCTGGCTGTAGTCCGCCGTCATCAGCTCGGCGTATCCGTCGCCGACGACGAACGCGTCGCGGATGCGGCGGCCTTCCTCGGTGCGGATCGGGATGTTCTGCAGGTTCGGGTCGACCGAGGAGAGCCGTCCGGTGGCGGCGATCGTCTGCAGCAGGGTGGTGTGGATGCGGCCGTCGTCGGCGACCGACTTGATCAGTCCCTCGACCGTGGTGCGCAGCCGGGTCGCGTCCCGGTGCTCCAGCAGATGCTGCAGGAACGGGTGCTCGGTCTTCTCGAACAGGCTCTGCAGCGCCTCGGCGTCGGTGGTGTAGCCGGTCTTGGTGCGCTTGGTCTTCGGCATGCCGAGTTCGTCGAACAGGATCACCTGCAGCTGCTTCGGCGAACCGAGGTTGACCTGCTTGCCGATGACCGCGTACGCCTCGTCCGCGGCCTGGGTGACCCGGCTGAGGTAGTGCGCTTCCAGATCCGTCAGATGCTCGATGTCGACGGCGATACCCGCCGCTTCGAGACCGGTGATCACCTGCAGGAGCGGCAGTTCCAGCTCGACGAGCAGCTGCGCGCCGCCGAGTTCCTCCAGCTCCTTGGTCAGCGCGCCGGCCAGTTCGGCGACCGCGCGGGCCTTGACCAGCTCGGCCTGGATCTCCTTCTGCTCCATGTCCTCGGCGCCACCGTCGAGCAGCGACAGCTGCCCGTCGCCGGTGTCGGCCTCGGAGCGCAGCTCGCGGTGCAGGTAACGCAGGACCAGGTCGTCGAGTTCGAACGTGCGCTGGCCAGGCCGGACCAGGTACGCCGCGAGCGCCGTGTCCATGACGAGCCCCGCGAACGCCCAGCCGCGCGCGCGGACGGCGTGCAACGGGACCTTGAGCTCGTGGCCGATCTTCTGGATCTTCTCGTCGGCGAGCCAGGCGGTGAGCGCCTTGTCGTCCTCGGCATCCATCGCGGTGACGTCGACATACGCGCCTTCGCCGTCCGGCGCCGCGAAGGTGATGGCCTTCAGGTCGGAGCGGACCGAGGCCCCGGTGGTACGGAACGCCAGGCCGACCGGCGCGTCCTGGCCGGTGTGCGCGGCGAGCCAGGCGGTGAGCGCGCCCGGGGCGAGCTTCGCGCCGCTGACCTCGAAGCCCTCTTCGGCCTCGGGTTCGGCGCTCTGCAGGGTGGCGAAGAGGCGGTCACGCAGGACACGGAACTCGAGTTCGTCGAACAGCGCGTGGACGGCCTCGCGGTCCCAGGGCCGCAGTTCGAGACCGGACGGGCCGAGCTCCAGCTCGACGTCGCGGATCAGCTCGGTGAGCTGGCGGTTCAGCATCACCGCGCCGAGGTGCTCGCGCAGCGCGTCGCCGACCTTGCCCTTGACCTCGTCGACCCGGTCGATCAGCTCGTTGAAGGAGCCGAACTGCCTGATCCACTTCGCGGCCGTCTTCTCGCCGACGCCGGGGATGCTGGGCAGGTTGTCCGAGGGGTCGCCACGCAGGGCGGCGAAGTCCGGGTACTGCGCCGGGGTGAGGCCGTACTTCTCCTCGACCGCCTCCGGGGTGAACCGGGTCATCTCCGAGACCCCGCGCTTCGGGTACAGCACGGTGACGTGCTCGGTCACCAGCTGGAGCGCGTCACGGTCACCCGTACAGATGAGGACGTCGAAGCCTTCGGCGGTCGCCTGTGTCGTGAGCGTGGCGATGATGTCGTCGGCTTCGTAGTTCTCCTTGGTCAGCGCCGGGATCCCGAGGACCTTCAGCACGTCCTCGACCAGCCCGACCTGGCCCTTGAACTCGTCCGGGGTACTGCTGCGGTTGGCCTTGTACTCCGCGAACGTCTCCGAGCGGAACGTCTTGCGGGAGAGATCGAACGCCACTGCGAGATGGGTGGGCGCCTCGTCGCGCAGCAGGTTGATGAGCATCGAGGTGAACCCGAACACCGCGTTCGTCGTCTGCCCGGTCTTGGTCTTGAAGTTCTCCGCCGGCAGCGCGAAGAAGGCGCGATACGCCATCGAATGGCCGTCGATCAGCAGCAGTTTGGGCCGCTCGGCCTGTGCGGTGGCGGGTGTGGCGTTGGCAACGGTCGTGTTCTCACTCGGGCTCACGAGAGCGAGTCTAGGGTGAGGGTCCGACAGTCCTGTCTGTCGTGTCTGTTGCGGCCTGTCGGCGGAGCTGCCCAGCCCCATCGGCGCAGGAAAAAGCCAGGCCGAAGGCCCGCGATCGGGGCGCACTGGAGCCGGACGTGAGAAAAACTCGATAACGTGCGCCCTGGTGACGCGATCACGGTCGCGGGAACATGAATGTTAAGGAGCTTTGCGTGACCGAACAAGCCCTCGAATCCTTCGCCGGGATCGACCCGGCCTTCGCCGGCCAGCAGCTCAACGACAAGCTCGGGCTCGAAATCAGCGAATTCAGCCCCGAACGAGTGGTGGGCAGCATCCCGGTAGAGGGCAACCTCCAGCCCTACGGCCTCCTCCACGGCGGCGCGAACGCCGTCGTCGCCGAGGCGCTCGGCTCGATGGTCGCCGCGCTCAACGCCGGCACCGACAAGGCGACGATGGGTCTCGAACTCTCGTGCACCCACCACCGGGCGGTCCGCTCCGGCCGGGTGACCGGCGTCGCGACCCCGGTGCACGTCGGCCGCGGGACCATCACCGCGGAGATCGTCCTGACCGACGACCAGGGCCGTCGTTCGTGCACCGCGCGGCTGACCTGTGTCGTAAGGGAGCGGCCGCCGGGCGTCTGAGCGCGCCCGGCTCCAGCCTGCCGGAAGTACATGAAGGCCCCCTTCCTTGCGCCTAGGTACATGAAGGGGGCCTTCACGTACGTTGAGGGGCGTGGACCTCGACACGGCACAGGTGCGCGCGTTCGTCGCGACCGCCGACCACGGTCATTTCGGTCGCGCGGCCGAATCCCTGTTCCTCACCCAGCAAGCGCTGTCGAAACGGGTCCGGAAACTCGAGGACGCCCTGGCGGTCCAGCTGTTCCGGCGCACCAACCGCTCCGTCGAGCTGACCCCCGACGGCGACCGCTTCCTCCCGCACGCGCGCGAGCTGATCCGTGCCGCGGACGCCGCCGTCGCCGCGATGGGCCTGCGGGACCGCCCTCCGCGCCTCGACATCATCGACCCGCGCCTCGCCCCCATGTACATGCTCAGGCGCGTCGCCCAGCGCGATCCCGCCCTCGCGGTCGAGCGTATCTCCGGGCAAGGGCTGACCAACGCGCTCGATCCGCTGGTCCGCGGCGAGATCGACCTCGCGTTCGGCCGCGTCGCCGATCTCGGCCGCGAAGTGCCCGCCGAACTCGAGCACCGGCTCGTCCGGCTCGAATCGCTGGTCGCCCTCCTCGCCCCTGAACATCCGCTCGCGGGCAACGAGGTGCTCAAGTTGTCCGATCTCCGGGGCGAAGGTATCTGGCTTCCGCAATTGGCGGGCCCGGTCGAATGGCTTTCTTATTTGCAACGCCTATGCAAGGAATACGGCGTCCCGATCGATGATTCGGGTGTCACCTACGACCTTCGGCACACCCTGGAACAGACCCGGTACGGCAAACCGCGGGTCACCCTCGCCGGTGCCGACATGGACCTCGCCTCCGATCTCAAACTGCGAGTCCTGCCCTTCGAGCCCTCGCCGCTGTTCCCGTGGTCGGTGGTGTGGCGGCGCGGCGAGGGCCCGGCCTTGCAGCGCCTGCTGGCGCTCCTTGGCCGGACCAGCCACGAAGAGGGTTGGTGCGCCTACGATCCCGGGCGGTCTTGGCTGCCGGACGACGACCTCAGACAGCTAGGTGCCGGGCGAACCAGCGCGTGAGTTCGGCGTCGACGAGCTGGGCGTGCACGGTCTGCGGCGCGGGTTCGATTCCCGGCGCCTCGGCGAATTCGTGCGCCATGCCCGGGATGGTGACCAGCTCGGAGCGCCGCTCCCCCAGCGCCTTGTGCAGGGCTTCGGCCGGTTCGGTGATCGAGACGTCGTCCTTCTCGCCGATGACGAGCAGGACAGGCGCGGTCAGTTCCTCCGCCCGCCGCACGTAGTCGTACTCGTCCGCCACCGCGCGCGACCGGTCCGACCAGTGGTAGGTGACGTCGTAGATCCGCTCGTTCGCGGCGATCACCGGCGCCAGCTGGGTCACCGGGTTCACCAGCGCCGCCGCCGCGACCGGGAGCTCGGCGTGGGTCAGCATCTGCAGGGCGACCGCACCGCCCTGCGACCCGCCGACCAGGCCGATCGGGCCGTCCTCAATGGACAAACGCGACCGCAGCTCCGCCAGCGCCGCCGGGAACTCCGCCTCGACCTGTTTGGTGAGCGGTTCGACGACGTTGAGCACGTTGTCCTCGCTCGCGAGGCGGAAGAAACCCTCGAAACCGCCTTCGGGGAAGCGTTTCCCGGTCAGCGGCAACCCGAGGTGCACGCGCCACGCCGGCAGGTCCCGCATCGGCAGCGCCGCCGCCATGGCCGCCTCACTGAAGGGCGCGCCCAGCAGATGCCAGGTGAGCACCATCGGCGCCGTCCGCTCGTTCTCCGACGGAGGCAAGGCCACGAACGGGACTCCCGCCGCCACGCCTTCGATCGCTCCGCTCAGTTCGACGCTCATCGTCGTTTCTCCCAGGTCTTCGGTGTTTCTCGGCTCTGGGCACAGCCAACCGCGAGACCGGGGTGGTGATCCAACAGCCGTTCGGACCCGGATGACAACCATCGGTTGTCATCGGTTGTCATCGAGGCAAGGAGAAGGAGGGCACGGTTGACGCCCTTTGGGGCAGCCTTGCTACGGCGAACGGCCGCCCACGAAGGTGGTGAAAAAGCGCAAGATACGCGGCCGAAACATGATCATTACCCACAAGCATGATCGCTGTGGTAACGGTGAATCCCCAGCGTGACCAGCGAAGACTCGCCAACCGGCAACATTCGCCTTTTCGTGCAATTCGTTCCGGTTTCGACCGTCACGATGTGGACACAGAGTGATGGGCGCCTGTGCAGATCATGGCGTAGGGGGATATCTTCCTGCCCTAACCTAGCCCCTGTGTCGGGGGCAACGCCTACCGGCGGCTGGTTGGTCATGGGAGGTAGTCGGTGTCAGGAGTGCGTTTTGGACGGGTTCTCGCCGTCGCGGCGGCTGCGTCGCTGGCGCTGGCGGGCTGTGCAGGCGGCAGCAGCTCGTCCGGCAGCGGTGACAGCAGCACGCTGAAGATCGGGTTCATGGGTGACCTCACCGGTGAGAACTCCGGGATCGTGATCCCGCCCCGCAACGGCGCCAAGCTCGCTATCGACGAGTACAACAAGACGAATCCGGCGACGAAGCTGGAACTCAAGGAGTACGACAGCCAGGGCAAGCCCGAGCAGGCGACGTCGCTGATCGCGACGGCCGTCGGCCAGGACAAGATCACCGCGCTGATCGGCCCGGCCTTCTCCGGTGAGTCGAAGGCCATCGGCGGACAGCTGGAGCAGAACAAGATCCCGAGCGTCTCGCCCTCGGCCACCAACGCGGGCCTGTCCTCGAACGGGTGGAAGTACTGGCACCGCGTCGTCGCGAGTGACGCCAGCCAGGGCCCGGCCATCGCCAACTTCCTCATCACGGCGAAGTCGCCCAAGAAGGCCTACATCATCTCGGACGACCAGGAATACAGCGTGGGCCTGGCGGACAACTTCGAGAAGACCTTGAAGGAGAAGAACATCCCGTCCGAGCGCGACAAGTTCGCCAAGGACGCGTCGGACTACTCCTCGACCGTGCAGAAGGTCAAGGCCGCGAACCCGGACATCATCCTCTTCGGTGGCTACTACGCCCAGGGTGGCCGTCTGCTCAAGCAGCTGCGTGACAGCCAGGTGACCGCCACCTTCGCGACCGGTGACGGTTCGCTCGACGCCCAGCTGGTCAGCGGTGCGGGTGCCGCGGCCGCCGAGAAGGCCGTCGTCGGCTGCCCGTGCAACATCCCGGACGCCGGCTCCACCGACGAGTTCAGCACCAAGTACAAGGCCGCGTACAACGTCGACCCGGCGATCTACTCGAGCGAGGGCTACGACGCCGCGACCGCCATCATCAACGCGGTCAAGGCGGGCGCCACCACCTCGGAGAAGATCAACGAGGCCCTCAAGACGATCGACTTCAAGGGCGTCTCGAAGCAGATCAAGTTCAAGGAGAACGGCGAACCGTCGACGGACGCGATCAACGTCTACCAGGTCACCGGTGGTGTCCTGAAGAACCTCGGCGTCTCGACCGAAGCCAAGCTCAACGGCTGACGGAGCAGATAGGAACACCTAACGGAAGCGGGGGCGCTGTGCGATCACAGCACCCCCGCTTCCCGCAAATGTGGCGAAGAAATCCTCGCCCCGTCCCGTAAGGCATCCACGTCATGCTTCAAGATCTGCAAGCCCAGTTCCTCGGTAGCACCATCGGCGGACTGGTCGCCGGAAGCATCTACGCCCTCATCGCCCTCGGCTACACAATGGTCTACGGCGTGCTCCGGCTCATCAACTTCGCACATTCCGAGATCTTCATGATCGGGACGGTCACGTCCCTGTTCGTCCTCATCACCATCGCGGGTGGCACCGCCCCGATCACGCTCGGCGTGTTCGGGATGATCGCGGTACTGCTGCTGATCATCATCGCGTCGGCCGCCGTGTCCGGCGGTGCGGCGGTGCTGCTGGAGCAAGTGGCCTACCGGCCGCTCCGCAAGAAGGGCGCGACCCGGCTCGCCGCCCTGATCTCCGCCATCGGCGCCTCGCTGTTCCTCCAGGAGCTGTTCGGCCTCGAGATCATCGAATGGATCACCGACAAATCCGGCCGTGTGCAACAGAACGCGCCACGGTTCATCCCGCACGAGGAGCTTTTCCACATCGGCAACGGTGTCGTGCGCACGGACCACGTCTTCGTCGTCGTCGGCGCCGTGATCATGATGGTCGTCCTCGACCAGCTGGTCAGCCGCACCCGCATCGGCCGCGGTATCCGTGCCACCGCACAGGATCCCGAAGCCGCCGTGCTGATGGGCGTCAGCATCGACAAGATCGTGCGCCTCACGTTCCTGCTCGGTGGCGCGATGGCCGGTGTCGCGGCGGCGCTGTACGTCATGGAGTACGAGAACACCGATTACCGCATCGGCTTCCTCCTCGGTATCAAGGCGTTCACCGCGGCCGTGCTGGGAGGTATCGGCAACCTGCGCGGCGCTCTGCTCGGTGGCATCGTGCTCGGCCTGGTGGAGAACTGGAGTTCGATCTTCTTCGGTTCGGCTTGGAAGGACGTCACCGCCTTCGTGGTACTGGTGCTGGTCCTGATGTTCCGACCCACCGGCATCCTCGGTGAATCGCTGCAGCGGGCACGCGCATGAAGGGCAACGAAGAAGTGGCTGAAAAGTCCCCAGAGAACGGCAAGGCCGGACGCGCCGGCTTTCACCCCGTGGACGGCATGCGGGATTGGTGGGCACGCGCCCCGCATTGGCAACGTTATGGCGTGTACCTCGCTCTGATCATCGGCGCGCTGATCCTTCCCGCGCCCGCGATCGGCTCGTTCATGTCCCCGGAATCGGACTGGACCACGGTCCTGATCTTCCCGGTCGGGGTGTACATCCTGCTGGCGATCGGCCTGAACATCGTCGTCGGTCACGCGGGCATGCTCGACCTCGGGTTCGTCGCGTTCTTCGCGATCGGTGCCTACACGCTCGCCGTGATGGGCACCCAGCACGGCTGGGGATTCTGGGGCACGCTCGTGCTCGGCATCTTCCTGGCGGCGATGTCGGGGGTGATCCTCGGCGCTCCGACGCTCCGGCTTCGCGGTGACTATCTGGCCATCGTGACCCTCGGCTTCGGTGAGATCGTCCGGATCACCGCGACGAACACCGACGCCATCGGCGGCGCCCGCGGTATCACCAACATCCCGCACCCGGAACCCATGTTCGGGACCGAGTTCCTGCTCGACCCGGCGCCGTACTACTACCTGATCGTCGCGGCGATCGTGATCGCGATCGTCTTCTCGGTGCGGCTGCACAAGAGCCGGGTCGGCCGGGCGTGGGCGGCCATCCGCGAGGACGAGGACGCCGCCGAGCTGATGGGCGTCCCGACGTTCAAGTTCAAGCTGCTGGCGTTCGCCATCGGCGCCATGCTCGGCGGTATGGCCGGTGTGGTCTACGCGAGCAAGGCCGTCTTCATCGAGCCGAACAACTTCCCGTTCATCCTGTCCGCGACCATCCTCGCGGCCGTGGTGCTCGGTGGTGCGGGCAACCTGCCCGGTGTCATGCTCGGCGCGTTCCTGGTCGCCTGGCTTCCGGAGCGGTTCCGGTTCCTGTCCGAATACCGCATCCTGATCTTCGGTGGTGTGCTGGTGCTGATGATGGCGCTGCGACCGGAGGGCCTGCTGCCGTCGCGGCAGCGGAAGGCGGAACTACACGAAGGAACGGGCGGGATGGGTGCCATGGGCGCCGAGGTCGCGGGTCCGGATTCCGAGGCTTCGGCGGAGGTGACGAAATGAGCGCACTGCTCGAATTCGACAACGTGACGATGCGCTTCGGCGGCGTCACGGCCTTGAAGGAAGTCGACCTCACCATCAACCAGGGTGAGATCTTCGCCCTGATCGGCCCGAACGGCGCGGGCAAGACCACGGTCTTCAACGTGGTCACCGGTGTCTACCGGCCGACCGAAGGCCAGGTGCGCTTCGGCGACACCCGGGTCGACGGGATGAAGCGGTTCAAGATCAACCAGGCCGGGATCGCCCGTACGTTCCAGAACATCCGGCTGTTCCACAACATGTCGGCGCTCGAGAACGTGATGGTCGGTGCGGACTCGCACCACAAGACCGGCGCGATCTCGGCGACGCTGGGCCTGCCCGTGCACCGCAAGGAAGAGAAGCGGGGCCGCGAGCTGGCGAGGGATCTGCTGGACTTCGTCGGCATCGGCCGGGTCGAGCACAACACCGCGAAGAACCTCTCCTACGGCGACCAGCGCCGTCTGGAGATCGCGCGTGCGCTCGCCACCGACCCGAAGCTGCTGCTGCTCGACGAGCCCGCCGCCGGCATGAACCCGGCGGAGAAGAACTCGCTGCAGCAACTGATCCGCAAGATCCGTGACGACGGCCGCACCGTGCTGCTCATCGAGCACGACATGGGCCTGGTCATGCAGATCGCCGACCGGCTGGCCGTGCTCGACTTCGGCCAGAAGATCGCAGAAGGGCTCCCCCACGAGGTGCAGAACAACCAAAAGGTGATCGAGGCTTACCTGGGGGTGGCGGAAGATGCTTCTTGAGGTTCAGGACATCAACGTCCACTACGGGAAGATCGCCGCGCTCAAGGGTATGACCATCGAGGTCGACGAAGGCGAGATCGTTTCGCTCATCGGGGCCAACGGCGCCGGCAAGACCACGACGCTGAAGACGATCTCGGGCCTGCGTCCGCTGACCAGCGGCCGGATCCTCTTCGACGGCAAGGACATCTCGAAGACACCCGGCCACAAACGGGTCGAGCTCGGGATCGGCCAGTCACCGGAAGGCCGGGGCGTGTTCCCCGGGATGACGGTGCAGGAGAACCTCCTGATGGGTGCCTACACCCGCAAGGACGACCTGAAGGCCGACCTCGACGAGGTCTACGAGCTGTTCCCGCGGCTGAACGAACGCAAGACCCAGTTCGGCGGCACGATGTCCGGTGGCGAGCAGCAGATGATCGCCATCGGCCGCGCGCTGATGACCAAACCCAAGGTGCTGCTGCTCGACGAGCCGTCCATGGGCCTGGCGCCGATGCTGATCGCGCAGATCTTCGACATCATCCGCGAGATCAACAAGCGCGGGACCACGGTCCTGCTGGTGGAGCAGAACGCGCAGCAGGCGCTGAAGCTCTCCGACCGCGCGTACGTGCTGGAGACCGGTCAAGTGGTCAAGAGCGCCCGCGGTGCCGAGCTGCTGGACGACCCGCAGGTGCGGGCCGCCTACCTCGGTGGCGACCTGGGCGTCTGACGCCTTTCGAAAAGGGCCCCGTCGCTTTCGCGGCGGGGCCCTTTTCAGGCCAGTTTGATGTCGGTGCCGTTGAGGTTCTTCATGTCCGTCAGCGTCGGACCGCCGAAAGCCCGCAGCACCACAGGTTTCGCCTCCTTCGGGAGGTCGAAGTAGAGGTCGAACTCGACCCGTACCCCGCGCCCCAGCTCGAACTTGTCCGGCTGGCGCTTGATCGTCATGGCCTGGTTGTCGACCGCGATCACCGCACCGGAATCGGTGACGAGTTGCTGGCGCCGCGTGTCGAAGAGGATCCCGGAGAGGCCCTTTCCCGTCACCACCAGCCGGAGCCGGACGAACTGTCCCTTCGCCTCGAATTCGGCGTGGCTGCCGGTGAGGCTGGGCAGTCCGGCGGCCAGCCCGATGAGGGAGAACTCGGTCTCCCCGTTGAGCGCCGGCGGCAGGTGCAACGCGATCTCGTCCGGCCGGACCTCACGCGCGGGCAGGTCGTACACGGGTTTGGCGGGCGGCGGTTCCTGCCCGGCCGAGCACCCCGCGAGCAGGGCCAGGATCGAAGCCGTCGCGGTCAGGCACCTTCTCATCGGACGACCTCCACACTCAAGTACGGCCACCCGTCGACATCCGGCAGCCGAACAGGGCCTACTTCCGCGCCCGGGGAGAAGTGCACCGTCGTTCCCGTCGTACCGTCGTCGGCGATCGGCGTCAGATCGGTGACCGGGACGCCGCGTTCGTAACGCTGGGTCCAAGAGCCGTTGTGACGCCGGTTGGTGTGCACGAGCCAGTCGCTCAGGCCCGCCACGACCGACACCCCGCGACGCGGATGACCGTCCGGAAGCCATTGTTTTCCCGGGAAATCGAAGAAGCGCAGATCCTTGGTCGACATGACCGGTTTCTTCACGAAGCCGCCATGCCCGTCCGCGCGGGTGTCGGTGCCCCGCCCGTCGTCCGCCACCGAGACCGAGCCGTCGGGGTGGACCGTGACGACGGCCTTCCCGTGGCCGGTGCTTTCGGCTTCCTCCGCCGCGTAGGCGAGCACTTCGAGGATCAGGTGCGCGACTCCGCCGGGGGCCAACTCCCCGGGGTTCCGGCGGACATACCTCAGATGCCCGGCGTCCACGGACCCGGCCCAGTCGTGCGTGGTGGTGCGCCATCGGGCTTCTCCGTCAGTCACTCCGCCATTCTCCTACGGGTTAGTGTGCGGCTGTGGAGTTACGACGTCTTCGATATCTGTGCGCCGTGGCGGACGAAGGGCATCTCACCCGCGCGGCGGAGCGTCTCGGCCTCCGCGCGTCGTCGCTCAGCCAGCAGATCATCGCGCTGGAACGGGAACTGGACGCGACCTTGTTCGTCCGGACCCAGTCGGGGATGACGCCCACCGCCGCCGCCCTGGCGCTGCTCCCCCACGCCCGGCGGATACTGGAGGAGGCCGAACTCGGCGCACGGGCCGTCCGCGACACCACCATGGGCCGGCCGCTCCGCGTCGGCGTGACGCCGGGTGCGCCACCTGCCGTCCTGTCGACCTTGTACGCCGAAGCGGCGGAGATCGACGACCTGTCCGCCGCGCGGCAGCTCGACCTCCTCCGCCGCGGCGCGCTCGACGCCGGACTGCTCGCCTTGCCGGAGGACGTGGACGGCCTGCGCGTCGCTGTCGTGAGCGAGAGGCCGTTGGGTGTGCTCGTCTCCGACGCCCACTCCCTGGCCCGGCTCGACGAAGTGGGATGGGACGATCTCACCGGCCTGGACCTCCTTCTGTACGAAAGAAAGCTGGCTCCCGGCTACCACGACAGGCTGCTCGCGGACTGCGCGGCGGCGGGCTGGCGGCCGGCTCACGTCCGCGCCGGACCGCCTCGGCGGTCGCTGTTCGTCGCCGAACTGCGGCACGGTGGCGACGTCGTCGCCTTGCGTCCCCGAGAGGAACCGGCCGAAGGTCTGCGCTGGTTGCCGCTGCGGGAGGCCCCGGTCGTCCGGCACGCCCTCGTGTGGGACCCGGCGCACGAGTCTTCGGAGCGGATCGCGGCGCTGGTATGACGGCGCCCACAGCGGATCTTCGCGCCGTCCGCCCGACCTCTGCTCTTCGGTCCTCCCGGACGGCCGTACGGATCCGCCTCGTGGACGGGACCCCGCGTTCCGCGATTACCTCACGGTGATCGAGAACGAAGGAGAATCGTCATGCGACAGTGGGGTTTCGTGTACTTGGCCGAGGGCTGCGACCCGGCGCGGGACGTGTCCCGTGTGGACACTGGGCGGTGCCTGACGGTGCTGATCGGGGTCGGCCGCGTGGACCAGGTCGTCGCCGCGGCCCGGCGGTTGGTCGATGAAGGGGCACAGCTGATCGAGTTGTGCGGCGCGTTCGGTCCCGTGTGGACGGCCCGGGTGATCGACGCGGTGGGAAGCGAGGTCCCGGTCGGAAGCGTCATGTACGGCGCCGAAGCCACAAAACAGCTTCACGACCTGTTCGGGGCCTAGCAGTCGTCGATGTGCACGGATTCGACACAAGCGGCGACCTCGGCGTGTCCCGCCGCCTGGAACAGCAGGTTGTACAGCGTTTCGCGCTGATCCTTGTCGAGCCCGCCGAGCACTTCGTCCTCGACTCCGGCGAGGGCGAACTCGGCCTTGACGAGCTGCTTCATCCCGACGTCGGTGAGTTCGACGATATGCCGCCGCCGGTCCTCCGGTGACCTCCTGCGTTCGACGAGGTTCGCGGATTCGAGATCGTTCAGCAGCCCGACGACGTTCGTGCCGTCCATCTCCAGCGTTTTCGCGAGGTCCTGCTGCGAACAGCCGCCGAGGTCGCGCAGCACGGTGAGCGCGACCAGATGCCGGGGGCGCAGGCCGAGCGGGGCCAGGACGGACTCGCTGCGCAGCCGGATGCGGCGGGTGACGTGGTCGAGGAGCGCGCCGCAGCGGTGCGGGGGCTGGTTCACGACCGGGAGTTCGGGCACTCGTCGAGTGTACGTCCCGCATGATGGTCGCTACAGCATCAATGGTTTGCGTTACACAAACTATCTGTGCAAGATAGTAGGCATGACGAACCTGCTGCACATCGACTCCAGCATCACGGGCGAGCACTCGACCAGCCGTCGCCTCACCGCGCGGGCGGCCGCGGCCTGGCGCGCCGCGCATCCGGAAGGCACCGTCACCTACCGCGACCTGGGCGCCGACCCGCTGCCGCATCTGGACGCGGTCGCCAACGCGGCCAAGATGACCCCGCCGGAGCAGCACACCCCGGAGCAGGCCGCGGCCTGGCGGCTCATCAAGGAGCTCGTCGACGAGGTGAAGGCGGCCGACACGATCCTGCTGGGCCTGCCGCTGTACAACTTCGGCCCGCCGAGCACGGTCAAGGCCTGGGTCGACCACCTGATCGCGCCCGGGCTGTCGCTCGACGCCGAGACCAGGGAAGGCCTGCTCGGCGGCCGTGACTTCATCGTCGTGACCGCACGCGGCGGCGGCTACGGCGAAGGCACCCCGCGCGAGGGCTGGGACCACGCACAGGCGTGGATCCCGCACGGTATCTCGCTGACCGGCCTCGAGCCGCGGTTCGTCACCGCCGAGCTGACCCTGGCGAAGGTCAACCCGGCGATGGCGGACCTCATCCCGCTGGCCGAGGCCAGCCAGGCCGAGGCCGAACGGGCCATCGACGCGCTGTGGACGCCCGTCGCGGCTTGACTCGTGAGTGGTAATGACGGTTAGAACCGTCATTACCACTCACGAGGACTCAGCCGATGCCCGCGGCGAAGACGTGCATCGCGGTGTTGGACGGAAGGGTCACCGCGACGACCTCCTTACCCGCGGCCAGCGGGACGGAGTTCGCGAAGACCCGGTACGGCACGGTCGGGTACGCGGCCCCGGCGCGGGTGTTCTTGCCCATCACGGTCGCCACCGTGGTCGCGCCGTACTGGGCGGGATCGGCGCAGCACCAGTTGGGGAAGCCGAGTTCGGCCTGGCTCGTGCTGCCGTCGGCGTACCGGACGACGACGGTGCCCTTCGCCGTGCCGGTGCCGGTTCCCGCCAGCACCAGCTTGGCACCCGTCCCGCGCACCGCGATCGTCTGACCGGACGCCAGGACGTTGTCCTGCTGCCCGGTACCGGTTTCCGGCCACGTCAGCTTCGCGCCCAACGCCGTGAAGCCCGCCCCGGGCCGAAGTCCGGCCTCGGCGAGACCTTCGGCCCGGAAGCTGCTGCCGCCGCCATCCAGATCGCCCACCGCGACGTGGGCCGCGTCGGTGACCCCGACGTTGCCGTAGGCCGCGGCCAGTGAACCGTGCGGCACGGTGACCGTCACCGAGTCGGTGACCCGGTTCTCCCCGAGCCGCGCCTTGTACGACGCGGTCGCGGTGAGCTGGTAATCGTCCGGCTTGATCCCCGCGTCCGGCGTGACCTTCACCGGGACCCGGACGGTCTGGCCGGGCATCACCAGCCGCGGCCCGGCGGGTACCTCGACCCGGAAACCGTTGGCGGGCAGGGAGAACGCGACGTCGCGGACCGGCAGCGGCGTGCCGTTGGTGAAGCTCAGCGAGCCTGTCGCGGTCTGCCCGGGGCCGGCGACGGACGGCACGGACAGCGTCACCGCTCCGTCGTGGTCCTCGGGGAAGAACCCGCCGACCGCGCTGGTCCCGAACAGCCGGATGTCCTGGCGGTCACCGGCGCCGATCTTCCCGGTCTTGACCCGCACGACCCCGCCCGTGGCCGGGTCGAACCACCAGCCCGACGGCGCCGCGTCCAGTTCGGCCTTGCTGCTGTACTGCCGGAGGGCCGTCATCCCGGCCAGCACACTGCCGGGCCTGCTTCCCGTGTGGACGGTCAGCTGGTAGTTCCGCGACGCGGGCTTCCCGGCGTAGGAACCGGAAGCGGCACCGATCCCGACGGTCACCGTGCCGGGGCCGGACGTCGGCGCGTCCACCGTGAACGTCTGCTTCGCCTGGTCACCGTTCTTGTACGCCCTGGTCACGCCGTCGTCTTCGGTGAGCGTGAACGAGCCCTTGCCCTGCGGGTAGACGTCGAGGTCGAGCACGCCCTTGTCCCGGGTCTGCCACGACTTCGTACCTTCGGCCCACATCGGGACCACGGCCCCGGCGCGGACGAACAACGGCAGCGTGTCGAGCGGCGCGTCGTAACCGTCCACAGTGGTCGGTCCGGTGTAGGTCTTGCCGCTCCAGTAGTCGACCCAAGTCCCCTTCGGCAGGTAGATACCGTTGCGGACGGTGGAGTTCTCGTACACCGGCGCGACGAGGAAGTCCTTGCCGGACAGGAACTCGTACTTCGCCTTCTCACCCCAGACGTTCGGGTCGTCGGGATATTCGAGTGCCAGCGGCCGGACCTGGCCGACGCCGGTCTTGTGCGCCTCCACCGAATGACTGTAGGTGTAGGGCAGCAGTCGTTCCTTGAGCAGCAGGTACTTCCGGTTGATCGAGGTGTACGGCTCGCCGTACCGCCACGGCTGCTTGTCCGACGCGGCCCAGCCGTCCATGGTCATCGAGACCGGCAGGAAGGCCTTCCACTGCAGGTCGCGAACGTAGGTCTGCGGGCTGCCGCCGAAGATTCCGTCGATGTCACCGGTGTTGTACGCGATCCCCGACGTCGTGGCGCCCGCGTAGGTCGGGATCTGCCACTTGATGTAGTCGTAGGAACCGGCCTGGTCGCCGCTCCACAGCACGCCGCACCGCTGCGCGCCCGCCCAGCTGACCGGCGTCCAGACGAATCCGCGCGCGTCGCTGTTGTCCTCGATGCCCTTGTGCGCGGTGTCGCAGGCGTCCAGCGCGAACTGGTAGCCCGGGCCGACCCACGCGACGTCGAGCTTGCGGACCCGGACCCCGGCCTTGACCTCCTCGACCTGGTTCGGCACCCCGTTCTCGGTCCACAGGCCGAGTTGCATGTTGTTCTTGCGCAGGCCCTCGCCCGTCTGCTGGAGGTTTTCGTACCCGCAGCCGTACCCGTCGTTGACCAGCATCCAGCCGTTCGGCATCCCGTGCTGGGTGTACCCCTCGGCGATCTTCACCGCGTCCAGCGTATGCCGCTCGCCGCGGTTGGCGTTGTGCAGATAGCAGTCGGCGTCACCGTGCTCAAGCCCGTAGAGCGGTGGCAGGAAAGGCTTTCCGACCAGGTCGGTATAGCCGGTGATGACGTCCTTGAGTCCCGCGCCGACGACGTACGTCGCGTCGAAACGGCGCTCGTCGTGCGTCGTGCGCACCGGCTCGGTGAAGGCGTACGTACCTTGCGAGAAGGTGTTGCGGAGCACGCCGTATCCCGCCGTGGAGGCGTAGAACGGCTGCGAATTCGGTGCCCCGCCGTCGTTCCAGTTGTAGTCGGCGAAGATGCGGATCTTCTGGTCGCGGTGGCTGAACCGGCCGTTCTGCTCACCGCCGCCGACGAACTGCTCGGTCGCCGTCCGCGCCAGGGTCTGCGTGGTCTGCTTGTCGGTCCAGGACAGCGGCGCCGACTCCTCCCACAGCCGCTTGCTGTCCGCGCCGTCGTACAAGGCGAGCCGCATGGGGTGCTTGTACGCCCGCAAGGTCGCCTTGGCCGTGGAAACCGCCCAGTAGTCCCCCTTGTCGGTCTTCTTCGGCGTGACCGGGTCGCCCGTGCGCGGCAGCACGATCTTGCTCCCGGCCGGATCGGTGAACGTGCCGTCCGGCGCCAGCCAGACGCGGACGGCGCCTTCGGCCGGGAAGCTGACGCGCACCGCGGCGCTGCCCGATTTCAGGGTGACCGTGGGGCCGTCACCGGAGATGCCGGTGAGATCGCCCAGCTTGCCGGACGGCGCCGCGGCCGGATCGGCGTGGGCGGCGACCGGGGAAAGCCCGAGAAGGGCCACTGCGGCCAAACAACTCAGGGATTGCGCAACTCTGCTCATTCGAGACACCTTTCGCGCATGAACACGCAATATGGTCTCTGTATAGCGCACGTTTCGCGCGAAGTCACCCGCCGAAGAGGTGCTGCCGACTTTCGTCGGGTCGGCCGAAGATCCTTATGTCACAAGGAGTGCTCGAAAGCCGCGAAGGCACCTCTTCGTCATGGTGCAGCCCGTCCATGAAGGAATCGGGACGTTGAGTGTCCCAATTCCTTCATGGACGCGGGGTCACACTCACCGCAGCCGGGAGTCCGTGAAGGCACTCGCTGTGACTGGCGGCGCGCAAGTGTTACCGCTAGTGAGAGGTGTGTGGATATAGGGACGTTGAACGTCCCTATATCCACACACCCCCCTCGCGCCGGTCGCCGTGCCGGGAGCAGCAGCTCCGCGACTTTGCCGGGCCCCTGACCCTCAAGGTAGGCAAGGAGGCCTTCACGGACTCGGTCAGACGGCTTGGACCTCGACCCCCGCGGCCTCGAACGCGCGCAGCGCCTTCGGGTCCGCCTGGGAATCCGTGACCAGGGCGTGCACCTGCGACGTCGCACAGATCCGGGCGAACGCGCGGCGGCCGAGTTTCGAACCGTCGGCGACCGCGACGACACGTTCGGCCCGTTCGACCATCAGCCGGTTGATACTCGCCTCACCCTCGTGGTGGGCGAAGGCGCCCGCCTCGGGGTCGAACGCGTCGACCCCGAGGAACAGCAGGTCGATCGTCAGCTCACTGAGCACGCGTGTGGCCAGCGGGCCGCTGAGTTCGAACGACTGCGGGCGCGCGACCCCACCGGTCACCACGATCTTCACATGCGGCCGCACGGCCAGTTCGTGCGCGATGTTCAGCGCGTTGGTGACCACCGTCAGCCCCGGCGAATCACGCAGGCTCGCGAGATCCGAGCGCGTGGCCAGCGACCGCGCGACCCCGGCCGTGGTCGTCCCGCCGTTGAGACCGACCACCATGCCCTGTGCCACCATCGCCGCGGCGGCGACACTGATCCGCTGTTTCTCCGGCACATGTCGCGCGGTCTTGTACCGCAACGGCAGGTCGTAGGCGAGATCGTTGGCGACCGCGCCACCCCGGGTGCGGGTGAGCAACTGCTGTTCCGCGAGGTGGTCGAGGTCGCGCCGGATCGTGGCCGCGGAGACGTTCAACTCCTCGGCCACGTCCTCGACGTCGATCTTTTCCCGCTGCCCCAACAGGTCCAGCAGGGTGCTCAGCCGTTCGTGCCGGGCCATCCGCGCCACTCCTAGCTCCCTGCGGCCTATCGCGCATGGCATTGCGCTGTCGGCCACTGTTTCGAGCAGTATGCTGCATCGCGGTTGTCCGCCGCGAGCGGCACGCCGGTCAGGTGGCCCGGCCGGTCACTTCATCCGGAAGTCGTGGTGTTCCGGCAACGGTTCCTCGGAAACCGCCGCCCAAGTGTCCGAAAGAGAGGTTTCCCCTTCCCTGAGGTTCGCGACCTCGAAGCCGTCGTCATAAATGGCCTTGGCGCCCGCGAGATCGCCTCGCGCCAGGCAGGTACGAGCGGCCAGCAAGGCGATCCGGCCCTCCCGGGGAAGTCCGTCCAGCAACGCGGCCGCTTCTCCCGGCAGCCCGGCGGCGAGTTGCGCCGCGATCGCCTCGATGACCAACGGGCGCAGTGAAGGCGCGAGGGCGACAGCCCGCCGGTACAGCCAAGCGGCCTCGGGCCCTGCCGTGGCGACCCCGAGATTCCGCAGTGCCCAAGGGTTCTCGGCCGCCGAGACCGACTCGCGCCAGGCACGGACGGCGTCCGAGTGCCGTCCGGCCGCCCACTGCGCGACACCGCGGTGGTACCAGGTCAGCCAGTTCTTGGGGGCGTACTCCATGAGATCCGCCCAGTACCGGTTCACCAGCGTGGCCGGGGGCACGGCGAGCGGATCCCCGTCCGGCGGCGTTCCGTCGAGCAACGCGAGCCACGGTTCCTGGTCGGGCCCGAGCGATGCGTCCGGGAACGGCGTACCGGGCAGGCACATCGGCGCCCGCCGGTTCTCCAGCGCACCCCAGCCGGAACCGGTGGCCAGGAAGGATTCCGGGGTCACGTCGGCGATCTTCCGCCAGGCGTCGTGGTATTCGTCCAGGGTTTCCGCCGACGGCAGACCGCCGGCGACGGCCTCGCGAGCCGCCGCCCAGTCGTCTCCGTGCACCAGCGCGGGATCCGCGGTGACGGGACCGTATGCCTCCAGCCAGTCCCAGCCCTCCCCCGGCGGCAACCGCAGATGTTCCAGTTGCGTACGGGCAAGCCCCGCTTGGATCTCCAGATAGCCGCCCGCGCCGGGAGCCAGCCACTCCTGCCAGCGACGTCCGCCCGCCGACTCGCCCCACAGGAACAACTTCCGCCCGCGCAGCCGTCCGGTGGACAGCTGCGCCAGCCCCGTCCCGTCGCTCTCGACGGCGGCCACCCACGGTCTTCCGGTCACCTCGAAGAAATAGTCCGCCGCGGCTTCGGCACGGGCCGGGTAGGTCAGCTCACCGGGGACGTCGACCAGGTCGAGCCGCCCGGAATAGCCGTAATGCCAAGCCTGTGTCGCGGGAGCCAGCACCCGCGTGCCGTCGTTTTGCGGGACCGCGATATTCGACCACCAGTAAACCGGGACGTCGTACGGATGTGGATTCCGCACCCGCACCGCCACCAGCAGGTGGTCCGAACCTTCGGGCAGCCAGAAATCGATCTGGTACGGCAGGTCGCGGGTGCGTTCCCATTCCCACAGCCGCAGCACCGGCGTGCCGTCCGGGCCCTCGATCTCCGCGGCGAACATCGGCTCACAGGTCAGTGTGGTGTGCCCGGTGCTCCCGAGATTCCACTCGACGCCACCGGCGAACCACGCGTCCCGCAGGGCGAGGTTCGCGGGCTGGAACACCGGGTTGCGGTAGAGCAGTTCGCGTCCGGACGGCTTGTGGACCAGCGAGTACAACCGCCCGCCCAGTGAAGGCAGCACGGTGGCGCGGAGCCGGTCGTTCTCCAGCACCAGCGCCGGAAGCTCGCGTTCCTGACGCTCACGGGTGTAGCCGTCCTGCAGCAGGCACGGCAACGAGGTGTCCAGCCTCCCGTATCCGATGCCCTCGGCCAGCTCCGGCGGCAGCTCGTCCACATTGGACACCTTGGCCACCGCCTCGGGTTTCCGCAGCGGCGGCAACGGGTTCTCCGGACCCAGCTCGGCGGCCGGGAGCACCAGCCCGGTGCGGTACAGGCGGGTCATGCGTCCGGAAGCCTGTCGCCGGTCGCGGCGTCGAACAGGTGCACCGCGCCCGGTTGCGGCGTCAGCGAGATCGGCTCACCGCGCTGCCACGGGGCCATCCCGGGGGTGCGGACGGTGAGCACGCGGTCGCCGTCCCGGCAGTACAGGTACTGATCGCTGCCCAGTTCCTCGACGACCTCCACGACGGCCTCGTAGCCACCGTCCCCGATCGTCCAGCCCTCGGGCCGGACACCGACGACGATGCCGGGACCGGTCAGCGCCGACCGCTGCGCCGGGGTCAAGGGCAGCCGCGTACCGCCGACGACGGCACCGCCGGTGTCCACAGTGGTCTCCAGCAGGTTCATCGCCGGCGAGCCGATGAACCCGGCGACGAACACGTTGACCGGCCGCGCGAACAGGCCGACCGGGGTGTCGCACTGCTGCAGGATCCCGTCCTTCAGCACGGCGACCCGGTCCCCCATGGTCATCGCCTCGACCTGGTCGTGCGTGACGTAGAGCGTCGTGATGCCCAGCCGCCGCTGCAGTGACGCGATCTGGGTGCGGGTCTGCACCCGGAGTTTGGCGTCCAGATTGGACAGTGGTTCGTCCATCAGGAACACGCTCGGCTCGCGGACGATCGCCCGGCCCATCGCGACCCGCTGCCGCTGCCCGCCGGACAGCTTCGCGGGTTTGCGGTCGAGGTACTCGGTCAGATCGAGCACGGCGGCGGCCTCGCGCACCTTGCGTTCGCGTTCGGCCTTGCCCAGTTTGGCCAGCTTGAGGTGGAAGCCGATGTTCTCCCCCACCGTCATATGCGGGTAGAGCGCGTAGTTCTGGAACACCATCGCGATGTCCCGGTCCTTCGGCGGCAGTTCGGTGACGTCGCGGTCGCCGATGTGGATGGAGCCGTCGTCGACGCCTTCCAGGCCGGCGAGCATCCGCAGCGTCGTCGACTTCCCGCAGCCGGAAGGGCCGACCAGCACCAGGAATTCGCCGTCGGCGACCTCGAGGTCGAGGCCGTCGACCGCGGGGCGGTCCACCCCGGCGTAGAACCGGGTGGTGTCGGAGAAGGTCACGGTGGCCATCAGGTCCTACTTTCCGGCGCCGAGGGTCAGGCCGGTGATGATCCGGCGGGCGAGCACGAGATAGAGCACGAGCATCGGGAGCACGACGATCGCCACCCCGGCGATCAGACCGCCGTACTCCGACTGGTAGCTCGCGGCCCCGTAGAAGGTGAACAGCGCACGGGACAGGGTGAAATGCGCCTGGTCCTTGAGGAACACGATCGCCAGCAGCGTCTCGTTCCACAGGCCGATGGCGTTCAGCGTGAGCGCGGTGATCATGCCGCCGCGGGTCAACGGCAGCATCACCGAGAAGAACGTCCGCATCGGCGAGGCCCCGTCGAGCGCGGCCGCCTCCTCCAGTTCGTCCGGCAGCGACCGGAAGAAGCCGGTCATCAGGAACACGGTGAACGGGATGGACAGGGCCACGTACAGCACGAACAGGCCGTATTCGTTGTCCAGGTGCACTTTGCTGAGCACCACGAACAGCGGGATGATCACGGTCTGGAACGGCACACCCATCCCGATCGCGACGACGTTGGTCATCGGCCCGGCGCCGCGGACACCGAGGCGGGTCAGCGCGTACGCGCAGGGCGCCGAGACGGCGACCGTCACGACCGTCGCCAGCCCGACCAGGACCACGGTGGTCAGCACGGCGTCGCCGAAACCGGCGTTGTTCCAGGCGTAGACGAAGTTCCGGAACGGCTTGCCGTTCTTGAACCACTGGTACGGCAGGTCGAACGGCTTGGTGAAGATCTCCACCGGGGTCTTGAACGACGCCGTGAGCAGCCAGTACAGCACCAGGATGTTGCCGGCGGTGAACAGCCACACGACGGTGGAACCCAGTACCCGCAACGGGCTGAACCGTTTCGAGCCGGGCGCCGGGCGTGGTTTGCGCGGTGGCTTGCGCGCCGGTTTCGCCGATGGGCGCGGAGGCGCCTCGACGTCGGTGACGGACATTTCGTCTCCCATGGACAACTCAGAACTGGATCGCGTCACGGCGCATCAACCGGCGCAACAGCACGACGAGCACGGACACCAGCGCGATCATCGCCACCGCGCAGGCACACGCGGCACCGAAGTCCGGGGTGCCGTTCGAGCCGAAGGTCCGGTCGAACACGTAGATCCCCAGCGTCCAGGCCTCGTTGGGCGGGGCGTAGGTACCCGGCCCGGCCAGTACGAACACCAGCTCGAAGATCTTGAGCGCGTTGATCGTCCACAGCACCCCGGCGACACCGACGACGTCCCACGTCATCGGCAGCGTGATGTTGCGGAACTTCTGCCACGGCGAGGCACCGCCCAGTTCGGCGTCCTCGTAGAGATACGGCGGGATCCGGTCGACCGCGGCCATCAGGATGGTGATGTAAAACCCCGAGCTGGCCCAGATCAGCGACGCCGTCACCACACCGGTCACATTGGACGGTGCCAGGAACTTCGCCGCGTCCGCGCCGAGGCTCTCCATCACGTAATTCGCCAGCCCCTGCTTCCCCGGCTGGTACTTGAACACGAAGCCGAGGAACATCCCGAGCGCCACCGGCGCCACGATGTTGGGGAAGAACAGGATCGCGCGGACGGTCTTCCCGCCCTTCATGTCCCGCAGCACCATGGTGAACAGGAACGCCAGCGCGAACGTGCCGATCCCGCCGAGGAACACGTAGACCAGTGTGTTGCGGAAGGCGTACTGGAACGAGTCGCTCGACCACATCTGCGTGTAGTTGGTGACGCCGTTGGGTTCCGGCGTGTCCCCGGCGCCCGCCCAGCTGGTGAAGCTCAGCACCACGGTCGCGATCGTCGGCAGCACCAGGAAGGCCAGGTACAGCGCCAGCGCCGGCGCGGCGAACGGCCAGAACAGCCGTTTCTTGCGGCTCAGGTGCGCCCCGGCCTTCACCGCCCGCGCCGGAGGCGTCGTCGGCGTCGTGACCGTGGCCATCAACCCTGGTTCTTCCAGAACTCGGCGCCCTTGGTGGCGAGCTGGTCCACGAACTGCTCCGGGGTGATCTGCCCCTTCAGCAACGCGATGTCGGCCGGGTCGAAGACGTCGGTCTGCCATTTGCCACCGGCGATGCCGTCGATCCCGTCGTACTGCAGGACGTGTTCCTTCTTCGGGTCGTCCATCGCGGCCTTGACCTGCTTGAGGTCGTCCGGCACGGCGAGGTCGGCGCGCGGCACGAGGTTGTCGGCCACCGCGGGGATCCCGGACAGCAGGTCCTTGTTGAGGAAGTAGGCGATGAACGCCTTGGCCGCCTCGGCGTGCTTGGCCTTCTTGGTCACTGAGAAGCCGATCGACATCTGCTCGACGGTGTCGTGCGTGGCACCGGCGGGCATCGGGAACTGGAACGAACCGTAGTTGATCTTCGTCCCGGCGCCCTGCTTGTCCAGGTATTCACGGGTCTCGCTCGGCGCCCAGCTGCCGACGTAGAGGAAGCGGGAGTCGCCGTCGGCCCAGCGCTGCTGCACCTGCGGGAACTTCGCCGCGTCCCAGCCGTCGATGAAGTACTTCGGCAGCTTCGCGGTTTCGGTGGCGGCCTTGAGGAAACCGGGGTCGGTCTTCCACGTCTGGCCGGTCTTGTCGGTCGCCGCCTTGTACAGTCCGCCCGCGCCGACGTACCGCTCGGCGAGCTGGGTGTAGAAGTACATGTTGTAGAACGGGATGTCGCCGTCGAGGCTGATCGCGGCCTTGCCGTCGGCCTTCGCCTTGTCGAACAGCCCGATCAGCTCGTCCATCGTCTTCGGCTGCTGGATGTCACCGGCGGTGTCCTTGTTGAACCACCAGGCGCTCGACTGGATCGTGTACGGGACCATGAAGTTGTGGCCCTCGCGGTCCTTGTTCTGCGGGAAGTCGTACGAGCTGGGCGAAAGCACGTCCTTGACGGTCTTGTCGCCTTCACCGACCTTCATCGCGAACACGTCGTCGACGCTCTGCGTCCCGCCCGGCGTCATGATGGCCGCGCCGACCTTGCTGACGTCCTGGTCGAACAGATCCGGCACGGCGTCGGTGTTCAGCGCGGGCACCAGGTTCTGGGTGTAGGCCTTGCGGCCCAGCCACTGCACGTCGACCTTGACGCCGGTCTTCTCCTGGAAGCATTTGAAGGCCTTCTGCAGGACCTTGCCCTGCGGTTCGTCGGCCGTCCACATGGACCAGTACGTGAACTCCTTGTCCGTGGCGGGTTTCACCGCCGCCTCCGGACAAGGCGCGTTGAGGAACTGATCGACTCCCGGGAGCGCGTTCTCGCCGGTGCCACCGGCCGTGTCCCCGCCGCCGCATCCCGCGAGCAGGAGCGCCGCCCCTGCCGTCAATGCCGTGAGCTTGCCTACCCGCATCCGCCACCACCTGGATCGAAGATCACACAAGTTCTGCTTGTTGTTGCGCAGTTTTGTGAGGTTTCACGCACATGTCAACACTCAATCGCGCAAAGTCTGCTCAATCGTCACCTTTTCCGGTTCAGTACGCCCCAGCTTGAGCACACCGAGCAGACGCCGCACCTCGACAGCGACCGCGGCCCGCCCGGCACCGAGGTACTTGCGCGGATCGACCCGCTCCGGATGCGCCCGCCAGTCGCCCGCGACGGCCGCGGTGAACACCTTGTTGAGCTGGGTGGCGATATTGATCTTCGTCATCCCGGCCCGCACCGCCTCGGCCAGGCCGTCGTCGGGCACCCCCGAGGAACCGTGCAGCACCAGCGGCACGGGCACGTGCCCCCGGAGCCGCGAGATCAGCTCGAAGTCCAGCGCGGCGTCACGGGTGAGCATGGCGTGCGAACTGCCCACCGCCACCGCCAGCGCGTCCACCCCGGTGGAGGCGACGAACTCCGCCGCCTCGTCCGGATCGGTACGCGCGCCGGGCGCGTGGACGCCGTCCTTGCCGCCGACCTCGCCCAGTTCCGCCTCGACCCACACGCCGTGATCGTGGCAGTACGCGGCGACTTCACGGGTGGCGCGCACGTTGTCCGTGTAGTCCAGTTTGGACGCGTCGAACATGACCGACCCGAAGCCGAGCGCCACCGCCTCGCGGACGAGGTCGGCCGATTCGGCGTGGTCGAGATGCACCGCGACCGGGGTGGTCGCGGCCCTGGCGGCGGCCAGCGCCGCGGTACCGACCGGCGCCAGCGAGCCGTGGTATTTCACGGCGTTCTGGCTCAGCTGCACGATCACCGGCGCTTCCGCCGCGGCCGCGCCGTCGACGATCGCCGTGATGTGTTCGAGCTGGATCGCGTTGAACGCGCCACAGCCGTGCCGGGCCGCCGCGGCGGCTCCGACGATTTCCCCGGTTCCCACCAGAGGCATGAGGGTTCTCCTAATCCGGGTGGGCGCGCACGGCGACCAGCCCCTGTTCGGCTTGGTAGTGCGCGAGGTCGACGTCGCCGGCGAGCGGGCCGAGCACGGCCGCCCCGGACAGTGCGACGGCCCGGCGCAGGATGTCCGGCCACGAGTCGGCGCGGCTCAGTCCCAGCGCCAGCGCCGCGACGACGGCGTCACCGGCGCCGGTGGTGTTGCCAGTGAGCACAGTGGACGGTGCCGCGTGCCAGGTGCCGGATCCGGTCACCGCCAGCAACCCCTCGGCACCCAGCGAAACGACGACGGCGCCCGCTCCGGCCTTGCGCAGTTCGACCGCGGCGGCCACCGGATCCCGCAGGCCGGTGACCTCGCGCAGTTCGTCGGCGTTCGGTTTGACCACGGACGGGCGCCCGGCCAGCCCGGCGAGCAGCGCGTCACCGGAAGTGTCCAGAATGGACCTTGAGGTGCCGAGCAGTGCGGCGTAGCTCCCGGCTCCCGGCGGCAGGCTCCCCGAGCAGACCAGGACGTCCGCGTTCCGGGCCCGGACGGCCGACGCAAGCGCTTGCCATTCCTCGTCCGCGAGCCACGGTCCCGGCTCGTTGAGCAAGGTGACCGAGCCGTCCGCCGCGAGGACGGTGGTGGTGCGCCGCGTTTCGCCGCCGATCGGGACGACATCCGCGGCGACCCCCACCGCCGTGAGGTCGTCCACGACGGCGGTCCCCGTCGCACCACCCGCCGTGAGGATCGCGCGGACGTCGGCGCCGAGCGCGTGCAACACGCGGGCGACGTTGACCCCCTTGCCGCCCGCCCGGGACCGCACGTCGCTCACCCGGTGGACGTCACCGGCCCGCAGACCGTCCACTGTGTACGTGACGTCCAGCGCGGCGTTCGGCGTGACGGTGACGATCACGGCTGCCTCAGGTCAGGACGACGGAACGGGTGAGGCTGCGGGGGTTGTCCGGGTCGAGCCCCTTGCGGGCGGCGATCGCCCCGGCCACCCGCTGCGCGCGGACCAGGTCGGCGAGCGGGTCCAGGCCGCTCTCGACGAACAGGCCGCCCGCGCGGGCGACGTCGTCGGCCAGCCCATCCGGCGCCTGGCCGAACATCCAGGTGACGCGGCCGGGTTCGCTGATGCTGATCGGGCCGTGCCGGTAGTCCCACGCCGGGTACGACTCCGTCCACAGCAGGCAGGCCTCGCGGAACTTGAGCGCGGCCTCGTTCGCGATGCCCACGGACCAGCCGGTGCCGAGGAAGCTGAACTGGTCCGCGCCGACGAGTTCGTCGGGCAGGGGCTCGGCGAGCACACGTTCGGCCTGGTCGGCGACCGCGCCCAGATCCTCGCCGAGGTGCGCGCGCAGCATCGCCAGCGCCGTGGTGGCGAAGCGGGTCTGCACGACCGAGCGCTCGTCCACGACGGACAGGTCGACGATGGTGTCCGCGGCGCCCTCGATCTCGCCGGGGACGCCGGTGATCGCGATGGTCGGCGTCTTGCCCCGCAGTTTCGCCAGCAGGGCGTGGACCTCGGTCGTCGTACCCGACCGGGTCAGCGCCACGACGTGGTCGTAGCCGCGGCCGACCGGGAACTCGGACGCGGCGAAAGCGTCGGTTTCCCCGACTCCGGCGGACTCGCGGAGGACGGCGTACGCCTGGCCGATGAACCACGAGGTGCCGCAGCCGACGATCGCGACCCGCGCGCCCGGCGGCGGCAGCAGATCACCGTTGGCCGAGGCCAGCGCCCCCGCGTTCCGCCAGCAGCCGGGCTGGCTCGCGATCTCCGCCGCCATGAAGGTCCCGCTCATGAACTCCCCATCCGTGCCAGTTGTGCGCAGTAGCCGTCACGTTAGGTGCAGTTTTGTGCAACGTCAATGCTCTGTTAGCGCAGTTTCACGCATTTGCTTCGCGCACATGTGCAGGATGCGCTGGTCGGCCGCCATGGACCAGAGCCGTGACCGGCGTCACTCCGAAAGCTGTCACAACCTTCCCGGCTGCCCCGTCATATGTGCAGCAACCGACGGAGAGGAAAGATCATGGAACCCCGCGTGAACCTGTTCGAGAACGAAGTCGTCCTCAAGTACGTCAAGCGTCTCGGCGCCGCGAACCGTCCGATCGAGGAGTCCTCGCTGCCGCACGCGACCCAGGAACTGGTGAAGCTGCGCGCCAGCCAGATCAACGGCTGCGGCTTCTGCACCGACATGCACAGCAAGGACGCCGCGCACGCCGGCGAGACGTCGGTGCGGCTCAACCTGGTCGCCGCCTGGCGGGAGGCGAACGTGTTCACCGAGGCCGAGCGCGCGGCCTTGGCGCTCACCGAAGAGGGCACCCGTATCGCCGACGCGCACGAGGGCGTCAGCGACGAGACCTGGGCCCAGGTGCGCAAGCACTACGACGACGAGCAGATCGGCGCGCTGATCTCGCTGGTCGCCACGATCAACGCGTACAACCGGCTCAACGTCATCGCCAGGACCCCGGCGGGCGACTACCAGCCCGGCATGTTCGCCTGATCCTCGCGTTCACCGACAACAAGATCGCTTCACCGGACAATGATCGAGGCGCGCCGGGCTGCTAAACCTGCGGATACCAGCGATCCGGAGGTTCAGCCCGTGCGACTCGACGTCCGCTTCTTCCCCGTGACCGGGACCCATCCGCTCAGCACCGACCTCGTCGGACTCCGCGCGAACTTCCACTACGGCTCGGGGAACGTGCTGGAGCAGCACTACGCGGACAGGACGACGATGATCTGGACCGGCGTGTCCGGCGACTTCGCCGGTGTCCGGCAGAAGGAGGCGACCTTACGCGTCTTCGAAACCGGCCCGGCGCAGTATTTCGTCACCTGGTACGAAACCGGGACCGTCGCGACGGCGGCGCACGGCGAGATCTTCGACGGCGGCTATCCCATCGCGGTGATGGCCGACTTCGGCCGCTCGATCGCGACGGCTGCGTATACGAATCCACGCGAAGACGGCGGGCAATACTTTCTGGTGGACCAGGCGACGATCGAGATCCTGGACAAACCGCACGGGTGGCCGTCCTTTCCCGGGCCACGATCGTGACCGCGACAAAGTTCCCCGCCGAAAGTTAACCCGGAGCACTCGCCGGGTATCAGACGGATATGAGTCGATCAACGGTCGAGCATCCGTCACGATCGAAGAGCCGGCATCTGACGGTGCCGCAGGGCGTCGCGCTGTACGTCGGCGCCGTCCTCGGCACCGGGTTGCTGGTCCTGCCGTCACTGGCCGCCAAAGCGGCGGGCCCGGCGTCCCTCCTCGCGTTCCTGGTCCTGGTGCTGGTCTCCGCGCCGGTCGCGGCGACCTTCGGCGCACTGGCCGGACGACATCCGGACGCCGGCGGCCCCGCGACCTTCGCGTTGCGGGCGTTCGGGCCGAAGACCTCGGCGGTGACCGGCTGGTGGTTCTATTTCGGCACGCTGGCGGGAATGCCCGCGGCCAGCGCTTTCGGGGCCACGTATGTCACCGAACTGGTCGGCGGCGGCCGGACGATGACGATGGTCTTGGCGGCCGTGCTGATCCTGATCGCCATCGGCGTGAATCTGTTCGGGGTGCAACTGTCCGGCCGGGTCCAATTGGTGCTCACCGGCTTCCTGGCCCTTCTCCTGGTCGGTGCCGTAGTGCTCGCGGCGCCGAAAGCGGACACCGCCAATCTCCAGCCTTTCGCGCCGCACGGATTCGCCGGGGTCGCCACCGCGATCAGCCTGCTGGTGTGGTCCTTCACCGGCTGGGAAACCGTCACTCATCTCGCTCCCGATTTCCGGAAACCGAAGCGGGACATGCCGCTCGCGACGGGGATCTCCATTCTCATCATCGGCGTGCTCTATCTCGCCGTCGGCGGGATGACGATCCTCGTGCTCGGACCGCGGGCCGGGGAGACCCAGGCACCGCTGGCCGCGATGCTCGGGGAAGGGCTCGGGACCTCCGTCCGCGCGGTCGCCGCGGTGATCGCGGTCGTGGTCACCCTCGGGGTGCTCAACGTCTTCGTGGCGAGCATGGCGAAACTCGGCGCCGCGATGGGCCGTGACGGCGCGCTGCCGAAGTGGCTGGCCAAGGGCAGCCAGGCCGGTGACGTGCCCAGGCGCAGCCTGCTGGTGGTGACCGTGGGAACCGCGATCAGCTTCCTCGTCGCGATCGTCACCGGTTTCGAACTGGAACAGGCGCTGCGCGCGGAGAACGCCTGCCTGCTCGGGATCTATCTGGTGGCGATGGCCGCCGGGGTCCGGCTCCTGCCGTCGGGCGGGAAGCAACGGTGGCTCGCCGTGCTCGCGACGGTCCTGATGTTCGGGGTCCTCGTCCTGGCGGGCTGGTACCTGCTGTTCGCCGCGGCGCTGGCGCTGGGGGCGTTGATGTACCTGAAGTTCTCGAAGCGCGCCGGTGCGTCGGTACCTGAGGAGCGTTAGCCGCTGGTGCTCCGCTCGCTGCCGTGAAGGACTCCTTCGCTCGCGAGCCTGTGTCTCCAATGTGGCATTGGAGACGCTCAGTGTCCCCAATGCCACATTGGGGACACTGGCCGACACGCGATGTGCTCAACAGCGCCCAGGCGCACCAGTGCTCGCAGCGTTTGCGCGTGAAGGCCCCCTTCTTCCCTCGGCTGAGCCGAGGGAAGGGGGCCTTCACGCGCTGGGCGAGCCCTCAGGCGGCGACGGATTTCGCCAGGTCGAAGTACTCCTCAAGCGGCATGGCCACCATGCTCTCGGTGCGCATCGAGCCCGACTGGGCGATGAGCGACATCGCGCCGAACGCGGCGCGCGGGTCGTCGGCCAGCTCCAGGATGATCAGGTAGTCGTACTTCCCGAGCAGGTTCCACGCGGTGACGATGCGGACGCCCTGTTCCTCCAGACGTCCGGTCAGCTCGGTGAACCTGGCCAGTTCCTCCGCTTCGGTCTTGCAGGCTTCATCGGTCGCGTTGGCGAGGACGACGGTGTGCACGCTGTACTCCTTTCAGGCGGCGAGGTCCTTGCGGATCGCGCGGTGCAGGAAGGTCACCGACGTCCGCAGCGGGAAGTGGTCGCCGGGTACTTCGCGAGCGGTGACGCCCGCGGTGGTGAACTCGCCCCAGCGGTTCAGGCCCTCCTTGTCGACATGGCCGTCGGACAGACCGCGGAACGCCGATACGGGGCAAGGAATCGGGGGCCCGTCTTGGTATTCGTAGGTCTCCGCAAGCGTGTAGTCGGCACGCAGTCCGGGCAGGAACTCCTCGCGCAGCTCGGCGTCGGCGTGGATCTCCGGCGGCAGCCCACCGAGCCGCGCGACCTCCCGCAGGAACTCGCGATCCGGGAGTGAGCGCAGGTCGCGGCCACGCGATGCTTCGACCGGCGGCACGGCGCTGCCGCAGACGAACAGGCGGCGGGGTGAGCCGGACAGCGCGCGCACGGCTTCGAACGCGATGACTGCGCCCAGGCTGTGCCCGAAGAAGGCGAAGTCCCCTTCGGTCTCACACTGCTCGACGACCGACTCCGCCGCGTCCTGCAGACTCAACGGCTCGTCGGCGGACGGCCGCGGATGCTGGAGGGGCACCACCTCGATCTCCGGCGCGAGGGCCTTGATCCAGGTGCGGTAACCGGCCGGGGTGCCGCCGGCGTGCGGAAGACAGTAGAGCTTGGTCATGATGCCTCCGATCGGGTTCGGGCGAGGATCCCGTCGCAGGTCGGGTCCTGGATGAACTGGCCGAGGCTGAGCTCCAGCGACGTCGAGTTGCGCACCCGGGCGACGAACCGGGCGGCCTGCAGCGAGGTCCCGCCGAGGTCGAAGAAATCCGCGCCGGGATCGACGGAGCCCTGGTTGAGCACGTCGGCCATGATCCGCCGCACGGCGCCGCGCGGGCCGTCTTCGTCTTGTGGTTCCCCGGCGCTTTCGACGTCGCGGGTGAGCGCGGAGCGGTCGATCTTCCCGTTGGGCATCAACGGGAACGCGTCCAGCACCTCGATCCGGCTCGGCACCAGATGCTCGGGCAGTCGGGTGCGCAGTTCGCCCAGGAGGTCGTCAGCGTCGGGCGGGTCGCCGAAACAGGTGACGAACGCGTCGAGCCGGATGTTCTCGACCGGTTTGACCACCGCCTGCCGGACGACGTCCAGGTTTTCCAGCGCCGTTTCGACTTCGCCGGGTTCGATGCGGAAGCCGCGGATCTTGACCTGCTCGTCGATCCGGCCGAGGAACTCGATGACGCCGTCGTCGCGATACCGGGCGAGATCCCCGCTGCGGTAGACCCTGGCCGCCGGATCCGGCGAGAACGGGTCGGGGAGGAACCGTTCGGCGGTCAGTTCCGGACGGAACCGGTAACCGCGGGCGAGACCGGCACCGCCGACCAGCAGTTCCCCGGCGGCGCCCCGCGGCACGGGCATGCCGGTGTCGTCGACGAGGTACACGGTGACGTTGTCCAGCGGCACCCCGATCGGGACGCCGTCGCCGACGTTCTCCGGTGTGCAGTGCCAGGACGTCACGTCGACGCTGGCCTCGCTGGGACCGTAGAAGTTGTGCAGCTCGGCCGACGGCACGGTGTCGAACACGCGGCGGCACAGCTCGGGCGAGAGTGCCTCGCCGCCGGAGAACAGGTAGCGCAACGCGGTGGCTTCCTTGAGCCCCGGGCGTTCTTCGAGCAGAACGTCCAAAAGGGACGGTACGAGCGGGACGGCGGTGATCCGCTCGTCGACGATCGTGCGGGCGAGGGTCGCGGTGTCGCGTTCGGACCCCAGCGGCGCGAGGACGACGCGCGCACCGTTGACCAGTGCGCCGAAGATCTCCATCTCGGCGATGTCGAACGACAGGGAAGTGTGCTGGAGGACGGAATCCCCGGGCCCCAGCGGGAACGCCCTGGTATCCCAGGAGAGCCGGTTGACGAGGCCGCGGTGCTCGATCTCGACCCCTTTCGGTTCGCCTGTCGACCCGGAGGTGTAGATCACGTAGGCGAGATCGTCGGCGGTGGCCCGCTCCTCGGGCGGATCGTCCGGCCCTTCCCGGACGGCGGGGTCGGTGTCGAGACGGATCACCGTCGCCTCCGATCCGGGAAGCCATTCGGTGAACCAGTCCTGGGTGAGCACTATCCCGGCACGGCTGTCGGTGAGCATGAATCCCAGCCGCTCCTCGGGATACTCGGGATCCAGCGGCAGATACGCGGCGCCACTCTTGAGCACGCCCAGCAGCGCGACGACGAGGTCGGCACACCGCGGCAGGCAGACCGCGACGAGCGACCCCGGTCCCGCCCCGTGTTCGCGCAACAGACGGGCGAGCCGGTTGGCGCGGCTCTCCAATTCGGCGTAGGTCAGGTCTGGTTCACCGGCCATCGTGACGGCGACCTGATCGCCGTGCTTCGCGGCCGCCGCGCCGACCAGGTCGTGGACGCGGTCGAATTCCAGCGGCACGCGGGCGCCACGTTGCCAAGCCGCGGGAACCCGGCGTTCGAGTGCCGTGCGCCGGTACGGGGTGGCCGTGGGCGTCGGCATGTCGCGAACGGAGTCGACGTCGGCGAGCAGTCTGGTGCCGGTGTCGAGCATCCGCTGATGGCAGGCGCTCACGGGCTGCGGGTTCGTGAGGCCGGACGCGCCGAAGACGTGCACAGCCTGCACGACGGCGTCGTAGGCGTGCCCGCGGACCGACCGCGCGAAGAGCGCGATCTCACGTACGTCGGCGACTCCCCGGTCGGCCTCGCCGGCGAGCTGGTAGAGCCGCAGACGCAGTCCGTCGATCGTCACCGACCGCGCGGCCAGTGGCAGGGAAACCCCTTGGAACCGGGAGATCGGGCCGCCGAACTGCGTTCGTTCCCTGGCCCGGGCGGCGGCGAGCCGCAGTGCCCGGCGGCTGAGCCCCAGCAGATGGGCGCTGAGCCGCAGCCACCACGAAGGACGTTCGGTCCGGCCGGACGGGACGGCGGGGAGATCGAGCCGGAGCCTGCGCCGTCCGGCGATCGCGTCGTCGATCAGGCCGTCGGTAACCGCGTTCTGTTGTTCCGCGAGGATTTCCGCGGTCGTGATGTGCTCGGCCACCGCGATGTCGCGGATCGCGAAGCCGAGTTCTTCCGCGGCCAGGACGGCTTCGGTCTCCCCGAGGCCGAGACCGCCACGGCCGACGTCCTGCGTCAGGCCGAGCACACCGTGCCGCGCGCAACCGCTCCAGAGGTCGTCTTCCGCCGACGGCGCGAAAGCCGCCGCCAGCCTCCCTCGGAGTTCTTCCTGTGCGTTGGACAGTCCCGTGCGCATCACGCCACCTCCAGCGCTTCGTCGAAGAGCGCGGCCGACACGGTGGCCAGCATCATCTCCGAGGTTCCGCCCGCGACCGTGAGGCCGGGCGCCTCGCTCAGGGCGGTGGTGAGTTCGACGTCGTCCGTCGGCAGGCCGTCCACCCGGTCTGCGGCGGCCGGACGGCGGGCGACGACCTGTTCGTGCCCGGTGAAAGCCTCCCTGACCGACCACACGAGTGCGGCGACCCGGCTGGTGAGTTCGCTGGTCCACCATTTCGCCGCGGCGGCGGCCGCGGCGGCGTCCTCGCCACGGGACAGCAGATCGACGGCGTGCCAGGTCAGCAGCCGTGCGGCGGGCAGGTCGGCCCGCAAGGCTCGCACGTCGGAGACGGCACGCGCGGGCAGTTCGAACCGCGTCAGCAGATCGAGCCACCGCTGGGCGTGCCCGTAGAAGTAGACACCGGTCCGCTCGACCGCCAGTACCTCGTTCACCAGCTGCCAGGCCTCGCCCTCGGCACCGACGAGGGCGTCCGCAGGCAGCCGGACGTCGTCGAAGACGATGTGGTCGAACGCCTCCGGGTTGAACCCCGGGATCTCGCCGATCCGCACGCCGTCGACGTGCAGCGGCACCAGGAAGAGGCTGAGCCCGGCGTATTTGCTCTTGCCCTCGCCGGTGCGGGCCAGGCAGATGCCGTACTCCGCCTTGTTCGCGCCGACGTTCCAGATCTTCTCGCCGGACAGGCGCCAGCCGTCGCCTTCGCGTTCGGCGTGCGTGGCGAGGCCACCCAGATCCGAGCCGGCGTCCGGTTCGCTGTAGAGGACGACGAAAAGCCGCTCCGCGGCGGCCATCGCCGGGAGGAACCGGGCCTTCTGCTCGTCGGTGCCCGCTTCGAGCAGCGTCGATCCGGCGTTGTCCACGGTGTTGACGCGCGCGCTGTCCGGCACCCCCGCCAGCGCCATCTCCTCGGCCACGATCGCGGACTCCACAATGGACAATCCGAGTCCGCCGTACTCGGTCGGCCAGTCCGGCGCGAGCCAGCCGCGCTCCCCCAGCCTGCGGTAGGTCAGATCCGGATGCCGCCAGGGCCGGGCCCGACGGGCACGGACGAGATCTTCGCGGCATTGCACGCGCAAGAGCTCGCGGACCTCCTGCCGGAACCGCTCCTGCTCGGGAGTGAAAGTGAAGGGTGGAGTGAACATCGAGTCTCCTCAAGTACGTACGCGCATCGGTTGGGACCGCGCGGCGGCCATCCCGGAGAACCAGCGGCCGAACGCCGCCGTCCCGCCGTCGCGGAGGACGGTGAGCGCGTGGCTGCCGACGATGAACCCGTCGGCGCCTTGCCGGGCGACAGCGGCGACATCGCCGGGATCGCGGATGCCGAAAGCGGTGTAGACGGGCAGATCCGGGCGAACCCCGCGGATGTCGTCGATCCGGCGGCCGAGTCCACTGTCGACGGTGCCCGCCCGTCCGGTCTCCGAACTGAGCGCGAGGTACACGAACCCGTCGCCGCTTCCGAGCGTGTCCCGCTCCTCGTCGGTGACGGGGCCCGCGGTCACGCGCAGCGGCGGCACCAGGGCGATACCGTGCCGGCGCGCCCGTACCGCGTATTCGGGGAACGGCCGGGCATCGTGCTCGCAGAGCATCCCCGCGCACCCCGCCAGGATCTCGTCACCGGCACGCCACTCGTCCACGGACGGCCAGGCCGACCGGTAGACGATGCCGACCCGCACCGGTGCTTCGGCGAGCCATTCACGGAGGCGGGGTGAGCGTGGGTCCAGATTGTCCGGCCCGGCCTTCGCCAGCGCCTCGGCGACGACGCCGCCGGTACTGGCGGAGAAGTCCGCGTCGAGCAGGATCGGGAATTCGACGAAGTCCGCTCCTCCGGCGACGGCGGCGCGGACGGCGGCGAGACTGGTTTCCCAGTCGGGGAAACCCGGGATGAGATAGATCCCGAAGCCGAGCCTCCCGGGAACGGCGGCCTGTTCGCGAAGCGGCGCGGTCATACCGGCTGCTCCTGACGGGAGGCCGCGATGTCCATCACCCGCAGCGCGCAGTAGGTCTCCCACAGCGTCGAACCGGGATTCGTGCTGAACCCGCCGTCGGGCTGCGCGCACCGCCGGACGGCGGCGTCCAGCTCCGCCCAGGGCCAGGCCAGATTCAGCAACTCGACGGTGCGCGCGCCCCAATAAGCGCTGGCGAGCGACCATTCCGCTTCGGACGGCCGCATCCGGATGTGCCCGAACCCGTCGTCGCACGAGACGACGAACGGACCGCTAGCCTGCGCGTCGGCGTGGTCCTGCTCGGTGCCGAGCCACTGCCGGATCGCGACCGAGCAGTAGGTCCGCTCGATGTCGGACGGGCGATCGGGCAGGAGCGCGCAGCCGTGGTCGTCCTTGGTGCATTCGCCGAGGAACGCGCGGATCGCACGGGCGGCGGACGGCTCCGGCCGGGCGCCGAGGATGATCAGGCACCGCACCCCGTAGAACAGGTCGTCCATGTCCACGACGGTCTTGTCCCCGGAGCAGAGCGCCTCGCCCACCCAGCGGACGACCGCGGCGGAATCGGGCACGGTGACCCCGGCGAGCTGATACAGCCGCAAGGCGTAATACGTCGCACCGAGGGAAGGCGCTCCACCGCTGAACATGGCGTAGGCGCCGCCCGTCCTCGCGCCGGAGGCGAATTCGAGCTCCTGTCGCGTGAGGCCGTGTCCTCGCATGGCGCGGATCTCGGCGCCGAACCGGGTGGCTTCGAGACTGGGGGCGCTCTCGTCGGTCTCGACGAGAAGCCCGTCCTTCGCACGGCAGTTCTCGACGAAGGTCATGGCGTCGGTCATCGTGATCGTTCCTTTCCTTCCTCAGCCGGGCGCGGATCCGAAGATCTCGTTCTGCGGCGGGAAACTCTGGAAGTCGAGTGCTTCGAACCCGTAGTGGGAGGGCAGTTGCTGCGGGGCCGGGGTGTGGAACAGCAGCGAATCGGCGTGCAGCCGGTTCGCCGACGCGTGGGAGTAGGCGGTGAACAGATCCAGCGCCCGGCGTTGTGCCTGCGGGACCGAGACCAGCGGCCCGGCGTCGACGAAGTCGCCGACCTCCTTCAGCACGGCCATCCCGAGGCAGAAGGTCAGCAGGTCCTGCGGTTCGGTGACCAGTCCGGCTCCGGTGCGGACCACGCGATACGGCTTCGGCATGGCTTCGAGGAGGTCACCGGCGTAGATGACGAAGTCGGCGACGTCCGTCCCGGCGATGTCCAGCTCGAGGATGCTGGGGCTGAGCAGGTAGTTGAGGTAACCGAAGATCTTGGGGTTACGGCTGAAGTAGAACAGGCAGGCGGCTTCCTCCTCCGCCCGTGTCTCGGCGTCCACCTGCCCGGCAAGCCGGGACATCACGGTGCCGTAGCAACCGGAATCGACCAGCGCGACCCTCTCGGGCTCGAACCGCTCGCCGTCCCGCAGCCCCAGCACGTCTTCGAGCGTGCCGTGATCGGCGCGGGAGGCGTGAGCGAGCCGGATGTCCAGCCCGGCGGCCGGATCGAGCCGTCGCGCCGTGAGGTAGGTCGTCAGCATGTCGCGGGCGAGGAACAGGACATGGCGGCGATCCCGGTGCACACACCACCGGACGACCCAGTCCGCGAAGGACACCCAAAGCGGGATCCAGGAGCGGATCCGCCAAAGGAACCGTTCGATCGCCGCGCCGACGCCGTCCGCGACGGAGTGACCACGGCCGGGATCGACGGCGTGGCACACCTGCGCCATCTGGACCTCGGAGAGATCGCCTTCCCCGCGCATGGTTCCGACGAAGTCGTGGATCGCCTCGTCCATACCGGGCGCGGCGGAACCCGTGATGGCGCACCAATGGTGAGTCCAGTACTCCCCCATCCGCGCCCATTCGGCCGACGCGCTGACCGCGTCGTGGCCCGGACAGTCGACGAGCAGGCCGGTCAGCCACTCCGGGACGTCACCGGCAGGCACCCGGGAGCCGCCGGCCAGCACGGCCGCGGCACCTCCTCTTCGGGATTTCGTTTCACGCTCCTGGGACATACATCTGGCCCTTCGGTCGGTGGTACCGGGGCGCCACGCCGCGAATCCGGTGTGGAGGGGAGGAACGGGTACCGGTGGGTGACGCCGTCGTTCGCTACTGATTCGACCGTATGAGCCGGAAGGGACCGTGGCGATCACTTCGGCGCACGGTCCTGTCCATGATCCGTACCCAGGTCATGGAGACCCAAGGCCAAGTCGGAGGCGGGTACGGACCGTTCGGTACACGCTCCGGGCCCTTCACGCGGTCGAGGTCCGCGAGGGCCGCCTTCACCCTCGGCTGAAACGCAATGCCAGGAACTCAAGGGGCGGCTGCGCTTGGTAGTCCGGTTGTGACATCGCTGGTGCCTGCGGGCTTCGAGTGTGGAGGATTCAGGGCATTGAACGTCCCGAATCCTCCACACAAGGAGGCCTTCACGGACCGCCGTCCAGTGCGACTGGTGGTGCTAACCGGCCAGGAGTACGACGGCGGCGGCCGCGCCGACGAGCCCGAGGACCTGTGGCCGATTCAGACGTTCTTTGAGGACGGCGATGCCGAGGAGCACCGGGATGGCGGGATACAACGAGGACAGCACCACCGAGATGGCGAGCAACTGCCGTTGGGTCGCCAAGGTGTACAACACGATCGCCGCCGCCCCCAGCACCCCGGTGAACACGGCCGGGAGCACCAGTTTCGGCCGCAGACCGGCACCGGGCGTCCCCGACCGGATCATGGGGAGCAGGGCGAGTGCCGAAATCACGCGGCTGGCCACGATCGGCCACAGCCCGGCCGACGGATCGACCTGTCCGAGCCCGATGTTCTGCAGCGCGAACCCGGCGCCGGCGATCAGTCCGTCGACGGCGCCGTGCGCGGTGCCGCCGTCACCGCCGTTCCCGCCGCGCGCGATGAGCCACAGCGCCGGGAAGGCGACCACGATCCCGCACCAGGCGAGCGGATCCGGGCGATCGCCCAAGAGGACGACGCCCGCGAGTACCGGTACCGCGACTCCGCCGACGACGCTGAGCGGCACGACGACGCTCATCCGGCCGCGGCTCATGCCCCGGTAGAGGAAGAGCACGCCGATCCCGGTACCCAGCCCGGAAAGTCCGCCCCATGACAGATCCGCCACCCCGACGGAGGGAGCCCGGACGAAGAAGGCGGCGGCCGCCGTGACGATCAGGCCGCCGACCTGGCCGATCAGCGCGACAAGTTCGGGTTTGGCGTGCCGCGAGAGGAGTCCGGCGGCGAAGTCGGCGAGCCCGAAGCACAGGGCGGAGAACAACGCGAGTGTCTCACCCATGCGTTCCTGCCTAGTGCATGATCACCGGCCCCGCAACTTATCCGGCGTCAGCGAAAAGGGACGACAAGGCGGCGCAGTGTATGGGAGGGAGCCTCGCCGAACCGGTCGCGATAGGTGGCCGCGAAGCGTCCGAAATGGAAGAAGCCGTGCCGCTGCGCGACTTGCGCCACGGTGACCACGTCGGGTTCGCCCGACGCCAGATCGGCATGGGCGCGCTGCAACCGGACATCGCGGAGATAGGCGTTGGGCGTGGTCGCCAGATGCCGTTTGAAACCCTTCTCCAGCGCGCGGACGCTCACTCCCAGTTCACGGGCGAGACTCGCCACCGAATGGTTCCGGTGTGGCTGCCCTTCGATCAGCCTGGTGGCCTCCCGAATGGTTCGGGAGGAAACGAGTTTCGCCTCACCGGTCACGACATCCCAATAATTGTGCTTCTGCGATGCCAAAAACGTTGTCATCAATCCCTGTTCGACGGAATCCGCGACGACGTCGATTTCCAGCGCACTGTCCGTGTCGTCCAGTGACCCCAGGTAGGCGGCCAGCGCGTCGTACCAGCCTTTGGCGGGCTGGCGACCGAGGTTGAGCACCTCTTCGAAGCGCAGGGGCTGCGGCAGGGCACGGCCCAGCATCGCGCTCAGCCGCATTTCCAGGACCCCGCGGTCGATGACGACCATCAGCTGGGCGAACTCCTGCGTCCAGCGCAGCTCCATCGCGGCCCCGGGATTGGCGACGTATCCCCGCCGTTCCCGGATGTGCAGCTTTCGCTTGCCACCACTGACGGCGGCGCGGCCGGTCACCGGGATCGAAATCAGGAACCGGCGCCGGGGACATTCCACCCGCAGTCCGGACGCGGCCGGATACTCGATGTAGGCGACGGTGAAGTTCTTCGTCTGGCGGGCATGCACCCGGCCCGGCGAGCCTTCCGGCGCGGAATTCGGGTGCAACCGGGATTCGCCGAGCAGACCGGCGAGTGTCTTCTCCATCTCGTCAGGGTCTTCCGAAACCAGCAGCGTGTAGTTTCCGAGCGGCCTGTCCACCCGAGTGCCCCCTTTTCGGACAGCGACGAATGGGGCACTTGCCGTGAGGTACCCCCAATTAACGGAACACCGGGCCACCTGTCGGGCTGGTGGCCCATTATCACGGGTACCCAATTCGATCGGGTGACGTGAACGTAGTGGGTGAATCCGTTCGAATAGCCTAATCGCGCCACGGAGAAGCTCCTCGGTAACCACTCACGCGAACTTCAAACGCGTCGATTCCGGTCAATCCGCGCACGCTCGGGTACCGCTCGCCGTCACCCAGCGCTGACGGGCAAGCGATACGCGCGCAGCGACAAACGACCCGGCGGGACGCGCTCCCATACTGGCTCCTCCAGGGCCGGATGAGGAGTCAGTGAATGAGCCGAGACGACACATCGCTCGCCAAGAACGTCCTGGGCGTACCGGGCATCGTCTTCCTCGTGCTCGCCGCCGTCGCGCCACTGACCGGGATGGTCGTGATCGCGGCCATCGGCATCGCGGTCGGGAACGGCGGCGGCATGGTCGCGGCCTTCCTGCTGGCCACCGTGGTCCTGCTGCTGTTCGCGGTCGGCTACGCGCAGATGTCGCGGGTACTCACGAGCGCGGGTGGCTTCTACGCCTTCGTGGTCAAGGGGCTGGGCAGGACGCCGGGGCTCGTCGCCGGGTTCATCGCGATGCTCGGCTACAACTGTTTCGTCGCGGGCGCGATCGGTACGAGCGGGTTCTTCACCTCCACCGCGATCGACGACGTCTTCGGCCTGAAACTCGATTGGCTGTTCTGGAGCGCGCTTTCGGTCGTGCTGGTCCTTCTGCTCAGCCGCCGGGGCATCGCGGTCAGCGCGAAAGTACTGGGCGTCTCCCTGATCCTCGAAGTGTCGATCCTGCTGGTGATGGACTTCAGCGTGCTGTTCCGGCACGGCTTCTCGTTCGCCGCGTTCAGCCCGTCCGTCCTGTTCCAGGGCGCCGGCGGACTGGCGTTGTTGTTCGCCGCCAACGCCTTCATCGGGTTCGAGGCGACGGCACTGTTCGGCGAGGAGGCCAAGGATCCGAAGCGGACGATCCCGCGGGCGACCTACATCGCCATCGGCTTCATCGGCGTGTTCGCCGCGTTCACCACCTGGGCGGTGGTCAGCGCGATCGGCGCCGAACAGGCGCAGGACGTGGCCGCGGCGCATCTGTCGAGCGGGGATCTCGTGCTCTCGGTCGCCCAGGAGTACCTCGGCGGCCCGCTGACCAAGGTGATGCTGCTGCTCCTGGTGGTCAGCCTGTTCGCGGCCCTGCTGGCGCTGCACAATTCGGCGACCCGCTACCTGTACGCGCTGGGCCGGGCCGGTGTGCTGCCGCGTCTGCTGGGCAGGACCGATCCGCGCAACGGCGCGCCGCGTCACGCCTCGATCGTCCAACTGGCCTTCGGATCGTTGGTGGCACTGGGGTTCCGGCTCGCCGGGCTCGACCCGGTCGCCGATCTCACGGCGAGCATGACCGGTTTCGGCACCCTCGGGATTCTCACCCTGCAACTGTTCGCGGCGGTCGCGATCCTGGTCTACTTCCGCCGGACCCGCGACCGCCGGATCGTGAAGACCCTGCTCGCTCCCGGACTGGGCGCGGCGGGGCTCGGGCTCATCGTGACGCTGGCGATCCTCAACTTCCCGACCCTCGCCGGGTCGAGCAACGGCGTCGTCCCGCTGCTGCCGTGGCTGCTCCTGCTGGTCGCGCTGGCCGGGATCGCCCTCGCCGGCTGGCTGCGCCGGTTCCGCCCGGCGGTGTACGCGGCACTGGAGACCGACCTGGAACGCGATCCCGCGCCGAGGGCGTCAGACGTTGTTGGTCAGTGAGAGGTTGAACGAGTAGCGCGAGGCGCGGTAGAGATGCCAGCCGTACTCGACGACCCGCCCGGTGTCGTCGTAGGTGGTGCGCCGCATGGTGAGCAGTGCCGCCCCCGGCCTCTCCCCCAGCAGTTCGGCGTCCTCCTCGGTCGCCTCGCGGGCGCCGACGTTCTGCTGGGCGGCGTGCAACCGGACGCCCGCGGATCGCAGTAGCTGATAGAGACCCTTGTCCCGCAGTTCGTCGTCGTCCGGGTCGATGACGCCGTCGGGCAGGTAGTTGTTCATGACCGCCAGCGGTTCGCCGCCGGTCGAGCGCACCCGCTTGAGCCGCCGGACCCGGGTCAGTCCGGGCGTTTCGAGCCGCTCGGCGGCGTCCTCACCGGCGGGCTCGACCTGGTTGACCAGGACGACGGTCTCCGGCTTGTCCCCGAGTTCGCTGAGATCGTCGAAGAGGCTGCTCAAGCGGAGCGGGCGGGCGACCTTGGTACGCACGACCTGTGTGCCGACACCGCGTTTGCGGACGAGCAGCCCCTGGTTCACCAGCGACTGGATCGCCTGGCGGATGGTCGGCCGCGACAGATACAGCCGCGCGGCCAGATCGACCTCGTTGTCGAGCCTCGCGCCGTTCGGCAGCCTGCCGTCCTCGATCGCGGCCCGGAGCTGCCGGGCGACCTGGGCGTACAGCGGCTCGGGGCTGTTCGGATCCACCACGATCTCGCCGGGTGCCCAGGGAATCATGCGCGGAGCCTACCGCGACGAGCAGTGTGGTCGTTATGACCTTATGTCCATATGTCTTGACAAAGTTCAGGGCAGTTGCGAACGTCGAGTTACCACGCGAGCCAGGAGGATCAAGGGTGTCGGACACAGTACGCCGGGTAGTCGCCGCACGGGTCCGCGATCCGGAGGCCATCGCGGCGGCCGCGGCCGCCCGGGTCCGGGCGAAGTCGCCGTTCAACGACAAAGGCGCCGCGATGATCATCGCGGCCGATCATCCGGCGCGCGGCGCGAACGGCGTCGGCTCCGACCCGCTCGCGATGGCCGACCGCGGCGAACTGCTGGACCGCCTCTGCCTGGCGCTGGAGCGGCCCGGGGTCACCGGGGTGCTGGCGACCCCGGACGTCATCGACGATCTGCTGATCCTCGGCGTCCTCGAGGGCAAGACCGTCCTCGGCTCCATGAACCGCACCGGCCTCGCCGGATCGAGTTTCGAGATCGACGACCGGTTCGCCTGCTACGACGCCGAGGCGATCGAACGGATGCGGTTCGACGGCGGCAAGACGCTCACCAGGATCTGCCTGACCGACCCGGCGACCCCTGGCGCCCTCGAGAACACCGCGAACGCGATCAACGACCTGGCGGACCGGAAACTGATCGCGCTGGTCGAACCGTTCCTCGCGGACTGGGTCGACGGACGGCTCCGCAACGACCTCTCCCCCGACGCCGTGATCCGCTCCATCACCATCGCCTCCGGCCTCGGCCGCTCGTCGGCCTACACCTGGCTGAAACTCCCGGTGGTCGAGGACATGGAGCGTGTGCTGGCCGCCTCGACCCTGCCCACCGTCCTGCTGGGCGGGGAGGTCAAGGATCCCGACGCCGCGTTCGCCGCCTGGCAGCGCGCGCTCGCGCTCCCGACCGTGCAGGGCCTCGTGGTCGGCCGGTCCCTGCTCTACCCACACGACGGCGACGTCGCCAAGGCCGTCGACACCGCCGTCGGGCTGCTGTGAATCCACTACCGGTGAAAGGCTGTCCCGTGAAGACCATCGAGCATTGGATCAACGGCACCGCGACCACCGCGGGCTCGACCCGCACCGCTCCCGTGTACGACCCGGCGGCGGGACGCCCGCGGTCGGAGGTGCTGCTCGCGGAACCGTCCGATGTGGACACCGCGGTGGCGGCCGCGGGCAAGGCGTTCGAGACGTGGGACGATTCGTCGTTGTCCCAGCGGACGAAGGTGATGTTCGCCTTCCGCGAGCTGCTGGTGCGGCACGAGGACGAACTCGCCGGGATCATCTCCTCCGAGCACGGCAAGGTGCTCGACGACGCGCGCGGCGAGATCGTCCGCGGCCGGGAGATCGTCGAATACGCCTGCGGGATCGCCGACGCGCTGAAGGGCGGCTTCTCCGACCAGGTCTCGCGGGACGTCGACGTCCACAGTTTCCGGCAGCCGCTCGGTGTGGTCGCCGGGATCACGCCGTTCAACTTCCCGATCATGGTCCCGTTGTGGATGCACCCGATCGCCATCGCGACCGGGAACACGTTCGTGCTCAAGCCCAGCGAACGGGTCCCGTCCGCCTCCCGGCTGGTCGCCGAGCTGTACGCGGAGGCGGGGCTTCCCGACGGCGTGTTCAACGTCGTCAACGGGGACAAGGTCGCGGTCGACGCCATCCTCGACCATCCCGGCATCGCCGCCGTGTCCTTCGTCGGCTCCACCCCGATCGCCAAGTACGTCCACGAACGCGCGACGGCCACCGGCAAACGCGTGCAGGCCTTGGGCGGGGCCAAGAACCACGCCGTCGTCCTGCCCGACGCCGATCTCGAGTACGCCGCGAACCACCTCACGGCCGCCGCGTTCGGTTCCGCCGGACAGCGCTGCATGGCGATCTCGATCGGCGTCGCCGTCGGCTCGGCGGGCGACGAACTGGTCGAGATCCTCAAGCGCAAGGCCACCGAGATCAAGGTCGGACCCGGTCACGAGGACGGGAACGACATGGGCCCGGTCGTCACCCAGGCCGCGCGGGAACGCGTGATCGGCTCGGTCGCCCTCGGCGCGGAGCAGGGCGCGACCGTGGTCGTCGACGGCCGGGAGCTGCGGGTCGACGGACATCCGGAGGGGTTCTTCGTCGGACCGTCCCTTTTGGACCACGTCACGCCGGAGATGTCCGCCTACCGCGAGGAGATCTTCGGGCCGGTACTCGGGATCGTGCGCGTGTCCACTGTGGACGAGGCCATCGCCCTGATCAACGCGAACCCTTACGGCAACGGGACGGCCATCTTCACCGGTGGCGGCGAGGCGGCGCGGAGGTTCCAGCGCGAGGTGAAGGTGGGGATGATCGGGGTGAACGTGCCCATCCCGGTGCCGATGTCCTACTACTCCTTCGGCGGCTGGAAGGACTCACTCATCGGGGACAGCCCGATCCACGGCCCGGAAGGCGTCCGGTTCTACACACGGGCGAAGGTCGTGACCACGCGGTGGCCGCACAGCGCCGCCGGCTTCAACTTCCCGACGTCGAGCTGACTCCCGCGTTTAGTCCTCTGGATGCGTTTCCCCCACGCATTCAGAGGACTGAACGCGGGTCACGATCAGCGCATTTGGCGCTGCATTCGCCGCTGCCGGTTCCCGACGAAACGCCAGCCGACCGCCAGGACGACGACGAGTACGGGAATGGAGTAGAACGCGATCTTTTCGGCGCCGTCGGAGAAGCCCATCAGGACGACGACCAGCGCGAGGAAGCCCAGCGTCGCCCAGCCGCTGTAGGGCGCCCACGGCATCCGGTAGGACGGCCGTTCCAGCTCCCCGCGCAGCGCCGCCTGACGCAGCCGCATCTGGCAGAAGATCAGCGTCGCCCAGGTCGTGATCACGCCGAGCGAGGCGATCGCGATCGCGATGTCGAAAGCGTCCTTCGGCACCAGGTAGTTGAGCACCACGCCGAGCACGTAGGCGGCCGAGGTGAACAGGATGCCGCCGTAGGGCACGTGACGGCTGCTCATCCGGCCGACGAACCCAGGCGCCTCGCCCTTGTCCGCGAGCGCGCGCAGGATGCGGCCGGTCGAATAGAGCCCGGAGTTGCAGCTCGACAGCGCGGCGGTGAGCACGACGGCGTTCATCACGTCGCCGATGCCCGGGATCCCGAGGCGGCTGAACACGGTGACGAACGGGCTTTCGCCGCCGTTGTAGAACGGCCACGGCAGGAGCATCGCCAGCAGCAGCACGGATCCCACGTAGAACACGCCGATCCGCCAGACGACCCCGTTGATGGCCTTCGGCAGCACCTTGCGGGCGTCCTTGGTCTCGCCGGCGGCGATACCGACGACCTCGATCGCGGAATACGCGAAGATGACCGCCTGCAGCGTCATCAGCGCGATGCCGATACCGGCCGGGAAGAATCCATTGTGGGCGGTCAGGTTGTGCACTCCCGCCGTGGTGCCGCCGATGTCGGCGCCGGTGAGCACCAGCCCGGCCGCGGTGACCAGGAAGACCACGATGGCCAGCACCTTGACCACCGAGAACCAGAATTCCAGTTCGCCGAACAGTTTCACCGAAAGCAGGTTCACCACGATCAGCACACCGAGCGCGACCAGCGCGGTGATCCACTGCGGCACGTCGGGCAGCCATTTGTGCACGTAGATGGCCACCGCGGTGATCTCCGCGATCCCGGTCATCGCCCAGTTCACCCAGTACATCCAGCCGGAGGCGAAGCCCGCCCACGGCCCGATGAACTTGCGGGCATAGGTGACGAAGCTGCCGGAAGTCGGCTCGTGCAGCACGAGTTCGCCGAGTGCGCGCATCACGAAGTAGGCGGCGATGCCGCAGAGCGCGTACGACAGGACCAGTGACGGTCCGACCTGGTGGAGTTTGCCACCCGCACCGAGGAAAAGCCCGACGCCGATCGCGCCGCCGATGGCGATCATCTGCACTTGGCGGTTGCCCAGCGCTTTTGAGTAGCTTTCACCTTTTTCGGTGAGCAGCGAGGAATCCATGGTTGCCAGACGCTAGAGCGTGTGCGGCAGGTCACCAACACTGCTAAGGAAGACTTAAGGTGTGCCGGACGTCACTCCGGTGGTTTTCCTGGTATTTCCCTTTTCGATTTGACAAGTTCACTCGCGAACCCCGATCGTCGCGCGCGAAGGCGGCCTCTTACGCTACGGCCGTGGACCTCGCAGCGCTGCTGGACCGGATCGCCGACGACGTCGCCCCGGAGATCGGCCGCGGCTCCGTCGCGGACTACATCCCCGCACTGGCCAGGGTCGAACCGCGGCGGTTCGGGATGGCGGTGGCCGAAGTGGACGGTCGGCTGCACGGGGTCGGCGACTGGCGGACGCCGTTCTCCATCCAGAGCATGTCGAAGGTCTTCACCCTCGCGCTCGCGCTTTCCCACGGCGACGGGGTCTGGACGCGGGTGGGCCGCGAACCGTCGGGCAACCCGTTCAACTCGCTGGTACAGCTGGAAAACGAGGACGGGATCCCCCGCAATCCGTTCATCAACGCCGGCGCCCTCGTGGTGACCGACGAACTCGCGCACCACGGCGACGCGGCGGAAACCCTGCTTCGGTTCCTGCGTGAGGAAAGCGGGAACGCGGACATCGGGATCGACGCCGAGGTCGCCGCGTCCGAGGCCGGGCACGCCGACCGCAACCGCGCGCTCGCGTACTTCATGGCGTCCTACCGGAACATGCGCCGTCCGGTGCCCGACGTCCTCGACCAGTACGTGCGCCAATGCTCGATCGCGATGAACTGCGCGGACGTCGCGCGCTCGGCGGTGTTCCTCGCCCGGCACGGCGTCCGCAACGACGGCAGCCGGCTGCTCGGGCTCAGCGCGGCCAAGCGGGTCAACGCGGTGATGCTGACCTGCGGCACCTACGACGCGGCGGGCGAATTCGCCTACCGGGTCGGACTTCCCGGCAAGAGCGGCGTCGGCGGCGGCATCGTCGCGATCGTCCCCGGCCGGTGCGCGGTCTGCGTCTGGAGCCCCGGCCTGGACGCCCGGGGCAACTCCGTGGCGGGCGTCGCGGCGCTGGACCGGTTCACCACCCTCACCGGCTGGTCGATCTTCTGACCAGCGCGGTTTCGAAGTCCGGTGGACCGGGAAGCCACCCCGTGTGCAGACGTTCCTCCCGCTCGCCGACTTCCGGGCCTCGGCCGCCGCACTCGATCAGCGACGGCTCGGCAAGCAGCGCGTGGAGACCATCCAGGTCCTGCGCGCGCTGACGGTGCCCGGCTACGGCTGGCGCCACCATCCGGCGGCGGCGATGTGGGCCGGCTACGAGGAGGCGCTCGTCCGGTACGGATTCGACGTCTGCGAGGTCTGGTGCGCGACGGGCAGGCAAGACACGTGCCGGGAAACACTGCGGCTCGACCTGCTTGACGCCACCGGGCTGGACCGGGTCCGCACCCAGGCCGAACTGGCGGAAGACGGCGGCCTCCCGCCTTGGCTCGGTGACCCCGAATTCCACCTCAGCCACCAGTCCGCCCTCGTCCGCAAACTGCCGGAGCACTACCGCCCGCGGTTTCCGGACGTGCCCGACGACCTGCCCTATCTCTGGCCGGAGTCGGACCGTCCACGACGGATTCCCGTCCGGAAAGGATCCTGATGAAACGCTTCCACAAGGGAGACAAGGTCCGCTGGAACAGCCACGGCGGACACGCCGAAGGTGAGGTGCTCCAGGAGATCACCTCCGACACCGAAGCGGCCGGCCGTACCGTGCGGGCTTCGAAGGAAGAACCGCAATACCTCGTCCGCAGCGACAAGAGCGGTGGCAAAGCCGTCCACAAGCCCGAGGCACTCGAGAAGATGTGAGCCACCCAAGTGTCCTGGCTCTAGGCTGATCGGCGACGAAAGGGGACACTGTGCGGCAGAACGTGCACTTCATGACCTTCGCGACCGCCGACCTGGACGCCGCGCGTCGCTTCTACGCGGACGCGCTGGGCTGGCACCCGCTGGCCGACGTACCGGGCGAGATCATCTTCTTCCAGGTGGCGCCGGGTGTGGTGCTGGGCCTGTTCGACGCGGCGAGTTTCAACCGCGATCTCGCCGACGGTTCCGACCACACCACGGTCTCCGGTGTGACGGTCTCGCACAACGTCGACAGCCCCGAAGAGGTCCGGTCGATTGTGGACGCCATGACCGCCGCCGGCGGAACCATCCTGAAGGAGCCGCAGCCCGGCGAATTCGGCGGCATCTTCCATGCCCATGTCCGCGATCCGAACGGCATCGTCTGGGAGATCGCCCACAACCCCACCTGGCACATCTCCGAAGACGGCACGGTTTCGCTCGGCTGACGACAGGGAATCACCCGATCATGGCCGGATCACCCACAGAACCTGACGACCAGACGATCGACGCCGTCGGAAAGCTGGTCTTCGCCCTCGAAACGGTCGAGCAGGCGCGCGGCCACCTGTACGCGTTCCATCACCTCACCGGAACCGCCGACTTCGCACTCGGCGAGGCCGTCGAAGGGCTCAGGAAGGCCGGGCATCCGGACTGGGCGGACCGGATCCAGGCGGAGCTGATCGGGCTCAACGTGCTGGCGGATCGATGGACCTTCCAGGTGGTCGAGGAGTACGACGACGGCTACTACTCGACCTTCCGCGGAATGGCCCGGGACGTCGCCGAAGACCTGACGGGTGGGCGGCTGCATCTGCATGAAGAGCAGCTCAAGCGGCGACGCCGCACCGAAGGGCGGCCGGGGCACGAAATGGGGCGGCCCAGCACCTGAGCAGTGGGGCACGCGGGTCGTGAGTGGCAAGTGTCGTTCTAACCGTCATTACCACTCACGAGGGGGCGGCACTCACGACCACGGCGGTCTTCGCGAACGAGCGGATCAGCGGGCTGTCCTGGCCGGTCACCCACGCGACGACGAGCGGGCTCGGCGGCATGTCCGCCAGCGGCACCCAGACGAGTCCGGCGGGCAGGGCGTGCCCGCGCGGCGCGATGCCGGTCGCGCCGTTCCACAGGACGGCCTGCTGGCATTCGGCGACCGTGCGCACCACCGGGCCCGCGGGCCGCTCCCCGACGGGCACCGTCCCGTGCCAGTATTCGCGCCAGAGCGGGTCCGTTCCGTCCGGCAGCTGGAACCAGGGCCGATCGGCGACGTCGGCCAGCCGCAGTGACGTCCGGCCGGCGAGCGGGTCGCCGTGGCGCAGGACGATCCCGACCGGGTCGGAGCGCAGGACGCGGACGCTGAGGCCGGTTTCGTCGAACGGTGACCGGGTCAGCGCGACGTCGGCCAGACCGGCGCGCAGGCCGGTGGTGGGGTCGGTGAAATCCGCTTCACGGAACCGGATCGAGACCTCGGGATGACGACGGCGGAAGGCCTCGGCCAGCCGGTCGCCCGCCTCCCCCGCGCCGTCGGCCAGGATGCCGACGGTGAGCGTCGCGGGGCCCGCCGCCGCCCTCACCAGAGCGCGGGCGCGTTCGGCCTGGTCCAGCAGGGTACGGGCCTCGGCGTAGAGCGTGTTTCCGGCCGCGGTGGGTTCGACGCCGGCGGCCGAGCGGAGCAGCAGCACCACGCCCAGGTCTCGCTCCAGCTGCTGGATGGCCCGGCTCAGCGGCGGCTGGGTCATCCTCAGCCGCGCGGCCGCCCGGCCGAAGTGCCGCTCGTCGACCACGGCCACGAAGTAGCGCAGCAGGCGAAGGTCCATCACCGGCGATGATACCCATCCGGTATCGGAGCGTCGAAATCGGACTTGGACGGCGGACGGGCACCGGCGGGAGATTGGGATCATGCCCTTCGAACCACTCACCCACGAGCCCGCCGTCGAACCCGGCCAGGCCGTCGAAATCGCCCGCGACGTCGTGGTGATCCCGAACCACGGTGTCGAACTCGTCCCCAATATCGGCGTCATCGGGGGTGGGCACTCGGTGCTGGTCGTCGACACCGGGCTCGGTCCACGCAACGCCGAGAAGGTGCTCGCCTTCGCCGCCGAGCAGGCCCGTGGCCGCCGTCTGTACCTGACCACGACGCATTTCCACCCCGAGCACGCGTTCGGCGCGCAGGTCTTCGCGGATCAGGCCACTTACCTCGTCAACAGCGCGCAAGCGGCGGATCTGGTCCACAAAGGACCGGGCTATCTCGAAATGTTCCGCGGCCTCGGCGCCCCGGTCGCACGGAATCTGGAGGACGTCGTGCTGATCGCCCCTGACGTGGTCTTCGACGACGGGTACGAACTCGATCTCGGCGGACGGGTCGTGCGGCTCGGCGCCACCGGCCGCGCTCACAGCCCCGGCGATCAGGTGGTGACCGTCCCCGACGCCGGTGTGCTGTTCACCGGGGATCTGGTCGAGGCGGGCCAGTTCGCGATCTTCCCGTGGTTCCCGCCGTACGACACCGACGTCTCGGGATCGCGGTGGATCGAGGTGCTGCGACGGCTGGACGCCGCCCGGCCGGACCTCGTTGTCCCTGGCCATGGCGACGTCTCCGGGCGCCGGATCCTGACCGACGTCCGCGAGTACCTCGAACTGCTGCGCGACGAGACCTGGCGCCGCCGCGACTCGGCTCTCCCCGAAGAGACGATCGCCGCGGAACTCGAAGCGCTGATGATCGAACGCCACCCCGAATGGGAAGGCCGCGACTGGATCGCGAAGGGCGTCGGCTGCTTCTGCGCGGACCACTCAGGCCATCAGGCAGCAGGCGCCGGTGAAACAGCCGAAAGCGCCTCCGCTTGACGTGTTCTTCCAGTTGTCGAAGTGATCGATCACGACCTCGACTTCGGCCTGGCCCGCCGCGGAGACGTCGATCCCGGAGTCGGCGAAGAAGTGGCGGATATCGTCGGAAACGGCGGTCTTCATTGGAAAACTCCCTCTGAACCTGCGGTGTTCGGTACTGAAATCGTGCAGGTTCGGACCCCATCGCCGACAGTGCGAAGCACCATGGGCGACGTGTGGCTTTCGACTGCTCCACTTGCTTCAAGCGGGTCGTTCAAGTGGAGCACTCGTCAGCGGGACCACCCTCGCCGGCTCACCGGACCGGACGGTTAGGCTCCTCGGTGGCGAAAACCGCCATGCACCACGACGCCGGGAGATCTGAACCGCCATGCTGGACCGAGCAGTCATCGACGCCCTCTTCCCCGCCGACCTGCCCGAACCCGAGCACTGGGAACAGCGGTACCCGGCCCGCGACCTCCCCGAGGGCGCGCTGATCACCCGCTTCGGCCCTTCGCCGACCGGATTCGTCCACATCGGCGGCATCTACGTCGCCACCATCGACCAGGACGTCGCCCGCCGCAGCGGCGGCCGGTACCTCGTCCGGGTCGAGGACACCGACCGGTCCCGCGAGGTCGAGGGCGCCATCGACCAGTTCGAGCGCGGCTTCTCCTACTTCGGCCTCGCCGCCGACGAGGACATCCACCGCGGCGGCGACTACGGCCCCTACCAGCAGTCCGAGCGCGAGCAGATCTACCTGACCTACGTCCGGCACCTGCTCCGCCTCGGCCGCGCGTATCTCGACTTCGCCACCAAGGAAGAGCTGGCGGCGATCACCGCGCGGCAGCAGGCGACGAAGCTGCCGACCGGCTACTACGGCTCGTGGGCCATCTGGCGGGACGCCGACCCCGCCGACGTCCAGGCCAAACTCGACGCCGGCGACCCGTACGTCGTGCGGTTCCGCGCCCCGGACGACACCGGCGCCCGTGCCCGGTTCACTGACGCCATCCGCGGTCCGCTCGAAGCCGAGGCCAACCGCAACGACGTCGTCATCCTGAAGAGCTCCGACCAGAGCCCCCGGCTGCCGACCTACCACTTCGCACACGCCGTGGACGACCACCTCATGCGCGTCAACCTGGTCATCCGCGGCGACGAGTGGATCTCGTCGGTGCCGGTGCACCAGCAGCTGTTCGACGCGCTCGCCTTCGAGCCGATCACCTACGCGCACATCGCGCCGCTGATGAAGCAGGAGGGCGGCAGCAAGCGCAAGCTGTCCAAGCGCAAGGACCCCGAAGCGAGCGTCGACTTCTACATCGAGTCCGGCTACCCCGCCAAGGCCGTCCTGTACTACCTGCGCGGCCTCGCCAACGGCCGTCTCGCCGAAATGCCGCTCGACCAGGCGCTGGCCGAGCCGATCAACCTCGACGAATGCGGCGTCGCCGGACCGCTGGTCGACCTGGTCAAACTCGACGACATCTCGGCCGACCACATCGCCACACTCTCCGGCGCCGAAATCCTCGATGAGGTCCGCGTCTGGGCGGAGCGGTTCGACCCCGAGCTGCGGACCGTGCTCGACGCCGAGCCCGAGCTCGCGCTGCGGGCGCTCGCCGTCGAGCGCGACGGCGCCGAGAACCCGCGCAAGGACCTGAAGAAGTGGAGCGAGTTCCGCGCCGTCTACGGCTTCTTCTTCCCGCAGCTGCACGCCGCCGTCACCGGCCCCGACGACGAGCGGATCGCCGCGCTGGGCGTCGACCGCGAGGTCGTCCAGGCCGTCGCGCGCGACTTCGTCGGGAACTACCAGCAGCTCGACGACGGCCAGGAGTGGTTCCAGCAGATCCGCGAGGTGGCGGCGAAGCACGGCTTCGCGAAGAACGCCAAGGAGTTCAAGAAGAACCCCGAAGGCTTCCCCGGCTCCATTCGCGAGGCTTCGCAGATCATCCGGATCGCGATCACCGGTTCGACCCGGAGTCCGGATCTGCACTCGATCACACAGGCGCTGGGCCGTGAGGAGACGCTGGGCCGGTTCTCCGGTCTCGTCGGCTAGGTGGGTCGTGAGTGGTAAGTGCCGTTAGAACGACACTTACCACTCACGACCACCTCGGCCCACGCAGCCGGTACAGGACCTCGTGAGTGGTAATGAGGGTTAGAACCGTCATTACCACTCACGAGCCGAGTGTGAACTGGTCGTAGAAGGCCGACTTGATCGCGACGACGGCCTGCTCGGTGTCGCGGAACCGCTGCCGGGCCTCGTGCGAGTCGATCAGCTGCACGAGCCGCAGCCCCAGCTGATCGGAATGCGTGAGCGAAAGCGGCGAGACGGCCGCGAGCGGGCGGGACTTCGCGTCGTGCACGTGGTGCGGGTAGTAGAAGACGGACTTGTCGCCGAGCATCGGGCCGATCCGGCGCCACAGCTCGCCGTACTCGACCGAAACCAGGACCTCGCCCCAGAATCGCAGGATCGTCAGTAGCTCCACGTCCGCGTGCTTCGACTCCCCCGCGGTCGCGATCAGCTCCATGGTGGTGTCGATACAGGCCGACGTGGCGAGGGTCTTCCGGGACCGCACCAGCGCCTCGCGGGGGACGCCGAGGGCGAGGATGTCGGCCTTCATGTCCTCGTGGTGCGAGGGCGTACTGCCCGGTGACGTGTTCCCCGGGTACTCCTCGCGGATGATCATGCGGGCGATCCGGATGGACTGCTCGTCGGTGAGCAGGTCGATCGCCAGGTCGTAGGCCATGGTGGAGGCCAGCGACAGGAAGCGCCGCTGCAACAGAACGGTTTGCAGGTCCTCCAGCGGCAGGTCCGCGACACCCCGCAGCACCGGATGGTTCCGGAATCGCTCGATCAAGCCGTCTTCGAACTCGTCCAGTTCTCGCATCACTGCACCCCTCGCTCAGAAACTCGCCAGCCGGCCGTGCAGCTCCAGGTTCGGGATCCAGGTGTTCAGGATCGTCACCTGTTTGGCCTTCGCCACCCGCGCGGCGAACGCGTCGCCCGGAAACCGTTTGTGCACCTCGACCACACCGCTGACCATGATCAGGGTCGAGGTGGTGACACCCTTCGGCGCGACCTTGTCCAGCCAGCCGAGCTGTTCCGCGATACCGACCGCGAAGCCGACCACCGCGAAACCGCCGAGACCGAGCAATTCACGCCGCCATGTTCCCACGATCGGGGAATTCGCTGTGATCGGGGTCACCGGCTCGGCGTGCCGTCGACCACCCCACGAAATTCACGAAAAAGCTCGAATTCCAGGCGGGAATCCGCAGCTCGCCAGGGGTGTCGAGCACCCTTGCCCGGCACTCGGTGGCGACGAGGTGAAACGCGCGAGCGCCGAGAAACGACTTACCCCGTACGCAAGTACGGAAAGTTGTGGTCCATGAGCGCTGATCGCGTTGTCCAGCTGCGCTGGGAGTCCCGGCAGGTGGCCACCGACGTCGGTACGGCGCTGTCCTACGCCGGGATCTCCGTGATCCGCCGACGGCACGGCGAGATCGTCGACCGGGTTTGGGTGCCGGTCGGGGAAGAACCGACCTTCGCCGACGACGAAGCCCTGATCGCGGCACTGCACGACGCCTGGCGCTGGAGCAGGCCCGCGGCGTAGACCGTCCACTTCGGACGGTCTACGGAACGCTCACTCGTCACCCGACCTGTACCGCCGCTGGAGTTCTTCCTCCTGCTCGCGCGGCGACTTGGCGACCCAGCGGCCGTGGACCAGGTCGTTCTCCGTGTAGTCCGCGCGCCGCGAGACCCAGCTCGGCAGCATGAGCTTGCGAGTACCGCCTCGCCCCCGATCCCGCAGATCGGTGACCACGGCGATGCCGATCACCAGGACGAGTACCCCGAGCGCTATCCAGATCCCGACCATATCCGCTCCCCCACAGGATGAATCAGTTCCCCGAGAATAGCGTCGAACCGCGCGCAGACGGCGGCCTTTTCCGCGGCACCCGGCACGAGGCCTCGCGGACGGCCCAGGCCCAGGCCTTTGCGCTCCGGCGCAAAAGTGTCGTCCCCTCCGGCCCCTTCCGGCAGGCTTTGCCGGGTCACGAGGGGGAGAACATGAGGATTCAGCCGAGGAGCGCGGCGCCGAGCGGGGTCAAGCTGTGCAGGACCATCGCGCCGTCACGTGTACTGGCGATCAAGCCGTTGTCGCGTATGACGATCCCCGGTGTCCGCGACCTCTCGCGGGCACCGGGGATCGGGGGCGGTCAGCCCCGGGCGTTCGGGTCGAACACGCCGCCGGCCAGCCCGGTGGCGGCGTCGCCGAGCGCACCGGTGGAGTCGACGACGCCCTGACCGGCCGCGGTGGCCGAGTCGACGGCGTCCTGTCCCGCGGCGGTGGCGTTCTCGGCGAGGCCCTGACCGGTCTCGGTCAGTCCCTCGGCGGACTGGGTGACCTGGTCGGCGGCACCGGAAAGGTCGACGCCGGTCAGCTCGCTGACCTTGTCCCCCGCGCCGCCCAGCAGTTCGGCGGCCTTCTCCTTCAGCGAGTCGAACAGGCTCATCAGGGGTACTCCTCGGATCGGTCGAGCACGGGGCGGCTGAAAGTCCACCGTACAGGACAAATCGGGCACCGTGCGTGACGACCCGCCTCAAGTCCCCTCGACGCGGACGCGTTCAGAGGCAGGGCGGCCGGTAGCGATCGATGGCGAGACCGCGGAAATCGAGCCTGTTCGGGGTTTTGCCGACGAAGACCAGGCCGCGCGCCTCGGTCAGCGCCGACGCGAACGAGTACGACGGTTCACCCAGTTCGGGCAGGGTGGTCCACGCGCTGGGCGCGAAGCTGAAGAACCTCTTCGTGAGCTTCCCGCCGGTCGACGGCACCTTCGTGAGCCACTTGTCGCCACCGCTCCAGTGCGAGGCCGGGCGCAGCTGAACGTAGAGGTCGTCCGTCGCGCTGTAGGTCATCCAGAAACCGGCGGACTTCGAAAGATCGGCCTGCGCCTCGAAGCGATTTCCCAGCCAGACGACGATCACATGCCACTCGGCGTTGAGGAAGTCCACCTTGGCCGCGTATCCGCCGCGTTCACGGACGAGCAGGCTGCCGGTCGCCGGAACCGTCGTCCCCTCACCGGACGCGAGCCACTGCTGCAATCGGTCGATCGACGGGGTCGCGCATTCGCAGCCATGCCGCGAGGGCCGGCCGCCGGACGCGTTCGCCGTCGCCCCGGCACCGACGAGCGAGATCAGGAACACCGATACGGCCACCGCGAGCGTCCTACCGAAAGGAACCCTGGATCCTCCGCGCATTCCGGGAAGTTAGCACGGAAACCGCCGCACAACGGGAAAGCCGGCCGGAGTGCCCCACTGAGCGGGAACAGTCCATTGTGGAGAGTGACCTCAGTCCGCGAGCATGTCGTCCAGTTCGGCGGCGAACAGCAGGGCGGGATCGAACCCCATTCCGGCGAAATGCCCGGCGAGTTCGAGCGACAGGACGCCGTGGATCCGCGTCCAGAACGTGATGGCGCGCCGGAGTACCGCCGACGGTGCCGGATGATCGCCTGCCCACTCGCGATGCTCTACGAGATGAACATCGAAGGGCGTCGGCCCGCCGCGTCCGGCGTGCGCCTCATGGACGTCGAGCAGCACCTTCATGATCTCGTTCGAGATCCCCGTCGTGTCACCGGGTGCGTGATAGCCGGGGATCGGCGTGCCGTACACGAGCAGGTAGCGCTGAGGATCGGCCAGCGCCCATTCCCTTATGGCGTAAGCGACTTCGGCCATGCCGCCGTCCGCCGCCAGGACGGCGTCGGCGAGGCTGCGGTAGGCGTCGCGGACTAGGTCCGTGATCAGGTCATCGCGACTGGCGAAGTACCGGTAGAGCGCGGGACCACTCATTCCCACATGTTTGGCGATGGCGTTGAGGGACAGCGCGGAGACGCCCGTCGTGGCCAACTGTTCCCACGCGTACCGCTTGATCTCCGCGCGCACCTGAGCCCGGTACCGCTCTCGCGAGGTCGTCCCGTCCGTGTCCATCGGCCACTCCTTCCCGGTCTCGGCGCCCTGTTCAGTTAGAGGCTATCACTTTTCCTATTGGCACTCACTCGTTCTGAGCGACACCGTGACGCCCGCCCAGGCCGCCACCACCGGATCCCCTGCTGACCACATCCCTCGTGAGTGGTAATGACGGTTAGAACCGTCATTACCACTCACGAGCTGGGCAGGAACTCCCGGCCGAAGGACGCTTTCCGCGACGCCCGTCGCAGCGTGGCGAGCACGGCGGGTCCCAGCACCAGGATCGCCACCGTGTTGGTGATCGCGCGTCCGGTGTCCCAGCCCGCCGTCGAGGTCAGCAGGGTGAACACGGCGAACCGGTGCAGGTTCTCCAGCACCGGTGCACCGGGCACGTAGGAGATGTGGCCATCGTGGTACGGCACTTCGGCGTCGGTGATGAACGGCCAGAACCACAGGTTCATCAGGAATCCGAACACGTACGCGACGAAGATCCCGTAGCCGACCAGCATCGCGATCTCGGCCTTGCCGGTGACGCGGCGCGGCAGCAGCCCCGCGCCCATCCCGATCCACGCCGAGCACATCATCTGGAACGGCAGCCACGGCCCGACTCCCGCGGTCAGCAACGCGGAAGCGAACAGCGAGGTACAGCCCAGCACGAACCCGAATCCCGGCCCGAGCACCCGCCCGGCCAGCACCAGGATGAAGAACACGGTCTCGATCCCCGCCGTCCCCGCACCCAGCGGACGCAACGCCGCGTTCACCGCCGAGAGGACGCCCAGCATCGCGAGGGCCTTGGAATCCATGCCCCCTTCGGACATCTCGGCCAGCACGATGACGATCAGGGCGGGGAGGAGGCCGATGAACACGAACGGCGCGTCCGGGCCGTGCTGCATCGACTGCGGTTCGACGCGGACCAGTAGCGGCCACAGGAACATCATCAGCCCGGCGAGCGACGCGAGCGCGAGCACCAGCGCCGAGCGCGGGCCCAGCCGGACCGCGGGCGCGGTGGTCACCGGACCTCCTGCGGAAGCGCCGAGCGGACGTCGTCGACGGTGAGCCACGGTTCCCCGAGGATCTTGGCGACCTGCGTCGCGAACGCCGGCGAGCCGCCCAGCACCCGGTCGGTCGGGCCGTCGGAGACGATCTCCCCTTCCGCCATCACCACCACGCGCTGCGCGACCGTCGCGACGAACTCGACGTCGTGCGTGGCGACCACGACCGCTTTGCCTTCGGCCGTCAGTGCCGCGATCATCTGCGCCAGCGCGGCCTTCGCCGTATAGTCGAGGCCCCTGGTGGGTTCGTCCAGCAGCATGACCCGGGGCGCGGCCGACAACTGCACCGCGAGCACGAGCGCGAGCCTTTGTCCCTCCGAAAGGTCACGAGGATGCGACTCGGGATCGATGCCCGGGGCGAGCCTGTCGAGCAATGCGCGGCAGAATCCCGTTTCCGCGCCCGACTCCGCGTCGGCGGCTTCGCATTCGGCAGCCACGGTCTGGAGATACAGCAGATCGCTCGCGGTCTGCGGCACCATGCCGACGAGCGCGCGGGCCGCGGCGCTGCTCAGCGTCTTCGGGTCCTTGCCCTCGACGGTGACCTTGCCACCCTGCCGGGGTCCGGAGCCCTGCACCGCCCACAGCAGCGACGACTTGCCCGAGCCGTTGCGGCCCATCATCGCGAGTACTTCGCCCGCGCGCAGGGAGAGGTCGGCCTCCCGCACCGCGACCTTCGGCCCGTACCGCACCACGATCCCGGACGCGGTGAGCACCTCCTCGCCCTCGCTCGTGCTCCGGACCGGCGGGGCGCCCAGTGCCAGCGAGGAAGCGCGCCGCCGGGCGTCGCGCACGGTCATCGGCAGCGGGTCCCATGAGGCCAGCCGTCCTAATTGGACGATCGGCGGCGCGATGGGCATGTCCTTGAGCACCTCGGGCGGCGGGCCGTCCACCACTCCCCCGGTACCCGGAACATAGATCATCCGGTCCGCGAACGGGATCACGCGTTCCATCCGGTGTTCGGCCATCAGCACCGTCGTGCCGAGGTCCTCCACCAGCCTGGCCAGCGTCGCCAGCACCTCCTCAGCGGCGGTCGGATCCAGCGCGGACGTCGGTTCGTCCAGCACGAGCACCTTCGGATGCGTGGTGAGCACCGACCCGATCGCCACCCGCTGCTGCTGTCCGCCGGACAACGTCCGCAACGCGCGCCTGCGCAGTTCGGCGATGCCGAGGAGATCCAGGGTCTCCTCGACGCGGCGGCGCATCACCTGCGGCTCGAGGCCGAGCTGTTCCATGCCGTACGCCAGTTCGTCCTCGACGGTGTCGGTGACGAAACCCGCGAGCGGGTCCTGCCCGACGACGCCGACCAGATGCGCGAACTCGCGCGGTGGCCGCGACCGCGTGGTGACCCCGTCGACGGAGACCGTGCCTTCCAGATGGCCGCCGGTGAAATGCGGGACGAGGCCGTTGATCGTGCCGAGCAGCGTCGACTTCCCCGCCCCCGTCTGGCCCGCGAACAGCACGAGTTCGCCCTCGCCGATGGACAGCGTCACGTCGGCCAGCACCGGCTCGGAGCGGTCGCGGTAGGTGAAGGTGACGTGGTTCAGTTCGATCATGCGTGCACTTCTTCTTCGAGCGCGGCGTACGGGGGTTCGGGGACCGGGGTCAGGAAGGCGGGCAGCACGCCGACCAGCACGCCGAGCAACGGCAGCCACGACAGCGACGGCCAGGACAGGGCGATCAGTGACGGGTTGAGGTCCATCGGATTCACGCTGGAGGTCATGAACAGCACGCCCGCGACGCCGATCCCGCTCGCGGCGACGACGAGTTCCGCCGGCTGCCAGCGATCGGGGCGGTAGCGAGTGCGCCGGACGCGTTTGCCCGCGGACCAGAATCCGGCGAGTCCGACCACCACCCCGGCGGAAAGCACCGGTGCGGCGAGATATCTGGGCGTCGAACCGTCCAAAGTGGCGTAAACGCCGACACAGACGCCGAGCAGCCCGGCGATCATCAGCGTGCCGGTGAGCAGCCGGGCGCGCGCCTCGATCCGGCCCGCGCGGCCGTAACCGCGGGAGTCCATCGACGCGGCGAGCTGCAGCGAGCGGGACAAGGCGTCCTCCAGTACCGGGATGAGGATGGCGTGCAGTGCCTTCGCCTTCTTGCCCGAACCGCCCCGGAGCTTCCGGGCCCGCTGGACCCGCAGCACGCTCTCGGCGAGCTGCGGGAACACCGACAGCGCGACGATCACCGCCGTGCCCACCTCGTACAACGCGGGTGGCATCGCCTTGAGCAGCCGTTTCGGATTCGCCAGCGCGTTGGCCGCGCCGAGACAGATCACCATCGTCGCCAGCCGCATCCCGTCGTAAAGCCCGCCCAGCAACGATTCCGCGGAAACGTCACCGAAGAGCCGGATGCCCGCCGCCCAGGCGGGCAGCGGGATTTCGGGCAGCCGCAGGATGATCGTGGCCCCCTCGGAACCGCCGAAGACGAGCCGGAAGAACACCCGCACCGCCACGATGACCGCGCCGAGGTAGAGGTAGAGCCGGAACGCCAGCGCCCACGGGGCCTCGGAGCGCCGGGCCACCACGACATAGCCCGCGACGGCCACGATCGTCAGCAGCAGCCACGGATTCGTCGTCCGGGCCGCCGCGACGGCCAGCCCCAGCGCCCACACCCACCAGGCGGCCGGATGCAGGTCGCGCGGCAGGAAGTACGACGTCATCAGGCTCCCTGCGCGCGTTTACGCCTGCGCGCCACCAGGAATCCGGCCACGCACAGCGCCAGGACGGCGCCGCCCGCCGCCCACGGTGCCCAGTCGCTCGCCCCGGACTCGCGTTCGATCAGCGCGTTGACGTCCTCAGCGTTCTCCCCGCCGGTGAACGCGACGTTGCTCGACGGATCCTTCGCCTTCGGCCGCGCCGACGCGCTCGGACGGGGCTTCGGCGGCGGCAACGCGCCCGGACTCTGCCCCGCGACCGGAGGTGCTCCCGCACCGGGCTCTCCGCCCGCGGGCGCCTGCTCGCCTTCTCCGGGTTGCTGCCCGTTTCCGGCCTGGGGCTGGGGTCGCTGCCGTTCGCCGGGATCGCCGGTGACCGGCTTCGCCTCCTCACGGGGAACGCAAGGCTGGCCTTCGGTACCCGGCCGCACCGCGGAGACGCGGGGAACCGGGTTGGTCTCCGTGGTGGCGTTCAGCGAGAACGACCAGCCTTCGAACCCGCCGGGAATGAAGTCCCGGTTCTTCACGCCCCACTGGCTGTAGTCCCAGGCGCAGTTGTTCGAGGCATGCCAGTAGGACCAGTACCCACCGGCCGGTGGGGTGTCGACGCACTGCTCACGGTAGTTTTCGCGACCGGCGACCGGAAGCTGCTCGGTCGCGGACGGCCGGTTCTCGATCCGGCAGACGAACCCCTCGCCCCAGCGCTGCACCCCGGCGATCTGGAAACCCGCGCCCTTGAGCGCGTCCAGTCCGGTGCCGCGCGACGACTGGGGGTCGCAGCGCACGATGGTCGTGCCGCCGAGTTGCTGGAAGTCGACGACCACGGTGACGCCGGTGGCGTCCTTGCAGAAACCGGGGTGGCCCTTGCCCTGATCGATCGCGTACGCGGACGGCGAAGTGGCGGCGATCAGGACGATCGCCGCCACCAGGCCGAAGAGCCTCCTCATTGGACGGTGCGGGCCGGGTTCGACGGTGTGACCCCGGGCGGCGGGTTGGTCGAGGCGGACTTGTTCAGCGAGAACGACCAGCCTTCGAAGCCACCGGGGACGACGTTGCGGTTGAGGGCACCCTGGGTGCTGTACGTCCAGGCGGAACCGGATCCGTCGGCGTACCAGTAACCCCAGTACGCGTTCGCGGGCGGGGTGTTGACGCACGCTTCCTTGTAGTTCGGGTTGCCCGACAGCGGAAGGGTTTCGGTCGCGGACGGGCGGGTCTCCAGGCGGCAGACGAAACCGAGGCCCCATCGCGCGGTCCCGGCGACGGCGATCCCCGCGTCCTGCAAGGCCTTGATGCCCGTACGGGCGGTGCCGGGGGTCGCGTTCGGCGAGCAGCGCGTGATCGTCGGCGCGGCGGTGCCGCCGTTGCCGTCCAGTTCCTGGAAGTCGACGACGACGGTGACGCCGGTGAGGGCGTCGTTCCCCGTGCAGACGCCGTTGTACCCCTTGGCCGGATCGACCGCCTGCGCGGTCGCGGGCACGGCGATCGTCAGTCCGATGAGGACGGACGTGACGGCGAGCAGTTTTCTCATGACGAGACCCCCTTGGTGTTGGTGAACCGGCGAAGCAGGAAAATCAGCGTGATCACCGCGAGCAGCAGCGCTCCGGCGAGTCCGGCCAGGCCCCACGTCAGCCACGACGGCGGGCCGGGGGCCGGTGTCTGCGAGCCGGACATGGCGTGCGCGGCGTCGGCTGTGGCGACCTCGGAAAGCGGTAGCCGGAGCGCGGGCGACAACGGCGATTCCGCCGCGGTGAGCCACGAACGGCCGGCGACGCCCTGCGCGGCCGCCAGGCTCGTCGGGAAGTCGGTGCTCCCGTCGGAGCCCTTGGCGAATCCACCGTCGGCCTGGACGAGTCCGCCCAGCGCACGCGCGGTCCGGCTCGCGTCCAGCCCCGCCACCTGCCGGGCGGCGGCGACGGCGGCGCTGAGCGCGACGTCCGGTACCCCCGCCTCACCGGCCACCATGCCTTCGCCGGTCGGCCGGACGCCGAGCGCGCCCACCGCGGCGGTGAACGCCGACACGCGCCGCTCGGACCAGCCGTCCGGCCGTTTGGTGGCGGGTGCGGCGTCGGTGAACGGCCGTGCGGCGAGGGCCGTGACAGCCGCGGCCGTCGCACCGAGGTCACCGGATCCGCACTCCGGGGTGTCGAGGTGCTTCGGGAAAGTGCCGTCGGCGCACTGGGCACCGAGGAGCAGTTCTACGGCGGCACCGGGATCGGCGGCGGTGGCGAGCAGGGCCCAGGCGTGGCGTTCGACCGTCTCGTCCGCGTCGGCGAAGGAACCGGTGTCGGTGAACCTGCCGTCCGGACCGCGCCGTGCCACCAAATCGGCCCGCAGCTGAACCGCGACATCGGACGCCTTCGCGAACTCGGCGACGAGCACGAGCTTCGCCAGCGGCCCGGCGTAGGACGCCCCGCCCTGTTCGTACGGCGCGCCATGCGCGTAGGCCCGCACGGCCTCCGGCGTGAGCAGGAACCGCGACGCGCGTGCGACCGAGTCCGGTTGCTCGTCCAGCGCCCGCAACGCGAGCACGACCTCCGCGGTGGCGTCGTAGTCGACGTAGGTCTTGCCGTCCTCGATGACCTCGACGTGGTCGCCGCCGACCAGCCGGTTCGCCAGGTACGCGCCCAGCCGGGCCGACGGCGTCGCCGTACCCGTGCCCGCCGGCGGGACCGCCGTCACCGGCGGCGTGCGGAGAACCGTGGTCCCCCTCTGTCCCGTCCTCTTCGGTTTCGCCGCACCGGCCTTCGGGGCGGGCCCGGTGGCGGGCTTGGCCGCGGGCGGCGTGACGGTGACCGTGCTCGTGCCCGGGTTCGGCGGTGGCCCGGCGCGTTTCGCGAGCGCGTAGAAGCCGGTCTGTGCCAGTCCGAGCGAGCCCTGGGCACCGGCGCGGATCCAGGTGTCGAGCCCGCTGATGCCGCCGGTGCGCGCGGCCTGGTAGGCAGCGGGACTGTAGGCGATCGCGCCGACGTCGTCCGCGAGCCTGGTGCCGGAGTCGGCCGCGGCCGTGGCCTGCGCGGACTTGAGGAAGCGCATCCCGCGGTCCACCGCCGCTTCCGCCCCTCCGGCGTCGGCGAGCGCTTGGACGATCAGGCCGGTGCTGTTGGTGTTCGGGGCCTCGGTGCCGACGCCGCCGCCCCAGCCGCCGTCCGCGCTCTGGTGCGCGGTGAGCCAGGAGACGGTTTTGGCGATCGGCGCGTCGAGTCCGGTCGCGCCCGCCTTCCGCGCGGCCAGCAGCGCCGACAGCGAGAGACCGGTGGCGTCGCCGTCCGGCGCGGACTGGTCGGTCGCCTTGCCCTCGTCGCACGTCGCGACCTTGTAGCCGCCCGGGCGGACGTGGTCGCCGGTCTCGGTCGTCTTGACGTCGCTGAAGAAGATGCGGAAGTAGCCCTCGGAACACTGCTGGGTCAGCAGTTTGTCGATCGCGAGCCGCTCGTTCTCGCCCGCCGCCGCGAGCCCGATGACGCCGAGCGCCTGGCCGAACATGTTGGCGTTGTTGCTCACGGAGCCCGCCAGGTCCGGGTTCTTCGAGTAGTCGCTGATCCGGCCCTTGTCCGGGCCCTGGCGCATGATCGCGCCGTGGGTCTCGGCGATCATGTCGTGGCCGTCGAAGTTCCGCGGGTCCCGGCCGGAGACCTGGGCGGCGACCAGCGTTTTCGCCACCGCGCCGCCGACGATGACGGCGTCGTACCCGGCTCCGGGGACCAAGCCGTCCCAGGTGAAGTAGTCGGTGGCGTGTCCCTGGTCGTCGAGGAACTTCATGATCGGTTCGGCGCGCGCGCCTTCGCCCGACGCGTACATCGCGAACAGCACGTCGAGCATCAGGCCATGGTCGGGTAACACGCCGCCGTTGGGATCGTCGAGCGTGCCGTCCGGCTTCAGTTTCGACGCGAGCCACCGGGAATTCGCCTGCGCCGCGTCGCGGTCGCTCGCGGCCGTCGCCGTGCCCGTGAGCAGTGCGGCGACCACCCCGGCGCTGACGGCGAAGGACAAGGCGGCCAGAGATCCGCGGCGCATGTACTCCTCCTTTGCGGCACGACGGAGGACAGGCGCGGAACGCCGCGGTCACCCCTGTTTATCGCGACAGTGGTTCGGACTTCTGGTTCGTTCGTCCGCCCGTTCGGTATCCCGGCTCGCCCTGGTGAAAGGGCCCACGGTTGCGCGACAGCGCCGGATTTCGACCGGCTTCCCCGTCACGGGCGGCGGTGTTGAATTGTCGAGCCAGCCGAGGTTAGCACCCGATCTTCGGCGGCAGGCACCGCTGACCAGGTCGTTGCCAGGATCACAGCGCCACTCGCGTGCGGCGGTACCGCGGCACGCGTCCGGGATGACATTCTTCGGACCGTCCGATTCAGCGCGGTCGTGGGGGAAGTCCGGTGAGAGTCCGGCGCTGTCCCGCAACGGTATGCCTTCCCGGCGAGCCCGGTCACCCACGTCGCGCGGTGTCACCACCGACTCCTGTCGTGGAAATGCGGGAAAGGGTTCTCATGAGACGTTTCGTCCTCGCCGTCGTCATGCTGTGCGGCCTCGGAGTGGTCGCCGCACCGGCTGCGGCCGCGGCCACCACCGACAAAGCGGACGCCGCCGCGGGCTGGCTCGCCAGGCAACTGACCGACGGGGAACGGTTCGAGGCCGACTTCGGCGGCCAGAAGTTCCCTGACCAGGGCCTGACGATCGACGCCGTCTTCGCGTTCGCCGCCGCCGGGGTTTCGGACACGAACGCGGGCAAGGCGATCGCGTGGCTGGCGAAGCCGGAGATCACCACCGGCTACGTCGGCGCCGGCACCGAGGCTTACGCGGGCGCGCACGCCAAGCTGATGCTCGCCGCGCAGATCCGGGGCAAGAACCCGTCGTCGTTCGGCGGTGTCGACCTGAAGGCGGGTCTGCTCTCGCTGCTCACGCCGTCCGGCCGGTTCTCCGACCGGTCCGCGTTCGGCGACTACTCCAACGCCCTTTCGCAGTCACTCGCGCTGCTCGCGCTCGACCGCACCACCGAGGGCGCTCCCGCGTCCGCCGTGACCTTCCTCGCGGGCACGCAATGCGCGGACGGCGGCTTCCCGCTGAACTTCGGGGAAGCGACGTGCACGAGCGACGTCGACGCGACCGCGACGGTCGTCCAGGCGTTGCGCGCCACCGGTGACACGGTGAACGCAGGCGAGGGCACGGCCTGGCTCGTCACCAAGCAGCACGCGAACGGCGGCTTCGGGTTCGGCGCGAACGCGCCCAACGCCAACAGCACCGGCCTCGCCGCCGAAGCGCTGGCGGGTCACCGTCCCGCCGCGGCGGCCAAGGCCCGCGAATTCCTGCGGTCGCTGCAGATCGGCTGCGCCGGCGCGGTGGCAGACCGGGGCGCGATCGCCTACGACGCCACCGGTCTGAACCCGTCGACCGCCCCGCGCGCGACCGCCCAGGCGATCCTCGGCCTGGCCAGGGTTCCGTTGAGCGACCTGCACGGCGGTGGCCGTCCGCAGGCGCCGGTACTCGCCTGCCCCGGCGCTTAGCCGCCGCGGGGCTGCCGCATCCAGAGGACTAAATGCCCCGATCGACCACCGGCTGACCGTATATCCCGGTCCGTGAAGGCCTCCTTCCCTACCTTGAGGGTAGGTAAGGAGGCCTTCACGACAGCGAGCGGGCGCCGCGGGGCTGCCGCATCCAGAGGACTAAATGCGGGCGGGGAGGGGTGCGGTCACGAGTCGGCGAAGCGGCGCGCGAGTTCGACGCGTGAGCGCACCCCCAGCGCGGTGAAGATGTTGCGCAGGTGGTGATCCACGGTCCGGTGGCTGATCACCAGCCGCCGCGCGATCTCCTTGTTCGTCTCCCCCGCCGCGACCAGGCGCGTGATGGCGTCCTGCTGCGGGGTGAGGCCGGCGAGGGACCGGTGCGGCGCGTCGACGGTCTCGCCGGTCGCCCGGAGCCCGGCGCGGGCCCGTTCGGCGAACCGGGTCGCGCCGACGTTTTCGAAGCCGCGCAAGGCATCGCGGAACTGATCCCGCGCGTCCCTCGTCCGCCGATGGCGGCGCAGCAGGGTGGCGTACGCGAACCGCGTCCTGGCGAGTTCGACGGCGCCGCCCGCCCGCCGGTGCGCCTCGATGGCCGCCCGGAAACGCCGTTCCGCCACCACCGGATCCTCGGCGGTCAGCGCGTGACAGCGGTGGCTCAGCGCGAGCCAGCAGGGTTCCGCCCCGGCCAGGGTCCAGCGATCGAACACCTCCAGCGCCGTCCGCGCGCGTTCGGGCCGCCCGGCGAGGACGGCCGCCTCGACCAGTTGCGGGGTGGCGAGGACCCGGATCACCGGCTGGTCGCCGGAAACACCCGACGCGAGGTCTTCGAGCCTGCTCAGCGCGTCGTCCGGCCGGTCGTCGGTCAGGTCCAGGCAGGCGTTCGCCCACGCCGAGACGGCGGCGGGCCTGCCGAGGCCGCGTTCGGCGATCCCGCCCGCCGCCTCGTCCAGTTCGGGGGCCCGTTCGCCCAGCAGCGCGGCGGCGAGCCCGAGCAACGTCAGATGCTCCATCCGCAGGTTGTGGGGCGCGTGCAGGCCCTCGCGGGACGCCGCCCGCGCGCACGGGAGGCGGTCGAGCGCGATGGCCGACAGCGACAGGTAGATCAGCGCCCACGGCAGTTCCGCGTGCCGCCTGCCCAGCCGCGCGCGGCTCACGGCCGCGGCCGCGTACTCATGGGCCCGTTCCGCGTGCCCACGGGCGAAGGCGGCCTCGGCGGCCCAGACGGCTCCGGCGACGTCGGCGTCGTCCATCCCCCGTCGGACGGCCTCCTCCAGCGGGTCGACGGCGTCGTCGTGACGTCCGGCGTAGACCGAGGTGAGACCGCTGAAATGGGCGGAGGCCAGTCCGTCTCCGGCGGGGACCGTCCGCGCCAGGCCCCGGTACCCGCTCAGGTCGCCGCCGAGTCTGCGCGCCTCACCGGCCAGCAGGAGCGCCGCGGCCGGATCGGGCAGCAGTTCCGCGGCCGTGCCCAGTTCGTGGGTGGCGACCGCGGGATCGCCGTCGCGCAGTTCGATTTCCCCGTGCAGCAACGCCACCGCGCCCGGTTCGGCATCGACGCGCGAGAGCAGCAGCCGCGCCCAGCCCGGCCTCCCCGCCTGCCAGGCGGCATCGGCGGCGGCCAGCAACCTGGCCGCCCGCACCGGCGGATCGACGGTCAGGGCGGCGGCGCGTTCGAGTTGCCTGGCCGAGGCCGCGTGGTCCGCCGCCGGTGCGGTGGCGAGGGCGTCGGCGAGCGGGGCGGACGGCGCCGAGGTGGCCATCGCGCGATGCCAGAGCGCGTCCGGCCCCTCCCCCTCCGCGGCCAGCCGCGCGTGCGCCGCGCGGCGATCCGACGGTGACGCCGCCGCCGACCACGTCGCTTGCGCCACCTTGCTCGCCGGGGAATCCATGACGACGGCGAGGAACCGGACGCGTTCGCCGGCAGGCATCGCGTCCAGCCTGGCCGTGTACCCGGCCAGGCGTTCCCGCAGGACCGGCGACACCGGCTCGCGGCCCGCGGCCTGAGCCGGGGTGAGCTGCGCCGCCAGCGCGACGAGGTCCGCCGGATTCCCGCCGCCCAGTTCGACCAGCTGCGGGCGTACTCCGGCGGGCACACTCCGGTCACGCAGCAGCAGGTCCGCCGCCTCGGCGGTCAACGGGGCCAGCTCGACGGACTCGAACTCGTCGGATCCGGACCGCGAGGCGAGCACCATCCCGACCGGGGTCCCGGACAGCCTCCGGGCCGCGAAACCCAGTGCCGCCAAGGACTCCGCGTCGACCCACTGCGCGTCGTCCACCCAGCAGATCGCCGGTCCCGGGATCTCACTAAGCCGCCGATGCGCTTCCGCTCCGCCGGTGACCGGGGCGCCGAACAGGCGGTGCAGCGCCCCGAACGGCAGCGCGCGCTCCGCTCGCAGGCCCCGCACGCCGAGCAGGCGGACGCCGGACGCGCCGCGCAGCTCGGTCAGGAGCGCCGACTTCCCGAGTCCTTCCGCGCCGCGGACCAGCACGGCGTGCCCGGCGAGCGACCGCAGCCCGCCGAAGAGATCGTCCCTGCCCCGTAGCGGGTACACGACGTCCCGGACAGGCATCGGCGCCTCCTCGAAATCCCTTTCGATGAAACACCAAGCGCAAGTGTTTCACAAGATCCTGCTGGGCACCTTCCCTTCCACGAGTGCCGCGAGCAGCGTCGACGCCGCCTCGAGATCGGGTGTGCGTGACGCGAGGACGTCCGAATACAGGAACGCCTCCCCCAGCCGGACGATCGCGTAACAGAGGCTGTCCAAGCTGACCGCGGGCACGAAGCCGCCGTCGTCGACGTCGCGGCGCAGCAACTCGACGTGCGCCGCGATCACCCTCGGCTGGACCCGCCCGTCCGGATCGGTGAGCAGCCGGATCGCGAGCACCGGCTCGTCGTCGAGGAAGCGGCGGAACCCGGCACTCGCCGCCAGGACCGACCGGTATTCGCGCATGATCGCGAGACAGCGCAGTTCGCCCGCCGCATTACGCACCACATCGCCCTCATCGCGCTCCCAGGTGCGCGCGGCGGCGGTGAGGGTGTGCTCGGACAGGTAATAGAGGGCATCACCGAGCAGGTCTTCCCGGTTGCCGACGCGGCGGAACAGGGTGCTGCGCGAGATGCCCAGGTCTTGGGCGAAGGCGGACGTGTCGACACGGATGCCGCGATCGATCCACCGCGCCGCGGTGCGGACTATGTCCTCGGCTGAGGGGTTCACGATCGCCGATCGTACGGGCGGCGGACCCGCTGAACGTGGGCGCGGACGAACACTGGCGATTTCGCCGATGCGGCGTCGTCGTCCGTTTTGCCACAGTCCCTCACCACGGACTGTGTTCAACGGCGAACGGAGACGGCACCATGCGTAGTACGACCCGGATCCTTTGTGGACTGGCCACCGTCGCGGCACTCACGGTCGCTCCCACGGCCTACGCCGCCGAGAACCCCTACGAACGGGGACCGGACCCGACGGAGAGCAGCATCGAAGCCTCCCGCGGCTCGTTCGCGGTGTCGCAGACTTCGGTGTCGAGCCTGGCCGTCACCGGCTTCGGCGGCGGAACCATCTACTACCCCACCAGCACCGCACAGGGCACGTTCGGCGCTGTCGCCATCTCGCCGGGGTTCACCGCGACCCAGTCGAGCATCGCGTGGATCGGCCCGCGGCTGGCGTCGCAGGGATTCGTCGTGTTCACGATCGACACCAACACCATCTACGACCAGCCCGACAGCCGCGGCGACCAGCTGCTGGCCGCGCTCGACTACCTGACCCAGCGCAGCAGCGTCCGCTCCCGCATCGACACCTCCCGCCTCGCGGTGGCCGGGCATTCGATGGGCGGCGGAGGTTCGCTCGAAGCGGCACAGGACCGGCCGTCACTGCAGGCGGCCGTCCCGCTCGCGCCGTGGAACACGCAGAAGTCGTGGTCCTCGCTGCGGGTGCCGACGTTCATCATCGGCGGCGAATCCGACACCGTCGCGCCGGTGGCCTCGCACTCGATCCCGTTCTACACCAGCATTCCCGCCTCGGCGGAGAAGGCGTACATGGAGCTGGACAACGCGAGTCACTTCTTCCCGAACACGGCGAACACGACCATGGCGAAGTACACGATCTCGTGGCTGAAGCGGTTCGTGGACAACGACACCCGCTACGAGCAGTTCCTCTGCCCCGCCCCGGACGACCGCACGATCAGCGACTACCGGGACACCTGCCCGCACGCCTGAGCGCATCGGGTCCCGGCGCGCCGCGCCGGGACCCGATCTCCACCCCCGCGTCCCCTTTCGCCGTTGGGAGTTTCCCGCGTGACCCTGTCGACTTTCGAGATGTCCGGCGTGTCGGTGAGCTTCGGCGGTCTCGTCGCGCTGTCCGGCGTCTCCCTGACCGTCGCCCCGGGCCGGGTGCTCGGCGTGATCGGCCCGAACGGCGCGGGGAAGACCACGCTGTTCAACGTGGCGTGCGGTTTCGTCCGCCCGGACACCGGCACGCTGACCTGGCGTGGCACCGAACTGCGGAGGCTGCGCCCGCATCACCTCGCGCGCCTCGGCATCGCCCGCAGCCTGCAGGAGCTCGGTCTGTTCGACGGGATGACGGTGCTGGACAACGTCCTGGTGGGCGCGGACAGGCACGCGAAAGCGGGCTTCTGGTCTTCACTGCTGGGACTGACACGGGACGAGAAGGCACTGACCGAGCGGGCGATGGCCTACCTCGACGAGTTCGGCATCGCCGACGTCGCGCACCGCTACCCCACGAGTCTCCCCTATCCGGTCCGCAAACGCGTCGCCCTCGCCAGGGCACTGGCGGGCGAACCGGATCTGCTGTTGCTCGACGAACCGGCGGGCGGGCTCTCGGCCGCCGAGATCGCCGACGTCGGCACGCTGGTACGGGGTCTGACCGACCGCATGTCGGTGATGCTCGTGGAACACCACATGGATCTCGTGATGGCGGTCTGCGACGAGATCGTGGTGCTGGACTTCGGCAAGGTGATCGCCCACGGCACCCCGGACGAGATCCGCGCGGACCCGGCCGTGCAGGCGGCCTACCTCGGCGAGGAGGTGGCCGGTGCTGACCGTTGAGAACCTCTCGGCGGGCTATGGCCCGGTCCGTGCGCTCGATTCCGTGAGCCTGTCCGCCGCCCCCGGTGAGATCACCGCGGTCCTCGGCGCGAACGGCGCCGGGAAGACCACCTTGCTGCGCACCATCTCCGGGCTCGTCCGGCCGTCGGGCGGCCGGATCTCCCTCGCGGGCCGCGATCTCACCGGAGTGTCCACAGAGGACCTTCCCGAGCTCGGCCTCGCGCACGTCCCCGAAGGCCGCGGCGTCCTGGCCGAACTGACCGTCGAGGAGAACCTGCGGCTGGGCGCCCTCGGCGCGCGCGGTCGCGCGACGGCGACCGGTCTGCGCCGGATCTACGACCTCTTCCCGGTGCTCGCCGACCGCAGGAACGGCCTCGCGCATGTCCTTTCCGGCGGGGAACGGCAGATGCTGGTGATCGGCCGCGCGCTGCTGTCCCGGCCGAAGGTCCTGCTGCTCGACGAGCCGTCACTGGGCCTCGCGCCGCGGATCGTGGCGCAGATCTTCGACCTGCTGCGCGGTCTCGTCCGCGACGACGGGCTGGCCGTCGTGCTGGTCGAGCAGAACGCGCGCAGCGCGCTGTCCATCGCCGACCACGGCGTCGTGCTCAACCTCGGCGCGGTCGTCGTCCGGCGGGACGCGGCCGCGCTCGTCGCGGACGACGACCTCCGGCATGCCTACCTCGGATTCTGAAAGGGGCCTCGTGCAGCAACTGCTGACCACCGCGCTCACCGGCCTGACCCTCGGCGTGGTCTACGCCGCCTTCGCGCTGGCCTTGGTGCTGATCTGGCGGGCGACGCGGATCGTGAACTTCGCGCAGGCGCCGATGGCGATGATCACCACCTACCTCGCGCTGGTCCTGATCGACGCGGGCTGGTCGTACTGGCTCGGTTTCACCGTCGCCCTGCTTTCGGGGCTGGTACTCGGCGCCGTGGTGGAACGGTTCGTGGTCCGGTTCGTCTCCGGGAAGCCGGAGATCAACGCCGTCATCCTCACCCTCGGCTTGTTCATCGTGCTGCACGCGCTGGCGGCGCTGGTGTTCGGCGCGCGGTACCGGTCGTTCCCCGCGCCGTTCGGGCTGACCGGTTTCCAGGTCGGCGGCACGACGATCGCGCTGACCGGATTCGGCGTGTTCACCGTCGCCGCCGTCGCGGTGGTGCTGACCGGGCTCGTGCTGCTGTTCCGTGGCACCGATCTCGGCCTGCGGATGCGGGCCGCCGCGTTCGACCAGGAGGTGGCCCGCCTGCTCGGGGTGCGGGTCGGGCGGATGCTCACCCTCGGCTGGGCGCTGGCCGCCCTCGCCGGTTCGCTGGCCGGGCTGCTGATCGCCGGCGGCGGGCTGGTCCATCCGTCCTATATGGACGGTGTGGTCGTCTACGGTTTCGTCGCGGCGGTGCTCGGGGGCCTGGACAGCCCGGTCGGCGCGGTCGTCGGCGGCGTCGTGCTGGGCCTCTCCCTGAGCCTGATCAGCGGTTACGTCGGGGCCGAGCTGGTCCCGCTCGCGGCGCTGGGGATCCTCATGGTGGTCCTGCTGCTCAAACCCGGCGGGCTGTTCGCGAGTGTCCGCGAGCGGAGGGTCTGACATGCCGCGCAGATCTCCTCTCCTCGCCCTCGCCGCACTGGTCGTCGTCGTTCTCGTGCTGGAGAACACCGGCCCGTTCCTCACCGCGCAGTTCACCGCGATGGCGTACTTCGCGATCGCCGCGGGCGGATTGACCGTCCTCATCGGACTGAACGGACAGCTTTCGCTCGGCCACGGCGCGCTCATGGCGGTCGGCGCGTACTCGGCGGCGTTGCTGCTGAAGACGGCCGCCTTGCCCCTACCGGTGGTCCTGCTGCTGGCCGTCGGGGTCACGCTGGCCGTCGGCGCGCTGGTCGGTGTCGCCGCGGCCCGGCTGCACGGGCCGTATCTCGCGGGCGCGACGCTCGCGCTCGCCGTCGCCGTACCCGGCATCCCCCTGTTCTTCGGCGGGACACTCGGCGGCGAGCAGGGACTGCCGGTCCGGATGCCGGAGATCCCCGGCTGGCTGGCGGACGCCGCCTACTTCGCCACCGGCCAGGACCTCACGCCGATCCGGTATCTCGCCTACCTTTCCTGGTTCGCGGTGATCCTCGTGTTCGTCCTGCTGGCGAACCTCTCCCGTGGCCGCGTCGGCCGCAACTGGCGCGCGGTGCGCGACGGGGACGTGGCCGCCGAACTGGCCGGGATCGACCTCGGCCGCACCCGGGTGCAGGCCTTCGTGGTCAGCTCGGGCTGCGCGGGACTCGCCGGGGCGCTGATGGCGTTGTCCGCGCGACTGGCGGCGCCGAGCGGATTCGCGCTGACGTTGTCGCTGCTGCTGGTCTCCGCGGTGGTGCTCGGCGGGCTGGGCAGTCTCACCGGCGCGCTCGCCGGGGCGGCGCTCTTGACGTTCCTGCCGCCCTTGGTGACCGGCGCGGGAACGGATCTCGGCCTGTCCGACGTCCAGGCCGCGCAGCTGGCGCCGTTGAGCTACGGCCTGGTCACCGTCCTGATCGTGCTGCTCGCACCGGCCGGCCTCTCCGGCGGGCTGCGGAAACTCATCCACTGGAGGCGAAGTTCATGAAACGCTGGTCCCGGGCCGTGGCCCTCTTCCTGGCCGTCACGGTCACGACAGCCTGCGGCGCGGGTGGCAGACCCGAGGGCGGGGAGAAGGGCTCGTCCGTCGGCGTCACCGACACCACCGTCAAGATCGGCGCGCATTTCCCGTTGACCGGCGTCGCCGCGCCGGGCTACAGCGAGATTCCCAGCGGCCACCAGGCGTACTACGACTACGTGAACGCGAACGGCGGGATCAACGGCCGCAAGATCGAGTTCGTGGTCAAGGACGACGGGTACAACCCGACGAACACCAGCGCGGTCACCAACGAGCTGGTGCTCAAGGAGGAGATCTTCGCGATGGTCGGCGGCCTCGGCACGCCGACGCACAGCGCCGTCGTCGAATTCCTGAACAGCTCGAAGGTCCCGGATCTGTTCGTGTCGTCCGGATCGCTGCGCTGGGGTGACGACCCGAAGAAGGCGCCCTTCACCTTCGGCTGGCAGCCGGACTACGAGATCGAGGGCAAGATCATCGGTGACTGGGTGCGGAAGAACCTGCCGCAGGCCAAGGTCGGCCTCTTCCTCCAGGACGACGACTTCGGCCGCGACGGAGAGAAAGGCGCGCGCCGCTTCCTCGACAAGCAGATCGTGGAGGTCGCGAAGTACTCGCCGGGCAACACCGACATCGCCCCGCAGATCGCGAAACTCAAGGCCGCGGGCGTGGATCTGGTGCTGGGCTTCACCGTCCCCTCCTACACCGCGCTTTCCCAGCTGGCGTCGTTGAAGATCGGTTTCAAGCCGAAATGGTTCTACAGCAACGTCGGCTCCGACCCGGCCCTCGTCGGCTCGCTGCTCGCGCGGTTCTCCGAAGGCAAGGTCACCCAGGGTGCGTCGCTCATCGACGGCGTCCTCACCACCGAATACCTGCCGGGTGTCGACGCTCCGGACAGCGCGTGGACGAAGCTGTGGCAGAAGGTCTGGAGCGGGCACGGCAAGGGCGGGGAGCTGACGAACTACCGGATCTACGGGATGGCGCAGGCGTACACCTTCGTCCAGGCCCTGCAGGCGGCCGGGCGGGACCTGACCCGCGAGGGGGTCGTCGAGGCGATCCAGCGGTCCGGCAAGACGTTCGAAGGACCGGGCCTGGCGCCGTTCCGCTACACCGGGGAAAGCCATCTGGGCATCTCCGGGATGTCGGTGGTCGAACTCCAGGGCGGGGCGGGCAAGGACCTGACTCCGGTCCTCGTGACCGACATCGGCGAAGCACCCATCGAGGCGAACGACTCGGCGGCAGGCGACGCTCCGCCGCCGAACGGCATACCGGAGGCGAAGACGGGCAAATAGCGGGAAGGACGCCGGTCGCGCGCGGCCGGCGTCCTTCCCCGGCACCTTGATCAACTTTTGCCGCCCCACTACCACCAGGGTAAAATCGATGCCGATCCGTTGGGTCCCAGCGGTTTCCATTCCGGCGCGCCGCGAGGCCGCCAGCTTGCTGTCGCCAGAGAAAGGAGCAGCCCGCGATGGCGCGCCGAGCACCCGGCATCGAGCATTTGGACGAACTCGCCACCACGGTGGCCGCGCTGACCAGGACGCTGGAGACCGAATCGGACGAGACAGTGCTCCTGAACGCCGTCTGCGTCACTGCGGTGCGGGCGGTACCGGGCGCCGACATGGCCAGCATCACCGTGGTCCGCGGGGACAGGCCCGAAACGGCCGCGGGGACGGACCCTCGCGCGTTCGCCGTCGACAGCGTCCAGTACGAGACCGGCGACGGTCCCTGCCTGCGGGCCGCGCGCACCGGCCGGACCGTCCGGCTCTCCGTGGAGGAGGCCCGTGAGTCCTGGCCGCGTTTCACCGCCTCGGCCGAAGAAGCGGGTGTCGGCAGCTACCTCTCCACTCCCCTGGACGTCGACGAACAGCTGACCGGGGCCTTGAACCTCTTCGGTCTCGGTACCCACGGCTTCCAGGACGACGACTCGCATCTGCTCCGGCTCTACACCACTGTCGTCAACTTCGGGCTGCGGAACAGACGCAAGCGCGAGGACGCGCGCACCGTCACCCGGCAACTCGAGACCGCCATCCAGAACCGGGCGGTGATCGAACAGGCCAAGGGCATCCTGATGGCCGTCCACCGGATCACCGCGGAAGAGGCATTCCGGCGCCTGATCACCGAGTCGCAGCACACCAACACGAAACTCCACGACGTCGCGGCCCGGTTCGTCCGGGACGCCCGGCTTCCCTGAGCCCGGCCGAAGGGGTTTGGATCGCATGCCGAACGGACATCCTGTCAGCCCATTGGCGTGAACCTCATCGCCGCGTCAAGCAGCCGGCGCCGTCGTGACGAGGCACCGGACGTGAGGTGGCGATCGGCATGGAAACCTACTTCGGCGAAGCGGCGCTGCTCGGGCTGCATCGCTATGTGCGGCGGGTGAGCCGGGAACTGGGCCTGCACGGCGACGCGTTCTGCACGCAGGTGGAGCCGATTGCCAGTGCCTACATCGCCCTGGACCGGCGGCTTCCCGGCCGCCCCGATCGGGATGTGGCGCTGGTGTGGAACGAACGGCACGGCTGGGCACTGGCCGTCGAGACGAACAGCGGCGAGGACCTCATCGTCGTCGGGTACCTGGGCGACGAGCTGCTGGCGCCGCCGCGGTCGGTGGCCGGATTCGCCAGGGAAATGCTCGCGGGTGAACGCGCCCCGCGATTCGTGGACCCGCCGCCGCTCGAGGACGAAGGCGATCTCATGCGCCGGCTCGCCGCCTATCGCGATCCCGAGGCCGTCCTGGCTTTTTCACCGCGGGCGGAGGACCGTGAGAACGGTGGATGACCCGCACCGGCAGGAAATGGCGAAGGAACTGCTCGAGCGAGTCCGAACCCGCACCGAAGTGAACCGGGCGATCGGGATCCTCCAGGTCTGGAACGCCTGCGACCGGAGAACGGCGAGCGACGACCTGCGGGACGGCCGGGAGCACCGGGACGAAGCCCAGCGGATGATCGCCGTCGTCGACGCCGCCGCCGACGGGAGCGCCGATCCGGACACCCGCTGGGACTGAAACCTCCCCCGGCCCGAGTTCGCTCGCTGGTGCGACAGCGTGGGCCGGGTGCGCGATGATGGACCCGAGGCAGTGATTACGACCGGGTTCTCATTGACGGAGGTTGCGGGCGGTGGACGGTCGGCGCCGGGAACGGCTGTGGCGGCTCGTCACCGAACGCGTCTCGGAGCGGGACTCCGGAATCGGCTGGGTCGGTGTGGTCTGCGCGGTCGCCGTCGAGGTACTCGACATCGACGGTTCCGCGATCTCCCTGCGCGTGCGGGACCACGACCAGGAGCTGATAGCCGCGGACGGGGACTGGGCGATCTCGCTGGAGGAACTGCAGTACACCGTCGGTGAAGGTCCCGGCGTGGAAGCCTTCGCCTCCGGCGGTCCCGTACTGGTCAGCGACCTCACGCTCGACGAACAACGCTGGCCGGGCTTCGCGGACGCCGCCGCCGGGCAAGGACTCGGCGCGATATTCGCCTTCCCGTTGCAGATCGGCGCGATCCTGCTGGGCACACTGGACCTCTATCGCCGCGCGGCGGGTCCGCTGTCGCCGGAGGAACTGAGCGACGGCCTCGCGCTGGCGGATCTGGCCACCACGGCCCTGCTGACCGACAGCACCGGCGAGGGCGGGCAGAACGCGCTGTGGGCACGCCCCGACGTCGTCGGCTATTACGACGACGTCAACGTGGCGACGGGGATGCTCGCCACCGAACTGAAGATCAGCCTCGAAGACGCGCTGCTCCGGCTGCGTGCCCATGCCTTCAGCCATCAGCGGCCGGTGACCGAGGTCGCCAAGGCGGTACTCGACCGGCAACTGCGATTCGACTCTCCCCAGGAGCCTTCGTGAGTGGTGATGACGGTTAGAACCGTCATTACCACTCACGAGGGCAGGCAGGGTCTCAGCTCGCCGGCAGCACCCGGCCACGCACCTCGCCGAACCCGATCCGCGCGCCGTCCGCGCCCGGTGCGGAGCCGGTGATCACGACCTCGTCGCCGTCCAGCAGGAACGTGCGCTCCTCGCCCTTGACCGTGAGCGGTTCCTTGCCACCCCAGGACAATTCGAGGAACGCGCCGCGCTGATGCTTCTCCGGACCGGAGATCGTCCCGGAGCCGTACAGATCTCCCGTACGCGACGACGCGCCGTTGACCGTCAGATGGGCCAGCATCTGGGCGGGCGACCAGTACATCTCGCGGAACGGCGGGCGGGCGACCTCTTCACCGTTCCATTCGACGACCAGGTCGATGTCGAGGCCCCACGGGGCACTCTCCCGCAGATACGGCAGCGGCTCCGGATCCGTCTGGCCGGGCAGCGGGATCCGGGCGGCTTCGAGGGCCAGGATCGGTACCACCCAAGGGGAAATGGAGGTCGCGAAGCTCTTGCCCAGATGCGGGCCGAGCGGAACGTATTCCCACGCCTGGATGTCGCGGGCCGACCAGTCGTTGAGCAGGACCGCGCCGAAAACGTGACGGGGGAAGGCATCCGGGGAGATCGGGGTGTTCCGCGGCGTTCCCGCGCCGACGATGAACCCCAGCTCCGCTTCGATGTCCAGGCGGGCACTCGGCCCGAACACCGGCGCCGGGTCGGCCGGGGCCTTGCGCTGACCGCTCGGGCGCACGATGTCCGTACCGGAGACCAGGACCGTGCCGGAGCGGCCGTGGTAGCCGACCGGGAGGTGTTTCCAGTTGGGCAGCAACGGTTCCGCGTCGGGGCGGAACAGCCTGCCGACGTTCGAGGCGTGGTGCTCGGAGGCGTAGAAGTCGACGTAGTCCGCGACCTCGATCGGCAGGTGCAGGGTCACCTGGGCGACGGGATGCACCGCGCTGTCAGGGATTTCGCCGGAGACCAGCTCGCGGATCCGCTCCCGGACGGCCACCCAGCGGTCGTATCCCTGCGCCATGAACGGGTTCAACGACGGCGCGGCGAACACGTCGTCGCCGAGTGCGGCGGCCAGATCGACGACCGAGTCCCCGACGCGGACGCCGACGCGCGGCGAGTCGCCGTCGACGGAGAAGACGCCGTAGGGCAGGTTGCCGAGGCCGAACAGGGATCCGGCGGGGATGTCGATCGTGGTCATGCCTCTCCTCGGGGCGTTTCGAGCAGGCCGAGGCCGGCCAGCTCGGTCAGGGGGTCGGTGATACTGCAGGTGCCGAACGAGGTGAAGCCCACACGGGCGGCGGCGACGCGCTCCGCGTCCAGTGCCCGCACCCGCCCGGCGACGACCGCGCCGTCCCGTTCCGCGAGCAGGGTTTCGGGGTCACCGTCGGCGTGGAGGACGGCGTCGGTGGCGAGCAGCAGGTTCAGGAACCCGTGCTGTTCGAAGCCGGTGTCCGGATCGGTGTTGCGCAGCGCGTGGTGGAGCCCGGCGGTGGCCTTGAACGGCACGCCCGCCCCGACCGCCGCCCGGACCGCGGCGGCGAGTTCGGCTTCGTCGGGGTACAGCTCGGCCCGGACGCCGCCGGTGCGGAACTTCGCGCGGTGGCCGGTGCCGGAAAGGGCGGTCAGCAACGGGATCCGCCGCTCGTCACGCGGGATCTCGACGAACACCGGCGCGGTGGCGGCGGAAATCGCGGCGAGCACCTCGTCCGGCGTCATTCCCGCCGGGACGGCGATCTCCAGGGCTTCGAGTTCCACCGGCAGTGCGGCGACGGCCTTGAGCACACCTTCGAGCTGCTCGGGACCGCCTGGCAGGGTCACCGCGATCGGCAGCGGCGCGGCACGTTCACCCAGTACGCCGGCGAGGTGGTCGAGCGCGGTGGCGGCGACCACCAGGGGTCCGACGAGGCCGGAGTACCACGCGGAGACGTGCTCGTCGTGCGCCGCGACGGCGTCCGGCAGCGGCGCCGAACCCGGGGGGAACACGGCAGCGTCGTCGCACAGCCCCGCGAAAAGCGGGGGAATCCGTCCGCGGTCCGCCATAGCCGGCCTCCTCGCCGATTTAGTTCATACTTTTACTACCTGACCGGCAGCGTAGTCCGCTCGTCCGGGCGACGGGAAGGGCTGCCGCTTCGCGAGACCGGAACCTAACGACGGCTGCGGGTGCCGAACTCTTCGCGGCTGGTGATCAGCTTGCCCAGGAGCATCACGAGGATGCGCTGTTCGGTCTCGGTCAGCGCGTTCGTCCAGCCGAATTCGCGCTCGTTGTGTTCGCGGAAGACCGAGACCATCTCTTCGCGGCCCGCGTCGGTGAGCGACAGCTGCACCGAACGGCCGTCGCGCTCGTCCGGGACGCGGTCGAGCAGTCCGTCCGCGACCAGCGACTTGACCAGATTCGACACCGCGGCCCGGCTCATCCCGGTCAGCCGGGCGGTGCTCGTCGGTTCGAGCGGCCCGGCGAGCCAGACGACGAACAGCAGCCGGAACGCCGACCACGACCGGCCGCGTGGCCGGTGCACGGCGGCTTCGAGGTCGTAGGTCACCAGGTCCGAGGCGCGGTTGAGGGTCAGCAGCACCTCTGTCGCCAGCTGGTGGCGGAAGCCGTACTCCTGCGCGAGACGCCGGTTCGCCAGCGCCACGAACGACCAGAAGTCCAGTCCGGCCGCGTCCACGTCTTCCATCGCCGAACCCTAGCCCGGCCCGCGAAAGTGGTCAAAGTCGAAACTACTTTGCCTGGCCTCCCCTTACCGCCTCGTGAGTGGTAACAACGGTTAGAACCGTCATCACCGCTCACGAGCCTTGACCAGCCCCTCATCAGCGTCTCGAGCCCCCGCCAGTACATGAAGGCCCCCTTCCTTGCGCCTAGCGCAAGGAAGGGGGCCTTCATGTACTGGGGAAGGTGTGAAGGTCGAGTTTCCTCGGCTGAGCCGAGGGAAGGGGACCTTCACGCCCACCTGTTGTGGCTGCCGGTTCCTGTGTGCCACCTGTGGCGATTATCGATTCCCGGGTCAGGGGTCGTGAGTGGTAATGACGGTTCTAACCGTCATTACCACTCACGAGGGCAGTGGAGGTGTCTACAGTCGGGCACTAAATCCGTGGAGGTTCCTCCATGGCGAGCCGTCCCCCATCACCGGTTTGCTGGAGGCATGAGCAGAACGGAAGTTCCACCGGGGACCGCGAGGGCCGTCCGGGTGCGGTCGGGAGACCTGGTCCGCGTGATCGACGTCGACGGAGGCCAGGTCGGCGACGTCTTCGCCTTCACCGACGGCGGGACCGAACTGGCCGAGCACCACAGCGCCGCGCACACCCGCGCCGCGAACGACAGGCTGTTCCCCGCCATCGGCGAGTCCTTCGTGACCGACCGCCGCCGCCCCATCCTGACCCTGGTCGAAGACACCTCGCCCGGCGAGCACGACATGCTCGTCCCGGCTTGCGACCCGGCCCGGTACGCCGCGCTGGGGGCTCCCGGTCACCGCTCCTGCGCGGTGAACCTCACTGAGGCGCTGGACGAGATCGGCCTGTCCTTCACGGGCGCCGTTCCCCAGCCGATCAACGTGTTCATGCGCGTCCCGGTAAGCGAAGACGGCCGCCTGAGCAGGCTCACCGCGTCGTCGCGACCCGGCGACGCGGTGACGCTACGGGCCGAACTCGACTGCGTCGTCGTGCTCTCCGCCTGCCCGCAGGACCTCGTCCGGATCAGCGCGGGCCGTCTCTCCCCGCTCGCCATCGAAACCGTCCACAATGGAGGAACCCGATCATGACCACCACCGTCGACCACGCCCACCCCGCGCTGGCGCCGATCACCCTCGGCGGTCTCGCGCTGCGCAATCGCTACGCCGTCGCGCCCATGTCCCGCGTCTCGGCGCGGCCGGACGGCACCCCCACCGGCGAGATGGCCGACTACTACGCCGAATTCGCCCGCGGCGGGTTCGGGCTGGTGTTCGGCGAGGGCACCTATCCCGACACCGCCACCAGCCAGGGTTACCTCTACCAACCGGGCCTCGCGAACGACGAACATGTCGCGGGCTGGCGGGTGGTCACCGCCGGAGTTCGCGCGGCGGGCGGGCGGATGATCGCCCAGCTCATGCACGCTGGGGCGATCTCTCAGGGGAATCCGCACCGGGAACACACCGTCGGACCGTCGGCCGTCAAACCCCTCGGGGAGATGATGCGCGCGTACGGCGGCTCCGGGCCCTGGCCCGTGCCCCGGGAGCTGACCGCGGCCGAGATCGACGACGTAGTCGAGGGCTTCGCCGCCGCGGCCGAGCGCGCCCGCCGGGCCGGGTTCGACGGCGTCGAGGTGCACGCGGCGAACGGCTACCTGCTCGACCAGTTCCTCACCGACTACACCAACCAGCGCACCGACTCCTACGGCGGACCGGTCGCCAACCGGATCCGGCTGACCGCCAGGGTCGTCTCCGCCGTCGCCAAGGCCGTACCGGATCTGCTGACCGGCGTCCGGCTGTCGCAGACCAAGGTCAACGACTTCGCCTACCGCTGGCCCGGCGGCCGCGCCGACGCCGAGGTGATCTTCGCCGCCGTCGCCGAAGCGGGCGCGGACTTCCTGCACATCGCCAGCGAGGGCCGGAACTGGCTGGAGACCGCGAAACTGGCCGACGGCGGCACCATCACCGCCCTCGCCAGGAAGGTCACCGGGCTGCCGGTGATCGCCAACGGCGGGATGCACGACCTCGCCCAGGCACACGAGGTGCTCACCGGCGGGCACGCCGACCTGCTCTCCCTCGGGCACGGCGCGCTGGCCAACCCGGATCTGCCCGCCCGCGTCGCGGCGGCGGAACCGCTCGCCGAATTCGACCGGGCGATGGTCACCCCGGCGGTCACGGTGGCGAACGCGCGCCGGTGGCGGGAGAGTCGGCAGGCGTGACGGAAACAAGCTGGCACGGCGGCGCGGCCGCGGTGGCGACCCTGACCTTCGACGTGGACGCGGAATCCCCGATCCTCGCGCGAGGACGGGGCTACGCCGATCATCTGTCGACCATGTCGCATCAGGCGTACGGCCCCAGGGTCGGGGTGCCGCGCATCCTCGACCTCCTCGGTGAACTGGACGTGCCGGCGACGTTCTTCGTGCCGGGCTGGGTCGCCGAGCAGCGGCCCGGCCTGGCGGCCGCGATCGTCGAACGCGGGCACGAGGTGGCCCATCACTCCTACAGCCACCGCCCGCCGACCACGATGACCGCCGCCGAACAGCGGGCCGATTTCGAACGCGGCATGGCGGTCTTCGCGAGCCAGGGCATCGAGATCAGCGGGCATCGCGCGGCGGGCTGGGAGTCCACTTGGGACACTCCGGACCTGGTGGCCGAATACGGCTTGAGCTACGACTCGTCGCTGATGGCCGACGACCGCCCCTACCTGATCGAAACCGGCGCGGGCCGGATCGCCGAACTGCCGGTGCACTGGTCGCTCGACGACTGGGAGCAGTACGCGTTCCTGCCCGCGCCCCAGATCGGTTCGGTGATCACCTCGCCGGTGCGGGTGCTGGAGATGTGGCGCGCGGAGCTGGACGCGATGCGCCGTCACCGGTGCCTGTTCAACCTGTGCCTGCACCCGTTCCTGTCGGGCAGGCCGGGACGGCTGGCCGCCGTACGGGCACTGATCGAGTTCGGGCTCGGCGTCGGCGACGTCCGGTTCGCCCGGTGCCGGGACGTGGCGGCCGCGGCGCTGGCCGATCCGGCACTGCCTGCCGAACCCTTGCGGCGCCTGGAAGTCGACCCGGCGGTCTACCCGGACTGAGCCGCCGCCTCCAGTGCCAGGAACAGGTCGACGCGGTCCGCCGTCCGCCCCACGTCCCGTCCGGTCAGCTCCGCGACCTTGGCGAGCCGGTTGCGCAGGGTGTTGACGTGCACGTACAGGGCGGCGGCGGTGGCCGCCCACTGGCCGTCGTGGTCGAGGAACGCCCGCAGCGTCGTCTCCAGGTCGCCGTCGCGGACGCGGTCGTGCTCGCGCAGCGGACCGAGCAGGGCGTCGGCGAAGGCATGGCGCCACTGCTCGTCGTGCGATTCCAGCAGTAGCCGGTAACTGCCCAGCTCGGCGAAACTCGCCGCCACCGGGCCGCCGCGCCTGCCGCGGAGCACACGACAAGCTTCACGGCTGCGCAACAACGGCGTGCGCAGCCCGGCCGCACCGGAGACGGGATCGGCCAGCCCGACGACCACGCGCCCGCCCCCGGACCGGTGTGCCACCGCCGCCGCCAGCCGGGGTGCGAGCGCCGCGGGTGACCGCGTTCCCGACCGCCAGGACAGCACCGCAACGACGTCCCGGCTGCCCGCCGCCACGACCGCGGGCAAACCGTCGGCCAGCAGGAAATCGGTCACGGCCTCCGCCATCCCCGGCCGGGTCGCGGCGTCGTCGTCACCCGCGAACGCCAGCGCGAAGACCGCGAGCGGCCCGTCCGGATCGACCCCGAAAGCGCGCAGCCTGCCCGGCACCTCCGCGGCCCGTTGCGCGCCGGAGAGGACCATGTCCAGCAGCTCGACGGCGAACCGCATCTCGATCGCCTGCACCGCCTGATGCCGCGCGACCTCCAGGCTGAGGTAGCGCGCGGTCTGCTCCAGCGCGTCCCGCTCCCCTTGGCTCAGTTCGGCCACGGGACGCAGACAGAGCAGCGCGGCGTCCGCTTCGCCGATCGCGCCGACCGGGAACAGCGCCGCCCGCGTCCCCGCGCCCAGATCGGCTTCCAGTGGCGGTGGATGCCCGGCCAAGGCCTCCGCCGCGGCGCGCAGTTGCCCGGCGTCGAGTACGGCACCGGCCGCCGCCAGCTCCCGGCCCATCCGGTCCACGACCGCCAGCGGCAGCTCGTGCTCCCCGCGAAGGACCGCCAGCACCCCGGAAGCACCGGCGCCCCTCGACAACGCCGAAGTCAGCTCGTCCCCTCGGCGCACCAGCGACATCAGCGCGTGCTGCCTGCCCCTGGCCTGGATCGCCGCCGCGGCGCGGGTGACCGCCGTGAACGGCACCGCCACCGAGATCTCCAGCAGCGGCAGCGCGGCTTCCCGGCACGCCTCGGCGAGGGCCGGGGGTGTGTCGGGCTGCTCGACGCGCAGACCGAAGATGATCCCCGCCGCTCCCGCGCGGACCACCCGCGCGACGAAGTCCGCCGGCTCGGTGCGGTCCAGCCACAGGCCGTTGGTCAGCACGACCTCGCGCTCGCGGACGTACGGCGCGGGGTCGGGCAGCTCGGTGTTGTGCACCCACAGCACCTGCTCGTCCAGTGCCCCGTCGCGGCCGGGAACGACCACGCTCAGTTCGAGGTCCGGGTCCGCGACCAGCGCCGCCAGGCTCAGCATGGCTGTGAATATATCCAGCCGGAGTTGTCCTTCATGGACGATCGGCCATTTCATCGGTTTTTCATGCTCGCGAATTAGCGTGCGCTCGAAGGCACTTCGGGATTCGAGGAGACCAACTGTGACGGCTGTTTCGCGCACGATCGCCGAGCGCTACACCTTGCTCGAGAAGCTGGGCGACGACGGGGCGGCCGTGCTGTGGCGCGGCGAGGACGGATCCGGCGGCCGCGAGGTCGCGATCAAGGAACTGCCGCTGCCCGCCGTCGACGAGGCGGCCCGCGCGGCGCTCGTGGAACGGCTTCGGCGCGAGGCCATGTCCGGGGTGGATCATCCGTCGGTGGTGCCCGTCCACGAGGTCGTGGTCGCGGACGGCGCGGCCTTCCTCGTGATGGATCCCGTGGAAGCGCGGACCTTGGAGGACTTGACGTCGGCCGGTCCGCTGGAGCCGCGGTTCGTGGCCGAAATCGGCGGAAAGGTACTCGGCGCGCTCGCTGCCGCGCATACGGCGGGCGTCGTGCACGGGGACGTGCGGCCCGCGAACATCCTGGTGTGCCCCGACGGCGCGGTGAAGCTGACCGGTTTCGGGATCGCCAAGGCCCTCGATCCGGCGGGCACACCGGCCTTCCTCGCCCCCGAAACGATCGCGGGGCACGAAGGCACTCCCCACTCCGATCTCTGGTCGCTCGGCGTGACACTGCTCAGCGCGAGCGAGGGCGGGAATCCCTTCCAGCGGAGGAACGTCGCGGCCACGCTGTACGCCGTCGTCAACGAGCAGCCGTCCTTCACCCGGACACACGGCCCGCTCGCGGACGTCCTCCGGGGGCTGCTGGCGAAGGCCCCGCAAGCGCGCATGCTGCCGGACCACTCGTTCCCGCTGCTGGCCCAGGCCGCGAGCGGGGTCGAAACCCCGGCACCGGTCCTGCCCGCGCCGCCGCGTCCCGGACTCGCCGCGCCCTCGGCGTTCGCGGTCGTGGCAGGCGTGGCGAGCATGCTCTTCGGCTTCTACGTACTGGCCGACGCGATGATGATCCACCGCGCGTACTTCGTGTTCGACATACTCTGGCCGCCACTGCTGCTCGCCCGCGTCGGGATCGTGCTGGCGGGCGCACTGTGGGTGGCCGGTGGCGGTCTTCTGTTCGCCAGGGTCCGCCATGGCCAGGTCATGCTCAGCGTCGCCGGCGGGCTGACGCTGCTCACCGTGCTGATGCTGAACGCGGTCGACGACGAACGGGAGTACTTCGGCCTCGCCCTGCAACCGGGTCTCACCCTCGACCTCCTGGCCCTCGTCTTCGCCGTCGTCCTGACCATCGTCGTGTGGTTCGTCCCGGCCGAACGTCGTCCTGCTGTGGGCTGATCCGCCCACAGCAGAGAAACCGGCGGACGGCCGGGCCCCGGCGGCATGGTCGGGGACATGACCGACAACGAGAAACAGCCGCTCTTCGACCAACGGCTCCGGGAACGGTTCTTCAGCCAGCGCGTGCTGGTCCTCGACGGCGCGCTCGACGACGACAACGGGACGGTGCTCACCACCCAGCTGCTGTCACTGGCGAGCGAGGACCCGCGCAAGGACATCGCGTTGTGGATCCATTCGCCGGGCGGCTCGGTCCCGTCGATGCTGGCGATCCGCGACGTGATGCGGCTCGTGCCGTGCGATGTCGCCACCCTCGCGCTGGGATTGGCGTGCAGTGCCGGGCAATTCCTGCTGTCCGCGGGCACGCCGGGCAAACGGTTCGCCCTGCCGCACGCGCGGATCCTGATGCACCAGGGTTCGGCGGGCATCGGCGGTTCGGCCGTCGAGGTGGAGGTGCAGGCGGACGATCTGCGCTACACCCGGGACACGGTGCTCGGCCTCATCGCCGAGGACACCGGGCAGCCCATCGACCGGATCTTCGCCGATTCCCTGCACGATCGCTGGTTCACCACCGAGCAGGCGCGCGAATACGGCTTCATCGACCACGTCGTCGAACGGCTCGACCAGGTCGTCCCCGTGCGCACTCACAAACTCGGCCTCGGTTCGGAAAGGGGTGTCGGCGCATGAGCAGCTACACCATCCCCAACGTCATTTCCCGCAGTCCCGCCGGCGAGCGGATCATGGACGTCTACTCGCATCTGCTGTCGGAGCGGATCATCTACCTCGGGACCGCGATCGACTCCGGCGTGGCGAACGCGCTGATCACCCAGCTGCTCTACCTGGAGGCGGACAACCCGGAGCAGGAGATCAACCTCTACATCAACACCGAGGGCGGCGACCCGTCCGCGATGCTCGCGCTCTACGACACCATGCGCTTCATCAAGGCGCCGGTGGCGACGACCTGTGTCGGCCAGGCCGTCGCGGCGGGGGCGATCCTGCTGGCCGCGGGCGAGGCCGGGCACCGGTTCGTGCTGCCCCACACCCGCGTGGTGCTGCACCAGCCCGCGGCGCAGGGCCGCGGCACGATCCCGGACCTGATCCTCCAGGCCGACGAGGTCGTGCGGGTGCGGACGCAGCTCGAGGAGATCCTTTCCGCCCATACCGGTCGCAGCGTCGCGGATCTCCGGCACGACACCGACAGGGACCGCGTGTTCGACGCGGCGGGCGCTGTCGCCTACGGGCTCGCGGACCGCGTCCTCGATCAGCGCGACTGACCGCTCAGGCGGCCATGAGCACGGGTCCCGCCGGGCGGCGGCCGACCGCGAGACCCGTGCCGCGGCGCCGCCGGACCGAGCCCGCGATGCCGACGAGCAGATCCGCCAGGTCGACCCCGAGCGCGCCGGTGACCGCGGCGATCATCTCGCTGGAAGGCTCTTTGCGGCCGCGCTCGATCTCCGACAGGTACTGCGGGGAGATCCCGGCGCGCTCCGCGACGTCGACGAGACGGCCGCCTTGTTCCTCCCTGGCCGCGCGCAGGCTCTGGCCCAGCACCTCACGCCACAGCGGTTCCGGCTCGCGATCGGCGGTGGAGGCGCGCTTCTGGTGGAAAGGGAGGATGTCCGCCATACGGTCATCGTGTCATCGGGACGGGGCCCGCGTGCGCTGTTCCGCTCAAGGCGAAACCCAGGCCGAGGCGGCGACACCGCGCAGGGCCTCGTTCAACCGGGTCCGGACCTCCTCCGGGCTCAACCCGAGTTCCGCCGCGACGGCGGGAGCGGGAATGGACCGACGACGCTCGACCACCGCTTCGACGACGACACGCTGAGGCGCGGGCAGCGCCCGGTATTCGTCCAGGAGGACGGCGTCCTCCAGCGCTTTGGCGAGCAGTCCTTTGTCGACACGGCTTTCGAGCACGAGCTGGAGGGCGGAAACCACCCTGTCGCGATCCTCGCGGGAGACCAGGACCGGATCCGGCAGGAGACCTTCCCCGCGCAGGTCCCTGGCGATCCGCACGGCCGTCCGCCGCGAGATCCCGACCCCGGCGATCACGTGGAAGATCAGCGCGACCAGCCGATCCGGCCGCGCGCCGGCTTCGACGCGCCGGTGCTGGAGCAACACGAGTGGGGAATACCCACGCCCGCGCACGCCAAACCCCGGCCACCCGTCCGGATCACGAGCCGCGGAACGCCCGCCGGTAGGCACCCGGCGTCGTACCGACCTGGGCGCGGAACCGGCGGCGGAGGTTGACCGCCGACGTGAGCCCGACGCGGGCCGCGATCACTTCCACCGGCAGATCGGTCTCCTCCAGCAGGGTGCGCGCCTCGGTCACCCGGCGTGTCAGCAGCCATCCGCCCGGCGTCGTACCGAGCCTGTCGGCGAATCGCCGGGCGAGGGTGCGCGGCGAGACGCTGAGGTACGCGGCCAGCTCGCCCACCGACAACGGTGTCCCGAGCCGCGCGCCCGCCCATTCGAGGAGGCCGTCCAGCTCGTCCGAGGGCGACGGGGCGGGCACGAACTGCGCCTGACCGCCGTCGCGATGCGGCGGCATCACCATGTGGCGCGCGACGAGCGCGGCGTGCGCGGCCCCATGGTCCCGCCGGACGAGGTGCAGGCAGAGGTCGATCCCCGCGCCCGCCCCGGCGCTCGTGGCGACGTCGCCGTGATCCACATAGAGCACGTCGGCTTCCACGCGGATCCGGGGGAATTCCTCCTGCAGCCGGGCCGCGCACGCCCAGTGTGTCGTCGCCGAACGGCCGTCCAGCAGCCCGGTGCGGGCCAGCGCGAACACCCCGGAACAGATCGTGACGAGCCGCGCTCCCCTGGCGTGCGCGCGCAGAAGCGCCCGGCGCACGGGAGCGGACAACGGCGCGTCCACCGGGGTCCAGCCCGGGATGAGCACGGTGTCCGCGGCCGCCAGCGCGGAAAGGCCGCGGGTCACGGAGATCGCGTATCCGGCCGTGGTCGGTACCGGACCGGGTTTCTCGGTGCAGATGTCGAAGTCGTAGTACCGCGGCACCCCGGCTCGCTCCGTCCCGAAGACCTCGGCGGCGATGCCGAGTTCGAACGTCGACTGCACCGGCCGCACGAGGGCCGTCACACGATGCATGGCAGGAAAATACCCCATGGTGTCTTGTCCGACACTTTCCGGCGGCTCGATGTCGACGGCAGCATGGGGTCATGCACCCCGAGATCCTCGCCCAAGAGGGCTACACTTCCGTCTCCGTCAAGGATTCCCCCGTCCGCGAGATCTTCCCCGGGATCCGCTTACGTCCTTTGTGGACAGGACAGCACGGGGCGCACGCCAACGTGCTGGAGATGGATCCCGGCACGTCATGGCCGCGCCGCGACGTCCACGAACCGGGCCCGGAGGAGGTGTACGTCCTCTCGGGCACCTTCAACGACGGCGCGCGTGACTATCCGGCGGGCACTTTCCTGCATGCTCCGGCCGGTTCCTGGCACGTGCCCGCTTCGGTCACCGGATGCACGCTCTTCGTCTTCTACCCGGAGGGATGACTTTCGGCCCGGTGAGTCGTGAGTGGTAATGACGGTTCTAACCGTCATTACCACTCACGAGACTGGACCGGCTTGGCACGCCCGCGGCGCGGCTCAGCCGATGACCGACAAACTGCTCTCAGCCCACCGCCCCGTCGCCGCGAATTCCGTTTCGGTGAAATGACAGTCCACAAAGGTCAGTCGCGACAGGTAGCCGGAGAACACGACCGCGCTCTTGACGCGGACGACGTCCACCGACGCGTAGTCGGATCGCGCGTTTTCGACGTACAGATCGGAGGCGGAGGTGATCGACACGCCGAGCCCGATCGCCCGGCAGTCAAGGATTTCGGCTCGGCGCGCGGTCAGCTCGCGGATGGTCGCGTTGGACAGATCGACACCTTCGAAGACGACATCGGACAACGCCAGCCTGTCGAGCCGGGCGTTCGCCAGGTTCACGTCCGAGACGAGGGAGCGCGTGATCTCCCCTCACCCGCGGACCCCGTCGTGGTCACCGCCGTCGAGATGAACGGAGTCGAAATCGAAGTCACCCCGGAACAATGCCTCCTCGCGCGCGAGCCCATCCCGCTCGACCGAGGGCCGCCGCACCTTGACGCCGTCGAAATCCCGGAATTCCATGGCCGGACCGTACCCGGCGACCGGCCTTTCACCCGAAAAAGGGGCCCGCCCGAAGGCGGACCCCGTTCGGCCGTCGACTCAGTCCCGAACGCCCTTCACCGCGTCCTTGATCTTCTCTCCGGCCTGCTTCACGTTGGCCTTGCCCTGCTCGGCTTTGCCTTCGGCCTGCCACTGCTCGTTGTCCGTGGCGTTTCCGACGGCTTCCTTGGCCTTACCCTTGAGTTCTTCCGCCTTGTTCTCGGCCTTGTCGTTCATCGGGCCTCCGTTCGTTGTGGTCCGGTGCCTCCGGATACCCGTCATTCCCGCTCTGAAACGGGCTCCGTCTGGCTAGTTCGGCCCATACGGTCTTGCCGTCGTGGCGGACTTCCTGACCCCAGGCCGAAGAACACGCTTCGATCAGGGCGAGGCCGCGGCCGCCGTGGTCCGTGGGTGGACGCGGGACGGCGGGTGTGCGGGCGGAGTCGTCCACCTCGACCAGCAGCCGGCCGGGCAGCCACACCAACCGCACCCGGCGCGGTGGCTTCCCGTGCCGCAACGCGTTGGACACCAGTTCGTCCAGTACGAGAATGGTGTCCGCGAGTTCCTCCTCCGCGAGGTCCGGGAGTTTCGCGCGCGCCCAGGCCCGCACCCGGGCGGGCTCGGTCAGGTCCGCATCGGCCCGCAGAGGCAGACTCGCGACCTGGTCAGCGGTCCGCGCGGCCTGCTCGGTGTACACGGGGACCTCCCTGTGTTCGGTGACCCGTCAGGGGCTCACCGAACCCGGATACCCCGAATGCGCGATCCTTAACGGTCAACGTTCGCTCCCCGTGTGACCGCACGGGTAGACCGTTTTCGCGGCGAGGGTTTCGCACGCCGGGCAATTGTTCACCGGCCGCTCGCGACGGCCCCAGAACGGGTGGGTGGCCCCGCAGAGCGCGGTGACCGGGTCACCCCGGCCGGGATCCGGATTGCAGGCGGGGCAATAGGCGTGCGCCGCCCGTTCGATTTCGGCGGTCATCCTTCTCCTCCGTGGAGGTGCTGCCGCGCGTCTTCAGGACTCTTCCGGGAGCGTACCGCCGTGCCGGTCGACTCGCTCGCGTCGTCAGGCATCGTCCGCAAAGGTTCGACGAGGACGAAAACCGCTCCGCAGCAGATGATCCCCGCGGCCATCGCCAGTCCGGGCAGGGTGCCGAACACGGTTCCCACGAGGCCGCCGGTGACCCCGCCGAGGGTCCCGGTGCCGAAGACCACCGAAAGCGCGGTCCCGTTGACCCGGCCCCTCATCTCCGGCGGGGTGATCCGCTGCACCAGGCTGAGCACGTGGATGTCGAAGACCGAGTCGGCGAACCCGATGAGGAACTGGCTCACGATCAACGCCGTCAGCGCCGCACCTTGCCCGACGACGGGCAGCATCACGAAAGCCAGGCCGGTCACGAAGATCGACATCGCCAGCGTCCGGCCCAGGGTGAACCGCCGGGCGATCGCCCCGGCCGACACCGCTCCCAGGATGAGCCCGGCCGTACCGATGGCGAACGCGAGACCGACGGCGCCCGGGCCCAGTTGTCCGTAGTCGTAGGCGAACACCAGGACGAGCGTGCTCGCCGTCGCCACGCCGAGATTCACTGTCGTACTCGCGAACATCAGGTTGCGCAGCCGCGCGTCGGACAGCAAGACCGACAGGCCCTCCTTGGCCTCTTTCAGTGCCGAACGCGGCTTCCCCTGCTTGCTCGCGAGTGGTTCTCGATGGCGCATCAGCATCAGTGACACCAGTGAGACAAGGAACGACAGCGCGTCGGCCAGGATCGCCAGTGCGGTGCCCAGGATCTGCATCAATCCGCCCGCGGCGGCCGCTCCACCGACCTCGGCGACCGCACGGGAGGTCTGCAGGCGTTCGTTGCCCGCCACGATCCCTTCCGGTCCGGCGAGCACCGGAAGACAGGACTGCGCCGCGACTTCGAAGAACACCGTCAGCACGCCCACCACTCCGGCGACGACGAACAACTGGCCGAGCGCGAGAACGTCGAACAGGTACGCGACCGGGATGGAACCCATCGCCGCCAGTCTGCCGACATCGGCCAGGATCATCGTCTTCCGGTACGGGATCCGGTCGACCCACACCCCCGCCACCGAACCGATCAGCACGAACGGTACGAACCGCAGCGCGGCCAGCAGGCCGACGTCCCAGGCCGTTCCGCCGAGTCCGAGCAGGGCGACGGTCGGCAAGGCGATCCGCGAAACCTTGTCGCCGAACGCACTGACCGTCTGGCCGATCCACAAACGCCTGAAATCGCCGGGAAAGGCGAACGGTGAAGGCATGGAAGTCCAATCATGAGAACGGAAAATCAGCCTAAGATCCAATAGACGTCAGAGCGGGGTCGGCTATACGGAATTCGAGGGAGCGGAAATGCCCCAGCGGCTGGTCGGTTCCGGGGGAATCGCGGGGATGACCCAGTTGCACCAGGCGGTGCCGCTGGTCGAACGGCAGCACGCGATCATCGAACTGCTGCGGGTACGGGCACCGCGCCGGGTGGCGGGCGCGCACCTCGCGACGGCGACCGGAGTGAGCCTGCGCACCGTGGAACGAGACATCACCCGGCTGCGTGAAGCGGGCGTACCCATCACCATCCATCGCGGACCTCGCGGTGGTTACGGCATCGACGCCCGGACCGCGCTGCCGCCGATCTCACTGACGCCGGGCGAGGCTTCGGCGCTGATCGCGTCGCTCGTCGCCGTCGGCCCGTACACCTCGGCGGTGGCACAGTCCGCGCTGGGCAAGATCCTCGACGCGCTCAGTGAGGAGGTTCCCGTCCCCCGATAGTGGACAGCCGGGACCCTGAATGGCCGATGTGCCGCTCCGGCGTCCGGTCCTATCGTTCGGACGCATGGCAAGCGACTTGCAGCGGCGCAAGATCTCGGGGGTCTTCGCCGCGATGGACGTCGACGGCGACGGTTTCCTTCAGGAGCAGGACTTCCGGGCGCTGGCCGAACGCTGGTCGCGGGTGCGCGGCCAGGATGACGGGCCACGCCTGACCGGCATCATGCTGAGCTGGTGGACGACCCTGCTGTCCGCCTCGGACCGCGACCGCGACGACAAGGTCACCCTCGACGAGGTCCTGCTGGTGGTGGACCGGCTGCCGGGCACACCGGAGGCCGTGACCGCGACGGCCGACGCGATGTTCGAAGCGATCGACGAGAACGGGGACGGTCTGATCTCCGCGGCGGAGTACCGCCGGTTGATCGAGGTCTGGAACGGCCGCCCCACCGACACCGACACCACGTTCCCGCTGCTGGACTCCGACGGCGACGGCATGCTGTCCCGGACCGAGTTCGCGGCGCTGTGGCTGGAATTCTGGGCGGGCGACGACGCCGAGGCGCCGGGCACCCTCGTGTTCGGGCCGCTCGCGGCCTGACCGTCTGCCCATTCGGTCAGTGCGGATGACCATGTGGTCCGAAAACCGCCGTTCAGGGCCGATTTCGCGCTAGTTTCGGTGAAGCGGCCGGAAAGGGACCAGGGGCTTGACGCCCCGCCGGCCGCGGTGTCGCCCACGCCCGCTTGCCCATGCGGCTGTGCGACGCCGGTGGCGGCCTGGATTCGGCGTCCTCCCACCACCCCCTGGGGCGGCACCGCACCGGGCCGCCCCCTGGTCCCGAAACCGGCACGCGGCTTTCGGGCGGATCCGGCGTCCTTACGGGCCGGGGCCCGCCCGGCACGGCGGCGAGGACGGTGTCACGGGCTCAAGATGGCGGCGTGGACGCGAACGTCACGGACCTCGGAGTGGCCGTCTACACGGCCGACCCGCTGACCAGAGCGGGCCTGATCGACATGCTGTCGCGGGCCGCGGTGCTCGACGTTGTGCCGTCCGCCCGGCGTGGCGCGGACGTCCTGGTGGTCGCGGAGGACCCGCTCGGCCACGATCTCCCGATCCTTCGGCGAGCGGTGACCGAACAGGGCGTCCTGCCCGGCGTGCTGATCGCCGGACCGCTGCCCCCGGACGGTCACCGTTCGGCCGTGACCGCCGGTGTGCGCCGTCTGCTGCCGTACGCGGCGGCACGGGCGGAGCGGTTGATCGCCGAAGTCATGGCCGCGCGGACGGCGGCTCTGACGTCGCCGCGGGAACTGGCCGCGGGATACGACGCGCTGGTGGGCACGCCGGAGGGGTCCGCGCTGTTCGACGAACGCGAGATCCGCGTGCTGCGGCTGATCGCGGAGGGCAGGGACACCGCGGAGATCGGCGCGGAAATGGGCTATTCCCAGCGCACCGTCAAGAACATCCTGCACCGGGCCCAGCGGCGGCTGGCGCTGCGGAACCGGGCGCAGGCGGTGGCGGCCGCCATCCGCGCGGGCCTGATCTAGCGCGGAGCTGAAGGGAACTTTCCCCGCATAAGATGCGGTGAAAGCGCCCTTCACCGCGTGAGATGAGGTGAAGGGGCCCTTCAGCTCCGCGGCACCTGGGTCAGGACGCCTAGATGACGCCTGCCCGCACCGCGTAGGCGACGGCGTGCGGCCGGTTGCGCAGGTTCAGCCGTCCGGTGATGCCCTGGATGATGTGCTTGACGCTGCGCTCGGAGTAGCTGAGTTCCCCGGCGATCTCGACGGTGTCCTTCCCGTCGGCCATCAGGCGCAGCACGTCGATCTCGCGCGTGGTGAGCCCGGCGGTGTTGACGCCCATCGGGTCGAGGACCTCGCGCTGCATCCGTTCGACGTGCTTGAGCAGCTCGCCGAGCAGGCTCGGCGGGAGCACGCCACCGCCGGTCGACGCCGCCCGGATGGCGTGCGCCAGCCGCTCACCGGTCGTCGCGGAGCGCGGCAGGACCGCGACCACCCGGCATTCGATGGCGGGCACCAGTTCCGCCTCGCCGATCTGGCTCACCACGAGTACCACCGGTTTCCCGCCCTCCGCGGCCAGCCGCCGCAGGACCAGCACGATCTCGGGCGTCAGCCACTCGGCGGCGAAGACCAGTACGTCGGCCTCGGCGCGCTGCTCCCAGTCCCGGATCTCGATCCCCTGCTGCGTGCCCAGCTGGCTGACCAGGCCGGCACTGGTGATCGGATCGGGCGCGTGCACCGCCACGGTGAGCTGCCGGATTTCCGTGTCCACGTTTCGTCCCCTCCGCTTGATCCGCGGCCCCAGTCGGATGGGACCCAGTCTGCGAAGGAGCCCTTCACGAATTCTCAACGAGGCGTGAAGGACTTCGTGGCCAGCTGAAACGCCTCGACGTACTTGGGCAGTTCGCCCAGGATCTCGCGGAGCCTGTCCCCGGCGCCGTCGAAATCCGGGTCGGCGAGCCGCGCGTACCCGAAGGCCAGCGTCCGCCGAAGCTCGGCGATGCGCGCTTCGGCCTCGTCGCTGCCCAGCACCAGCCTGCCGCTGTAGGCGAGGTCGAGCAGGACGTCACCGGCGAAGGGCTCTCGATCCTGGCTCACCGCAACCGCCCTACTCTCGCCGCCGGACCGGCCCAGCATGCACAGCCGCGGCCGCCACCGACCACCGCAGGTGGGCTTTCTGCCCCTGAGAACGTGCGGTTCTGCCCGGTCGCCCCTCGATTGCGTGCCCCCTCGCGACGCGACTAGGGTTTTCCCGGGCAGGGTGATCTTTTTCGGAAGTCGGGCGCAGGCGGCAGGTCATGGACGAGGTTCCCTCGCTGACGGTGCGGCTGCTGGGCGGCGCCACCGCCCTGCACGGTGACGGCGAACTCAAGCTCGGGCCCGCTCAGCGGCAGGCGGTCTTCGCCGTACTCGCCCTGCACACCGGTCAGTTCGTCTCGCGCAAGGAACTCATCGACGCCGTCTGGGGTGAGCGGCCGCCGGACACCGCCACCGGCATCGTCTACAACTACGTGTCCGCGTTGCGCCGCGCTCTCGAACCGGCAGGCAGGCCGCTCGTCGCCTCGCGCGCCGGTTACCGCCTCGACCTGCCGAAACCGCAGATTGACGTCCATGTCTTCGAAGCAGGACTGGACCGGGCCCGCACGCATCGGCTCGACGGGGCGCACCACCGGGAACTGGAGTCGCTGCGCGCCGCGCTCGGGCTGTGGCGGGGTCCCGCGCTGGACGGGATCCCCGGACCGTTCGCCGAAACCCAGCGCGCCCGGCTGGACGAGCTGCGCCTGTACGCGCTCGAACGTCAGGCTGAGGTCGCGCTGCACCTGGGCGTCCACGACGGGCTCGCGGGCGAACTGGCCGAGCTGGTCCAGCGGCATCCGCTGCGCGAACGCCTGCACCGGATGCTGATCACCGCGTTGTTCCGGGACGGCAGGCAGGCCGAGGCCTTGGCCGCGTTCGACCACGCCCGCGAGACGATCGTCGAGCAGTCCGGCCTCGAACCCGGCCCTGAGCTGCTGGAACTGCGGCGACGGGTACTCGACGGCGATCCGTCGCTGCACCACCGGGACCGGCCGGAACGGCATCGGCCCGCGCACTCCCTGCCCGAACGCCCGTCCGCCTTCGTCGGCCGTGACGTCGAACTGAGCCGGGTGCGGCACCACCTGTCCGCCCTGCTGGACGAAGGGCGTGGCGGGACGGTCTGGCTGGACGGCGAGGCGGGCAGCGGCAAGAGCGCACTCCTCGCGGAGGCCCTCGCCCCGGCGCGCGGCCGCACGCGCCGGGTCGAAGCCGACGAGCTGACCAGCGCGGTCCCGCTCAGCCTCATCAAAGACTGCCTCGGCTGCGACGCGCACGACGACCTCACCAGGACGGTCTCCGAACTGTGCGAAGACGGGCCACGGGTGCTCGTCTTCGAAGATCTGCACTGGGCCGACGAGGAAAGCCTGCTCGACTGGCAGCGGCTTCACCGGCTCACCGGGCGATTCCCCCTGCTGCTGATCGGCTCCGCACGTCCCTTCCCCCGGCGCCGCACGCTCGACGACCTCCGGTCCGGGCTCGACGCCGAGATCGTCTCGCTGCCGCCGTTCGACGGCCCGGCCGTGGCCGCGCTCGCCGAGGAATCCCTGGCCAGGGACCCCGGCGAGGAGTTCCTCGGGTTCGCCGCCGAGTACACCGCCGGCAACGCCGGCTATCTGCGCGAGCTGTTCGCCGAGTTCGCCGCCGGTCGCGACCTCACCACCGCGCCGCACAGCGGGCTCGCCACCGCGGTGGAAACCCGGCTCGTCACGCTTTCCGTGCCGTGCGCGCGAACGCTGAATTCGGCCGCGCTGCTCGGCTCGGCGTTCACGATCGCCGAGCTGGCCGGGGTCACCGGCCGTGAACCGGAGGCGCTCGCCGAGGCGGTCGAAGAAGCGCTCGCGGCACGCGTGCTGGAAACCGGCGAAGGCCGCCTGCGGTTCCGGATCCCGCTGGAGCGTGCGGTGTTCGCCGCGAACACCCCGCCTGCCATCCGCTCCGTGCTGCACCAGGAGATCGCCGAGACCATGGTGAAGTCCGGGACATCCGCGGACCGCGTCGCCGAGCAACTGCTCCAGGCGGGCGACGAACTGACCGCGCGCTGGATCCCGCGGTGGCTGCTCGACAACGTCGGCGCGTTGTCCGCCGAGTCGGCGGTCGAACTGCTCCATCTGCTCTCGCGCCAACGGAATCTCACCGAGGAACAGCACGAGAGCCTGGCGGCCGAACTCGCCGCGTTGCTGCTGCCCGAAGCGGCGCCACGGGTGCGCAACCGAACCGCCATGAGGACGTCCTAAACTGCGTGGCACAGTAGTAATCCGGCCACTTTCGGTGAAGACGGGAAAGGGAGCCGGCGTGACGAACGGGTTGCGCGTCGAGCTGCTCGGGCCGCCTCGTGCCTGGATCGACGACGTCGAGCTGAAGCTCGGCCCCACCCGCCAGCGCGCGGTCTTCGCCACCCTGGCCGCACGCCGCGGCCAGGCGATCCCGCTCGGCGAGCTGATCGCCGCCGTCTGGGGCGAAGCGGCGCCCGCCAGCGCCACCGGCAGTGTGCACACCTACGTTTCCGGTCTGCGCGGGGCGATCCGCGACGCGGGCGGCGCCGCGCACGAGATGCTGCATTCCTCGGGATCGAGTTATGTGCTGCGCCTGGACCCCGACGCGCTCGACGTCGGCCTGTTCGAACAGGAGACCGCGGCCGCCCGGCGGCTCCTGGCCCACGCCGATCAGCGCGGTGCGGCCGCGCGGCTCACCACCGCGCTCGACCGCTGGCGCGGCGAGGCCTATTCCGGCATATCGGGCCCATTCGCCGAAACCGAGCGCGTCCGCCTCACCGAACTCCAGCTGTCCGCCACCGAACTGCGGGCCACGGCCCTGCTCGGCCTCGGCGACCATCGCGAACTCGTCGCCGAGCTGGCCGCCCTGATCCAGCGGCACCCGTTGCGCGAGTCGCTGTACGAGACGCTCATGCGTGCCTTGTACGCCGGCGGACGGCAGGCCGAGGCGCTGACCGTCTACCGCGACGCCAGACGAGTGCTGCGGGACGAACTCGGGGTCGAACCAGGGCGTCCGCTGCGGGAACTGCATCAGCGCATCCTCGACGGCACCGAAAAACCTGTCGCCGGAACGAAAAAGGCCGCGCTGCGGATCGTGCCGCCGCCGGTGGCCAAGGCGATCGAACGCGGCGGCCCGGCGTACCTGCCCGGCCGCGCGCGGCAGGTCGGACGGCTGGACGGATTCGTCACCGACCTCCTCGCCGGGCGTGGCCGTCCGGTCTGGATCGAGGGCGAACCGGGCATCGGCAAGTCGGAGCTGCTGATCGCCGGGCTGGCGGGCGCCGGGGCACGCGGCTGCCAGCTGGCCTGGACCGCGGCCGACGAACTCCAGCAACGGTTCCCGCTGCAGGTGATCATGGAATGTCTCGGGGTGCACCACGGTTCGGCTGATCCGGCCAAGGCCAAGCTGGCCGGTGCGCTGCACACCGAGCCCACGCACGGGAACTGGGGCCCCGCCGATCCGGTCCTGTCCACTGTGGACAAGCTGCTGGCGCTGGTCGACGAGACCTGCGCGGCAGGCCCGCTGGTGCTGGTGATCGACGACCTCCACTGGGCCGACGAGGCCAGTGTGCTGCTGTGGCAGCGCCTGGCCGCCGCCACCCGCCAGCTGCCGCTGCTGCTCGTCGCCGCCACGCGTACCGGGCACGGCCGCCACGATCTGGCCCAGCTGCGGCGCGGTGTCGAGGCACGGGACGGCGAGATCATGCCGGTCGAGGTACTGACCGACGACGAGATCGCCGCCGTGTTCGAGGTGATCCTGGCGGCGAAACCGGGGCCGAGCCTCCGCCCGCTGATCCACCGCGCGGCCGGGAACCCGCTCTACGCCAGGGAACTCGCGCACGACCTGGTGCGCACCGGCTCGCTGCGGACCAAAGCGGGCGTGGCCGAGGTGACGCTGGACGGCACCGAGAACGCGCCGCGGTCGCTGCTGGCAGCAGTGGGCCGCACTCTGGACTGCTTCGACCCCGCAACGACCGAGATCCTGCGCACCGTCTCGCTGCTGGGCGCGGAGTTCGCTGTCGAGGACGTCGCCGCGCTGACGGGCAAGACGCCGCTGGAGGTCCTGCGGGAGCTGGAACCGGCCACCACCGCGGGGGTGATCGAATACGCCGGCGACAAACTCGCCTTCCACCATCCGTTCCAGCGGCAGGCGCTCTACGACGGTATCGCCGAATCGGCGCGCGCCGCACTGCACCGGCGCGCGGCCGAGGCGCTCGCCAGGGCGGGCGCGCCGATCAAACGGGTCGCCGAACAGCTGGCCGCCGAACCGGCGCCGGTCGACCCGTGGCTGGTCGGCTGGCTCACCGGCAACCATGTCGCGGTCTCCAACCGCGCGCCGCGGATCGCGGTCGACCTCCTCCGCGGCGCGCTCGCGAGCCCGGTGCCCACCCGCGAACAGCGGGAGATCCTGATCGCCGCGCTGGTGCGCGTGCTGTTCCGGCTCGAACAGGCGCCGGAGGCCGAGGCCGGGCAGGCGGTGGAGATCGTCCGCGACAAGGCGGATCTGGCCGAGATGCGGCATATCCTCGCCGCACTGCGGTACCGCCGCGGCGAAACCCCCGGCGCGATCGAAGCGCTCGCCGACACCGCGGACGATCCGTCGATGCCGGAGCTGTGGCGCACCAGAACCCGGACCCTGCTCGCGAACTTCCGCCGCGGCGCGCTCGCCGACCTCGACGAGACCGAGCGGATCGCACGGAGCCTGCACGCCGAAGCCGCCGAGGCGGGCGAGCGCTACCCGGCCGCGCACGCGCAGCAGACCCTGTGGCTCGTGCACTCGATCCGCCGCGAACACGACCGCGCGCTGATCGCGGTCGACGCCGCGCTGGAGACCGCCGGTGACGAAGCGGAACTCGCGACCCTGCGGTTCGACCTGCTCGACAACCGCCTCTTCACCCTGCAGAACCTCGACCGGCTCGCCGAGGCCGACGCGACACTGCGCGCCGGGTACGCGACGGCCGCGCGGCACGGCCTGCCGACCGGCCCGCAGGTCTCGGCCGCGGTGCACTACTTCTGGACCGGCCGCTGGGACGAGGCGCTGGCCGAACTGGACTCGGTCACCGAGGACGGACCGGCGATCACCTTCAACGGCGTGCGCGACGAGGGCGCCGCCGCCCTCCTGCTGCACGGGGTCGCCGCGCTCATCGCGGGACACCGGGACGAACGTGTCTCCGTCCGCGCGCATCTGGACGCGGCCGAGGCGCATTCGCCGTCGAACCCCGCCGAGCGCGAGAGCTGCGACTTCTACCTCGCCGCCCAGGCGATGGCCGCCGAACAGCGCGGCAGGCTCGACGACGCGCTACGGCTGTTCACCCCGGTGCTGCGTCCCGACTACGCCCGGATGATGCTGCGCCACCAGTGGCTGCCCGACGTCGTCCGGATCGCGCTCGCGGCCGGGAACGACGATGTCGCGAGGCAAGCGCTCGAAGTCTGTGCCGAGGAGGCGCGCCAGGAGACCGTGCCCGCCAGGGCCACCGCCGCGGACGGGCGGTGCCGTGCCCTGATCGACGGCGACCCCGAAGGCGCACTGGCCGCGGCCGATCACTACCGCGCGGTCGGGCGCCCGATCGAACTCGCGGCCGCACTGGAGGACGCCGCCGAACTGCTCGGCCGCGCCGGTTACCTCGAGTCGGCCACCCAGACGCTCACCGAGGCGTGCGAGGTACTCGGGCCGGTCGGCGCCGCCTGGAGCATCCGCCGGGCGGAAGGCAGGCTGCGCCCCTACGGCGTGCTGAGCCGCGCCGAGCGGGGCCCCCGGCACGCCGGCACGCTGTCACCGCTGGACCTGCGGGTCGCCCGGCTGGTGGCGGCGAAACTGTCCAATCCGGAGATCGCCGCCGAACTGAGCCTGCCGAGGAGAACGGTGCAGTCACTGGTGTCCCGGGTGCTCACCAAACTGCACGCCGACTCCCGGCTGACCGTCGGAGACCAGTTACCCAGGCGACTCGCGTGAACATCACCGCCCGACCGAGGAGAACCATGACCCGCCTGCTGGCCGGACTGACGGCCGCCGTGTTGCTGCTCACCGCCTGTTCGGGCCAAGCGGAATCCGGCGGGCCGATCAAGCTCACCGTCGCCACCTTCGGCGAGTTCGGTTACGAGAAACTCTTCGACGAGTACGAGAAAGCCCATCCGGGGATCACGGTCGAGGGCCGGGTCGCCGACTTCGAGACGCACCACCGGCAGCTCGCCACCGGTCTCGGCGCCGGACGGGGCGCCGCGGACGTCGTGGCCATCGAGGAGCAGTACCTTCCCAAGTTCCGTCAGTCGAAGGACAAGTTCACCGATCTCTCCGAATTCGGCGCACAGAGCCTGCGAGCGGGCTGGCCGACCTGGAAATGGGACCAGGGCACCGCCGACGGCGGGAAGTTCGTGATGGGCCTCGGCACCGACATGGGCAGTCTCGCCCTGTGCTACCGCCGCGACCTGTTCGCGAACGCCGGACTGCCGACCGACCGCGAGCAGGTGGCCGCGCTGTGGCCCACGTGGGAGAAATTCGCCGAAACCGGTGCGCGGTTCAGCACGGCGACGCCGGACGTCAAGTTCGCCGACTCGGCAGGCACCATCTACACGGCGATGCTCAACCAGGGCGAGGAGAACTACTTCGCCAAGGACGGCGACAAGTTCGTCGGCGACACCAACCCGAACGTGCGCAAGGCCTTCGAGCTGGCGGGCGGGATGGCGCTGAAGAAGGAGACCGCGGCCGTCACCACCTTCACGCAACCGTGGACGGTGGCGATCAAGCAGAGCCGGTTCGCCGCGATCACCTGTCCCGCCTGGATGCTCACCCAGATCGAACAGGCGGGCGGCCCGGAACTGGCAGGCAAATGGGACGTCACCTCGGTACCGGGCGGGGCGGGCAACTGGGGCGGATCGTTCCTGACCGTCCCGAAACAGGGCCCGCACCGCAAGGAGGCGTACGACCTCGCCGCCTGGCTCACCGCGCCCGAGCAGCAGAAACGGATCTTCCTCGAAAGCGGGCTCCTGCCGAGCGCGCAGGGCGCCTACCGGGACGGCGCGGTGCTTTCCCACACCAGCGAGTACTTCAGTGACGCGCCGGTCGGCAAGCTCTTCGCCGCCTCCGCCGAAGCACTGCGGCCGAACTACCGCGGCCTGCGCGACGGCGAGGTGCGGCCGGTGTACGGGCACGCGCTCGGCCGCGTCGAAGAGGGAAGGCAAGCGCTCGACGACGCCTGGGCCCAGGCCGCGACCGAAGGCCGCGCCGCGGCGGGCAAGTGACCGGGGGCGGTGTGACGCGCGCGTTCCCGGCCGGATTCCGCTGGGGCACGGCCACGGCTGCGTACCAGATCGAGGGTTCGACGACGGCCGACGGGCGCGGACCGTCCATTTGGGACACCTTCACCGCGCGACCCGGCCGGGTACTCGACGGCGCCACCGGTGACCCGGCCTGCGACCATTACCGGCGCTACGAACAGGACGTCGGCCTGCTGAGCGAGCTGGGCCTGCCGTACTACCGCTTCTCCGTCGCGTGGTCGCGGGTGATGCCGGACGGCCGCACGATCGAACCACGCGGCCTCGCCTTCTATGATCGCCTTGTCGACACCTTGCTGGAGCGCGGGATCACCCCGATGCTCACGCTCTACCACTGGGATCTGCCGCAGGCGCTGCAGGACGAGGGCGGCTGGCCCCACCGCGATCTCCCCGACCGGTTCGCCGATTACACGCGGACCGTCCACAAAGTACTCGGCGATCGGGTCCGGCGGTGGACCACGATCAACGAGCCGTTCTGCTCCGCCTTCATCGGCTACGGCAACGGCGACCACGCGCCGGGGATCCGGGACGCGGGCACCGCGCTGGTCGCCGCGCACCACCTCCTGCTCGCCCATGGCCAAGCGGCCCAGGCGCTGCGCGCGGACGGCGGCGACGAGCAGGAGGTGTCCATCGTGCTCAACTTCGCCCCGGTGCTGACCGATGTGGACGATGCCGCGCACCGCGAGGCCGCCCGTAAGTTCGACTTCCTGCACAACAGGTTCTTCCTCGACCCGCTGCTGGGCCACGGCTATCCGACCGAGTTGCTGGCGGATCTGGCGCATCTCGGCACCCTCGAACCGGCGATCGCCGACGGCGATCTGGAGATCATCGCCCAGCCTCTGGACGTCCTGGGCGTCAACTACTACGCACCCGTCCGCGTGGTCCCGCTCGACGACCCCGAGGCCGTCAGCAACTGCCCGCTGCCCGGCCTGCGCGGTATGGACGTCCGGCCGCCCCGCGGCGAGCTGACCTCGCTCGGCTGGGAACAGCGGCCGAAGTCCTTCACCGAACTGTTGCTGTGGCTGCGCGATCACTGCCCCGGCCTGCCGCTCGTGATCGCCGAGAACGGCGCCGCCTTCGAGGACGAGGTCGTGGACGGGCGCGTGCACGACGTGAAACGCGTGCGGTACTTCGCCGAGCACCTCGCCGCCGTGCACGACGCGATCGAGCGCGGCGCCGATGTCCGCGGCTACCTTGCCTGGTCGTTGCTGGACAACTTCGAGTGGGCCATGGGATACACGCGGCGGTTCGGCCTCGTGCACGTCGACTTCGCCACCCAGGAACGGGTGGTCAAGGACAGTGGCCGGTTCTTCGCGGAAGTCGTGGCACGCAACGGTCTCTAGCGGTTCTGGACCCGACGTCGCCGGAAACTGTCGGTGGCCGGTCGTATGGTCTGAGCGTGGAAACTCTCAACGCCACTGTGGCGCTCTTGAAGGAAATCACCGAGCCGGATGTTTTGAAGGAGGTCAATGCCGCGTTGGATTCGTTGGAGGACAAGGATGCTGTCGCCGCGGCCGTAGTGGCGTCGGAAGGGATCGCACGGCTGGAAGCGGTCCGGTTCCGCGCCCTGGGGCAGCTGAGCCGTCATCGTGGCGGCGCGTCGAGCGTCGCACAGGAGGTCGCGTTCGAGTTGTCCATTGTGGATGGTCATGCGGCTGGGCTGGTGGCCACGGCGGAGGCGTTGACGACACGGCTGCCGCGGACACTGGGGCTGCTGGATCGCGGTCTGGTGGGCGGTTACGGGGCGATGAAGGTCGCCTCGGCCACCGCGTGGCTGTCCGACGAAGACGCCCAGGCGGTGGATGAGGTGCTGCAAGACCGGTTGCCGGGCCGAAACTCCGAACAGATCCGGAAAGCGGCGAACCACGCGGCGATGATGGCCGACCGCGACGGCGCGGCGAAACGCGTGGAGCGGCATCGTGCCGGCCGTCGCCTCTCGCTGCGCCAAGGAGAGACGGGGGTGGCGTCGATCGAGGTCGAGGACGGCCCCGTCGAGAAGGTGGCCGCCGCGTACACGCGGATCGACCGTGAAGCACGCGCGCTCAAGACCGGCGGGGAGACGCGCACCCTGGACCAGTTGCGCGCGGATGTGGCCCTTGATCTCCTGCTCGGCGGCCAAGGCGGAAGGAGTGAACGGTCCGAGGTGTTCCTGTACATGGACCTGAACACCTACCTGGGGTTGAACGACGACCCGGCCGAGCTGGCCGGGCACGGGCACATCCCGGCGGCGTTGGCCCGGCACATCGCCGGCGGGCCGGACACGGTGCTGCGGCGGATCATCACCGACCCCTTGTCCGGGCAGGTGCTCGACCTCGGCCGCGACCGGTATCGGCCCACCGCGGGATTAAGCGAATTCGTGCGAGTGCGGGACCGCGAGTGCCGAAGACCCGGCTGCCACCGCGTCGCCCAGGCCTGCGACCTCGACCATTCCCTACCGTGGCAATTCGGCGGCCATACCGCCGATACCGAGCTGGTCAGCTTCTGCCGCCGCGATCACCGGTTGAAGGACGAACCCGGCTGGAACTACCACCTGGGCCCGGACGGCACTCTCACTGTCGCCACGCCCACGGGACACAGCTACGAAAGCACACCACCTCCGCTGCACGAACCCCGGACCGAGGAACCGCCACCGTTCTGAAGCATCGCCGGAAAACGACGACGGTGCCTTGTTCGCGAGGATGCCATCGGCGGAGGGCTGGTTGCCGAAATATGGCCGTGACTCGACTACGACGTCGTCCACTCGCGATCTTGCAGTGCCACGTCGTCACCCCCATGTTGTGGCCTGAGAGCGGCTACGGAATCACTGCCACTCAGGGGCGTCGCCGAAAAACGACTATGGCCCGGCAACAGAGCGAGGCCCGGGATCCCAACGCGTCCGGCGGCCACAACATCCGCCACCCGGCCAGGCGACGAGATGCTGTCGCCGAAATATGGCCATCACTCGAGCACGAGGACGCAGCCCAAAGTCCCCGCAGCCTGCGGTCACCACACGCAGCCACACAACAAGGCGCCATCGCCGAAAAACGACCATGCCCCGGCAACAGAGCGAAGCCCGAGACCCCAACCCGACCAGCGGCCACAACATCCGCCACCCGCCCACGCGACGACATACTGTCGCCGAAA
>NZ_ASJB01000070.1 GCF_000478275.1 Amycolatopsis orientalis DSM 40040 = KCTC 9412
TACTGGCTTAGTTCACTAGCACACTGTTGAGTTCTCAAGCAACACACCCCAGATCGCACCGCACGCGGCCTTATCTGAAGCAGTTATTTCTTGGCTTTTGTTCGGAGCACACCCTAGCACCTGCTCGAAACTGCCGTTTCAACAGGGGTAAGGTTACCTCTCCGGTTCGGGACCACCCACTCTACCACCATCCGGTGGGAGCTTGGTTCGTGTTCCCGGCGGCCGCTCGGTTTCCCTGGCGACGAAGAGAACATTACACGGCCCGAAACCGGCGTTTACAGGGGGGTCCCTTTTTTCGCGCCGAGGCTCTGACCTGCGTCGATCCGGCTGTCCCCGGGCACGGGCTCGCCATGCGTGGCGAGCACCGTCAGCGCGACGAGCGCGGCGGCAAGCAGAGCGGTGATGTGGATGGGGGCCGGCGTGAACGACGCGGCGAGCACGAGCACCGCGGTCACCGGGAAGCCGATCGCGATCGGACGGCATTCGTTGGTGGGCCCGATGTGCATCAGCCAGACGCTCAACAGGTAGATCGCGACGGGCACGGTCGTCGCCATGGCCGCGGGAAGGGGCGCCACGTGCCCCGTGTGGGTGTCGTAGTCGACGGCGACTTCGAGACCGGCACCGAGCGCGGCCGCCGAGGCGAAGATCAGGTAGTGCCCGTAACCCCAGCTCGCGACGGTGAACAGGCTCTTCGCCTTCTGGAGCCGGACGTGTCCCGGCTGGTCGAAGTAGAGCCACCACAGGGAGAAGAGCAGGACGAGCCCCGCCGCGGCGAGGGAGATCAGGCTGCCGGTGTGCTCGCCTTTGTCCAGCCCCTCCTTGATCGCCGTGGTGGCACCGAGGATCGATTCACCCAGCACGATGATCGTGAACAGGCCATAGCGTTCGGCGATGTGATGCGGATGCCAGCCGGTCCACCGCTTGCGTTCGGCGATCATCGGGACGGCGAGTTCGGCGAGCAGGATCAGGAAGAACGACGGCAGGGCCAAGGACTTCGGCAACCCGAGCCGGACGATCCACAGGATCTGGACGATCGTGATGCCGATGGCGTAGCGCAAGGCCGCGGGGCGGCAGGTGGGATCGGTCCTGGCGGCGCGCAGCCACTGCACGACCATCGCGAGCCGCATCAAGACGTAGCCGGCCACCATGATCGTGAAGTCGCCTTCGAAGGCCGACGAGACACCCGCGGCGACGGTCAGCCCTCCCGCGATCTGGACGAGCGTCACCAGCCGATACGGGACGTCGTCGGTGTCGAACGACGAAGCGAACCAGCTGAAGTTCAACCAGCCCCACCAGATCGCGAAGAACACCATCCCGAAGCTGAGCGCGCCCTGGCCGATGTGGTTTTCGGCGATCGCGTGGTGCAGGCCGGCCGCGGCCTGCGCGACGGCGACCACGAAACACAGGTCGAACAACAGCTCCAGCGGGGTCGCGACCCGATGCCCTTCCCCGGAATCCCGCATCCTCATCGGCCGGTACCAGACCCGCAGGCGACTCCGCCCCTCAGAATTCTCCGCCATCGGTGCTCCTCCGCATTGTCGAACTCGCGAAGATCTTCGCAGCCCGAAGCGGTTCACACCTGCGGAGAGCGCGCGGCGGGTGGGTCCAGGCCGGGGTGCACCTCCCCAGGCGTCCCCTGCCGGACCCACCCGCGCGAATGCTTCACCGGACTCGGCTGTCAGTGGACGCGAACCGGCTGCCGCCGAACGGTCCCCCGCGGACGCCGACGGCCGTCCACCGGCTCGTGATCACGGGTGACCGTTCCTGGAACTCCGGACTCGCCATGATCGCTTCGGCCGATCGCTCCATCCCCGAGCGATCGACAGAAATACCACTGTCGGTAGCCAAGACACAGCAGTGAAGGCTCCGTAAGGTCTACCCGGTTGCTCTGAGTAGCGCCAGACTCTGACTGGCTCAGTCACTCGGATGGAGCATCGGGTCTTGCCGACCGTAGTCATCGGCGCGGACCGATGACTCAGCCGCGTTGACTATCGGCGGCAGCACGGGCGGCTTCCTCCCGCTCAGTGAGCAATCGCCGGTTCCGGCGCGCGCGAAGTTCGATCACGGCCAGTAAAAGCGCCGAACAGGTCAATCCGGCGGCGCACAGCATCGCCGCGGTCAGGGCCGACGGGTAACCGCCCTTCGCGCCCAGCACCGCGTGAAAGACCGACGCCAGGACGACGGTGCCGATCGCGGTGCCGATCCGCTGTCCGGTCTGCAACGCTCCCCCGGCCACCCCCGCCATCGACGTCGGCACGCATTCGAGGGTCAGGGTGGTGTTGGGCGAGATGACCATGCCGCCGCCGACACCGGCGACGAGCAAGGGGACCGCGAACCACCAGCCCGCGGCGGCACCGGGGTCCTGACCGGCGAGGACGGCGACCGTGACCATCCCGGCGATCACCATGAGCAGTCCGGTGACGGTGAGCTTGCGGCCCCATCTCGGCACCAGCCGTCCCGCGACCGCCGCCGAGACGGCGGAGCCGAGGGCGAAGGAGGTGACGGCGAGCCCGGACTGCAGCGGCGTGTAACCGAGGCCCTGCTGGAAGAAGAGAGCGAAGACCAGCCACATCCCGGTGAACCCGCTGAAGTACAGCGCGCCGACGGCGGCACCCGTGGCGTAACCCGGTGTCTCGGTGAACAGCCGTGTGTCCAGCAGCGGAGGACGACCGCGCCGCACCATCGAGCGTTCCCAGCGCACGAACGCGAAGCCGAAGACCACCGCGACGACGAACAGCCACCACAGGCCGCTGAGTCCGCCTTGTTCGGATTCGATCAACGGGAGCAGCACGCCGAGGACCGCGACTCCCAGCAGCATGATGCCGACGAAGTCGATCTCGCCCCGCAGGCTTCTCGCCGGTTTTTCCGCTTTCGGCAGCCATCTCAGTGCCAGCGCGAACGCCAGGATCCCGATGGGCACGTTCACGTAGAAGACCCAGCGCCAGCCTTGCGGATCGCCGAAGACGGCGAGGATCACGCCACCGAGCACCGGCCCGACCGCGGTCGAGATGCCGACGGTGGCACCGAACATGCCGAACGCGCGGCCTCGTTCCGCGCCGCGGAACAGGTCCTGGATCATCCCGCTGTTCTGCGGGGTCATCATGCCCGAGGCGAAACCCTGCAGGAGCCGCGCGATGATCAGCGTCGTCTCGTCCGGCGCCGCTCCGGCGCACGCGCTGGTCAGCACGAACGCGGCGAGGGCGAACAGGAACATGCGGCGGCGGCCGAGCGCGTCGCCGAGTCTGCCGCCGGACACCAGCACCAGCCCGAAGGCCAGCGCGTAACCCGAAACGACCCATTGGATCCCGCCGCTGGACGCGCCGAGGTCCTTCTGGATCGAGGGCAGCGCCGTGTTGACGATGCTGACGTCGAGCAGGCCCATGAACCCGGCGGCGAGGGAGACGGCGAGCGCCTTCCAGCGCCGCGGGTCGGGTTCGAAGGTGGTCATCAGGTGCTGGCGGCGATCCCGGGGATGCCCTTGAGCTCACCGATCAGCATCGACGTCACCTTGACCGGGTAGTCGTAGAGCGCGAAGACCGTCTGGTTCTTGCCGACCAGCTTGAGATGCACCGGGGTCTCGCCCTTGTGCGCCAGCAGGGTCTGCTTCAGCTCGCTGACCACCGCCTGGTCGAGCTTCTCCGGCGCGGCCAGCAGCACGAGCGGCAGATCGTCGTCCCCGTTGCCGACCTCGGACAGGTCGAGCGGCACCAGTCCGCCGCCGAAGATGGACATCTTGTCCTCGCGCCAGTTGACCCGGCCCTTGACCAGTACCGCGTTGTCTTCGATCAGGTCGGCCGAGAACATCGCGTACGACTTCGGGAAGTAGAGGACCTCGATCGACGCGTCCATGTCCTCGACGGTGCAGATCGCCCAGGGCTCGCCCTTCTTGTTGACCCGGCGTTCCAGCGAGGTGATCAGCCCGGAGATGATCAGCTCGCCTTCCTTCGGCGGATCGGCCAGGATCGCGGCGATCGGGCGGGGCGCGTGTTTGCGCAGGATCCGCTCGGCGCCGTCCAGCGGATGCGCCGAGACGTACAGGCCGAGCATCTCCCGTTCGTAGGCGAGGAGCTGCTTGCGCGGATACTCCTCTTCCCCGAACTTCAGATGCGCGAGCGGCGACGAGGACACCGCGTCCTCCGCGGCGTCGTCCCCGCCGAATCCGAAGAGGTCGAACTGACCCATCGCTTCCTGGCGCTTGAGCGGGACCACGGCCTCGACCGCGTCCTCGTGCACCTGGATCATCGAGAGCCGGGTGTTGCCGAGCGAATCGAACCCGCCCGCCTTGATCAGCGATTCGATGACCCGCTTGTTGCAGGCCACGAGTTCGGACTTGTCGAGGAAATCGGTGAAGGAGGAGTACTTCCCCTTCTCCTCGCGGGTCTTGATGATCGACTCGACGACGTTCGCGCCGACGTTGCGGACGGCACCCATGCCGAAGCGGATGTCGTCCCCGACGGCCGCGAACCTCAGCGCCGACTCGTTGACGTCCGGCGGGAGCACCTTGATCCCGAGGCGACGGCATTCCGACAGGTAGACCGCGGACTTGTCCTTGTTGTCACCGACCGAGGTGAGCAGCGCGGCCATGTACTCCGGCGTGAAGTTCGCCTTGAGGTACGCGGTCCAGTACGAGATCAGGCCGTACGCGGCCGCGTGACTCTTGTTGAACGCGTAGCCGGCGAACGGGAGGATCGTGTCCCACAGCGCCTTGATCGCCTCGGACGAGAAGCCGCCGGGGACCAGTTCGCTCGCCTTCATCCCGGCCTCGAAGCCCACGAACTCCTGGTCGAGGACTTCCTTCTTCTTCTTGCCCATGGCCCGGCGGAGCACGTCCGCGCGGCCCATCGTGTACCCGGCCACCTTCTGGCCGATGTGCATGATCTGCTCCTGATAGACGATCAGGCCGTAGGTGTCGGCCAGGATCTCCTTCAGGGGCTCCTCGAGCTGCGGGTGGATCGGCTTGACCTTCTGCCGATTGTTCTTCCGGTCGGCGTAGTCGTTGTGCGCGTTCATGCCCATCGGGCCGGGGCGGTACAGCGCGCCCACCGCCACGATGTCGTCGAACACCGTCGGCTGCATCCGGCGCAGCAGATCCCGCATGGGCCCGCCGTCCAGCTGGAACACGCCGAGCGTGTCTCCCCTGGCGAGGAGCTTGTACGTCTCCGGATCCTCGACGCCGAGGGTGTCGAGGTCGATGTCGATCCCGCGGTTGGTCTTGATGTTGTCGATCGCGTCACCGATGACGGTGAGGTTCCGCAGGCCGAGGAAGTCCATCTTCAGCAGGCCGATGGCCTCGCACGACGGGTAGTCCCAGCCGGTGATGATCGAACCGTCGTCGCGCTGCCACAGCGGGATCGCGTTGGTGAGCGGTTCACTCGACATGATGACCGCGCAGGCGTGGACGCCGGCGTTGCGGATCAGCCCTTCGAGACCACGGGCGGTCTCGAAGATCGTCTTGCACTCTTCGTCGGTCTCGACGAGCGCGCGGACTTCGGCCGCTTCGCCGTAGCGCTCGTGTTTCGAGTCGACGATGCCCGAGAGCGGGATGTCCTTCGCCATGATCGGCGGCGGCAGCGCCTTCGAGATCCGGTCCGCGATCGCGTAGCCCGGCTGGCCGAAGTGGACGCGGGCGGAGTCCTTGATGGCCGCCTTGGTCTTAATGGTGCCGAAGGTGATGACCTGCGCGACCTTGTCGACGCCGTACTTGTCGGTGGCGTAACGGATCATCTCGCCGCGACGGCGGTCGTCGAAGTCGATGTCGATATCGGGCATCGAGACGCGCTCGGGGTTCAGGAACCGCTCGAACAGCAGTTTCTGCGGGATCGGGTCCAGGTTGGTGATACCGAGGACGTACGCGACCAGCGAGCCGGCGGCCGAACCACGGCCGGGGCCGACGCGGATGCCGACCTTGCGGGCGTAGTTGATGAGGTCGGCGACGATGAGGAAGTAGGCGGGGAAGCCCTTGCCGATGATGACGTCGAGCTCGATCTCGATGCGCTCGTTGTAGTACGGGTCCGGGACGCCGTCCGGGTACCGCCACTTGAGGCCGCGCGCGACCTCTTCCCGCAGCCAGGAGCCCTGGTCGTAGCCCTCGGGGACCTCGAAGAACGGCAGCCGGTCCTTGTGCGTGTAGACGTCCTTGTAGGACTCGACGCGCTCGGCGATCAGCAGCGTCGAGTCGGCGGCGCCGGGGACCTCCTTGTCCCAGTACTCCCGCATGTCCGCGGCCGACTTCAGGTAGTAACCGTCCCCGTCGAACTTGAACCGGTTCGGGTCGTTCAGCGTCTTGCCCGCCTGCACGCACAGCAGCGCGGAGTGGGTGTCGGCCTGGTCCTTGGTGACGTAGTGCGAGTCGTTGGTGGCCAGCGGCTTGAGGTCGAGGAGCTTGCCGACCTCGAGCAGGCCCTCACGGACCGACCGCTCGATCGGCAGGCCGTGGTCCATCAGTTCGAGGAAGAAGTTGTCGGCGCCGAAGATGTCCTTGTAGTCCGACGCGGCCTGGATCGCCTCGGTGCGCTGCCCCAGCCGCAGCCGCGTCTGCACCTCGCCCGAGGGGCAGCCGGTGGTCGCGATGATGCCTTCGTGGTTCTCCGCGATCAGCTCGCGGTCCATCCGGGGCTTGCGGTAGTAGCCCTGCATGCTCGCGAGCGACGAGAGCTTGAAGAGGTTGCGCAGCCCGGTGGAGTTCTCGGCGAGCATCGTCATGTGGGTGTAGGCACCACCACCGGAGACGTCACCGCCCTCACCGAACTCGTCGGAGCCGCGCTGGTTGGCCTGTCCCCAGAAGACCGGCTTCTTGTGGAAGCGGCTCTCCGGCGCGACGTAGGCCTCGATGCCGATGATCGGCTTGAGTTCGTGCTTGACCGCCTGCTGGTAGAACTCGTCCGCGCCGTACATGTTGCCGTGGTCGGTCATCCCGACCGCGGGCATGCCGAGGCGCGCCGCCTCCTTGAACAAGGGGGCGATCTTCGCCGCACCGTCGAGCATCGAGTACTCGGTGTGCACATGCAGGTGGACGAAGGAATCGTTCGACACCAGCGAAAACCTCCCCTAGGCAGACGGATCCCTGGCTGCGTGACGCGGGCCGGTCCTCCCACCCTAGGCTTGCCAAGATCATCAGCAACTCGCGGGGGGACGCGGCTCTTGGGCGATGCCGAGTCTGCTAGCTGTCGAAGATCAAATCCAGCTGGCTCGCCGGAGTCGTCGCCACCCGAACGGGGCAGTGGGCCGGACTCGCGGATCAGCTCAGCCGGGCCAGCCGCTCGTCGACCACCTCCTTGTCGAACCACTCCGGATCGAACCCCTGGCCGCCGAGTTCTTCGATAAGGCCTTCGTTGACTTCGTCGTCCGGGTCGCGCAGGGCATCCAGCAACATCTCGTAGCCCCGCTCGTCGTCGCAGTCCGCCGGAGGCGCGGCGCGTTCGCCGTCGAGACACCTCGGTGCTTCGGGAAGGGCGACCAACGACTCGACGCGGAGCCAGTGCCGCCAGCGCTCCGCCTCGTAGACGAACCGGTGTCCGGGTGACGTGACGACCTGGCCGAGGGTCACCTCGTCGTCCAGACGGTCGCCTTCTCCGCCCAGGATGTCCGCGCCGAACCCGCCGTACGCGGTCTCGAACCGGTGATACTCCCGTTCGGCACGGTCGAACGCGGCCGCGAGGCTCCGGTGCAGGTCGGCGAGGGTGACGTCGGAGCGGACTTCGAGCCGTCGCCAGATCGCGTCGTCCGGCTCGGCCAGGGCGACCGCCAGCCGGAGTCCGGTGACCGGCGCGGGTGGGGGCAGGACGAGCGGCAACGGCTCGGCCGTCGATATGCGCGGCAGCGGTTCGTAGCCGGGAAGACCGAGCCATCGGCGCAGCTGGGCCGCGCGCTCGGGCAGGTCGGGCCTCGGATCTCTGCCCAGTTTCATCAGGTCGGGGATCGTCTCCCGGATCCAGGCGGCGCTATCCGCACTGACGTTCAAGGCCGCTTCGACCTGACTCCGGAACTCCTCGGGAGTCAGCGGTGCCTCTGTCACCTCGAAACCGCCGCGAAGAACCGACCGTGCGTCGGCGGGCACGGGGTGGAGTTCGATCACGTCGACTTCGCGCTCGTTGACCACCACCTCGACCCCCACCGAGCGTTTGCCCGCGGTCAGGGTGGCCGAGAGGACCATGCGGTCCTGATCCGCTCGGCCTTGGACGACGCAGTCCGAAAGCCCGACCGGCCCGTGGAGCAGCTTCGGCCAGCGCTCCACCCTGGCCACGTCCAGAAGCGGACGGGACCGGCGGGAGCGCTCGTTCTTCGGTCTTTTGGCGGGCTTGCGCCCGCGGCTGACGGGGCTCACCCGTCGAGTATCGCGAGCGGCACCGACAATTTGCGGCCCGGCGAGCAGCCATGATCCAAAAGTGCTTGCCGACCAGGGCGCGGATCGGCAGACTGGCCAGCCGCCAAGATCACCGAGCAGCCCGGAGAGTTGATGATCGACCTGCGTGAGATGAACGAACGCGTGATCGCGGAGTTCCGCGCGAACGGCCGCCACGGCGACGGCCTCCCGACGCTGCTGCTCACGACCACCGGCGCCCGCACCGGGCGGCGGCATGTGACGCCGATGCTGTTCCTGGCCGACGACGACCGCTACGTGGTCTTCGCGGCCAACGGGGGCGCTCCGGGGCATCCGGACTGGTACCGGAACCTGCTCGCGGAGCCGTCGGTCGACGTCGAAGCGGACGGAGAGGCCTTCACCGCCCATGCGGTCGAGGTCACCGGAGCGGCCAGGGACCGCCTGTTCGCGAAGCAGGCGAAGGCGTTCCCGCGACTGGCCGAGCATCAGGCGAAGACCAGTCGCCCGTTCCCGGTGATCGCGCTCAAGCGGGCGTGACCGGAGCTGAAGGGCGCTTTCCCCGCATGCGATGCGGGGAAAGCGCCCTTCGCCGCGTCGCATGCGGTGAAGGGCCCCTTCAGCCCCTGTGACACTGGACACGTGAGTCCCGGAATTCGGTGCCACCACAGGGCTCTGGGCGCGCGAAGGCGCCCAGTACCGCTTTGTATTCACGTCCGCTTAACCCATCGCCGCCGGCCTCGCACGGCGAATGAGGCCCTGAGACCGAACGCTTGACAAAGTGATCGACCGACCGCACGATTCCGTCCCATGAACCTGTCTGACAGCCAGACAGCCGGACACGGTGGTCCGCGGCGCATCAGCGCGATGGAGGCCGTGCTGGCCCACCTTCGCGGCGCCATCGAGCGCGGCGAGTATCCCGTCGGCCAGAAACTGCCGTCGGAGTCCGCGCTCGGCAAGGAGTTCGAGGTCAGCCGTTCGGTCGTCCGCGAGGCACTGCGGGGGCTGCAGGCACTCGGGCTCACCGTGTCCAAAACGGGCAAGGGGACCTTCGTGACCGCCACCGGGCCGGTCGAGAACCCCACCTTCGGGACCTATTCGGCCCGCGACCTGTTCGAGGTGCGGCGCCACGTCGAGATCCCCGTCGCCGGATACGCGGCCGTGCGCCGCAGTACCGACGACCTCGATCTGCTCGGCCACCTCGTCGAGCGGATGGACCTCGAAACCGACAACACCGCGTGGGTGGCGCTGGATTCGCTGTTCCACATCACCATCGCCCAGGCCTCGGGCAACCCGGTGTTCGGCAAGGTCATCGAGGAGATCCGGGACGCCCTGGCGCGCCAGTCGTCCTTCCTCAACCAGCTGGGCGGCCGCCGCGCGCGCTCGAACATCGAGCACCGCGAGATCGTCACCGCCATCGCCGCCGGCTCCGAAGCGGACGCCGTCGCGGCGATGACCTCCCATCTAGAGCACGTCGAGAACGCCCTCACCACCATCGTGCGGCCCGGCCACACGACGCACCCGGACAAGGACGACTGACACCGTGACCGAACAGACCCTCAGCACGGACGACAAAGCCGTGCCGGTGCCGGCCGACGCCGGTGACGCCGGCTACGACAAGGCGCTGAAGCCCCGCCACGTCAACATGATCGCGATCGGCGGCGCCATCGGCACCGGCCTGTTCCTCGGCGCGGGCGGACGGCTCGCGCAGGCGGGCCCGGCGCTGGCGATCGTTTACGCGGTCTGCGGCCTTTTCGCGTTCTTCGTGGTGCGCTCGCTCGGCGAACTCATCCTGTACCGCCCCTCCTCCGGCGCCTTCGTCTCCTACGCCCGGGAATTCATGGGCGAAAAGGGCGCCTTCGTCGCGGGCTGGATGCACTTCCTGAACTGGTCGACGACCGGGATCGCGGACATCACCGCGATCGCGCTGTACGCCCATTTCTGGTCCTTCTTCACCCCGATCCCGCAGTGGGTGCTGGCGCTCATCGCCCTCGCGGTGGTGCTGGCGCTGAACATGGTGTCGGTCAAGCTGTTCGGCGAGATGGAGTTCTGGTTCGCCATCATCAAGGTCGCCGCGCTGGTGACCTTCATGGGGATCGGGATCTTCCTGCTGGTCACCCAGCAGCCGATCGACGGCCAGACGCCCGGTTTCTCGCTGATCTCCGACCACGGCGGGATCTTCCCGGCCGGCCTGCTGCCGATGGTGCTGATCGTCCAGGGCGTCGTGTTCGCCTACGCCTCGGTCGAGCTGGTCGGCGTCGCCGCGGGTGAGACGAAGGATCCGCGCAAGATCATGCCGAAGGCGATCAACTCGATCATGTGGCGGATCGGGATCTTCTACGTCGGCTCGGTGGTCCTGCTGGCGATGCTGATGCCGTGGGACTCCTACTCGAAGAACGAGAGTCCGTTCGTCACCGTGCTCTCGCACATCGGGGTGCCGCAGGCGGGCAACGTGATGAACCTGGTGGTGCTGACCGCAGCGCTGTCCAGCCTGAACTCCGGTCTCTACTCCACCGGCCGCATCCTGCGCTCGATGTCGCTGGCCGGGTCCGCGCCGAAGTTCACCGGCGTGATGAACAAGAACCACGTGCCCTACGGCGGGATCCTGCTCACCTCGGCGGTCTGTGTGCTGGGCGTCGGCCTGAACTACCTCGTGCCGAGCCAGGCCTTCGAGATCGTGCTGAACTTCGCGGCCATCGGCATCCTCGGCACCTGGGCGATCATCGTGCTCTCCCACCTGCTCTTCGTGCGCAAGGCCAACCGCGGTGAAGTGGAACGGCCCTCGTACCGGCTGCCGTTCTCGCCCTACACCGAGATCGCGACGCTGATCTTCCTCGCCGCCGTCGTCGTGCTGATGGCCTTCGACGAGACCGGCCGGATCACCCTGTACTGCCTGCCGATCATCGGGGTCGCGCTGGTGGCCGGCTGGTTCGGGGTCCGCAAGCGGATCAACATGGACGTCTTCGAGAAGACGAAGCTGTGATCCCCGAAATCCGAATCCCCGCGCATGAACCGCTGGTGCACCTCCTCCGCGACGGAATGGTCGAGGGGGTGCACCACGGTTCGGCCGTGGTCCTCGCGCCGGACGGCCGCGTACTGTTCTCCGCGGGCGACATCGAGGCCGCGTTCTATCCGCGCTCGGCGGCGAAACCCTTGCAGGCCACCGCGATGGCCCGGCTCGGGGTGGAGCTGAGCCCGGCCGGGTTCGCCGTCGGCGCGGCCAGCCATTCGGGCGAGGAGATCCACCTGGCGGAGGTCCTCCGGACCTTGGACGGCGCCGGGCTCACCACCGAGGATCTGCGGACTCCCGAAGACCTGCCGTTCGATCCCGTCGAGCGCGACGCCTGGGTGTCCGCCGGCCGGGGCGCGAACCGGTTGGCGCACAACTGTTCCGGCAAGCACGCGGCGATGCTCGCGACCTGTCGCCTGCACGGCTGGTCCACAAAGGACTATCTGGATCCCGGGCATCCACTGCAGCGCGCGATCGCGGGCTGTGTCGAGAACCTGACCGGGCAACGAATCCCGAAGGTCGCCGTCGACGGCTGCGGCGCTCCCCTGTTCGCGGTCTCGCTGCGCGGGCTCGCCACGGCCGTCGGCAAGATCGCCTCCGCGGCCGCCGGCACCCCGGAACGTCTTGTCGCCGAAGGGATCCGGAAACATCCGGAGCTGGTCGCCGGCACCCGTCGCGACGTCACCGCGCTCATGCGCGCGGTTCCCGGCCTGATCGCCAAGGACGGTTTCGAGGCCGTTCAGGTCGCCGCCCTGCCGGACGGCACGGCGATCGCGGTCAAGATCGCCGACGGCGGCGACCGCGCGCGGCAGCCGGTGCTCGCCGCCGCACTCGAACTGTGCGGCGTCGACCGGGACGTTCTGAAGCCGTTCGCCGGGACCACCGGAACCGACGGCCTGCGCGTGACCGGCGCGCTGGCCGAACACCACCTTGCCGCCTGAGGAGCCTTCGATGCACCGTGTTGAACACGATCTGCTGGGAGACAAGGAAGTCCCGGCCGACGCCTACTGGGGTGTGCACACCGCGCGGGCCAGGGAGAACTTCCCCATCACCGGCACCGCGATCTCCTCCTACCCCCACCTGATCGAGGCGCTCGCCGCGGTCAAGGAGGCCGCGGCCCAGGCCAACGCCGATCTCGGCCTGCTGAGCCCGGACGTCGCCGACGCGATCCGCCGGGCGTGCCGGGAGATCCGGGAAGGCGCGCTGCGCGAGGAGTTCGTCGTCGACGTCATCCAGGGCGGCGCGGGCACCTCGACGAACATGAACGCCAACGAGGTGATCGCGAACCGCGCGCTCGAACTGCTCGGGCACGAGAAGGGCGACTACGCCCGCGTCCACCCCAACGAGCACGTGAACCTCGGGCAGTCGACCAACGACGCCTATCCGACCGCGGTCAACGTCGCGACGATCATCGCCGTACGAGGACTGGCCGAGGCGATGGTGGTGCTGGAGAAGGCGTTCGGCGCCAAGGCCGTCGAGTTCAGCGACCTGTTGAAGATGGGCCGCACCCAGTTGCAGGACGCGGTGCCGATGACGCTGGGGCAGGAATTCGGGACTTACGCGGTCATGCTCGGCGAAGACCGGCTGCGGCTCACCGAGGCGGTGACGCTGCTGCACGAGATCAACCTCGGCGCGACCGCGATCGGCACCGGCCTCAACGCCGCGCCCGGGTACGCCGAAGCCGCCGTCGCACACCTGCGCGAGATCACCGGGCTGCCCCTCGAACCCGCCGCCGACCTCGTCGAGGCGACCCAGGACTGTGGCGCGTTCGTGCACCTCTCCGGGGTGCTCAAGCGGATCGCGGTGAAACTTTCGAAGAGCTGCAACGATCTGCGGCTGCTCTCGTCCGGTCCGCGGGCCGGGCTCAACGAGATCAACCTGCCGCCGGTGCAGGCGGGGTCGTCGATCATGCCGGGCAAGATCAACCCGGTGATCCCCGAGGTGGTCAACCAGGTCGCGTTCGAGGTCATCGGCAACGACGTCGCCATCACGATGGCGGCCGAAGCCGGGCAACTGCAGCTCAACGCCTTCGAGCCGCTGATCCTGCACTCGCTTTCGGAGAGCATCACGCATCTGCGGTCGGCCTGCCTGGTGCTGGCGGAGCGGTGCGTTTCCGGGATCACCGCGAACGCCGACGTGATGCGGGGCTATGTCGAGAACTCGATCGGGCTGGTGACCGCGCTGAATCCGAGCATCGGATACGCGGCGGCGACCGAGATCGCCAAGGAGGCGTTGGAGACCGGGCGCGGGGTGGCGGAACTCGTCGTCGAGAAGGGGCTCCTTCCCGCGGAGGAACTGGCGAAGCTGCTGAAGCCGGAGACGCTCGCGCGGCTCGGCTGAGGCGGACCTGCGGGGCGGTACCGGGCGGTCCGCCTCGCGTCATGAGGGGTCCCCATAGGACAAATTTCGTCCTATGGGGACCCCTCATGACATCCCTGACGGGGGTACGGTCGTAAGCGGAAGGTGATCCTCCGCACGAAAGGCGGCCAGCGTGCTCGACCGACTCCTCGACCGGCTACTCGGCCTCCCTCCGGCGGAAGGCCCCGCCCCTTCGGTGACCAAGGCGATCCCCGTCCCCATGGCCGACGGCGTCCGGCTGCTCGCCGATCGCTACGCCGTCCCGGGCGACGAGCCGCGGCCGGTGGTGCTGATCCGCACGCCCTACGGCCGGAAAGGCCTGTCCGGCAAGGTCTTCGGCGAGACCTTCGCACGGCACGGGCTGCAGACGGTCGTCCAGAGCACGCGCGGGACCTTCGGCTCCGGCGGCGAGTTCCGGCCGTTCCATCTGGAGAAGGAAGACGGCCTCGACACCGTCGCCTGGCTGCGCGAGCAGCCGTGGTGCGACGGCCGGATCGCGATGGCGGGCGCGAGCTACCTCGGGCATACGCAATGGTCTGTCGCGCCGTATCTCGACGAGCCGCTCGAAGCGCTGTGCCTCGCGATCACCGCGTCGGAGTTCGTCTCGACCTTCTATCCGGGCGGGGTCCTCGCCGTCGACAACATGGTCTCGTGGTCGGCGCTGATCGGACGGCAGGAGGGCCGGTTCGCGGGCGTGCCCAACCCGTGGCAGACGAAGAAGACCCGCCAGGCCATGGCCCACCTCCCGGTCTCCGGTGCCGACGTCGCGGCCATCGGCAAGCAGGTGCGGTTCCTACAGGACGTCACCGGGCACGCCGAGCCGGGCGACGACTTCTGGGCGCCGTCGGATCACAGCGCGCGGGTCGCCGCGCTGACGACGCCGGTGACGATGGTGACCGGCTGGTACGACCTGTTCATCGCGGCCCAGCTGCGCGACTTCAAGGAACTCGCCGCGGCCGGGCGCGCGCCGCGGATCACCATCGGCCCGTGGGCGCACGGCGAGCCCGCCAGTCTGAAGACCCTGGTGAGCGACCAGATCGGCTTCCTCTCCGCCCATCTGCTCGGCGATCGCGCGCAGCTGAGGCAAGCGCCGGTGCGCCTGTACCTCCAGGGCGCCGGACGCTGGCTGGACTTCGACAGCTGGCCGCCGAAATCCGACGCCACCCCGTACTTCCTGCGTCCCGGCGGGCTTTCCGTCGCCGAACCGGTGGAATCGAAACCCGGGGCCTTCACCTTCGACCCCGCCGATCCGACGCCGACCGTCGGTGGTCCCCTGCTCACGGGAGTGTGGAAGCAACGCGACAACAAGATCGTCGAAGAGCGTCAGGACGTGCTCGTCTTCACCGGTGAGCGGCTGAAGCGGGACCTCGACGTCATCGGCGAGGTCTCCGCGCTCGTGCACGTCCGGACCGACCTCGGGCACGGCGACGTCTTCGTCCGGCTGTGCGATGTGGATGGTCGCGGCGTCTCCCGCAACGTCACCGACGGCATCCTCCGGCTGCGTCCCGGCAGCCCTGAGTCCGATGTGGACGGTGTGGTCGCGGCCGAGGTGCACCTCGATCCGACGGCGTACCGGTTCCGGCGCGGCCACCGGCTGCGGCTGCAGGTCGCGGGCGGAGCGTTCCCTCGCTTCGCCCGCAACCACGGCACCGACGAGCCGGTCTTCAGCGCGGTGGACGGGAAACCCACGCGGTTCGAGATCTTCCACGACCCCGCGCGGCCGTCCCGGATCACCCTGCCGGTGTTCGGCGGTTAGGCCATGTCCTGTAAGTCTGTTCGATGGGCTTCGTGATCCAGGTGGTTCCTGGCGGTGCGGGCGGATCGGCCTCGTACCGGGTCGTACTCGGCCGCGTCCGCCCGTGCCGTCAGGGGCCGCCTGGGCGCGAAGACCGCGAACAAGACTTGCAGGACACGGCCTAGACGACCACGCGCTGGTGCGTGGTCAGCCTGCCGTCCTCGTGCAGCACGTGGAACAGCAGCGACGGCGGCAGGTCGTAGTCGATCGGCCCGCCTTCACCCCACGGCCGGAGACCGTTCTCCTCCCAGGGGAACAGGATGCTGGACCCGACCGACGGTGCCGACCGCAGCGGCAGGCCGGCGAACGTCGTCGACGTCGCGGCGTGGACGTGCCCGCAGAACAGGGCCACCACCCGCGGATGGCGCGCGAGCACCTCGGCCAGCGCGTCCTCGCCGTGCTGGCGCATCGCGTCCACCAGCGGCAGGCCGAGCTCGACCGGCGGATGGTGGAAGGCCACGAAAGCGGGGCCGTCGCCGTCGGCGAGGACACGGTCCAGCCAGGCCAGGGTCTCGTCGTCGAACCGTCCGTCGGGTTTGCCGGGGATGCTCGAGTCGGCCATGACGAACGTGACGTCGCCGACGGTGTGCACCGCGTTGACCGGGGCGTCGTCCGGCGCCTGGTCCAGCAGCCCTTCGCGGAACGCGGCGCGTTTGTCGTGGTTGCCGGGGCAGGTGAAGAGCGGGACGCCGGTCTTGAACAGTTCCGCCGCGCGCCGGTACTCCTCGACCGTGCCGTGGTCGGCGATATCGCCGGTCACCAGGATCGCGTCGACCGGCGTCGCCAGGTTCTCCAGGTACCGCATGACGCGCGCGGTGCGTTCGTCCGCGCGCTCCCCGCCGTCGAGATGGTTGTCGCTCAGATGTGCCGTCACGAACATCTCATCACCCCATGTTCTCCAGATATGCCAGCGTTTTCACCCAGTTCCGCACGAGCAGCTCCGCTGCCGTCGCGAGGTCGGAGGCGCGGATCGCCTCGGCGATCCGGCGGTGTTCGTCGATACTCTCCAAGGAGCGTTCGGCGCCGACGAAATAGCAGGTGTCATAGCGTTTCAGCAGCGGCTTGGTCTGCTCGATCAGCCGCAGCAGATGCGGATTCGTGCAGCGCGACACCAGCAGCGCGTGCCATCGGTCGTCCAAAGCGGACAGATCACCGCGCCGCCCGAGTTCCGCGGTCATCTCGTCGGCGATCCGGTCCAGGCCGCCGGTGAGCCCGGCGAGGTCCTGCGGGGAACTCCAGCGCAGCGCCAGCGATTCCAATTCCGCGACGAGCGGATACAGCCGCCGGGCCTCCTCGGGATCGAACGGCGGCACGAGGAAACCGCGGTTGGGCGCCGAGACGAGCAGGCCACGATCGGCCAGCCCGATCAGCGCCTCGCGCAACGGCGTCCGGCTGACGCCCAGTTCGCGGGCGAGGTGCACCTCGTTGATCCGGCTGTCGGCGGCGATCCGGCCGTCGAGCACGCGGGCGGTGATCTCCTCCGCGAGGTCGCGCCGGAGCAGGTTCCTCGTCATGCGGGCAGTATTGCATGCAGTTCGGCCGTACTGTATTCAGTTAGGCATGACGGACTTCGATGTGCACCGCGCTCGCGCCGAAACCCCGGGTTGCGCGGAAGTGGTCCACCTCAACAACGCCGGATCGTCGCTGCCACCCGCGCTGGTGACCGACACGGTCGTCGACTACCTGCGCGAGGAAGCCCTGATCGGGGGCTACGAGCAGGCGGCGGCCAACGCGGAGCGGCTCGACGGCGTCTACGCCTCGGCCGCACGGCTGGTCGGCGCCGATCCCGACGACATCGCGCTGACCGACAACGCGACGCGGTCGTGGCAGGCGGTCTTCTACGCGCTGCCGTTCACCGCGGGCGACCGGATCCTGACGGCGAAGTCCGAGTACGCGAGCAACGTCATCTCCTTCCTGCAGATCGCGAAGCGCACCGGCGCCGTCGTCGAGGTGGTCGACGACGACGAGTCCGGGCAGCTGGACGTCGAGGACCTGAAGCGCCGGATCGACGGCGACGTCAAGCTGATCGCCGTCTCCCACGTGCCCACCCAAGGCGGGCTGGTGAACCCGGCCGAGAAGATCGGCGCCGTCGCCAGGGAAGCCGGGATCCCGTTCCTGCTGGACGCTTGCCAGAGCGCCGGGCAGATCGATCTCGACGTCGCGCGCCTCAATTGCGACGCGCTCAGCGTGACCGGCCGGAAGTACCTGCGCGGGCCACGGGGAACCGGGTTCCTCTACGCGCATCCTCGGCTGCGCGAGCGCGTCGAGCCCGCGATGCTCGACCTCCACTCGGCGGCGTGGACCGCGCCCGAGACCTACGAAGTCGATTCGACGGCGAAGATGTTCGAGGTCTGGGAACGCGATCACGCCGCCGTGCACGGCCTCGGCGCGGCGATCGACTACGCCCTGGATTGGGGCATGCCCGCCATCGAAGCCCGCGTCGCGGCGCTCGCGGCGAAACTGCGCGAGGTGCTCGGCGAGATCCCCGGCGTCCAGGTGCACGACCAGGGCGAACGGAAGTGCGGGATCGTCACGTTCAGCGTCGCGAAAACGCCGTCGCAGGAGGTGAAACGGCGTCTGGCGGCGGCGAAGATCAACGTCAGCGTCGTGGAAGCGACGTCCGCCCAGTTCGATTTCGCCGCCCGCGGACTGCCGTCGATGGTCCGGTCTTCGGTGCACTACTTCAACACCGAAGACGAGATCGCGCTCCTCGCCGGCGAGGTCGCGAAACTGGCTTAACGGCGGGAAAGCACGGACTCGGACGGCGGGGCGTACGGCAGCCCCGTCGTCTTCGCGCGAAGGCCGATCACCAACGCCTCCCCCAGCAGGCTCACGCCGATCGACAACGTCACCGGCCGCGCGTCAGGATGCGCCCCTGCCGTCGTGGCCAGGAAGCCGATCCCGAAGTTCACCAGCAACGAGAACACCCACACGCCGAACGTCCAGCCGGTGTACCGCAGCCACAGCACACCGTCGCGCTCGAAGAGTTTCGTGGTGGCCGCGCGCACCGCGCCGAGGCCGCAACCGACCACGGACCCCAGCACGAGCCAGGCACCGTCCGTGAAAGTGAAATCGTCGAGCTTGGCCAGACCGTAGACCCCGATCGCGAGCAGGACCACCGGCGTCCCGAACACTTCACGGGCGACCAGCGGCTCCCCACGCAGCCTGCGCACGACGATCACGATCACCGCGGCGACCACCAGCGCGATCAACAACCAGGTCCGCATGAACTCCCCCTTTATAGCACGTGTGTGCCAAATAAAATAGCAGGGGCGTGCTATAAAGACAACATGCCGAAGATCGTCGACCCCACGGCCCGACGCCTGGAAATCGCCGAAGCCGTCTTCCGGGTGATTCAGGCAGATGGCCTCGCGCAGGCGTCACTCAGGAGCGTGGCCGATGAGGCCGGTCTCGCGATCGGTTCGGTGCGGCACTACTTCCGCGGCCACGACGAGCTGATCGTGTTCGCCATGCGCGCGCTCGGAGACCGGGTGGAAGCCCGGCTGCTGCGCCACCTCCCCGAACTGCTCGATCCGGAAACCCCGCGCTCACGCCGTCAGGAACTCACCGAAGCGCTGCTCGGCGAGCTGCTTCCGCTCACCGAGCAGACCCGGGCCGAAACCGACGTCTGGCTGGCCTTCTCCGCCGCTGCGAAGAACCGTCCGGATCTGGCCGAGGAAGTCGCGCGCACGCACGCGGGCGTTCGCGCGCTCGTCCGCAGGGTGCTCGAAGGCGCGCGTGGCGCGGGCGGACTGCTCCACGACCTCGACCTGGACGTCGAAACCGAACGGCTGGCGGCACTACTGGACGGCCTCGCCATGGCGAGCGGGCGGACGTCGCCGGAACTGATGCGCACGGTGCTCGGACGACATCTGGAAACCCTGCGGCGCCCGGATCAGTGAAGGCGAGGGCATGCCGAGAAACTGGCGTAGCCGACATAGAGGGCACGGAAAACCGCCCTTTCGGGCAGGGGAGGCCACGGTACGGTTCCCTTATGCGCCTGCGGTCTGTGACCACACTGCTCGCCACACTCGCCCTCGCCTTCGCCGTCCCCGCGACGGCCGAGGCGACCCCGGGTTCCGGGGTGACCGGCACGATCCTGAAGCAGAAGACGGTCGGGGACACCGACTACGTCCTGCGCGAGGTCGTCATCCAGCCGGGCGGGTACACCGGCTGGCACTACCACGACGGCACGCTCTACGCGTACGTCAAGGCGGGCACGCTGACGCACAACTCGGCCGACTGCGGGCTCGACGGCCTGTACCGGCGGGGCGTGGCCTTCACCGAACCGAGCGACACCGTCCACATCGGACGGAATCTTGGCGCGTCCACGGTGGTGCTGGAGGTGCTCTACGTGCTGCCGCACGGGAGTCCGCTCTCGCAGGACGCGCCGAACCCGGGATGCCCCTTCTAGGCACCGAACCAGCTCGCGACGTCGAGGCGGAAGCCGTCCGACGGCGCCATCGCGCGAAGATCGGCTTCCAGCGCGCGAACCCTGTCGGCACCCAGGGTGCCGACCCACTCCTTGCGCAGCTTCTCGAAGATCATCGCGGACCGGCGCAGTGAGTCGACCCCGCGCGCGGTGAGGCGCACGATCTTGCGCCGCGCGTCGGCCGGGTCGTCGACGCGTTCGACGTAGCCGAGCTGCTCCAGCTTGTCGACGGTCTTGCCCGCCGCCTGCTTGGAGACCCCGAGGCGCCGTCCGATCTCGCTCGCCGTCGCGCCGTCGCGGCCGACCGCCTGCATGGCGAAGCCGTACACCGGGCGGACGTCGGGATGCCCCTGCTCGGCCAGTTCGGCGTGCAGGCGGTCGATGATCGAGCGGAAGCCCGCGAACAGCAGGAGCGGCAACTCGAACCCGGGAGGGTCGGGAACCCCCTTGCCAACTTCGACAACTTGGTTTACCTTTTCGTCAACCACGTTGACCATCTTAGGGGGTCCCCTTGTTTACCGACCACACCGTCGAAACCGCTCCCGCCGCCTCCCGTCGCTCGATGGAGGCCACCATCCGGCACCTCGGCCACCTCCCCACCGCCGTCGCCCGGCTGGCGTCGTCACCGGAACTGCTCGACGGTTTCCTGAAACTCAGCGCGAGCTTCGAGCGCACGACCCTCGATCCGGTCGCGCGGGAGACGATCGTGATGACCGTCGCGACCCGCAACGAGTGCCACATCTGCGTCGAGATGCACACCGCCAAGCTGAAGGGACTGAACGCCGACGACGACGTCATCACGGCACTCCGGTCACAGGAGCCCGTGCCCGACGAGCGACTGGAAGCCATGCGGCAGTTCACGCTGGCGGTGCTCGAGACCGCCGGCGGCGTCGACGACGAGACGCTGAAGACCTTCTTCGGGCACGGGTACACCGAGCGGAACGCTCTCGAAGTCGTCATGGGCATCGGCGCGTACACGATGTCGACCCTGGCGAACAGGATGACCCGGGCCTAGCCGGGCGCTTTACGGGCGGACCCCGATCGCGTGTCCGTGGATGCCTCCTTTCCTACTCTCAAGGTAGGGAAGGAGGCCTTCACGGACTCTGTAGCTTTCCGTGATCGCCCCTCGTGGTCTGGATCACTCCAATGGCCGCCGATCTTGATGTATCTGGGCAGTCCCGACCGTCTCCTGTCTTGTGCAGCCGAAAGTTCGCCACCCGCGGCGCGGCGCACCGGCGGTCTGGCCTGCCGAGGGGGCAGACCAGACCGCCGAAACCGAAAACGTTCCACAGGCTTGGGGGTACGCGAAGGCCCTCTTCACCCGGTTGAGCCGGGCGAAGAGGGTCTTCACGTGCGTCGGGGCACCCGCATTCAGCCGACTGAATGCATGGGTGTCAGGCTTCGAGAGCCCAGCGCACATACCGCATCTTCGGCGCGAAGCCGGCCTTCTCGAAGATCCCGAAAGCCCCGGCAGGATCGGCGGAGTCCACGTTCAAGCTGGCACGGTCGTAGCCCTGACCCGCGGCCGCGCGCAACGCGTGTCCCATCAGCGCACTGGCGAGTCCCCGCTTCCGGTACTCCCGAACGGTTCCGATGACCATGAAGTGCGCGTCACGGATCCCGGTGGCCTCCGTGTCGGCCTCCCACCACATGGTCACCAGCACACTCACCGGAGCCCCGGTCGCCGCCTCCCGGAGCAGGAAACTGACCTCGGGCCGGAAGGTCTGGTTGGTGATCTTGTTCCGCCAGAGATCGACGGGCATGGGCACCGCACCCCAGTAGTCCCGGTACGCCTCGTTCCGGACCGTGCGGAAGTCCTCGTCGTTCCGCTCCGACCACGGCTCCACCGCGAACCCGCCGGGGATCGCCGGGGCGTCCACCGCGCCGAGCGGATGCTCCATGCGCTGGAAGTAGCGGACCGGCGTGAAGCCCTGAGACCGGACGAGTTCGGCCAGGCCGGCGATGTGCTCCGGCCGGTTGACGTCGACCACCAGCTTCGACGACGGGTGGTGCAGGGCGTGCACCACCTTGGCCGCCGCCACCCCCGCTTCGACGAGCGCGGTGCCGAGGCCGCGACGGCGGTACGCGGGATGGACCCCGCCGTCCAGGAAGACCCGGTGGACCTCGTCCGCGGACGGCTTGTGGCGGATCTTCATGAACCCGGCCATCACGTCGCCGTCGAAGGCGGCGAGGCTCGCGCGCTCCAGGTCGGCGTACGGGTCGATCAGTTCCTGGAGGGTGTCCTCCTCGGTGTAGTTCTCACCGATGCGATCCACGGTCTCGATGGCGTTGAGGAGGTCGGCCGACGCCTTGGCGTCCTCGCGGCTGAGCGGCCGCCAGCTGAGGGAGTGATGCACGCGACGACAGTAGGCCCCCGCGCGGAGGCTGTCGCCGGGTTTTCGGTGGGCGCAGTAGGGATCGAACCTACGACCGCTCGGGTGTAAACCGAGTGCTCTCCCGCTGAGCTATGCGCCCGGGAGGTGACACCGCGAGGGTGCCACCGGTGAAGACTCAGGCCAGCGAGGCCACGGCCTTCTTCCACGCCTGCTGGTCACGCGCCTCGCCGGGCTGGTTGACCTCGGCGAACCGCACGACGCCGTCCTTGTCGATCAGGAAGGTCCCACGGGTGGCCAGGCCGGCCGCCTCGTTGAAGACGCCGTAGGCCTTCGCGACCTCACCGTGCGGCCAGAAGTCCGAAAGCAGCGGGAACTGGTAGCCCTCCTGCTCGGCCCACGCCTTGAGCGAGAACGGGGTGTCCACGGACACACCGATCACCTGGACGCCCTGACCGTCGTAGTCCGCGAACTCGTCGCGGAGCTGGCACAGCTCGCCGGTGCAGATACCGCTGAACGCGAACGGGTAGAACACGAGCAGGACCGGCTTCTCGCCCTTGAAGGACGACAGCGTCACGGCCTGCTTGTTGTAGTCGTTGAGCGTGAAGTCCGGGGCTTGCGATCCGACCTCGACGGCCATACCGGCGGTTTCCTCTCAAGAGCGAACAGGGGCCTGCGTCGACAACCCTATCGTGTCGATCGCAGGGCCTTCGAGGTCACCGCTTGGTCTTGGACGACTTCGGCGACACCAGCCGGGTGCCCGCCCACTTCGGGCCGGCGCTGATGTTGGCCGTCTGCGCCAATCCGACCTGCGGCACCGCTTCGGCGATCTCGCTCGGCTCGACGTGCCCGGGCTGTCCCGTCTTCGGGGTCAGCACCCAGATCACGCCGTTCTCGTTCAAGGGGGTCCGGACCTCGATCAGCGTGTCTCCGAGATCACCGTCGTCCTCGCGCCACCACAGCAGCACCACGTCGATGACCTCGTCGGCGTCCTCGTCGAGGATGTCACCGCCGATCTGCTCCTCGATCGCCGCACGAAGATCGTCATCGACGTCCTCGTCCCAGCCGATCTCCTGGACCACCATGTCCGGCTTGATCCCAAGCCTTTCGGCGACGCTGCTCTGATCAGCGTCTCCCGCGGCGACCACTGCTGTCACTCCTCCAACTACGACGGAGCGTGGTGTCGCCACGGCCGGATCGACCGGGCGGGCACCACACTCGGGTACACGATGCCCGTTAGCGAACACTGGTGAGGCGCTGCGCGCAACCGTCCACACCGGATCTTGAACAACTCGTGTCGCAGCGTACGGACATTCGGCCCAGTCGCGCGAGGTCAATTCAGGCGCACTTGGGCACCCCGGAGCACCCTGCTTTAGGGTGGGAGAGAAAACGCGCGCGCGGATACAGGCGCGCGCGAGGCGTGTCGCAATCGGGGCCGCGAACGTTACCGAGCAGTAGCGGTGACGCGAACGGAAGCCGAGTACGACGATGGAAGGCGAACACGCCCGCGTACGAGCACAACCAGCTACCACCTTTCGCAAGGAGACCCCTTGGCCCCGCAGAACGACGGCGCCTCCGGCAAGGAGACCCCGGCACGCGTCCGCGTCATCCGTGACGGATTGGCGGCGCACCTGCCCGACATCGACCCGGAGGAGACTGCCGAATGGCTGGACTCCTTCGACGAGGCGCTGGCCAGGGGTGGTCAGCAGCGCGCCAGGTACCTCATGCTGCGCATCCTCGAGCGGGCCAGGGAACGCCACGTCGGCGTTCCGGCGCTGACGTCGACCGACTACGTCAACACCATCCCCACCGAGAACGAACCCTGGTTCCCCGGTGACGAAGAGATCGAACGCCGCTACCGCGCGTACATCCGGTGGAACGCCGCGATCATGGTGCACCGCGCGCAGCGTCCCGGCGTCGGTGTCGGCGGGCACATCTCGACCTACGGCTCGTCCGCGGCGCTGTACGAAGTGGGCTTCAACCACTTCTTCCGCGGCAAGGACCACTCCGGCGGCGGCGACCAGATCTTCATCCAGGGGCACGCCTCCCCCGGCATCTATGCCCGCGCGTTCCTCGAGGGCAGGCTGACCGAGAACCAGCTGGACGGGTTCCGTCAGGAGTTCTCGCACGCCGGCGAGGGCGGCGGCCTGCCGTCGTACCCGCACCCGCGGCTGATGCCGGAGTTCTGGGAGAACCCCACCGTGTCCATGGGCCTCGGCCCGATGAACGCGATCTACCAGGCGCGATTCAACCGCTACCTGCGCGATCGCGGCATCAAGGACACCAGCGACCAGCACGTCTGGGCGTTCCTCGGCGACGGCGAGATGGACGAGCCGGAATCGCGCGGCCTCATCCACGTCGCCGCGGGCGAGGGCCTCGACAACCTGACCTTCGTGATCAACTGCAACCTGCAGCGGCTCGACGGCCCGGTGCGCGGTAACGGCAAGATCATCCAGGAGCTGGAGTCGTACTTCCGCGGCGCCGGCTGGAACGTCATCAAGGTCATCTGGGGCCGCGAGTGGGACTCGCTGCTGCACGCCGACCGTGACGGCGCGCTGGTCAACCTGATGAACACGACGCCGGACGGCGATTTCCAGACCTACAAGGCCAACGACGGCGCCTTCGTCCGTGAGCACTTCTTCGGCCGCGACCCGCGGACCAAGGAACTGGTCAAGGACCTCACCGACGCCGACGTCTGGAACCTCAAGCGCGGCGGGCACGACTACCGCAAGGTCTACGCCGCCTACAAGTCGTCGCTGGAGCACCACGGCCAGCCGACAGTGATCCTGGCGCACACCATCAAGGGTTACGGCCTCGGCCCGTCCTTCGAGGGCCGCAACGCCACGCACCAGATGAAGAAGCTCACCCTCGACGACCTCAAGCTGTTCCGGGACGCCCAGCGCATCCCGATCAGCGACGAGGAACTCGAGCGCGACCCGAAGCTGCCGCCGTACTACCACCCCGGCAAGGAATCGCCGGAGATCGAGTACATGATCGGCCGTCGCAAGGCGCTCGGCGGGTTCCTGCCGGAGCGCCGCCCGAAGGCCGCGAAGGCGCTCGTGCTGCCCGGCGACAAGGTCTACGAAGGCATCCGCAAGGGCTCGGGCAAGCAGGAGGTCGCCACCACGATGGCGTTCGTCCGGCTCGTCCGCGAGCTGGCGAAGGACTCCGAGATCGGCAAGCGGATCGTCCCGATCATCCCGGACGAGGCGCGCACCTTCGGTCTCGACTCGATGTTCCCGACGGCCAAGATCTACAACCCGCACGGCCAGACGTACACGTCGGTCGACGCGAGCCTGATGCTGGCCTACAAGGAGTCCGAAAAGGGCGTCATCCTGCACGAGGGCATCAACGAGGCTGGCTCCACCGCGTCGTTCACCGCCGTCGGCACCTCGTACGCCACGCACGGCGAGCCGATGATCCCGATCTACATCTTCTACTCGATGTTCGGGTTCCAGCGGACCGGTGACGGCCTCTACGCGGCGGCGGACCAGATGGCCCGCGGGTTCGTGCTCGGCGCCACCGCCGGCCGCACCACGCTGACCGGTGAGGGCCTGCAGCACGCCGACGGGCACTCGCTGCTGCTGGCGGCGACCAACCCGGCCGTCGTGGCCTACGACGCGGCGTGGTCGTTCGAGATCGCCCACATCGTGCGGGACGGTCTCCGCCGGATGTACGGCGAGACCGGGCCGGACGGCAACGGCGAGAACATCTTCTACTACATGACGATCTACAACGAGCCCTACCAGCAGCCCGCCGAGCCGGAGAACCTCGACGTCGACGGCCTGCTGAAGGGTCTGTACCGCTACGCCGACGCCCCGTCGGGCGACGGTCCGGAGGCCCAGATCCTGGTGTCCGGCGTCACCATGCCGGACGCGCTGCGCGCGCAGCAGATGCTCGCCGAGGAGTGGGGCGTCCGCGCGGCCGTGTGGTCGGCGACGTCGTGGACCGAGCTGCGGCGCGAGGCCGTCGCGATCGACCACGAGAACCTGCTCCACTCGGACGAGACCCCGCGTGTGCCGTACGTCACGCAGAAGCTGTCCGGCGCGAACGGGCCGGTCGTCGCGGTGTCGGACTGGATGCGCGCGGTGCCGGACCTGATCCGCCCGTGGGTGCCGACCGACATGCTGACTCTGGGCACCGACGGGTTCGGGTTCTCCGACACCCGCCCGGCCGCCCGGCGGAAGTTCCTGGTCGACGCGCAGTCGATCGTGGTCGGCACGCTGAGCGCGCTCGCCAAGCGCGGCGAGTTCGACCAGGCGAAGGTGGCGGAGGCGGCGCGCAAGTACCGCCTCGACGACGTCGCCGCCGCGGGTCCGCAGTTGTCGGACTCCGGTAGCGCCTGACGCTGAGATGAAGGGACCTTTCCTTGCAAATTTCGCAAGGAAAGGTCCCTTCATTGCGTCCGGCGGCGGACGAGCTAGGGTGATACATCGGATGTTTACGGAGAGGGTGAGCGAGTGTGACCAAGCGTCGACTGCCGAAGCCGAGTGAACTGAAGCAGATCCTGCGACCGAAGCCGATCGTGCTCAACCCCACCGACCGGCGGCTGGCGAGCGCGCACACGATCGCCGACCTGCGGATGATCGCCCGCAAGCGGACGCCTCGCGCGGCGTTCGACTACACCGACGGCGCCGCAGAACTGGAAGACAGCCTCCGCCGCGCCCGGCAGGCCTTCCGCAGCGTGGAATTCCACCCCAACGTCCTGCGCGGGGTGTCCGATGTGGACACGAGCAAGGAGATCCTCGGCAAGCGTTCGGCACTGCCGTTCGCGTTCGCGCCGACCGGCTTCACGCGGATGATGAACCACGAGGGCGAGTCCGCGGTGGGCCGCGTGGCGCAGCGCAACGGCATCCCGATGGGGCTGTCGACCATGGCGACCACGTCCATCGAAGACCTCGCGGCGGCCGCGCCGGAGGCCCGCAAGTGGTTCCAACTCTACGTCTGGCGTGACCACAAAGCGGGCGAAGATCTGATGAATCGCGCGTGGGCCGCCGGATTCGACACGCTCATGCTGACGGTGGACACCCCGGTCGCGGGCGCGCGGCTGCGCGACGTCCGCAACGGGCTGACCATCCCGCCCGCGCTCACCCTCAAGACGTTCGTCGACGGCGCGATGCATCCGGCGTGGTGGTTCAACCTGCTGACCACCGAGCCGCTCACCTTCGCGTCGTTGAGCCAGTTCGACGGCACGGTCGCCGAACTGCTCAACAAGCTCTTCGACCCGACCCTGAACTTCGACGACCTCGACTGGGTCCGCCAGACCTGGCCGGGCAAACTCGTGGTCAAGGGCATCCAGAACGTCGACGACGCGCGTGACGTGGTCAAGCACGGCGCCGACGCGGTCCTGCTGTCCAACCACGGCGGCCGTCAGCTCGACCGCGCGCCGACACCGATCGAGCTGCTGCCCGCGGTGCTCGACGAGATCCAGGGCGACGCCGAGGTGTGGGTCGACACCGGCATCCTCTCCGGCGGCGACATCGTGGCCGCGATCGCGCGCGGCGCCGACGCGGTGCTGATCGGACGGGCGTTCCTGTACGGCCTGATGGCCGGTGGCGAGCGTGGCGTCCAGCGGTGCGTGGACATCCTGCGCGCCGAGATGGTCCGGACGATGCAGCTGCTGGGCGTCCGCACCCTCGCCGACCTCAAGCCCTCGCACGCGACCATGCGCTGACCCTCACGCGTTTCGTCCTTTGGATGCGGTGGTTGGCGATACCAACTACCGCATCCAAAAGACGAAACGCGGGTCAGGCGGAGGCCGTGGTGGTGCTGGAGGGCGCGGTCTGGACCTGCTTCGCCGTCCGGTTCCAGCTCCACCAGCCGTGCACGACCAGCCCGGCGAACACGATGTAGACCGCGGCCGAGAAGTACAGGCCCGAGGAGAGCTGCAGCGGTACGCCGATCGCGTCGACGACCAGCCACACCAGCCAGAACTCGACGAGACCCGCGCCCTGCGCGGCGAAGGCGACCAGCGTGCCGACGAAGATCGCGGCGTCCGGCCACGGCGCCCACGAGGCGTCCAGCGCGTCGAGGACCAGCGCCATCGCGGTCGTGCCGATCGCGAACGCCCCGGCCATCGCCAGCCGCTCGGAGAGCCGTCCCTTGCGGACGACGACGCCGTAGACCGGGTCACTGCGGCGGGACCAGGCCCACCAGCCGTAGATCGAGATGGCGAGGATCGCGACCTGCCTGGTGGCGAGCCCACCGAGATGCGCGGAGACGTAGACCGAGAACAGCAGCACGGTGGCGCCGACCTGGACCGGCCAGGTCCACAACGTGCGGCGTTGCGCCAGGAACACCACGGCCAGCGCGAAGATCTGCCCCGCCAGTTCGGCGAAGGAGATCCACTGTCCGAGCACTGTGACACCGTTGTGCAGCAGGAAGTCCACGTCCGCACCCCTCTCCGTCTACCGCTCCAACATGCTCCGTCGCGGCGCCATTCCCTAGGGAGTGTGAGGTGCGGAACAGGCAGGCGGCTCGAGAGACGCTGAGGAGACCTCCCAGCGACGCGAAAAGGGCCCTCCACCGCGTGTTCCGCGGCGATGGGCCCCTTCGACTCCACGCGGGCCCGGTGCCTTCCTCGATCACCGGGCCCGCGGGATGCTCAGGAATCTACGCGACCGATGCCGACAGGCGAAGTCGGCGGCTCCGAACGGACCTCCCGGTTGCCGGAAGCCTGCCCGCGGGAGGCGGGCTCCAGCTGGTCCTGCAGGTTGGCGAGCCAGCCCTGCCAGCGGTCCTGCGCCGGCTTGATCAGGCCGCCGCCGAAGCCGACGACGATCACGCCGCCGATGGTGGCCAGCACGGTGATCAGGACCGGCCCGGTCACCGCCGTCGCGATGTTCACCTGGCCGAGCGCGGCGATGACGCCGAACGCCACGATCATCCAGTAGGCGATGGTGCCGAGCAGCCGTCCGGCCGGGCGGGCCGACAGCGCGCCGGTCACCAGGTCGCGGACGACCTTCGCGACGGCGGCCGCGACGATCACCAGCACCAGCGCCACCAGGATCCGCGGCAGGAACGCGATGATGTCGTTGAGCAGCGCGCTGACCGGATTGCTCTCACCGAATACGCCGAACGCGAGTTGCAGGGCGATCAGGAGAATGAAGTAGTACACGAGTTTGACGAGGATCCCGCCCGCGTCGACATTCGCTTGTTTGAGCGTTCCGGTGAGTCCGGTCTTCTCGATGAGCTTGCCGAAACCGATCTTCGACAGAACCAGTCCCAATGCCTTTGACACGGCCTTCGCGATCAACCAGCCGATGAGCAGGATGATCAGGAATCCGACCAGTTTCGGCACGAAGGTGGCGACAAGGTTCCATGCTTGCCCCAGACCGTCTTTCAGCTGCTCGCCCACGGCGAAATCCCCTCTCTGCGATCCGCGCCTGCCCCGGCGCGGCTTGCGAGGGATCGTTGATCACGGGCACCTCACCGGCAACTCGGCACCCCACGATCGAGTGAGTGAACTAGCGGGAAAAGATCCACAAGTCCCATACTTGTTCTACCGGTGGGGACCGGGGAGACGAGGCCGTCCGGCGCAGCGAAAAACGCTAGCGCCGGGCGGCCTCGAGTTTTATGCAAACACCTTTCACAATTCACCGCCGCGATCGGCGCATCGACTGTCCATTTCGGACGATCCGGACGTCGGGCCGCAGGACGACGGTCATCAGGGCACGGTCCGACTAGGATCGGCTGACCATGGCTGATGCGACTTCCGGACGGCGTGTGCCCAAGCACCACGGGCTGTCCGCCAAGACCCTCCGGCGGCTCGAGCACGCCTCCGGCCGGCTCGCGAGCGCGAGCGTGGCGGTGATGGAGGAGCGGCTGAGCTGGTTCGCCCGCCTCCCCGCCGACCAGCGCGCGAGCGTTCTGCTGATCACCCAAGCGGGTGCCGCCGGCTTCGTCGACTGGCTCCGCGATTCGAAAGAGGCGCTCTCCCTCACCACCGAGGCGTTCCGCGAAGCGCCCGCCGAACTGTCCCGCTGGATCAGCCTGCGGCAAGCGGTCGGCATGGTGCGGCTCGCGATCGAGGTGTTCGAGGAGCAGCTGCCGGAGTTCGCCGCGAACGAGGCGGAACGCGCCGCGCTGATCGAGGGGATCCTGCGCTACGGCAGGGAGATCGCGTTCGCCGCCGCCAACTCCTACGCGGCCGCCGCCGAGGCCCGCGGCGCCTGGGACGCGCGGCTGGAGGCACTGGTCGTCGACGGCATCGTCCGCGGTGACGCCGAGGAAGCGGTGCTCTCCCGCGCCGCCGCGCTCGGCTGGGATCCCGCGGCGCCCGCCACCGCACTGGTCGGGACGCCGACGTCGGACGATCCGCCGGCCGTCGTGTTCGAGGTCCGCAGCCGCGCCGCGCGCGTGGGGCGCCCTGTCCTTCTTTCGGTACAGGGATCGCGCCTGGTCGTGGTCGTCGCCGGTCCCACCGAGGGCAGTGTCAAGGACCGCGAGATCCTCACCAAGCTGTCCGTCGCCTTCGCCGAGGGCCCGGTCGTCGCCGGTCCGACGGTGCCCACCCTCGCCGAGGCGCACCACAGCGCGACCGAAGCGCTCTCCGGGCTGCGCGCCGTCGTCGGCTGGCCCGGTGCGCCGCGGCCCGCGAGATCGATCGATCTGCTGCCGGAACGCGCGTTGTCCGGCGATCCGGAGGCGGAACGCCTGCTCGTCGAGCAGATCGCGCGGCCGCTGGAGGAGGCGGGCCCGGCGTTGCTGCGGACGGTGGAGACCTACCTCGACAGCGGCGGCGTGCTGGAGACCTGCGCGCGGACGCTGTTCGTGCATCCGAACACCGTCCGGTACCGGCTGCGGAAGGCGGCCGAACTCACCGGCCGTCATGCCGCCGAATCGCGCGACGCCTGGGTCCTCAAGGTGGCCCTGACCGTCGGACGCCTGGCGCGCTCCCGCGGACTCTGGTGACTGGGTCGGGGTGGTCGTGAGTGGTAAGTGTCGTTAGAACGGCACTTAACACTCACGACCACCCCGACTCACCCCGTACTCGCGCCATTCCACCAGAACCCTGTGGTAACTCTGCGCAGTGACGGACTTCATAGGGAAAGCTGGTTGAACCCGACAAGGCTTTTGGGTTAAGCGCGGAGATCAGGAAGGCACTTTTGGAGGGTTCCGACAATTACGTCGGCAGGACTTGGTGAGCGTCGGCATCACGACCATGGTGGCCGAGAGTGTTCCCTAGTGGGGTGACAGCTGCAGTCCTCGCCCCCGGTCAGGGTTCCCAAGCCCCAGGCATGCTCTCCCCTTGGCTCGAGCTCGACGGCGCCCGCGCGCGCGTCGAAGCCTGGTCCGAGCGGGCCGGTCTCGATCTCGTCCGTCTCGGCACCGAGGCGGACGCCGAAGAGATCCAGGACACCGCGATCACGCAGCCGCTGATCGTGGCGCTGACACTGCTGGCTTTCGAGCACCTTCAGCGCGAGGCCCCGGTCGCCGAGGACGCACCGGTCGCCGGTCACTCCGTCGGCGAGCTGGCCGCCGCCGCGATCGCCGGGGTGCTGAGCGCCGAGGACGCCGTGGCGCTGGCCGCCGTCCGCGGCGCGGAGATGGCGAAGGCGTGCGCGCTGGAGCCCACGAGCATGGCCGCGGTCATGCTCGGCGACCCGGAGCAGATCGTCGCCTGGCTCGACGGCCATGGTCTCGCCGCGGCGAACCGCAACGGCGCCGGTCAGATCGTCGCCTCCGGTGCCGCCGACGCGATCGAGAAGATCGTGGCGGAGCCGCTGGAAGGCACCAAGGTCCGCGCGCTCAAGGTCGCGGGGGCGTTCCACACGTCGTACATGGCACCCGCGCGTGAGGCGCTGGCCGCGCACGCTGCGAAGATCACCCCGGCGGACCCCACGCGTCCGCTGCTGTCGAACGCCGACGGCCAGGTCGTCACCAGCGGGGCCGAGTACCTCGACCGGCTGGTCAAGCAGGTCACAAGTCCGGTGCGCTGGGACCTGACCATGGACGGGCTGGTTTCCTTGGGTGTCACTTCGACGCTCGAGCTGCCGCCCGCCGGCACGCTGACGGGTCTGGTCAAGCGACAGCTCAAGGGAACCGTGACCACCACCATCGCACTGAAGACGCCCGCCGAGCTGGCGAAGCTTCAGGGGCAGGAGGACGCTTCGTGACCGACCGATCCACCTTGCGGCAGGCGCCGGGCGCCGCCGGGACCCGCATCCTCGGTGTCGGGAGCTTCCAACCCGAGAAGATCGTGACCAACGACGATCTCTCGAAGATCATGGACACCAACGACCAGTGGATCCGCGAGCGGGTCGGCATCGTCGAGCGCCGGTTCGCCGAGAAGGACGAGTCGCTGGTCGACATGGCGGTCAAGGCGGGCACCGCGGCGCTCGCCGACGCCGGGGTGGATCCGTCCGAAGTGGACACGGTCATCCTGCCCAACTGCACGATGCCCACGCAGATCCCGAACGCCGCCGCCCAGGTGGCCGACCGGATCGGGATCACGCATCCGGCCGCGTTCGATCTCAACGCCGCCTGCGCCGGGTTCTGCTACGGCCTCGGTGTCGCGTCGGACCTCATCCGCGCGGGCAGTGCGAAGAAGGCACTCGTCATCGGCGCAGAGAAGCTCACCGACCACGTCGACCCGGTCGACCGCGCGAACGCGATCATCTTCGCCGACGGCGCGGGCGCCGCGGTGGTCGGCGCGGCCGACACCGCGCAGATCGGCCCGGTCGCCTGGGGCAGTGCCGGCGAGCACGTCGACCTCATCTACATGCGCGACGACAAGTGGATCTACCAGGAGGGCCAGTCGGTCTTCCGGTGGGCGACCACCCAGATCGCGCCGATCGCGCTGCGGGCACTGGAACTGGCCGGGCTCGAACCGTCCGATGTGGACGTGCTGATCCCGCACCAGGCCAACCTGCGCATCGTCGAGGCCATCGCCAAGAAGCTGCGCGCCAAGGGCGCCCGCGAAGACATGGTCGTGGCCGACGACATCAGGTACTCGGGCAACACCTCGTCCGCGTCCATCCCCCTCGCGCTGGACCACATGCGCAAGGCGGGCACCGTGAAGCAGGGCGACGTCGTACTCGCCGTCGGCTTCGGGGCCGGACTTTCCTACGCGGGCCAGGCCTTCATCTGCCCGTGATGAATACTTCCCCCGCGGGCACCGTGTCCGCGGGGCAGCCGAAAGCATCACCGAGAAGGGAACAACCAGTGGCAGACAACGCAGAGATCCTCGCCGGCCTCGCCGAGATCGTCGAAGAGGTCGCCGGTGTGGCGCAGGACGACGTGACCGCCGAGAAGTCCTTCGTGGACGACCTCGACATCGACTCGCTGTCCATGGTGGAGATCGCTGTTCAGGCCGAGGACAAGTTCGGCGTCAAGATCCCGGACGACGAGCTGGCGAACCTGAAGACCGTTGGCGACGCGGTGAACTACGTGTCCGCCAACTCCAAGTAATTCCCAGTTCTTGATTGGCGCCGACCTTGGGGAGACTCCAATGAGCAACATCGACGTCGTGATCACCGGGATGGGCGCCACCACGCCGCTCGGCGGAGACGTCGCGTCCACGTGGGACGGTCTGCTCGCCGGGGCGAGCGGGATCCGCCGCATCGAAGCCGACTGGGTCGACGAACTCGACCTGCCGGTGAAGATCGGCGCCATGCTCGCCGTGGACCCGTCCGAAGTCCTGCCCCGGGTCCAGGCTCGCCGCCTGGACCGCTGTGAGCAGGTGGCCCTCATCGCCGCCCGGCAGGCATGGGCGGACGCGGGCTTCACGCAGCCGACCGATGAGCATCAGGACGTCGTCCCCGAGCGCCTGGGGGTGACCATCGGCACCGGTGTCGGCGGTCCGGTCACCCTGATCTCCCAGAACGATCTTCTGCACAAGCAGGGACTCCGCAAGGTTTCCCCGCTGACCGTGCCGATGCTGATGCCGAACGGCCCCGCCGCACACGTCGGGATCGACCTGAAGGCCCGCGCCGGGGTGCACTCGCCCGCGTCGGCCTGTGCGTCGGGCGCGGAAGGCATCGCAGCCGGCTACGAGATGATCCGCTCGGGCCGTGCCGACGTCGTGGTCGCCGGTGGAGCCGAATCGTGCATCCACCCGATCACCCTCGCCGGCTTCGCGCAGGCGCGGACGGTGTCCACCCGCAACGACGAACCGGCGAAGGCGTCCCGGCCGTTCGACGTGAACCGTGACGGTTTCGTCCTCGGCGAGGGATCCGGCGTCGTCATCCTGGAGCGGGCGGACCGCGCCAAGGCCCGCAACGCGCGGATCTACGCGCAGCTGAGCGGGTACGGGATCACCTCGGACGCCTACCACATCACGGGTAACCACCCCGAGGGTATCGGCCAGATCGCCGCCATGCGGCAGGCGATGACGATGGCGGGGGTCTCCCCCTCCGACGTCGGCCACGTCAACGCGCACGCGACCTCGACGGTCGTCGGCGACGTCGGCGAGGCCGCGGCGATCCGCAACGCCATCGGTGACCACACCGTGGTGACCGCGCCCAAGGGCGCGCTCGGCCACCTGGTCGGCGGCGCGGGCGCGGTCGAGGGCATCGCCACGATCCTGGCCATCTACCACGGCCTGATCCCGGCGACGCTGAACCTCGAGGACCTGGACCCGAAGGTGCAGCTCGACGTCGTCTCCGGTGAGGCGCGCAAGGTCGAGCTGAGCGCGGCGATCAGCAACTCGTTCGGCTTCGGCGGGCACAACACGGCGCTGCTGTTCACTCCGGCGGCCTGAGGCTGGTTGCAAGTACGTGAAGGCCCCCTTCACTGCGTCTAGCGCAGTGAAGGGGGCCTTCACGTACTTCTGGGCTGGAAAGGTCAGGCTTCCGAGCGCTTCACCAGATGCCGCCCGATCCACCAGGCCGCTTCCACCAGCACGATTCCCACTCCGGCGCAGGCGAACGCCGACAGCGTGTACGCGCTCACGCTCGGGTCCAGCGCGAAGAACTTCTGCGTGAACGGGATCAGGAACAGCGCGAGGGTCAGCACGACCATCCCGCCGATCAGCCCGATCTTCCACCACCGGTACGGTCGCGCGACGATCCCGAGCACCCACAACGCGATCGTGATGAGCGTGATCAGCGCCGTCGTTCCCGCCTGGATCTTGTCCAGTTCGGACTGTCCGGATCCCTTGTACACCAGCAGGTAGCTGACGAACGTCGCGGCGGCGATGACCAGCCCGGCCGGGACGGCCATCCGCATCACCCTGCCGACGAACCCGGTGCGGGCGCGTTCGTTGTTCGGCGCCAGCGAAAGCACGAAGGCGGGCAGGCCGATCGTGAACCACGCGGTGATCGTGATGTGCCGCGGCAGGAACGGGAACGGCACCTGTGCGATGCCGACCATCAGTGCCAGCAGCACCGAGTAGACCGTCTTGGTGAGGAACAGGTTCGAGACCCGCTCGATGTTGCCGATCACCCGTCGCCCTTCGGCGACCACATGCGGCAGGGTGGCGAACTTGTCGTCCAGCAGCACGATCTGCGCGACCGCGCGGGTGGCCGGGCTGCCGGCGCCCATGGCGACGCCGATGTCCGCGTCCTTCAGCGCGAGGACGTCGTTGACGCCGTCGCCGGTCATCGCGACGGTGTGGCCCTTCGACTGCAGCGCACCGACCATCGCGCGTTTCTGCAGCGGTGTCACGCGGCCGAAGACGGCACGGTCCTCGACCGTGTCGGCCAGCTTTTCGGCGTCCTCCGGCAGTTTCCGCGCGTCGACGGGTTTGTCCGCACCCGGCAGGTCGAGTGTGCTCGCGACCGCGCCCACCGAGATGGCGTTGTCGCCGGAGATCACCTTGACCGCGACGTCCTGGTGCGCGAAGAAGTCCAGCGTGTCCTTCGCGTCCGGGCGGACCTTCTGCTCCAGGACCACCAGTGCCACCGGTGCGATTTCGCCGGGGCCCTCGGCCGCGTCGACGGCCCGTTCGGCTCGGCCCAGCAACAGAACGCGCAGCCCGCGCGAGCCGATCTTCTCGGCTTCCGCCCGGTGCTCGCCCTCGGGCAGCAGAACGTCGGCCGCGCCGAGCACCCAGTCGCCATCGCCGCCGAACGACGCGCCACTCCACTTGCGGGCCGAGGAGAACGGCATGGTCGTGGAGACCCGCCAGCCCGGATCGGTCCCGTGCGCCTCCGCGATCGCCTGCAGGCTCGCGTTCGGCCGCGGGTCGGCGGCGGCGAGCGCGGCCAGCGCGTCGTCCACCGGATGCCCCGGCGTGATCTCGCGGACCTCGGCAAGCCGCATCGCGTTCTCGGTGAGCGTGCCGGTCTTGTCCGCGCACACCACGTCGACGCGGGCGAGTCCCTCGATCGCGGGCAGTTCCTGCACCAGGCACTGGCGTTTGCCCAGCCGGATGACGCCGACCGCCAGCGCGACACTGGTCATCAGCACCAGGCCCTCGGGCACCATCGGCACGAGCGCCGCGACCATGCCGCGCAGCGCGTCGGGCCACGCCTGGTCGCCCGCGAGCTGGTTGTAGATGGTCAGCGCACCCGCCGGGACGAGCAGATAGGTGATGAACTTGAGGATCTTGTCGATGCCCTGCCGCAGTTCCGACTTCACCAGGGTGAACTTGCTGGCTTCCGCGGCCAGCTTCGCCGCGTAGGACTCGTCACCGATGATGTCCGCGCGATAGGTGCCGCTGCCCGCGACGACGAAGCTGCCGGAAAGCACCTTGTCGCCGGGCTGTTTGACGACCGGATCGGATTCCCCGGTCAGCAGCGATTCGTCGACCTCCAGCGCGTCGGCCGTCAGCGCCGGTCCGTCGACGACGATCTTGTCGCCGGGTCCCAGTTCGACGAGGTCCCCGAGGACGACGTCTTCCGGGGCGATCTCGGCGCTCTGCCCGTCACGGCGGACGGTCGGCTTCGCCTGTCCGACGATCGCGAGCCGTTCCAGGGTTCGTTTCGCCCGGAGCTCCTGGATGATGCCGACCGCGCTGTTGACGATGATCAGTCCGCCGAACAGCCCGTCGATGAAGTATCCCGTCGACAGGATGAGCACGAACAGCACGCCGTAGATGGCGTTGATCCGGGTGAAGACGTTCGCACGGATGATTTCGCCGGTGGTCCGGCTGGTCTTCGTCGAGACCACGTTGGTCTGGCCCGCGGCCACCCGCTGGGCGACCTCTTCGCTGGTGAGCCCCCTCGAGGCGTCGGTCAGCAGGGCCGGCTGATCAATTGCCATGCCCGCGACTCTATTCCGCCCGGCCTCTGCCCGCGTCAGCCTGCGGGACCATGTCGCCCCTTACTTCAGCATCTTTCGTGCTCGGGACTGGTGCCGCCGTCGGTGGTGTCGACCCGCCACGATCCGCTTTCCAGCCGCAGCGGCAGGACCAGCCGCCAGCGGATACATGCCTCGGGCAGGTACACCGGCGCGTCGTCGACGTCCTGCGTGCTGGTAAAGGCGACGAGCACCCGGAGCGTGCCGGGTGAGCCGGGCTCGATGCGGTAGACGAGGATGCTGCCGTCCCGAGTGGACTGATAGTCGTTCTTCCACTCGGACGAGGTCTTGGTCTTGGCCCGTTCCCTGCTGACCACCGAAGTCCACTTCGGATAGTCGCGGAAGTTGATGGCGTCGAAATACCCCTGCAGTACCTGCCGGACGCTCTGGTACTGCGGATGCGCGAAAACGTCGGGCGTGACTTCGACGATGGGCGAACCCGGCTGCGCCTCCGGGGCGACCGACGACGGCGAGTCGGTGACGACCGGCTCGTGGGGCTGGGCCTCGGGACGGCGGTAGAGCTCACGCGCCAGCAACCCGATGCCGACGGTCAGGGAGATCACCACCACCAGGACGGGGATCAGCCACCGCTGACGGGAGGCGGGGCGAGGCTGGGCGGTCACCCTGAAAGGTTAGCCGCCCGCCTCTTCCGTCTTCACGCCCTCTACCCGACCTGGTGCAGCCAGGTGACCGGTGCGCCGTCTCCGGCGTGCCGGTACGGTTCGAGCGCTTCGTCCCAATTGGCGGCGAGGAGCTCGTCGAGCTTGTGCGCCAGGGATTCACCGGTGCGGACCTTGCTCACGAGAGCGCGCAACTGGTCCTCACCCACGACGATGTCGCCGTTGGCACTGGTCCTGCCGTGCCACAGGCCGAGGCCGGGGGCGAAACAGAACCTCTCACCGTCGACCCCCGCACTGGGCTCTTCGGTGACTTCGAACCGGATCATCGGCCACGCCTTGAGCGCGGACGCCAGCTTCGCGCCGGTGCCCGAAGGCGCGCGCCAACCACATTCGGCGCGGAGCTGTCCTGGACTGGCGGGCTGCGCCGTCCACTTCAACTCGACTCGGGCACCCAGGGTGCCCGAAATAGCCCACTCGACGTGCGGACAGACCGCAGACGGCGACGAGTGGACGTACACCACGCCACGGGTGTTGCCACGGGTGCTCACTGCTGACCTCCGCTACTCGACGAGGGGCGTCTTCCCCTACGACCTCGCGAGCTGCGCTGGTCAGGTGGCTCGTGCCGCCTCCCGGTACGCGTGAGCACATTGTGCACCCCAACTGTGCTGTTTGGCCACATGAACACCACAAGTCGCACCTGATTGGGACGCGAGACCCCTGGTGGAGGCTTCACCGGGGACACGGGCGACCCTTCGGCACAGCGGGTCGTGAGTGGTAATGACGGTTAGAACCGTCATTACCACTCACGAGGCCCCGCGCGGTTAACCCTGGGCGCCGAGGGACTGGGCGGCGGCGAAGGTGTCCACCAGGCCGGTGCCCTTGTCGAAGCTCGACGTGTACGGACCGGCCGCCACATACGGCGAGCCGTTCGCGAACTTGTACGCCGTGCCCTTGATCGCGGCCTCGATGTCGGCCGGGCTCGCGGCCGGCGCGACCTGGAACAGTTGCGCGACGATGCCGGTGATCTGCGGCGCCGCCATCGAAGTCCCGCTGATCACGTTGTAGGTGCCCAGATCCAGCATCCCCGGGCCGTTCTTCGGCTGCAGGCCCTGCGTGCAGATCGGCTGCGTCGGACGGCACGCGGACAGGATGTTCTCCCCCGGCGCGGAAACGTCGGGCCAGGTCGCCTTGTCGGTCTTCAGCCCGCGGGAGGAGAAGTCGGACACCGTGCCGTCGCGGGTGCCGGTCCCCTGGTCGTTGAACGACGCCACCGAGAGCACGCCCGGCGTCTGGTCCTGTCCCGGCGGGTTCGACAGGTTCGCCGAACCGTCGCCGCCGTCGTTCCCGTTCGCCCACACCGTGACGACCCCTTCCGCGGCGAGCGCGCGCTGCAGCTTCACCGTCGCCGAGTTCGGGTCGAAGGCGCCACCGCCGCTGGGACCGTAGGAGTTGTTGGTCACCTTGATCGGCGGGCACACCGACGCCGGGACGCCCGCGCCGCACGGCGCCTCGTGGTGCTCCAGCACCCAGTTCAGCGCCGCGTCCGTGCCGAGCACGAGCAGGGCGGCCCCGGTCGAGACCGACACGATCTTCGAGCCCGGAGCCGAGCCGCCGACCTTGGTGCCGTCGGTCAGCGTCAGCCGGTTGCCCGCGGCGATGCCGGTGACATGCGTGCCATGGCCACCGAGGGAGAGGGTGTCGGTGTCGACCGAGGTCGGGACGTCGACGATGCAGTCGGTCGTGGTCCCGTCGAGGCACAGGCTCTTCAGGCTGCGCACCACCCGCGTCTTGCCGTCGGCGCCCTTGAACGCGGGATGCGTGGGGTCGACACCGGTGTCGATGATCGCGACCGAGACACCACGGCCGTCCACGGGCGCGCCGGCGGAGTCCTTCAACGTCGTCTGCGTCTGCAGGCTCCGCGTCGCCGTGGTGCCGGCGCTGCCGTGCGCCTTGAGTTTCTCGTTGCCTTCGACGTAGGTGACCCCGGCGGCCTTGCGGACCGCGCGGACCTGGTCGGCGATGCCCCGGACGGCGACGACGCCGATCTTGGCGAACGAGGTGACCTTCGTGAGTCCGGCCTCCTTCGCGGCACGTTCGGCGGTGGCGACATCGGCGGCGTGCACGAACGCGGTCACCGCCGCGGCGCCGGTGATGGCCGAGAGCAGGCGGGAAAGTCCTGGGGCGACGGGTGCGAGCGGTCCCGTGGCCTGCGCGGGGACCATCCCCGCGACCGGGACGGCCAGCAGGGCGACGACGAGTGCGGCGCGTCGACGCCAACGGCGAGATACGGCCATGATGTTTCTCCTGGTGACAGGGGACAAGGGCACTGTCACGTACCAACGAGTAATACCTGGACGAGTGACGGCGCTCACGCGCATGACAAGTTCTCGTGGCTCTCACCTGGGACGTGTCTCCCCGCTAGTCCGTTCGGAGGCGCTACTTTGTGCACCGAGACCGACGAGATGGGGAGGGGTTCGGTGCGACTCGTTCGCCTCGCTCAACAGCCGTCCCGGGTGGCCGAGGACGTCCGCGCCGCGCTGGCTTCGCTCGGCCGGGGAAGCACCGTCGTCGGCGGGGTCGCCCTGGTCGGCGCCCGCCCGGTGGACGACCGGGCCGTCGAGGCGGTCGTCGTCATGCCCAAGGGCGTCCTCATCGTCATCGGTGTCGACCTGCCGGATCCGGCGCTGAAGCTCGAAGCCCCGCTCGGCGGGCCGTGGAAGGCCGACGGCTGGCCGCTGGTCCACGGCGACACCTCGATCAACCCGGCCACCGACGCGCTCTCGCTGTCCGCCGCGTGCACGCACAAGATCGCCGACGTCGCCCCCGGCGCCGGGCCGATCGGCACGATCATCGCCGTCGGCCCGTACGTGGAGACGGTCGATCAGCCGCCCTCGGACCTGGCCGGTTCGGTCCGGGTCCTGTACCCGACGGCGACGACCATGCTCGCCGCGACGGTCTCGCTGGCCACCGCGGACAGGCCCCGTTCGGTCCAGCAGGCGCGGGAGCTGATCGCCGCGCTCGCCCCGGACGCGCCGCCGATGCCCGAAGAGATGTTGCTCGGCGAGGGATTCAGCGCGTACTCCGACGAAGAGCCGACCATCGTCCGCGAGAATCCGCTCGTCGCCATCGCGCCGACGGTTCCGGTGCGGCATCCCGGGAAGGCGAAGAGACCGGCGAAACCGGCCACTCCCCCTGCCCCACCCGCCAAGCCCGTTCAGCCCGTTCAGCAGTCCGCCGCTCCCGTGCAGCCCGCCGCCCCGGTCCGGCAGGCCCCGCTGCCCGTCGCGGCCGCGGCAACCGCTCCCCCGGCGGCGCAGGCATCCGCCCCCGCTTCCGCCGAGTCCGCACCGAAGGGGCCGCATCAGTCCAAGACGGTGAAATGGCTGCCGCTCGCCGCGATCGGCCTGCTCATCGTGCTGCTGGTCGCGGCCGTCACCGTCGCTTCCGGCGGTGACGACACCGCGTCGACGCAGCCTCCCCCGCCGCCGACCCCGGCGACCAGTTCACCCCCGCCCAGCAGCAGCGCCGTGGAGAACATCCAGTTCACCTCGCGGGCGTCGGCCGCGGACCAGAAATGCGCGTCGCACGCGTACGGCGACGTCCAGGCGAGCCTTCAGCGGACGAGTTGCACGACGGTGAAACGAGCCAGTTTCGCCAGTTCCATCGACGGCCGGGCCGCGGCGGTGACGATCGCCGTCGTCGAGTTCCCCGACACCGCGCTCGCGACCGCGTTCAAGGCGGCCGCCGACACCCCCGGCGGTGGCGGCATCCTCGATCTCGCCACCGAGACCAACCAGTGGCAGGGCGACGTCCCGGTGTTCGAGGGCGCGGCCTACCAGAGCAGCCAGGACGGGAACTCGGTCCGGCTGATCCAGGTGGTGTGGGTGCCGGGACCGTCCACTCCGGACGATCCCGGCCTGGTCCGTGGCGCGAAGGCCGCGCTCGAACTCCCCGTCAACGGCTAGCTCCTCAGAGCCCGTAGGCCTCCAGCAGGCGCAGCCACACTTCGCTGATCGTGGGGAACGACGGGACAGCGTGCCACAGCCGTGACAGCGGGACCTCCCCCACGATCGCGATCGTCGCCGCGTGCAGCAGCTCCGCCACGTCCTGCCCGACGAAGGTCGCGCCGACCAGGACACCGCGTTCGGTGTCGACGACGATCCGCGCCTTGCCCGCGTAGCCGTCCGCGTGCAGCGACGAACCGGCCACCGCGATGTCGATGTCGACGACGCGGTGCGGCTTGCCCTCTTCCGCACCGGCGAGCCCGACCGAAGCGACCTCCGGATCGGTGAAGACGACCTGCGGGATGGCGTGATGGTCGGCCGTGGCGCTGTGCGCGCTCCACGCGGCGGAGTCGACCGGCTTGCCCGCGGCCTGCGCCGCCACCGCGTCCCCAGCGGCGCGCGCGGCGTACTTGCCCTGGTGGGTCAGCGGCGCGCGGCCGGTGACGTCCCCGACGGCGAACAGCCAGCCACCGTCCACAGCGGACACACGGCCGTTGTCGTCCGTCGTGAGCGCGGCACCGGCCTCGATCCCCAGTGCCTCCACGCCGAGGCCGTCGGTCGCCGGGCGGCGGCCGGTGGCGACGAGCAGTTCGTCGACGACCAACCTTTCGCCGCCCTTCAGCGACAATTCCTTACCACCGTCCAAAGCGGACACTGACTCGAGACCGGAGCCGGTGTGCACGGTGACCCCGGCTTCGCGAAGCCCCGCGATGACCGCGTCGCCGACGAAGTCAGGCAACCGCGGCAAGGGACGTTCGCCCGAGATGATCAAGTGGACTTCGGCACCGAGGGTGGCGTAAGCCTGCGCCATTTCGACGCCGACGACACCGCCGCCGAGTACGCCGAGGCGGCGCGGGACCTCTTCCGCCGAGGTCGCCTCCCGTGATCCCCAGGGCGAAATGGTGTCCAGTCCGGGGATCCGCGGCGTCCGCGGCACGCTGCCGGTGGCGACGATCACCGCGTGCCGCGCGGTCAGCACGTCACCGCCGTCGACCGTGACCTCGCGCTCACCGCTGATCCGGCCGTGCCCGCGGATCGGGGCGATCCCGACGCCTTCGGCCCACTTGACCTGTCCGGTGTCGTCTCCCTTGCCGGTGAACCAGTCCCGGCGCGCGAACACCTTGGCCGGGTCGACCGCGTCGCCCACCGGGACACCCGGGACACGTTTGGCGGCGGCGAGGAGGAGTCCCGGCCGCAGCAGTGCCTTGCTCGGAATGCAGGCCCAGTAAGAACATTCGCCGCCGAAGCGTTCGTGTTCGACGAGGGCGACCTGGAGGCCGCCGCGTGCGGCGCGCTCGGCGGCGACCTCGCCGACCGGGCCGCCTCCGATCACGATCACGTCAAAAGTCTGTGCTGACATGCATTCAGCGCACACCACCGCGCAGCTTCGCGCAACCTGCCGCTATCCTCGTGTCGCTGCGTGAGTCATCAGCCGCGGGTTCAGGTTGCACCGTGCCGGTTACGCAGTAGAACGATCGAGCGCGGGAGGTTTTTCATGGCCAGGAACACTGCTGTGCATTTGCTGGACGATCTGACCGGCGAGGCGGCCGAGGAAACGGTCGCTTTCGGCTTGGACGGAATCGCCTACGACATCGACCTTTCGGCCGACAACGCCACCGCGCTCCGGGAAATCCTGCGTGCTTATGTGGAAAACGGCCGCCGGATCGGTGGACGGAAACTCCGCCCCCGGGTCGTGCAGCGGCCCAAGGGTGCCCGGGTGTCGAAGTCGACCCCGAAGACCGCGGCGACCGCCGCCAAGGCGGAGGCGAAGACGGCCGCGAAGCCGGGCCGCAAGCCCGCCGCGAAGGGCGTCGCCGGCCGTAAGCCCGCCGCCGCCAAGGCCGCTCCCAAGACCGCCGCCGCGAAGGTCGCCGCTCCCAAGGCGGAGAGCAAGACCACCGCCAGGACCACGGCGAAAGCCACCGCCGCCAAGGCGAAGTCGGCCCGCGGCACGGCGGCGAAGACCACCGCGGCCAAGACCACGGCCGGACGCGCCAAGGCCGCGGCCGCGACCAAGACCCCGGTGAAGGCGGCGGCTCCGAAGGCCGCCGCCAAGACCACGGCCGCCGCTCCGAAGACCGCCGCCAAGACTCCGGCGAAGAAGGCCGCGGAGCCGAAGAAGACCACCCGGGCCGCCCGCAAGGTGCCCGTCGTCACTTTCTCGGCCAAAGAAAAGTAATTCGCCGAAAAGACGAAAAGAGCCCGCTTTTCTCGTGAGTGGTAATGACGGTTAGAACCGTCATTACCACTCACGAGCGTTGGGCACCCGCGGAATGCCATTCGGAGTAGTGGTAGCGCGTGTGGCCGAGCGTGCGGTGCCAGTCCAGCTCCGCCGCCGAGGGCTTGCGGGTGGTGAGTTCGCCCAGTTGCGCGGCCGCCGCGGCACGGACCGCGGCCGTGACTTCGGCAACACCTTTGCGCAGGCCGTGGTCGGCGAGCGACGCGACCTGGCTCCGATGCGAGTCGAGCGGACGGGGATCCGCCGGTGCCGCGGTGAGGTACCGGCCGACCCGTTCGGCGGCGGTCGAAACGAGCAGGGTCGAATGCGCGAGCAGGCCCGTTCTCGTCCGGAACACGGCGAAACCGCACAGCTTCGAGTCACCGACGAACAGTCCCCGGTCACCGAGCCGCGACGGCAGCCCGAGTCCGGCCACCGTCGCGGTCATCAGTTCCCCGAGTGCTTCGAGCGGTCTGTCGGGTTTCCCTGCCAGGCCCTGCCCCGGCAGGACGAGGGTGATGTTGAGATTGCCGGGATCGTGGAACACCGTGCCGCCGCCGCTGGCCCGGCGCAGCACCGGAACGCCGTCGCTCGCACAGACGTCGGCCTTGACCTCGCGTTCGATCTTCTGCCCCCGCCCCACGACCACACAGTCGGTGTTGCGCCAGATCCACAGGACCGGCGCCTCCGGTGCGGCGCGCAGGAGGGCTTCGTCGAACGCGAGGTTGTCGGCCGGGTCGTCGAACGCGGCGACGACTTCCGAGGGGCCGGTCACAGTGCTTTGAGTTCCTCCACGATCTCGCCCACCGACGATTTCGCGTCGCCGAAGAGCATGCTGGTCTTCGCATCGTAGAAGAGCTCGTTGTCGATGCCCGCGAAGCCCGAGCTCATCGAGCGTTTGAGCACGATCACCGACCGGCTGTGGTTCACCTTGAGGATCGGCATCCCGTAGATCGGCGAGCCCGGATCGGTCTCCGCGGCCGGGTTCGTGACGTCGTTCGCGCCGATCACCAGCGCGACGTCGGTCTGGGCGAACTCGGAGTTGATCTCGTCCATTTCCTTGAGCTGCTCGTACGGGACGTCGGCCTCGGCGAGGAGCACGTTCATGTGCCCCGGCATCCGGCCCGCCACCGGGTGGATCGCGTAGGCGACCGTGATCCCCTTGGCCTCCAGCAACTTCGCCATCTCGCGGACCACGTGCTGCGCCTGCGCGACGGCCATGCCGTAACCGGGGACGACCACGACCTTGTTGGCGTACGCCATCTGGATCGCGGTGTCGGACGCGCTGGTGCTGCGGACCGGCCGGACCTCGCCGGAGCCGCTGCTCGCGACCGCCGTACCGCCGCCGAACCCGCCGGCGACGATGGCCGGGATCGACCGGTTCATCGCCTTCGCCATCAGGTTGGTCAGGATCGAACCCGAGGCGCCGACGATCATGCCCGCCACGATCAGCGCGGTGTTGTCGAGGGCGAGACCCATGGCCGCCGCCGACAGTCCGGTGAGCGCGTTCAGCAGGGAGATGACCACCGGCATGTCCGCGCCGCCGATCGGCAGCACGACCACCACGCCGAGCACACCCGCGGCCACCAGCAGGCCGATCATCAGCAGTTCGGCGTCGCCGCCGGTGGCGATGACGACGGCGAGGACGACCGCGGCGACCAATACCAGCGCGTTGACCGGCTGCTGCAGTTTGCCCAGGGTGATCGGCCGGCCGGAGATGAGCTCCTGCAGTTTCCCGAACGCGATGTTCGAGCCCCAGAAGGAGATCGACCCGACGATCGCGGCGAAGAGCGACGCGATCGCGACGTACGCCGGCTCGTGCGCGTAGCCGTCCGTGGTCCGGAACTCGACCCACGCGATGAGCGCGACCGCCCCGCCGCCGACGCCGTTGAACAGCGCCACCATCTGCGGCATCGCGGTCATCTTCACCTTGCGCGCGGACGGCACGCCGACGACGACACCGATCGCGACCCCGAGGGCGATCAGCAGCCAGTTGCTCATGCCTGGCGTCAGCAGCGTCGCGATCACCGCGATGCCCATGCCGACCGCGGCGATCCAGTTGCCGCGCACCGCGGTGCGCGGACCGGTCAGGCCCATCAGGCCGTAGATGAACAGTGCGAAGGAAATGATGTAGAGGACGGCGATGAAGGTCGTCACTTGTCACCACCCTCTTCCGGCTTCTTCGCCTTGAACATCGAAAGCATCCGGTCGGTGACGAGGAAGCCGCCGACCACGTTGATCGTGCCGAAGGCGATCGCGATCACCAGCAGGATCTTGTTCAGTACGCCGTCCACGCCGAGGCCGAGCACGATCAGCCCGCCGAGCAGGACGATGCCGTGGATGGCGTTGGTCCCCGACATCAGCGGGGTGTGCAGGGTGTTGGGCACCTTCGAAATGACGGTGAATCCCACGAATCCGGCGAGCACGAGGATCGCCAGGCTGCCTACCAGCATCACTCGCCCCCTTCTTCTTTTCCGGCCACGCAGGCCCCGGCGACGATCTCGTCGGAGAAGTCGAGCGCGAGCTTGCCTTCCTTGTCGACGAGCAGTTCCAGCAGTTCGGTCACGTTGCGCGCGTACAGCTCGCTGGAATGCGCGGGCATCTCCGCGGCGAGGTTGAGCGGCGAGCAGATGGTGACGTCGTACTCGACGACCTCCTCGCCCGGTTTCGTCAGTTCGCAGTTGCCGCCGGACTCGCCGGCGAGGTCGACCACGACACCACCGGCGGGCATCCCCTTCACCGCGTCGGCGGTGACGAGGGTCGGCGCCTTGCGGCCGGGGACGAGCGCCGTGGTGATCACAACGTCGAACTTCGTGATCGCCTCGGTGAGCCTGCGTTGCTGCTCGGCCCTTTCCTCCTCGGTCAGCTCGCGGGCGTATCCGCCTTCGCCGACCGCCTCGATGCCGAGGTCGAGGAATTTCGCGCCGAGGGATTTGACCTGCTCGCCGACCTCGGGCCGGACGTCGTACCCGGTGGTCTGCGCACCGAGCCGTTTCGCCGTCGCCAATGCCTGCAATCCGGCGACGCCCGCGCCGAGCACGAGCACCTTCGCCGGTGGCACGGTGCCCGCCGCGGTGGTGAGCATCGGGAAGAACCGGGTGAGTTTCTGCGCTGCCAGCAGAACCGCGCGATAACCCGCGACACTGCTCTGCGACGACAACGCGTCCATGGCCTGCGCGCGGGAGATCCGGGGGATCGCCTCGACGGCGAAAGCGCGCACGCCCGCCGATTCCAGCGCCGCTATCCCGTCCGGATCGGCACGGGGATTCAGGAAACCGATGAGGATCGTGCCTGTTTTGAGCTTCGCGACTTCGGCCGCGCTCGGAGGCGCCACTTTCACCACGATGTCGGCATCCCACGCGTCACCGAGCTCCGCGCCCGCCTGCTCGAAGACCTCGTCGGCGAGCAGCGCGCCGGCGCCCGCACCGGGCTCGACCACCACCCGCATTCCGCGTCCTGAGACACGCTCGATGAGTTTCGGTACCAGCGCGACGCGGCGTTCTCCCTGCCCGGTCTCCCGGACAACACCGACCGTGAGCTGCTCGTTTTCTGCCGCCACAGGCGACCTCCTCGCTGGAGAGGACCACACGAACTCGCACTGTTTACCATGTCCGGCCGACAAGTCCCATGGCTGAACGTGTCCGGAAGGCATCTTTGCGTGACATCCGCCATCACGATCGATCCAGCCATCGATCCAGGTGGGGGATGTCATAAGGGGTCCCCATAGGACGAATTCCGTCCTATGGGGACCCCTCATGACACTTACGGAGCAACGGTTCCGCCCGTCACGGAACACTGCGCCAGTTCGGCACCCCCAGAAAGATCAGCCGCAACCGCCGTTCGGCCGTGCGCACGATCTCGTTGTCGCGCGCGGGGGTCTCGAGCAGCTCGAGCACCGTCGTGAGCATGGTCGTCACGATCAGGTCGGCGAGCAGATGGAGATCCTCGGTCGCCCATTCGCGGAGATTGTCGAACCGCGCGAGGTCGACGGCGAGTTCGCTGACGAAGAGCTTGAGCTCGAAGCCGATCGCCTGCCGGACCGGGCCGGTGCCGCCGTAGCGCTCCCGCGTCAGGAAGTGGAAGTGGTCCTCGTGCGCCCGAACGTGCTCGTGCAGGATGCGCACGGACGTGCGGATCATGTCGTTGTACGCCGCGGGCCTGGTGCGCGCCGAGCGGATCATCGTGCGGAGTGTGCGCATCGACTCCTCGACGAGCGCGACCCCGAGTTCGTCCATCGATGCGAAATGGCGATAGAACGCCGTCGGCACGATCCCCGCCTGTTTCGCGACTTCTCGCAGGCTCAGGCCGGAAAACCCGCGTTCCGCGACCAGGTCCAGCGCGGCGTCCAGCAGCGCTTGCCGCGTGCGCTGTTTGCGCTCCTGCCGGGAAACGGGCTCAGTTGTCACGACGGACAGCGTAATCGCCTCCGTCCTATCACCCACGTCACATCGGCCTCCTCTCGCGTTGACAAGCGGGACCATCGCCACTTCACTGTTCAGTGTACAAGCGTTCACTGAACTTCTTGGAAAAACTTCGGGAGATGTGATGACGGCACTGGTACCGCGCAGGGCCAGGCGGCTGGCCTCGCTGGCCGAGGCCCTGCTCACGCCCCATGGCATGGACCGCTACCTCGAACTCGTCGATCCGATGCTGGTCCGCCGGGAGATCCGCGGCCTGGTCACCGACGTCCGGCGGCAGACCCCAGACACGGTCACCCTGACCATCCGGCCGAGCCGGGCCTGGCGCGGCTTCGTCGCGGGTCAGTACGTGCGGGTGACCGTCGAGATCGACGGCGTCCGCCGCACCCGCTGCTATTCGCCCGCCGGTTCAGAGCACGACGGCACACTGGAACTGACCATCAAGGCCGACCCGCAGGGCCTCGTCTCACGACATCTGAACCGCACGGTCACCATCGGTTCCGTGCTCGGACTGTCCACTCCGGACGGTGAGTTCACGCTGCCGTCGCCGAGGCCCCGGCGGATCCTGCTGCTGAGCGGCGGAAGCGGGATCACGCCCGTCCTGTCGATGCTGCGCACACTGGCGGACGAGCGTCACGAGGGCGATGTCGCCTTCCTGCACTACTCCAACGGCGCCGACGACGCGCTCTACCGCGCCGAACTCGCCGACCTCGCCCGCCGCCTGCCCGGCCTGCGGGTGGTACACGCGTTCACCCACGCGAAAACCGGTGGCGACCTGCACGGCTTCTTCTCGAAGGAGCACCTCGCGGAGGCCGCGCCGTGGTATCCGGACGCCGAGACCTTCCTGTGCGGGCCGAAGCCGCTGATGGATTCCGTCCGCGAGGCGTTCGAGGCCGACGGCCTGGGCGCACATCTGCACACCGAGGAGTTCACCCCGCCCGCGCTCACCTTCGACACCGAGAGCGCCGAAGGGCAGGTCCGGTTCGCGCGCAGCGGCCGCGAATTCGAGAACTCCGGGAAACCGTTGCTGGAGCAGGCGGAAGACGCGGGCCTGCGGCCGGAGCACGGCTGCCGGATGGGCATCTGCTTCTCCTGCACGCAGGTCAAGACCTCGGGCTGCGTGCGCAACGCCAAGACCGGCGAAACCTCCAGCGAAGAGAACGAAGAGATCCAGCTCTGCATCTCCGTCCCCGTCGGGGACGTCGAGATCAACGCTTAGAAAGGACTCCGGTATGACCGGCTTGCAGGACAAACTCACCCCCGCCCAGGTCGAGGAGTTCGGCCGCGAACTGGACGAGATCCGGCAGCGGATCGTCGCCGACCTCGGCCAGGTCGACGTCGACTACATCCACAACGTCATCAAGACCCAGCGCGCGCTGGAGGTCGCCGGCCGCGGGCTGCTGTTCGCCGGGTTCTTCCCGCCCGCGTGGGTCGCCGGGGTGGCCGCGCTTTCGGTGGCGAAGATCCTCGACAACATGGAGATCGGCCACAACGTCATGCACGGCCAGTACGACTGGACGCGCGACCCGGCGCTGAGCTCCCAGAAGTTCGAATGGGACAACGTCGCCCCCGCGGAGAACTGGCGCCATTCACACAACTACATGCACCACACCTACACCAACATCCTCGACAAGGACCGCGACATCGGTTACGGCGTCCTCCGCCTGGACCCCGCGCAGAAGTGGCACCCGTACTACCTCGGCAACCCGGTGTACGCGGTGGCGCTGGCGTTCATGTTCCAGTGGGGCGTCATGCTGCACGACCTCGAATTCGACCGCGTCCTCAAGGGCGAGCGCAGCTGGTCGGACAACAAGGAGGTCGGCCTGAAGATGCTCAAGAAGGCCGGTCGCCAGGTCGGCAAGGACTACGTGCTCTTCCCGCTGCTGACCGGTCCGCTCGCGCCGCTGACCTTCCTCGGCAACGCGACCGCGAACCTGACCCGCAACCTGTGGGCGTTCTCGATCATCTTCTGCGGGCACTTCCCCGCCGACGTCGAGAGCTTCACCGAGGAGGAGACCGAGAACGAGTCGCGGGGTCAGTGGTACCTGCGGCAGATCCTCGGTTCGGCGAACATCACCGGCGGCAAGCTCTTCCACATCATGACCGGGAACCTCTCGCACCAGATCGAGCACCACCTGTTCCCGGACATCCCGGCGCGCCGCTACCCGGAGATCGCGGCCGAGGTGCGGGCGATCTGCGAGAAGTACGGCCTGCCGTACAACACCGGCCCGCTGCACAAGCAGATGTTCTCGGTGGCCAAGAAGATCGTGAAACTGGCCATGCCCTGGAACGGTGAACGCCGCACTCCCGCTACCGTGGGAAGCGACAAGACCCTCCGAGCGGCTTAAGGTGTCTGACATGGTCGGTCAGTTCGAAAGCACCAAGGACGTGGTCCAAGAGGTCACCGAGTCGGCGGCCACCCATATCGGCAACATCGCGACGATCATCACCGGCGCGATCCGGGACATCGCCCGCGAAACCGGCGACTGGCTGACGGACGTCATCGAGATGCGCGAGGCGTCCCAGCGGGCACAGGCGGACGAACAGCACCGCGAAGACTAGGGAAACCTGGATGGGCACGGGGCGGGTGGCCACGGCAGGCTGAATGCCGTGACCACCCGCCTCGCCATGCCCCGGCTCGCCGGACGCGTCTTCGGTGCGCAGCTGAGCCGCGCGTACTGGGCCGAGCTGGCGTGGGTGCTGATCGGAGCGCCGCTGACGCTGGTGTTCGTGGTGCTCGTCGTCGTCGGACTGGTACTCGGGACCGGACTGAGCCTGCTCACCATCGGACTGCCGGTGCTCATCGGCGTTCTGGCGGGGGCGCGGCTGATCGGCGCCGCGCATATCGGCCTCGCCCGCATCCTGCTCGGAGTGACGGTCACGCCACCCGCCCGGCCCGAGCTGCGGCCGGGCCTGTGGAACGGGATCAAAAGCAAACTCGGTGATCCGGCGGGCTGGCGCTCGATCGCCTACCTGCTGATCCGGCTGCCGCTCACGCTGATCGAGTTGTTCCTGGTCGCGACACTGTTCGTCTACGCCGTGAGCACGTTGACCTACCCCCTCTTCTGGTTCACCCTGAACGGCGACGCCATGCCGACGTTCGACCTCCGCGTCGACACCTGGCCCCTGACCCTGCCGCTCGCGCTGACCGGGCTGGCCGTCCTGCTGGCGATGCCGTGGGTGGTCCACGGACTGACCGAATTCGACCGGCTGCTCGTGCGCGGCGTCCTCGGCGCCGAGGACCTGTCGAAACGCGTGCGCGATCTCGAACGCAGCCGGGCGACCGCCGTCGACGACGCGGCGCTGCGCCTGCGCCGGATCGAACGCGACCTGCACGACGGCGCGCAGGCCCAGCTGGTCGCGCTCGCGATGAAGCTCGGCATCGCGAAGGACGAACTACGTGCGGGCGGCGACGTCGACCACGTGACGGCCCTGGTCACCGCCGCGCACGCCAACGCGAAGCAGGCGCTGATCGAACTGCGGGACCTCGCCCGCGGTATCCACCCCGCCGCCCTCGACGCCGGCCTCGGCGTCGCACTGTCCACTTTGGCCGCCAGCTCGGGTATCGACGCGCGGATCTCCGTGGACCTGCCGGCCAGGCCGTCGCCGTCGATCGAGACCATCGCCTACTTCACCGTCGCCGAACTGCTGACCAACGCCGCCAAGCACACCTCGTCGGCGATCGAGGTCGACGTCGGTATCGTCGGTGACGGCTTGCGGCTCGTGGTGCGGGACGGCGGCGAAGGCGGGGCCCGGCTGGAACGCGGCGGCGGACTCGCCGGGATCGCCGAGCGGCTCGCGACCGTCGACGGCGGGCTCGACATCGACAGCCCCGTGGGAGGGCCTACGGTGATCAGCGCGGAGATACCACTACGGAAATAGGAACATGGGGGGCGGCGTGCGCGTCGTGATCGCGGAGGATTCGGCCATCCTGAGGGAGGGACTCGTCGAACTGCTGAACCTTCGGGGCCACGAAGTCGTCGCGGCGGTGGCCGACGGCGACAGCCTGTGCGCGGCGGTTCGCGAGCACCGGCCGGATGTGTCCATTGTGGATATCCGCATGCCGCCGACGCACACCGACGAAGGACTGCGCGCGTCGATCGCGCTCCGCGCGGAACTGCCCGGTTGCGCGATCCTGCTGTTCTCCCAGTACGTCGAGACGCAGTACGCGACGGAACTCCTGGCCGACCGCGCGGGCGGTGTCGGTTACCTGCTGAAGGACCGCGTCGCCGAGGTGTCGGACTTCCTCGACGCGCTCCAGCGGGTCGCCGACGGGGAAACCGTGCTCGACCCCGAAGTGGTCAGCCAGCTCTTCGCCGCCACCCGGAAGACGGACGCGCTCGCCGGGCTGACCCCGCGCGAGCGGGAGGTGCTGGGGCTGATGGCCGAAGGCCGGTCGAACTCGGCGATCGCGACCGCGCTGTTCCTTTCGGCGGGCTCGGTGGAGAAGTACGTGTCGAGCATCTTCGGGAAGCTGGCGCTGCCACAGTCCGAAGGGGACAACCGGCGGGTGCTGGCGGTGCTGCGGTACCTGGAGTCCTAGTACTGGGCCGTCACCGAGGCTCGGCAGGGACCCCGTCCACCTCCGGCAGGCACAGCTGCACCCACGCGACATCCCGCCACGCCCCGTGCTTGTACCCGATCCGCCGGTAAGTCCCGACCGGCTCGAAACCCATCGCCCGGTGCAGTCCGGCGCTCGCGTCGTTCGGCAGCACCATTCCCGCGCAGAACGTCCGGAATCCACGTGCGGCCAGGCGGTCCAGCAGCGCCTGGTAGAGCGCGCGGCCGCCGCCCGTCCGCCGCCTGCCCATCTCCAGATAGACGCTGACCTCGCACGACCAGCGATAGGCGGGACGGCCGCTGAACGGACCTCCGTACGCGTAGCCGGCGACGCGTCCTTCGTCGTCTTCGAGTACGAGCCAGGCGTGTGACCGCCGCGCCTTGGCGATGCGCTCGGCCATCTCGTCCGGTTTGGGCGGCTCGGTCTCGAACGAGATCGCCGTGTCGGTGACGTACGGCGCGTAGATCTCCGCGCAGGCCGCCGCGTCGTCTTCCGTCGCTTCCCTGATCACCATGGCAACCATAGTATCCGATGCTGCCACTATAGTGAGCAGCATGTCGGATCCCCTGTCCGCGTCGCTCGCCGCGACGCTCCAGTCCGCGAGAGTCGATCAGAACCTCTCCGCCAACGCTCTCGCGGAAATGTCCGGCGTGTCCAGGGCGATGATCGGCAAGATCGAACGCGGTGAAGCCCAGCCGACGGCCGTCCTGCTCAGCAGGCTCTCGGCCGCGCTCGGCATGACGCTGTCCGAGCTGATCGCACGCGCCGAACACGGTGACCGGCGGCTCGCGCGCGTGGCCGATCAGCCGACCTGGACCGACCCGGACACCGGCTACGTGCGCCGCGCCGTCTCGCCGTCGCTGGGCGGGCCGCTCGAACTGGTCGAGGTCGTCCTGCCCGCCGGCGCCGAGGTCTCCTTCCCCGCCCACACCTACGCGCTGACCCATCACCAGATCTGGGTACTCGAAGGACATCTGCGGTTCCGCGAGGGCGACGTCGACCACGAACTCGATACGGGTGACTGCCTCCAGCTGGGCACGCCGCAGCCGTGCGCCTACGTCAATCCGACGGACCGGCCAGTGCGCTATCTGGTCGCCCTCGCGCGGCGGCACGCCTGACACCCGGCTCACCCCGCACTACCGTGACGAGCATGTACTCCACGGAGATCGAGGTGCGCACCGGCAGCGTGGCCGTGGTGCACGACCTGACCAAGGACGCCGAGACCTTCCTGCGCGACGCGGACGCCGAGGACGGGATCCTGCACGTCTTCGTCCCGCACGCGACCTCCGGGCTGGCGATCCTCGAAACCGGCGCGGGCAGCGACGAAGACCTGCTCGCGGCACTCGACGAACTGCTCCCCCGCGACGGCCGCTGGCGGCACCAGCACGGCAGTCCCGGTCACGGTCGTGACCACGTCCTGCCCGCGCTGCTGCCGCCGTTCGCGACGATCCCGGTGCTCGGCGGAGTGCTGACGCTGGGCACCTGGCAGTCGATCTGCCTAGTGGACACCAACCTGGACAACCCGGTGCGACGCGTCCGCTTCAGTCTCCTGGAGGGCTGACCGGCCCGGCCACAGCGCGAGCACCAGCCCGGCGCCGAGCAGCGCGGCCAGCACCCAGATCCCGGTCGTGACGTCCGGCGCGCCGGGCACACCCTGCAGCAGGCTCCGGAGACCTTCGGTGGAGAACCGGAACGGCGTCCAGGACCACAGCACCGCGCGGTACGCCGGGTTCAGCAGCTCCGGCACCTGGCCCGCGACGGCGGGCGCGACCAGGTACAGCGGGCCGAGGACCGCCATCGCCCGCACACCGAGCAGCCGCAGCAGACCGGTCTGCAGGGCGGCGAACGCGGTCGAGGTGAGGAAGAGGAACCCGAGGACGTCCCAGCCGAGCGGGAGCGAGGAGTCCCACAGTTTCAGGAATCCGGCCAGGACACCGGTGACCAGCACTCCCGCCGAAAAGATCTGAGTGAACCGCGCGGTGACTCCCGCCTCCCGGCCGCCGACCAGGACCAGCACGGCACCCCCGGCCAGGCAGCCCACCCACGCCAGCGCGCTCAGCCCGAGCGGCGCGACCCGGCCCGCCACGCTCGCGGCGTGCAGTGTCTCGACCTTCGGCGTCCCGCCCATTGCCTGCGCCGCGCCGGTCAGCACCTGCTGCGCGATCTGGGTCCCGGACGGGTTCACCGCGCCGGAGACCACGACCGTCGACGGAAGTTCGAGAACGCCGTAGACCTCCTTGTCCTCCAACAGTTTCCGGCCTTCCTCGGCCGAGGTCACCCGCCAGGCGACCTGGCCGCCGCCATGGGACGCGATCCCGTGCGCGGCCGCCTGGAGCGGTCCCGGCGGCGCGGCCACGGCGACGGGAAGACCGTCGGGCGCGACGGTGGCCTGCGCGCCGAAGGTGAGAAAGCCGAGTACGACGGCGACCAGCGCGCCTGCCACCGCGGCGAGTAAGGCGAAGGCCCCGGCGGGGCGACGGCTCGGGGTCGGCATGACCGTCCTCCATTTATTCGTCAGACGTTGAATTAATTGCCCTCAAGGTAGGCCCCGGCCGCACGGAAGTCAACAGACGTTGAATTAGCTCACCGGTACCGTCGACCGCGTGACTACTCCGCACCGGCTCGTGCTGTGGGACATCGACCAGACCCTCGTGGACCTGCGCGGTATCGGCGCCGCCTGGTACACGGCCGCGCTCGCCGAGGTCGCCGGCGTCGAACTGCGGGCGCTGCCGAACTTCGGCGGCCGCACCGAACGCGCCATCAGCGCGGACATCCTGACCTCACACGGCATCGAGCCCACCGAGGAGAACGTGCGCGCGCTCTGGCTCGCGCTGATCGCGGTCTCCGAAAGTCACGCGCCGACGCTGTCCTCGAACGGCCGGGCGCTCCCCGGAGCCAAGGACGCCCTGAACGACTTCGCCACCCACGGCGGCATCGTGCAGACGTTGGTCACCGGGAACCTGCCGGAGATCTCCGTGCACAAGCTGACCGCGTTCGACCTGCACGAACACGTCGACTTCGAGATCGGCGGCTACGGCTCGCTCTCGGCACACCGGCCCGATCTGGTGCCCGCCGCCGTCGGCCACGCTTCGGCGAAACACGGCACGGACTTCGCGCCGACGTCGGTCGTCGTCATCGGCGACACCCCGGACGACGTACGGGCCGCGCTCGACAACGGCGCCGTCGCGGTGGCCGTGGCGACAGGGCAGTTCAGCGCGGAGGAACTGGCCGACGCGGGCGCGCACACCGTGCTCGGCGACCTCTCCGATCTGGCAGCGGTGCGTGCCGCCGTGCTGGGGAACCCCGACTAAACTCGGTCCATGGCATACCCAGGCGGCGACGGCTGGCCGGAGCGACAGCAGCCCTATGGGCAGCAGCCCCCGCAGCAGGGATATCCGCCGCAGAACCCGCAGCAGTACGCCCAGGATCCCCAGCAGCAGGGTTTTCCGCAGTTCCCGCAGCAGACCTACCACGGTTTCGCGCCGGAACCGCCCAAGAAGGGCAAGAAGGGGCTGTGGATCGGCCTCGGCGCGCTCGTCGTGGTGATCGCCGTCGGCGCCACGCTCTTCTTCGTTCTGCGTGACGGCGAAGATCCCAAACCCCAGCCCACACCGCCTTCCGCGTCGGCGTCCGCGTCGAAATCGCCGTCGACCTCCCAGAGCGGCGAGGCACAGGAGGGCAACAAGGTCCCGGCCAAGACGCTGGGCTGGCAGGGAATCGTGTCCCGGCAGGACAAGACCGCGTACGACCTGCCCCCGGTGGGCTGGGAGACCACCGCGGGCTACACCACCGGGAACACCGAGCGCGACCTCAAGATGGTCATCCACGAGGTGTCGAGGTACAAACTCGGCGCTTGCCCCGACGTCAGCGGTTCGAACCGGGGAATGGTCGGCTTCGCCACCGCGGAGCAGATCCCGGTCGAAAACGCCGCCAGGGGCGCTGTCCGGCTGTGGATCCAGTCCGCCACGGGCAACGCCGACGTGCCGCTGCCCGAGATCAAGCCGGTCCCCATCGCGGACGGCACGATCCAGGCGGTCAGTTCCAGCGCCACGTTCACCCCGCGGGAGACCGAAGGCTGCCGGGCGCCGAGCGTGAAGGTCACTTCGGCGGCGTTCAAGATCGGCCAGCAGACCGTCTGCTTCGTGATGGTCCTCGACCAGGGCACTCCCGACGCCCTGCCCGACTCGGACGCGCAGATGATCCTCGCGAGTCTGAGGCCTCAGCAATGACCGGCCCCGGTGGGCGATCCGACGAACCTCGACTGTGGTTCGTCGATCCGTTCACCGGGCAGCCGCTGGAATCCGAGGCCGAGCGGACACGGCCGATTCCCGTCGTCCGGGACACCGCTCCGCCGCGACGCTCTCGTCTGCTGCCGACCCTGGGCGTCATCGGGCTGGTCATCGTCCTCGCGGTCGGTACGACGGCCACCTACCAGGCCAGGACCGCGACACCGCCGTCCGCCGAGGACTTCGTCCTGCCCGATCCGGTGATGCCCACCCGGATCGGTCCCGTGATCGCGGGCTGGCAACCGGTCCTGTCCGACGATCACCCGCTCGTGTTCGACGTCCCGCCGGACTGGACGATCGAGGAGCCCGACGTCGCCGTCGGTTACGAGACACCGGCCGGGGAACTCGTCACCTTGCAGGGCGTCGCCCGGTACCGCCGCGATTTCTGCCCCGGCTCCGAACTCTCGGCGCGGGCGATGGCCGGATTCACCACCATCGACGAGGGCGAGGTCGACGGCATCGCCCAGGCGGCGGAGGAGACGACCCTCCGATGGGCCGAAGCCGCGTACGGTTCGATCGGCGGCGGGACCCCGAAGACCGAGACCGGCGCGGCCGGGCCGGTGACCGTCCTCGACGGCGGCACGATTGCCACGGCCGTGACCACCACCGTCGTCCCCACCTCGGACGACCCCTGCCCGGCGCCGTCGGTCGCGATCACCGCCATCGCCCTACCCCTGCGCGCACTGCCCGGATCCGGCCGCTACCACGTCCTCCTGGTACTGGCGGACCAGGGGATCCCCGGTGCGATAGCCAGGGACATAGTCCTCAAGATGGGTGGCAGCATCCGTCGGGAGTAGCACTCCCCTAAGGGAAATATAGGTCCGCTACCCGATGTCCTCGCAGCCCTCTTCCGCCTACCTTGAGTCCATGCCAATTGGGGGAAGCGGGACGGCCGCGCCGGGCCGGACACACAAGATCGCCACGGTGCTGAGGCACCGGCTGCCTTTCACGACCCTCGTCACGGTCACCATGCTCGCGCTCGCCTTGGCCACGGGCGCGCTGTGGTCCGCCGCGGAGGATCGCGCGGTGTACCCGTACATCGCGTACGGGCTGCCGTCGCTCGAATCAGGCCGGTGGTGGACCTTGTTCACCGGACCGCTGTTCGCGGTCGTCCCGCTGTACTACTTGCCGATGGTGCTCAGCTTCGCGCTGTTCGCGGGCTTCGCGGAATGGCGGCTCGGCACGCGCCGGGCGATGGCGATCGCGATCGGCGGCCAGTTCGTCAGCGTGCTGGTCGCGGTCCAGTTCCTGGCCCTGAGCCGCAACTCGGGCTGGGAGTGGGCGGAGCGGGTCGCGGGCAGCCTCGACGTCGGCTTCTCCGGTGGAGCGCTCGCCGCGGTCGCGGTCGCCAGCGCCACCCTGCGCCCGCCGTGGCGGCTCCGGTTGCGCGCCGGGTTGTGCGTCTACGCCGGGATCGCGATCATCTTCGTCGGCACGCTCGCCGACCTCGTGCACTTCTTCGCGCTGGTGCTGGCCCTGCCGTTCGGGCGCAGGTTCATCGGCTCGCCGGACGCCGGCCGCGAACGGCGGCCGAGCCTGCGCGAATGGCGGTTCTACGTCGTGGCCGGGCTGCTGGTGCTCACGGTCGCGGAACTGGTGATGTCCTTCGTACCGGGCAACGGCCCCTTCGGTTCGTCCGAGGAGCTTTCGCTCTCCACCTGGGAAGTCGGCATCCTGTGCCTGATCGTGCTGCCGATCATGAACGGCCTGCGCAAGGGCAGTCAGGTCGCCTGGTGGTGCGCGATGATCCTGACGTCGTTCGTCATCCTGCAGGTGATGGCCTACGGCGGGGTGCTCGCGCTGGCCGAGGTCCTCGGTGAGGACACCGGGCTTTCGGATCCGCCCCTGTTCTTCGTGGACAATCTCCTGTGGACGGTCGAGTTCGCGCTGCTGATCTCCTCCCGCGGCGCCTTCCGCGTCCCGTCGCGGCGGAAGCGCCGCCGTCTCGGCCGGATGGGCAACCCCGCGCTGGCCCGCACGCTGCTCAGCCGTCACGGCGGAAGCACGCTCTCGTGGATGACGACGTGGCCGCAGAACTCGTACTTCGTGTCCGCGGACGGCAAGTCCTACCTCGCCTACCGGCGCCACGCCGGGGTCGCCATCGCCCTCGGCGACCCGATCGCGCCCGATGGCGCCGGTGACCGGACGATCGCCGAGTTCATCACGATGTGCGAGAACACCGGTCTCGTGCCGTGCCTGTTCTCCGCCACCGGGGACACCACCGCCAAGACGGCGGATCACGGCTGGAAGCAGGTCCAGGTCGCCGAGGACACCCTGATCGAACTGGAGGCGCTGGAGTTCCGCGGCAAGCGCTGGCAGGACGTGCGGACCGCGCTCAACCGCGCCAAGAAGGACGGCATCGAGTTCCGGCTGGTCCGGCTCGCCGACCAGCCCCGTTCGGTGATCTCCCAGGTGCGCGCCATCTCCGAGGAATGGATCGGCGACAAGGGCATGCCGGAGATGGGTTTCACGCTCGGCGGCGTCGACGAGGCGATGGACCCGGAGACCAGGGTCGGTCTCGCGGTGGACGCCGACGGCGTGGTCCACGGTGTGACGTCGTGGCTGCCGGTCCACACCGGGGCAGGCGCCGTCGGCGGCTGGACGCTCGACGTCATGCGCAAGCGGTCCGACGGTTTCCGCCCCACGATGGAGTTCCTGATCGCGTCGTCGTGCCTGGCCTTCCGCGAAGAAGGCGCGAAGTTCGTTTCGCTGTCCGGTGCCCCGCTGGCGAGTTCCGGCGAACCCGCGCACGCCGTCGAACGCGTCCTCGACGCGCTCGGCACGATGATGGAGCCGTTCTACGGATTCCGTTCGCTGCACGCGTTCAAGGCGAAGTTCCAGCCGCGGCACGTCCCGCTGTACCTCGCGTTCCGAGACGAGGCGGATCTGCCGCGGATCGGGATCGCGCTCGGCCGGGCCTACCTGCCGAACACCGGGCTGCTGCGGCTGGCCAAACTCGCCAGGTCCGGCAAGAAGCCCCAGCGCTCATCGGCGAACCCGCGACCGGCGTCGGCGGGGCGGCGCCTGGTGACCCAGGTCGCGGTGGGCGATCAGGGCGTCCTGCCCCCGGGATAACCGCTTCACGTGACTCTTTGGCCGCCGGTCTCGTGAGTGGTAATGACGGTTCTAACCCTCATTACCACTCACGACCCAGCCCAGCCCACCAGCCGCTCGTGGCTGTGTCTCGAAGGCCCCCTTTGAGGCGTTCACCGTCTCAAAGGGGGCCTTCGAGACGCCTGCCACCGGGCCGGGCCTGGCCCACGCTGCACATCCGAGACGCGCTCAAGGCTGTCCCGGCCGGGTCCAGCAAGGGACTCGTGAGTGGTAATGACGGTTCTAACCCTCATTACCACTCACGAGACCAGCGGGACCGACGTCTCAGCGCAAGGTCGAAGGCGGCGGGGTGATGGTCTTGCGGTCGGCCTCCGGAACGCCCCGGTAGGTCTTGAGGATCTTCAGGATCTGCTCGCGGTCCGCACTGCCCTGTTCGTCCTGATCCGAATAGACGAGCAAGGCGGCCGCCGACTCTCCCATGTCCACCGCCTGTACGCCGACCAAGGCGCGCTTCGGGGTACAGGGCGCGGTGTGCCCGAGGGTGACCTCCGCGATGAGGATGCTCGCGGGGACCTTCTTGCCGTTGCCCAGCGTGAACTCCGCCGCCTGGACCGGTTCGGCCACGATCTTGGCCGACGCCGGGCCTCCGTCGGGGTTGTACGCGCTCACCGCGAGATCGTTGAGGGCCTTGTCCGCCGCGGCGGGCGCGTCGGCCACCTTCACGGTCGTCAGCCCGCTGCCCCCGACCCGGCTGCCCTTGACCGCCGGACAGTAGCCCTCACCGAGGAAAGCGCTGGAGAACATGGAGATCCCAGGGCCGAGAACGTTCTTCTCCCAGCCGTGGATGGTGGTCGGTTTCGGCGTCCAGTTCGGCGGGACGTCGTAGGCGACCTGGCCGTCGGCCCCGGCCACCGACTGCCAGCCGTCGGTCACCGGCGGCGCGACGACCCGCGGCGAAGGCGTGTAGACGATCGGGGTCCGGGTGGTCGGCGAGTCGCTCGACGACCGGTCCGAGCTGTTGTTCGCGAGCGCCGCGACAGCGATGACACCGAGCGTGGCGAAGAAGCCGTACATGGCCCTTCGCCCGCTTCGCGACATCGGCTGCTTAGCCGTCTGCGCGGGCTCAGGTTCGGTCTCGGGTTCCGGTTCCGGCGCGGGTTCGGCAGGCGCAGGCCGGTAGCCGGGCGAGTCCGAGGGCTGATAGCCCCCGAACCCGTCCAGCGCCGCGTTGTCCTCGTAGCCCGGGGAATCCCCGCGCTTCTTGCCGAACAGCCCCATTACGAGCGGACGAGCTTGACCAGATGCTCCACGACCGCGTCGACGGCGATCTCCTCGCGGTCGCCGGTGCGGCGGTCCTTGACCTCGACGACGCCGTTCGCCAGGCCGCGCCCGACCACCAGGATGGTCGGCACCCCGACGAGTTCGGCGTCCGCGAACTTCACGCCGGGGGTCGCCTTGCGGTCGTCGAGGACGACCTCGATCCCGGCGGCGTCCAGTTCGGCGGCGAGCTTCTCCGCGCCGGCGGCGACGGTCTCGTCCTTGCCCGCGATGACCACGTGCACGTCGAACGGCGAGACCTCGCGCGGCCAGATGATGCCGAGGTCGTCGTGGTTCTGCTCGGCGAGCACGCCGACCAGACGCGAGACGCCGACGCCGTAGGAGCCCATGGTGATGCGGATGGGCTTGGAGTCCGGGCCCAGCGCGTCCAGTTCGAACGCGTCCGCGTACTTACGGCCCAGCTGGAAGATGTGCCCGATCTCGATACCGCGCGCGGCGACCAGGGTGCCCTTGCCGTCGGGCGAAGCGTCGCCTTCGCGGACCTCGGCGGCCTCGATCGTGCCGTCGCCGGTGAAGTCGCGGCCCGCGACCAGGTCGACCACGTGGTGATCACGCTCGTCGGCGCCGGTGACCCAGGCGGTGCCGTCGACGACGCGCGGGTCGAGCAGGTAGCGGACGCCGTTGTCCTTCAGCGCCTTCGGGCCGATGTAGCCCTTGACGAGGAAGGGGTTCTTGGCGAAGTCGGCCTCTTCGAGCAGTTCGAACTCGGCGGGCTCGAGCGAGGCTTCGAGGCGCTTGGTGTCGACCTCGCGGTCGCCCGGGAGGCCGATGGCCAGCAGCTCCCACTCCTTCGCACCCGGCTGACGCGTCTTCACCAGGACGTTCTTGAGCGTGTCCGCCGCGGTGAAGGTGCGGCCGAGGCCGGCGTCGTTCAGGAACTTGACCAGCGACTCGATGGTCGGGGTGTCCGGCGTGTGGTGGACCTTCGCCTCGGGCAGTCCCTCGATCGGCTTCGCCTCGGGAGCGGGCGTGGTGACCGCTTCGACGTTGGCCGCATAACCCGATTCGGTGCTGCGGACGTAGGTGTCCTCACCGGTCTCGGCGACGGCGAGGAACTCCTCGGAGGCCGAGCCGCCCATCGCGCCCGAGGTCGCCTTGACGACGACGTACTCGATGCCGAGGCGGTCGAACAGCTTCGTGTACGCCTGCCTGTGCAGCTCGTACGACTTCGTCAGGCCCTCGTCGTCGAGGTCGAAGGAATAGGAGTCCTTCATGACGAACTCGCGGCCGCGCAGGATGCCGGCGCGGGGGCGCGCCTCGTCGCGGTACTTGGTCTGGATTTGGTACAGGACGACCGGGTAGTCCTTGTACGAGCTGTATTCACCCTTCACGGTGAGCGCGAAGAGCTCTTCGTGCGTCGGGCCGAGGAGGTAGTCGGCGCCCTTGCGGTCCTTGAGACGGAAGAGGGCGTCGCCGTACTCGGTCCAGCGGCCGGTGGCCTCGTAAGGCTCCTTCGGCAGCAGCGCGGGGAACTGGATCTCCTGCGCGCCGATGGCGTTCATCTCGTCGCGGACGACGTTCTCGATACGGCGCAGCACCCGCAGGCCCAGCGGCAGCCAGGAGTAGCCGCCCGGGGCGACCCGGCGGACGTAGCCGGCACGTACCAGGAGCCGGTGGCTCGGTACCTCGGCGTCCGCCGGATCCTCGCGCAGAGTGCGAAGGAACAACGACGACATCCTGGTGATCACTTCTGGGCTCCTCGCTGGAATTACGCGCTTAGACGTTCTGCGCAGCGTAGTCACCCCGCCCTGGGGCGCTTCAACCGGTTATCGCGGGCGCCCGGTTTTGTCGGTGGGTGCCGCTAGCTTGCCGGGTATGGGCATCGAACTGGGCATGATCACGATCGACTGCGCCGATCCGCGAGGGCTGGCGGCGTTCTGGACGAAGGCGCTCGGGGTGGAGGTGGACCAGGACTACGACGGCGAGTTCCTGATCCTGCGCCCCGCGGTGGGGAGCGCGCCGGTGTTCGCGTTCCAGCGGGTACCGGAGGAACGCGCCGGCAAGAACCGGGTCCACATGGACTTCGGTACCGACGACATGGAGAAGGAGGTGGAGCGTCTGATCGGTTTGGGTGCCACGAAGCTGGACGTGCACGAGATGCCGGGGATGACCTGGACGGTGCTGGCCGATCCCGTGGGCAACGAGTTCTGCGTCGCCACCCATCAGGGCTGAGCCGGGTCGCGATGGTCAGAATGGCGCTATGACGGAGCGCGCCATCCTGCCCTGGTCCGACCTCGCACTGCCCGAGGGCCTGAGTGCCCGGCTGTACGACGGCACCGGCCCGCTGCCGGACGGCGATCTCGGCGACGTCGAGTTCTACGTGCTGCCGTACGACTCCGGAGCGGAGCCGACGAAGCTGCTCGACAGGCTCCCGTCGCTGAAGCTCGTGCAGTCGCTTTCGGCCGGGGTGGAAAAGCTGCTCCCGCTGGTGCCGGCGGGGGTGAAGCTGGCCAACGGCCGTGGCCTGCACGACCTCAGCGTGGCCGAGCACGCGCTCGCCCTGATCCACGCCGCTCAGCGGGATCTTCCGCGCTGGTTCGCGCAGCAGGCGGCGGGGTCGTGGGAGCGCGAGCACACGCGCTCGCTGGCCGACAGCCGCGTCCTGCTGGTCGGGTACGGCTCGATCGGCCAGGCCATCGAGCGGCAGCTCCTCGCGGCCGAAGCGGTCGTGACCAGGGTTGCGAGCCGGGCACGGCCCGCGGAGGCGGTGCACGGTGTCGGTGAACTGGCGGAGCTGCTGCCGTCCGCCGACATCGTGGTCCTGATCCTGCCCGAGACGCCGGCGACCATGGGGCTGCTCGGCGCCGCCGAACTCGCGGCACTGCCGGACGGTGCTCTGGTGGTGAACGTCGGGCGGGGCTCGGCGATCGACACCGCCGCGCTCACGGCGGAGACCGTCGCCGGGCGGTTGCGCGCGGCGCTGGACGTCGTCGAGCCGGAGCCGCTGCCCGCCGGGCATCCACTGTGGACGGCGCCCGGGGTGGTCATCACGCCGCATATCGCTGGTGGGTCGGCGTCGTTCTACCCGCGCGCGAAACGGCTGGTCACCGAGCAGCTGCGCCGGTACGCCGCCGGGGAAGAGCCGCTGAACGTGGTCTCCTGACCTCGCATTTCGTCCTCTGGATGCGGTTCGTCGGCTAGTGCCAGTGCGTGCGGTAGGCGAGCCAGGCACGCATGCCCGCGGCGAGACGGCGTTGTGCCGCGCGGACCCCGGTCGTCGCGGGTGGTTCCGGTAACCGGCAGGCACGTTCGGCGTGCCCAGCCAAGGCGACGCCGAACGCGGTGACCGCCCAGACCGGGATGCCGGTGAGCACGGGGCGCCGCCGCAGCAGGCGGTCGACGTCGGCGGGTTCGTGCCCGGCGTCGAGCAGGTACGGGACGAGCGCGACCAGGTCGAGCCAGCCCGCGCCCCTGGCCGGATAACGCCAGTTGGTGACGAGAACCCGGCCGCTGCCGGTCCGTACCAGGTATTCGGGCTGGATGTCGTTGTGCAGCAACGTGTCCCCGGCCGCCCAGGGATGCCAGGACGACTCCAGCTGGACGAGCCGGTCAAGATTGCGGACGGCCCAGCCGTCGAGGTCGTCCGGCGGCTCCTTCGCGAGTTCGTGCCAGCCGCGCAGGAGCGGTCCGAGATCGTCGAGGGCGTCCGGGACGTCGGGCAACGGGCACGGCGTGAGCGTGCGCCCGAGCGCGCCGAAGGTGGCCAGCACGGCGGAGAGGTCCGGCGATCCCGGGCGCAGGTTCGGCCGGGTCCCGTCGAAATCGGCGAACGCGAGCACCAGCCAGTCGCTGTCCACAAAGGACAGGAGTTGCGGGGTGGGCGCTTCCGCGGGCAGCTGCCGCGCGAGGGCGGCTTCCGTCCGGTAGCCGCCCGCACGCGGGCTGTTCGCGGGGATCGCCTTCAGGAAGATCCAGCGGCGACCACGTTCGAGTTCGAGCCTCGCGGCGACACCGCCGTCGAATTCCGGGGTCTGCCACAGCGTGCGGCGCACCACCGACCCGAGCTCACGCTCCACGGCGTCACGCGTCGCCGACGGCAGGTCATGCCAGCCGAGGCGTGCGGAAACCGGCAACGCCCTACCACCCCCGCGATCTCTCAGAGAGGATCGACTCTACCGAAATCCACCCTTTCGGGTGACAAGCGGTCAGGTCGGGACGGGCTTCACGTACCCGGCCCAGCGCTGATGCTCGCTGAACCCGACCCGTTCGTAGACACCGAGGGCGCGGTGGGTGTTGTCCTGGTCGACGTTGAGGGAGGCCCGCTGGAAGCCCTTGGCCTTCGCTTTGACGAGCGTGTGCCCGAGCAGCGCGCCCGCGATCCCGCGGCCGCGGAGGCCCGCGTCGGTCGCGACGTGGCTGACGTACAGGTCCTTCACGCCCGTGGCGGCCTCATCGGAGGCGAAGAAGGCGCTCAGCACCATCGCGACCACCTTGTCCCTGTCCGGGCTCAGCAGCAGGAACGAAAGGTCCGGCTGGAAGTCCTTGGCGCCGACCACGAGATGCCGCCAAGCCTCCGGGGACTGTGCCGTACTCCCCCAGTGGTCCGCGAACGTCTCGTTGCGGGACCGCAGCGTGAGCTCCTCGTACTTGTCCTCGTACGTGACGAGCGGGAACTCTTCGGGCAGCGGTTCGACCGGCGGGATCGACGCGAGGTCGGCACGCATGTCGACGAACCACCGGGCGTGCTCGTATCCGGAGGCCACGAGCACGCCCGAGAGCCAGCGTTGCTTGGTGTTGGCGGCGGCGTGCAGTTCCAGCGGCGCGTCCGGGAAGGACTTCGCGTGGATCCGCTTGCCCGCCTCCTCGAACCAGCCGGTGAGACGCGCGGCGATCGCGTCGTCGCGGTAACCGGGATGGACGAGCGTCTCGACCCGCACCATATGCGCCGGATTCGCCGCGTCACGCCGCCTGAGCAGACCGTAGGCGACCAGCGTGCCGCCGTCCCAGGCGCTGATGGTCGCGGTGGGCAGGTCGACGTTGGGCGAAGAGATCTCTTCGGCGAGGTCCTCCGCGCTGTAGTGCTCGTCGATCGGCTCGACGCGCTCCGCTTCGGCGAAGGTCTCCGCCAGGCGCGGCATATCGTCCATGGTCAGCGGCCGCCAGGTCAGGCTCATGCGGAGGAGGCTAAGCCCGCGCCTCCGGGTGACGCACTCCATTTAGTTACGCTTCCGTGGTGCTCGTGCTGCTCCCCCCTTCCGAAACCAAGGCCGCCGGCGGCACCGGCGCGCCGCTGGACCTCGGCGCGCTGTCGTTCCCGGAACTGAACCCGACCAGGGCGAAGCTGGCCGACGCGCTGGCCGATCTGGCGGGCGACGTCCCCGCCAGCATCACCGCGCTCGGCATCACGCCGCGGCAGGCCGACGAGGTGGCCCGCAACGCCGACCTGTGGTCCTCGCCCACGATGCCCGCGCTGCGCCGCTACACCGGGGTGCTCTACGACGCGCTCGACGTCAAATCGTTCACCAAGGCGACCCTGGCGAAGGCCGAGAACCGCCTCGCCGTCGCGTCGGCGCTCTTCGGTGTGGTCGCGGCGACCGACCCGATCCCCGCGTACCGGCTCTCCGGCGGGAACGCGCTGCCGTCGCTCGGGACCGTCCGCAGTGTCTGGAAGCCGGTGCTCGAACCGGTGCTCCAGGGAATCGAGGGGCTGGTCGTCGACCTGCGCTCCGGGACCTACTCGGCGCTCGCGAAGCTCCGGCCGGACGCGGTGACCGTCCGCGTCGTGACCGAGGACGCGAAGGGCAACCGGACCACGGTGAGTCACTTCAACAAGGCGTACAAGGGAAGACTGGCCGCCGAACTGGTGAAGTCCCGCAGCGAGCCGTCCACTGTGGAGCAGCTGATCCGGGTGCTGTCGAAGGCGGGCCTCGACGTCGAGCGCACCGGCGACCACAGTCTGGAGCTGCTCACCGGGGACGGAGTGCATTAGTTCCGTACCCCTACGGGCTTCTTCCTCGGTTGTTCCGCGAGGCGTACCTGCGGAAAGTGATTTCCAGCCATCTGGAAAGGAACAACCGTGAACAGAAGACAACGGCTTCTGGGGATCGCCACCGCCACCCTCGGCTGCCTCTCGGTCCTCCTGCCCGCGCCCGCGGCCGCCGCGCCCCTGACCGCCGTCACCCCGACGGATCAAGCGGTCGTCCCCGGCGGACTGCATACGAACTCCATCGGCGGCACCCCCGCCTCCGTCAGGGACTACCCGTTCATCATCGCGGGTCTTCGCGAAGGCGGGACGAGGCCGCAGGGACAGACCTGCACCGGTTCGGTCGTCGCGCCGCGCAAGATCCTGATCGCCGCGCACTGCAAGGCCGCGTCCGGGGAGAAGAGTTTCCTTTACGGACTGGACGATCTCAACGCCGGTGGCGGGACGAGGGTCGGCGTCGTCAGCTACGACACCCACCCGAAGTACGTCAACTTCGACCAGGGTTACGACGTCGCGGTGGTCACCACGGACGCCGATATCCCGGTGCCGGGCGGCCAGTACGCGAAGGTCGCGACGTCGGCCGACACGGAGCTGAACAAGCCGGGCAAGTCCGGACTGGGACTCGGCTACGGCAAGAAGGACTTCAACGACGACACCCGCAACGTCGAACTGCACAAGTTCACCCTGCCGATCGTGCAGGGCAGCAACTGCAGCGGTGTCGGCGCGGGCTTCCAGGAAGCCACGATGATCTGCAGTGGCTACAGCGACGGCCACGTCACGATCCTGCCGGGCGACAGCGGCGGGCCGCTCATCGTGGACGGAAAGGTCGTCGGCGTCGCGTCGTGGAGCCGCAGCGACTTCAAGTGGTACAGCGTGTACGGCAGGCTCAACAACGACATGGGCGACTGGGTCAAGCAGCAGATCGGTGAGCCGCAGAACCCGGAGAAGTTCTCCCTCGCCGTGACGCCGTCCTCGCTGAAGGTCGAGCCGGGCAAGTACGTTTCGGCCACGGTGACCAGCAAGCCCGGCAAGAACGGCGCGGAAAAGGTCGAGCTGAGCGCGTCCGGTCTTCCGGAGGGCGCGACGGCGACCTTCCAGCCCACGTCCATCAACTCGGGCGAGTCGGCCAAGGTGAGCATCGAGGTGCCCGCCGGGACGGCCGAAAAGGACTACACGGTCACGATCTCGGGTAAGGGCACCGCCGACACCGCGACCACGAACCTGACGCTGACCGTCGGCGCCGGCGGGCCTCAGCCCGGTGAACTCAAGGTGAGCCTGAGCCCCACCAGCGGGACCTCCCAGCCCGGCTTCTTCAGCAACGTCACCGTTTCCGCCACTGGCGGCACGGGCACGATCAAACTGTCGGCGTCCGGGCAGGGCCTTCCGTTCGCCCCGTTCTTCAACCCACAGACGATCTCGAGCGGTGGTAGCTCGACCATGCAGGTGGTCGCGCCCTTCCAGCGCGGCACCTACCCGGTGACCGTCACCGCGACGGACTCTGCGGGCAAGACCTCCAGTGCCGTCTACACCCTCACCGTCCAGTAGCACGCGTGTCATAAGGGGTCCCCATAGGACGAATTTCGTCCTATGGGGACCCCTTATGACACTCCGGACGGCGAAAGCACCGCCATGGCGGCATTGTGCCCAGGGATACCGGAGACACCGCCGCCCCGCACGGCCCCGGCGCCGCAGAGCAGCACCCGCTCGTGTGCCGTCTCGACACCCCACCGCCCCACCTGCGCGGCATCGGCCGCGTAAGGCCACGACAGATCGCGATGGAAGATGTGTCCCGCGGGCAGGCCCAGTTCGGCTTCGAGGTCCAAGGGCGTCTTCGCCTCGACGCACAACCGCCCGTCCGGTGCGCGCAGCACGCAGTCTTCGATCGGCTCGGCCAGCACACTGTCCAAAGAGGACAACGTCGCCCGTAGCGCCTCCTCGCGCGCGGCGTCGCCACGGCCCTCGAACAACCGCGCGGGCATGTGCAGCCCGAACAGCGTCAGCGTCTGCACGCCGGCGGAGCGTTCGGCCGGACCGAGGATCGACGGGTCGGTCAGCGAGTGGCAGTAGATCTCACACGGTGGCAGCGACGGGATCCTGCCCGCGGCGGCCTCGGCGTACGCCGTCGCCAGCTGCTCATAGCCTTCGTTGACGTGGAAGGTGCCCCCGAACGCCTCGCGCGGGTCGACACCCGGATCACGCAGCCGCGGCAGCCGCGACAGCACCATGTTCACCTTGAGCTGCGCGCCTTCCGGCGCCTCCGGCGGCTCCTCCCCCAGCAACCGCGCGAGCGTCCGCGGCGCGACGTTCGCCAGCACGTGCCCGCCGCGCACGCCGCGTTCTTCGTCACCGAGCCGATAGCGCACCGAGCCGTCCGGATCGAGGGACAGCACCTCGGCGCCGGTCACCAGCCGGGCCCCGGCGGCGCGCGCGGCGGACACGAGCGCACCGGTCACCGCGCCCATCCCGCCGACCGGGACGTCCCAGTCGCCGGTCCCGTTGCCGATCACGTGGTACAGCAGGCAAAGGTTCTGCCGGAAATCCCCGGCGTCGGCGAAGGTCCCGATCAGGGCGTCGGTCAGGACGACGCCGCGGACGGTGTCGTCGCCGAACATCCCGGTGAGCGTTTCCGCGATCGGCCGTTCGAACAGCGCGTCCCAGGCGGCCGGCTCGATGCCCGAACGCAGTTCCTCCCTGGAGAGCAGCGGTTCGGTCAACGTCGGGAAGGTCCGCTCGGCGACCCCGGCGGTCATCGCGTAGAACCGTTGCCACGCCTCGAAGTCCTTTGTGGACCCGGTGAGCTCGGAGAACGACGCCGCCGTCCGGCCGTCGTCGCCCGTGTCGACAAGGAGACCTCCGTCGCCGACAGGCGTGTAGGACGACATCCGCCGCCGTCGCAGCTCCAACTTGAGGCCGAGGTCCGCGATGATCTTGCGCGGCAGCAGGCTCACCAGGTACGAGTACCGCGAAAGCCGGACGTCGACGCCGGGGAAGGCGCGGAACGAGACCGCGGCCCCGCCGACCTCGTCGCGGCGTTCCAGCACCAGCACCGAGCGGCCCGCCCTGGCCAGATAGGCGGCCGCCACCAGGCCGTTGTGCCCGCCACCGACGACCACGGCGTCGTAGGACTCCATCCGGTTCCTCCCGATCCACGAAACGACAGTGCGCCGCGGTCATCGTGACCGCGGCGCGCCGCCGTTCGCAAGGACTCAGAAGGTGATGGAGAATCCTTCGATCGTCCCGCTGTCGAACCGGTAAACGTCGCGGACCCGCAGCTTCCAGGTCCCGTTCGCCGGTTCGGACGAGGCGTTCACCGTGTACGACGTGTGCACGCCGGTCGCCTCGCCGATCCCTCCCGCTTGCTTGAGGCCGAACACCGCGCCACTCGGCCCGATCAGGTCGATCGCCAGGTCACCGGTGTAGGTGTGCGCGATGTCGACCTTGACCGGCAGCGTCGCCGACGCCTTGCCGTCGCAGCCTTCCTGCGTCACCGAACTGGTCACCGCGTCGCCCGCGTCCGGAATGGACACCGGTGTGGTGTTCGACTTGGCCCCGCACGTCGGCGCGGGTCCGCCGCCACCGATGAACGACACGTTCAGCAGTTTGTTCACCGTGCCGGACGGCAGTCCCTTGAGCACGCCGTCGGAGGCGTTGTTCACCAGCGCGTCCCGCGTCTGCTGCGCGGTGGCACCGGCGTTGGCGGCGAGGTACAGCGCTGCCGCCCCGGCCACATGCGGCGTGGCCATCGACGTCCCGCTCATGTTCGCCGAACCACCGTTCGAAGTGGACAGCGACGTGATGTTGCTGCCAGGGGCGAAGATGTCCACGCACGAACTGTGGTTGGAGAACGAGGACTTGTTGTCACTCTGGTCCGAGGCGCCGACCGTGATCGCCTCGGGAACGCGGGCCGGGCTGACGTTGCAGGCGTTCTGGTTCTCGTTGCCCGCCGCCACCGCGTAGACGAAGCCCGCCGCGATGGACTTCTTGATGACGTCGTCGCCGAGCCCGACCTGGTCCATCCGCAGGCTCAGGTTCGCCACCGCCGGTTTGGTGCCGTTCGCGGTCAGCCATTCGGCCGCGTCGACGATGGCGGAGTCCGGACCGTTGCCCGAACAGTCGTTGCCGAGCACTTTCAGCCCGACGAGCTTGACCTTCTTGGCCACGCCGTAGGTCTTGCTGCCGATGGTGCCCGCGGTGTGACTGCCGTGCCCGTTGCAGTCCTTCCCGTTGCCGCCCACGAAGTCCTTGCCGATGGACGCGCGCCCCTCGTACTCCGGGTTCTCCGGGTTGATCCCGGTGTCGAGGTCGTACGCGGTGACACCCTCACCCGTGTTCGGGTAGGTGAAGCTCTTGTCCAGTGGCAGGTTCTTCTGGTCGACGCGGTCGAGGCCCCAGGTCGGGTTGGTCTGCGTGCCGACCGCACGCGCGGTGCCGTCCTGGTAGACCGCCTTGACCGCCGGGTCGGCCGCGAGCCGCCTTGCCTGCTGCTCGGACATGCCCTTGACGGAGAACCCGCGGAGCACGTTCTTGTAAGCCGACCGGACCTGACCGCCGTAGCGGCCGGTCAGCGATGCCGAGGACTGCTCGACCGCCAGGGTGCCGACGTCGTGGAGCACCACGATGTACTGGTCCCCGTAATGCTGGTTCGCCTGCAGGACAACGCCTTCCGCCTGTTCGGCGAGAGAGTTCCCGGCGGCGAGCGCCGTCAGCGCGGTGGCCGCGACGGCCACCAGGCCGACCCGTACGCCGCGGCGCATCAGAGACCCGCCACGTTCAGCAGCTTGTTGGTCGAACCGGAACCCGGGCTGGTCACGACACCGTTGGTGGCGGCGTTGGCCAGGCCGGTCGCGACGGCGGACGGGGTCGCCGACGGGTGCGAGGTCAGGTAGATCGCGGCCGCGCCGGCGACATGCGGCGTCGCCATCGAGGTGCCGCTCATCTGCTGGGTGCCACCGCCGTTGCGCAGCGAGGTGATGCCGGTCCCCGGCGCGAAGATGTCGGTGCAGCTGCCGTAGTTCGAGAACGAGGACCGGCGGTCGTCGCTCTGGGTGGCGTTGACGGTGATGGCCTCACGCACCCGGGCCGGGCTGGTGGAGCAGGCGTCCGTGTTGGAATTCCCCGAGGCCACCGTGTTGGTGATGCCTGCCGAGACGGCGCGGCGCACGGCGGCGTCCACCCCGGAGTCGGCCGGTCCGCCCAGGCTCATGGTGAGCACCGACGGGCCCTTGGCGTTCTTCACCACCCAGTCGATCCCGCTGATGATCTGCGAGTACTGGCCGCTGCCCTGGCAGTTCAGCACGCGGACCGAGACGATCTTGACGCCCTTGGCCACGCCGTAGGTGGCACTGCCGACGGTTCCGGCGACGTGCGTGCCGTGACCCTGGCAGTCACGGGCGTCGCTGTCGTTGTCGATGAAGTCGTAACCGCTGGTCGCGCGGCCGCCGAACTCGGTCTGGCGGTAGTCGACGCCGGTGTCGAGGACGTAGACCGTGGCCCCGGCACCGTCGTTCGGGTAGGTGTACTTCCTGTCCAGCGGCAGATTCTTCTGGTCGATCCGGTCGAGACCCCAGGTCGGGTCGGTCTGGGTGCCGGTCATGTGGGCGACCGCGTCCTGCTGGACGAAGTCGACCCGGGGGTCGGCGGCGAGCCGTTTGGCCTGCGCCTCGGTCATCTTGGCCGAGAAGCCGTTCAGCGCGGCGGTGTAGGTCGCCTTCACCTGACCGCCGTACTGGGCCGCGAGGCCGGCGTCGCCGCTCTTCAGCGAGACGATGTACCCGTCCGTGACCGCGCCCGGCACGCCTGCGCCGCGGATCTGCCCCTCGGCGGCCGTGGCCGGTCCGGCGAAAGCCACGGAAGCCGCGACGGCGGCCCCGGTGAGCACCGCGCCCGCGATCCGGTGACGTCGAAGTTCTCCACGCATTTCCTGAGCTCCGTTCACTCGAACAGGTGGTTCGCACCGGCAAGGGTCCGGGCCGGCGCCGTGACGAGCAGTCACTGTGGAATCACTTTCGGGTGGCGGGACCTGCGCGAACAAGCGAGGCAACGGTCCGTAGGACTACGTATCTAATAGGGATTTCCCCCGTCCCTACGAAAGTTCCGTGACCGTCCGAGCGGGTTCCGTGAGCACTGAGCACGCGCTTAAGCTGCGTTCACTCGAACGGTGTGGTTCGTGAAGCGGGGGTGACCCGGCATGGTGATCGGTGGATGCCGACGCGGGACGAGTTCGCCGGTGCTCGTCGGCCGTGATGCTGAACTACGCGTACTCCTCGACGGCGCGATGCGCTCGCCGTCGGTGATCATGCTCGAAGGCGAAGCCGGCGTGGGCAAGACCCGGCTCGCCACCGAACTGCTGGCCTGCCCCGAACTCGCCGGGCGCCCGGTCCTTTCCGGAAGCTGCCAGCCGTTGCGGGAGCCCTTCCCGTACGGCGTGGTCTTCGACGCGCTGAAGGACATCCGCCCGCCACACGAGCTCAATCCCGTGACCGGTGTTCTCGGTCCCTACCTGCCGGAGCTCGCGGCCTTCCTGCCCCAGCCGCCACCCCGGCTCGGCGACCCGAGGGCCGAACGGCACCGGCTCTTCCGCGCCGTCCGGGAACTGCTCGGCTCGCTGGGACCGCATGTCCTGCTCATCGAAGACCTCCACTGGGCGGACGACGGCTCCCGCCGTCTGCTGCGGTTCCTGATGACCGATCCGCCCGCCGGATTGACCCTCCTGCTCACCTATCGGCGCGAGGAGACACCCGGCGGCATCCCGCTCGGCAGCGCCTTCCGGCCCGCGCCCGGCACCGAGCACGTCCTCGTCACGCTCCGCCCGCTCGACCGCGACGGCGTCCAGGCCCTGGTATCGGCCCTGCTCGGCGAGGCGAACGTCTCGGCGGAGTTCGCCGCGCGGCTGCACGAGCGGACCGCGGGGATCCCGTTCGTGGTCGAGGAGGTCGCGCACGCGCTCGCCGGTATCGAGGGCGCTTCGCACGCCGACGGCGCGACCGCGCGGCGTCTGCTCGACGCGGTCGAAGTCCCGCCACTGCTGCGGGAAGCCACGCTCGAACGCCTCGCCGCGCTGCCGTCCGCCGCCCGGCGGATCACCGAGGCGGCCGCCGTCCTCGGCACACCATCCACTCCGGACCTGCTGACCGCCGCGGCCGCGCTCACCCCCGAACGCGCCCACCGCGCGCTGATCCTCGCGCTCGAACGCAACGTCCTGGTGGAGACCGGCGAAGGTGAGTACGGCTTCCGGCACACACTCGCCCAGCGCGCCGTCTACCGCGCCATTCCCGGACCCGATCGGCAGGAACTGCACCGGCGCGCCGCCCGGCTCCTGCGCGATCGTCTCCCGCAGTCGCTGGTGCGGCTCGCCGAACACTGCCGCAAGGCGGGAGACCGGGCCGGAGCGCTGAAGTACGGCGAGGCGGCCGCCGATCAGGCGTCGACGGTCGGCGACCTCGCCACGGCGACGGATCTGCTCCGCACCCTGCTCAACGAACCGGGCCTGCAACCGTCCGATGTGGACAGACTGGCGGTCAAGTTCAGTTCGGTGGCGTGCAACGGCCTCGCCCAGGCCGAAGTCGTCCCCGCACTGGAAAAGCTGCTCACCGACGGCAGGCTGTCCGGACGGCTGAGCGGCGAGGTCCGGCTGGGGCTCGGGCTCCTGCTGGTCCGCCAGGCGGGCGGACTGGAGGCGGCGAGGACCGAGATCGAGATCGCCGTCAACGACCTGGCCGACCGGCCCGACCTCGCCGGACGCGGGATGGGGGTACTCGCGCAGCCCTGGGTCGGCGCGACCCCGCTGCGGGAGCACCGGCGCTGGATGGACCGGGTGGACGGGCTGATCGAACGGGCCACCGACCAGCGGCTGAGGATCATCCTGATGGCCAACAACGTGGCGTCGAGGCTGCACATCGGGGACGCGCGCGGCTGGGCCATGCTTGACCGGGCGCCCACCAGCGTCGGTTCGGCCGACGAACAGCGGCATCTGGCGCGGCTGCACTGCAACGGCGCCGACGCCTGCGCCTGGACGGGCCACCACCGGCGCGCCAGAAGCCTGCTGCGCAGCGGGATGCAGCTGGCCGCCGACTGCGGCGCGCCGTACGTCGTCAGCACGGCGCGTGCGACGGCGGTCCACACCGACTGGCTCACCGGGAACTGGGACGGGCTCGCCGAACGGGCGGACGCGCTGATCGACGAGTACCGCGACCTCCTGCCGGTGACCAGCGAACTGTGTCTGGTGCTGGGCCTGCTCGCCGCCGCCCGCGGCGAATGGGACGAAGCCGCGGCCAGGTTCGCCGGAACCGCGGCGGACCAGCCGGAGAACGCGTTCACCCCGGTCGCCATCGCCGCGCACGCCGGGATGGCGGGCATGCTGCTCGCGCAGGACCTCGGCGAGGCAGCCGTCGCGCAGGCCGAGAAGGGGCTGGAACTCTTGCGCGCCAAGGGTGTCTGGGCCTGGGGCGCCGATCTGCTGATGGCCGCCGTCGACGCGTACTGCGCCACCGGACGGGACGCCGCGGCGCAGGCGCTGACCGACGAGTTCGAACGCGAGATCGGCGACCTCGACGCGCCGTCGACCCGCGCCGCGCTGGCCGCGAACCGCGGGCTCATCGCGGCTTCGCGAGGTGACCACGCCGAGGCGATCAGGGCCTTCGAGCAGGCGCGGACCCGTTTCGACGCCCTCCCCGCGCCGTATCACGCGGCGCTGATCGCCGAACGGGCCACGCGGTGCCGCCTCGCCGTGAACGAGGACGTCGCCGAGACCTTCGCCGCGCTCGCGGAGGCGTTCGACCGGCTCGGCGCCACCCGCGACGCCGCGCGCTGCCGCCACGCGTTCCGGTCCACCGGCGCGGTCGCCCCCTCCCGGCGCGGCCGCCGGGGCTACGGCGACGAACTGTCCCCGCGCGAACGCGACGTCGCCCGGCTGCTGGCGGCCGGGCATACGAACAGGGAGATCGCCGAGGTGCTGTTCCTGTCCCGGCGCACGGTGGAACAGCACGTCGCGAGCGTGCTGCGCAAGCTGAAGGTGCGGTCGAGGAGCGAACTGGCGGGGCTGCGGTCCGCGTAGTCGTGAGTGGTAATGACGGTTCTAACCCTCATTGCCACTCACGACCCCTCGATTTAATTCGGTTGCGGGCGCGGGACGGTGTCCGTCATGATCGTGCGCGATCCGGCCGAGGGTGCCGGTGGATGCGACTGGGAGGTGCCTCGTGCTGATGACTGTCCGGGGCCTTTGCCGCCCCCATCCACTCGCCCCTCGAGGCTGAGCGACGACGCTCGCCCGGTGGGGCACCCCTGACTAGGAGAACCCACCAGTGCGCAAGCACGATCTCGAAGATTCCCACGCTTTTGAGAAGACCGACCGTCCGCGCCGTTCCCGGCGTGCCCGGTTCGACGACGAGCCCGAACCCACCCGCGGCGGACGGCTCACCGAGGCCGAACGTGTCCGGCTCGCCCGGCTGCGTGAAGACGCCTACACCGAGACCGCCATCCCCGGTGGCGGCGACCGCTGGAGCACCTGGGACGAAGCCGAACACGGCCCGCATCCGCGACCGGACTGGGTGATCACCGAACTGGCGGCGGTGGACACCGAACTCGGCATCCTCAAGACCGGCAAGGAGGCCGACGTCCATCTCGTGCGGCGGGGCCTGCCCGACACCGAGGGCACGGTGCTGGCCGCCAAGCGGTACCGCAGCGGGGAACACCGGCTGTTCCACCGCGACGCCGGCTACCTCGAAGGCAGGCGGATGCGGCGGTCCCGCGAAATGCGGGCCATGGAGTCGCGCAGCAGCTTCGGCCGCAACCTCATCGCCGAGCAATGGGCGGTGGCCGAGTTCACCGCGCTGAGCAGGCTCTGGACGGTCGGCGCCCCGGTGCCGTACCCGGTGCAGCGTGACGGCACCGAGATCCTGCTGGAGTTCCTCGGTGACGGCGAGACGGCCGCGCCGCGTCTGGCGCAGGTCCGGCCCGAGCCCGGGCAGTTGCGGGAACTGTGGTTCCAGACCGCGGCGATGCTCGAACTCCTGGCGACGCAGGGGCTCGCGCACGGCGACCTCTCGGCGTACAACCTGCTCGTCCACCGCGAGCGGATCATGGTGATCGACCTGCCCCAGGTGGTCGACATCGTGGCCAACCCCGGCGGGCTGGAGTTCCTCGCCCGGGACGTGCGGAACATCGCCACGTGGTTCCACTCGCGAGGCCTGCCGGAGCGGCTGACCGCCGTCCCCGAGCTGATCGAGGAACTGCGGGAGATCGCCGGCCTGCGCTGACCGCCGCCGCAGCCCGGGATCGCATTTCGTCCTCTAAATGCGATCCCGGGCCGCCCACCCCCACGCATTTCGTCCTCTGGATGCGGGCGGGCTTGGGCCGTTCGGGGCTTGACGCTCGTCCCGCGATCGCCGTAACTTCCCCGGCACGCCAACGGAATTTCCCGGTCACACGCCGGCCCGAGATGTTAGCGCTAACACTCATCGAACGTGAGGACTCGCATGGAATCCCTCGTCAGCCGCCGGACCGTGCTGCGCGCCGCGGCGCTCGCCACCGCCGTGCCCGCCGTCAGTGCCACCGCGCCGCAAGCGACCGCCGCCATCACCCCCACCAGTGCCGCGGCGGTCCCGGCGCGCTGGGCCGTCCAGCCGTTCCAGCTCGCCGACGTGACCTTGCAGCAAGGCGTCTTCGCCGCCAAGCGAGCGCTCATGCTCGCCTACGGCCGGGGCTACGACGTCAACCGGCTGCTGCAGGTTTTCCGTGCCAACGCGGGACTTTCCACCCTCGGCGCGGTCGCGCCCGGCGGCTGGGAAGGCCTCGACGGGGAGGCGAACGGCAACCTCCGCGGGCACTACACGGGCCACTTCCTCTCGATGCTTTCGCAGGCGTACGGCAGCACCGGCGAGACGGTCTTCGCCGACAAGATCCGCACCATGATCGGCGCGCTCACCGAAGTCCGCGCGGCGTTGCGGAAGGACCCCACCGGACTGGCCGCGTCCGGGCCGTTCGGCTCGGGCGTCGACAACGTCCGCGGTTCGTCCCAGTACATCGAGCTCCCGCCCGCCGTCCTGGCCACCGCCCGCGACCTCACCGTCTCGGTCTGGGTCCGGCCGTCCCACGCGTCGGCGTGGGCCAGGGTGTTCGACTTCGGCGACGACACGAACCACTACCTCTACCTCGCCGCACGGAACGCCTCCGGTGTCCCCCGGTTCGCCATCACCGACGGCGGCGCCGGCCGGGAGCAGGCCATCGACGGCTCGGCGGCCCTGCCGCTGAACACCTGGAGCCATCTCGCGGTCACCATCGCCGGAACGACCGGGACGCTGTACGTCAACGGTGTCGTGGCGGGCAGGAACACCTCGATGACGCTGAATCCGGCCGTACTGGGCACTTTGCGCAACCACTGGCTCGGCCGCTCGCTGTATCCGGACCCTGCCTTCGCGGGCGCGTTCGGCGAGACCAACCTGTGGTCGCGAGCGCTCGGCGCCGACGAGATCGCGAAGCTGCAGCACGAGTCCGCCACCGGCGACCTCGCGTCGTACACCTTCGCCGAGACGACGGGGACCTTCGCGGACCGGTCCGGCCACGCCGGACCGGCGAGACTGCGCCGCACGTGGGGCGGGCCGAGCCACCCCGGTTTCCTCGCCGCCTACCCGGAAACCCAGTTCATCGCGCTCGAATCCATGACGGGCAGCGACTACACGAAGGTCTGGGCGCCCTATTACACCGCGCACAAGATCCTCCGCGGCCTGCTCGACGCCCACGCCAACACCGGTGACGAGCGCGCGCTCGATCTCGCGTCCGGTATGGGCGACTGGATGTACTCGCGGCTCTCGAAACTGCCGAAGACCACGCTGCAACGCATGTGGGGCCTGTTCTCCAGCGGCGAATTCGGCGGCATCGTCGAGGCGATCTGCGATCTGCACGCGATCACCGGCGCCCCGGACCATCTCGCGCTGGCCCGGCTCTTCGATCTCGACCGGCTGATCGACTCCTGCGTGGCGGGCGAAGACATCCTCACCGGCCTGCACGCCAACCAGCACATCCCGATCCTCACCGGACTGGTCCGGCTTCACGACGAAACCGGCGAAGCGCGCTACCTCGACGCGGCCCGGAACTTCTGGGGCATGGTCGTCCCGCCCCGCATGTACTCCATCGGCGGAACGAGCACCGGCGAGTTCTGGAAGGCGCCCGGCCTCATCGCCGGAACCCTCACCGACGTGACCGCCGAAACCTGTTGCGCGTACAACCTGCTCAAACTCGGCCGGATGCTGTTCTGCCACGAGCAGGATCCGCGCTACATGGACTACTACGAGCGCGCCCTCTACAACCAGGTCCTCGGGTCCAAACAGGACAAGGCGGACGCGGAAAAGCCTTTGGTCACCTACTTCATCGGGCTGAACCCCGGCCACGTCCGGGACTACACCCCGAAGGCGGGCACGACCTGCTGCGAAGGCACCGGGATGGAGAGCGCGACCAAGTACCAGGACACCGTGTACCTCAAGGGCGCCGACGGCAACTCCCTCTACGTCAACCTCTACAGCCCGTCGACGCTGTCCTGGCGCGAGAAAGGGATCGTGCTCACCCAGCGGACCGCCTTCCCGTACGAGCAGAGGTCGACGCTCACGGTGCGCGGCAAGGCCGCCTTCACGTTGCGCCTGCGCGTGCCCGCGTGGTGCACGGGCGGCTTCGAGGTCCTGCTCAACGGGCAGCCGGTGCGGCAGGCCGCCGTGCCCGGCACCTACTTCCCGCTCTCGCGCGACTGGCGGGACGGCGACACCGTCGAAATCCGCACGCCGTTCCGCCTCAGGGTCGAGAAGGCGGCCGACGCGCAGGCGACCCAGAGCCTGTTCTACGGCCCGGTCGCCCTAGTGGCCCGCGATCCCCGCACGACGTTCCTGCGGTTCGGCCTGTACCGCAACGCCGGGCTGTCGGGCGATCTGCTGCCCACGCTGAAACCCGTCGCGGGCAAGCCACTGCACTTCACCCTCGACGGCGTCGAACTGGCGCCCTTCTTCGAGGGGACCGAGGATCCGACGCACGTCTACTTCCAGCGCGCCGAACCCGCGATCGTGTTCGGCACCCTCGACTCGGGTGTGGCGAACCCGGTGAAGCCCGGCGGCACGACCCTGCTGGACGAGATCTGGGCGGCGGCGCCGTTCGCCGACAAGGGCGCGCTGATCCGTCAGGTCCAGGCGAAGACCACCGCTTGGCGGGACGCCGGGCTTCTCGGCGCCGAAGACGCCCGGAAGGTCGTCACCACCGCCAGGCAGGCGTCCTACGCCAAGTGAGCGAGGCTTTTCGACTGCGATGAAAGCTTCTTCGAGGTTTGCCCGAAATGCTTTACCCTCCTGATGGGAGCGCTCCCACATCCATGGCCGCCACGGACAGGCGGCCATGTCTCGATGGGAGAAGGGCGAAGCCGAGTGACGAAACAACGAAGTACCGTCCTGGCCGTCGTGACCGTGCTGCTGGCGAGCGTGCTCGCCATGGTGCTGAACACCGGCACCGCCGCCGCGCACGGCGCGATGATGAAACCAGGCAGCCGCACGTTCCTCTGCTGGAAGGACGGCCTGTCCCCGACCGGTGAGATCGTCCCGCACAATCCGGCCTGCGCCGCCGCCGTCCGGACCAGCGGCGCGAACTCGCTGTACAACTGGTTCTCCGTCCTGCGCTCCGACGGTGCCGGACGCACCCGCGGCTTCATCCCCGACGGGAAGCTGTGCTCGGGCGGCAACCCCGGATTCGCCGGTTACGACGGCGTCGGCGACTGGCCGCTCACGCATCTGACGGCCGGCGCGACGTTCGACTTCTCCTACAACGCGTGGGCGGCGCATCCGGGCTGGTTCTACACCTACGTCACCAAAGACGGCTGGGATCCGAACCGGGCACTGCGCTGGGACGACTTCGAGGACCAGCCGTTCCTGACCGTGGACCACCCGCCGGTGACCGGCCCCGTCGGCAGCGTCGAAGGCCAGTACAAGTGGAGCGGCGCGCTGCCCACGAACAAGACGGGCAGGCACATCATCTACTCGGTGTGGAAGCGCTCGGACAGCGCCGAGACGTTCTACGGCTGCTCCGACGTCGTGTTCGACGGCGGCAACGGCGAGGTGACGGGGATCAACGACCCCGGCACGCCGCCCTCGTCGACGACGACCACCTCGTCGCTGCCCGGAGGCGATTCGTGCATGGCGATGTTCAACGTCACGAACACGTGGTCCGGCGGCTACCAGGCGACCGTGACGATCATGAACCACGGCACGGCGGGCTACAGCGGCTGGCGGGCGGGCTGGGTGCTGCCGACCGGGCAGCGGATCGCCAGCGTGTGGAACGGGACGCTGAGCCAAACGGGGAACGTGGTGAACGTCGCCAACGCCAACTGGAACGGCGTGGTGCCGCCGGACGGCGAGACGACGTTCGGTCTCGTGGTCGACTCCCCGGGGACGAGTCCGGCGCAGCCGTCGGTGACCTGCCAGGGAAGCTGACCGACTGTCCACAGTGTCACGAAGGGGTCTTTCAAGGCGCTCACGCCTTGGGAGGCCCCTTCGTGGCGTCCGCCGGACGACGCCATCGTGGAGACCCTGCCCACAATCGGTCCCTCCAATTGGGAGGGCGGATAACGGTCCGGTACAGTAGTGCTAGACCGCAACCGGCGGCGTGGATGAGTGGTGTCCGTCGCCTCCAAAGCCAACCGAATGGCTCGCGGTATCCGTATCAACCAATTGGCGCGCGGTGTCACGCAGACGCGGTGTGCCGGGTTCGTCCCTGTGAACGCCCACCGCACACCATCTTGCCCTGCCTGCGCGCGGGCAGCCCGGGCCTCCCTTGCGACGAGTCATGTCCGAGAGGCATTTGTGACAGTCACGTTCAATTCCGGCCACGTTTCTCCGTCGGCCCGTCAGCACCGCAAGCCGCGTACCCGCCCCACGGGTGACGCGATGCTGCGTGACGACGCCGTCGAGACGGTCAAGGCCCAGACCTGGGCGGAGCTCGGTCTTCCCGAGCCCCTGCTGCGGGCGCTGGCCGACGCCGGTATCACGACCCCCTTCCCGATCCAGTCGGCGACCATCCCCGACGCACTCGCCGGCCGCGACGTCCTCGGCCGCGCGCAGACCGGTTCCGGCAAGACCCTCGCCTTCGGCCTGGCCATGCTGACCAGGCTCAACGGCGGCAGGGCCCGTCCGAAGCACCCCCGCGCGCTGATCCTGGTGCCGACCCGCGAGCTGGCCATGCAGGTCGCCGACTCGCTGACCCCGCTGGCCAAGTCCCTCGGCCTGTGGTGCCGCACCGCCGTCGGCGGTATGGCCTTCACCCGCCAGGCCGACGCGCTTTCCCGCGGCGTCGACCTGCTGATCGCCACCCCCGGCCGGCTGTCGGACCACGTCCGCCAGGGCACCGCGTCGCTGTCGGAGTGCACCTTCATCGCGCTCGACGAGGCCGACCAGATGGCCGACATGGGCTTCATGCCGCAGGTCCGCGAGATCCTCGACCTGACCCCGCGTGACGGCCAGCGCCTGCTGTTCTCCGCCACCCTCGACGGTGACGTCGACCGCCTGGTCCGCGCGTACCTGACCAACCCGGTCACGCATTCGGTCGCCCCGTCGACCGCGAGCGTCACCACCATGGACCACCACGTGTTCCAGGTGTCGCACCAGGACAAGCAGGACATCATCACCGAGATCGGCGCCCGCGAGGGCCGCACGATCATGTTCGTCCGCACCAAGCACCACGTGGACCGCCTCACCGAGCGCCTGCGCGAAAAGGGCGTCCACGCGGCCGCACTGCACGGCGGCAAGACGCAGGGCCAGCGCAACCGGGTCCTCGCGGACTTCAAGGAAGGCTTCGCCCCGGTCCTCGTGGCCACGGACGTCGCCGCGCGCGGTATCCACGTCGACGACATCTCGCTGGTGCTGCACGTGGACCCGGCCGCCGACCACAAGGACTACCTGCACCGCGCGGGCCGCACCGCGCGCGCCGGGGCGTCCGGTGTCGTCGTCACGCTGGTCACCCACGACCAGCGCCGCATGGTGCGCCGGATGACCGACCGCGCCGGTGTCCGCGCCGAGCAGACCACGGTCCGCCCCGGCGACGCCGAGCTCGCCCGCATCACCGGTGCGCAGCAGCCCAGCGGTGAGCCGGTCGTCGAGCGTCGTCGTGAGTCCCCGCGTCGTGGCGGTGGCCGCGGCTACGGTGGCGGCGACCGCGGCGGCTACCAGGGTTCGCGTGAGGGTCACGGTCACCGCGAAGGCGGCCGTCCCGGCGGCTTCCGCGGCCGCCCGCGTCGCGGCGAGTCCGGTGGCGGCAGCGGCCGCCCGCAGCGTCCGGGTGGACGCCCGCGTCGCAGCTTCGACAGCTGAAGTAACTGAAGCCGGTCCACCCGGCGGTTAGTGCCATGAAAGGTCCTTTCCTTGCGAATTTCGCAAGGAAAGGACCTTTCATGGCGTTCGGGGTCGTCCTGGGTTCCAGGGGTCGTGAGTGGTAAGTGTCGTTCTAACCAACCCTCACCTGGGCACCTACTCGTAGCCTGCGGCCTTGCTCGCGGTGAAGTACATGATGGTCCCCTTCCTTGCGCTAGGCGCAAGGAAGGGGACCATCATGTACTGGGGAAGGTGTGAAGGTCGAGTTTCCTCGGCTGAGCCGAGGGAAGGGGTCCTTCACGCGCTACCCCTGTGACCGGTGGTGCCACTGAGCCTGTGGCGATGGTCCGAGCCGTCCGTGAAGGACTCCTTGAGGGACCCTGAGTCCCTCAAGGAGGCCTTCACGGCCAGCCGCTAACGAACCTACCCCCGCCAGGTACCTGAAACACCCTTGGTTCTAACGACACTTACCGCTCACGACCAGGAGCTGAAGGGGACTTTCCCCACATCGCATGCGGCGAAGGGCGCTTTCGCCGCATGCGATGCGGGGAAGGCGCCCTTCAGCCGCGAACCCGTTCGCTGTGGGGACCACCACGCCCGGCGCCGGAAGCCGGATGGGAGACTGCGGGACGTGACTACTCCCGGCCCCGCTCCCCAGAACCTCCCTCCCGACCAGGTCTTCGACTGGCTCGACGTAGAGGCGGAGAAGCGGGCCGAGGCCGGACTGGTGCGCAAGCTGCGCATCCGGCAGGCACAGGAACCGGAGCTGGACCTCGCGGGCAACGACTACCTCGGGCTCGCCAGGGACAAGCGCGTCGCAGGCGCGGCCGCGGCCGCCGCGTTGCGCTGGGGCGCCGGGGCGACGGGGTCGCGCCTGGTCTCCGGCACCACCGAGGTCCACGCCGAACTCGAACACGAACTCGCCCGCTTCTGCGGGACACAGGCCGCGCTGGTCTTCTCCTCCGGCTTCACCGCGAACCTCGGTGCCGTCACGGCCCTGTCCGGCGCGGATTCCGCGATCGTCACGGACAAGTACATCCACGCCTCGCTGATCGAAGGCTGCCGGCTGTCCCGATCGGACATCGCCGCCGTCGCGCACAGCGATCCGAGCGCCTTCAAGCACGCGCTGGCGACCCGGCGCAAACCGCGCGCCCTCGTCGTCACCGATTCCGTGTTCTCCGTGGACGGCGACATCGCCCCGCTGGAGCAGCTCGCCACCGTCTGCCGCGAGCACGGCGCGTCACTGCTCGTCGATGACGCCCACGGTTTCGGTGTCCTCGGCGAGGGTGGCCGCGGTGCCGTCCACGCCGCGGGACTCTCCGGCGCGCCCGACGTCGTCACCACGATCACGCTGTCGAAATCCCTTGGGGCGCAAGGCGGAGCGGTACTCGGGCCGCGTCGCGTGATCAAGCATCTCGTGGACACCGCGCGCAGTTTCATCTTCGACACCGGGCTGGCGCCCGCCAGTGCCGCCGCCGCACTGGCCGCGCTCAGCGCGCTGAAGGCCGAGCCGGAGCTGGCCGCCAAGGTGACCGGAGCGGCCGGAAACCTCGCGATGCAACTGAAAGCGGCGGGGTTCCGGGTCAGTCTCCCGGACGCCGCGGTGATCTCGGTCCAGGCACCGTCCCCCGAAGCGGCCGTCGCGTGGGCGGCCGAGTGCGCGGATCAGGGCGTGCGGGTCGGCTGTTTCCGCCCGCCGTCCGTACCCGACGGCATCTCCCGCCTGCGCCTGACCGCGCGGGCCGACCTCACCGAGGCCGATGTGGACCGCGCTGTCGCGGTGATCACGGCCGCGGCGCCGCCCGGCGCCACATCGTGATGTGCGGGATCCCGTCTTCCATGAACTCTTCGCCCTCGATCACGAAGCCGTACTTGGCGTAGAAATCCGTCGCGTACGTCTGCGCGTCGAGGACACAAGGCGCGTCCCCGATCCCCGCGAGGGCGGTCTCCATCAGCCGTCCCGCGAGTCCCTTGCCGCGTGAGCGGACGGCCGTGCACACCCGGCCGATGCGGAAGGTGCCGCCGGCGTCCTGCAGCACCCGAAGGTACGAGTCGACGGCGACGGAACCGCCGATCCAGAGATGCCTCGTGCCGGGCAGGAGGTCGCGTCCGTCGATCTCGTGATAGGCGCAGTCCTGCTCGACGACGAACACGTCCACGCGCAGGCGGAGGATGCCGTGCAGCTGTGCGGCGGTGATCTCGTCACCGGCGACGGACAGCGGGAACGACGTGGTCTCGATGATCGGGGTGTCGGTGCTCACGTCCACTTGTTAGCACATCGGACGTGAAGAAGGCATCGATCAGCCGATCAGCCCGCGGCCGTTCTGCTGGGAGATCTCGTTCGCGTAGTGCGAGACTCGGGTGTAGACGCCCGGCTTGTTCGGCTTCGCGCAGCCTTCACCGAACGAAACGATCCCGATCAGCGTGTCACCCACGACGAGCGGGCCACCCGAATCACCTTGGCAGGCGTCGATCCCGCCTTCGGGATAACCGGCGCACACCATGTCACTGGGGTCGTAGCCCGAGTACGCGGTGCGGCAGGTCTTGTCACTGACCACCGGGACCACCGCGCTGCGCAGGTAGTCCGAACGCGCGCCGCCGTCGGCGACGCGGCCCCAGCCGAGGACCGTCGCCTTCGTGCCTTCGCTGTAGAGGTCGGCGTCACCGTTGTCCGCGACCTTCGCGGGCCGGTACGGCAATTGGCCGCTGACCGTCATCACCGCGATGTCGTCGCCCTTGCCGGGATCCCCGCTGTAGTCGGGGCTGACCCAGATCCGCGAAACACGCAGTTCCACGCCGTCCCGCGTGCGCTTGTCCTGCCGCCCCGCGACCACCCGGACGTCGGCGCGTTTGACCGCGACCGCGCAGTGCGCCGCCGTCGCGATCGTCGTGGAACTCACGATCACCGCTCCGCAGTACTGGTTGCCGCCGCGATCGGCCAAGTAGACCGCGTAGGGGTACTGCGAGACGGAAGCCTTGCCGCCGCCCACGATCCTCGGCTCGGCGGCCTTGTCCGGCCCGCTCACCGCACTGTCGTCCGCCGACGCGCTGTTGACCGCGATCGGCACCATCACGGCCGTCGCGAGCACCGCTCCGACCGCGAGCAGCAGGGTGCGACGTGACTTCTTGGGCATGTTCTGTCCCTTCACCGGGGCGTACGTACTGCCATCTGGTGGCAGGGGCCGGGGCGCCGCGGCACTGGGCCATCGCGATCATCGTGGTCGTGATCAATCGACTCCAGCGCGTACACAAGCGATCGCGAATACCCTAATCGGAGAAGGCCCGATGCGGTGTCACTGAAACGGGTGGACCTTCGTTCACGACCGGGAACAACCGGTCACCGTGACAGGTTGGCTAGAGTCGGAACCACCCGCTCCCGCCGCAAAGGAAGACAGCGTGCCCCACTACGACCTGGTGATCGTCGGTACCGGATCGGGTAACTCGATCCTCGACCCGCGCTTCGCGGACTGGAACACGGCGATCGTGGAGAAGGGCACGTTCGGCGGCACCTGCCTGAACGTGGGCTGCATCCCGACGAAGATGTTCGTGCACGCCGCCAACGTCGCGGCCACCCCCGCGTCTTCGGCGAAGTTCGGTGTCGACGAGGAGCTGACCGGGGTCCGCTGGCGCGACGTCCGCGACCGGATCTTCGGGCGGATCGACCCGATCGCCGCCGGTGGACGCGAGTACCGCGTCCAGCACGAGGACAACAAGAACGTCACCGTGTACGAGGGCGAAGGCCGCTTCACCGGTCACAAGGAACTCCAGGTCAGCTACCCCGACGGGCGCCCGGCCGAGACGATCACCGCCGACCGGTTCGTCCTCGCCGCCGGCGGGCGCCCGGTGATCCCGGACATCCCCGGCCTCGCCGAAACCGGCTACCACACCTCCGACACGGTGATGCGGCTCGACGAACTGCCCGCCGGCGTCGTGATCCTCGGCGGCGGCTACATCGCGGCCGAGTTCGCGCACGTCTTCGCCTCGTTCGGGGTGAAGGTGACCGTGGTCAACCGGTCCGGCGCGCTGCTGCGCTCCGAGGACGACGACGTCAGCGCCCGGTTCACCGAACTGGCCTCGCAGCGGTTCGACGTCCGGCTCGACCGGAAGACCGTCCGCGCCCGCAAGACCGCTTCGGGAATCGCTCTGGACCTCGAAGGCCCCCAGGGCGCCGAAACCGTCGAGGCCGACGTGCTGCTGGTCGCCACCGGCCGCACACCGAACTCGGACATCCTCGACGTCGCCGCCACCGGTGTGACCACCGGCGAACGCGGGCACGTCGTGGTCGACGAGTACCAGCAGACCGTGGTCGACGGGATCTACGCGCTCGGCGACATCTCGTCGTCCTTCGAGCTGAAGCATGTCGCGAACCACGAACAGCGCGTCGTGCAGCACAACCTGCTGCACCCGGACGAGCGGATCGAGGCCGACCACCGGTTCGTCCCGCACGCGGTGTTCACCTCGCCGCAGGTCGCTTCGGTCGGGCTGACCGAACGCGAGGCGCGCGAGCGCGGCGTGTCGTACGTGACGTCGCACCAGGACTACGCCGGTATCGCCTACGGCTGGGCGATGGAGGACACCACCGGCTTCGCGAAGCTGCTCGCCGATCCGGCCACCGGGCAGCTGCTGGGCGCGCACATCATCGGCCCGCAGGCGTCTTCGGTGATCCAGCCGCTGATTCAGGCGATGAGCTTCGGTCTCGACGCGAAGAGCATGGCGCGCGGGCAGTACTGGATCCACCCGGCGATGCCGGAACTGGTCGAGAACGCGCTGCTGAACCTGCCGCTGGACTGACCGCTCCGCGCGCCCCGCCGCGTTTAGTCCTCTGGATGCGGCCTCTGGACGCGCGCTGGCGTCATCTGGGTCGCATTCAGAGGACTAAACGCGACTCAGATGACGCGTCCGCAGTTGCGGGCCCCGTTCCGTACCGCGAGTTCGCTCACCTCGTTCATCCGGGTGTCCGAGATCCCCATCAAGGTGGCCGAGCGGGCCCCGTTCTTCAGGAACCGCTCGCCCGCCTCGACGTACCGGTGGACGGCCACCAAGAACTCCTCCCGCGCCGATGCCGCCCCTCCCGGCACCGCGCGGACCCCTGTCGCCCCCTTGAGGATGTCCTTGGCCTCGTCCACCCTCGTCGCGAAGAAGTGCTCCCACTTGCGCTGCTCCGTCGCGACGTCCCCCTCCGGGTCCGGCCAGTAGTGCTGGATCGCACTGCTCGCCGTCCCCACCTGTACGCACACCCGGTCCACGGCGCGGTAGAACTCGAACGACGAGACCGCGGCCGCCGGCCGCGACGGCGCCAAGACGACGCACACCGCCGCGAAGCAGGCCAGAGCCGTCCCGTACGCCAGTTCCTCCACCACACCGACCCCCAGAACCAAGTTTTTGAACAGGTTCAACTCACTCAGGGTATGGCTCGGCCCGGCATGGGGTCAAGAAGTTTTTTGAACGCGTTCAGACGAAGCGACGACGCCCGGCGAAGGCGCCGAAGGTCATCTGCGCGGCGAAGACCGCGAGCATCATGATCCAGGGCACGGTCCAGCCGTGGGTGAGATCGTGGAGCAGACCGAACAAGAACGGCCCGACGGCGGCCATCAGGTAGCCGATGCCCTGTGCCATCCCGGACAGCCGGGCGGTGTCCGCCCCGGTGCGCGCCCGCAGCGCGATCACCGTCAGCGCGAGCGAGAAAACGCTCATTCCCAGCCCGATGAGCACGCACCAGAGCAACGGCGAGGCGGCCGGGGCGACCATCATGCCCACCATGCCGACGAAGCCGAAGACGCCCAGTCCGACGATCCACGGGCTCTGACTGCGGTGCCGCGCGGCCATCGGCGCCACCACGAGACTGATCGGGACGGCGATGAGCGAGATCAGCCCGAGCAGCAGGCCCGAGTCACCCTTGCTCACCCCGGCGTCGATCATCACTTCCGGCAGCCAGCCCATCACGACGTAGGCCAAAAAGGCCTGAGTGCCGAAGAAAAGCGTGACCATCCACGCAAGCGGGCTGCGCAGGAGCGATCGCCCGCTACCCTGCTTTCCTGCCTCCTCGACGGGAGCACGACCCGAACCACGGGCTGCGAGAATCCAGACGAGGAGTGCGAGCACCGCCAGTACCGACCAGGCGCCGAGACCTTGACGCCAGCCGCCGAACGCGTTCTCCAAGGGAGGGGTGAGCGCGGACCCCAGGGCGCCTCCGCCCTGGAGAGCGGCGGTGTACACGCCGGTCATCATGCCGACACGCGCTGGGAAGGAGTCCTTGATGACGACTGGGATCAGTACGTTCGCCAAGGCGATCCCGGCCGTGGCGACCAGGGTTCCGCCGAGTACGACGTACGGCCCGTCGATCACCCGCAGCACCAGGCCGACGGCCAGCACCGAGAGCGCGGTCGCGATGGCGACGCCCATCCCGAACCGGCGGGCCAGGGCGGGAGCGGCGAATCCCGCGGCGGCGAAACAGAGGCCGGGGAGCGTGGTGAGCACGCCGGCCCAGGTCGCGGTCGCACCGAGGTCGTCGCGCATCTCGCCGAGGATCGGGCCGACACTGGTGATCGCCGGGCGCAGGTTGAGGGCGACCAGGATGACCGCGACGCCGAGCAGGACACCGCCGGTGATCACTCCCGGCCGCCACTCCGTCTCGATCGAGCCTTCGAGTTCAAGACGCTCGTCGAACGGGGAAACGGATTCTCGGGAGTCGACACGCACGTCGGCTAGTATCACATACATAGGATGATTGGATGAAGGGACAACGCTGTGCCATTGGCCACCACGCGCCGTGCCGGCCTGGTCGATCAGGTCATCGAGCAGCTGCGTGACGCCGTCACGCAGGGAGAATGGCCCATCGGGCAGCGGATTCCGACCGAACCGGAGCTGGCGGGACAGCTCGGTGTCGGACGCAACACCGTCCGGGAGGCCGTCCGTGCGCTCGCGCATACGGGGCTGCTCGAGGTCCGTCAAGGCGACGGCACCTACGTGCGGGCGACCAGCGAGGTCTCGGGCGCGATCCGGCGGTTGTGCGGTTCGGAGCTGCGCGAGGTCCTCCAGGTGCGGCGGATCCTCGAAGTCGAAGGGGCCCGCCTCGCGGCCGTGTCGCGGACCGAGGAGGAGGTGACCGCGCTACGGGAGCTGCTCGCCCGCCGCAACGAGGAACTGCGGGAACGCCACTGGGAGGATTTCGCCCGTCTGGACGCGGAATTCCACTTCGCCGTCGTCCAAAGTGGACACAACACGCTGCTGACCGAGATGTACCGCGGCCTCACGGAGGTGATCACGGCCAGTGTGGCGGCGACGTCGAATGTGACGCCGGGGCGCGAATACCTGCCGGAGATCGGCCACGAGGGGCTCGCCGAGGCCATCGCCGACGGCGACGCCGACCGGGCGGCCACCGAGGCGTGCGGCTTCCTCGACGAACTCCTGGCCCGAGTGGCGCAGGACGAGGACTGACGAGGAGCGCGTGAAGGCCCCCTTCCCTCGGCTGAGCCGAGGGAAGGGGGCCTTCACGCGCAAGCCGCAAGACCTACGGCAGGGTGAGGATCTCCGCGCCGTCCTCGGTCACCACGAGGGTGTGCTCGAACTGGGCGGTCCACTTCTTGTCCTTGGTGGTGACGGTCCAGTCGTCGGCCCAGATGTCGTAGTCGATGGTGCCGAGGGTGATCATCGGCTCGATCGTGAAGGTCATGCCCTGCTCGATGATCGTGTCGACCGACGGCTCCTCGTAGTGCAGGACGGTCGGCGCGGTGTGGAACGCCGGGCCGACACCGTGACCGGTGAAGTCGCGGACGACGCCGTACCCGAACCGCTTCGCGTACGCCTCGATGACGCGGCCGATCACGTTGAGCTGCCTGCCCGGCCGCACGGCCTTGATGGCCCGCATGGTCGCCTCACGCGTGCGCTCGACCAGCAGCCGCGCCTCCTCGGAGACGTCACCCGCCAGGAACGTCGCGTTGGTGTCGCCGTGGACGCCGCCGATGAACGCGGTGACGTCGATGTTGCAGATGTCGCCGTCCTCGATCACCGTCGAATCCGGGATGCCGTGGCAGATCACCTCGTTCAGCGAGGTGCAGCACGACTTCGGGAAGGCGCGGTAGCCGAGGGTGGACGGGTAGGCGTGGTTGTCCAGCAGGAACTCGTGGATCACCTTGTCGATGTCGTCCGTGGTCGCGCCGGGTTTGACGGCCTTGCCGCCCTCCTCCAGCGCCTGCGCCGCGATCCGGCCCGCGACGCGCATCGCCTCGATCACCTCGGGCGTGCGGACCCCGTTGCCCGTGTCGCGTTTCGGCGCCGGCCTGTCGACGTACTCGGGGCGGGCGATGCTGGCGGGGACGACTCGCCGCGGCGTCTGGACGCCGGGCTTCAAGGGGGCACGAACGGACATGAGCCCAGCCTACGACCTGCTCGCTACCCGAGTCCCGCCAGGAAGCGCTGCGCGGTCTCGACCGCGGGTTTGGACGTCCCCCCGTCGGTGACCAAGACCGCGAACGCCAGGTCACCGGTGTAGCCGACGAACCAGCCGTGCGCGTGCGTCCCGTCGCCGAACTGGGCGGTCCCGGTCTTGCCACGCACTTCGGGCAGGGGCTTGAGCAGGGTCGCCGTACCGTCGGTGACGACCTCGCGCATCATCCCCCGGACGGCGTCGAGCACCTCCGGCCGGATCGGTTTCCCGAGGCCGGACGACGTCGCGGCCATCCCCCGCACCAGCGTCGGCACCGGGATCTTCCCGGACTGGACGGTCGCGGCGGCGACCGCGAGGCCGAACGGGCTCGCCACGACGGTCCCCTGGCCGAACCCGTTCTCGGCGCGCTGCGCGACGGTGTTCGCGGGCGGTGCCGAGCCGGTGATCGTGGTCACGCCGGGGATGACGAAGTCGGCCCCGATACCGAGATCCCGTGCGGCGTCGGTCAACGCCGCGGGCGGGAGATCCGTCGCGAGCTTCGCGAACGTCGTGTTGCACGATTTGGCGAACGCCTTCGACAGCGGGACGACGCCGAGGGCGAACTTGCCCTCGTTCGGCACCGTCCGGTTCTCGAAGGTGGCCGTGCCGGGGCAGTCGACCGGGCTGCTCGCCTGCACCGAACCCGCCGACAGGGCCGCGACGGCGGTGGCGATCTTGAACGTGGAGCCCGGCGGGAACCGGCCGCTGAGCGAGATCGCGCCCTGCGCGTCGGCCGGGGCGTTCTGTGCCACGGCGAGGAGTTCACCGGTGGACGGCTGGATGGCGACCAGCGCGGACGCCGTCGGGACCGGCGCGAGCGCCCGCTCCGCCGAACCCTGCGCCTTCACACTGAGCGTGCTGACGACCGCGGGGGCGGGTTTGGGCTGTTCGCTGTACAGGTCGGCGATCTCGCCGCCGCTCACGTCGAGCGTGACGACGCGCCAGCCCGCCGCGCCGTCCACCTGGTCCTCGACGAGCGAGCGGACGGCGGGCAGCACCTGCTTCCCGAAGTTCCTGTCGTCGGGCAGCAGCCTGTCCTGCTGGCTGAACCGGACCCCGGGCAGGTCGTAGATCTCGGGTTTCACCTGCTGGTAGTCGGCCGCCCGCAGGATCATCACCGGATACCCGGCCCCTGGCTTGACCGTCTTCACCCCGTCGCGGATCGACTGCCCGGTCACCGACGCTTCGAACCGGTTGAGCGCGGCGCCGAGCTTGTCGGAGACCGCCGTCAGATCCCCCGCCTTCGCCGGGTCGAGCACCACGCTGACGACGGTCTGCGGGCGCAGCAACGGCAGTCCGTCGCGATCCAGCACCGGCGCGAGGTCCGGCGGCTCGGACTTCAGCGCGATCGTCTGCTGCGCGGCCAGCTGCGGATGGAGCACGGTCGGCAGCCACCGCACCTTCCAACCGTCCTGAGTGGAGTGCACCTGCGCGTCGGCCTGGTACGTCCAGACCCGGCCGCGAGGGAGATTCCAGGTGAGCCGATAGGTCGCCGTCCCGTCGTCCGCTCCGGACGAGTGCCGCACCTTCGTTTCGGCGACCTTGATCGACTCCGGGGAAAGCGCTCTCCGCGCCATCTCCACCGAGGACCGCGCGGCGTCCGGCGAATCGGTGAAGAAGGCCGCGGCGGCGGTGTCACCGGAAGAGAGTCCGTTGAGGAAGCCGCTGATGGCGTCGTCGGGGCCGGAATCGGCGAACAGACCGCAGCCGGCGGCCGCCAGGCCCACCACCCCCGCGAGCACGACGACGGCGAAACGACGACCTGCTGGCATGCACCGGATCCTGCCAGTACCGGCGGGTTCCGACCGGACGCAACGCCGATCCCGGCAGTGGCTAGAACAGAACCGTCGCGTACTGCCCGACCTGCTGGAAGCCGATCCGGCGGTAGGCGGCGAGGGCAGGGCTGTTGTAGGCGTTGACGTACAGGCTCGCGGTGCGGTTCATCCCGCGGACGAGCCTGGTCACGACCGACGCCGTGCCCGCCGTGCCGAGTCCGGCGCCGCGGCGTTCCGGATGCACCCAGACACCCTGGATCTGCCCGACCGTCGAGGACATCGCCCCGATCTCGGCCTTGAAGACGACCTCGCCGTCCTCGAACCGCGCGAACGCGCGGCCGGCGGCGATCAGTTCCGCGACGCGGGCCCGGTAACCGGCGCCGCCGTCGCCGTGGCGGGGGTCGACACCGACCTCTTCGATGAACATCGCGATCGCGGAGGGAAGGTACTTGTCGAGTTCTTCCGGGCGCACCGCGCGGACCAGCGGATCGCAGGCCACGGACGGGATCCCGTCGAGCGCCATCAGCGGCTGGTCGTGGCGTACTTCGCGGGCGGGGCCCCATTCGGGCTCGAGTTCGTCCCACAGACCGAGTACCTGTTCGGCCGGGCCGACCAGTGAGGAACAGCTCCGCTGGCGGCGCAGGGCGCGATCGGCGAAGGAGCGCAAGGCGGAGGCGTTGCCGCGCAACGGGATCAGGTTCGGCCCGGAGAAGCACAGGCCCTGGAGCCTGCCCGCGCGCACGGGACGGGAATCGGCGGCCCAGAGCTCACCACCGAGCCGCCAGGGGTCGAGACCCGCGGTCTCCACCCTGGCACTGACCATGCAGCTGCCGACCGGGTCTGCGGCGAGCGCGGCACGGACCGCCGGATAGTCCCGATCATCGAGCAGCCGTGCACCTGCAAGCCGCAACACCACTCCAGGGTGCCAGATGAGCGCCTTAAACGGAACGCAAGCTTTACGACACGCTGAGAGAACCTTGGCTGGTGGAGGCCCACATGCGCCAGGAAAGGTCCTTTCCTCGCAAATTTTGCGAGGAAAGGACCTTTCCTGGCGTGGTCTCGACCACTCAGCCGACGGTGACGATGGGCTCTCCCTCGCCGATCGTCTGGCCCGACTCCTCGGCGATCCGCATGGCCTCTTCGATCAGTGTCTCGACGATCGCGTGCTCGGGCACGGTCTTGATGACCTCGCCCTTGACGAAGATCTGGCCCTTGCCGTTGCCCGACGCGACGCCGAGGTCGGCCTCACGCGCTTCGCCGGGGCCGTTGACGACGCAGCCCATGACCGCGACGCGCAGCGGGATCTCCATGCCCTCCAGGCCGGCGGTCACCTGCTCGGCGAGTGTGTAGACGTCCACCTGCGCGCGGCCGCACGACGGGCAGGACACGATCTCGAGCTTGCGCTCCTTGAGGTTCAGCGACTGCAGGATCTGGATCCCGACCTTGACCTCTTCCACCGGCGGCGCGGACAGCGAAACGCGGATGGTGTCGCCGATGCCCTGGCGCAGCAGCGCGCCGAAGGCCACGGCCGACTTGATGGTGCCCTGGAACGCCGGGCCGGCCTCGGTGACGCCGAGGTGCAGCGGGTAGTCGCACTGCTCGGCGAGGATCTCGTACGCGCGCACCATGACGACCGGGTCGTTGTGCTTCACGGAGATCTTGACGTCGTGGAAGTCGTGCTCGGCGAACAGCGACGCCTCCCACAGCGCCGACTCGGCCAGCGCCTCCGGGGTCGCCTTGCCGTACTTGTCCATGATCCGCTTGTCCAGCGAGCCCGCGTTGACGCCGATCCGGATCGGCGTGCCGTGGTCCTTCGCGGCCCGCGCGATCTCCTTGACCTGGTCGTCGAACTTCCGGATGTTGCCCGGGTTCACCCGGACCGCCGCGCAACCGGCCTCGATCGCGGCGAACACGTACTTCGGCTGGAAGTGGATGTCGGCGATCACCGGGATCTGCGACTTCTTCGCGATCGCGGGCAGCGCCTCGGCGTCGTCCGCCGACGGGCACGCGACCCGCACGATGTCACAGCCCGCAGCGGTCAGTTCGGCGATCTGCTGCAGCGTCGCGTTGACGTCGGAGGTGAGCGTGGTGGTCATCGACTGCACCGAGATCGGGTGCTCGCTGCCGACGCCGACCGACCCGACCTGCAGCTGTCGGGTCTTACGACGCTCGGAGAGGACGGGAGGAGGAAGCGCTGGCATACCAAGAGCGACAGTCACGCCTCCAAGCGTACCTACCCCGATCGGCGGACACGCACGACGTCAGCCGTCACGGTGAGCAGCATTACCTGGGCAGCCCAACGGTCCTGACAGCGTGCTCCGTAACCGGGGCCGCCCGTCACTGGAACAGCTTGACCGGGTTCACGATGTCGGCTGTGACGGTGAGCAGAGTGACCGCGCCGCCGATGAAGACGAGCACCATCGTGACCGCGGAAAGCTTCGTGTAGTCGACCGGACCACCCGCCGCCTTGCCCCGCATCTTCCGGAACCAGTCCCGGACCCGCTCGTACCAGACGACCGCGATATGCCCGCCGTCGAGCGGGAGCAGCGGCAGCAGGTTGAACACGCCGATGAAGAAGTTCAGGCTCGCCAGCAGGAGGACGAAGATCTCCCACAGACCACGCTCGGCGGCCTCACCACCGATACGGCTGGCACCGACCACGCTGACCGGGGTGTTCGGGTCGCGCTCGCCGCCGAAGATGGAGTCCACCACCGCCGGGATCCGCGACGGGAACTCGATCAGCCGCTGGGCGGTCTCGGAGAACATCGTTCCGGTGAAGCTGAGCGTCCCGCCGATCGCGTCGACCGGACCATAGGTCAGCAGCGCCGGCGCGGTGTTCTGGATCGGCGAGGCGCCGATCATGCCGACGTCCTTGACGATGGTCTTGTTGGAGCCGTCGGCGACCAGGCGCTGCACCCTCGGCACGTCCACGGTCAGGTCGAGCCGCTGCCCGTTCCGCTCGACCACGAACGGCGTCGGGCCGCTCGCGACCTGGACGGCCGCGAGCATTTCGCGCCAGGTCTTGATCGGTTTGCCCGCGACGGAAACCACCTTGTCGCCCGCCTGGAGCCCGGCGGTCTTCGCCGGAGTCGGGGCGCCGGGCGGGCAGGAGGTGTCGTTGAGCTGCTCCATGGTGGTGGCCGGGCGGGCGCACGACGTGGCGCTGATCACGGCCTCGGTGGGAGCGGCCTGCGCGGCCGGGTTCGGCAGGCCCATCGTCACGGCCATCAAGTAGAGGATGATGAAGCCGAGGATGAAGTGCATCGCCGAGCCCGCGGACATGACGACGGTGCGCTTCCAGGTCTTGAAGCGCCACATCGCGCGCTTCGACTCGTCCGGGGTGACCTCGTCGAGCGCGGTCATGCCCGCGATGTCACAGAATCCGCCGAGCGGGATCCACTTGAGACCGTATTCGGTCTCGCCGCGGCGGAAGGAGAAGATCGTCGGCCCGAAGCCGATGAAGTAGCGCCGGACCTTCATGCCGAAGGCCTTGGCCGCCCACATGTGACCGGCCTCGTGCAGTGCGACCGACAGGCAGATGCCCAGCGCGAACAGCACGATCCCGAGAATGAAGACCACGCGCTACTTCCCCTTACCGATCAGCGCACCGGCACGCGCGCGAGCCCAGCGCTCGGCAGCAAGTACGTCGTCCACGTCGCGAGGCTCGCGACGCCATTCGTCGGCGGCTTCCACCACCTGGGCAATAGTGTCCACAATCGAGGTGAAGCCGGTGTTCTGTGCCAGGAAAGCGGCGACCAACTCCTCGTTCGCCGCGTTGTACACCGCCGGGACGCAGCCACCGACGGTCCCGGCGTGCCTGGCCAGCTCGACCGCGGGGAACGCCTCGTTGTCCAGCGGCTCGAAAGTCCAGCTCGCGGGCTTGTCCCAGACACATGCGGCCGCGACACCGGGGACACGGTCCGGCCAGTGCAGGGCCAGCGCGATCGGCAGCCGCATGTCGGGCGGGCTGGCCTGGGCGATCGTCGAGCCGTCCACGAAGGTCACCATCGAGTGAATGATCGACTGCGGGTGGACGACCACGTCGATGCGGTCGGTCTCGATGTCGAACAGGAGTTTCGCCTCGATCAGCTCCAGCCCCTTGTTGACCAGGGTGGACGAGTTGATCGTGATGAGCGGCCCCATCGACCAGGTCGGATGCGCCATGGCCTGCTCGACCGTGACGTCGGCCAACTCGGCGCGCTTGCGGCCGCGGAACGGCCCGCCGGAGGCGGTGAGGACCAGCCTGGCGACCTCGGCCTCACGACCGGCGCGCAGGGCCTGGGCGATCGCTGAATGCTCGGAGTCGACCGGGACGATCTGGCCGGGCTTGGCCGCGGCCAGCACGAGCGGCCCGCCCGCGATCAGCGACTCCTTGTTGGCGAGCGCGAGCGTGGCGCCCGTGGCGAGCGCGCGCAGGGTCGGCGGAAGCCCCTGGGAGCCGGGGAGCGCGTTGAGGACGACGTCGACCGGGGTGGCGTCGATCATCTGGATGACCGCGTCGGCCCCGGCGAAGATGCGGGGCAGCTTGAAGTCGCCGCTGGAGTAGCCGCGCTTCTGCGCCTCGGCGTACAGCGCGAGCTGCAGGTCTTCCACGGCCGTCGGCCTGCTGATGGCCACGGCGTCGACCTGGTGCGCCAGGGCCTGCGCGGCCAGCGCGGCGGGGTCGGAGCCGCCCGCGGCGATCCCGGCGACCCGGAACAGCCCCGGGTTACGGGCCGCGACGTCGAGGGCCTGGGCGCCGACCGAACCGGTCGAACCGAGCACGAGCACACTTCGCGAGGTAGTCATCGGGGGTCATTGTCGCGCGGGCCCCGTCGGGCGCGTGCAGCCAGGTGTGGGATCATTCGCGGGCAAGCGAACCATCGGGTTTTGAGGAGTTGATCGTGGCGAGCAAGGCGGTCGAAAAGCGCGGCCGGGTGGGCGTCGACACCGTTGACCCCCGCGACGAGCCGTCGGCCGAGTGGGGCTGGCACGGTTCCTTCCCGAAGGCGACGCGGATCGCGGGCTGGCTGACCGCGATCATCCTGCTGGTGATGCTGTACGGCAACCACCACGGCTGGACCGAGAACCTGTGGCTGATCGGCCTGTCGCTGGCGGTCATGTTCGCGCTGGTGCTGGACATCCGCAAGCAGCGCACGGCTTGGCGCAAGTAGCTCCTGCACGGCTTCACCGGCCCCCGTTCTCCTGCGAGGACGGGGGCCAGTTGCCGTTCTGGGCCCACAGCTCGTTGACGATCACGACCGCGTCGGCGGCCTCGACCCCGTAGCGATACCGGTACTTCGCCGCCGGCCGCTGGACCGCCGCGGCGACGTCACCGATGGCTGCGGTGTTCCACGAGTCGTTCGGGAAGAATTGGCGCATCACGGCCAGGAACCTGCCGGTCGCCCAGACCGGGTCGGTCCGCTGTTCGAAGGAACCCCAGCTCGCGCGCTGCTGGAAGAGCCCGACGGAGTCCCCCATCCCGCCGTCGAGGTTGGCGATACTCGACTCGACGATCACCGTCGCGATCGCGATGGCCGCCGCGCGATCGTTGAGGCCCGATCTCTGGACGGTGTCGACGATCACTCTGGCGCACGACGTGTTGTACGGGTTCATGTAGCCGCGCATCTTCGCGCCGAGCTGCTGGTTGAGGGTTTTGGCGGCGTCCCCGTCGTCGGCCGACGCGCCCGCCTGGGCACAGGGCAGGGCGATGTGCTCGACCTGGTCGGGCCGGATCTCCGTCGGCGGGAGCAGGACGAGCGAGAGGGCGAGGTACGCGGCGGTGAACATGCGGCTCCGTTGGTCGTGAGTGGCGATTCGTGTTCTAGCCCGAATCGCCGGTCACGACCACCTGGACCGCCACCCTCACCCGCCTAGGTAGTGAAGGCCTCCTTCGCTACCTTCAGGGTAGGCAAGGAGGACTTCACGGACCGACTCCGCGATCACCCGCAGCGCGCCCGCGTGAAGCGCTACCCGGCGGCCACCCTTTTGGGTTAGGTTCCCCCTCATGAAGCTGCGCTGGGGTGTCACCGCTGTCGTTTCCGCACTCGCCGCCGTCCTGCTGCCCGGCGTCGCCAACGCCGCGCCCGCGTCCTCGGCGTCCCTGCCGATCGTGCGCTGCGAGTTCACGCCGACACCGGAAAACCCCGCGGCCCGCCCGGTCCTGCGACCGCTCCCCTTCGCGCTGACCCGCGGCACCGTCGACGTCACCTTCCGCTTCAACTACGGCCCGGTGACTGTGCGCTTGAACCGCGCCGGCGCCGCTCCGTGCGCGGTCCACAACCTGGCGAGCCTGGCGCTGCAGCGCTTCTACGACCACAGCCAGTGCTGGCGGCTGACGAACTCCGCGCGCCTCGGTGTCCTGCAGTGCGGCGACATCTACGAAGCCGAAAAGGGCGGGCCGGGCTACAAGTTCGCGGACGAGGTCGACGGCACCGAGACCTACGAGCGCGGCACCATCGCCATGGGCAATCAGGGCCCCGGCACCAACGGCAGCGAATTCTTCATCGTGCACTCGTTCGCGAACATCCCGAAGAACTACTCGGTGATGGGCAAGGTCGTGCGGGGTATGGAGGTGCTGGACCGGATCGTGGCGAACGGGATCATCCCGACGGATCCGAACGGCCCGCCGACGGGCTGCCCGCTAAGCCGGTGAAGATCCAGAAGGCGACCGTCGGTTTCTAGGGACTAACTCCCGCCGCCATTGATAAGCAGTCAAAAAACGAGGTACCGCCGACTGGGCGTTGTCATCAGCAGCCCCGCAACATATCCGGAGCACCGGCACTCTCTTACGGAGAGCGAATCAGAGTGTATCGATTTCGTTCCCCTTTGAATCAATGATCGCGAAGTCACCAGGGCAGGGAACCCAAACCCCAATCCCGTTAGGCCACGAGACAATCTCAAGCGAGGCGATGTTCGAGATTGCGGTCCGGAGAAAGATCGCCTCGCCGTCGCTTAGGGCGAACGTGGTTCCCGTCGGCTCGAAGCACACCTCGACGCTTTCTCCTGGCGCTGCCACGAACTTCAGGTCAACGACCTGCTCCACTTTGCTCACCCGGCCAGCTCCAGCTTTGATGATTTCCTGCGCACCACCACGCGTCGACGCGGTCTTTCCTGTCGTCTCCCCCCGAGGGGGGCGACGGTGGCGGCTCCCCTCTGGTCCGCGTCATAGGTGTCGGCCACGAGCAGGGTAGACCGTTCCCCTCAATCCAGTAAGCAGATCCCGGGCCGAATGCTCGAAGGTGCCAACCCCGAGATCCGGCAATGATCATTCTTTTTCGACGGCATATTGAGGGGTAAGGCAAAGATGTCGTGCCCCGGCGAGCGTCCGGACTGGCTGACAGAAGCCGGGCCGCGACTCCGAGAGACACTCTTCTGAGGAAAGTGTCCGGCTTGGGTCGTTTGTGCGGTTTCGCGAGGTGGTCGTGAGTGGCAAGGAGCGTTAGAACGCTCTTTACCACTCACGACCCCGTTCAGGAACGTGCCTTTAGGCATCAACCGGACACCGAGTCGCCGAAACGGTCCTTTGTGGACAAGCCCCCGTCTCGCGAGGCAGTCCCACGCAGGTCGCCAAGTAGTGAAGGCCTCCTTCGCTACCTTGAGGGTAGGCAAGGGGACCTTCACGGCATCGAGTCGATCACGCCACGTTTGCCTTACCTCTC
>NZ_ASJB01000071.1 GCF_000478275.1 Amycolatopsis orientalis DSM 40040 = KCTC 9412
GTGGGTCGTGAGTGGTAAGTGTCGTTCTAACGACACTTACCACTCACGACCCACGCGACCCACTCGGTCCCGCCGCCGCCCCTCCCGCCGCGCCCCAATCGAGACGAAACCCTTACGCGCGGCCTGTAGCGTTTCGCGGCTCTCGAACGATGAGTAATTCCCTTGCCGCACAGGCATTCCGCCAAAAGCAGGCGAAGCGTGGACACCGGTAACGAAGCCGGTCCTTCCGCCGACCAACGGGCAGCGGAATGCGGCTGGAGGAATTCGTCATGAAGATCAGTGTCTTCGGGCTCGGTTACGTCGGTTGTGTGTCGGCGGCGTGCCTGGCCGGGCGCGGGCACGAGGTCGTCGGGGTCGACGTGAACCCGGTGAAGATCGACCTCATCTCCAGCGGCAAGGCGCCGGTGGTGGAGGAACGGATCGGGGAACTGACCGCGGAGGTCGTCGCCAGTGGTGCGCTGAGAGCCACCACCGACGTCGGACAGGCGATCGCGGACAGCGACGTCTCCCTCATCTGCGTCGGTACCCCCTCGGCTCCCAACGGCAGCCTGTCGACGGCGTTCCTGGAGCGGGTCGCCGAGGAGATCGGTGAGGCGCTCAAGGAGAAGGCGACCAGGCACACCGTCGTCTTCCGCAGCACCATGCTGCCGGGCACCTGCCTCGACCTGCTCGTCCCGATCCTCGAGAAGGCGTCCGGCCGCACCGCCGGCGTCGACTTCGGGGTCGCGGTCAACCCGGAGTTCCTGCGCGAGGGCAGCAGCGTCAAGGACTTCTACGACCCGCCCAAGACCGTCATCGGCGAGCTCGACGCGGCCAGCGGCGACGTCGTCGCGGCGCTCTACGAAGGGCTTCCCGGCGAGGTCTTCCGCGTCGCGATCCCGGTCGCCGAGATGACCAAGTACGCCGACAACTCCTTCCACGGGCTCAAGATCGGCTTCGCGAACGAACTCGGCGCGATCTGCCGCGCGCTGGGGCTCGACTCGCACCAGGTGATGGACGTCTTCCTCGCCGACCGCAAGCTCAACATCAGCCCCGCCTACCTCCGCCCCGGGTTCGCCTTCGGCGGCTCGTGCCTCCCCAAGGACCTGCGTGGCCTGGTCTACGCCGCGCACCGCGCGGACGTCGCCGTCCCGATCCTGTCGCACGTCCTTCCTTCCAACGACGAACACCTGCAGCGTGCCTTCGACCTGGTCGCGCGCACCGGCAAACGCAAGGTCGGGCTGTTCGGCCTGTCCTTCAAACCCGGCACCGACGACCTCCGCGAGAGCCCGCTCGTCGAACTCGCGGAGCGTCTCCTCGGCAAGGGCTACGACCTCCGTATCTACGACGCCAACGTCAGCCTTTCCCGGCTGATGGGCGCGAACCGTGAGTACATCGAGGGCAGGCTGCCGCATCTCGGCCAGCTGCTGGCCGGTTCCATCGGCGAGGTCGTCGACCACGCCGAGGTCTGCCTCATCGGCTGCACCGACCCGGACGTCCTCGCGGCGCTCCCGGCGGGCGGCGGCCACACCATCATCGATCTCGTCCGCGTACCCGACGCCGACCGGCGCCGGACTGAAGAGGGATATGTCGGTCTTGCCTGGTAAAGCTCTCATCCTCGTCGAGAACCTTTCCGTCCCCTTCGATCGCCGCGTCTGGCAGGAGTGTCAGACCCTCCGTGACGCCGGCTGGGAAGTCCACGTCATCTGTCCACAAGGGACGAAACGGGACACCGAGGCCGAAGTCACCATCGACGGCGTCCACATCCTGCGGTACCCGCTGAAGGCCGCCACCGGCGGTCCGGCCGGGTACGTCCAGGAGTACGGCTCGGCGCTGTGGCACACGCTCCGGCTGGCCCGCAAGGTCGGCCGGGTCGACGTGGTGCACGCCTGCAACCCGCCGGACCTGCTGTTCCTGGTCGCGCTCTACCTCAAGCGCCAGGGCGCGAAGTTCATCTTCGACCAGCACGACCTCTGCCCCGAGCTGTACCTCTCGCGGTTCGACCGCGGCGAGGACTTCCTGTACCGGGCGGTCTGCGCGCTGGAGCGCCGCACCTACAAGACCGCCGACGTCGTCATCGCGACCAACGAGAGCTACAAGGACGTCGCCGTGAAGCGCGGCGGCAAGTCGCCGGACGACGTCTTCGTCGTGCGCAGCGCGCCGGTGGTCGAGCGGTTCCACCAGGTCCCGGCCGAAGTCGAGCTGAAGAAGGGCAAGCCGCATCTGCTGGCGTACCTCGGCGTGATGGGCCCGCAGGACGGCGTCGACTACGCCCTGCGCGCGCTCGCTTCGCTGCGTGACACCGTCGGGCGCACCGACTGGCACGCCGTGTTCATCGGCTCCGGTGACGCCTTCGACGCCATGGTCGCGCTCTCCAAGGAACTCAAGCTCGACGACCAGGTCGAGTTCACCGGCCGCATCTCCGACGAGGACCTGCTGCGCTACCTGTCCACGGCCGACGTCTGCCTTTCGCCGGACCCCCTGAACCCGCTCAACGACGTGTCGACCATGAACAAGATCATGGAGTACATGGCGATGAGCCGCCCGATCGTCTCCTTCGAACTGCGGGAGGCCCGGGTTTCGGCCGGGGAGGCCGCGCTGTACGCGCCGGCGAACGACGAACCGGAGTTCGCGAAGCTGATCGCGCATCTGCTCGACTCGCCGGATCAGCGGGCCGCGATGGGTGAGCTGGGGAGGGCGCGCGTCGCCGGTCCGCTCTCGTGGGAAAACTCCCAGAAAGCCCTGCTCGCGGCCTATGCGGCCGCGGTCCGTTGATCGACATCCCGGTCGCGTTTTGAACAAGACTCGGGCAATCCTGTAACCAACGCCGCGATCAAGCCGACGGGATTGATGCCGCACGCACACGCACCGATGGGAGATCCCGGCTTTGACTGACGATACGGTGCGCCTGTCCATGATCGGGCAGGTTCTGCGCGGACGATGGCGGACCCTGGTGGTCGTCGCCGTCCTCGGTGCCCTGGTCGGCGCGGGATCGTCGGTGATCCTTTCCCCCGGCTACCGGACCACGTCCAGCGTGCTGCTCCAGGGGCCGCGCGAGGCGGACGAACTGCTCACCCAGGCCGAGGTGGCGACCAGTTCGGTCGTCCTCGACCGGGCCGCCGCCGTGCTCGGTGACGGCCAGACCGGCGCCGACCTGCGGGACAAGGTGGCCACGTCGGTCGCACAGGGCAATGTGATCACCATCGAGACCACCGGCGACACCGCCGAACAGACGCAGCGGCTCGCGGATCAGGTCGCGCAGGAGTTCGTGAAGTACTCCACCCAGATCATCGCCGGTTCCGCCGACGCCGCCGTCCAGCTGGCGCAGGAGCGCCGCGAGACGTTGCGCCAGCAGGTCGCGCAGACCAACCAGCGGATCAGTGAGCTTTCGACGAAGGTCAACGACGGCAAGACGACCGTGGAGAGCGTCCAGCTCCGCACCGAACTGCAGGGCCTGCGCTCGTCGATCGAGTCGGCGATGTCCACGCTGAACGCGGCCGACACCGCCAGCGGCCTCGGCAACATGGTCGTCCTGGGTTCGGCCGAGCTGCCGTCCTCGGCGGCGGCGCCCACGCTGCCGCAGCTCGCCCTCGGCGGTGCCGCGCTGTTCTTCCTGATCGGCCTGTTCGGCCACCTCTTCACCGCCCGCGTCGACCGGCGCCTGCGGGACGAGGAGGAGATCGCCGCGGCGCTCGGCGGCCCGGTGCTGGCCACTTTCGACGTCGTGGACGAGCGGCCGGCCGGGACCTCGCTGCGGGCGAAGATCCTCCGTGACGACAGGCCGTGGAACATCCCGCGGGTCGACGTCTTCGCCGACGAGATCGACACCGTCGTCCAGTACCGGCGCCTGGTGTCGCGCCTCCCGCACCGGCGGCTGCTCGTGCTGGCCGCCGCCGACGACCACGCCGGGCAGCGGGCCGCCGAGCGGATCGCCGGCTTCGCCGACCGGTGGTGCGACGTCGTGACGGTTTCCCCGGTGCGGCCGGTCATCCAGGACACCGAAGCCGAAGGGGTCCTCGTCGTGTCGAGCCTCGGCTCCCGGTCCGCCTGGGAGCTGGTCGGGATCGCGGAAGCCTGCGCCGACGCCGGTCTCTCCGTGGCGGGCACCGTGCTGACCCGCCCGGTCCGGCCCACCCGCGGCCGCTCCGCCGCCTCCACCCCCACCGACCACGAAGCACTGGCAGGGACACCGTGACGAGCGCCGAAAAAGCGAAGTCCGAGCCGCTCATCGACCTGCAGCGGCTGGTCGTCTCGGTCCGGAGACGCCGCCGCCTGTGGCTGGCCACCGCCCTGCTGGGGCTGATCCTCGGCGGCCTGGTCGCGGCGTTCCTGCCGTCGCCGCCCACCGCGGTGGCGCAGATCCTGGTCGTCCACCCCGACGACTCGCCGACCGACAGCGGGACGCTCATGCGGACCGACGTCGCCGTGCTCCAGACGACGAAGATCGCCACCGAGGCGCTCAAGAAGCTGAACAGCACGCAGGCGCCGGAGGAGTTCCTCAAGGACTACGAGGGACTGGGCCTGACGAACAACGTCCTGCAGCTGACGGTCAAGGCCAAGAGCAAGGACGAGGCGCTGGCCCGCGCGCAGGCGCTTTCCGACGCCTTCATCACCGAGTACATCGCCCGTAACCAGGCGGCCGCGGCGGCGCAGCAGAAGGCCCTGCTCGACCAGCGCAACCAGGCCCAGAACGAGCTCACCCCGATCGAAGCGGCGATCGTCACCGAAGAGGCCAAGAACCGCAACGCCAACCCGGCCCAGCTGGAGCGGCTGTACGCGCGCCGGGCGGAGCTGACCTCGAAGATCTCCGACTACGACGGCCGCGCGCAGGAGGCGGGCATCGGTACGCCGAAGGTCGCCGCCGGGACGCAGATCGTGGACGCGCCGCGGATCCTGCCGCGGTCGCTGCTCAAGACCCTCGCGACCGACATGGGGATCGGGCTCGCGCTCGGCCTGCTCGCCGGGCTGGGGCTCGCCGCCGTCACCAGCGTGGTGAAGGACCGGCCGGTGCTGCGCCGCGAGATCTCGCGGCACCTCGGCGCCTCGGTGATCGCGCAGCTGCCGAAACCGCTGCGGTTCCTGCGGAGTTCACGGGCGGGCGCCCGGCGGCAGCGGGTCGCGGCGACCCTGGTCCGGGCCGTCCGGCAGGGCAACGGCCCGGTGTCGCTGCTCGACCTCGGCGCCCGCCAGGTCACCGCCGCGCTCGCCGTCGACATGGCGCGTGAGCTGGCGGAGACGGGGCCGGTCTCGCTCGTCGACGACCTGCCGAAGGCGAACCTCCGCGAGCTGGCCGGTGAAGGCCCGGTCCAGGTGCTGGACCGCGGTGACGCGCCGGTGGCCGCCGGCGAGCGCCGCATCGGCGTCGGCTCGGTCGAGCCCGGTACCGCCTGGACCGACCTCGAATTCCTCGGCAAGGAGACGATCCTCGTCGTCCGCACCGGCCACGCGAACACCGAATGGCTGCACACCGTCGCGCGGCAGCTGGCGGACCGGCGGATCCCGATCATCGGCGTCGTCGTGGTGGATCCCGATCCCCGCGACCACACCGACGGGACCCTGTGGGACGGCCTGCACACCGCGCTGCGCGGGCGGGCGGGCGTCGTGCCGGAGCGGCGCGAGGAGGTGCCCGAGCGCAAGGCCGCGCCGGTCCGGCGGGCGCCGGTCGAGCAGGCCGAGCGGCCCACGCCGAAGCCGGTCGAGATGTTCCCGCGGGAGAAGAAGATCGGACGGCGGCATCCGACTCCGTACAAACGGGCGGGCGAACTCGACAACGCCGATCAGCCGACCAAACGATTCGCACCGGTTTCACCCGATAACGCCGAAGCTTTGTAAGGGGAGCGAGCGCAGATGTGCGGTATCGCAGGGGCCTACCTCTGGCCGGACGGGGGACCGCTCCGGGATCGGCTCACCAAGACCCTCGCCCACCGCGGACCCGACGGTTCCGGCCGGTACGACCACCGGGCCGGTGACGGCGAGGTCCACTTAGGACACCGAAGGCTGTCGATCGTCGACCTGACCGAGACCGGCGCACAGCCGATGGTCAAGGACGGTCTCGCGCTGACCTACAACGGCGAGCTGTACAACGCGCCGGAGCTGCGGAAGGAACTCGAAGCGACGGGCGTGCGGTTCCGGGGGACGTCCGACACCGAAGTCCTCCTGGAGGCCTGGCGCGAGTGGGGCACCGAAGGCATTTCCCGGCTGCGCGGCATGTTCGCGTTCGGGGTCTTCGACGAGCGTTCCGGCGAACTGGTGCTCGTCCGCGACCAGCTGGGCATCAAACCGCTGTTCCTGGTGCGCCGGGGCAAGGGGGTGGCGTTCGCCTCCGAGCTGAAGGCGCTGGCCGCCGAACTCGGCGGTTCGCTGACCGTCGACGACACCGCGCTCGTCGCCTCCCTGCTCTACTACTGGGTTCCGGACGGCCGTTGCGCCTTCAAGGAGGCCGAGAAGCTCCCGCCGGGCAGCTGGGCGCGGTTCCGGCCGAACGGCGACGTCGAGCGCGGCACCTTCTGGTCGCTGCGTCAGGTCGCCGAAGAGGGAGCGGCGTATGAAGGCGAGTTCGACCTCAACGCCGTCATCGAGGACTCGACGCGCAAGCACCTGATCGCCGACGTTCCGGTCGCCACGTTCCTTTCCGGCGGGCTCGACTCCAGCTACCTGACCGCGCTCGCCGCCCGCGAGCAGCCGGGGATCTCCGCTTACACCATCGGTTTCCGGGCCGAGGACGCGAAGTTCGAGGCGATGCCGGACGACCTGATGTACGCGAAGAAGGTCGCCGCGAAGTTCGGTGTCGACCTGCACGAGATCGAGATCGCGCCGCAGGTGCTCGACCTGCTCCCGCGGATGACCTACCACCTCGACGAGCCGATCGGCGACCCGGCGGCGATCAACAGCTACCTGATCTGCACCGCCGCCCGCGAGGCCGGGGTCAAGGTGATGCTGTCCGGGATGGGCGCGGACGAGCTGTTCGCCGGATACCGGAAGCACCTCGCGAACAAGATCGCCGTGCAGTACCAGCGGGTGCCGGGTCTCGTGCGGCGGCCGGTGGAGTCCCTTGTGGACAGACTGCCGGTGGCGACGTCGAAACGCGGGTTCCGCTCGGTCCGGTTCGCCAAGCGGTTCCTCTCATTCGCGGAACTGCCGGAGGAGACCGCCTTCCGGCGCAGTTACACGATGTACGACCAAGCCGAACTCGTCGGTCTGCTGAACCCGGACCTCGCGGGCGCCGTCGACGACGTGATCACCGAACACGCGGACACCTATCACGACAACACGTTGACCGACTTCGTGAACCGCATGTGCCTGGCCGATTCCCGGCTCTTCCTGCCGGGGCTGAACCTCGCCTACACCGACCGGTCCAGTATGGCCGCCTCCACCGAGGTGCGGACGCCGTTCGTCGACATCGAGGTCGTCAAGGCCGCGTTCCGGATCCCCGGCGACAAGAAGATCGTGAAGCGCCAAGGGAAGATGGCGCTGAAGGAAGCGGCGCTGTCGATCCTTCCCGCCGAGATCGTGCACCGGCCGAAGGGCCTGTTCAGCGCGCCGCTGCGGGCCTGGATGAGCCGCGACCTCGCGCCCCTGGTGCGCGAGGTGACGAACGAAGGCGAATTGGTGAAGGCCGGTTTCCTCCGCCGTGAGGCCCTGCAACGACTCGTCGACGAAGACGCGTCCGGGCAGCAGGACCGGTCCAAGCATCTCTGGCACATCTTGACCCTCGAGTACTGGTACCGCGGCGCCGTTTCGGCCCGATCCACTTGATCGCTTAGGAGCGACGTGAAGCAGGTAGTGCAGAACTACAAGAGCGGGGAGCTGGCGCTCCTCGACGTCGGAGTCCCCGCGTGCAAACCGGGTGGTGTGCTGGTCCGCACCGCCTATTCGCTGATCTCCACCGGCACCGAGATGATGAAGGTGTCCGAGGCGAGCCTTTCGCTGGTGGGCAAGGCGAAGGCGCGGCCGGATCAGGTCGCGAAGGTGATGCAGAGCGTCGCGACCAACGGGCTCACGGCCACCTACCGCAAGGCGATGAACAAGCTCGACTCCTACACGCCGCTGGGGTACTCGCTGTGCGGTGTGGTCGAGGAGGTCGGCGCGGGCATCGACGACGTCGCCGTCGGCGACTACGTGGCGTGCGCCGGAAACGAGCACGCGCTGCACGCGGAACTCAACTGGGTGCCCAAGAACCTCTACTCGAAGGTGCCGGACGGCGTCGATCCCCGGCACGCCGCGTTCGGCACGGTCGGTTCGATCGCCATGCAGGGTGTCCGCCAGGGCGAACCGCAGATCGGTGACATCGCGCTGGTCATCGGGCTCGGCCTGATCGGGCAGCTGGTCGTCCAGCTGCTGGTGGCCTCCGGTGTCCGCGTGGTCGGCGTCGACCCGGACCCGGCGCGCTGCGCGCTGGCCGAACAGCTCGGGGCGCTGAAATGCGGTGATCCCGGATCCGGCGTCATCGACACCGCCGTCGCGGAGATCAGCTCCGGGCACGGCGTCGATCAGGTGTACCTCGCCGCGGGCGGCAGCACGAACGAGCCGGTGGAGCTGGCCGCGAAGCTGGCCCGCGACCGCGGCCGGGTGATCGACATCGGCAAATGCTCGCTGAACCTGCCGTGGAACGCCTACTACGAAAAGGAACTCGACGTCCGGTTCTCGCGTTCGTACGGCCCCGGCCGCTACGACCCCGAGTACGAACTCGAGGGCCGCGACTATCCGATCGGCCAGGTCCGCTGGACCGAGCGCCGCAACCTCGAATGCGTCGTCGACCTGATGGGCAGCGGCCGCCTCGACGTCGAACCGCTGATCTCGCACGTCTCGGACTTCTCCGACGCCGTCGAGACGTACCGGAAGCTGAACGAGGGCGAACTCAAGGCCGTCGCGGTGCTGTTCGAGTACGAGAAGCGCGCGGCGGCCGCCGCCGAGCAGGCCGTCGCCTCGGTTTCCGTGCCGAAGCCCTCGGCGGTCCGCGCGGCCCCGAAGTCCGGCGGCGTGCGGATCGCGTTCGTCGGCGCGGGCAACTACGCGTCGTCGATGCTCCTGCCGCATCTGGCGGAGATGGAGTACGTCGATCTCACCGAGGTCGTCACCACCTCGGCGCTCTCGGGCGCGAACGCCAAGCGCAAGTTCGGGTTCGCCCGCGCCACCACCGATCTCGACACGATGCTCGAAGACACCGCCATCGACGCGGTGTTCATCGTGACCAGGCACAGCTCGCACGCCGAGCTGACCAGGCGCGCGCTGCTCGCGGGCAAGGCCGTCTTCGTCGAGAAGCCGCTGGCCCTGACCGAGAAGGAACTCGAGATCGTGCTCGGCGCGATCGAGGAATCCGGCAACGACCGGCTGCAGGTCGGCTTCAACCGCCGGTTCGCGCCGCTGCTGAACGAGTCGATGCTCCACTTCGGACCGCGGATCGGCCCGGCTTCCGTGCGGTACCTGGTCAACGCCGGTCAGCTCGACGCCGGCAGCTGGTACAACCAGGCCGACAGCGAGGGTTCGCGGTTCGCCGGCGAGGGCGGCCACTTCATCGACACGGTCAGCTGGCTGCTCGGCTCCGACCCGGTCTCGGTGTACGCCACCGCGACGCCGGGGCACCAGGACCTGCAGATCCTGCTGCGCTATCCGGACGGCTCGACGGCGTCGATCGCCTACACCACCAGCGGTTCGTCGGCGTTCCCGAAGGAGACCATCGACGTCACCGCCGACGGCAAGGTGCTGAAGTTCGACGACTTCGCGCGCGCGTCGGTGTTCGGCCGCAAGAAGTGGGCGAGTTCCCGGATCCCCAAGGGCCGCGACAAGGGCCAGGCCGCCGAACTCGAAGCATTCGTGAACGCGCTGACGACCGGGGTCGCGATGCCGGTGTCCGTCGATTCGCTGGTCTCGACGACGTTGGCCACGCTCGCGGTGAACCGCAGCCTGGAAACCGGCGCACCCGTCCAGATCGGGCGCGACTGATGGATCCCTCCTGGTACCTGCGAAGACTGTCGCGGATGGGGCCCGCCGAGATCGCGGGCCGGGTCACCGACGTCGTGCGCAAACGCCAGTGGCGCGCGGTCGCGGGGGAGAAGGCGGCCTGGCTGCCGGACCGGCGGTTCGCGCCGGTGCCCGGTGACGAGGTCCTCGCCGCCGTCTCCGGTGAGGCGGTGAAGGATCTGCTCGTCACGGCGGATCGCCTGATGGAGGGCCGCGCCGAGTACTTCGGTGTCGAACGGGACGACCTCGTCGACCCGGACTGGTCCTTCGATCCGAAGACCGGCAGGCGCGCACCGTCCGATGTGTACTCCTTCGACATCCCGTACCGGAGCGAGGAAGCGGTCGGTGACATCAAGCAGATCTGGGAGCCGTCCCGGCATCAGCACCTCACCGTGCTGGCCGCCGCGTACGCCCTGACCGGCGAGGAGCGCTACGCCGAACGCGTGGCCGCGCACCTGAAGTCCTGGTGGGCGGCCAATCCGCCGATGCGCGGGGTGCACTGGGTCAGCGGGATCGAACTCGGCATCCGGCTGCTGTCGTGGGTGTGGGTCCGGCGGCTGCTCGACGGCTGGCCGTCCGCGGCGGCGTTGTTCGAGGACAACCCGGTGGCGCTCAACCAGATCTGGCATCACCAGCGCTGGCTCGCGGCGTTCCCCAGCCGGGGTTCGTCGGCGAACAACCACGTGATCGCCGAGGACGCCGGGCAGCTCGCCGCCGCCTGCGCGTTCGGCTGGTTCCCGGAATCGCCGCGGTGGCGGGACGCGGCGCTGGCGTCGCTGGACAAGATGCTGGGCCACAACACCTTCGACTCCGGCATCAACCGGGAACTCGCCACCGAGTACCACGGGCTCGTCCTGGAGCTGGGGCTCGCCGGGGCGCTGGAGGCGAAGGCCGCCGGTGTCGCGGTGCCCGAATCGACCTGGCTCGTCCTGCTCCGGATGACCGACGCGCTGGCGTCCCTGGTGGACGACAGGCTGCGGCCGCCGCGTCAGGGTGACGCGGACGACGGCTTCGGGCTCATCGTCGATGGGGACGAAACCAGTCGCTGGGCGTCCTTGCTCGACACCGGATCAGTCCTTTTCGGACGGTTGGACTGGTGGCCCGAGACGCCGGGTGGCGATGTCCGCACCCAGCTCTTCTCCGCACTGGCCAAGGACATCCAGGTCGGCGCGCGGCGTCCGGTGCGGCGGCGGGACGACTTCGCCGACGCCGGGATGACCATCCTGCGCGAGGGCGGGATCTGGTGCCGGTGCGACGGCGGGCCGCACGGCTTCCTGTCCATCGCCGCGCACGCGCACGCGGACGCGCTCTCGGTCGAGGTCCGGCACGACGGCGTGGACATCCTCGCCGACCCCGGAACCTACTGCTACCACGGTGAACCGAAGTGGCGGTCGTACTTCCGCTCCACGGCCGGGCACAACACGCTCGAACTGGGCGGTCGCGACCAGTCCGTCTCCGGCGGCCCGTTCCTGTGGACGAGACACGCCGTCACCACGGTGATCTCGGCCGGGACGCCGTCACGCTGGAGCGCCGAGCACGACGGCTACGCCCCCGCGGTCCACCGGCGCTCGGTGGAACTGGAGGGCTCCGGCCTGCGGATCCTCGACGAGGTCCGCGGCGGCGAGTCCCAGCCGTGCCGCCTCGCGTTCCACTTCGGCCCGGCCGTCGAGGTGGCGCTTTCCGGCGGGACGGCGACGCTGTCCTGGACGGTCGACGGCCAGGAGCGGAAGGCTTCGCTCGAACTGCCGCCCGAGCTGCGATGGTCGGCGCACCGCGGCGAGACCACCCCGCCACTGGGCTGGTACTCGGCCGGGTTCGGCAGGCGCGAGCCCGCGTGGACGGTGCTCGGCGCCGGCACCGCGGCCGACGGGGCCACGTTCACCACCACGCTCACCTTCGAATCAGGTAACGAGGATCCCCCATTGTGATCGCACGACCGCCCCGCCTCCGCCGGGCAGCGCTGCTGGTGCTGCTCGGTTCGATGACGCTCACCGCCTGCACCACCCCGGCCGACGAGGCCGGACCGGGACCGGATCCGGCCAAGGTGCCGTCCGGTTCGCTCGCCCAGGTGTGCGACAAACTGCCGGAAGGCCCGGCGGAGGTGCCGTCGGGGGCGGTGAAGATCGACCCGGCGGTGCCGGGTGATCTCGCCGCGAAGACGCGGTCGAGCCCGCCGGGGACGACGTTCTGGCTGGCCCCGGGTACGCACAAACTCGGCGACGACCGCTACGACCAGGTCAACCCGAAGCCGGGCAACAGCTACGTGGGCGCTCCGAAAGCCGTCCTGGACGGCCGGAAGATCAACCAGTACGCCTTCGCGGGCAACGCCGCCGACGTCAAGATCCAGTACCTGACCGTGCAGGGCTTCGCCGCACCGCACGACGAGGGCGTGGTCAACCACGATTCGGCCGACGGCTGGATCATCGAGCACAACGCCGTCCAGGACAACGACGGCGCCGCGCTGATGGCGGGCGCGCGCCAGCAGGTCCGGGGGAACTGCCTGCGGCGCAACGGGCAGTACGGGATGAACGCCTACGCCCAGGGCAACCGGATCACCGGTCTCGTCGTCGAAGGCAACGAGATCTCCGGCAACAACACCGGCGACTGGGAACGCAAGATCGACGGCTGCGGCTGTACCGGCGGCGTCAAGTTCTGGTCGGTCGACGGCGCCGACATCCGCGGCAACTGGGTGCACGACAACCGCGGTGTCGGACTGTGGGCCGACACGAACAACAACGACTTCCTCATCGAGGGCAACGTCATCGAGAACAACGACGGCTCCGCCCTGATGTACGAGACCAGCTACAACGCCGTCATCCGGGGCAACACGATCCGCCGGAACAACTGGGTGGACGGCAAGGGCTACATCGATCGCGGAGACAGCTTCCCGGTGGCGGCGATCTACGTGTCCGAATCCGGTGGCGAGCCGAGGGTGAAGGCGCGGACGGACAAGCTGGAGATCTCCGGGAACTCGTTCGAGAACAACTGGAACGGGGTCACCCTCTGGGAGAACTCCGACCGGTTCTGCAACAGCCCGGCCAACACCTCGTCCGGATCCTGCACGCGGCTGGTGCCCGAGCAGGCGAAATGCGCGCAACCCGGGATCGCGGCGGGCGCGCTGAACGCCGACTGCCGGTGGAAGACCCAGCGCGTCGAGATCCACCACAACCGGTTCGTGCTCGATCCGGCCGCCACCGGCTGCGAGGAGAGCTGCGCGCGGATGGCGATGCTCGCGAACTTCGGCACGTTCCCGGAGTGGTCGCCGTACAAGGGCGAGGCCGTCCAGCACGCCATCACCTTCGCGCAGGGCAACCGGTTCTCCGACAACACCTACTCCGGCCCGTGGACCTTCGTGGCCTTCGAGCCGAGCCGCGTACTGGGCTTCGGCGAGTGGCAGGGCGCGCCGTACAAACAGGACGAAGGCAGCAAGTTCGCCCGAGCGGGAGGTGGCTGACGTGCTCGATCCCGCGGTCCGCCCGGCGACCGTCACCCGGCCCGGCCTGCCCAAGGCCGCCGGCCTCGCCTGGACGCTGCTGATCATCAACACCCTGGGCTCGACCGGCGCGAAGACGGTCATCCCGCTGCCGAGGTCGGTCAGCCAGCTGATCACCATGGGCTCGCTCGGCGCCGCGTTCCTCATCGCGCTCGCCCTGAACCACAAGCTGCGCATCAGGCCCAGCGCGTACCTCTCCCTGCTCACCCTGTTGCTGGTCTTGAGCACTTTCGCGAGTTTGGACCTCGAAGGCGGCTTCGGCTCGCTGTTCCGCTGCTTCCGGTTCACCCTGTTCCTCAGCACCCTGTGGTTGCTCACCCGCTGGTGGGGCAGCCTCGACCTCGTCCGCACGTACATCCGCGCGTACGCCGTGGTGCTGGTGACGGTGGTGATCGGGCTCGCGATGAGCCCGGCGAAAGCGATGCCGTTCGAGTACGGCGGACGGCTCACCGGGGCGCTGTGGCCGCTGACCCCGCCGCAGGTCGGCCAGTACTCGGCCATCGTCATCGGGCTCACGATCCTGTTGTGGCTCGGGGGACGGCTGGACCGGCGGAACGCGCTGATCGTCATCGTCCCGGCGTTCGGGATCCTGCTGCTGACCCACACCCGCACCGCGACGCTCGGCCTGGTGGCCGGGACCGTGGTGGCGCTGATGTCGCAGTGGATGTCCAGCGCCCGTGCCCGCAAGGTGTTCACCGGGCTGGTCTTCGGCGGCGTGTTCCTCGTGGTGGTGCTGGGCGGACTGCTGCAGGCGTGGTTCCTGCGGGGGCAGTCCGAGGAGAACTTCTCCAGCCTCACGGGCCGGGCGAAGGTGTGGGACGCGCTCCTCGACGCGCCGCGCACGACGCTGGAGTACCTCTTCGGTGTCGGCCTGACCGACAAGTCCTACGACGGGCTCCCGATCGACAGCAGCTGGCTCGCGGTCTACCACGAGCAGGGCTTCGTCGGGATCGCGATCGTGGCGGCGTTCCTGCTCGTGCTGATCGTGGTCGCGGTGCTGCGGCCGCCGTCACCGGCCAGGGCGTGCGCGATCTTCCTGATCACCTACTGTCTTTCCGCCTCCTACACCGAGGCGGGCCTCGGCGACGCGTCGCCGTACCTGCTGCACCTGGCCCTGGCCGCGTCGCTGCTGGTGCGTGTACCCGCCGAAGAACCCGAATTCCTCAAGGAGACGGCGTGAAGGTCCTCGTGATCCACAACCGGTACAGATCCGAGCAGCCGAGCGGCGAGAACAACGTCGTCGACCAGGAGGTCGCGCTGCTGGCCGGGGCCGGGCACGACGTCGGCCTGTTCGAACGGCGCAGCGACGACATCTCGGAGATGTCGTTGCCGCGCAAGGCCGTCGTCCCGCTCCAGGTGCCGTGGAACCGCGCCGTACGCGCGGAACTCGCCCGCCGTCTCGCCGACGACCGGCCCGACGTCGTCCACATCCACAACACCTTCCCGCTGCTGTCGCCGTCGGTGCTGGCCGCCTGTGCCGACGCGGGTGTCCCAACGGTCGCGACCGTGCACAACTACACCCTGATCTGCCCGCCCGGCACGCTGTACCGCGACGGCCAGGTCTGCACGGACTGCGTGGGACGCAAGCCGATCCCGGCGGTGCGGCACGGGTGCTACCGCGGTTCGGCGCTCGCCACCGTGCCGATGGCGGCGAGCCTGATGCTGAACCGCGGGCGCTGGTGGTCCGGGGTTTCGCGGTTCTTCTGCATTTCGCGGGCGCAACGCGAGGTGCTGATCACCGCCGGGATGCCCGCCGAGCGGCTCGCGGTGAAGTACAACTACGTCGATGACCCGGGCAAGACCCGCCGGGGTGCGGGGGAGCATGTGCTGTTCCTCGGCCGGATCACCGCGGAAAAGGGCGTCGGCCTCCTGATGACCGCCTGGGACCAGCTCGCCGCGGCGGGCGGGCCGCTGCCGCCGCTGGTGATCGCGGGCACCGGCCCGATGCAGGACGAGGTCGCCCGCTGGGCGCACGGCCGCGACGACGTCCGCTACGTCGGCCTCCAGTCCAAAGAGGAGTGTCGCGACCTGATCGCCCGCTCGAACGCCGTCGTCGCCCCGTCGGAATGGCTGGAGACGTTCGGGCTGGTCGTGGTCGAGGCGATGGCCGCCGGTGTCCCGACGGTCGCCGCGGCCCACGGCGCCTTCCGCGAACTGGTGGAAGACGGCGTCACCGGCCTGCTGCACGAACCCGGGAACCCCGAATCACTCGCGGCGCGGCTGCGGGAGATCGTCGGCGACGCCGAACGGAACCAGCAGATGGGCTGGGCGGCCCGGCTGGTGTACGAACAGGAGTTCACCCCGAAGGTCGGTCTCGAACGACTTGTCGGCGGGTACCAGGCCGCGATCGACGCATGATCACCGGTCCGCCCGCGGTCCCGCCGAGGGCGCGGATCCCGCTCTGGGTCTTGGGTGCCTTCGGCTTCCTCGTCGCACTCGTCCTCGGCGTGCGCTACGCCGGTACCTCCCACACCGCCGGACTGGACGCGCTCCTGCTGCCCGCCATCGACCGCGTCGAAGGCCCGCTCTGGTACCTGGCGACCGCGATCGACTTCGTGGGCGAACCGGTGGGCGCGGTCGTGGTCATCGCGCTGTTCGGCTGGGTATGCCTGCGGCACAGGCGGCCGAGGACGGCGATCCTGCTGGTGGCCGCCGCCGGGGTGACGGTGGCGCTGACCACCGGGCTGAAACCGCTGACCGGGAGGCTGATCCACGGCGAGTTCCTCTCGTATCCGAGCGGGCACACGGCCTTCGCGGTGACCGTGGCGTCGGTCGTCGCGCTGCTGGTGATCGACGTACGCGATCTCGGGCCCGGCAGTGCGGCTTCGGTGCTGGTGGGACTGGTCGCCTTCGCGGGGCTCGCGATGGGGTGGGCCGAGGTGGCACTGGGCGCGCACTATCCGACGGACACCTTCGGCGGCTTCGGCGTCGCTGTCGCGGTGGTGCCGGTGGTGGGGTGGGCGGTGGACCGGCTCACGCGGCGGGATTGACGTCCGGGCGCTGCCGGGCCCGCGCCGCCCGGAACGCGGCGCGGAGTTCGGCGAGTACCCGGTCCGGCTCGGTGCGCAGCCGGGAGGGAAGGGTCTGCAGCACGACGATCCCCGCGGCGGCGTATCGGGCGTTGCGGGCGACGGTGGCGCGGTGGTCTTCGAGGCTCGTGTGGTGACGGTAGGAGTCGATCTCCCAGGCGAAGGCGACCGCATCGCACCAGAAGTCGGAAGTGGCGATGTAGTTCCCGTTCGCGTCGTAGATCGCGACGTTCCACTGGCCGGGCGGGAGACCGGAGCGTTGCCAGAGGCGGTAAGCGTCGGCTTCCGCGACGGATCTGGCGCCATCGAGAAGCGGGGCGAGGGCTCGTCTCGGTAGGGCGGTTCCGGTGCGTCCCGCTTGGTCGAGTTCGTGGGTGAGCATGGCGGTGGTGCAGAAGCGGCGTTGGACGGCCTCGGCCATCATCGCCTGGATCTCGTCTTCGTCGGTGAGCCTGCGTGCGGCGTCGATGACGGCTCGGGGGACGGGCGCGACGGGAAGGCCGCCTCGGAGGTGGGGGCGGGGCAGGTGCCGTGTCCGTTCGACGTGCACGAAGCCCGCCGTGACGACTCGGCGATCGTGAGGGATCAGGATGTGCACGTCGCGTGGTGAGGGCAAGCGCTCCAAGCCATGGCGACGAAGTGCCCAGAGACCGGTCAGGCTCGTGTCTTCACCTCCATGGAGCAATGCACCGCGGAGTCGTTGTTCGTCGGTGGGTTCTCCGCTGTGGAGCAGCACGATTCCGGGCAAGAGCCGCTGCCAAGGGCCACCGGGAGCGCATCGGCGCCGGATCGTCCGTTCCGGCACACCGGCGGCTTCCAGGTTTGACGCCCGGATGACCGGTGGGCCATGCGTCAAAAGGGGACTGTTCGCCCAGGTTCGTCTTTGCACCTGATCACCATGCGCCCCACCACCGACAAGATCGCGCTGTGAGCAGCATGAGCGGACCTGTCACGCCGAAACTCGCTCGAGTGGGGAAGATTCCGGCCGTTGGACGGCCGGAATCTTCCCCACTCGCCTCAACATCCACCGTCCCCAAAAGAACTACAAGCGTCCTGCGAGTAAGGAGCCCCCCGCCACTCCGCAAACCCCACCGTCCGCGAAGTGTCATGAACGACGAACCGCCAATCCCCCGAGTAAGCGTTCTCGTACCACCGATTCTCCTGCCGGAACGTCACCGCGTCCGAAATCACCGAGCCCCGGTAAGGCGACCAGTCCGGATAGGTCCCGAAATTCGCCAAAAGCGCCATCCGCCCGCAGAACCCCGTGCACCCCGAGCCGTGAGAGAACCTGTTGCCGTGCACCGAAACCCGCTGCGTCTTCCACCGGCAGTCGTCGTACAGCGGCCGCGACGCGATCCCCGGCGCGGAACAGGAGGACACCGAAGGCACAAGCCGGGTGCACGAGCCGGACGAGGTGTTCGCCGGGCTGTTGCAGAAGCGGTCCGCGTTCTCCCACAGGGTGATCCCGGCCCAGTTGTCCTCGAAGACGTTGTCGACGATCTCGATCAGCGACGTCCGCGCACGAACCCGCGGCTCACCGCCGGACTCGGACAGGTAGATCGTCCCGACCGGGAAGTCGTCCCCGCGCGCGGCGAACGCGCGGCCTTGGACAAGGGTGTTGCGCCGGAACGTGTTCCCCCGGACGACGAGGTTGTAGGAGATCTCGTAGAACAACGCCTCCGCCTCGTTGTCCTCGATCACGTTGTCCTCGATGAGGAAGTCGTTGTTGTTCGTGTCCGCCCAGAGCCCGGCGCCGTGGTTGTGGTGGACCCAGTTGCCGCGGACGTCGGCGCCGTCGACCGCCCAGAACTTGACGCCGCCGCTGCACCCGCAGCCGGGGACCTTCTGCTCCCAGTCGTCGGTGTTGTTCCCGCTGATCTCGTTGCCCTCGACGAGCAGCCCGGTGATCCCGTCGCCGGCGCGGTAGGCGTTGATGCCGTACTGGCCGTTGTTCCGCAGGCAGTTCCGCCGGATCTCCTGGCGCGGCCCCGCCATCATCGCCGCGCCGCGGTTGTCCTCGATGGTGTTGCCCTCGATGATCCAGTGTTCGCCGGAGTCATGGTTGACCACGCCCTGATCCAGTGGTGCCGCGAAACCGCGGATCGTCAGGCCGCGGATCACGACGTCGCGCGCCTGCTGGGTGAAGGCGTAGCGGTTGACGCCGCCGCCGTCCAGGACGGCGCCGGGTGCGCCGAAATAGGCGTTGCCGTCCTTCGGGATGATCTGGCCGAACTCGTCGGGGCCCAGCGTGTGCTTGCCCCCGGCCAGCCAGAACGTCGTGCCGGCCGGGAGTTCGCGGGTCTTCGCGGAAAGATCGATCCCCGGTTCGATGACCACGGCGTCGTCCGGTTTCGACGGACTCGCCGGTCCCGCGTCGCAGACCGCGGCAGGAGCCGCCGTGGCCGGGGAGGCCGTGACGACTCCTGCCGCGAGGAGCAGCGACAAAATCAGGAACACGGGCATACCGCAAACGGTAAGCCACTATGGACAGTCCCAGAGGGACACTTACAGGTGAAACTTCAGCAGGTCGTCCCCTCCCCGAACCCACTGCAAACGTCCTGTCGATACGGCTCGGCCTGCCATTGCGCCGCGGTCAGCCGCCGCGACGTGTCGTGGGCGACGAACGTCCACGGCCCGTAGTACTGGTTGTCGTACCACCGGTTCTCTTGCCGGAAGGTGATCGCCTCCGAGATCACCGCACCCCGGTACGGCGACCAGGCCGGATAGGTCCCGTAGTTCGAGAGCACCGCCATCCGCCCGCAGAGGGCGAGGCAGCCCTCCATCGTCGAGTCGAACTCGAACGTGTTCTCGTGCACGGAAACCCGCTGGGTCTTCCACCGGCAGTCGCTGTACAGCGGCGCCGTGGCGATGCCCGGATCGGAACAGGCCGAGGTCGGGGAGACCAGCGCCGTACAGGAAAGCGTCGAGGTGTTGGCCGGGCTGTTGCAGAAGCGGTCCGCGTTCTCCCACAGGGTGATCCCCGACCAGTTGTCGGAGAACAGGTTGCCGCGGATGTCGATCTTGTCGGTCCGGGCCGGAAGCCGGGGTTCCCCGCCCGATTCGCTGAGGTACACGGCGGCGACCGGGAAGTTGTCGCCCTTGGCGGCCCGGGTGCGGCCCTGGACCAGCGCGTTGCGCCGGAACGTGTTCCCGATCAGTTCCAGGTTGTAGGAGATCTCGTAGAACACGCCCTCGGACGCGTTGTCCTCGATCAGATTGTCCTCGATGAGGAAATCGTTGTTGTTCGTGTCGGCCCAGAGCCCGACACCGTGGTTGTGGTGGACCCAGTTGCCGACGATGTCGGCGCGGTTCACCGACCAGAACTTCGCGCCACCGCTGCAGCCGCAGCCCGGGATCTTCGCTTCCCAGTCGCCGGTGTTGTTGCCGGAGATCTCGTTGCCTTCGATGACCAGATCGGTCAGCCCGGTGGCGAACCGGTAGGCGTTGATGCCGTACTGGCCGTTGTTGCGCAGGCAGTTCCCGATCACCCGCTGGCCGGATCCGGTCATCATGGCGGCGCCGTCGTTGTTCTCGATGACGTTGCCCTCGATGACCCAGCGGTCACCGGAGTCGTGGTTCACCACGCCCTGATCGCGTTCGGCGACGAAACCGCGGATGGTCAGCCCGCGGATCACGACGTCCTTGGCCGACGTGGTGAAGGCCGCCCGGTTGAGCCCGCGCCCGTCCAGCACGGACCCTGGTGCGCCGAGATAGACGTTGCCGTCCTTGGGCATCACCTGCCCGTACTGATCGGAACTCAAGGTGTGCGTGCCGGGCGCGAGCCAGAACGTGGTCCCCGGCGGGTTGAAGCGGGTCTTGTCGGTCAGATCCGTTCCCGGTTCGACGACCAGTGCGCCTTCCGGCGCGGTGGGGACGCCGACGGTCGTGCCGCACACCCCTCGGGTCGGCTCAGGATCCGCCACCGCTGTGCTTTCAACGGCGACCTGGAGCAATAACACCGACAACGCGACGCAAAGCGCGCGCGTGCCGGCCGAGCGGCGTGCGATCCCTGGGGTCATACCCTTCTCCGAAATACCGGCTTCACCGGACGGCCACCCAGCCACGGCGCCGGATCATCCGCGTCGAGTGCTTTGCGGTACACGAGGCAGGCCTGCGCGACCACTTCGACAGTCCGGTCGATGTCTTCTTCGGACAGCGCGCTGCTGACCACGAACGACGGTCCGAGGATCCCGCCCGTGATCAGCTGCCGCAGGAACAACGTTCGGTAGTCCTGCGACGGTTTCTTCTCGGCGTCGAGCGTGCCGAAGACGAGGTTGCTCGCCCGGCCGCGCACGACGACGTGTTCACCGACCCCGGCCGAGGCCGCGACTTCGCGGACCCCGGCGGCGAGCCGGTCGCCGAGCGCGTGCAGCCGCGCGGCGATGCCTTCTTCGGTGTAGGTCTCCATGACCGCGATCGCGGCGGCCAGTGAATGCGTCTCGGCGCCGTGCGTGGTGGACAGCAGGAAGACGCGGTCCCCGCCGGTGCGGAGCCCGCCGAGTTCCATCAGCTCGCGTTTGCCCGCGAGCGCCGAGACGGCGAACCCGTTCCCGAGTGCCTTGCCGAACGTCGAAAGATCCGGCGTGACACCGTAGAGCCCCTGCGCTCCGGCCTCCGACCAGCGGAAACCGGTGATCATCTCGTCGAAGATCAGCACGCAGCCGTACCGGTCGGCGAGTTCCCGCAGGCCGATGAGATACCCCGCCGGGGGTTCCTGCTGCGTGGACGCCTCCAGGATCAGGCAGGCGACCCGGCCCGCGTGCTCCCGCAGCAGCGCTTCCGTCGCGGTGAGATCGCCGTAGGGGAACGACACGGTCAGGCCGGTGATCTCGTCCGGGATCCCCGACGCCATCGGCGTGGTGCCGATGAACCAGTCGTCGATGGAGAAGAACGCGTGGTCGCGGCAGATCGCCACCAGCGGCCTGCCGGTGGCCGCCCTGGCGAGCTTGACCGCGGCCGTGGTGGCGTCCGAACCGTTCTTGGCGAACTTGACCATCTCCGCGCCTGCGACGGTCTCCAGGAACTTCGTCGCCGCCCGTTCCTCCACAATGGACGGACGGGCGAAGTTGGCGCCCCGGTCGATCTCGCGGTGGGCGGCCTCGCTCACCCGCGGGTGCACGTGCCCGAGGCTGACCGCGCGCAGTCCCGAGCCGTACTCGATGTACTCGTGCCCGTCCACGTCCCAGACGTGCGCGCCGCGCCCGTGGGAGATGACCGGTGCCAGGTTCTCGGGGTACTGGTCGTCGCCCTTGGCGTAGGTGTGGGCGCCTCCGGGGATCATCGCGTGGAGACGCTCGTTGGCCCGCATGGATCGGGGAAGATGCCGGTGCACCTGTGCTCACCTCATGTTCTGTAGTGCCTCGGAAAGCGAGAGGGCCTGCCGGTCCCGTGCCGAGACGAACGCGACCGGCAGGGGCCAGGAAATAGCCAGATCGGGGTCGTCGTAGGCGATCGCGACGTCTTCCGCGGGATCGTGCGCGCGGTCGATCCGGTAGGAGACGTCGGCGTACTCGGTGAGCGCCTGGAAGCCGTGCGCGCAGCCCGCCGGGATGTACACCGACACCTGGGTGTCCCCGGTGAGTTCGAACGTCTCCTTGCCGAGATAGGTCGGCGAATCCGGCCTGAGGTCGACGACGACGTCGAAGACGGCGCCCCACGAGCATCGGACCAGCTTCGCCTCGCCGAGACCCGACCGGAGGTGCATTCCGCGCAGCACTCCCTTGCGGGACCGCGAAACACTGTCCTGCGGGAACCCGTCCGGATCGATCCCCACCGACCGGACGACGTCGGCGTCGAACGTGCGGCTGAAGAAGCCGCGTTCGTCGACGTGCGGCGTCGGCTCGAACAGGTACGCCCCCGCGATGGCGGGCACCGGGATCGCTTTCATCGGACTCCCTTCGGCAGGAAGGCGGCCGACAGCTCGGAGAACTGCCGGTCCAGCAGCCGCTCCTGCTCCGCGCCTCGTTTCGCCACGACTTCGGCCAGTTCGCCCGCCCGGGATTCGAGTTCGGCGAACTGGCGGACCAGCGCGTCGAAGTCGATGTCCTTGGCCTGCTGGCAGAACTCCCCGAGGCCCAGTTCGGTCATGAGCACGTCGTTCTTGCGGGCGTACCCGATGGACAACGTCGGTTTCGCCAGTTTCAGCGCGCACAGGACGTTGTGGTACCGGGTGGCCACGACGGTCTCGACCCTCGACATCGACCGCAGCAGTTCGTCCAAAGTGGACATCTCGGCCGCCGCGACCAGCGGCGAGCCGACCACCGTCACGATCTCGTCGACGACCTGCCGGTCCGCCTGGTCGCCGATGAACAACCGGACCGGGCGGCCGTCGGCGACCAGCTTGGCGATGAACCGGGTCATCTTGTCCACATAGGACCGGTAGATCTCGTCGGCGCGTGCCCTGTCCTCGTTCCCGCCGTGGTAGGCCATCACCCCGACCCCGACGGAGCGGGGCAGCACCGGTTCGGACGGCACCGGCAAGGCGAAGGCCAGATCGGGATAGACGTGATCGCGGGTGACGTCGACGCCCATCTCGCGCATCGCCTCGCGGGAAGGTTCGTCCCGGTAGGACCGGAACGCCGCCAGCCGCGCGGCACCGCCGACGATCGCCCGGATGGCCCGTTGCCCGCTCACGTTGGCCCCGACGCTCACCAGCGCCACCTTGGTGCCGACCAGGCGGCCGGACGCCGACAGCAGGAACAGGGAGTACGGGAAACCCCACGGGCGCACGGGAAGGGTGGCTTCGAGGACACCCATCCCCGGCACGATCACCACATCCTGGCGCCGGACCCACGCCGCCGTGCGGACGACGTCGACGAGCTTGCCGAACCCCTTCATCGCGATGGACAGCGGTCCCGAGGCCGTCCGGTACTCGCCCTGGTACCAGTTCAACGCCGTCGTCTCTAGGCCGTAGCGCGACGCGACGATCTCCGGACCGCCGCACATCACGCTGATCGCGGCGTCCGGATGCGCCGCGCGCAAATACCCGAGAACCGCCTCGAAGGAACCGTCGTTGCCGAGGTTCCCGGATCCGAGGAGCCCGAAAAGGCCGATCCTCGCGGGCGGGGTCAAGGGACTCTTCCCTCCTGGCCGGCGACGACTGAGAGCACGGAGACCTCACGCGGGCCGAGTTCGGCCTCGGCCTGCACCGGCATCCGGCCCATCGCCGGGTTTCCCGCCCGGTTCAGCAGCCATTGCCGCAGGTACCGGAAGCATTCGCGCTTCTCCGCGCCGGTGATCGGCGCGTTGCGGATCGCGTTGACGTACCCCAGGACGTACTCGCCGAGCAGCCGGACCATCGGATGGCGCAGTTTGTCGGCCCGTTTCGGGTCCAGGTTGCTGGCGCGTTTGCGCACGGTCGGGTACTCGTGCTCGGAGCGGCCGGGGTGGTCGCGCCGGAAGTACAGCCAGTCCGGCACCTGGTGGAACGGGCCGTGCAGGGCCAGTTCCGAGATGATCGTGCGGTCCGCGTGGTGGTAGCTGTCCAGCGGCGCGACCCGGCGGAGCACCTCGGTCCGGATGACCGCGCCGTCGTCGTCCCCGCCGGTGGCGAACAGCGTGCTGCGGAAGCGTTCCGCGGCGTGCGGCGAAACGGTGTTGAGCGGGTACTTCAGCGCCTGCGTGACGACGCCCTTCTCGTCGATCATCGCCGTCCACGAATGCGACAGCACGAATTCGGGGTGCTCGTCGAGCGCCTCGATGCAGCGCTCCAGCAGGTCACGTGCGTAGAGGTCGTCGTCGGAGCCCCATTTGAACAGTTCGCCGCGGGCGACGTCGACGCAGTAGTTGTGGTTGGGCGCGCAGCCGATGTTCACCGGTTGGCGCACGTAGCGAACACGGGGATCCTGCTTCGCGTACTCACGGCTGATCTCTTCGGTGTGGTCCGTGGACGCGTTGTCCGAGATGATCAGTTCGAAGTTCTCGTAGGTTTGGCCGAGAAGTGCGTCCAGCGCTTCGGCGAGGTAGTCCTCGCCGTTGTAGACCGGGACCCCGATGCTCAGCCGAGGAGCGGTGCTCATGACGTCCTCATCTCTTCCTTTTTCGAAGTCAGATGTTCTTTGAGCGCGGCGAGCAGCTGAAGCCACCACACCGCCGACCCGCAGGTGATCGCCAACGCGACCCCCCAGGCGGATCCCGACGCCCCGGCCAAGAAGGCGCCGATGAGCCCGAAACCGACGTAGCCGGCCGAGTTGATCAGCTGGGCGCGAAGGCTCCTTTTCGCAGCGCCGAGCGCACGCAATCCGGCGGCCGCCCCGGTGTTGAAGCCCGCCGCGGCGATACCGATGGTCACCGGGAGGATCAGTTCCGAAGCGGGATCCCAGACGTCGCCGAGGACGAACCGGCCGGCGTCGTGGGGTACCAGAAGCAGGGCGAGACCCCAGAGCAGGGCCGCGGCCGCCTGACCGGCGCCGAGAACGGCGCAGAAATGCCGGAGGCGATGCGGGGCCCGTTGGAGCACCCGCGCGCCTTCGGCCACCGTGGCCAGGGAAAGTCCCATCAGCAGGGCGAAGAACGGCCCGAGCAGCAGCTCGGCGCCGCGCACCGCGCCGACGCTCGCCAGTCCCGCGATCGCGCCGAGGCCGTACATCCGCAGTTGCGACGAGCCGCTGTTGCTGACGTTCTCGATCAGGTAGCGGGTGCCGAGGTCACGGTGCCGCTTGAGCCAGTCGAGGGTGCCGCGCGGAGCCGGCCGGACCCCGGCCTGCAGGCAGCCGTATCCGGCGGCGACCGCCCCGGACAGGCCCCACGCCAGGATGAAGGCGACGACCGTGTCGAACCACCGGTGCGCGACGAACAGGGCCGGGATCAGCGCGACACCCCAGACGACGTCGTTGACGAACGCCTTCTTCCCGTGTCCCGCGGCGAAGAACGAGAAGCGCCAGGCGTCCTGCAACAGCAGCGTCGGGATGACGAAGCCGAGTGCGACGAACGCGCCGCCGATGGGCCCACCCACCACGAGACCGGCGACCACGCTGATGGCACCGGCGACGACACCCGCGGAGAGCGCCGTCCCGGTCGCCTTGGCGGTCGCGGTCCGCCAGGTCTCGTCTGCCACCCCGGAGAACCGCACCATCAGCGGATCCGTCGTCAGCCCGCGGGAAAGGTTGAGCACCACGCCGTAGCTGACCCAAGCGAGGCTGAACATGCCGAAGGCGAACGTGCCGAGTGAGCGCGCCACGAACAGACCGACCACGAAGTTGGTGATGCTGGAGACTGCCTGGTCGCCCAGACCCCAGCTGAGCCGTCCGGCCATTGCCCGGACGGCCTGGGAACGCAGAAGTGATCGCATCTCTAACCCTTGAGCAATCCGGCGTCGTGCAGCGCCTGAGCGGCCGCGACGACGGAATCGAACGGCAATCCGGATCGCTCGGCGACGTCGAGCAGGCTGTGCTCGCCGTCCGAGAGGTTGAGCACCCACAGCATCGCCATCTGGGCCTGTTTCGCGTCGCTCCGGCCGCCGAGCGAGTCGTACAACCCGCGTTTGCCGAGCTGCGGCTCGCCGTACGGGCTGAGGTTGACGTAGCTGCGGTCGCGGTCGAGAACGGCGTACGTGTCCCGCAGCGTCTGGAGGGTTTCCTCCATGGCCGCCGTGGACACGAAATCGAGGTTGTCGGCCGAGGTGTGGTACTCGGGGTAACCCGCGTACGGCGTCCTCGTCAACGATCCGACACCGAGGTTGAAGCCGGGGGAGCAGAACTGGCGCTCGTCGTAGCCGTACGGCGAGAAGTCCACGATCTTGTGCTTGCGCCCGGCGAGGACGTACGCGAGCACGCGGTCGATCTCGGCGTCACCCCGGCGGCTTCGCTTGTACGTCAGCGATCCCGGGTCGCCGGCGCAGGCCAGCACCAGCCCGGCCTTGATCCGGCCGACGCGTTCGGTGTTGCGCGCGAGCCAGGTGATGGCGCCGATCGTGCCCGGCATGAACAGGAACCGGTACGTGTAGTGGGGATTCTCCAGCGTCTGCGCGAAGGCCGCGGCGATCGCGATCCCGGCCACGTTGTCGTTCGCCAGCGACGGATGGCAGGTGTGGCAGGAGATGATCACCTCGTCGGCGACCTCGCCGGGCACGACGTGCTCGGCGTAGGTGAGGTGCCCATCGTCCAAAGTGGAATCGATACGCACCTCGTACTCGCCGTCCGGCATCGCGTCGAGGGTCTCCTGCGCCAGGCAGAACCCCCACGTCGGCGAGTAGTAGCTGGTCCGGTATGGCACCCAGGACGGCTGTTCGGGCAGCGTGTGCAGGTGTTCGCGCAGCTCGGCGAGCGGCATCTTCCGCGACACCGGGACGCTGTAGCCGACGACGTGCAGGTTCGACTCACCGAAGTCGACCACGCGACGGCCGGAGGCGTCCTTGATGTACGCGTCGCGGATGTTCCACTCCTGCGGCACCGTCCAGTCCAGTACCTGGGTGCCGGTGGGGACTTCGTGGATCTCCAGCGGGATGTGCTCGCCGACGATCTCCAGCGTGCGGCGGACGCCGTCGCCGGTGATGCTGCGGCACAGCGGATACAGGCGCTCGACCAGCTTGCGCAGGTCGGCGCCCGTCTCCAGTCGCCGGTGGTCGGTCATCAGCGACGCCGCAGGGTGTCGTCGAGTTCACCGGCGGCGGTGCGGTCCTGCAACCGGGCCAGCCGGGTGAACAGGCGCTGGAAGCCATGCTCGGTCAGGCCGTGGGTCTTGTAGGCCTCGATCAGTTCGAGCGCGCCGTCCTTGACCGACCAGTCGCAGTCGAAACCGGGGATCGCCGCGCGGAACCGGGAGAAGTCGACCCGGTAGGAGCGCGGGTCCGCGCCCGCCTCGCCGGTGATCCGCAGCGTCGAACCGGGAACGGCCTCGACGACCTCTTCGGCGATCTCGGCCACGGTGACGTTGTTGCGTTCGGTGCCGATGTTGAACGCCTTGCCGTGCACTGCCTCCCTCGGCGCCTCCAGCGCCGCGGTGAAGGCCCGCGCGATGTCCTTGGCGTGCACCAGCGGCCGCCACGGCGTGCCGTCGGAGAGCACCAGCACCTCGCCGGAGAGGTGCGCGTGCGCGGTCAGGTTGTTGAGCACGATGTCGCCGCGCAACCGGGGCGAGAAGCCGAAAGCGGTCGCGTTGCGCATGTACACCGGGCTGAAGTCGTCGTCGGCGAGTTCCTGGACGTCGTCCTCGACCCGCACCTTCGACTCGGCGTACGGCGTCACCGGGCGCAGCGGCGCGTCCTCGTCGACCAGGCCGTCGCCGCCCGAAGCGCCGTAGACCGAACACGTCGAGGCGTAGAGGTAGCGCTTGACCCCGGCGTCCTTCGCCAGCTTGGCGAGCTTCACCGAAGCGTGGTGGTTGATGTCGTAGGTCAGTTCCGGCGCCAGCGAACCGAGCGGGTCGTTGGACAGCGCGCCGAGGTGGATCACGGCGTCCATCCCGGACACGTGCTCGGCGGTGACGTCACGGAGGTCGACCTCGAAACCCTCGGGATCTTCGGGCGCGGGGCCCAGCACGCAGGTGTCGTAGAGACCGGAGTCGAGGCCGATCACCTCGTGGCCGGCGGCGGCCAGCACCGGGGCCATCACCGTGCCCAGGTAACCCTTGTGCCCGGTCAGCAGCACACGCATGGCTTTCAGCCTTTCGAGGAGAGATCGAGCGTCAGTTTTTTGAGGTCGAAGGCTTCCGCGTACTTCTGCCCGCATTCGATACCGCGGACGCGGGCGAGGCCGAGGAAGGCTTCCCGGTCGTACCAGGGGCGGTGCCGCTGCGAGGCGTAGTGCTCCTGCAGCAGGCGGACCTTCTCCTCGGCGCGCTCGGCGGGCAGCGGGACGTACGCGGACGGTTTGCCGAGGTCGCCGTCCCATTTGACGATCTCGTACTCCAGCTGGAGATGGGTGCGGAACACCGTCGGCACCAGCGTCGCCAGGCCGCGGTGGTCCTGGTGCGCGTCGGCCGTGCGCGGGGAGAGGACGAGGTCCGGATCCGTGCGGCGCCGCAGCTCCTCCAGCGCGTTCTTGGCCTCTTCCCAATGCGAGGGAAACCGGCCGTCGGGCAGTTTCAGCACGGTGACCTCGACGTCGGCACCCGGGCAGAAGGCCGCGAGCGCGGCACGCTCCTCGGCCTCCCGTTCGGTGCCGCCGCCGGACAGGACGAGCGCGTCGACCCGGACGCCTGGGTTGTCCGCGCAGATCGTCAGCAGTGTGCCGCCCGCGCCGATGGCGATGTCGTCACAATGCGCGCCGAGCGCGACGATCCGCTGGAGCCCGCCGGTACCGAGTGCGATCACGCGATGCCCACCGGAGCCGGTTCGTGTTCCCACAACGCCCACGGGCGGTCGCCGTGCGCGTAGGCGTCGTCGAGCTGGACCCGTTCCTTGACCGTGTCGGTCGGCTTCCAGAAGCCGCGGTACGGGTAGGCGAGCAGTTTCCCCTGCTTGGCGAGTTCGCCGCAGCCGTCGGCCACCAGATCGCCGCCCTCGGGGATGTGGTCGAAGACCTCCTGGCGCAGCACGAAGTACCCGCCGTTCTCCCACAGCGGCATCTCGCTGACCGGGGTCAGCGCGCCGATCCGGCCGTCCTCGCCCATTTCGACGCAGTGGAACGACGACTGCGGCGGCACCACCATCATCGAGGCACCGGCGTCGGAGTTCGAGAACCGCTCGATCATCTCCGGGAGCGGGGCGTCGGTGAGGACGTCGGCGTAGTTGGCGAGGAACATCTCGTCGCCTTCGAGATACGGGCGTACCCGGCGCAGCCGCTCGCCGATGGCCGATTCGAGGCCGGTCTGCACGAAGGAGATCGACCAGTCCGCGATGTCGGTGGACAGCAGTTCCGCCTTGCCGTTCCGCAGGACGAAGTCGTTGGAGGTGGTCTCCTGGTAGTTGAGGAAGAATTCCTTGATGTGGTGCGCGCCGTAACCGAGGCAGAGGATGAACTCGGTGTGGCCGAAATGCGCGTAATACCGCATCACGTGCCAGATCAGGGGTCTGGGGCCGACCATGGCCATCGGCTTGGGCACGTCGGACGCGTCACCGTTGCGCATCCGCATGCCGTAGCCGCCGCAGAAGAGGACTACCTTCACGACTTCACCTCGACGATTTCCAGGTGCGGGATGGGAAAGACCAGTTTTCCGCCCCAATCGTCCACAAAGGACAATTGGGCGGTCAGTTCCTTCCGGAGGTTCCACGGAAGGACGAGCACGTAGTCGGGCCGGTCCGCCTCGATGCGCTCCGGCGGGAGGATGGGGATCCGGGTGCCGGGGGTGAACCGGCCGTGCTTGTACGGATTGCGGTCGACGGTGTACCGCAGTACGTCCGGGCGGATGCCGCAGTGGTTCAGCAGCGTGTTGCCCTTGCCCGGGGCGCCGTAACCGACGACGGTCTTGCCTTCGAGCGCCGCGTCGGTGAGGAACTTGTTCAGCTCGAGCCGGACCTTGGTGACCCGCTCGGAGAATTCGGTGTAGCCGGACATTTCGTGCAGTCCGGCGGCCTTTTCGGCGTCGAGGACCTGCATCATCCGCTCGCTCGGCTCACCGGCGACGGCGTCCGGGCGCGCCCACAGCCGGATGGAACCGCCGTGGGTGGGGAGGAGTTCGACGTCCACAACGGACAATCCGCCCCGCGAGAGGGCCCGGCGCGCGGATTCCACCGTGTAGTACTGGAAGTGCTCGTGGTAGATCGTGTCGTACTGGTTCTCCTGGATCAGCGTCAGCAGGTGCTGGACCTCGATGCTGACCCAGCCGTCGTCGGCGACCAGGGCGCGAAGGCCCTCCGTGAAGCCGATGATGTCCGGAATGTGAGCGTAAACATTGTTCGCCACGACGAGGTCGGCGGGACCGTGCTCCGCGCGGACGTCACGTCCGGTTCCGGGGCTGAGGAAGGCGGTCTTCGTCGGCACCCCGGCGTCACGCGCGGCTTGGCCCACGTTCACCGAAGGTTCCACGCCGAGACACCGGATCTGCTGCGCCACAACGTGTTTGAGCAGGTATCCGTCGTTGCTGGCGACCTCGACGACGAAGGAGGACTCGTCGAGCCCGAGCCGCTCGACGGCGCCGTCGACGAACGTCTTGGCGTGTTCGACCCAGGAGGCGGAATACGACGAGAAGTAGGCGTATTCGGTGAAGGTCTCTTCCGGGGTGATCAACGGTGGGATCTGGGCGAGCCAGCATTCGGTGCAGACCCGCAGGTGCAGGGGGTAGGTCGGTTCCGGTTCCGCGAGCTGCTCGGCGGTCAGGAAACGCTCGCACGGCGGCGTCGCCCCGAGGTCGACGACGCTGGCGAGATGGGCCGAGCCGCAGAGTCGGCAGGTGGTCATCGAGAAGCTCCTTGGCTCGCGTCACGTATCCCAGACGTCGGCACCTTGGGTCGCCTCGTTACATGCCTTTCAAAGCTCTCGTGCTTCCGTCTCACAACCGAAACCTGCCGTCTCGGCCATCGGCGCAGGCGCCTCGGCCATCCGGGCGCGGGCAACCGAGCCGATCGCCTTTAGCGGGCTAACTGCGATCCGCGAGCCCCCCGCCCCGCCGCGTCGCGTTTAGCGGGCTAAACGCGACGCGGCGGGCGCGCAGCGTGGCGCCTCTCACACCGTCAAGAAACCACCAACGCGTAGTCCGCGTCGGTCGCCGAGGTCTCCGGATGCCCGTCGGCGTTGACCTGGGTCGCCACGACCTCCACCGTCCAGGTCCCCGCCGCCGGCTTTTCGAGGATGACGTTCTCCACCGTGTCGACGGTGTTCGGCGACCCGCCCGCGGTCGAGAAATTGCCCGCACGCAGGCCGTTGTTGCCGTAGTACACGGTCCCGTTCGGCGCGGTGACCTTCAGCGTCAGGTCGTTGACCCTGGTGACCGACGCGGTCGGCGAACCGGCCGGATCGGTGTAGGCCAGCGTCGCCTTGAACTGTTTCGTCCCGTTCACCGCGACCGTGTACTTCTTGCTCTGCCCGGTGTCCAGCAGATCCGTCTCGTTGACCAGCACCGGCAGCTTCCACCCGTTCGCCTTGGCCTGTTCGTGCAGGTAGCGCACGTTCGCGGTACCCCAGCCCTGATGCGTGCGGGTCATGTCGTGCGACGTGCCGCTGAACGCGAACTGGTCGGCCCCGTTGACCAGCAGCGCCTTCGCGGTCGCGGCGTGCGGTCGGCTCGCGAAGACGTCACGGGCCTTGCCGGGACCGCCGTCGAACACGCCGTCGGCCCACATCTGGAACAGCAGCCCGGCGTTTCCGCAGGTGATCGGGGTCGCGCCGCTCGTGCCGCCGAACGAGGTCGTGTACGAGGTGTCACTGGTGGACGACGTCGTGTCGATCCGGTCGTAGTAGTTCGACAGCTCCGGCTTGATCCGCCCGTCGGCGGCCGGGCCGATACTGGCGCCGCCGCTCCACTTGTCGTCGGTGCGGCCCAGCGTGTTGTAGTGGTACTGCCCGCCGACCGAGAGCACGTTCTTCGACCACGCCTGCGGCCGCGACTGCTGCGTCCCAGCGTTGCTCTGCGACTGGCAGATCAGCAGGTCGTGATCGAAGACGATCTTGTCGAGTTCGGCCGAAACCGAGGTGTACGCCGTCGTCAGCCCGCCGCCCCAGCTGTTGCTCTGGAACACCGCGCGGTACTTGCCGGCCGGGTCGACGAGTTCCTTCGTGTGGGCGTAGCGGTCCGGTGCGTTGTAGGTGGCGAAGATGCCCTGGCCCTCGGGCAGCAGGCCGCGCTGCGGCGCGCTCACGCCGGAGGCGAAGATCTCGCCGTAGGTCGAGGTGCCGTGGCTGGTGCTGGTCGAGTTCGAGCCGTGCAGCACCGTAGGCCGGGCCTTGAACTCCTGGTGGGTGACGCGCAGCCCGCCGTCCATCACCTCACCGCGCACGCCCTGGCCGCGGTAGCCCCCGACGCTTTCCAGGTAGTTCGCGCCCCCGCTCTCGCGGGCGTTGGCCATGTCGGTCTCGGGCGCGGTGATCGCGCCGACCGCGAGCACCTCGGCGCCCTCGGCCACGGCACCGACCTGACCGGCACCGAGCGTCGCGACGATGTGCTGCCCGCTCTGCGAGATCGCCTCGATGCCGCCGCCGAGCCGCAGGATCCGCTCGGCGACCGCGCGCTGGTCCCGCGCGTCGGATTCGACCAGCGTCACCAGATAACTCCCGGTGCCGCTCGCCGAGAATGCCGACGCCTCCACCTTGTCACCCGGCCGGTATTCACCGAGCCAGCGGACGAAATTCAATTTCGCGATCGATTCCCGGTTCTCCGGACGCAGGCGGACCACGTACGCGAAATCGGGAATGTAGGACCCGATTCGCACGCCGAGCGCGCGCAGCCGCCCCCGCTGCGCGTCGGTCAGCGCACCCCGGACCTGGAGCAGGTAGGCACCCCGCCACTCCTGGCTCGCGGCACCCCGCTGACTTGCGTTTAGCGGGCTAAACGCGCTCCGCTCGCCTAGTGGGTCGAAGGTTCCGCCGGCCAGGCGGATGAACTGCGGGTCGCCCTCGGCCGGGGTGGCGGCGGCCACCCCGCTGGTCAGGAGGAGCGCGCCGACCAAGGGCGCGAGTAAGCGGACAGACTTCGACCGTGGCATGAAATACCTCCGGGGATCTCTGCAGGGGAGAGTCTTTCGAAGGTACCGGCCGAAAGGCGCGGTGATCAGCCGCTGAACGGCCCAGCTGTATTTCGTGCCTGCGGGAAATGGAGCATAAACGGTTAAAAAGAATTCCGTCGCCGCTCTTGCTCAGCGCGCGGTGGGGAGTTCGTCGATCGTTCCGCTGAACCGGGTCAACCGGGCGCGTTCCTCGTCGTCGAGGCGCCGGGTGCTCCCCTCGGGCAGGGTGCACGCGATCCAGATCGTCCGGCAGCGCGCGTAGACGGCCCGCTCGTCCCGCAGCCTGCTGTTCACCACGACGTCGGAGGTCCCGATCCGGCCGACCACGGTCTCCACCTCGACGGGATGATCGCGGAACGTCAGCCGCCGCACGTAGCTGACGTTGTGCTTCGCGATCAGATAGGTCGGCCCCTTCGTCCGGAAAACGCGCTCACGCCGCGGGTCGAGCATCGCGACCTGGGCTTCCTGGAGGTAGTCCAGCAGCCGCACGCTCCCGACGTAGCCGAGGTGGTCCAGGTCGGTGACACGCAGGCGGTGGCGGTACAGGTGGATCTCGGGAGCGGGACGCGCACTGGTCGTCCCCAGCGGATGTGCGTGCACGAAGTGGATCTTGAACGATCGTGAGGCGATCCGGCCGCGCGGCGCCACGGACACCGGGCCGGGTTCACTCCATCAGGGCTTCGGCGAGCTCGCGGATCGCGGCCGTCTCGGCGGAGTGGATGTCCCGGAGCAGCGTCCCCATCGTGCCGAAGAGGGCGTCGACCTCGGCGTCGGTGAACGGCCTTTCGTCGTTGTAGTGCGCGCGCAGTTTCCACAGCTCCGCACCGGCCGCGGCGGCCGCGTCCTGCCCGGCGTCACCCTCACGGACCCCGGCCGACACCGCGCTGACCAGCCCGCGCACCCAGGCGAACTCCGCGTTGGCTGCCGGGAAGGCGGCCTCGGCCAGTTCGGCCCAGCGTTCGCCGATCCCGCGCCACGTCGAAGCCTGCTCGGCCAGTGCCGGGAGTTCGAGCAGGCCGGATGCCTCGGTGAGCGCGTCGGCGAACAGCCCGCGCAGATGCCCGCCCGTCATCCCGGCCGGCGTGACGCTTTCCCAGACGTTGAGCAGCGCCCCGACGAGCCCGTTCCGCTCGCCGAACGCGCGTGGCCAGCCTTTGGGATCGCGTTCGTCGGTCATCGCCGTCGCCCAGCGCTCCCACGCGGGCAGTGAGAACGATTTCGACGGCTCCGAGAGGTTCCGCGCGCAGTCCGTCAGCCCGGCACGCACGGCCGCCCGCCAATCGGAGACCTCGCCGGGCTGAAGCGTCGCGAGGAGGTTCTTGTACGAGCCGACCCGGCCGCGCGCGAGGTCGAAGGTCTTGCGGTCGACCGTCAGCGGGGCGAGATTCCGGTCGTCGACGAGCACCCGGCCGTCCTCTTCGCCGTACGCGACGACGAAATGCCCACCGCCGCCGGACGCCTCCGGCGGGAGCTGCCAGTAACCGAGCGACTCGCGGTCAGGGAGCACAATCACCGGTCGTCCCGCTTCGAGGTCGACGGTGAGCCGTTTCGCGGCGGCGCGTTTGCCGCCGGTGCTGTGGATGTCCGCCCGAAGGCCGAGGCGGTCCATTGTGGACTTCAGCCATTCCCGCGGATACTGCCAGCGCGCACGGAAGCCGAACACCACCGTCGACTGCGAATCCCGCGCGAAATCCCACAGGATGTAGCCCGCCCCGATCCCGCCGGAGACGGCGAAGATCAACGCCTCGCCGGGCGTCTTCCCGTCCGGCCCTTCGACGCCGTGGTGCGCCAGGACGGCGGTCACCGCCGACACGTCCGGCTGGAGTCCGCCCCGCAACTCGTACTCGCTCACCCCGCCATCATGCCCGCGAACGCCCGCGCGGGGTAATGCCTCAGAAATCCCTGATCAGGGAAACCCTGCCATGCAAGGGATCCGTCACGTACACGGCTTTGGAACGCTGGTCGATCGCGACCGCGCCCGGGTTCACGCCGAGCGACAGGTCACCGGTGAGCAGATTGGTCACGCCGTCGATCCGGGCGACGCCGTTGGCCCCTCCGTTGGCGTACACGGTGTTCGTTCCCTGGTGCATCGCGACCGCCGAGGATTCGGAGCGCAGCAGCACCGTCGCCTTCTCCTTGCGCGCGCCCACGTCCACAACGGACAGATGATGAATGGCCGAATTCGCGACGAACACAGTTCCGCTGCCGCGATGCACGGTGGCCCCAGTCGGTGATTTGCCGACCTTCACGCCGCCGGTGAACTTTTCCGCGCCGATGTCGAAGATCTCCAGGGAGTCCGTGGTCGGGCTGGTGCAGTGCGCGAGTTTGCGGCCGCCGTCCACCGCGATCGAGGACAGCCCGGACGTGGGCCCGGGGACCAGTTTCAGCAGGCGGCAGCCGACGCCGTCGATGATGGCGAGCATCCCGGTGACGTCGCTGACCGCGTAGATCCGGTTCGCCTGCTCGTCGATGTCGATACGGGACGCCCCTGGACCGGCGGGGACCACGCTGACGACGTCGTTGGTCAGCCCGTCGAGGACGAGGACGGTCCCGGCGGGCGGGTTGGTGACGAAGACCCGGTTGGTCACGGTGTCGACGGCCAGCCCGGCGGGTTCGCCGCCGACCGGGATCACCGCGCCGACGGTCCCGCTCCGGGAGTCGAGCACGACGATCGTGCCGGTGGAGGGGTCCGAGACGTAGGCGAACCCGGTGACGGAATTCACCGCGACCGCCTCCGGAGTGCCCCCGACCTCGATCACCAGGACTTTCTCGGCTCTGGCCGCCGGGGCGAGGGCGACCGCGGAAGCACCGGCCGCGGCCAGTGTGAGCAGGGCTCGGCGGCTCAGTTCGGGTCCTCGCACAGGCGCCTCCCCAAGATCGTTCCGGGGCTCGACGATAACCCGCGGTTCGTCCGGGCGAAGGAACTTCGCGTCCCCCGATCGCGTTGTTTCCGGTGAGTAACCACCACATCCGCATACTCGGAGCAGGAGAGGAGCAGGACGCCGTGCACAAGCATCAGAACGGGCTGAAGACCGTCGTCCTGCTCGGCGTGCTGTCCGCGCTCATCGTCGGGATCAGCGGTTTCTTCGGGCGGGGCGCCCTCGTCATCGGCCTGGTGGTGGCGCTCGCGGTCAACGCCTACGCCTATTTCAACTCGGACAAGCTCGCGCTGCGGGCCATGCGCGCCCGTGCGGTCTCCGAGGCCGAGCAGCCGGCGATGTACCGGATCGTGCGCGAGCTGGCGACCACGGCGCGGCAGCCGATGCCGCGGTTGTACATCAGCCCCACCCAGGCCCCGAACGCGTTCGCCACCGGACGCAGCCCCCGGCACGCGGCGGTGTGCTGCACCACCGGGATCCTCGACCTGCTCGATGAGCGCGAGCTGCGGGCGGTGCTCGGGCACGAACTGTCGCATGTCTACAACCGCGACATCCTCATCTCGTGCGTCGCGGGGGCGCTGGCGAGCGTGATCAGCGTGATCGCCAACATCGCGATGTTCGCGAGCGTCTTCGGCGGCGGAAACCGCGAGGACGGTGACAGCCCGCTGGTCGCGCTGCTGCTGGTGCTGATCGGGCCGATCGCGGCCGCCATCGTGAAACTCGGCGTGAGCCGGTCGCGGGAGTACCAGGCCGACGCGTCGGGCGCGGAACTCACCGGCGACCCGCTCGGCCTCGCGTCGGCGCTGCGGAAACTCGACCGGGGGACGCGCGCGGCGCCGCTGGTACCGGAGCCGAAGCTCGTGTCGCAGTCGCACCTCATGATCGCGAACCCGTTCCGGCCGGGCGAGGGCCTCTCGAAGCTCTTCTCGACCCACCCGCCCATGGCCGAGCGCATCCGCCGCCTCGAAGAGATGGCCCGCCGCCCCCTCTGACCCCCTCGCGCGTCGCCTTTCGCCCCCTAATCGCGCTCCGCGCGTCGCGATTAGGGGGCGAAACGCAAGTCGCGCGCCCTCTGCCCCTCGGGCCGCATTCAGAGGACGAAACGCGCTCCGTCTCGTGCGCGTCGCGATTAGGGGGCGAAACGCAAGTGGGTCGCGGTCGCCTGGGGGAGCGCGTTTAGCGGGCTAAACGCGACGCGGTGGCGAGGCGGGACGGGGCGGGGCGCAGGGGGAGGCAGTCAGCCGGTGGCGCCTTGGGTACGGGCGACGTTCATCAGGTACTCGCCGTACCCCGACTTCGCCAACTTCGCGCCCAGCGCGAAGCACTGATCCGCGTCGATGAAGCCCATCCGCAGCGCGACCTCCTCGAGACAGGCGATCCGGACACCCGTCCGGTGCTCGAGGACCTGCACGAACTGGCCCGCTTCCAGCAGCGAGTCGTGCGTCCCGGTGTCGAGCCACGCGAAGCCACGCCCGAGGTCGATCAGGGTGGCCCGGTCCTGCCGAAGATAGGTGAGGTTGACGTCGGTGATCTCCAGCTCGCCGCGCGGCGACGGCTTGAGGTCGCGCGCGATCTCCAGGACCTGGTTGTCGTAGAAGTACAGGCCGGTGATGGCCTTGTTCGACTTCGGCTTCGCGGGCTTCTCCTCGATGGACAGGAGCCTGCCGTCCGCGTCGATCTCGCCGACGCCGTAGCGCTGCGGATCCTTGACCGGGTAGCCGAACAGCACACAGCCGTCGAGCGCGGTCGCGGCGGCCTGCAGCCTGCTGGAGAACCCCTGGCCGTAGAAGATGTTGTCCCCGAGCACGAGCGCGACGTCGTCATCGCCGACGAAGTCCGCCCCGATGACGAACGCCTCGGCGAGCCCGTTGGGCGCGGCCTGTTCGGCGTAGCTGAAGCTGAGCCCGAACTGGCTGCCGTCGCCGAGCAGCCGCCGGAAATGCGGCAGGTCGACCGGGGTCGAGATGATCAGGATCTCGCGGATCCCGGCGAACATCAGCACCGAGATCGGGTAGTAGATCATCGGTTTGTCGTACACCGGGAGCAGCTGTTTCGAGATCGCCTGGGTGATGGGATGCAGGCGCGTCCCACTGCCCCCCGCCAGCACGATGCCCTTCATGCGATGCCCCCGCTTCGTAACCGATCGCTCGGGATCTCACACTACCGGGTGGCTCAGAACGCCGGGCCCTTCGCGAAGTAGGCCTTGCAGCCGAGGTTGTACTCGGTGGAGATCTGCAACACGTTCTTGCCACCGTCGACAGGCAGCAGTGTCGAGCTGTAGTTGGGGCAGAAGTTGTTGTGAATGCCGACGATGTGCACCGGCGCGGGCAGTTCGTACCAGTGCCCGGACCCGAAGTTGTCGTTGGCGAGCAGCACCTGGCCGTTCTTGGCCTGGGGGACGCCCGCCGCGTTCGTGTAGATCTGCCCGACCATCAGCAGCCGCACGCCGTTCGGACCGCCGGGGAACAGCGTGATCGTCTGGGCGTGCTGGAAGTAGTTGCCGCTGGCCGTGGTGACGCGGGTGCCGGGATCGAGCGGATCACCCCAGTTGGCGCCGTCGGAGGAGATCTTGAAGTACGGGTCGCAGTAGCGGTCGCCGTAGTTGCAGATCTCGTAGGCCAGGTAGTACCGCCCGTCGGGGAGGCGGCGGATGATCGGCATACCCGGCCGCACCCGATGCGGCGGGATGGCCATCGTGCGCTGCTTGGTGCCCCAGTTCACCCCATCGGTGGACGCGACCCGGTTCATCACCTGCGCGAACTGCGGCGCCTCGGTCTCGTCGGCGTAGTGCAGCCACAGCGTGCCGCCCGCGTCGACGACGAACTCGGGTTCCCAGATGCCGTCGTGGTTGTGCGAGCGCGCGGCTTCGGACAGGAACGACCAGCTGCGGCCGGCGTCGCGGCTGGCCCAGATCTTGATGCCGATCCGCCGCTGCGGCCCGGCGTCCTGCCGGTAACTCGCCGCCCACAACAGCGTGCCGGGACGAAGCCTGCCGACCCGCTGCGGCAGCTCGTACAGCGTTCCGCAGCACATGCCGTAGCGGCCGTCACGGTCGCGGATCTCGCCGATCTTGTGGAAGCTCTGTCCCTCGTCGGTGCTCTCCATGATCGGGGTGAACTTGCCGCTGCCGTCTTCGCTGGTGAGCGACGCGAGGATCCGGCCGCGGCCGGACGCGGAATGCTCCAGGCGGATGAGCCGCGCGTACGAGCCGTAGCCGGGTACGAGCTGTTGCCGCTCGGCGGCTTGCGCGGACGTGAGCAGCGACGCGATCACGGTGAGTGACAATGCGAGGGCGAATACGGTGCTGAGACGGCGCTTCATCGGGACCTTCCTTGAACGCGACCGCCGGATTACACCACGGGGATTTGTCCACTTCGGACTGCCGCGAAGGCGTCGCGGCAGAAACCCACGCCCGAGTGGCTTGAATCGCTCGGCCGGGTGGTCCGGTAACGCTGGGCTATCGGTCGGCGAAGATCCCATGACTGCTCGACTAGGGGGAACAACGTGATCAGGCGCTTGTGCGCGGGTTTGGGCGCCGTGCTGCTTACCGCCGGCCTGGTGGCCTGCTCGCCGGCGAACCCGGGCCGCGTCGTCCCGCGGGCCGCGTCGGAGGGTCTGCGTTCCTCTCCGACCCCTTCCTTGCCCACCCCGCCGCCGTCGACCTCCACCTCCCCGAAGCCCGGCCCCCAGCCGCCGGAGACGCACTCGGGTAAGGGAAACGCCTCGGTCCCGACGACCTGGCCGATGCGCCTCGGCTTCGTGACCTTCGACTGTCCCAAATGCTCCGGGCACGTAGCGGTTAACACCGAGAACGAGCTGATCGTCAACGACGTCGGCCCGTACAAGGGCACGCAGTGGATCAACGACATGCCCGGCCATCAGGCGAGGACGTTCACCGTCAAGGCCAACGCCGCGTGGACGCTGACCATCACCGACGAAAGCGGCCTGCCCGTGCTGGAGCCGGGCAAGACCCTCTCGGGCAAACGCGACGCTGTCGTCTCCGTGCCCGACGCCGTCTCATCGGTCGCCGTCACCACGAAGGGCAACGGCAATACCGCGGTCTGGGTGCACAGCGGCGACTTCTCGGATCTTCCCGTGAACCAGCTGGGCGACTACAAGGGCAGCGTGCCGGTGTCCGGCCCGGCCGTCGTCTCACTCGAAGGCGACGGGAGCTGGACGGTCACGGCGTCCTAGGTATGACGAAGGCCACCTTCGAGAGGTCTGAAGGTGGCCTTCCCCGCTGGGCTCAGCGGTAGTTCGTGAACTGCAGCGCGATCTCGAAGTCCTTGCCCTTCAGCAAGGCGATCACGTCCTGCAGCTGGTCCTTCTTCTTGCCGGACACCCGCAGCTGGTCACCCTGGATCTGCGCCTGGACGCCCTTCGGGCCCTCGTCCCGGATGAACTTGGCGATCTGCTTCGCCTTGTCCGACGCGATCCCCTGCAGGATCTTGCCGCTCACCTTGTAGATCTTGCCGGAGAGCGCGGGCTCGTCCGCCTCGAAGGCTTTCAGGGAGATGCCGCGCTTGATCAGCTTCTCCTTGAACACCTCGACCGCCGCCAGCGCCCGCTCCTCGGTCTCGGACTCGATCGCGATCGCCTCCTCGCCGGACCAGTCGATCTTGGTCCCGGTACCCCGGAAGTCGAACCGTGTACCGAGTTCCTTGCTGGCCTGGTTCAGGGCGTTGTCCACCTCCTGGCGATCGACCTTGCTCACCACGTCGAAAGAGGGATCCGCCACGTGTTCTCACACCTCGTACTCGCTTGTCAGGAGCTTCCACCCTAGCCCTGCGTAACCCGGTTGACGGGCCCGCCACGGCCTTGGGTATTCTTTCATCTCGACCGGGCTTGCCCGGCCACGGCGAGTTGCCCGAGCGGCCAAAGGGATCTGACTGTAAATCAGACGGCTACGCCTTCGGGGGTTCGAATCCCTCACTCGCCACCCAGAGCGGCCCCGTGACCTGGTCACGGGGCCGCTCTTGTTCGTCTGGTCCGGGCGGGGCTCAGCTCCCGACGGGAGCCCCGGGCGGGCGGTGTTCTTCCTTCTTCTTCTCCTGGGGCATCTCCGGCGCGCTCGTCTCGCCCGCCTTCTTCCCGAGTTCCGGGCTGGCGTTCCCGTTGGCCAGCGAGAGCAGCTGCGCCAGCGTGAGGCCGGTGTGCCCTTCCCAGCTGGGGATGTGGTCCTTCCACTCCAGGTCCGCGGTGTTGCGGGCGTCGATGTGGGCGAACAACCGGTCCATCCGGCCGTTCAGCGCCTTCACGGCGTTGCGGTAGTTCTCCATCACCTTGTTCAGTTGCTGCTGGAACGCCCACATCACGTCGGTGACCCCGCTGCTGTGGCCGACCTCGATATGCGTCGGGTCCCCGCCCTGCGTCTGCACGGGTGATCCGGGGGTCAAGCCGCTCGTGCCCCACAGCAGCCGGACCACGTCCAGGCCGAGTTTCCCGTTGGGAACGGTGCCGATCGCGAGTTCGGCTACCTTGCCGCAGAAGAGCATGGCCGCGTGCATGTCGGCGCCCTCGTCGAGCCGGTCCAGTGCCGAGTCCAGCGACTTCCCCAGTTCGTGCAGGTCGTTCTTGCGGGCGGCTTGGACCGCGAACGCCGCGTCCAGCAGTCCGGACGCCTCGGGCAGGTAGCCCTCGGCGTCGTCGATGTTCTCGGATCCGCCCGCGAAGTACCCCAGGTGGTCTTGCACCAGGCCGAGATACGTGACGTACTCCCGCGCCGCCTCCCCGGACCAGTGGCTGTTCAGCCGGTCGCCGATGCCTTTCAGGATGTTCCGGGACTCCTCGAACGCCTCCTTCTTCCGGAGCACGTCGCCGGGCGCCCCGGCGAACGCGCCGAGATCGCCGTCCACGGCATATTTCAGCCAGTCCCGCAGCGGCTGCAGCAGGAAAAGGGTGTCGTCGGTGGCGTTCGTAGTGGGCCACTCGCTGCGGGCCTTCTCACACAGGCTCTTGTACATCGCCTCGAAGGCCGCTGGGCTGAGGTTGGTCATCGAAGTCCCCTACTTCCCGGCGATTTCTCGTTCGATCCGCTCGTACATCTCGGCGATGGTCTTGAGCCGGTCCGACGCCACGTCGAGCGAATCGCTGATGCCCAGCCCGCCCGTGATCAGCAGCGCGATCAGCTTGTTCCGATTGCGGCCGAGGTCCGCCGCCTCGGCGACCTCGGTCCCGAACGCTTCCGTGGGCGAGGTGTAGAGATCACGCATCGACGTCGACGCCGATCGGACCAGGTTTTCGGCGCTGGGCATCCCGTGGCCGCCCTTGTCCGTGGCCATGGCCTTCAGATCGTCGATCTCGACGCTGAACCCCTGGGACTGTGGCATTTGACCCCTCCATGTCACTTAGGCCGGTCGAACAGCAGACGCTAGACGAAGCTCGTCGGTTTCCCGAGTCACCAGGTGGGGAAGAATCAATCGCATCCGCAAACGCGGGAGGCTCACCGGCCGTGATCCGGCCTCGACGGCCACGCCGGATGCCTGCTCGGTTCGGCCAGGTCTTCGAGGTAGGTGTGCTGGCTGAAGTCCTCGTCGTCCGCCGGAGGCGCCGCGGACGGGCGGGTGCGCTTCTTGGGTTCGGCGGGCGCGGGCTCGACGTCCGCGGCGACCTCGGCCAGCAGCGGCCACAACTTTTCCTGGGCCTTCGGCGTGAACAGCGCCTGCGCGAGCGGATGCGCGCAGGTTCCGGCGGCGACTTCCGCCCAGCTGAACTTGCCCTCCAGGACGCAGTCCGCCGCTCTGCTCAACCGCGGTGGCGCGTCGGGCCGCGCGGCCGCGCGGGCGAACACCTCGGCCGTGAACTTCGACGCGTCGACCATGATCGCCACCTCCGTCGTACTCCGGTCGCTACGCCGGAGTACGACGACCCTACCGACCTGCCGGTGAACCCGACCCGGTGAAGCGGCGACCGGGTGTCAGCCGGCCGTGGCCCGGTAGCGCAGCAGCACGATGCCCGAAGTGAACGCCCGCTCCTCCACCAGCCGCAGCTTCGGCACGCCGGTCGCGCCGTCGAACAGCCGGCGGCCTTCCCCGGCCACCACGGGGTAGACGAACAGCCGGTACTCGTCGACGAGCCCCTCGGCGATGAGGGACCGCACCAGCGAGATGCTGCCCGTCGTCACGATGTCCTTGCCGTCCGCCGCCTTCAGCGCCTCGATCTCCGTGCGCAGACCGCCGGAAAGGACTGTCGTGTTCTCCCATTCCGGCTCGGTCAGGGTGCTGGAGACCACGTACTTGCTCACTGAGTCGAGATAAGCCGAAATACCTGTCGTGTCGTCTGCCCGTTTCGGCCAGTAGCCGCGCATGTCCTCGAAGCTGACGCGCCCGAGCAGCAGCGCGTCCGCCGCGTTTCGCTGCTGTTCGAGTGCGGCCAGGACGTCCGACATGTCGACGTCCGGATCGGTGTCACCAGGGCTGAACCAGCCGCCCGCCAGCTCGATGACGCCGTCGATGGTGCTGTTCTCCGTGACGATCAGCTTTCGCATCCTGCGACGGTAGCGCCGGGGTCCGACAAGAATGGGCCGATGACCGAGCCCCCGCCCTGGCCGGGCACGCCACCGGCACACGGAGCCGTCGTCCTCCGTGAATTCACCGAAGCCGACGTCCGCCTGGCGCTCGAACTCGGCGAAGACCCGTATGTGCCGCTCATCGGCAGCCTTCCCGCGAAGCCGACCCGGCGAGAAGCCGAAGACTGGGTGCGGCGCCAGCAGAGCCGCCACGCGGAAGGCCGGGGGTTCCCGTTCGTGATCGACGTGCGGGGAACCGGGGTGGGCACCATCGGGCTCTGGCTGCGGAAGCTGTCCGAGGGAATCGGGATCGTGGGCTATTCGGTCTCGCCCGAGCATCGGCGCCGCGGTTTCGCCTCCGACGCGCTCATGGCGATCACCGAGTTCGCCTGGACGGTGCCGGGCGTGGAGCGGATCGAGCTGTACATCGAACCGTGGAACCGCGGCTCGATTCGCGCGGCCGAGAAGGCGGGCTATCGGGACGCCGGACTGCTGCCCGCCCACCACGAGATCGGCGGGGCCGCGCGGGACATGCTCCTCTACTCCCGGATCGCGTAGCCGCCGAAAGCGGGTTCCAGCAGCTCGAAAGCCCGTTTGGCCGCTTTCGCGAGTGCGTCGGCGATCTCGTCGTCGTTCTCGCCGGCGTGCGATCGCCGCAGGACCTCGCGGAAGAGGACGCGGTCGATCGCGTTGAGTTCGGCGGCCGCCATGACCGGGGTGACGTCGTCCGCGGCCGCGCCGGTCTCGGTCGCGAGGAGATCGGCGAGCGCCGCCTCGCGCAGATCGTGCAGCTCCCGCAGCCGCGCGGTCAGCGTCGGGCTTTCCAACACCATCTTCGCGAAGGCGGGGCCGGTGAAGCCGATCACGGGCGAGTGCGCCGCCACCGCGTCCAGGAAGGTACGCCGTAGCGCGGCGAGCGCCGACTCACCGGCCCGCCTGGCGGCGACCGCGTTCGCCAGCCCGTTCGTGAACTCTTCGTGCTGGTCGAGCGCCAGATCCTCTTTGCGTGCGAAGTAGTTGGTGACGGTCTTCTTCGCGACCCTCGCCGCCGCGGCGATCTCGGCGATCGTCGTCTCCTCAAAGCCCTTCTCGATGAAGAGGGCCGTCGCGTGGTCGGAGATCAGCTGCCGCGTCTCCTGCTTCTTGAGCTCCCGTAAGCCCACATCCGCACTGGTCATGAGCGAACTTTACCACCGACGCAAAAATATCCTTGACTTATGATGCGCCGGATGTAAACTTACGTCCGTACTACCGACTGCGAGAGAAGAGGCTCCTTGACCGCTCGAATCCCCCAAGGCAATGAAGGCACCAACCGCGCCCAGGCCCGGCGGAACGACCGCCGTCATCAGCAGCCGTTCCCCGGCCGCTCGACGCCCGTGCGCCGCTCGATCGGCGTTCCGCGCCGCCGGTCGTACTGACCGATCAGCTCCTCTCGAAACCAGTGCCGAACGAAGGGATTCGTCCATGAACGTCCTTGCTTCCACCGTCTCGCTGACCGTCGACGACGTCGCCGCCTCCAGTCGCTTCTTCACCGAGCACTTCGGCTTCACCGAGCAGATGGCCGCGGAGGGTTTCGTCTCCCTCGGGCACGAAACCGCGAAACTGTCCATCGTGCTGCTCCAGGCGGGGATCGAGGTCCTGCCGGAGAACCTGCGGCAGCAGCGCGCGTCCGGTGTGATCGTGGCCTTCACGGTCGAGGACCTCGAAGCCGAGGAGAAGCGCCTGCGCGACGAGGGGGTCGAGATCACGTTGCCGCTGCGGGAAGAACCGTGGGGTGAACGCCTCTTCATGGTCACCGACCCGAACGGGGTCTGCGTGGAACTCGTGGAATGGCCGCAGCAGTAGGGGAAACATCGAAACGGGGCTTGGTCCACTGTGGACCAAGCCCCGTTTTTCGCGCCGTGCGCCTACTTCATCGCGGCGAGCTGGATCAGGTTGCCGCAGGTGTCGTCGAACACGGCAGTGACGACGGGGCCCATGTCGACGGCGTCCTGGGTGAACTCGACGCCCAATCCCTTGAGTCGCTCGACCTCGGCGTACACGTCGTCGACGGCGAACTGCGTGAACGGGATGCCGTCGCTGACCAGTGCCTTCTTGAACGGGCCCGCCGCCGGGTGGCCGTCCGGCTCCAGGAGCAGTTCGACGCCGTCCGGATCGGCGGGGGAGACCACGGTGAGCCATCGGGCGTCGCCGGTGGGCACGTCGTTCTTTTTGCGGAACCCCAGTTTCTCGGTGTAGAAGGCGAGCGCCTTGGCCTGATCGTCGACGAAGACGCTGGTGAGGTTGACGCGGATCATGGATTCGGTTCCTCTCGGTCGAGGGGCCACCGCTCGGCGATCGAGCGCAGCGGGCTCGTGTCGATGTGGTGGAACTTGTAGCGGCCCTGCCGCCGGGTGCGCACCAGGCCCGCCTGTTCGAGCATCGCGAGATGCTGCGAAATGGCCTGGCGCGACGAGGCCAGCCCGTGCTTCATGGTCAGCCGTCCGCAGATCTCGAACGGGGGTCAGGAGCCCAGATAACGCAGGATCGCCAGGACACGGCGGCTGTAACCGGCGGTGTTGGCCAGGCCGAGCTTGTCGAAGATCGCGTTCACGTGCTTCTCGACGGCGCTCTGCGACACGTACAGCGACTCGGCGATCCCGGCGTTCGTGTGGCCCTGCGCCATCTTCTCCAGCACTTCCCGCTCGCGGGCGGTCAGCTTCGCGAGCGGATCGGTGTGCGTGGTCCGCGCGAGCAGCCGCCGCACCACCTCCGGATCGAACGCCGCCCCGCCCGCGGCGACCCGGTCGAGCGCGTCCAGGAATTCGCCCACCTGGGCGACCCTGTCCTTCAGGAGATAGCCCACGCGTTCACCGTCGCCGGTGATCAGCTCGGCGGCGTAGCGCTTTTCGACGTACTGCGACAGCACCAGGACGCCGATCTCCGGCCAGCGGTTCCGGATTTCGAGGGCCGCGCGCAGGCCCTCGTCGGTGTGGGTCGGCGGCATGCGGACGTCAGTGACAACCACGTCGGGCCGGTACGCGGCGGTCGTCGAGACGAGCGCCTCGCCGTCGCCGACCGACGCCACGACGTCATGCCCCTCCTCGACCAACAGCCGGACCAGGCCTTCCCGCAGCAAGGTCGAGTCCTCGGCAAGGATCACCCGCACGGCAGCACCGCCGTCACGACGGTCGGCCCGCCGGGCGGACTGTCCACTGTGAACTCCCCGTCCGCCGCCGCGACCCGCCGCGCGAGGCCGGAGAGGCCGCCGCCGGACTCCCTCGCCCCGCCGGTGCCGTCATCGGTGATCCGCACCCGCACGCTGTCCCCGTCCCGCTCGGCCTCGATGTCGATCCGCGTCGCCGCGGCGTGCTTGATCGTATTGGTGACCGCTTCGGAGGCGACGAAGTAGACGACGGTCTCGATGGCCGCCGCCGGCCGTTCGGGCAGGTCGACCCGCAGATGGACCGGCACGCCCGAACGTTCCGCGAGTGCTTCCAGCGCGGGATGCAGCCCGTCGGTGTCCAACGCGATCGGGTACACCCGCCACGAGACCTCGCGCAGATCGTTCAGGGCGCGCTGGGACTCCTCGTGCGCCTGCCGCAGCAGCTCCGACGCGTGGTCCGGATCGGCGGAGCGCCGGGCCCGGCCGAGCAGCATGCCGAGCGCCACGAGCCGCTGCTGGACGCCGTCGTGCAGATCCCGCTCGATCCGGCGGCGTTCGTCGTTGACCGCTTCGACCACCTCGGCGCGGCTGGTGGCCAGCTCGGAAACCCGGCGGCGCAACTGCTCCTTCTTGCTGGGGCCGAGAAAGTGCCGGGCCAGCTTGCGATCCAAGGTGGCGATGCCGACGAGTCCTTGCACGGCAAGAAAAACGAGCAACGCGCCGAACAGTGTGGTGGTGACGAAGTCGTACCAGTCCGCGGGTGCCCCGCCGCCGGGCGACTCGCCGTTGAGCAGCTGGTGGATCACGATCACGCCGGAGGCGGCGCCCAGCAGGGTCAGGATGAAGATCCCGGCGCCGAGCAATCCCACGAAACAGCGCGGGACGAGATAAGCCATCGCACGGCGTCCGGTGTGGTCCGTCGCGTTCTCGGCGCCGAAGTACTTCTCCAGCCGCCGACGCTCCACTTCGGACAGTGCGCGGGCGCCCTCGAAGACGGGTCGGCGCAGTGCGGGGATCGCGAGCGCGATGCCGCCGAAGAGGACGTAGAAGAACTCGGCGAACGCTGTCGTGGCGCCGATCGCCAGGCCCAGCGTGCCGCGGAGCAGCTTGCGCAGATGGCGGCGCGTAGCGGCTGGAACAGGCATAACGCCAGGTTAGCGGGGTACCCGAAGATCGGGATTGCGGTTTTCCTCAGTGATCTGTGCCGCTTCACCACAGGGTGCGGAACCCGGGCGATTCGTACGTTCGTTGGCACCTGCAGACGACCATGAAAGGCCGCCATGAACCTCCTCCTCGCCGAAGCCGCCAACGAACCGATGAGCGGCCTCGCCGGCTGGGCAGTCTCGCTGATGGACGCACTGGGTGGGCCGGGGGCGGCGATCATCGTCGGACTGGACAACCTGTTCCCGCCGATCCCCAGCGAACTGGTGCTGCCGCTCGCCGGGTTCTCCGCCAGCCAGGGCACGTTCAGCCTGGTGGAAGCCCTGGTGTGGACGACCTTCGGCTCGGTCGCCGGCGCGATCATCGTGTACTACCTCGGCCTGCTGCTCGGCCGTGACCGCACGCGCCGCTGGATGGCGAAGATCCCGCTGGTCAAGACGTCCGACTTCGACAAGACCGAAGCCTGGTTCCAGAAGCACGGCGCCAAGGCGGTGTTCTTCGGCCGGATGGTGCCGATCTTCCGCAGTCTCATCTCCCTGCCCGCCGGGATCGAGCGGATGCCGTTCTGGCGTTTCCTGACCCTGACGACACTGGGCAGCCTGATCTGGAACACGGTGTTCGTGCTGGCCGGGTACGGGCTGGGGGAGAGCTGGCACCTCGTGGAGGAGTACGCCGGGTTCTTCCAGTACTTCGTGATCGCGGCCGTCGTGGTGGCGCTCGCGCTCTTCGTCGTCACCCGGCTTCGCGAGAAGTCGCGCACCGACGCCTGACGAACGCGCGTGAAGGTCCCCTTCCCTCGGCTCAACCGAGGGAAGGGGGCCTTCACGCGGGATCAGGAGCGGAAAGGACCGGTGACCTCGTAGGTGATCCCACCCGAGGAGGACCCGGAAGTCCCGCGCTGCGACGAGAAGTACAGCCGGTCGCCCGCCGGGGTGAACGCGGGACCGCAGATCTCCGACGAGCTCTGGCCGGTGATCCGTAGGAACGGCGCCACGATGTCGTCCGGCGTGATGATGCAGATCTCCATGTTGCCGCCGTCCTCGGCGACGAACAGGTCGCCCGACGAGGTGCCGGTGACGTTGTCGACCCCGGTCAGCGGCGCCGAACCCGGGCTGACCAGCGAGTCGTCGTAGGCCAGTTCGTAGGTGCTGTTCGTCAGGTTGAGCTGCCAGACCCGGTTGTCACCCTTGGTGGTGAACCAGGCGGTGTCGTTGGCGTAATGCAGACCCTCGCCACCGGTGAACCGCTTCGCACCGGACACCTGGTTGCGCGTGGCGGTGGGCGAGCCGTCGGGGTCGGGCACGTTCGCCCAGGTGAAGCTGCCGGACGTCGCCGTGCCGGCCTTCAGCACCTGGAGCGTCCCGGCGGAGAGGTCGCCCCAGGTCGTCGGGATGAACCGGTAGAAGCAGCCGTCCGTGACGTCCTCGGTCAGGTAGACGACCTTGCGCACCGGGTCGGCCGCGGCGGCTTCGTGCTTGAACCTCCCCATCGCGGGCCGCTGGACCGCGGCCGTGGCGGGCCCGCCCGGCTGGCATTCATAGACGAAGCCGAGGTCGATCTCCTCACAGGAAAGCCAAGTGTTCCAAGGGGTTTTGCCGCCGGCGCAGTTCTGGCGCGTATTCGCCAGGATGCGGTGGGCGCCGGTGATGTTCCCGCTCGCGTCGAATTTGACCGCGCTGGCACCGCCGCCGGGGGTGATCTCCGAGTTCGACACGTAGATCCAGCCGCTGCCGTCGGCGAACACCGCGCCGCCGTCGGGCGCGCTGTGCCAGGTGTAGCCGGTGCTCGCGACCTGACGGCCGGAGCGCGCGATGACGCGGCTGGTGAATCCCGCGGGCAGCTGGATCCCGTTCGCGTCGGCCGCCTGGAGCGCGCCGTACGGGCTGGGTCCGTTCTGCGCGGGCGCCGCCAGCGCCGCCCCCGAAAGCCTGTTGCCGAACGCCGTGACACCGGCGCCGACCACGGCCGCGCGCAGGAAATTCCGTCGCTTCACTCGTGCCTCCAAGAAACCGCTGATGTGGTGGTGCGGGAAGGAGCGGATCGGAGGTTACGGGTGAAAGGGGGCCGGTAGGTGAATTCCCGACATACTTCGGCGGCGGACCGCGAGCCGGTCCGCCGCCGAAGCAGGATGCGTTACGCCGCCTGGGCGACCGGGGTGGACGCCGGGGTCAGCGCGAGGTCCAGCACGTCGCGGACGTTCGCCACGGCGTGGACGTCCAGCTGTGCCAGCACTTCGGCCGGGACGTCGTCGAGATCCGGCTCGTTGCGCTGCGGGATGATCACCGTCTTCATCCCGGCCCGGTGCGCGGCCAGCAGCTTCTGCTTGACCCCGCCGATCGGCAGCACGCGCCCGGTCAGCGACACCTCACCGGTCATCGCGACGTCCGACTTCACGACCCGACCCGAAAGCAGCGACGCCAACGCGGTCGTCATCGTGATCCCCGCGCTCGGCCCGTCCTTGGGCACCGCGCCCGCCGGGACGTGGACGTGGATGCCGCGTTCCTTCAGGTCACCGACCGGCAGTTCCAGTTCGGCGCCGTGCGAACGCAGGTACGACAGCGCGATCTGCACCGACTCCTTCATCACCTCGCCCAGCTGGCCGGTCAGCTGCAGTCCGGTCGCGCCGGACTCCGGATCCGCCAGCGACGCCTCGATGTAGAGGACGTCACCACCGGCGCCGGTCACCGCCAGCCCGGTCGCCACCCCCGGGGTCGACGTGCGCTGGGTCGACGCGGGCAGCGACGACTCCGGCAGGTGCCTCGGGCGGCCGAGGTAGGTTTCGAGCCCGTCGGCGTCGATGGTCAGCGGCAGCTCGACTTCGTCCAGCGCGACCTTGGTCGCCACCTTCCGCAGCACCTTCGCGATGGTCCGGTTCGCGTTGCGCACCCCGGCTTCCCGCGTGTACTCGGCGGCGATGCGGCTGAACGCGCCGTCGGTCAGCACGACATCGTCCTTGCCGAGCCCGGCGCGGTCCAGCTCGCGGGGGAGCAGGTGGTCGCGGGCGATGGTGACCTTCTCGTGCTCGGTGTAGCCGTCGAGGGTGACCAGCTCCATCCGGTCCAGCAGCGGGCCGGGGATGGTTTCGAGCGCGTTCGCCGTCGCGAGGAACACGACGTCGGACAGGTCGAGTTCGACCTCCAGGTAGTGGTCGCGGAACGTGTGGTTCTGCTCCGGGTCCAGCACCTCCAGCAGCGCGGCCGTCGGGTCGCCGCGGTAGTCGGCGCCGACCTTGTCGATCTCGTCGAGCAGCACGACCGGGTTCATCGAGCCCGCTTCCTTGATGGCGCGGACGATCCGGCCGGGCAGCGCGCCGACGTAGGTGCGGCGGTGCCCGCGGATCTCGGCCTCGTCCCGGATGCCGCCGAGCGCGACGCGGACGAACTTGCGGCCCATCGCCTTCGCCACGGACTCGCCGAGCGAGGTCTTGCCGACCCCGGGAGGACCGGCGAGCGCGAGCACCGCACCCGAACGGCGGCCGCCGACCGGGCCGAGACCGGACTCCGCGCGGCGCTTGCGCACGGCCAGGTACTCGATGATGCGTTCCTTCACGTCGTCGAGACCGGCGTGGTCGGCGTCGAGGATTTCCCGCGCGGCGGCGATGTCGTGGACGTCGGTGGTGCGCTCGTTCCACGGCAGTTCGAGGACGGTGTCCAGCCAGGTGCGGATCCAGCCGCCCTCGGGGGACTGGTCCGACGTCCGCTCCAGTTTGTCCACTTCGGACAGTGCCGCCTTCTTGACGGCATCCGGCAGTTCGGCGGCCTCGACCCTGGCGCGGTAGTCGTCGTCGTTGGCGGTGCCGTCGAGTTCGCCCAGCTCCTTGCGGATCGCTTCGAGCTGGCGGCGCAGCAGGAACTCCTTCTGCTGCTTCTCCATACCCTCCTGGACGTCCTTGCGGATGGTGTCGGTGACCTCGAGTTCGGCCAGCTGCTCGCGGCTCCATTCGAGCGCCTTTTCGAGCCTGGTCGAAACATCGAGCGTGGAGAGCAGTTCGAGCTTCTGCTCGGTGTTCAGGTACGACGAGTTGCCCGCGAGGTCGGCGAGCGCGGACGGATCCTCGACCTCCTGGACGGCGTCGATCATCTGCCAGCCGCCGCGCTGCTGGAGGATCGCGATGACGACGCTCTTGTACTCGGAAGCGAGCTTCGCGGAGTTGTCGTCGGTGGTCTCGGCGGCGACCTCGGCGTGGACCCAGCGCGCGGCGCCGGGGCCGTCGGCGATGCGGCCGACCGCGGCGCGGCGGGTGCCGCGCAGCAGCACGGCGGTCTTGCCGCCGGGGACGCGGCCGATGCGCTCGACGGTCGCGATGGTGCCGAGTTCGGCGTACTCGCCGTGGACGCGGGGGACGATCAGCACCTCGGCCTTGGCCGTGGCGCTGGAGCGGATCCCCGGGAAGGAAGCCTGGGCAGGCGTGTTGGCCTGGGCGGACTCCACCGCGGCCCGCGTCTCCGTGTCGGCGAGGTCGAGCGGGACGATCATGCCCGGCAGCACGACGTCGTCATCGAGCGGGAGGACGGGCAGGAGGCGGTTGTCGGTCATCTGTGCACTCCTCGGTTAGTTGAGTCTGCCTAGCTCAACTCTCCGGTCGACCCGTTTGTTTCCTTTCCGCGTTCGCCGTCAGCGATCACTCACCCCTCCGACGTCTGCGCCCCAACGCGGCGCAGTTAGCCCGCGAAAGGCGACGCGACGGGGGCAGAGATCGGAGGGCTGCGGAGTCGCCGAGCGCGCCCGCAGGTGCCCCCGGACACGGAGCACCCCGACCCGCAGGTGCCCTTGGGCACAGAGCACCCCGAAGAGGGCTCCAGGGGCCGCCAGGTGCCCCGCTCCTCCGACGTCTGCGTCCCAACGCGGCGCAGTTAGCCCGCGAAAGGCGACGCGGGCGCGGCAGAGGTAGGACGTCAGGGGTGGGTGGCGACACCGCACCAGGCGAACGGGCGGGCACCTTCCTCGTCCCGCCGGAGTTCGCGGACGGGCCGCCAGTCGGGCAGGTGCACGATGCCGGGCTCCAGCAGCGGCCAGTCCCCGAAGAGGGGCTCGATCTCTTCGCGGTCCCGCATCCACACGGGGTTGCTCGTCTTCCGGTACTGCTCGACCATCCACCGGAGCCCGTCGGCGTCCTCGCCGGTCTGGCCGCCGAAGCTCATATGCGACAGCCCCAGCCAGCTCCCCGGCGCCAGCGCGTTCCGATAGGTCGCGACCAGCGCGGGCGGATCGTCGTGCGGCCCGGCGAAATGCAGCACCGCCATCAGCATCAGGCACACCGGCTGGTCGAAATCGATCAGCCGCCGCGTCTCCGGATGCCCCAGGACGTCCTTCGGCCGCCGCATGTCCGCCTGGATGATCCCGGCCCAGTCGGTCGCCTCGTGCCGTTCGAGGATCAGTTCCGCGTGCGCCACCGCCACCGGCTCGTAGTCGACGTACACGACCTTCGCCGTATCGCCCGGTTCCAGTTCCTCCTGGACGATCTCGTGCACGTTCCCGGCGGTCGGGACGCCGGAGCCCAGATCGATGAACTGCCGGATCCCCGCCGCCAGCGCCGCGCGCACGACGCGGTTCATGAACTCACGGTTGTGCCGCGCCCCCGGTTTGACCCATCGCCACTGTCGTTCCAGCTTGCGGGCGAACTCGCGGTCGACCGCCCAGTTGTGGGTCCCGCCGAGATACCAGTCGTAGATCCTCGCCGCGGACGGCTTTTCGGTGTCGACCCCGGTCGGCGCCACCGGTGCCGTGTCATCGTCGCTGGTCACCATGAACCCCCTGATCTTCGAAAGATCAGCGTATCGGGATCAGTACACCGCCGGCCGTCGCTGCCAGTAGGTCCAGAGCGGCCGGTAACCCTGCGCGTACCAGAACGGCGTCGAGCGCGGATTGGCCAGCGCGTGGTGCAGCAGCACGGCTTCCGTCCCGCATTCGTCGAAGACCTGGTGCGCGTGCGCGGCGAGCGCGGACCCCACTCCGCTCGAGCGCGCCTGCTCGGCCACCGCCAGCGACGACAGATAGCCGACCCGGTCGGCCGCGACCCGGTCGCCGATCCACGAGGTCTCGTCGGGGAACTGCACCCGGACCATCCCGAGCGGACGCCCGTACAGCTCCGCGATCCACAACGTCGGGTTTTCCCGGCCCAGCTGTTTCGACAGATCCGCGGTGATCGCTTCCTTCGCGCCTTCGCGCAAAGTGACAGATCCGAACTGCGCGTCATATCGCTGCAATTCCAGCTCGAGCCCGACGGCGGTTTCGAGATCATCCGCTTCGGCCGGCCGGATGTGCACTCCGGGCGTCGCGGGCGGCCCCGTCACGGCCAGCCGGTCGGCCGGGCGGACCGCGATCACCAGCACCGGCGCGAATCCGCGGCGCAGCAATTCGGCCGAGCCCGGCGAATCGCGGCTGGGCCGCACCACGGTCGCCGCCGTCTCGACATCCCCAGGTGGGGCGACCGCCTTCAGATGTTCATCCCATCGGGTGAGTAATGCGTCGAGGGCCGCTTCCGGGCGAGGTCCGGTGAGCCGGGCCTCGAGGCGATGTTCGACGAGGGCCCGCCACGGAGAGTCAACAGAATCGGGGCCCGCTTCGGTGCGTACCGACAATCCGGCGGCGGCCGAGTCGCCGGCTGTAGCGGAGAGTGACACGGCACCCTCGACAGGCTCCAGTGCAGGCATTTCCGGGAGCAGAGCGTCCACAGTGGCGAGCCGCTCGGCGTGCCCGGCAGCGATCGCGTGGCTATTCATAGGGCTATTCAAGCCCCTACTGACGGGTCCGCGGGGAACTTCACGAGATTGGCCGCGCCGTGGCGCCAGGTGACTTCCGGTAGTCGGAAGGAACGCGAATAACGCTCCCATTTCACCCCTTGGTCCACGCAGGTCAGCGCGACGCGCCCATTGTTAACCCTGGGGTGATCTCATACTGTCTCGAATGGGACTTGGGTACGCCCTCCGGGGTACTGTATTGCCCTCGTCCCCGAGGTCGCGGTAGGACAAGACCGGTTGGGCAGCCGGGAAGGAAGGTCGGATGCCGGACACGAACGGCAGGCCCGGGAGCGCCGCACAGGCGGCACCGGGCAAGGGAGGGGCCGTTACGGAGGCTCGTACCGACGAGCGACGATTCCGCGTCTACACCTTCGCAGTACTCACCATGGGCATCGCCGCCGCGGCCGCGGTCAGCCTCTGGCTGGACTTCGAGGCCTCCGACGATCTGCTGTGGATCGGGCCGATCCTCGCGCTCGCCTTCCTGCTCGCCGAACAACTCGGGATCAACGTCGACGTCCGCAGCGGTATCTCGTGGACGATCTCGTTCACCGAGATCCCGCTGGTCATCGGTTTCTTCGTCGCCCCCTTCGAAGTCGTCCTCGCCGCGCATCTCGCCGCGGGCATCGGAACCTTGCTGGCCCGCAAGGTCGCGGGCCGCGTCCTCTACAACGCCGGCGCCTTCCTCCTGGAGATCACCGGCGCGTTCGCCGTGGCAGGACTGGTGAAACAGGCCTCCGGCGCGCACAGCATGACGTGGATCGCCGCGCTGGCAGGCACTTTGACCGCGCCGCTGGTCAGCACACTGCTCGCGCTCGCCGCCGTCCGCGTACTGCGCCGCCGCATGCGCGTCAGCACCGCGATCCGGCTGACCGGCCGCATCCTCGTCGTCGGCTTCGTCAACGCTTCGGTCGGTCTTTCCGGCTATTTGGTCATTTCCGGTACCCCGAAGGCCTGGCCGCTCGTGCTGGCCGTCTTCCTCGGACTCACCGCGTTGTACTGGGCGTACTCCGACCTGCTCCGTGAACAGCGCGACATGGAAGCGCTATCCGATGTGAGCCTGATGGTCGCGCGCTCCGGTCAGCAGGCCGCCGCGCGGCCCGCCGGGCGGACCGACGAACTCGTCGGCGGGGTGGACGTCCGCGAGTGGGCCACCATCGCCGAACGCATCAAGGACCAGTTGGCGGCCGGCCGCGTCGTGCTCAGACTGCGGCTGGAACCCAAGGACACCATGCGCATGGTCGTCGCGGGCGACGAACTCCCGCCCGTGGACCCGGCAGCCGACGACCCGCTGCTGCGCCTGCCCGGCGCGCACGTCCGGCATTTCCGGATCACCGAAGCCAATCCCGACGTCCGTTCCGCGTTGCTCGACCGGGGTGCGCAAGAGGCGCTGGTCGTTCCCCTGCGCAGTGCCAACCAGCTGCTCGGCGTCGTCGAAGCGCACGACAGGCTGTCCCGCTGGCGTGGTTTCGGCAAGTACGACGTCCAGCTCCTGGGCACGATGGCCAGCCACCTCGCGACGTCGCTGGACAACCGGCGCCTGCTCGCGACCCTGCGCCACGACGCCTATCACGATCCGCTGACCGGTCTGCTCAACCGGCCGGGCTTCCGCCAGGTCGCCAAGGAACCGTTGCGGGAACAGGTCGACGCCGTCGTACTCCGGGTCGATCTGGACGTCTTCTCCACCGTCAGCGACGCGCTCGGCTATGTGTGGGCCGATCGGATGGTCATCGCGGCGGGCCGCCGCATCCGCGACGCGCTCGGACCCGACGTCCCGCTCGCCAGGCTCGAAGGCGCGTCCTTCGCGGCGCTCCTCGTCGGCTGCGCGCCGGAACGCGCTCAGGCCGCCGCGGAACTGCTCCGCGCGGAACTCGTCGCCCCGTATCCGGTGGACCGGCTTTCCGTCGAGGCCAACGCGATGATCGGCTACGCGACGTCCTCCGCGGACGACGACGACCAGGTCGACGTCGACGGCCTCCTGCAGCGCGCCGACGTCGCCGTCCGCGCGACCAAGGGCGGCGAAGAGGTCCGCGGCTACATGGCCAGCATGGGCCAGATCTTCATGCGCCGGTTCCAGATGGTCACCCAGTTCCGGCAGTCGCTCGAAGAAGGCCAGCTGAGCGTCCATTACCAGCCCAAGATCACCCTGCCGAACCGGCAGATCCAGGGCGTCGAGGCGCTGGTGCGCTGGGTGCATCCGGAGTTCGGCAGGCTCGGCCCGGACGAGTTCGTCCCGGCCATCGAAGCCGCTGGCCTCATCGGCGTCCTCACGTCCTTCGTGCTCGAAGAGTCGTTGAAGCGCGTGCGGAAGTGGCTCGACGAAGGCCTGCGCATCTCCGCCGCGGTGAACCTGTCGGTGCGGAACCTGGCCGACGAGGACTTCCCGACGAAGGTCGCGCGCGAACTGGACCGCTTCGGCATCCCGCCCGAGCTGCTCACCTTCGAGCTGACCGAATCCGGCGTGATGTCCGACCCGCAGAAGGCGCTGCCGATCCTGCGGGAACTGCACTCGCTGGGCATCGTCCTGGCCGTCGACGACTTCGGCACCGGCTACTCGTCGCTGGCCTACCTGCGGCAGCTGCCGGTCGATCAGGTCAAGATCGACAAGAGTTTCGTCCTCGGCATGGGCACCGACCTCGGCGACCTCGCCGTCGTGCGCTCCATCGTCGAACTGGGCCACTCGCTCGGCCTCACGGTCGTCGCCGAGGGTGTCGAGGAGGACGTCGCGCGGGATCAGCTCGAGGCGATGGGATGTGACGTGGCTCAGGGCTACCTCATCTCGCGGCCGCTGCCCGAGGACCGTCTGGAGGCGTGGCTGCAGGCGCGCACGGCGCGTTCGCCGGGGCGACACTCCGAGACCGTCTTGACCCTGCTGACCTGAGGTTTTGCGGTAAGAGGACCCCCCTGAATCCGGGGTCGTCCGGCGTTGGTAATCTTTCCAAGTCCTCGCGAGAGGCAAGGCCCCTTTAGCTCAGTCGGCAGAGCGTCTCCATGGTAAGGAGAAGGTCTACGGTTCGATTCCGTAAAGGGGCTCGCGACCTCAGCCGCGTCACGCAAGCGTGTCGCGGCCAGGAGCATGTAAGGCGGTGTAGCTCAGCTGGCAGAGCAAGCGGCTCATAATCGCTGTGTCGCCGGTTCAAGTCCGGCCACCGCTACGCGGTAATCCTGGGTATCCCAGGCCTAGTAGAGAAGGAAATGCTGTGGCTGCCACTGACGTGCGACCGAAGATCACGCTCGCGTGTGAGGAGTGCAAGCACCGCAACTACATCACCAAGAAGAACCGGCGCAACAACCCGGATCGCCTGGAGATGAAGAAGTTCTGCCCGAACTGCGGTACGCACCGGACTCACAAAGAGACCCGCTGAGCGTCTGGCGGTTCTACAAGTCTCACCCGAAGCCGTCCTGGTCACACCAGGGCGGCTTCGGGCATTTCCGGGTTCTGTAGCCTGCTCGGGTGGCCTTGGACCAGTCGTTCACCGGGCGGGTGTACCCGCCGACCAGTACCTATGAAGTGAGTCGCGAGAAGATCCGGGAGTTCGCCGACGCGCTCGGCGACACGAACCCGCTCTACCGCGACACCGAAGCGGCGAAGGCGGCCGGATACCCCGACGTCATCGCGCCGCCGACGTTCCTCACGATCATCAACCTCGCCTCGATCAACGCGATCGTCACCGACCCCGAGCTGGGTCTCGACTATTCGCGGATGGTCCACGGCGACCAGCGGTTCACCTACGTGCGGCCGGTGCACGCGGGCGACGTCCTGTCGCTCACCACGCATATCGACAACATCATGGCCCGCGCCGGGAACGACTTCATCAACCTGCGCGCCGAGATCGCCGGCGCCGACGGTGGCCCGATCGCCACCACGCACGCGCAGCTCGTGGTCCGAGGGGAGGGCGCGTGAGCACGTTCACCGCCGGAGAAGAACTGGCGCCGCTGACCGTTGACGTCACCAGGGACCAGCTGGTGCGGTACGCCGGTGCCTCGCTGGACTTCAACCCCATCCACTGGAACGAGGCCTTCGCCAAGGAGGTCGGCCTGCCGGACGTCATCGCGCACGGCATGCTGACCATGGCGCTCGGCGCGCGGCTCGTCACCGACTGGCTCGGCGACCCCGGCCGCCTCGTCGACTACTTCGCGCGCTTCACGCGCCCCGTGGTCGTGCCGAACGACGGTGCGGCGACGATCGAGTTCACCGGGAAGGTCGCCGTGGTCAACGACGACGGCACCGCGCGGATCGACATCACCGCCAAGTTCGACGGCAAGGCGGTACTGGGGAAGGCTCAAGCGGTCGTCCGGGCCTGACCAAAACGACAGCAAGGGACCTTTGCTATCGCTCGCTTAGCATGCCTAAGTAAGCGACAGCAAAGGTCCCTTGCTCTCTTTCCACAGGTCAGCGAGCTATCAGCGGATCCGCAGCGGCTCGCGTAGAGACGCGAAGCGCCCTTCGCGAGCTTAAGAAAGGCTGCTTCGCGGACGAAGGAGCCTTCAGCCGCCCCGGCTGAGAAGAAGCGTTAAGCGACCTTAAGCAGCTTCTCGATGACCTCCGCCATTCCGGCCTCACCCCGAGCGTTCGGATGCAGCGGCGCCGCGGGCACCGCGGGCGCGGGCCCCTCGACCCACCTCCGGTTCGCGGCGCTGCACATGTCGCGCCCTTTGCTCGCTGTTGACATATCGGCGAAGCCCGCTTCGTGGCTCTTCGCCGTCTCCTTCAGCGCAGTGTTCAGTCGCGCCAGCGAGCCGCGGAAGTAGGCCACATCCCCGGAACCGACCGGCAGGACCGGCCAGCAGCCGTTGTCGTCGTCGGGAAGCGTCGTCGGGTACCCGACGACCACGATGCGCGCTTCGGGCGCCTTCGAGCGGATCTGGTCCAGGATTCCGCCGAGCCGGTCCGCCGCGGCGGTGATCCGCTCGACGAGCTGGTCGCGTCCGCCCGCGGTCAACTGGGTCTTGCAGGGCGAAGCGGTCTGCTGCTGCGTCGCGCATTGGTTCGCGAAGCCGGCGAAGCCGACGTCGTTGCCGCCGATCCCGACGGTCACCAAGGTCGTGCCCCCGTCGATCGCGTCGATCTGCGGAGCGTTCGTGCCGTCGCGGGTCTTCTGCTCGCCGGTGAGATGTTCGGTCGTGGCGCCGCCGCAGCTGACGTCGACGAATTCGGCCGGGCGCAGCTTCGCGGCGAGCAGGCTCGGGTAGTTGTTGTCCGAGCGGTCGCAGCCGACGGGCGCGCCCACGGGCCGTCCGGTGCCGGGCGACGCCGTGTAAGAATCACCGAGAGCGACATATCGGCCGGTGCCCGCCGAGGTGGTGACCCCCGCTGGTGTGACCGATGTGCCGCGCTCCCACAGGTGGTAGGCGATCCCCAGGACGGAAAGCACGATCACCAGGAACAGACAACCGCCGCCAGTTCTCCGCTGCGTCACCCATTCGTTGTACGCGACCATGGTCACCTTTGTCACCGGCCGACTGAGACATGGATCACTCGTCGGCGGCGTGCCCCTCAGTTGCGGGGAACGAGGGCACGCAGTTCGGCGGCGAGTTCCAGGGCACGGGTGACGTCGCGTGCGAGGTAGTGCGGATCGACGAAGGCCTCGGTGACCCCGGTTTCGGCGGCCGCGTCCAGGTTCTCCGCGACCTTCTTGAGGTCGGTGCCGGGTTTCGGGTTGATCCGCAGCACCCGCCGCAGCGCACCGGGGTCACGGCCCGCCTTCTCGGCCGCGCTCGTCACGGTCTCCCACATCTTCGCCAGGTAGGGCGCGGGCAGTCCGGCGGGCAGCCAGCCGTCCGCGCGACGGCCGACGCGCTCCAAGGCCGCCGCCGACAGCCCGCCCAGCAACACCGGCGGATGCGGGCTCTGGACCGGCCGCAGACCCACCTTCGACGCGGGGATCCGCCAGCGCTCGCCGTCGTGCTCGACCGGATCACCGGTCCAGAACTCCCGGAGGACGTCGAGAAGCTCCTCCAGCTGCTTGCCACGCCCCTTCCAGGGCGTGCCGGTCGCGGTGTACTCGTCGCGAAGCCAGCCAGTCCCCAGCCCGACGTCCAGGCGGCCACCGCTCACCTGATCGAGCGAAGTGAGCGCCCGGGCGATCAGTACGGCCGGATACACCGTTCCGGTGAGCGTGCTCGTCCCCAGCCGGACCTTCTTCGTGACGCTCGCGGCCACCGTCAGCAGGATCAGCGGATCGGCGAAGGTGACGAATTCGGGCGGGTACGGCTGCTCCGGCGTGCCGCCGGGATAGAAGTCCGACGGCGAAATCGGTGCCAGCACCCGATCTCCGACCCACAAGGACGCGTAGCCGAGTTCTTCGGCGGCCGTCGCGAAACCGGCGACGGCGTCCATCTTCGCGAGGGGGCCGTACTGCGGAAGAGCGATTCCCAGGCGCATCGCGGTCACCGTGCCTCCGAGAGGAGACTGCCCATCCTGGTGATCCCTTCGGCCAGCTCGTTTTCGCCCAGCGCATAGGAAATCCGAAAGTACCCCGGCGTCCCGAACGCCTCGCCGGGTACCACGGCGACCTCGGCCTCGCGCAGGATCAGATCGGCCAGCGCCACCGTGTCCGCCGGACGCTCGCCACGGATCTCCTTGCCCAGCAAGGCTTTCACCGACGGGTAAACGTAGAAGGCGCCGAGCGGCACCGGAGTCTCGACCCCGGGGATCTCGGAAAGCAGCGAGAGCGCGGTCTTACGCCGGGAGTCGAACGCTTCGCGCATCGAGAAAACGGCGTCGAGCGGACCGCTCACCGCGGCCAGGGCGGCCCGCTGCGCGACGTTCGAAACGTTGCCGCACAAGTGCGATTGGTACGCCGTCGCCGCCTTGACCACGTCCTGCGGGCCGAGCAACCAGCCCACCCGCCAGCCGGTCATCGAGTACGTCTTCGCGACGCCGTTGAGGACGACCGTCCGGTCCGCGAGTTCCGGGACCACGACGGGCATCGAGGGTGCTTCGGCGCCGTCGTAGACCAGGTGTTCGTAGATCTCGTCGGTGATGACCCAGAGGCCGTTCTCGTACGCCCAGCGCCCGATCGCCTCGACCTGCTCGCGCGGGTACACCGCGCCTGTCGGGTTCGACGGCGAGACGAACAGCAGCACCTTCGTGCGCGGCGTCCTCGCGGCTTCGAGCTGCTCGACGGTGACGAGATAGCCCGTCGTCTCGTCCGCGGTGACCTGCACCGGGACACCGCCGGCGAGGGCGATCGACTCCGGGTAGGTGGTCCAGTAGGGCGCGGGCAGCAGCACCTCGTCGCCCGGGTCGAGCAGCGTGGCGAACGCGGAATAGACCGCCTGCTTGCCGCCGTTCGTCACCAGGACGCGACCCGGGTCGACGTCGAGACCGGAATCGCGGGCGGTCTTCGCCGCGATCGCCTCGCGGAGTTCCGGCAGCCCGCCCGCGGCGGTGTAGCCGTGGTTGGCCCTGTCCCGGACGGCCGCTTCGGCGGCTTCGAGCACGTTGGCCGGGGTGGGGAAGTCCGGTTGCCCGGCCCCGAACCCGATCACCGGACGCCCCTGCGCCTTCAGCTCCCGGGCCTTCGCGTCGACGGCGAGCGTGGCCGACGGCGTGATGCCGCCGATCCGGGCCGAGACGCGGGAAGCCGGGGACGGTGAGGGTGCGGGAGCGCTCATGGCGACATCGTGGCACGATCATGGGGTCGGCCGTGGGGGAGTTTCCTCGCGGAAGGCTGCTCCGCGCCGCTTTGAGGGGCGCGGTTGCGAAGCTGTTCGGGGGTTGCCGTAGACTTCTGGTCTCGGAACGCACTACGGTCATCCCCGCCACGGCGGTGGGGACGATGGAATGCGTCCTCCGGAGCCCCAGGGCATCGGGGTTCCAAAGGGGTGTAGCTCAATTGGCAGAGCAGCGGTCTCCAAAACCGCAGGTTGCAGGTTCAAGTCCTGTCACCCCTGCGTAAGCGAACTGGTGAAGGCGGAGGAGTGGTCGTGAGCGACAGCGACGCCAGCGGTGAGAAGGCGCAGGACGGCGCCGGGCGGAAGCCCGACGAACAGTCCCGCCCGGTGACCGCCGCTGCCCGGCGTGAGCGCCGTGCGTCCGCGCGCCCGTCCGGTAAGGCCGACGCCAAGTCGGACGACAAGACCCGCCCCGCCGGCAAGGCGAAGGCCGGGGACAAGACCGAGAAAACCAAGGACGCCAAGGGCACGGCGACTCCGAAGCGCGACCGCAAGCCGAAGCAGGCGTCGATCTTCGCCCGGCTCATGCGGTTCATCCGCGAAGTCTGGGCCGAGCTGCGCAAGGTCATCTGGCCGAACCGCAAGCAGATGGTCACCTACACCGCGGTGGTGCTGGTCTTCGTGGTGTTCATGGTGGCGCTGGTGAGCGGCCTCGACCTGGCCTTCAAAGAGGTCGTCGGTGCCGTCTTCGGCAGCTGAGGCAGCCGGTCGCGGCGCTTGAGCGCGCCGCACGGTGGCTGGCGCCACGGCAACCGATCAACTGAGAGGACGGAACGTGACCTCCGACAACGGCACAGCAGCCGGTCATGAGCTGACCGAGCTTTCCGACGAGCAGGTGCACGCGGCACTCGGCGACGAGCAGTCCGAGCACCTGGACTCCGTCGAGGTGCCCGCCGCAGGCGACGAGGTCGACGAAGCCGGAGATGTCGCGGAGGCCGAAGAGGCGTCCGTCGAGACCGAAGACGACGACACCGCCGCCGAGGCCGAGCCCGACGAGGACGTCGACCCGGTCGCGAAGCTGCGCGCGGAACTCAACGCCGCTCCCGGTGAGTGGTACGTCGTGCATTCGTACGCGGGTTACGAGAACAAGGTGAAGACCAACCTCGAGACCCGTACCCAGACGCTGGACGTCGAGGACTACATCTTCCAGATCGAGGTCCCGACCGAAGAGGTCACCGAGATCAAGAACGGCCAGCGCAAGCAGGTGCAGCGCAAGGTGCTGCCCGGCTACATCCTGGTCCGGATGGACCTGAACGACGCCTCGTGGAGCGCCGTGCGCAACACGCCGGGTGTCACCGGGTTCGTCGGTGCCACGTCGCGTCCGTCGCCGCTGACCGTGGACGAGGTGCTGAAGTTCCTCGCGCCCAAGGTCGAGGCCGCCGCTCCCGCGAAGCCCGGCAAGGGCGACGCCGCTTCTTCCGAGTCGCAGCTGGGTGGCCCCGCGGTCGAGGTCGACTTCGAGATCGGCGAGTCGGTCACCGTCATGGACGGCCCGTTCGCGACGCTGCCCGCGACGATCTCCGAGGTCAACGTGGACGGGCAGAAGCTGAAGGTCCTGGTGTCGATCTTCGGCCGGGAGACCCCGGTCGAGCTGTCGTTCAACCAGGTCTCCAAGATCTGACGGCCGCCAGACGGCCGGCAGTCCCCGCGTACTGGCAGGTGTGCGGGGGACTCAAGTCAGTAAGAAGGAACAAACGAAATGCCACCCAAGAAGAAGAAGCTTGCGGCGATCATCAAGCTGCAGATCAAGGCGGGTGCGGCCAACCCCGCGCCGCCGGTCGGCCCCGCGCTGGGTCAGCACGGCGTCAACATCATGGAGTTCTGCAAGGCCTACAACGCCGCGACCGAGTCGCAGCGCGGGGACGTCGTCCCGGTCGAGATCTCCGTGTACGAAGACCGCTCGTTCGACTTCAAGCTCAAGACGCCGCCGGCCGCGAAGCTGCTGCTGAAGGCCGCGGGCGTGGAGAAGGGTTCCGGCGAGCCGCACAAGACCAAGGTCGCCAAGGTCACTTGGGACCAGGTCCGCGACATCGCGAAGACCAAGGAATCCGACCTGAACGCGCACGACATCGACCAGGCCGCGAAGATCATCGCCGGCACCGCCCGTTCGATGGGCATCACGGTCGTCGACTGAGCTTCACCCCGCACCACCGTGGGAGAGCCAGGGCTGGCTCCAACACCACACTGATCCGTTGAAGAGTTAAGGACAGAAGTAATGCCCAAGCACAGCAAGGCCTACCGTCAGGCTCTTGAGCTGGTGGACCGCGAGCGGCTCTACGCCCCGCTCGAGGCCGCGAAGCTGGCCAAGGAGACCTCCAAGTCGAAGATGGACGCCACCGTCGAGGTCGCCATGCGCCTCGGTGTCGACCCTCGTAAGGCCGACCAGATGGTCCGCGGCACCGTGAACCTGCCGCACGGCACCGGTAAGACCGCTCGCGTCATCGTTTTCGCCGTTGGTGACAAGGCCGCCGAGGCCGAAGCCGCCGGCGCTGACGCGGTCGGCACCGACGAACTGATCGAGCGCATCCAGGGTGGCTGGCTCGACTTCGACGCCGCGATCGCGACGCCGGACCAGATGGCGAAGGTCGGGCGCATCGCCCGCATCCTCGGCCCGCGTGGCCTCATGCCGAACCCGAAGACCGGCACCGTGACCCCTGCGGTCGCGAAGGCCGTCTCGGACATCAAGGGCGGTAAGATCAACTTCCGCGTCGACAAGCAGGCCAACCTGCACTTCGTCATCGGCAAGGTGTCGTTCGACACCGAGAAGCTGGTGGAGAACTACGCGGCCGCGCTGGACGAGATCCTCCGCGCCAAGCCGTCGTCGGCGAAGGGCCGTTACCTGCGCAAGGTCGTCGTCTCCACGACGATGGGCCCGGGTATCCCGGTCGACCCCGCCCGGACCCGCAACCTCCTTTCCGAGGACGCGTAAGTCTGAGTCACACATCACTGACGAAGGGGCGGTCCCGCTACAGCGGGGCCGCCCCTTTTTCGTGTTTGCTGGAGGGCATGCCGACTTTCGCGTCGTTCGACGGGCTCCAGCTGAGCTACACCGTGTGGGAGGGCGAAGGGCGTCCAGTGCTGCTGCAGCACGGCTTCGCCGCCGACACGAACGCCAACTGGATCGCGCCCGGCGTCGTCGCCACCCTCCAGCAGGCGGGGCTGACCGTGATCGGCCTCGACGCGCGTGGGCACGGGCGGTCGGCCAAACCGCACGATGAGGCCAGTTACGGCGACGACGCGATGGTCCGCGACGTGTCGGCGCTACTCGACGTGCTGGGGCTCGACGAGGTTTCGATGGCCGGCTACTCGATGGGCGCGATGATCGGGCTCGGCGCGGTGGCCGCCGATCCGCGGATCCGGTGTCTCGCGATCGGCGGGGTCGGTTCGGGGATCGTCGACTTCGGCGGCGTGGACACGCGGGTCGTCACGCCGGAGGCGATCAGCGACGCGCTGCTCGCTTCGGACCCTTCGACGCTTCCGCCGTCTTCGGCGCCTTTCAGGGCGCTGGCCGACGCCCTCCGCGCGGACCGTGTCGCGCTGGCGGCCGTCGCACGCGGGACCGCGAACCCGAAACTGGACCTGACGGCGATCGCCGTCCCGACCCTGGTCCTGGCCGGCGAGGCCGACCCGCTGGCGGCCGAACCCGAACGCCTGGCCGCCGCGATCGCGGGTGCCCGCCTCGTCCGCGTCCCCGGCGATCACATGACCGCCGTCATGCACCCTGCCTTCGGCTCCGCCCTGACCGGCTTCCTGACCGCGCACGACCTCTGACCCGCGTCGCCTTTAGCGGGCTGAACGCGCTCCGGCGGGCACTTGCGTTTCGCCCCCTGATCGCGATCTGGCGCCAGAAAGCGCAGGTCAGCGAGGGGTCAGTTGCCGGTGGGAGGGGCGGGGCAGGGCTCGGGGGAGTTCGCGTGCCCGGTGATCAGCCACTGACCCATCTCGACTTCCTGCAGGGTGAAGCTGCCCAGCAGGGGGCCGCCGCGGATGTTGTACCAGCACGAATGAATCGTCAGGTTCTGACGCGGGACCACACTCGACATCGGGCGCACCGCGTAGATGTACGGCGTGATGTCGGTGACCTTGGCGTTCAAGGCCGGGACGGCGGTGGCGCAGTCCGGGTAGCCGAGGTCGCGGGCGAACTGGACCTGCGCTTCCTCACTCATCGACAGGCAGACCTTCTCGACCCGGGTGGCGGGCGGGTACGGCTTGCCGATCGTGTCGTAGATGGCCCGCACGGCCTCCCAGGGATTGGTGGAAAGCACCTTGTTGGTGTGGTGCTTGCCGCCGCCGCCCTGGACGAACGTCGCCGTGTCCTGTCCCGCGTCGCTCGGGAAGATCTGGCGGTAGGCGATGGTGGCCCCGACGCAGATCAGCGCGATCACGATCACCCAGGCGAGAAGCTTTCCGCCCAGTCGTCGCAACCACCGCGGCAGGCGCGGTCGAGGAGCCGGAACGAGCTGGCCGGGCGGCGGCCCCGGAGGCCCTGGAACTTGCCCGCCGTAGTGCTGGGTCACGGGCTGCGTGGGCTGGGAAGGCACGAGGCCCTGCTGCTGCGCCTCGGTGAACTTCAGATAGTCCTGGAACTGCTGAAACTGCTGGAACTGGCGCAGTTGCTCCTCGTCCAGCCGAGGCGCGGGCTGACCTCCCGCCTTGGGCTCGATGTCCGTGCCGGGCTCGCTTCCCGGCTTTCCGTCATCACGCTGCTCCGCCACGTCACCATGATGCCCCGCGACGCTCTCCGCGCACTCCGCCGGTCGCGTTTAGCCCGCTGAACGCGATCTGACCGGGCCCCGGTGCGAAGGCCGGGAGAGGGTCACGTATTCTTGTCAAGGTTCTACCGAAGACCGCTGGTCTTCTCCTGGTCATCTGGCCCGGAGAACGAAGGCCCCGCTAGGGCGGGCGACCCGCGCAGGAGGAACGAGGCTCGCACGCGACGTATCCCGTCGCGTGCCCTGACGCCCCGCGCCTGTCTGCGCTGGGGCGTTTCGTCGTTTCAGGGCTCTCACGGCCAGTGGACCACTAGCCAAGAGAGGAGGCGACCATGGCGAAGCCCGACAAGGAGGCGGCCGTCGCCGAGATCGCGGAGAGCTTCCGCAGCAGCTCGGCCACAGTCGTTACCCAGTACACCGGCCTCTCCGTGTCCCAGCTGTCCCAGCTGCGCCGCGCTCTCGGCACCAGTGCCAAGTACCGGGTCGCGAAGAACACCCTCGTCAAGCGTGCCGCCACGGACGCCGGTATCGAGGGCCTTGAAGACCTGTTCGTCGGCCCGACCGCCATCGCCTTCGTCGAAGGTGAAGCTGTTGACGCCGCGAAGGCGCTTCGCGACTTCGCGAAGGACAACAACGCGCTTGTGATCAAGGGCGGCTTCATGGACGGCAAGACGCTGTCCGTGGACGAGATCAACCAGATCGCCGATCTCGACAGCCGTGAGGTCCTGCTCGCCAAGGCGGCGGGCGCGTTCAAGGCGAAGCTGTCCCAGGCCGCCGCGCTGTTCCAGGCGCCGGCGTCCCAGGTCGCTCGCCTGGCTGCCGCGCTGGAGGAGAAGCAGCGCAACGCCGGTACCGAAGCAGCCGAAGCACCCGCCGAGAGCTGAACACCCCCCACCCCGAACTTTTAGTTCGTTTTAGAGAGGAAAGCCACCATGGCGAAGCTGAGCACCGCCGAGCTGATCGACGCCTTCAAGGAGCTCACCCTTCTTGAGCTGTCCGAGTTCGTCAAGGAGTTCGAGACCACCTTCGACGTGACCGCGGCCGCCCCGGCTGCCGTCGTCGCCGCCGGCCCGGTGGGCGCTGCCCCGGCCGCCGCCGAGGAGCAGGACGAGTTCGACGTCGTCCTCGAGTCGGCCGGCGAGAAGAAGATCCAGGTCATCAAGGTCGTCCGTGAGGTCGTCTCGGGCCTGGGCCTGAAGGAGGCCAAGGAGCTGGTCGAGGCCGCTCCCAAGGCCCTCCTGGAGAAGGTCGACAAGGAGGCCGCCGAGGCCGCCAAGGAGAAGCTCGAGGCTGCTGGCGCCAAGATCGCCATCAAGTGATCTGGGGCGCGTCAGCGCCTGCCGCAGTACCGCCGAAGGGGCGGGCATCCACCACGGATGCCCGCCCCTTCGCTTTGGTCCACCCCACCCCCGTGTCGACTTTCGCCCCCTGATCGCGACGCGTAGCCACGCTAAGCACCTGAGCGCGTCCAGGGCACCGGATCGACTTTCGCCCCCTAATCGCGATCTTGGCGGTAGGCGCGGGAGGGGCTGGGGTGGGCTGGCGAGAGGGCCGCTGACCTGCGTTTCGCCCCCTAATCGTGACGCGCGGCCGCGCCGACCTGGGCGAAGTGGGCGGGCTGTGGACCTGCGCACAGGGGTGACGTGCACTACGGTGCTGCAAGCGGTGCACGGGCCGGTAGCGGGCTGCGCGAAAAGTTACCCGCGGGTCTGGCCAGAAAAGAAAACTGGTGAGTAACCTGTTCGCACTCAGCTCGTTGCACCTGGTTGACGCGGGTATCGCTGCGCGGACGCGTGCGCTCTCTCGAGCCAGTGGGACGGGAAAGCAGTGCGCGACGACGCGGAACAGCTCCTGGAGGTGCGATGGGTGCCGAGGTGGTCATCGAAGGTCTTTCGAAGTCCTTCGGTAAGCAGGCCATCTGGCGGGACGTCACGCTGACCCTGCCCCCGGGCGAGGTGTCGGCGATGCTCGGTCCGTCCGGAACCGGTAAGTCCGTCTTCTTGAAGTCGATGATCGGTCTGCTCAAGCCCGACAAGGGCCGCTGCATGATCAACGGCGTCGACATCGTGACGTGCTCCGAACACCAGCTCTACGAGGTGCGCAAGCTCTTCGGCGTCCTCTTCCAGGACGGCGCGCTGTTCGGGTCGATGAACCTCTACGACAACGTCGCCTTCCCCCTGCGCGAGCACACGAAGAAGTCCGAGACCGAGGTCCGCCGGATCGTGCTCGAGAAACTCGAGATGACCGGCCTCAACGGCGCCGACAAGAAGCTGCCGGGTGAGATCTCCGGCGGTATGCGCAAGCGCGCCGGCCTCGCCCGAGCCCTGGTGCTCGACCCGCAGATCATCCTGGTCGATGAGCCGGACTCCGGCCTCGACCCGGTCCGCACCACCTACATCTCCCAGCTCTTCCTCGACGTCAACGCGCAGATCGACGCGACGTTCCTGATCGTCACGCACAACATCAACCTCGCCCGCACCGTCCCGGACAACCTGGGCATGCTCTTCCGCAAGGAACTGGTCATGTTCGGCCCGCGCGAGGTGCTGCTGACCAGCGAGGAGCCGGTCGTCAAGCAGTTCCTCAACGGCAAGATGGACGGCCCCATCGGCATGAGCGAGGAGAAGGACTCGGCCCAGCTCGCCGCCGAACGCGCGATGTTCGAGGCCGGCCACCACGCGGGCGGTGTCGAGGACGTCAGCGGGGTGCCGCCGCAAATGCAGCCGACGCCCGGCGTGCCGACCCGGATGGGCGCGGTCCGCCGCAAGGACCGCGTCATGCAGATCCTGCACGGCCTCCCGCCCGAGGCGCAGCAGAGCATCATCGAGTCGCTCTCCCCGGAGGAGCAGCAGCGCTACGGTGTCCGTCCGCAGCGGCTCGCGGCCGCGGGCCACCGGTCGGCACCTGCCGAAAGCTCGATCCCGAACCACCATCAGGGCCAGCTGCCCGACGACCAGGTCGCGCACATCCCGCATCCCGGGAGAGCGGGCAACCACCGCCTGCGGCCACAAGATCCGGGGTCAGGTGGCGCGTGAGCTCTTCCGCTTCATCGGCGAAGATTCCAGGGATCGGCATGTTGCGCGAGACCGGGAACCTGTTCGCCCTTGGCCTCGACATCGTTCGTGGCATCTTCCAACGACCGTTCCAGCTGCGGGAGTTCATCCAGCAGGCCTGGTTCATCGCGAGCGTCACGATCCTGCCGACGGCGCTCGTCGCGATCCCGTTCGGCGCGGTCATCTCGCTGCAGTTCGGTTCGCTCGCCCGCCAGCTCGGCGCCCAGTCCTACACGGGCGCCGGGTCGGTGCTCGCCACCGTGCAGCAGGCCAGCCCGCTGGTCACCGCGCTGCTGGTCGCGGGCGCCGGCGGTAGCGCCGTCTGTGCCGACATCGGCGCGCGGACGATCCGTGAAGAGATCGACGCGATGGAGGTGCTCGGCGTCTCCGCCGTGCAGCGCCTGATCGTGCCGCGCGTGCTCGCGATGATGCTGGTCGCGCTCCTGCTCAACGGCATGGTCAGCGTCATCGGCGTGCTCGGCGGCTACTTCTTCAACGTCGTCCTCCAGGGCGGGACGCCGGGCGCGTACCTGGCGAGCTTCTCCGCGCTGGCCCAGCTTCCCGACCTCTGGGTCGGCGAACTGAAGGCGCTGATCTTCGGCTTCATCGCCGCTGTCGTCGCCTCTTACCGGGGACTGAACCCGTCCGGCGGCCCGAAGGGGGTCGGCGACGCGGTGAACCAGTCGGTCGTCATCACGTTCCTGATGCTGTTCGTGGTGAACTTCGTGATCACGCTGATCTACCTGCAGATCGTGCCCGGAAAGCTGGACTGACGGATGACCTTCCTCCAAGGCGCCAAGCGGGTCGCCAATCGTCCACTGCAGACTCTGGACACACTCGGCGACCAGATGTCCTTCTACGGCCGCGCGTTGCTGTGGACGCCGCGGACGCTGCGCCGCTACATGAAAGAGGTCCTGCGGCTGCTGGCCGAGGTGAGCTTCGGTTCCGGCTCGCTCGCGGTCATCGGCGGCACGGTCGGCGTGATGGTCGGCCTGACCCTGTTCACCGGTGTGCTCGTCGGCCTGCAGGGCTACTCGGCGCTGAACTCGATCGGCACGTCGGCCTTCACCGGCTTCCTCACCGCGTTCTTCAACACCCGCGAGATCGCGCCGCTGGTCGCGGGCCTCGCGCTTTCGGCGACTGTCGGCGCAGGGTTCACCGCTCAGCTGGGCGCGATGCGGATCTCCGAGGAGATCGACGCGCTCGAGGTGATGGGCGTCCCGAGCCTGCCGTACCTGGTGACCACGCGGATCATCGCCGGTTTCGTCGCGGTCATCCCGCTGTACGTCATCGGCCTGCTGAGTTCGTATCTCGCGTCCCGGTTGGTCGTTATCTACATCTACAACCAGTCAGCGGGTACCTACGACCATTACTTCGACCTTTTCCTACCTCCACAGGATGTGCTGTATTCGTTCATCAAGGTGCTGTTGTTCAGCGTCTTGATCATCCTGTCCCATTGTTATTTCGGTTACCGGGCCTCCGGTGGTCCCGCCGGTGTCGGCGTGGCGGTCGGTAAGGCGGTCCGGCTGAGCATCGTCACGGTGTCCATCATGAACTTCTTCATCGGTTTCGCGATCTGGGGAACCGACGTCACGGTGAGGATCGCAGGATGATCGCGACAATCCGGCGCAGGCTGCTGGGCCTGTTGCTCGTCGCCGTGATCGTCGGCGGAGTGGCGCTGAGCGTCGCGTTGTACGAAAAGGCGTTCACGCCCGTGGTGAGTGTGAAGCTCCAATCGGACAGCATCGGGAACCAGTTGCTGAAGCAGTCCGATGTGAAGGTCCGCGGTCTCATCGTCGGTTCGGTGCAGGACATCGCCGCGACGCCGGACGGCGCCGAACTCACCCTCGCGCTCAAACCGGAGTCGGCGAAACTGATCCCGCAGAACGTTTCGGCGCGATTCCTGCCGAAGACGTTGTTCGGTGAGCGGTTCGTCTCCCTGGAAATCCCGGACGCACCGTCGGCGAGGACGATCGCCGAGGGCGATGTGATCACCCAGGACCGCACGTCCAGCGCGGTCGAACTGGAGCAGGCCTTCGCCCACCTGATGCCGGTGCTTCAGGCCGTCCAGCCGCAGAAGCTCTCCAGCACGCTGTCCGCGATCTCCACCGCGCTCAACGGCCGCGGCGACCAGCTCGGCGACACCCTCGCGCAGCTCGGCACCTACGTCGGCGACCTGAACCCGCACGAACCCCAGCTCCAGCGGAACCTCAAGGAACTGGCGAAGTTCTCGGACAACTTCAGCGCCGTCGCGCCGGATCTGGTGCAGACGCTGGACAACCTGAGCACCACCGCGCGCACCGTGGCCGACCAGAAGCTGAACCTGTCGAACCTCTACGGCAGTGTCACCCAGGCCTCGGTGGACCTGCAGACCTTCCTGCGGAACAACGCCGACAACCTGATCCGCCTCGCCGACACCGCCCGCCCGACGGCGGAACTGCTGGCGAAGTACTCGCCGGAGTACCCGTGCGTGATCGGGCAGATGGCCGACAACCTGCCGAAGATCGACAAGGCCCTCGGCAAGGGCACCGACCGGCCCGGGCTGCACGCGACCATCGAGATCACCGTCAACCGCGGCCCGTACCTGCCCGGCAAGGACGAGCCGAGGTTCGAGGACAAACGCGGTCCGCGGTGCTACGACCTCAAGCAGTTCCCGGACCCGTTCCCGCAGTATCCGCCGGACGGCCCGATCAAGGACGGCAGCACGGTCAAGGCGCCCGCCCGGTCGGCCAACGACGGTCTCTCGCCGTCCAACAACTTCGCGAACTACGGCGGCTACAACGGCAACGGCGGCGGCGCGCCCGCCGGCAACCCGTCCTACGGCGCTTCCGAAGCCGACTTCCTCGCGCAGCTGGTCGGCCCGCAGGTCGGGATGCCCGCCTCGGACATGCCCGGCTGGGGCTCGCTGCTCGTCGGCCCGCTCTACCGCGGAGCGGAGGTGCACGTCCAGTGAGGGGACTTCTCGCGCCGCTGATCAAGCTCTGCGCTTTCGTCGTGATCACCGTGCTGTTCACGACGATCCTCGGGATCAGCATCGCCAACATCAACACCACCAGCACGAACGCCTACAAGGCGCGATTCAGTGACGCGACCTTGTTGCTGCCCAACGACGACGTCCGTATCGCGGGGGTCAGGGTCGGGCAGGTCAAGGACGTCCGCATCGTCGACCGGCGCCAGGCCGAGGTCGAGTTCGAAGTGGACGCCGGCCGCAAGCTGCCCGCCGGGGTGACCGCGCAGATCAAGTTCCGGAACCTGGTCGGCCAGCGCTACGTCTCGCTCGGGCAGGGCACCGACTCCTCCGGCAAGAACCTGGAGCCCGGCGGGAACATCCCGCTGGAGCGGACCACGCCCGCGCTCGACCTGACGCAGCTGTTCAACGGGTTCAAGCCGCTGTTCACCGCGCTCAACCCGGACGACATCAACAAGCTGTCCTACGAGGTCATCCAGGTCCTGCAGGGCGAGGGCGGCACGATCGAAAGCCTGCTGCAGCACACCGCGTCGCTGGCGACCACGATCTCCGACAAGGACCAGGTGATCGGTGAGGTCATCGACAACCTGAACTCGGTGCTCGACACGGTCAACGCGCATACGCCGCAGCTGAACGACCTGATCGTCAAGCTGCAGAAGCTGGTCTCCGGGCTGGCCGCCGACCGCGAGCCGATCGGTGACGCCATCGAATCGCTCGGCACCCTCGCGCAGACGACGTCCGGCCTGCTCGGTGAGGCCCGCGAGCCGCTCAAGCAGGACATCGCGGCGCTCGGCACCCTGTCGAAGAACCTCAACGACAGCCAGCCGATCGTCGAGCACTTCATCCAGTTCCTGCCGCAGAAGGTGACCGCGCTGACCCGCACCGCCGACTACGGTTCCTGGTTCAACTTCTTCGCCTGTGAGCTGAAGGGGGCCGTCGCCCTGCCTCCGCTGATCAACGAACCGATCAATCTGCCGCTGCTGCCGGTGAACCGGGCGAGGTGCACGGCATGAAGTCGTTCCAGAAACGCAATCCCATCCCGATCGCGCTGGTCGGCATCTCGGTGCTGCTGCTCGGTTTCCTCGCCGCGCTCAACTCCGACGACCTGCCCGTGATCGGCGGCGGGACGACCTACAGCGCGGACTTCTCCGAGACCTCGGGCCTGCAGAAGGACAACGACGTCCGCGTCGCGGGCGTGAAGGTCGGCAAGGTCTCCGATATCAAGCTCGACGGCGACAAGGTCCGGATCTCCTTCAAGGTCAAGGACGCCTGGCTCGGCGACAAGACCAGCGCGGCGATCAAGATCAAGACGGTGCTCGGCCAGAAGTACCTGGCGCTCGACCCGCAGGGCCAGCGCACACTCGACCCGAGCGCGACCATCCCGCGTGAGCGCACGATGTCGCCGTTCGACGTCCTCGACGCCTTCCGCGGGCTTTCGCAGACCGTCGACAACATCGACACCGCTCAGCTGGCGAAGAGCTTTGACGTCATCTCGGAGACCTTCGCCGACACCCCGGCGGACGTGAAGGGTGCCCTGAACGGCCTTTCGCGCCTCTCGGACACGATCGCTTCGCGGGACACGCAGCTGGCGAACCTGCTCGCCAACACGCGGCAGGTCTCGCAGACGCTCGTCGACCGTGACGCCGAGTTCCAGAAGCTCCTCGCCGACGGCAACAAGCTGCTCGGGGAGGTGTCCCGCCGCAAGGACGCGATCTCCGCGCTGCTGGACGGCTCGCGCACCCTCGCCACCCAGCTCAAGGGCCTGGTGGACGACAACGACGCGCAGCTCGACCCGGTGCTCACCCAGCTCGACCAGCTGACCTCGATGCTGCAGCGCAACCAGGACGCCCTCGGCCAGGGCATCGCGCGGTTCGCGCCGTTCATCCGGGTGTTCACGAACACGATCGGCAACGGTCGCTGGTTCGACAACTACATCTGCGGTCTGGTCCTGCCGTCGTTCGGCCCGATCAACGAGAAGGGGTGCTACGAGAAATGAGTACCCGTCTCGGAGAGAGCCTCGCCCGCGGCGTCACCATCGCGATCGTGCTCGCGCTGGTGGTCGCCGGCGCGCTGTGGTGGACGCTCAAGGACGCCGGCCGCAACCACCTGACCGCCTATTTCGCCGGTGCCGTCGGCCTCTACGAGGGCAACGGCGTCCGGATGCTCGGCGTCGACATGGGCACGGTCACCAAGATCCAGCCGATGGGCAACCAGGTCCGCGTCGAACTCGAGTACGACCGTTCGGTGGCGGTGCCCGCGGACGCGAAGGCGATCATCGTGGCGCCGTCGCTGGTCAGCGACCGTTACGTGCAGCTGGCCCCGGCCTACAAGGGCGGCCCGCGGATCGAGGACGGCGCCGTGATCGGCCTCGACCGCACCGAGGTGCCCCTGGAGGTCGACGAACTCGCCGCCAGCCTCTCGCGGGTCAGCAAGTCGCTCGGCCCCAACGGCGCCAACAAGAACGGTTCCCTGTCGAACCTGCTCGACACCGCCGCGAAGAACTTCGACGGCAACGGGCAGGCGCTGCACGACACGATCACCAAACTCGGCCAGGCGGCGGGCACGTTGTCCGGGAACAAGGACGACCTGTTCAAGACCGTCGAGAACCTCGGCTCCTTCTCTCAGACGCTGGTGAACAGCGACTCGCAGGTCCGCGACTTCGAGCGGCAGCTCGCCGACGTCAGCGGATTCCTGGCGGGGGAGCGGGAGAACCTCGCCGCGACGGTGAAGCAGCTGTCCGACACGCTCACCGCGGTGCAGGCGTTCATCGAGAAGAACCGCGACCGGCTCAAGTCCAATGTGGACAAGCTGGCCAGTGTGACCAAGGTGCTCGTCGACCAGCGCGGCGCGCTCGCCGAGATCCTCGACGTCGCCCCGGTCGGCCTCGGGAACCTGGTCAACACCTACAACGCGTCGTCGGGCACGCTCGACGCGCGGGCCAACCTCAACGAGCTCACCCAGCCGCCGCTGGTGATGGTGTGCAACCTGCTCAAGCAGACCCCGGACGCGCTCGACGCGCTCGGCGACGCGTGCAAGGGGATCGCCGGACTGGTCGACGGGTTGGTGCCGCTGCCGTCGATCGCGCAGGTCATCCAGTCGTCGCAGGCGGGCCAGCTGCCGCCGCTTCCGCTGCCCATCGCCGGTCAGCTCTATGGAACGGCGGCGAAATGATCAAGAAGTCTCTCGCACTCATCGCTTCCGGAACGGTCGCCGCGCTGACGTTGAGCGGGTGCGGATTCAGCGGGATCTACGACATCCCGCTGCCCGGCGGCGCCGAACTCGGCGACCACCCGTACACGGTCAAGGTGCAGTTCCGGGACGTGCTCGACCTGACGCCGCAGGCCGGGGTGAAGGTCAACGAGGTGTCCATCGGCCGTGTCGAGGCCATCGGGCTCACCCCGGACGGCTGGAACGCCGAGGTCACCCTGCGGGTCAACGGCGACGTGAAGCTCCCCGCGAACGCCATGGCCAACGTCAGGCAGTCGAGCCTGCTCGGTGAGAAGTACGTCGAGCTGGCCGCCCCCGCGGACGGCCAGGGCAAACTCGCCGACAACGCGGTGATCCCGCTGGCCAGGACGAACCGCAGTGTCGAGGTCGAAGAGCTGCTCGGCGCGCTTTCGCTGCTGCTCAACGGCGGCGGGGTGGAACAGCTCAACACCATCACCAAGGAACTCAACAACGCCACGAGCGGCCGCTCGCCGGAACTCAAGGCGCTGCTGAACAACACCAACCAGCTGGTCACGAACCTCGACAAGCAGTCCGCGAACATCACGCGGGCGCTCGACGGGCTGAACCGGCTCTCGCTCACGCTGAACGGGCAGAAGGACAAGCTGGTCGGCGCGGTCGACAACCTGGGCCCCGGGCTCGGCGTGCTGGAGCAGCAGCGCGGTCAGCTGGTGACCATGCTGAACGCGCTCAACCACCTCTCCGGTGTCGCCGTCGACACGGTCAACAAGAGCAAGGAAGACCTCGTCGCCGACCTCAAAGCACTGCAGCCGACGCTGCAGAAGCTCGGCGAGGCGGGCTCGGACCTGCCCAAGGCGCTGGAGATCCTGCTGACCTTCCCGTTCAGCGACGCCGCCTACGACGGCGTCAAGGGCGACTACTTCAACCTGTTCGCGAAGGTCGACCTGAACTTGAACGAGATCCTCAAGAACCTCGGCCGCAGCCGTCAGAACCCGCTCCAGGACGTCGTCCCGGTGCCCGGGCTGACCGGCGGGACCGAGGGGCCGGGCGTGAACCCGCCGCTGCCGATCCCGGACAGCGTCGGGGGTGTCGCCGGCAGTCAGGCGGGCGCGCCGCAGGGCGGCGGACAGCCGCAACAGACCGGACCCGCCGGTATCTTCGGCCTGCTGTCGGGAGGTGCGGGCTGATGCTGGTCCGGAGGACGAAGATCCAGCTGGTCCTGTTCGCGGTCATCTCCGTGGTCGCCATCGTGTACGCGCTGATCCGGTTCGCCGGGCTCGGCTCGGTCTTCGGCGACGAGGGCTACACGGTGAAGCTCGAACTCAAGGAGTCGGGCGGCATCTTCCAGAACGCCGAGGTCACCTATCGCGGCTTCAACATCGGCCGCGTCGGCGAACTGCGCCTGACCAAGACCGGGCTGGAGGCCGACCTCAACATCGCGCCCGACGCCCCGCAGGTGCCCGCCGATCTGGACGCCGTGGTCGCGAACCGGTCCGCGGTCGGCGAGCAGTTCGTCGACCTGCGGCCCAAGGGCGAGAACGGACCGTTCCTGCAGCCGGGTTCGGTCATCCCGGCGGGCAAGGTCAAGACCCCGGTGCCCACCGAGCAGCTCATCGGCGACCTCGACAGCCTCGCGGCGTCCGTGCCGACCGACTCGCTGCGCAAGGTCGTCGACGAGTCGTACAACGCCTTCAACGGCACCGGCCCGGACCTGCAGCGGCTGCTCGACACCGCGCGCAGCTTCACCACGACCGCGCAGGAGTACCTGCCGCAGACGATCCAGCTGCTGGAAAAGGGCGGGCAGGTCCTCGACACGCAGAACGACATGGCGAGTTCGATGAAGTCGTTCAGCGCGGATCTCAACAAGCTGTCCGGCACGCTGAAGAACTCCGACGCCGACATCCGGAAGCTGATCGGGATCACCCCGCAGGTGGCGAACCAGATCAGCTCGGTGCTCGCCGAATCCGGACCCGGGCTGGGCGCGCTGACGGCGAACCTGCTCACGACGTCGAACCTGCTCGTGACCCGGCTCGACGGGCTGGAGCAGGGGCTGGTGACCTACCCGATGCTCGCGGCGGGCGCCAACACGGTCGCCAACGACGGCACCGCGCACCTCGGGCTCGCGCTCAACCTGTTCAACCCGCCTTCGTGCACGAAGGGCTACATCGGCCTCGACAAGTACCGCGAAGGCACCGACACGACGCCGCGCGCGCCGAAGGACGACGCGTACTGCGCCGAGCCGAAGGGCAGCCCGATCAACGTGCGCGGTTCGCAGAACGTGCCGTACAACGGGGTCCCGCAGATCCCGTCGCAGGGCGACGTCGCCGCGAACGCCGGGCGGTCGGCCGACGAGCTGGCCAGCCTGCGCGCGGCGCAGGGCATGCCGAGTGTCCTTCAGGGCCCCGGGGTCAGCCTGGCCAGCCTCGGCGCCTTGCTGGGACTGCCCGGCTGAGCCCCAGACCGCATACCTACCCTGGAGTGTCATGAGTTCTTCTCGATCGTGGACCTCGCCGCGAACGCTGCTGCTGGGCGCCGCGGCGTTCGCGCTGGCCGCCCTGCTCGCCGCGGGCCTGTTCGGGATCCAGTGGGCGGTGGCGGCCGCGGACGACAACGCCGACCTGGCGCGGACGCGGGACGACGTGGTCAAGGCCGGTGGCACCGCGATCAAGGCCTACACCGAGGTCGATTTCGAGGACCTCGACGGGTACTTCGCCAAACAGAAGGCCGTCTCCGACAAGAAGATGACGGACGAGCTGATCCAGCTGGAGCCGAGCTACCGCAAGGCGCTCGGTGAGGCGAAGACCAAGGTCGTGACCACCATCCAGGACATCGCGGTGGAGGAACTCGACGACCACGAGGGCAAGACGAGCTTCCTCGCCGCCATCTCGACACAGGTCACCCAGGGCGACAAGGTGATCTCCAAGCCGATGCGCCTGGAAGTCTCGATGACCAGGGTCGGCGAGGAGTGGAAGGTCTCCGGGATCAGCAACGTGCCCCTCGTCGCGGCCGGTCAGTAAGAGCGTCACCTAGAACGGAGCCACGTAGTGCCCCCCTCCCGCCGCCAGCCCCCTCGCAGCACCCCGCCGGTGCGCCGCCCCCGGGTGGCCGGTCTGCGCCGGCCCGGCGCCTCGCCCGTCGACGCGGCTCCCGCGCCCGAGGCCGAGTCCGTCGAGACGCCGGCGCCGGTCCGCCGTCCTTCGCCGCGGCCTGCTCCGCGTCCGGCTCCTGCGCCTGCTCCCGAGGTCGTCGCTGAGCCCGCTGCCGAAGCCGAGGTGGCGGCTGTCGAGGCGCCGGTAGAGGTCGAGGAGGCACCGGAGGCTGTCGAGGCTCCTGAGAGCGCTGAGGCCGCTGAAGACGAGGTTGTCGCGAAGCCGAGTCCGCGGGCGAAGGCTCGTGCGGTCGCCAAGGCGAAGCCGGAGGACATCGAAGAGGCCGAAGCCGAGGTCGCCGCCGAAGCCGACTCCGCCTCTGATTCCGACCCTGCCTCTGAAGCCGACTCTGGCTCCGAGGAGTCGAAGAAGCCGGTATCGCGGCAGCTGATCCTGGCGGGCGCGCTGGTCGTCGTCGGCCTGCTGCTGGCCGGGGCCGCGGTGCTGTTCAAGATCCAAGCGGACGACGTGACCAGCTCGACGAACAACACCGCGCTGCTGGACGTCGCGAAGACGTCGCAGGTCAAGGACCAGGTCTCGAAGGCGACCGAGGCCCTGTTCTCGTACGACTACAACAACATCGCGAAGACCGAGGCCGCGGCGGCCGATCTGCTGGTCAACGACGAGGTGCGGGCGAAGTACAACCTGCTGATGGGCGAGGTCAAGCGGCTGGCCCCGCAGCAGAAGATGGTCGTGACGTGCAAGGTCACCCGCAGCGCCGTCATCCGGCTGGAGGGTGACCGGGCCGACGTGATGGTGTTCGTCGACCAGAGCTCGACGCGGGCCGACACGAACAAGACCACCGCCGGGAGCGCGCAGCTGCACTTGAACGCGGAGCTGCAGGGCGACAAGTGGAAGATCACGGCGATGAACACCTACTCCGCTCCGGCCAACCCGGCCGCCTCCTCGGCGCCTGCCGCGCCCCCCGCCTCGCCGGCCCCCTCCAAGTAGCCCCCGACTTGCGTTTAGCCCCCTAATCGTGACGCCGCGGCTCGGTCCCCTCCCGAGCCACCACGTCGCGTTTAGCGGGCTGAACGCGCTCTGGGCGCTAGGTGCCCGCCCCCTTGTGCCAGAGCGCGCCGACTTGCGTTTCGCCCCCTAATCGCGACGCGTCGGCGCGCTGACCTGGGCGTACCTCGACGAGCGTCAGAGGCCACGCGACCGGAGTTTGAAGCGGGCCTTCCTCGCCTTCTTGGCCATCACCCGGTCCGGATGGTCCGTGGCGACGACGTCGAGGAGTTCGAGTGTCGAGGGGTGGTCGGAGGACGTCAGCATGTCGACGATGTCGAATCCGTCGTCCATCTCGGCCAGCTGGTGCACGAAGGCGCCGAGCTGATGCATCGCCGCGAAGTGGTCGGTCATCCCGACGAGGACCTCGTCGCGGTCGACCGAATCGGGACCGATCGCCCCGCGTTCCGACAGCCACATCGCCGCGACAGCGCCGGGCAGGCCACCCTCCCCGCGGATCCCGGCGGCGGTCTCGAGGCCGTGTCCTCCGGTTTCACCGAGCGCGATCAAGGCGAGCAGCCGTTCGGACGGGCTCGTCGCCACCCGGAGGAACTCGCCTGCTTCGGTCGCCGCGTCAAGGGGAGAGCGGTGCCGAGCCCAGGCTTTGATCTCCGCGTCGATGATCTCCGGCGGGGCGTCGAGGAGCTGCGAACCCAGTTTGTCGAGCCGCTCGCCCGCGACCTCGCCGACGATCGGCGCGGCCACCCCGGCCTCGCGGAGTTCCCGGTTGGTCGCCCACACCGTGAGCGGGGTGAGCTTGATCAGCGTCGGGTCCGGATCCGGGTTGCCGCTGATGTCGGCGACCTTGGCCAGGAAGTCCGGGTCGGTCATGGTGTCCTGCTCGATCGCGCCGAGCCGGTTCAGCAGCTCCAGCAGGACGGTCGTCGCGTAGCGGAGACCGGGACTCGGCTCGGGAGCGCGTTCGAACATCTCCGCGAGGACCCCGAGGGCGAGCTCGACGGGCACCGGCACGTCGCCCGACCGGTACAGGGTGAGGGAAAGCGCCGAAACCAGCTGAGGGAACAGCGCCGCGAACTCGTCGGACTTCTCTCCGGCGAGGTCGTACGCGGCCGCGCCGACCGTCGAAAACGCCCGCTCCCACAGCGCGAGCGGATCCTCGAGGAGGCCGGCGTTCTTCTTGACCGGTACGTACGAGCCCTTGAGGACGCGAATGAGGCCGCAATCCTCGGCCCAGCGACCGACCGGGCCGGTCCGCGGCTCGTTGTGCTCGGGCAAACCGGCGACGAAGCCGCGGAGTTCCTGAAGTACCGGACTTCGCTCGGCGGCCAAGCGCAGCTCGGCCTCCGGTGGCACGGCTACCGGCGACATCGGTGGGGTGCTGTCGAAGGCCGGCTCGTCCTCGCGCGTCTGGACCATCGGCCCAGTCTGACACCGTCCGGCGGATCGCGTTCAGCCCCCTGATCGCGATCCGGGGGCGTTCCTGTGCGCCGCCCCAGAAGCCGCACCGGCCACAACGGTCACACGGACAGACCCACGGAAGTCACCTCGCCGGCCGCCCGCGCCCCGACCTGGTGACTCTCCGGAACAGGCGCCGACGGCATCGCGTTTAGCCCGCTAAACGCAGGTCGGCGGGCCGACGCCGTCACCTGCGGGTACCGGGCGGTAACCGGACGCGCGTCCTGTTCGTCACCCTCCGCGCGACCTCTTCGACGCTGCGCCAACCGGCGGGACCACCGCGCGGCATCTTGACTACGAGCCCGCGTGGGGTCACGCTTACTGGCAACGGCGAGAACCGGCGGTTCCCTTGCGGGAGGGACGGCCCCGGGGAAGCCGAGGAGAGGCATACCTGAAGACGTTGCGATGCAGGCTGGGCCCCATCGGGAGCGCCCCCTGGACAGACCGCGACGTTCGGGCTAGACTGCTTCTTTGCGCTGCCCTCTTTCAGGCTGCCCGGAGCCGGTAGTTAGGATAGTGGGCACACGGCACCCTTGACAGTCCGCATCAGCTGTTGCTGACGCGGCTGCTCACCGCTCATTGTCCCCGGAAGGACGCATCTTGGCAGTCTCTCCCGCGAACCAGGCCACTGCTGCGACCACCTCGGCTGTATCTCGCTCGGAGTCCACGGGAATCCCGGGAGCCCCCAAGCGGGTCTCCTTCGCAAAGATTCGCGAGCCGCTCAACACCCCGAACCTGCTCGACGTGCAGATCAGGTCCTTCGAATGGTTCACCGGCGACGAGGCGTGGTTCGAACGCCGCGTCGAAGAAGGTGAAGAAAACCCGGTCGGCGGCCTGGAAGAGGTCCTCAACGAGATCTCGCCGATCGAGGACTTCTCCGGATCCATGTCGCTGTCCTTCTCCGACCCGCGCTTCGACGAGGTCAAGGCCTCCGTCGAGGAGTGCAAGGACAAGGACATGACGTACGCGGCCCCGCTGTTCGTGACCGCCGAGTTCGTGAACAACAACACCGGCGAGATCAAGAGCCAGACGGTCTTCATGGGCGACTTCCCGGTGATGACCGACAAGGGCACCTTCGTCATCAACGGCACCGAGCGTGTCGTCGTGTCCCAGCTGGTCCGTTCGCCGGGTGTGTACTTCGACACCAGCGTCGACAAGACCACGGACAAGGACGTCTTCAACGTCCGCGTCATCCCGAGCCGCGGTGCGTGGCTCGAGTTCGACGTCGACAAGCGCGACACCGTCGGTGTCCGTATCGACCGCAAGCGCCGTCAGCCGGTGACCGTGTTGCTGAAGGCGCTCGGCTGGACCACCGAGGCGATCCGCGAGCGTTTCTCCTTCTCCGAGACGCTGCTCGCCACCCTCGAGAAGGACCACACCGCCGGCACCGACGAGGCGCTGCTCGACATCTACCGCAAGCTGCGCCCGGGCGAACCGCCCACCAAGGAGAGCGCGCAGACGCTGCTGGAGAACCTGTTCTTCAAGCCGAAGCGCTACGACCTCGCCAAGGTCGGCCGGTACAAGCTGAACAAGAAGCTCGGCCTCACCACGCCGTACGACACCGGGACGCTGACCGAAGAGGACATCGTCTCGACGATCGAGTACCTGGTCCGGCTGCACGCCGGCGAGGACAAGGCGACCGTCGGCGACCAGGTCATCCCGGTCGAGACCGACGACATCGACCACTTCGGCAACCGTCGTCTCCGCACCGTCGGCGAGCTCATCCAGAACCAGATCCGCGTGGGTCTGTCCCGGATGGAGCGCGTCGTCCGTGAGCGGATGACCACCCAGGACGTCGAGGCGATCACGCCGCAGACCCTGATCAACATCCGTCCCGTCGTGGCGGCGATCAAGGAGTTCTTCGGTACTTCGCAGCTGTCGCAGTTCATGGACCAGAACAACCCGCTGTCGGGGCTGACGCACAAGCGTCGTCTGTCCGCCCTCGGCCCCGGTGGTCTGTCGCGTGAGCGCGCCGGCATGGAGGTCCGTGACGTCCACCCGTCGCACTACGGCCGCATGTGCCCGATCGAGACGCCGGAAGGCCCGAACATCGGCCTGATCGGTTCGCTCTGCTCGTACGCGCGGGTCAACCCGTTCGGTTTCATCGAGACCCCGTACCGCAAGGTCGTCGAGGGCCGCGTCACCGACCAGGTCGACTACCTCACCGCGGACGAGGAAGACCGCTTCGTGAAGGCGCAGGCGAACGCGCCGATCTCGGACGACGGCACCTTCGTCGAAGACCGTGTCCTGGTCCGTAAGAAGGGCGGCGAGGTCGAGCTGATCGACCCGCTCGACGTGGACTACATGGACGTCTCGCCGCGGCAGATGGTCTCGGTCGCGACCGCGATGATCCCGTTCCTCGAGCACGACGACGCGAACCGCGCCCTGATGGGTGCGAACATGCAGCGCCAGGCCGTGCCGCTGCTCCGCAACCAGGCGCCGTACGTCGGCACCGGGGTGGAGCTGCGTGCCGCGGTCGACGCCGGTGACGTGCTCGTCGCCGAGCAGGCCGGTGTCGTCGAGGAGCTCTCGGCGGACCTGATCACGATCATGCACGACGACGGCACGCGGAAGAGCTACGGACTGTACAAGTTCCGTCGCTCCAACCACGGCACCTGCTTCAACCACCGCCCGATCGTCAACGAGGGCGACCGGGTCGAGCAGGGTCAGGTCATCGCCGACGGCCCGTCCACCGAGAACGGTGAGATGGCGCTCGGCAAGAACCTGCTCGTCGCGGTCATGCCGTGGGAGGGCCACAACTACGAGGACGCGATCATCCTCTCCGAGCGCCTGGTGCAGGACGACGTGCTCACGTCGATCCACATCGAGGAGCACGAGATCGACGCCCGCGACACCAAGCTGGGCGCCGAGGAGATCACCCGGGACATCCCGAACGTCTCCGAGGAGGTCCTGGCCGACCTCGACGAGCGCGGCATCATCCGCATCGGTGCCGAGGTCCGCGACGGCGACATCCTGGTCGGCAAGGTCACGCCCAAGGGTGAGACCGAGCTGACCCCGGAAGAGCGCCTCCTCCGCGCGATCTTCGGCGAGAAGGCCCGTGAGGTCCGCGACACCTCGCTGAAGGTGCCGCACGGCGAGACCGGCAAGGTCATCGGCATCCGCGTGTTCTCGCGCGAGGACGACGACGAGCTGCCCCCGGGCGTCAACGAACTGGTCCGGGTCTACGTGGCCCAGAAGCGGAAGATCCAGCCGGGCGACAAGCTCGCCGGCCGCCACGGGAACAAGGGTGTCATCGGCAAGATCCTCCCCGTCGAGGACATGCCGTTCATGGAGGACGGCACGCCCGTCGACATCATCCTGAACACCCACGGTGTCCCGCGTCGTATGAACATCGGCCAGGTCCTGGAACTCCACCTGGGCTGGCTGGCGTCGCAGGGGTGGAAGATCGAGGGCAACCCGGAGTGGGCGAAGAACCTCAACGAGGAGCTCTACGACGTCGACCCCGGCACCAACACCGCCACCCCGGTGTTCGACGGTGCGAAGGAAGACGAGCTGACCGGCCTGCTCGGCGCCACCAAGCCGAACCGCGACGGTGAGCGCATGGTCAAGCAGAACGGCAAGGCCACGCTGCTGGACGGCCGCTCCGGCGAGCCGTATCCGTACCCGGTCGCCGTCGGCTACATGTACATCCTGAAGCTGCACCACCTCGTCGACGACAAGATCCACGCCCGGTCCACCGGTCCGTACTCGATGATCACGCAGCAGCCGCTGGGTGGTAAGGCGCAGTTCGGTGGCCAGCGCTTCGGTGAGATGGAGTGCTGGGCGATGCAGGCCTACGGCGCGGCTTACACGCTGCAGGAGCTGCTGACGATCAAGTCGGACGACGTGGTCGGCCGCGTGAAGGTGTACGAGGCCATCGTCAAGGGGGAGAACATCCCCGAGCCGGGTATCCCCGAGTCGTTCAAGGTGCTCCTGAAGGAGCTCCAGTCGCTGTGCCTCAACGTCGAGGTGCTGTCGAGCGACGGTGCCGCGATCGAGATGCGCGACTCCGACGACGAGGACCTCGAGCGTGCCGCGGCCAACCTCGGCATCAACCTGTCCCGCAACGAGTCGCCCTCGGTGGACGACGTCGTGCACTGATCCGCGATGAGGCGGGGGCCACTCAGGCTCCCGCCTCCGCTCGCCAACTCCTCTAGTCGCATCAACCCCAAGGGGATGTAAAGACGTGCTGGACGTCAACTTCTTCGATGAGCTCCGCATCGGTCTCGCTACCGCCGACGACATTCGTCAGTGGTCCTTCGGCGAGGTCAAGAAGCCGGAGACCATCAACTACCGGACGCTCAAGCCCGAGAAGGACGGCCTCTTCTGCGAGAAGATCTTCGGCCCGACCCGGGACTGGGAGTGCTACTGCGGTAAGTACAAGCGGGTTCGGTTCAAGGGCATCATCTGCGAGCGCTGTGGCGTCGAGGTCACCCGCGCCAAGGTGCGCCGTGAGCGGATGGGCCACATCGAGCTGGCCGCTCCCGTCACCCACATCTGGTACTTCAAGGGTGTTCCCTCCCGCCTGGGCTACCTGCTCGACCTGGCGCCGAAGGACCTCGAGAAGATCATCTACTTCGCTGCTTACGTCATCACCGGCGTGAACACCGAACTGCGCCACAACGACCTCCCGACCCTCGAGAACGAGATCGGTGTCGAGCGCAAGAACCTCGAGACCAAGCGTGACGCGGACATCGAGGCACGGGCGCAGAAGCTGGAAGCCGACCTGGCCGAGCTGGAGGCGGAGGGCGCCAAGTCCGACGTCCGCCGCAAGGTCAAGGAAGGCGGCGAGCGCGAGATGCGTCAGCTGCGTGACCGCGCCGGTCGCGAGCTGGACCGTCTCGAGGAGGTCTGGACGACCTTCACCAAGCTCGACGTCCGTCAGCTGATCGCCGACGAGCTGCTCTACCGCGAGCTCGTCGACCGCTACGGCGAGTATTTCACCGGCGGCATGGGCGCGGAGGCCATCCAGAAGCTGGCCACCGAGTTCGACGTCGCGGCCGAGGCCGAGAGCCTGCGCGACACCATCCGCAACGGCAAGGGGCAGAAGAAGCTCCGCGCGCTGAAGCGGCTCAAGGTCGTCGCGGCCTTCCAGGCCACCGGCAACGACCCGCGCGGCATGGTGCTCGACGCCGTCCCGGTGATCCCGCCGGACCTGCGCCCGATGGTCCAGCTCGACGGTGGCCGCTTCGCCACCTCCGACCTGAACGACCTCTACCGCCGGGTCATCAACCGGAACAACCGGTTGAAGCGGCTGATCGACCTCGGCGCGCCCGAGATCATCGTCAACAACGAGAAGCGGATGCTGCAGGAGGCCGTCGACGCGCTGTTCGACAACGGCCGCCGCGGCCGCCCGGTCACCGGTCCCGGTAACCGCCCGCTGAAGTCGCTGTCCGACCTGCTCAAGGGCAAGCAGGGCCGGTTCCGTCAGAACCTGCTCGGCAAGCGTGTCGACTACTCCGGCCGTTCGGTCATCATCGTCGGTCCGCAGCTGAAGCTGCACCAGTGCGGTCTGCCGAAGGACATGGCGCTCGAGCTGTTCAAGCCGTTCGTCATGAAGCGGCTGGTCGACCTGAACCACGCGCAGAACATCAAGTCCGCCAAGCGGATGGTGGAGCGCTCGCGCCCGCAGGTGTGGGACGTGCTCGAAGAGGTCATCACCGGCCACCCGGTGATGCTGAACCGTGCGCCGACCCTGCACCGCCTCGGTATCCAGGCCTTCGAGCCGCAGCTGGTCGAAGGCAAGGCGATCCAGCTGCACCCGCTGGTCTGTGAGGCGTTCAACGCGGACTTCGACGGTGACCAGATGGCCGTGCACCTCCCGCTGTCCGCGGAGGCGCAGGCCGAGGCCCGCATCCTGATGCTGTCGGCGAACAACATCCTTTCGCCGGCGTCGGGCCGCCCGCTCGCCATGCCGCGTCTGGACATGGTGACCGGTCTGTTCCACCTGACCCGCCTGAACGACAAGGCCGAGGGTGCGGGCAACGCCTACTCCTCGCCCGCCGAAGCGATCATGGCGTACGACCGCAAGGCGCTGAGCCTGCACGCCCCGGTCAAGATCCGCATCACCGACCGTCAGCCCGCCAAGGCCGACGAAGCGGCGCTCGCGGAGAAGGGCTGGGAGCCGGGCAAGGCTTGGCTGGCCGAGACCACCTTGGGCCGCGTGCTGTTCAACGAGCTGCTGCCGGCGGACTACCCGTTCATCAACGAGCCGATGCCGAAGAAGCGTCAGGCCCTGATCGTGAACGACCTCGCCGAGCGCTACTCGATGACCCAGGTCGCGCAGACCCTGGACCGCCTGAAGGACGCCGGTTTCTACTGGGCGACCCGTTCGGGCGTCACGGTCGCGATCTCCGACGTGCTGGTCCCGACGGGCAAGAAGGCCATTCTGGACGAGTACGAAGGCAAGGCCGACCAGGTCGAGAAGCGGTACCAGCGTGGTCAGCTGTCGCACGCCGAGCGCAACAACGAGCTCGTCAAGGTGTGGACGCAGGCCACCGAAGAGGTCCACAAGATCATGGAGACGGCGCTGCCGGACGACAACCCGATCGCGATGATCGTGAAGTCGGGCGCGGCGGGCAACATGACGCAGGTCCGGTCGCTGGCCGGTATGCGTGGTCTGGTGTCGAACCCGAAGGGTGAGTACATCCCGCGTCCGATCAAGGCCAACTTCCGTGAAGGCCTGTCGGTGGCGGAGTACTTCATCGCGACGCACGGTGCCCGTAAGGGTCTGGCGGACACGGCGCTCCGTACCGCCGACTCGGGTTACCTGACCCGTCGTCTGGTGGACGTGTCGCAGGACGTCATCGTCCGCGAGATCGACTGTGGCACCACCCGCGGTATCAACATGCCGATCGGTGAGGACCTCGGCGACGGCAAGGTCCTGCGCGACCAGCACGTCGAGACCAGCGTGTACGCGCGGAACCTGGCGACCGACGCGGTCGACGCCAAGGGCAACGTCGTGCTCAACGCCGGTGACGACATCGGTGACCCGGCGATCGACAAGCTCATCTCGAGCGGGATCTCCAAGGTCAAGGTGCGTTCGGTGCTGACCTGCGAGTCGGCCGTCGGTATCTGCGCCACCTGCTATGGCCGGTCCATGGCGACCGGTCAGCTCGTCGACGTCGGCGAGGCCGTGGGTATCGTCGCGGCCCAGTCGATCGGTGAGCCGGGTACGCAGCTGACGATGCGTACGTTCCACCAGGGTGGTGTCGCCGGTGACGACATCACGACCGGTCTGCCCCGTGTCCAGGAGCTCTTCGAGGCCCGGGTCCCGAAGGGCAAGGCGCCGATCGCCGATGTCGATGGCCGTGTGCGCATCGAGGAGAGCGAGCGGTTCTGGAAGATCACGCTGATCCCGGACGACGGCAGCGAAGAGATCGTCTTCGACAAGCTGTCCAAGCGTCAGCGGCTCGCGAACACCCCGAACGGCCCGCTGGGCGACGGTGACCGCGTCGCGGTCGGCCAGCAGCTGCTCGAGGGCACCCCGGACCCGCACGAGGTTCTGCGGGTCATGGGGCCGCGCGAGGCGCAGATGCACCTGGTGGACGAGGTCCAGAAGGTGTACCGGGCGCAGGGTGTGTCGATCCACGACAAGCACATCGAGGTCATCGTCCGGCAGATGCTGCGCCGGGTGACGATCATCGACTCCGGTGCCACGGACTTCCTCCCGGGCGAACTGCCCGAGCGGACCAAGTTCGAGGCCAAGAACCGGGCTTCGGTCGCCGAGGGCGGCGAGCCCGCTTCGGGTCGCCCGGTGCTGATGGGGATCACGAAGGCCTCGCTGACCACGGACTCGTGGCTGTCGGCGGCCTCGTTCCAGGAGACCACGCGTGTCCTGACCGACGCGGCCATCAACGGCCGCTCGGACAAGCTCGTGGGCCTCAAGGAGAACGTGATCATCGGTAAGCTGATCCCGGCCGGTACCGGGATCAACAAGTACCGCAACATCCAGGTGCAGCCGACCGAGGAGGCGCGGGTCGCCGCTTACGCGATCCCGTCCTACGACGACGGCTACTACACCCCGGATGTCTTCGGCTCCACCCCGGGTGCCGCGGTGCCGCTGGACGATTACGACTTCGGCCGCGACTTCCGCTGATCCACCCCCGCTCCACCGAAGCGCCCCTGGCCCCCGGCCAGGGGCGCTTCGCTTTCCCGCCCTCCACCCCTGCGCCCCCGCTCCGCTCCGCCCCGCTCGCGTTTAGCCCGCTAAACGCGACCTGTGCCCCCCCACCGACCGGATCGCGGTTAGCCCGCGAAAGTCGACCTGTGCTCCCACCGACCGGATCGCGTTCAGCCCGCTAAACGCGACCTGTGCCCCCCCACCGACCGGATCGCGGTTAGCCCGCGAAAGTCGACCTGTCCGGGGAGCGACGATCGGTGCGGTATCCGCCTGGATGCGCGACGGTTGGCGGGCGATCTCGGGGGTGCCGGCCGAAAGGATGGTCGGCATGGATTCCCTCACGACAGATGAGAACACGGCCTTCGCGCAGCTCCAGTCCGCTTTGGACGACGTCCACCGCGCGGGGGTGCCCGGGGTGTTCGCCGAGGTGCGCGCGGGCGAGCGGGTCTGGCGCGGTGCCTCCGGTGTCGCGGACCTCGAGACCGGCCGCCCCGTCGAGCCAGAGATGCTGCAACGCGTCGGCAGCATCACCAAGACCTTCGTCTCCGCCGCGGTGCTGCAGCAGGTCGAGGCCGGGCGAACCGCGCTCGACGCGCCGATCGGTGACCACCTGCCGCGGCTGGTCCCCGGTGAGCGTGGCCGCGAGATCACGGTCCGGATGCTGATCAACCACACCAGTGGCCTCGCCGAGTACCTGCCGCATGCCTTCCCGTCGCTCAAGGAATTCGCGCCCGGGAGCCTGGACGACAACCGCTACCGGAAGTTCCGCCCGGCCGAGTTGATCGCGCTGGGCGTCGGCGCACCCGCCACCGGCGAGCCCGGGAGCACGCCGGGGGTGTACTCCAACACGAACTACTTCCTCCTGGGCGAACTGCTGGAGCAGTTGACCAGCACCCCGGTCGAGGAGCACATCCACCGGGCCATCATCGAGCCCGCGGGCCTCATGCACACCGGGTTTCCCTCCGTCGCGTGGATCGAGGAACCGCACTCGCGGATGTACGAAGCGCTGTTCGGGCTGATCGACCCGCCTCGTGACTACAGCACTTACGACATGTCCTGGGTGACGACGGGCGCCGGCCTCGTGTCGACCGTCGAGGATCTCAACCGCTTCTACCGCAAGCTTCTCGGCGGCGAGATCGTCAGCCCGTCTTCCCTGGCCGAGATGCAGCGTCTCGTTCCGGTCATCAGGCAGAACGGGAAGCTGGTCGACTACGGCCTCGGTCTCGACAAGACCGAGATCCCCGGGCACGGCACCTTCTGGGGCCATGACGGCACGGTTTGGGGAGCCTCGACGCTGTCCTGGACCAGCGTCGACGGTGAGCGGCAGTTCTCCGCCGCGATGAACCTCGCGCGTTGGCGCAAGCCGGACGCCGAGGGAACGCCGCACCCCATCGATGAGGCAGTGGCGGCCCTCAAGCACCTCGCCCTCACCAGCCCCGCCTGACCCCCGCCCCGATCACCTTTAGCCCGCGAAACGCACCTCCCTGCCCCGGATCGCGATTAGGGGGCGAAACGCAAGTCGCGCCCCAGGCCCCCAGAGGGAGTGCGTTTTGCCCCCTAATCGCGATCGGGTGCCGGGGGCAGGGCGACCTGCGTTTCGCGGGCTAAAGGCGATCCGGCACCCGGGTGCGCTGACTTGCGTTTCGCCCCCTAATCGCGATCTGTGGGGGAGGGGGCGCAGGTCAGGGAGTGCCGGGCGACGGGGAAGTCGAAGTAGGTGTCCGGGAACGGCTCCGCGTTGAGGGTGTAGTGCCACCACTCCTCGGCGAGGTTCCGGAAGCCGGCCGTCGCGAGGGTGCCCTTGAGGAGTTGCCGGTTCGCCCGCGCCTCGCCGGTGATCCGCGGGTCGTCGGTGTGCGAGAGCGTGTCGAAGCAGTCGTACCCAGTCCCCATGTCGACCATGTTGTCCGGGAACCGGTCCGGCGCGAAGCACGGCATCAGCGCCTCACCCGGGCGATAGGGCCGCTGGGGCCGTGGCGGCAGCTTCACGATCGTCAGGTCCACCGTGCTCCCGCGACTATGCCCGGACTTCTCCGCGATGTACCCGTCGGCGAACAGCCGGTCCTTCGCCACGTTCGGATAGAACTCCGCCTTCATCCTCTCGTCGGAGAGGTCCTTGGCCCACCGGACGAAATGGTCGACGGCGCGCTGCGGCCGGTAACAGTCGTACACCTTGAGCGTGTAGCCCTGCCGCAGCAGTCGTCGCTGGGCCACGCGCAGTCCCTCCGCGGCTTGCCGGGTCAGCAGGCACAGCGGTTGGACGTATCCGTCGATCTTCCGGCCGACGAAGTTGTGCCGACCGTGGTACCGGATCTCGTGCAAGATCGTCGGCGCCACGTCCGAGAGCGCGACGAACTCCGGCGGCGCCGTCTTCTCCGAAGCCTGCGCGGGTGCGGGAAACGTGGTGAGCACGGCGAGGACGGCAACGGCCAGCGCCCGCCTGATCGTCTTGGGCATGGCCCCGTCTTACCGTGTTGACGAGTTTCTCGGACCCGCCGATCGTGCGGTGCCGAGGGATAGTTCCCGAGAGTTCATAACGAACACATAACGTCCGCAGAGCCGGTGAGAGCAGGTTACTGGTCCGTTGTGACCTGCTGTAGTACGGCCAGGTGGCCTAGTTCCCACTACTCGGAAGATCGCCACCCGTTCGGCCTAACAGCCCATCCGCATTGTGGGAATTTCACCCGGTCGTGGCATGTCCCATTCTTTGATCACAAGATTGACACTCTGACTGCTTCGCACGAGTATTTCGCCCATGCAATCCCCAGTCGCCTTGGTGTGGCGTCGGCACGTTGACTTGCGGCAGCAAGCAAGCGCGCTGTGTATGGATTCCTGACCTTTTACGACTCGTCGCGTCCCGGGCAATTCGAGCATCCGAAACGGATGCGCCACTTCGGCGTGCGCTGACGATTTCCACTATGCCGCAACGGTTTCCTGCTCGAACCGGCGGCTGATCGCTTTCCCCTGATCCGCGCCGGTGACGCCTGCGCGAAAGAGGGGAGAGGTGTGCCAATTGTCTGGCGCTTCGGTAGCGAAAACAGGGAGAAAGAATGCTATCCAACTCGCCCAAGTGGCGAAAAGTGGTGATAGGCGCCATGGCGGCGGCGCTCGCCGCGGGCACGGTGACCTATACCGGCTCGTCCACGAGTGCCTATGCCGACGTCCAGGTCGTCAAGGACGCGAAGAAGGCGGCGGACGGCAAGGAGTACTGGGTCCAGAACCATCTGGTGACCAAGGACGTCGCGGCGGCCCGGAGCGCCGATGACAAGCGCAAGAAGTGGCTGCTGGTCTGGGCCGGTGACGAGAACATCGCCGACACCCTGGTCAAGGACGTCAAGAACCTGCCGGGTTCGCTCGGCGGCGGTCTGAACAAGATCAAGAACGCGTTGCCCGGTCCGGACTTCCTCGCCGTGATCGACGCGACGCAGGGTTCGCCGACTTACGGCAAGGTCGTCAACACCGCCACCGTCGGACCCCTCGTCGAGAACGAACCGCACCACATGCAGTACGTGTGGCACAAGGGGGACACGATCTACGCCGGTGCGCTGTTCGCCGCCGCGACGTACGCCTTCGACGTCTCCGCATTGCCGCAGTTGAAGCTCAAGGGCGTCAGCCTCCCGACCCAGACCCTCGGCGGCTCCGTGCCGGACGCGTATTGGGTGCTCAAGGACGGCACGGCGTACGGGACCTACATGGGCGGGCCGGTCGTGCCCGGCCCGCACACCTACGCCAACGGGTCCACCGTGGTGGGCAACGGTTTCGCGGGCAGTCCCGGCGAGGTCGTCCGCTTCGACCAGAACGCGCAGGTGCTTTCCGAGTCCCCGGCGGCCACGCCGCAGGGCGACAACAAGAAGCTGTGCGACAACCTTCCGCAACTGGACAAGCCGACCTGCGCCAACCCGCACGGCATCCAGGCTCGCGAGGACCTCAACACGCTGGTCACCAGTGACTACGCCGAGCCCCGCAACATCATCCTCGACCCGGTGAAGCAGCCGTCGCCGTACCTGCGGCGCCCGACCGTCCGCACCTGGGACATCTCCGACCGCAACAAGCCGAAGCTGAAGGCGGTCTCGTACCTGCCGGACGGTCCGAGGGCAGACCCGGCCGACCCGCTGCACGCCGAGAGCCGCGCGGTCATGGAAACGACGGTGACCAACCTGCCCGGCCACAAGGGCGCCTTCGCCCAGACCATGCAGGGCGGCGCGGTGTTCTACACACCGGACATCACCGCCAAGGAACCGCACTGGATCCAGGTGTTCGACGACGGTGCCGCGAACAAGGCCATCCACCCGAACAACGATTCCAACGGTGGTGGCTCGAACGGCGGCTGGATCCAGACCAGCCCCGACGACAAGTACCTCTACCGCGCGATCACCGGACGCTCCAAGGGCGCGCTCGGCCCGGACGACCCCGGCACCACGGGTGGTGTGTACGTCCTCGACATCCAGAAGCTCGTCGCCGCGGGCGACAAGGTCGAGGACATCGACGGCCGGATCGACACGAAGGAGAAGTCCCAGCAGGGCGGTGGCGGCGACCTGCCGACCGTCGTCGGCGCGGCGCCGATCAACCCGGGCACGTCGGGTGGTGGGCCGCACTGGGGCGCGTACGACAACTTCGTGCTCGGCGACGACGGCTATTACCACGAAACCGACAAGCCGCGGCACCTCGCGGTGTCGAACTACTTCGTCGCACGGTCCGGTTTGGACGGTGACCACAAGGTCAACCTGCTGAACCTCGGCGAGGACGGGAAGATCGCGGTCGACCAGAACTTCCGGGACGAGTTCACCGGACAGGTCGGGATCAACTTCAACCGGAAGACCTGGCCGCACGGGTCCTTCGGCAACGCCAAGCCGCACTCCGAACTGTTCGTCGTAGCGGACGCGGATCTCAAATAACCCTGCTCGGCGCGGAAGGCCGGGGGTGGCGGGCGCACCCCGTCACCCCCGGTTCCGCCGATTCGCTCCGGAAGGTCCCCATGGATCACCACGTCATACCGGCGAGTTCGGGTTCGCCCGGGGTCGGCATCGCCTTGATCCTGCTCCGGCTCGGGCTCCTGCTGGCGACCGCTTTCCTTGCCGGAACCGGGATTCTGCGTCCGCTGGTGGGTGAACTTCCCCGGCGCCTGTCTCTCACCATCGCCGGGCTCGGCGGGGTTTCCGCCATTCTCGCGGCGGTTTCCGCCTTCGCGACCGACGTCAACGCCATCGCGTTGACCGTGCACATCGTGCTGGCGCTGGCCATTCCCGTCCTGGTGCGGTGGCCGTCGGCCGTCCGGTGGGCTTCCCTCGCGCTGGCCGCTTTGGTGGTGCTCGAGACCTCGCTCGGGCGGTCCGGTGTCGAGTTCGCCATCGACACCGTCTACGTCGCGGCGGCGGCCTTGTGGTTCGGCGTCACCGTTCTTTCCGTCTGGGTGCCCGCCGAGCGATGGCGCCAGACGAACTTCCGGCTCGGCCCGCTTTCCCTGACGCTCGGCGGACTTCTCGTCGTCGCCGGCGCGGTCCAGCTGTTCTCGTCCGGACTCGGGTTCGACCGCCGGGTCTACGGAACCTTCTTCGGGATCACGTTGCTGGTGATCACCGTGCTTCCGGTCGTCGCCACCGCCGTCGCTGGATTCTTCTTGTCAGACAAGGATTCCACCCGTGCCTATCGGTTCGGCGCGGGCGCCGTCGCCGTCGGTTTCGTTGCCTGGAGCGCACTCGCGGCCATTCCCCGACCACCTGAACTTCCGATTCCCGGGGTTCCGCTGCTCGCCGACGCCTCCGTCGGAAACCAGCGGTTCCCGGTGCTGGTGAGCCCGCAGCGACCCGGCAGGAACCTCGTCCATTTCCCGGCGAGCGCGGGGGACGACCTGTCCGCCGGCGTCGAAGGCGGCCTGATCGGCAAGGCCATCGTGCGTCCCGGTGCCGAGGGCACCTGGGCCGAGGTCGACCTGCCGAAGGGACGTAGTGACCTGATCATCAGCCGTGGCGGGGAGAAGGCGACGATCGAGGTCGACGCGGGTGAGGAGCAGGGGCCCGAGATCGCGGACACGGAAGCGCCCGAGTGCGCTTCGGCCGCGTTGGGCGGCCTGATCGCCGACCGTCGCGACGTCCTCACGTCGTGCCCGTCGGACGCGCTTTCGGGCGAGGACAGCGGTTCGTTGGTGAAACTCGTCGAGTTTCTCGCCGGGCGCAAGCCTTCCGCGCTCACCCTTGTCGAAGACGACTCGCCGCGCGGTGTCGCCGCCGCGAAACTGGTCCGCGAGACCGCCGCTCGTTCCGGGCTCCCGGTTCAGGCCGAAGCGGGCCCGAACACCGCGCTGCTGGTGGTGTCGGGCTGGGCGGGCGGCTACACGGCGATGACCCGCGCGGCCGAGTCCCAGCGGCTCAAACCGACCCACCAGTACGGCCTGTACCTCGCGCCGTGGTTGCTCAACGGGCCGATCGTCAACTCGGTCGCGAGTTCTTCGGTGCCACTGAGGTTCGACCCGCGAGAGCAGGTCGCCGTCAGCTTCGCGGTCGCCGCGAACAACGCCTTCGGCGGCGAAAGCCCCACACTCGGCGGTTTCCGGAACTGGCTGGGCGGCCAATGGACGTCGGTGAACGGCGACGTCCAGATCTTCGCCGCGGCGCAGGTCAACGCCATGCCGATGTACCCGGGTGAACCGCACCCCGCCGGGATGATCGCCCACCGCGACTACGCGGGGCAGTGGATCCCCGACGGCACGATCGTGCCGATCAGTTCGGTGCTGCGGTGAAGGATTCCGCTCGATTCCAGCAGCGGTAAGGCTCGATTTCCACGAAAGAAAGGGAAATGAAAATGAAGCGAATCGCGGCTCGTGTGCTGCTGCCGCTCGCCGTGGCGGGCGCGTTGTCCGGACTGGCGGGTGGGGTCGCCTCGGCCGACCCGCTGCCGGTCCCG
>NZ_ASJB01000072.1 GCF_000478275.1 Amycolatopsis orientalis DSM 40040 = KCTC 9412
GGGCCATACTAGTACTGGATGCATCTGCAGGATATCGCGGCCGCCATCTGCCCTACGTTTGAGGGTTATAAGCTGGGTAGTATTACTCCTACTAACGGGCTGCATACCTCCATCTTCTAGCAGGTGTGGTCAGCTTCTCAGTGTAATCGGAAGGGACCTGTGAAAAAAAGGTTCAAAAGCACTGATGGGCAAGTGTTCTCCAGACGGTCTTAGAACGGACATTAGCGGTTTTGACAGATAAGGATCCCCCGGGCCATACTAGT
>NZ_ASJB01000073.1 GCF_000478275.1 Amycolatopsis orientalis DSM 40040 = KCTC 9412
GTGCTGGTCGGGGGAGTTGTCTCGGTTCTGGGCTGTTGCCGAAATATGGCCACGGCGTGGTCGCGTGGGCAGGTCTCCTTGGCGTCTCGTCCTGACGAACGGCCGCACCACCCCGTTGCCGAAATGTGGCAACGATTCACTGCCGGAGACGGCCTCCTTGGGCACGGCCTGGGACGGGCAGGTTCGCCGAGTGCGGTCCTGCCCAGGGGGGAGCTGTCGCAGTTCTGCGCCGTTGCCGAAATATGGCCACGGCGCGACCGTGCGGCTAGGTCTCCTCGATCTCTCCTCCCAACGAACCGCCCCACCACCCATTGCCGAAATACGGCGACGATTCACTGCCGGACAAGGGCTCCTCGGAAACCTGCAGGAATTCGGGTCGCCAGGCCTGCCGCGCAGCCGGGACCAGTCGTTGCCGAAAAACGACAATCCCCAGACCGCCTAACCCAAGAACTCCCTCACCAGCATGCTCGACTCAGGACGACATTCGTCGAAGTAAGCATGCCTCGCACCGGCAAAGACATGCATCCGCGCACCAGGGATTCGTCCCGTCAGCAAAGGCGCGTTCGCGGGCGGAGCGAGCACGTCGTCATCTCCGTGAAGCACCAAGGTGGGCGCGGTGATCCGCGGGAGCACGTCCCACGCGTCGTGCGTGTTGCTCGCCACGAGATGACCGCGGACGGCGTGCGGCGGCATGCCGTGGGCGCCGAGGACGGTGTAGGGCCCGGGGTTCGCGGCCCGCCAGGCGGGCGTGTACATCATGTCCTCCAGCGCTTCCCGCGCTTCGGCCGAATGCCGTTTCGCGAGGGCCAGGCGAACGTCGTTCGTCCGCTCGACACCGTGTGCGCCGCCCGGCGAGGTGCAGCCGAGGACGAGCCGCCGGACCCGGCCGGGGTGGCGAGCGGCGAACCATTGGGCGACGCGGCCGCCCATGGAGGTGCCGTAGACGTCGGCTTCGGCGACGCTGAGCCCGTCCAGGACGGCGAGCACGTCGTCCGCGAAAAGCGTGGTGGAGTAAGGAACATCGGGTGCGTCGCTGGCCCCGGTGCCGCGGTAGTCCATGGTGATCGTGCTCGGGAAGTCCTCGCGCGTGCGGTTCCACCACGTGTGGTCGTTGGCCTGCCCGGCCAGCAACACGAGCGGCCTGCCCGTGCCGTGCCACTGGTAGGCCAGGCGCGTACCGTCGGCGGCGACGGCGTGGCCGGTGCGGGGGAGCGTGCTCATCCTTCTCCTGTTCGGTCGTCCGGGACGGGCCCGATGGCTACTCTCCCTCGTGCCCGGCAGGGGGGATCCACCGGGCGCGGGTGAGCTATTCCGACCAGCCGGGTGACGCCGTCTCGGTCTGGCAGTGCCCGCCACCCGGCGGTAGCGTTCCGGATGGCCGGTTTCGTCACGAATGAGCGTGAAGGAGTCGTGGTCCCGTGCACGAACCGACGGTGACGGAGTTCGCGACCACCGATCCGGAACAGGCGCGCGCCCTGATCGCCGACGCCTACCGCGACAACAGGTTGCGCGTCCGGGGCACCGTCGAGAACTACCGGTTCGAGCACAAACGCTGCGACATCGGCGACGTGCAATTCGACTTCCTGCACAACACGCTGACCACGGAGGTCGTCGTCCAGCCGCTGGGCCGGGTGGTCCTGCTGCGCGTGCTGGGCGGGGAGATCGAGATCGACGACGGCATCAGCGACCGCAGGCTGCGCACCGGCGACGTGTTCGCCGGCCCGCACCCCGGCCAGGGCTACCGGACCGGGATGCACGGCACGCGTCTGCAGGTCACCGGGATCGACCTGGGCCTGTTCACCGGAAACGACCCCTCGCAGGACGGCAGGACGGTCGAGCGGCTCTGCTACGAACCGGTGAGCCCGGAGAAGGCCTTGCGCTGGCGCCGGACGGTCGAGTACGTCACCGAGCTGTTCTCCGACCCGGACGTGGAGAGCGGCCCCTTGGTGCTCGGCGCGGCAGGGCGGCTGATGGCCGCCGTGGCACTGGACACCTTCACCGCGGTCACCGGCGACGTCCGCCCCGGCGACCGCAGGGACGCCGTCCCGGACGCCGTGCGCCGCGGAATCGCCTTCATGGAGGCGAATCCGGACCTCGACCTCGGCGTGGCCGACATCGCCCGCGCCTGCCGGGTCTCGGTACGCGCGCTACAGCTGGCGTTCCGGCGGCATCTGGACACCACCCCGATGGCCTATCTGCGCAAGGTCCGGCTGGACCGGGTCCGGGCCGAACTCCGCGCGGCCGACCCCGGCGACGGCGTGACGGTGACCCGGGTCGCGGCGAACTGGGGTTTCCTGGGCGGAAGCCGGTTCAGCGCGCAGTACCGCGAGGTGTTCGGCGAATCGCCCGGTCAGACCCTGCGCGGGAGCTGACCCTTCGTTTTCGTCGGTACGGGCCTGCGTTTTCGCCGCTAGACGACCGCGTCCGGGGCGGGTTCCATGGATTCGGCCACCAGTGTGCCGAGACCCCGCTTGCTGGTGTGTCGTAACCGGACCGGCCGGTCCCTAACCAGGCGCCGCGATCCCGTCGTACATGACGCGGCGGACGGCCCTGCTCATCGCGGCCTGTCCCGACGGCGACGGGTCGCGCAGACCGGACAGGATCGACGCGAGGATCATCCCGTTGATCGCCCGCGCGGTGGCGTCGACGTCCAGGTCCGCGTGCAGGTAGCCGAGGTGGACGCCGTGGTGGAGATAGCCCGCGGTCAGTTCCGCGGCGGTCTCGTAGAAGTCCAGCACCCGCTCCCGCATCTCGGCGTCGATGCCGGCGGCCTCGAGCAGGAGGAACCGGGCCATCCGCGGATCACTGCCGAAGATCTGGGCGAGCGCGTCGCCGATCCTGGCGCTCTGCTTGCGGTATTCGGCCAGGCTGCTGACCGCGTCCGGCGCGTTGTCCGCCGCCAAGGACGCCACCACCTTCTCGACCAGGTCCGTGATGACGTGGTCGACGATGTCCCGCTTGTTCTGGAAGTACCGGTAGAAGGTGCCGTGCCCGATGCCGAGGCGCGCGGCGATGTCGGCGATCCCGGTCGCGTGGTAGCCGCGTTCGGCGAAGCAGTCGAAGGCGGTCTCCACGATCTCGCGCCGTAGTTCCTGCTTCTTCCGTGCGGCCCTGCTGACCGGGGTCTCCGTCGTCATGCCGGTCAGCTTATTGCCTCGACCGGCGATATGACATACCGTTCCGGAAATGACACGTCATTCCGCACAGTACGACGCCGTCGTCGTCGGAGCCGGTTTCGGCGGGATGGGCGCGGCGATCCAGCTCAACCGGCTCGGCTACGACAACCTGCTCATCCTCGAACGCGAGTCCGATCTCGGCGGCACCTGGCATGTGAACCACTATCCCGGCCTGGCCGTCGACATCCCCTCGGCCACCTACTCGTACTCGTTCGAGCCGAATCCGCACTGGTCGCGACTGTTCGCGCCGGGGGCGGAACTCAAGCGGTACGCCGGGCACGTCGCGGACAAGTACCGGCTGCGGCGCTACATGCGCTTCGGGACCGTGGTCACCGGAGCCGTCTGGGACGAGGCGAACGCGTGCTGGACGGTGTCCCGGGAAGGCGACGAGCCCGTCACGGCGAAGTACCTCCTGACCGCGACAGGATTCCTTTCCCAGCCCAAGAAGCCCGACATCGCCGGGATCGATACCTTCGGCGGCAAGGTCATCCACACCACCGACTGGGACGATGGCTACGACCTCACGGGCAAACGGGTGGCGGTGATCGGCACCGGCGCGACCGCGGTCCAGCTGATCCCCGAGATCGCGAAGATCGCGCGGGAACTCACCGTGTACCAGCGGACCCCGATCTGGGTGAGCCCCAAACTGGACTTCCCGGTACCCAAGGCGGTCCGCCGCGCGTTCGCCGGCGTCCCGCTCACCCAGCGGGCCGCCCGGCTGACCGGGACGGCGTTGCTCGAACTGATGATGGTCTCCGGTGTCCTGCACTACAAGCAGCTGCCGATGGCGAACCGGCTCGGCAAACTGTGGTGCCTGGCGCATCTGCGCCGCCAGGTACGCGATCCCGGACTGCGCGCGGAACTGACGCCGCGGTATTCGTTCGGCTGCAAGCGCCCGACGTTCTCCAACGAGTACTACCCGGCCTTCACCAAGGACCACGTGCACCTGGAGACGACGTCGATCGCGCGGATCGACGAGACGGGGATCGAGACCGCCGGCGGCGGGCGGCGGGACATCGACGTCCTGGTGCTCGCGACCGGATTCGACCTCTGGGAGGCCAACTTCCCGGCGATCGAGATCATCGGCCGCGACGGGCGCGATCTCGGGAAGTGGTGGCGGGAGAACCGGTTCCAGGCCTACGAGGGGGTCGCGATCCCGAAGTTCCCCAACTTCATTTCGCTCAACAGTCCTTATTCCTACTCTGGACTGTCCTATTTCACCACCATCGAGACGCAGATGAGGCATATGGACCGGCTCTTCGGCGCGATGCGGCGGCGCGGCGCGACCGAGTTCGAGGTCACCCAGGAGGCCAACGACGCGTTCCTCGACCGGATGACCGCCCGCCTCGGCGATTCGATCTTCACCCTCGGGAACTGCGCCCCGGCGAACAGCTACTACTTCAACCCGCACGGGGAGGCGACCCTGCTCCGCCCGTCGTCGACCTTGAACGCCATCAAGGAGGCGGGGAGTTTCCCCATCGAGGACTACACCTTCGCCTGACCGGCAGGGGCCGGGATCCCGCGCGATCCCGGCCCCGTTCGTCGGTACCGCTTACTGCTTGCGGAGCCGGAGCGTGACGGCCGCGCCCGCCGCGGCGAGGAACACCGCGCCGATCGCGTAGGGCCACCACGGCACCGAGTTGTCGCCCACCGGCGGGGCCCCGTAACCGCCGGCGGCGCCGGTACGGTCGTAGGTCGAGCCGGGCAGCTTGTCGCCGTAGCGGCTTTGCAGGGCCTGACGGTAGGCGGCGAGCGTCATCTTCTCGCCGGTCTTCGCCACCGACGATCCATCGAGGACGGTCACGGTGTCCCCGTCGACGGCGTACCAGGCTCCGGCCTGCGGTTCGCTCAGGAGATAGCCCTTGCCGGTCAGCGCGCCGAGGCGCTACTCGATGTCACCCGAGGCGACGTTGAACACCGACCAGCCCGAGCCTTCGCGCTGGGACCACAGGGTCGCCGCGTTCCCGTTGCCCAGGGTGGCGGGCACGGCGACATAGGCGAGTTCGGCGGGCGCGCCGGGAGCCCCGGCGATGAAGGCGGCGGTCGGCTGATAGACCGCCACCGGCGTCCGCGGATCGGCTTTGGCGGTCCGTGCGGCGATGGCCGTGTCGGCCTTGGCCGCCCCGGGGAAGACCGCGTTGGCGAGCCGTTGGGTGGTCGCGTCGCTGGTGACCACTGTGGACACCGCGGCGAGATCGGCCGCGGTGGGTGCGCCGCTGGGGGCGTCGGCGGCGGACGCCTGGCCGCCGAGCGCGAGCGACAGTCCGAGAGCGAGGATCGTGGCGCCGAGGAAGGTTCGCTTCATGGTTTCAGTCCTTGATCCCGTAGACGGTGTGGGTCCAGGTGAACGAGTTGTTGGACCGGTAGGCGCTGTAGCTCATCTGGTTGTAGCGGGGGCTGGAACCCCACGGGTCGCCGTAGTAGACCGTCGTCGCGCCGTTGGTGTTGTCGTAGCCGTAGAGCACGTGCATGTGGCCGCCGCCGTTGCGCCAGCCGATCCGGGTGCCGATCGGCTGCCGGGCGTCGACCTGGCTCTTGATGGTGGCGAAGCTCAGCGTCTGGCCGGAGGAGTTGTAGGTGCCGACATTGCTGAACCCGAGCCACCGGAACACCCGCTGCTGGTCGCTGAGGTAGCCCTGGTTGTTGGCACAGTCCGTGCCGGACTCGTTGTGCGCCACCTGGCAGAACTTCGTCTGGGACAGGGAGTATCCCCACCAGGCGGCGATGGTGTTGCCGCTGGCGTCCCAGCACCAGTTGCTCTTCTCCTGCGCCTGCATCTGGATCGGGATAGTGGTGGCCGCCGTGACCGCGGGCACCGCGGAGGCGGGCGCCTGCAGGGCGACCATCGCGGCGACACCGGCGCAGACTGTGGCCAGTCCGCGCCTTAATGAGATTTTCACCGTGGGGACACTCCTAACTGGATGGTCGTACGCGGTAACAGAGGGATACTGCGAACAGACTGAGATTCACCCTCAAGTGGTATCCGTGGCAAGGCGCGCTGCAATACCTAAGGGTCCGTATTGCGAAGGCGGGCGCGTGAGCCGCCGGGTCGCCCCACAGGTCGGCGTGATCCGTTCGAGTTAACGGCCGGCGGAGAAGGTGACTCCGGTGGTGTGGACCAGCGGAAAGCGGGCGGAACCTGGTCACTGTTCGTGTTCCCGCCTTTCGGCGGGTGTCCGATCGGTATGGTCCGGGACATGCCGACGATCGGTGCGGCACCGGTGTTCGTGGCCCGCGACACCGAATTGGCCGAACTGGTGCGTGTCACCGCGAACCCGCCGTCGGTCGCCGTCGTCGAGGGCGAACCGGGTGTGGGCCGGAGCAGACTGCTCGAAGAACTGGCCGCGCAGCCCGGGATCGTGTCGCGGGTGGTCTGGTCCGCCCGCTGTGGTTCCTTCGCCCGGCCGTGCCGGCTGGCCCCGCTGGTCGACGCGCTGCTCGGACGGAGCGACGTCGCCGCCGCCCACGCGGCGGGTTTCTCCCCGGTGACCGGCGTCCTGCGGCGACTGATCCCCGAATGGTCGCCGTGGCTGCCGCCGTTCCCGGCGAACGCGGACGCCGGGACCGTCCGGCAGCAGGAGTTCCGCGCCGTGCGGGAGGTCTTGACCGGCTGCGGCGCGGCGGTCCTCCTCCTCGACGACGTCCACGCCGCCGACGACGACACGTGGGAGTTCCTGCGCGGGCTGGCGGCCTCCCCGGCGGCCGCACTGAGCGTGGTGGTCAGTTCGGCGGCGTGCGGACCGCGGAGATTCCCGCCGATAAGGGAGATCGACGCGCATCTCTCGCTCGCGGCGTTCACCCCGGCCCAGGTGCGGACGCTGCTGGACGCCTCCTTCGGCCGTTGCGCACCGGATTTCGCCGAGGCGGCGCACCGTCGGACATCCGGGATCGCCGTCGACCTGACGGCCTTGGTACAGAGCCTCGGGGACACGGCCGAGGCGCTTTCGGTCGAAAGGCTGGCTTCGGCGACCGTGCCGCCGATCGTGCGGAGCCGGGTGGCCGGACTGACGGCCGCGATCGGGGAGTCCGCGCGTGACGTCGTCTGCGCGGCCGCGGTGCTCGGATCCCCGGCCGGGGAAGCGGATCTGGGCGCGGTGGCGGCGGTGCCGTCCAGGGAGATCTCCGGCGCGGTCACCGAAGCGGTCGAAACAGGACTACTGCGTGATCTCGGTTGTGGCCGGTACGTCTCGGGAAGCCCGTTGAGCGCGGAAGCGGTCTACGCGCTGCTGCCCGGTCCCCAGCGGTGCGCGATGCACGGCCGCGCCGCCGCCCGGCTCGCCGCCGTCGCCGAACCGACGGCGTCGCTCATCGCCCGGCACGCGCGGCTGGCCGGTGAACTCGCGGCGTGGACACAGTGGACCGGCGTCGCGGTCGACAAGGCCATCGAAGACGGCCGCACCGAGGAAGCGAGCCGTCTGCTCGAAGCGGCGTTGCGGGACGCGGACCTGCCGAGGAGCGCGCGTGAGTCGTTCGCCGTGCGGCTCGGGCGGGAGCTGCCGCGCAGTATCGCCCACGCGGGCACGGTCCGGCTGCTGCGGGAGATCCTGCGCGAATGGCCGTTGAGCAAGGCCGCGCGGGGCGAGATCAGGGTCCACCTCGGCCAGGTGCTGATCAACCAGGTCGGCAAGGTGGAGGCGGGCAGGCTCGAGATCGAACTGGGCGCGGCCGACCTCGGCAGACGGCAGGCGCTGCTCGCCAGGGGACTGGTCACCTTGGCGCTGCCGCATATCGGGACGGTCCCGGTCGAGGAGAACCTGCGCTGGCTCGACCAGGCCGAGCAGGTGAGCAAAGGGGAGCACGACGCCGGGCTGCTCGCCGCCATCGCCGCGAACCGGCTTTCGGCGCGGATGCAGGTCGCCGATCCGGAGGCCTGGCAGGACATCGCCGATCTGCCGCTGGCCCCGGAATCGGCCGAGGTCTGCCGTCAGGTGGCCCGCACCTACGTCAACCTGGCCGACGCGGTGGCGTGGAACGGGCACTACCAGGTCGCGCGGGCCTATCTCGCGACCGCGCGGCGGCTGATCCGCGACGACCATCAGCCTTATCTCGACGCGCTGGCCGACGGCACCGAACTCCGGCTGGACCTCGCGGTGGGGGAGTGGTCGAGCGTCGCCGAGAAGGCACGGGCGATGCTGACCCGCGTCGACGGCGACAGTTCACTGGCCGCGGAACCGTTGCTGGTACTCGGCTGGTACGAGTACGGGCAACACCGGCCGGCGGCGGCACTGCGCAGTTTCGACGCGGCGTTCGCGCTTTCCGCGGGCAGCGTCCCGGTGCAGGCTTCGGCTTACGCGGGCCGCGTCGCGGTCCATCAGGCAGGCAAGGACCTCCAGGCCGCCCGGCGGCTCGCCGAGTACGGGCTGGAGACCGTGCGCCGCAAGAACAACTGGGTCTGGGCGGCCGAGCTGATGCCGTTCGCCGTGCACACGATGCTCGGCCTGGGACAGCTCGTGGAGGCGAGGGAGCTGCTCGCCGAGTACCGGCAGGGCATAGACGGCAAGGACGCGCCGATCGCCAACGCGGCGGCGCTGCTGTGCCGGGGCATGCTCACCCAGGCCCGCGGTGAGACGCTCGCCGCCGGTGAGCTGCTGCTCGGCGCGGCGCAGGCCTACCGGGTGCTGCCTCTCCCGTATTTCGCCGCCTACGCCGACGAACTCGCGGCCGGATGCTTCGCCGAAACCGGGGAGCGGGAACGCGCCGTCGCCTCCTTCACCATCGCGGAAACGGCGTACGCGAAGCTCGGCGCCGCCGTGGACGCGCTTCGCTGCCGCCGGTCGCTGCGGCGATGCGATCCGGAAATGCCGCGGCGCGGGCGCAGGGGGTACGGCGAGGCGCTGTCGCCGAGGGAACTCGAGGTCGCCCGGCTCGCCGCGCGGAACCTCACCAACCGGGAGATCGGCGAGCGGCTGTTCCTTTCGCCGCGGACGGTCGAAATCCACATCGGCCGGGCGCTGCGCAAACTGGGACTGCCTTCGCGGACGGTGCTGACCGAGGAGTTGATCCGGGACGCGACCGGCGACGGTTCCAAAACCGCCTGATTCATTCCCTAAGGGCCCGTATTCCTCGATTCGATGGGTAAGTCGCGAAGAAGTCGCAGGTAGGGACCGCTTTCTTTAAATGGGGGCATGGTCGCCGAACTCCACTATTGTTCCGTTTCCGCCGCCGATCGACAGTTGTCGGGCAGTCGCGATTTCCCCGAAAGGAATCACCGTGAGCAGAAAACGGATCTTCGGCGTGGTCACCCTGACCATGGCCGCGCTGGCCCCGGCCGGCATCGCCGGTGCGGTGTCACCACATGCCGTCCCGGCCGACCCGCCTCGCGCCATCGCCCCGACCGACGCCGCGCCCATGCCCGAAGGCGGCGTCCACACGCAGAGCGTCGGCGGGGTACCGGCGTCGGTCAAGGACTACCCGTATGCCATCGCCGCGCTCCGGGAGGGTGGTTCGCGGCCGAGGGGGCAGAGCTGCTCCGGTTCCGTCATCGCGCCGCGGAAGGTCCTGGTCGCGGCCCACTGCAGGGAACTCGCCGGGGAGAAGAGTGTCCTTTATGGACTCGACGATCTGAAGAGCGCGGGCGGCACTCAGCTGAAGGCCGTCGACTACAAGATCCACCCCAGGTTCACCCAGCCCTGGAACGGTTACGACGTCGCGGTGATCACCGTCGACGGGGACATCCCGGTCCCGCCCGGCGGTTACGCGAAGGTCGCCACCTCCGCCGACACCGGCTTGGAAACGCCCGGCAAGGACGGCTTCAGCCTCGGCTACGGCAAGAAGGACGTCGACGACTCCACCCAGGACGTCACGCTGCACAAGCTGACCTTGCCGATCGTCACCGCGAGCCAGTGCACCGGCGTGGAGAACGGCGTCGACCCGAAGACGATGATCTGCGCCGGATATTCCGACGGCCGCAAGACCATCCTGCCCGGCGACAGCGGCGGCCCGTTCGTCGTCGGCGGGAAGGTCGTCGGCGTGGCTTCCTGGAGCCGCAGCGACTTCCACTGGTACAGCGTCTACAGCAGGCTCAACAACGACATGGGGGACTGGGTCGCCGAGCAGATCGGCGGCCAGCAGCCCGGTGACACCTTCACCCTCGCCGCGTCACCCTCGTCGGTGCGGGTCCTGCCCGGCAAGTACGTGTCGGCGAGTGTCACGAGCAAACCGGGCAAGAACGGTGCCGAAGACGTCACGCTGTCGGCTTCGGGACTGCCCGAGGGCGCCAAGGCCACGTTCCAGCCCGCCACGATCAAGGCGGGCGAGGTGGCGAAACTGACCATCGAGACCGCCTCTGGCACCCCTGAAAAGGCTTACCAGGTCACGATTTCCGGGAAGGGCACGACCGACACGGCCACGGCGGCGCTGTCGCTCACCGTCGGGACCGGTGAACCTCCGGCCGGCGAGCTGAAGGTGACCGTGAACCCGTCGTCCGGTTCCGGACGTCCGGGTTCGCTGGTGAGCGCCACCGTCACCGCGACCGGCGGCAGCGGCGCGATCACCTTGTCCGCCACCGGACCCGGATTGCCGATCAACCCGTTCTTCTCGCCGCAGAGCGTGTCCAGCGGCGGCAGCTCGACCATGCAGGTCTTCGCGCCGTACCAGCCGGGCACGTACCCGGTCACGGTGACCGCGAAGGACGGCGCGGGCAAGACCGCGACCACCACGTACACCCTCACCGTCCAGTGATCTTCGCCGAAACAGAGGTGATCCGCCATGCGTGACAAGACGAAAACCCTGCTGGCGCTGGGCTTGTTGAGCCCGCTGCTCGCGCTCGGGGCCGGAACGGCGGTCGCGGCCGATGCCGAAGGCACCGTGATCCCCGCCAAGGAACACTACGGCGACCAGTACATCGTCGTCCTCCAGGACGTCGCCGCGGCCGGGCAGTCCGCCTCGGCGGACCTGGCCAAACGGTACGGCGGCGAGGTCCGCTCGGTCTGGACCGCGGCCGTCCGCGGCTTCTCGGCCAAGGGCATGACCGCGAAGGAGGCGCGACGGCTGGCCGCGGACCCGTCGGTCAAGGCGGTCTACGAAGACGGCACCGCCCGCGGCACCGGTACCCAGCAGAACCCGACCTGGGGGCTGGACCGGGTCGACCAGAAGAGCCTTCCGCTCGACAAGGCCTACACCTATCCCAACGAGGGCACGGGCGTCACCGCGTACGACCTCGACGGCGGCATCAATCCGTCGAACCCGGAGTACGAAGGCCGGGCCAGTCTCGGCAAGGACTTCTTCGGTGGCGACGGCAAGGACTGCAACGGCCACGGCAGCCACACCGCCGGCACGATCGGCAGCAAGACCTTCGGCGTCGCGAAGAAGGTCAAGATCGTCGGGCTGAAGGTGCTGGGCTGTGACAACTCCGGGCCGGATTCCGGCATCATCGACGCCGTCGACTGGGTGACGGCGAACGCGCGGAAACCCGCCGTGGCGAACATGAGCCTGACCATGGACGCCGCCGGCGTCGGGGACGACGCGGTCAAACGGTCGATCGCCTCGGGCGTCGTCTACGGCGTGGCGGCGGGAAACGCCTCGGCCGACGCCTGTAACACCAGCCCGGCCCGGGTGCCGGAGGCGATCACGGTCAACGCCTCGGACTCCGCGGACAACCGGTCGTCGTTCTCCAACTACGGAAGCTGCACCGACATCTTCGCGCCCGGTACGAACATCACGTCACTGAGCCCGGGCGACGGTGGCTCGGCGGGGATGAGCGGAACCTCGATGGCGACGCCGCACGTCGTCGGCGCGGCCGCGCTCTACCTGTCGGCCAACCCGGGCGCCACCCCGCAACAGGTGCGGGACGCGCTGGTGAACGGCGCGACCGCGGGCGTCATCAAGAACGCGGGCAGTGGTTCGCCGAACAAGCTGCTCAACGTCTCGTTCATCGGCAGCGGTGGCCCCGGACCGGTATGCGGGGCCAAGTCGAACACCACGCCGGTGCCCATTCCGGACGCCGGGGCCGCGGTGACCAGTTCGGTGACCCAGGAAGGCTGTGACGGCAAGGCTTCCGCGTCCTTGCCGGTCAAGGTGGACATCTCGCACACCTACAGCGCGGACCTCGTCCTCGACCTGATCGGGCCGAGCGGCAAGGCCTACCGGCTCAAGAGCGCCGGCGGTGTCGGCTCGGCCGACGGGGTGCACACGACGTTCACGGTCGACGCGTCCGGTGAGGCGGCCAACGGCACCTGGAAGCTGAGCGCTCAGGACGTCTACAAGTTCGACACGGGCAGCATCGACGGATTCGGTATCACCTTCTGAATCCACTGAGACTCGCCGGCAGGGCGGGGAGGGAGAACGGAGGCGGGGCCGCACGCGGTCCCGCCTCCGTCCTGCCTGATGTCATGCCTGGGCTGCCTTCGCCGTGAACCGGGTGCGGAGGAGTATCGCGACGGCCAGTGCCGCGGCCGCCCCGAGCAGGAACACGCCGGTGGGCAACGGCTGCAGGACCATCAGGCAGCCGGACGCGACGGCGGGTGGATGCACCACCCGGAACAGCAGCATGGCGCCGAGTCCGGCGGCCGCCGCGACCGCGACGGCCACCGGGCCGGGGGCCAGCAGGAGCGCGGTGATCGCGCCACCCAGTACGGCGAGCGCGTGACCGCCGAAGACCGCGGCCGGCCGGGCGGACGGCAGGGCCGGATTGGCGAGCACCAGTGCCAGGCTGGCGGCGAGCGGGGCCGACGCCGCCGGGCCGATGCCGGAGCCGATCCCGGCGGCGGCCACCCCGCCCGCGCCCACCGCGGTCAGCAGGATCGGCAACGCGTGCTTCACGACGTGACCTCGGGGAAGTCCAGGTCGGGTTCGGCGACGTGGTTGAAGTAGTTGGACAGCACGTTGAGCGCGATATGCGCGACCACCTCGGCGACCTGCGCGTCGGTGACCCCGGCGGCCCGGACCTCGGCCAGCCGCTCGTCGGGGATCCGGCCGCGGTGGGCCAGTACGGCGTCGGCGAGCCGGAGCACGGCGCGGGTGTGCGGGTCGGGACTTTCGGCCTCGCGGGCGCTCGCCAGTTCGGCGGCGGGGATGCGCATCTTCTCGCCGCGGAAGGTATGCGCGGCGAGGCAGTAGCCGCATTCGTTGCGCTGCGCGGTGAACAGCGCGAGCAGTTCTCGTTCCCGCGCGGTCAGTTCGCCGCGGGTGAGGGAATCGCGCAGGGCGAGGTAACCGCTCAGCGCGGCCGGGCCGTTGGCCATCGCGGCGTAGAGGTTGGGCACCCGGCCGAGCTGGGCCTGGACGTCGGTCAGCAGCGGATGCTCGGTGAGCTGGGGGATGCGGGGCACGAGAACTCCAAACGGTACTGGTCTGTTCCGAACGAGACGGTACAGGTCTGTTCCGTCTTTGGTCAACCAATTCGGTACAGAGTGGTACTGTTTTGGATGTGGGAACCCGAGCGCGCGAGCGACTGCTGAGCACGGCCGAAGAGCTGTTCTACGCCGAGGGTGTCCGCGCGGTCGGCATCGATCGCATCCTGGACGAGTCCGGTGTCGGCAAGGCGTCGCTGTACCGGCATTTCCCGAGTAAGGACGCGCTGGTCGAAGCCGTCCTGCGGGAACGGGACCGCACCTGGCGGCAATGGCTCTCCGACACCGTCGACGGCTACCGCCTCGATCCGGCGGACCGGGTCCTCACGGTCTTCGACGCGCTCTTCGAACGCTTCTCCCGCAAGGACTTCCGCGGCTGCGCCTTCATCAACACCATGGTGGAGACGGCGGATCCGTCGAGTCCCGTGCACGCCGTCGCGGCCGAGCACAAGGTCGCGCTGACCGGGTATCTCGCCACTCTGCTCGCCGACGCGGGCCGTCCCGATGCCGGTGAACTGGCCGCGCAACTCGTCCTGATCGTGGACGGCGCGATCGTGACCGCGGTCCGGGAGAACTCGCCGGACGCGGCCCTGCGCGGCAAGTCGATCGCCGCCGCCCTGCTGCGCTGAATCGTCCGTTGTGGACGGTTCGGTGAACACCGTTTTCATCACCCGTCCGGGGGTTTGTCCCCTCCCAAGGGGGGTGTATCGGCAGGACACGGGCGGTCCCGGTTGCCGTCGATGATCATGCCGACACAGGATGACCGTCATCGGAGCTCGCTGTCCCCGTCGTCCTCACCTGGGCCGACTGGAGCGAGGGGTGAGGCGGAGGCGGCATGGCGGAACGTCGTGGGCGGAATCGGTGGCGCCGGGGCATGGCACTGCTCACGGTGATCGTCGTGGCCCTGCTGATGGGCGCTCCGCTGCCCGCGGGCGCCCAGACCCAGCCGCGAGGGGCCGGAACCGAACGGCCGATCGGGCCGGAACCGGTGTACTCCGGGCTCGCGCACGGTGGCATCACGATGGCCGCCAACTCCGTCGTGCAGTGCGGCGTCGGCGTGGTCTGCAACGAGTCCGCGAGCAACGCGAGCGCGGTGTCGTGGATCAAGACCGATCCGGCCGCCCCCGGTAACACCGCCTCCGCGGCGAGTCTGAGTGTCCCGGCCGGAGCGAAGGTCCTCAACGCGCGGCTGTACTGGCAGTTCAACCCGGTCGCCAGCAGCGGGACCTCCGGTGACGGAAGCAAGGGCAACCAGGTCTCGATCAAGGCCCCGGGATCGAACGCCTACCAGCGGATCACCGCCGAGACCTACGACTGGTTCCCCGCGACCACGACGGGCGGCACCCCGACCCTGTACGCCTACGGCGGCGCCGCCGACGTCACGAGCCTGGTGACCGGCGCCGGGGCCGGGCAGTACACGGTCGCCGACATCCAGGCCTGCCAAGGCCAGTCGATCAGCCGGACGAACCTCGGGTGCTGGGGTGGCTGGTCCTTGGTGGTGGCCTACGAACTGCCCAGCGAGCCGCTGCGGTACCTGCAGGTCTGGGACGGGATGCAGGTGGTCGCGGGCGGCAGCACGCCGAGTTCGGCGACCATCGCGCTCAGCGGCATCAAGGCACCGACCTCGCGTCAGCCCGACGTCGAACTCGGCATCGTCGCCGGTGACGGCGACGCGCCCATCACCGGCGACTACCTCCAGGTCGGCCCGAACGCGTCCAGCCTGCAGACGATCGCCATGCCCGCGCCGGGCGGCGTGGTGACCGACAACGCCTTCAGCAGCCGCATCGACCAGGTCACCGCCTCCGGTACCGGTACGAACGTCACCTCACGCACTCCCAATCCGGTGAACAACGTCGGGTACGACGCCCGCAGTATCGACATCACGGGCAAGGTCCCCGCGGGGACCACCGCGCTCCAGGTGAAGATCGGGACCGTCGGCGACGCGCTGTACCCGCAGACGATCTGGCTCGTCACCGACGCGCTCGAACCCGATCTGCAGATCACCAAGGCCAACGACCCGGTCGGCAACACCGACGACAACCCGCCGGGATACGTGACCAAGGGCAGCGATGTCACCTACACCTTCGACGTCGCCAACCGGCACGCCGACGGCAGCACCACCGACCTCGACACCGCGACCGACGTGGTGCTCACCGACACCCTGCCCGACGGCGTCACGTTCGTGGCCGGGTCCAATCCGGACTGTTCGGCCGCCGGTCAGGTGGTCACCTGCCGCCTGAGGAACCTGGCCGCGGGGCAGTCGCAGAAGGTGGCCTTCAAGGTCACGGTCGGCGCTGCGGTGCCGGACGGCACCAAACTCGACAACACCGGGAAGCTGACCTTCCGCGGCGAGGACACCGGCCGCCCGCAGGAACGCACGTCCAACACCGTGCGGAACACCGTCGCCTCGCCGGGGTACCAGCTGACCAAGTCGGTCGACCTCGCCGAAGCGGTCCCGGGCGACACCCTGACCTACCAGGTGACCCTGCGGAACACCGGGGTGATCCCGGTGCCCGCGCTCACGGTGCGCGACACGCTGCCGCCGGGGACGACCTACGTGTCGTCCAGTCCCTCGAAGGGCACGGCGTCCGGTAGCGGTCCGATCGACTGGGCCGTCGACGGTCTCGCCGTCGGGGAGACGGCCACGCTGACCGTGCGCGTGAAGGTCGAAGAAGCCGCCATCGGCCAGGAACTGGTGAACCGCGCGACCGTCCCGACCGGACCGCCGCCGGTGGTCCCGCCGGACAACCGCTGCCCGGACGATCCCGCCGCGGCCTGCGCGAAGACCAAAGTGCCCTCACCGTCGTACACGGTGACGAAGACCGCAGACAAGGACTCCGCGAATCCCGGTGACACCGTGCGGTACACGGTCACGATCGCCAACACCGGGAAGGTGACCGCGGCGGACCTCAAGGTCGTCGACGACCTGACCGGGGTACTGGACGACGCGGTCTACCAGAACGACGCCGCCGCGACGCCCGGCTCCGTGTCCTATGTGGAGCCGAAGCTGACCTGGACCGGCACGCTCGCGGCCGGGAAGAGCGCCGAGTTCACGTACACGGTGAAGGTGAAGAGCCCGAACACCGGCGACAACCGGTTGAAGAACGTGGTGACGACGGAGACGCCGGGCGGGAACTGCCCGCCGGGTTCGACGGATCCGAAGTGCGGGACGACGACGCCGGTGTCGGGGTTGCTGATCGAGAAGTCGGTCGACAAGGCGTCGGCGAATCCCGGTGATGTCGTGAAGTACACGGTGACCGTGCGGAACACCGGGCAGACGAAGCTTTCCGGGGCGACGTTCACCGATGATCTGACCCAGGTTCTCGACGACGCGGATTACCGGAACGACGGGGCCGCGACGATCGGCGGTGTCACCTACGCGGCGCCGAAGCTGACGTGGACGGGCGACCTCGGCGTCGGTGAGACATCCACGGTGACCTACACGGTGAAGGTGAAGAACCCCAACACCGGCGATAACCAGCTCAAGAACGCCGTGTCGTCGGAGACGCCGGGTGGCAACTGTCCGCCGGGTTCGACGGATCCGAAGTGCGGGACGACGACGCCGGTGTCGGGGTTGCTGATCGAGAAGTCGGTCGACAAGCAGTCGGCGAATCCCGGTGACGTGGTCAAGTACACGGTGACCGTGCGGAACACCGGACAGACCAAAGTGGACGGTGCCACGTTCACCGACGACCTCACCCAGGTTCTCGACGACGCGGATTACCAGAACGACGGGGCCGCGACCATCGGCGGCGTCACCTATGCGGCGCCGAAACTGACGTGGACCGGCACCCTCGACATCGGCCAGACGTCGACGGTCACATACACGGTGAAGGTCAAGAACCCGAACCCCGGTGACAAGAAGCTGTCCAATGTGGTCACTTCGGAAACTCCCGGTGGCAACTGCCCTCCTGGCAGCACGGATCCGAAGTGCGGGACGACGACTCCGGTGTCCGGGCTGACGATCGAGAAGTCGGTCGACAAGCAGTCGGCTAATCCGGGTGACACGGTGAAGTACACGGTCACGGTGACGAACACCGGCCAGACGAAGCTTTCCGGGGCGACGTTCACCGATGATCTGACGCAGGTTCTCGACGACGCGGATTACCGGAACGACGGGGCCGCGACCATCGGCGGCGTCACTTACGCGGCACCGAAGTTGACGTGGACCGGTGATCTCGACATCGGCCAGACGTCGACGGTCACGTACACGGTGAAGGTCAAGAATCCCAACACCGGCGACAATCTGCTGAAGAACGTGGTGTCGTCGGAGACTCCGGGTGGGAACTGCCCGCCCGGCAGCACTGATCCGAAGTGTGGCACGACGACTCCGGTGTCGGGCTTGAAGATCGAGAAGTCGGTCGACAAGGCGTCGGCGAATCCCGGTGACGTCGTGAAGTACACGGTCACGGTGACGAACACCGGTCAGACCAAGTTGACCGGGGCGACCTTCACCGACGACCTGACGGAGGTTCTCGACGACGCGGACTATCAGAACGACGGCGCGGCGACCATCGGCGGTGTCACCTACGCGGCACCGAAGCTGACGTGGACCGGTGATCTGGACCTCGGTGCCACCGCGACGATCACGTACACGGTGAAGGTCAAGAGCCCCGTCCCGGGCGACAAGAAGCTCATCAACACCGTCACCTCCGAAACCCCGGGCGGGAACTGCCCGCCGGGGTCGACCGATCCGAAGTGCGGAACCACGACCCCGGTTTCGGGCCTGAAGATCGAGAAGAAGGTCGACAAGCAGTCGGCCGACCCCGGCGACACGGTGAAGTACACGGTCACCGTCACCAACACCGGTCAGACCAAGGTGACCGGGGCGACCTTCACCGATGACTTGACGCAGGTTCTCGACGACGCGGACTACCAGAACGACGGTGCCGCGACCATCGGCGGCGTCACCTACGCGGCACCCAAGCTCACGTGGACGGGTGACCTCGGCGTCGGCGACACGGCGACGGTGACCTACACGGTGAAGGTGAAGAAGCCCAACACCGGCGACAACCGGCTCAGGAACACGGTGACTTCGGAGACGCCGGGCGGGAACTGCCCGCCGGGCTCGACGGATCCGGAGTGCGGCACGGACACCCCGGTGTCGGGCCTGGAGATCAAGAAGACGGTCGACAAACAGTCCGCGAATCCGGGCGACGTCGTGAAGTACACGGTCACGGTCACGAACACCGGCCAGACCAAGCTGGACGGCGCGACCTTCACGGACGACCTGACCCAGGTGCTGGACGACGCCGACTACCGGAACGACGGCGGCGCGACGATCGGCGAAGTCACCTACGCGGAGCCGAAGCTGACCTGGACGGGCGACCTCGGCATCGGCGAAACGGCCACGGTGACCTACACGGTCAAGGTGAAGAACCCGGGCGACGGTGACAAGAAGCTCGTCAACGCCGTCACTTCGGAGACGCCGGGCGGGAACTGCCCGCCGGGCTCCACCGATCCCGACTGCGGGACGACGACCCCGGTTTCCGGGCTGCTGATCAAGAAGACCGCCGACAAGAAGTCGGTCGATCCCGGCGACACGGTGAAGTACACGATCACCGTCACCAACACCGGGCAGACCATACAGGACGGTGCGTCGTTCACCGACGACATGACCCAGGTCCTGGACGACGCCGACTACCAGAACGACGGCGCGGCGACCATCGGCGGCGTCACCTACGCGGCACCGAAACTCACCTGGACCGGCTCGCTGGACATCGGGCAGACCTCGACCATCACCTACACGGTCAAGATCAAGAACCCGAACCCCGGTGACAAGAAACTGTCCAATGTGGTCACTTCGGAGACGCCGGGCAACAACTGCCCGCCGGGTTCGACCGACCCGAACTGCGGCACCGACGTGCCGTCCCGGGAACTGACGGTGAAGAAGACCTCGGACAAGCAGAGCGCGAACCCGGGCGACGTCGTCACCTACACCGTCACCGTCACCAACACCGGCAAGGTCGATCTCGTCGGCGAGGACGCCGCGCGGGTCACGGACGACCTCTCCGAGGTGCTGGACGATGCCGACTACCGGAACGACGCCACGTCGGCACCGGTCGCCGGGGTGTTCGCCTTCACCGCGCCGAACCTGGTGTGGGCGGGTGATCTCCCGGTCGGGGCGTCGACCACGCTGAAGTACTCGGTGCAGGTGAAGAACCCGGTCACCGGCGATCACGAACTGCGGAACACCGTCAGCACCAACACCCCGGGCACCTGCCCGCCGCAGTCCGACGACCCGGCGTGCTCGACCGTCACCCCGGTACCCGGTATCTCGCTGGAGAAGAAGGCGGACAAGGCCACGGCGAACCCGGGCGACGTCGTGAAGTACACGGTGACGGTCCGCAACACCGGCAAGACCAAGCTGACCGGCGCGACCTTCACCGACGATCTCACCGAGGTCCTCGACGACGCGGTGTTCCAGAAGGACGGTGCGGCGACGATCGGCGAGGTGACCTACACGGAACCGGAACTGACCTGGACCGGCGATCTGGAGATCGGGCAGACCGCGACGGTCACCTACAGCGTGAAGGTGACCAAGACCGACGGCGACGGCAAGCTGACGAACGTGATCACCTCGGACACCCCCGGCGGGAACTGCCCGCCGGGCAGCAAGGATCCGAAGTGCGGGACGACGACGCCGGTGTCGAGCCTGAAGATCGAGAAGACGGTGGACAAGACCGAGGCCAAGGCGGGCGAGGTGGTCACGTTCACCGTGACGGTCGAGAACACCGGCCAGGCCACCGTGGACGACGCCATGTTCACCGACGACCTGACCCAGGTTCTCGATGACGCCACCTTCGACGGCACCGCGAAGGCGAGCATCGGGGCGGTGACCTACTCCGCGCCGAAACTCACCTGGAAGGGCAAGCTCAAGCCGGGGGAGAAGGCCACCGTCACCTACGCGGTCACCGTGAAGTCGCCTGTGCGCGGCGACCATCGGCTCCGCAACGTCGTCACCTCCGACACGCCGGGCGTCAACTGCCCGCCCGGTTCGGCGAACCCCGATTGCGGGACGGACACCCGGGTCCCGCCGGAGCCGCCGACGCCGGAGAAGCCGAACCCGCAGCCGCCGGCCACCCCGCGTCCGCCCGGTCTGGCGGTCACCGGTTCGCCGGTGAGGACGATGACGGTGCTGGCGCTGGGCATGCTGGCCATCGGGGCGCTGCTGCTCCTCGCCGGACGGAGGCGCCGGGAGTCCTGACCGGCCGCCGGGCCGGAACTCAGCGTCGGGGTACCGCGATCAGCGCTTCGACCTCGACGACGAGTTCCGGCCTGGCCAGCGCCGCGACCACGATCAGCGACTGGGCCGGCCAGTCCGCCTCGGGGTACCAGCGGGTGAAGGTCTCGCGCATCGCCGTGCGGAAACCGTCGAGGTGCTCGGTGCCGGACAGCATGCTGAAGACCTTGACCAGGTGTTCGGGTCCGGCGCCGGAGGCTTCGAGGAGCCGTTCGAGGTTGGCGAGCAACGCGCGGGTCTGGGATTCGGCGTCGGGTCCGGCGAGTTCGCCGTCGGGAAGCAGGCCGATCTGGCCTGCCACGACGACGAGCTCGTGATCGGCGGGAACGCGGACCAGGTGGCTGTACGCGCCGATCGGCGCCGCGACGGACTCCGGATTCCAGCGCTGGATCATCGATTCCCCTGTTCGCTCGACGGCGGAATTCACCTCCCGAGTATCGACGACCGATGATTCGGGGCTCCGCGGGGAGTCTCACCTCCTGATAACGATGACTGGAGGGACTCCGGATGACGAATTCAGAACCGAAGACGCACGCAGCGACCGGGGTCTGGCCGCTGATCCACGCCGAACGGGTGGCGCTGGCGGACGACCTGGCCGGACTGAGCGAAGAGCGCTGGGAGACGCCGTCGCTGTGTTCCGGGCTGAGCGTGCGTGAGGTGCTGGCGCATCTCACCGCGGGGGCGAGCCTCACGCCGCTCCGCTGGCTGGCCGGGGTGATCCGCTGCCGGTTCGACTTCGACAAGCAGGTCGCCCTGCGGCTGGCCGAGCATCTGGGCGCGAACGGCGAGGAGACCCTGGAACGGTTCCGCCGCGTCGTCACCAGTACGACGAAACCGCCGCTGCCCGCCATCGCGATGCTCGGCGAGGCGGTCGTGCACGCCGAGGACATCCGCCGCCCGCTGGGTCTCCGCCGCGACTATCCGATCACCGTCCTCACCTCGCTGGCGGGCTATTACCAGGGCGCCGACCTGGTGGTGATGGCGAAGGGGCGCATCGGCGGACTCCGGCTGGAAGCGACGGACGGCCCCTTCGCCGTCGGGTCCGGGCCGCTCGTCTCGGGGACGACCCTGGCGCTGACCATGGCCATGACCGGACGAGCGGCCTATCTCACCGAACTGCGCGGCGACGGGGTCCCGATCCTGCGGCGGCGGGTGCCCCGCCGCGAACGGACGTGAGGCTCAGTTCTGTTCGAGGGGGAGCCCGGCGCCGGCCCAGTCCTCGATGCCCTCCCGGTACTTGCGGACGTCGGTGTAGCCGAGCGCGGTGAGGCGGTCGGCGACCTGTCCGCTGTTGGGGCACGCCGGGTTCGAGCAGTAGGTGACGATCGAGGCGCCGCGATCCGGCAGCACGGTGGCCGCCTGGGCGTCGACGTCGGCGAGGACCAGGGGGATGGCGCCGGGCAGATGCTGCTTGGCGTAGTACTCGCCACCCAGCGCGTCGACGACCGTCACGGTCCTCGCCTCGATCGCGGCCTTCAGTTCGTCACGGGTGATGAGTGCGGTCATGTCGCTACCTCCAGTTAATCGGACTATAGTCCGCATGTGCCCCATGACCATAACGGACCGCAGTCCGCTTCCGCAACGCCCTTGGAACTCCTGCGCACGCCGCCGCCCAAGGAACGGGCGGACGCCGCCCGCAACCGGGCCGCCATCCTGGACGCGGCCGCGTCCCTGTTCGCCGAGCACGGCGTCGACGCGGTGTCGATGGACCAGGTGGCGGCCGCCGCGGGCGTGGGCAAGGGGACGCTGTTCCGCCGCTTCGGCGACAAGGCCGGGCTGGCCGCCGCGTTGCTGGACGCCCGGGAACGGGTGCTCCAGGAAGGGGTCCTGCACGGACCACCGCCGCTGGGTCCCGGCGCCACGCCGTCGGAACGCCTCGTCGCCTTCGCGGACGCCTACCTCGACTACCTGCTCAAGCATCTGCCGCTGGTCCGGATGTCGGAGACGGCGGCGCCGGGGGCGCGCTACCGCATCGGCGCCTACCGGTTCTGGCACCGGCACGTGGCGATCCTGCTCGACGGCACACCCGATCCGGAGCACACCGCGCACGCCTTGCTCGCCCCGGTGGCGGCCGAGCATGTGACCGCGCTGCTGCCGGAACTCGGCGAGGAGCGGATCCGTGCCGGGATCACACGCCTGTGGCGGGCCGCCGGAGCCAAGTAGGGTGTCGGCGAGACCACGGGGAGAGTGCCGATGACGGTGGAGCGCCGGACGGACCGGCCTGCCAGGCAGGCCGTGCTGGTGCTGTTCGCCGCCGTGCTGACCTCGCTCGGACTGGTCTTCGCGCTCCACCCGGGCGATCCCGCCTCGGCGGCGGAGTCGCGCGGGGCGAACGCGACGATCGACTCCTCGGTCTCCAAGGCCGTCGCGCCGGTGCGTGCCGCGGGCAGGCTCGCCGCCGAGCCTTCGCTCCTGGGGGTGCACGGTCATGGTGACCTGCCTCTCTTCGGGACCGTCCCGCACGGACCCGCGTCGACGGCGCTGCTCCGCCTCGGCGAACTCCGGTCCGAGACCACTCCTCCCTCGTACGCGGCGCACCGCCTCGCGCTGGGGGATCGCGCTCCTCCTTTCCCGGTAGCCGTCTGAAGCTGACGGGCACGTCTTCCGCGTGCCCGGACCGGGAATCCGCGCGCCTTCTTCGCGCGCGGGTGAAGCCATCGAGGAGAACCCTTCGTGCCGCGCGAAACCGCGCGGCGAGGCATGACCGGGCGAGCCGTGGTCTCGCTGGTCGTCCTCGCCGCGACCGTGTACCTGTTGCTGACCACCGCCCCGCGTCTGGGGCTCGATCTGCGTGGTGGCACGCAGATCGTGCTGGAGACCAAGGATTCACCCACCGCCACCGCGAACGCCGAGACCACCGACCGGACGCTCGAGGTGCTGCGCCGCCGGGTCGACGCGCTGGGCGTGGCCGAACCCATGCTGGCGCGCTCCGGGGACGACCGGATCATCGTCGAACTGCCCGGCGTGCGGGATCCCCGCGAAGCCGTCGAGGTGATCGGCCGGACCGCGCAACTGTCCTTCCATCCCGTGCTCGCCGCCGCGACCGGTGATTCGCGCGTCCTTCCCGACGAGAGTGGCCAACAGATCACGCTGGGACCCGCCGCGCTGACCGGCGAAGGTGTCGACAAGGCGCTGGCGACGATGGATTCGCAAGGCGGCGGCTGGCTCGTTTCCGTTGACTTCAAAGGGGATTCCGGTCGTGCCTGGGAGCGGCTGACCGGGCAGGCCGCCTGTTCCTCGCCGGGTGATCCGGCCAGGCGGGTGGCGATCGCCCTCGACGACAAGGTGATCTCGTCGCCCCAGGTGAGCCCGCAGGTCGCCTGCGGGGTCGGGATCGTCGGCGGGAGCACGCAGATCACCGGGCGGTTCTCCCCGGCCGAGGCGAAGGATCTGGCGTTGCTGATCAACGCCGGCGCGCTGCCGACCCCGGTCGAGATCATCGAGCAGCGCACCGTCGGCCCTACGCTCGGCGCCGCCGCCATCGACGCCAGCGCCCGCGCCGCGGTGATCGGGCTGGCGCTGACCGCGCTGTTCCTGGTGGCGGTGTACCGGCTGGCCGGACTGATCGCGGTGGGCACGCTGGTCGCGTACGCCGCCGTGTCCTACGCGGCCCTGCTCGCCGTCGGCGCGACACTGACCTTGCCGGGACTCGCCGGGTTCGTCCTGGCCATCGGCATGGCCGTCGACGCCACCGTGCTCGTCTTCGAACGGGCGAGAGAGGAGCACTCGGTCAACCGGGGCGGTTCGCTGCCGCGGTCGGTCGGCCGCGGGTTCAGTGGGGCGCTGTCGGCCATCGTCGATTCGAACGTGACCACCTTGCTCGCCGCGGGGCTGTTGTTCTGGCTGGCGTCCGGTCCGGTGCGCGGCTTCGGCGTCACCCTGTCCATCGGCGTGGTGGTGGCCCTGTTCATCTCGCTCGTGCTCACGCGGTTGCTGTTGCATCTGACGATGCGGGGCGCGGTCGCGCGCGTACCGCGGATCTCCGGCCTCACCCACGAAGGCCGGGTCCGCCGGTGGGTGAACCGTCTCGATCCGGGTTTCCTCGGCCGTCCCCGGCGCTGGCTGACGGTCGCCGGTGCGATCGTCATCGCGGCCGTCACCGGGCTGCTGGTGGCCGGGCCGAACCTCGGCGTCGAGTTCACCGGCGGCCGGGTGATCGAGTACGGCACCTCGGCGCCCGCCGACGTCGAACGGGTCCGGGACGCGGTTTCCGACGCCGGTTTCCCGCGCGCCGTCGTGCAGATGTCCGGCGAGAAGGACATCTCGGTGCGCACCGAGCCGATCGACGAGGCCGCCACCGAGCGGATCCGGGCGGCCGTGGCCGGAGTCGCGGGGGACGCCACCGAGATCCGCGACGAGCAGATCGGCCCGAGCCTCGGCGCCGAACTGCGCGCCAAGGCGATCGTCGCGCTCGGCCTCGCGGTGCTGGCGCAGCTGGCCTATCTCGCGGTGCGGTTCGACTGGCGGCTCGGCGTGGCGACGGTGGCCGCGCTCGCCCAGGACGTGCTGATCATCCTCGGGATCTTCGCCTGGCTGGGCAAGTCGATGGACGGCGTCTTCCTCGCCGCGCTGCTGACCGTGATCGGCTATTCGGTCAACGATTCGGTGGTGGTCTTCGACCGGGTACGGGAGGTCCGGGGGCAGCGCCGCGGGGAGCCGTTCGCCCGCGTCGTCGGCACCGCGGTGCTGCAGACACTGCCCCGGACGATCAACACCGGGATCGGGGTGCTGTTCGTACTCGGCGCGCTGCTGGTCCTCGGGGACGGGTCGCTGGCCGACTTCGCCCTCGCGCTCCTGCTCGGCCTCGTCGCCGGCACGGTGTCCACTGTGGCCACCGCGGGTCCCGTGGCCATCCTGCTCGACCGGCGGTGGCCGGGGGCCGGACGTCCGGTCAGGAAGCCGTCGCGGGAGCGGAAGCGCGACGACAACGGCGCGGTGGTGTGATCGAAGTTCCTTTGTGGACCGCCGCGCCCGCCCGGTCTCTATGCTCGTTCCCGGTGGCAGGGGAGTCCACCGGGAACGAGGGGCGGTAGATGATCCAGAGCGTGCTCGTCGGCGCGGTCGTCGTGCTGGCGTGGACGATGACGGCGGCGCGGCTGGAACGGTGGCAGATCACCGCGCCGATGGCGATGGTCGCGGCGGGGCTGGCGATCGGGTTCACCACCCGCAACGATCTCGGCAACGGGCTCAACACCGAGATCGCCCTCAACGCCGCGGAACTGATCCTCGCGCTGCTGCTGTTCGTGGACGCCACCGCGGTCAAAGGCGGCTATCTCGGCCACGACGGCAAGACCGCGGTGCGGTTGCTGCTGATCGCGCTGCCGCTGACGATCCTGATCGTGCTGGGCGTCGGCCTGCTGACGCTGCCGGGGCTCGGCTGGACGGCGGTCCTGCTGATCGCCTGCATCATCGCCCCGACGGATTTCGCGCCCGCGACGTCGGTGGTGCACGACGTCCGCGTGCCCGAACGCGTCCGGCATCTGCTGAACGTCGAGAGCGGCTACAACGACGGCGTCGTCGCGCCGGTGTTCATCTTCGCGCTCACCCTCGCGGGGAGCCGCCACCAGGCCAACACGCCGGGTGAAGCCCTGCAGGCGGCGATCCCGGCGGCGCTGCTGGCGGTGCTCGTGGGGTCCGTCGTCGGCGCGGTGGCGGCGGTGGCGATGAACGTGACGGGCAGGCACGGCTGGTCCACCCGGCATTCGGCCAGGGTCGCGGCCGTCGCGCTGCCGCTGCTGACCTACACCGCCGCCGTCGCGATCGGCGGCAACGGATTCGTCGCCGCGTTCATCTGCGGGATCGCCTACAAGGCCGCCCGGCACCCCGGCGAGGACGAACTCGGGCTGGCGGAGGACGTCAGCTCGCTGTGCGGGCTGCTGATGTGGTTCGTGTTCGGCAGCACGGCGGTGCTGGTGCTGTCGTTCGGTCTCACCTGGGGTGTGGTGATCGTCAGCGCCGTCGCGCTGACCGTCGCCCGGCTGATCCCGGTCCTGCTCACCTTGCTGCGGACCGATTTCCGGTGGCGGGACCGGATGACCATCGGCCTGCTGGCACCGCGCGGAGCGGCGTCGATCGTGTTCGGGTTGCTGGCCTACAACTCCCTTGAGGGGGAGGCGGCGGACATCGCGTTGAGCGTGATGGTGGTGACCGTGCTGGTGAGCGTCGCCGCCCACGGGGTCGGGGCATCGGCGTTCCTGAACCGCAAAGCGAAGAGGTCGTGAGTGGTAATGACGGTTAGAACCGTCATTACCACTCACGAGAAAGTGCGGCAGGGCTTGCTGACATCGTTGGCATGTTGGGAAGCGAAGCCATTTGGCACAGTTCTTCACTTGGTCTAGTCCAGTTACCGCTCTAACGTAGAGGGATGGAGCTGGAACTGCGCCACCTGCGCATCATGTGCGCGATCGCAGAACTCGGAAGCATCACCAAAGCGGCGAACACGCTCGGGATGGCGCAGCCCGCGTTGACCGCCCAACTGAAGCGCATCGAACGGACGCTCGGCGGGAAGCTCTTCCTGCGCGATCACACGGGGACCCGGCCGACGGCGCTCGGCCTTCTCGTCCTCGACCGGGCCAAGATGGTGCTCCCCGCCGTCTCGTCCCTGCACGACGAGGCGGCACGCCTCGCCCAGCACTCCGGCACCGGCGAACCGGTCACGTTGCGGCTCGGCTCGGCGACGGGCCCGATGCTGGGGGCGCTCCTGCAGCGCCTCGGCACCACCCATCCCGACATCCACGTCGCCACGCATACGTCCTGGTCGGCCAACGAACTCGCGGGCATGACCGCCGAAGGCGCGCTGGACTTCGCCTTCGTCGGCGTCTGCGGTGACGCCGCGCCGCCGCCGGCGCCCGGTCTACGGTGGCGGACGCTCGCGCATCATCCGGTGTTCGTGCTGATGTCGGCACGGGACGAACGGGCGCAGCACGACGAGGTGGAACTCGGCGCGCTGGCGGACGAACGGTGGTGCGCGACGCCGGGGGACGGCTGCTTCGGTGACTGTTTCGCCTCCGCGTGCGCCAGGTCGGGGTTCACCCCGCGATCGCTGTACGAGACCGATGTCCTGACCTGCATCGAAATGGTCGAATCGGGACACGCGGTGGTGCTGTGCCAGCCGCTGTTCCACGAGATCCCCGGCATCGTCGCCGTCCCGATCGCGGGAAACCCGCTGAGCTGGCGGAATCTCATCGGCTGGTCGGAACGCGGCGAGATGGGCCCGTTCGCCGCGGAGATGATCGCGCTGTCCCGCGTGGTGTACGGCGAACTGATCGACCGGCGGCCGACCTACTCCAAGTACCTCGAGCTGAACCCGGGTTATGGCGTCGACTACACGGACGCCGGGGTGCATTGACCAGCGAAAACGCGGTAAAAAGGTCCAGTCCACTGAGGTGGATATGATCTAAATGGTATGTACCCTTAGCGGGAGGCGCCTCGTACGGTCGGGACTGGATCCCTTCCGGCACGTTACGAGGAAGCGCCTCAATGAACCGAAAGATCGTAGCGGCCGCCGCGGCGGCCATCGCCGTCGGCGGGCTGGTCACGGCCGTCGCGCTGACGCCGAGCGCCAGCGCCGGCCAGACCGTCACGGCGGCGGGCCAGGTCCAGGCGGAGATCGTCGCGGCACTGTCACGCGACCTGAAGATCAGCCCGGAACAGGCTGAAACCCGCCTCGCGGACGAGCGGAAGGCGGCACTCGCCGACAGCGCCCTCAAGGCCCGGCTCGGCTCCTCCTACGCCGGGTCCTGGCTGGACGCGGCCGGGACGACGCTGACCGTCGCGGTCACCGACGCCGCCCTGGCGGACACGGTCCGCGCCGCGGGTGCGACCCCGAAGACCGTCACGCGGAGCGCCGCCCAGCTCGACGCCGCGAAACTTTCCCTGGACACCAAGGGATCCAGCGCGCCGAAGACGGTGCCCGGCTGGTACGTCGACGCCACCACCAACTCGATCGTCGTCCTGGCCCACGCGGGTTCGGAGGCGGCCGCCCGGTCGTGGGCGACCGCGTCCGGCGTGCGGCCCGACGCGGTGCGGGTCGAGACCAGCACCGAGAGCCCGGTTCCGCTGATCGACGTCATCGGCGGCAACGCCTACACCTTCGGCTCGGGCCGGTGCTCGGTCGGCTTCTCGGTCGAGGGCGGTTTCGTGACCGCCGGGCACTGCGGGACCACCGGCACCCGCACCTCGAACCCGAGCGGGACCGTGGCGGGCTCCAGCTTCCCCGGCAACGACTACGCGTGGGTCCGCGTGGACGCGGGCAACACGCCGCGTCCGCTGGTGAACCGCTATCCGGGCACCGTGCCGGTGGCGGGATCGCAGGAGGCCGCGATCGGCGCTTCGGTCTGCCGTTCCGGTTCCACGACCGGCTGGCACTGCGGCACCATCGAGCAGAAGAACGCCTCGGTGAATTACCCGCAGGGCACCGTTTCCGGCCTCACCCGGACCAACGCCTGCGCCGAGCCCGGCGACTCCGGTGGCTCGTGGCTCGCGGGCGACCAGGCGCAGGGCGTCACCTCCGGCGGTTCCGGCAACTGCAGTTCGGGCGGCACGTTCTACTTCCAGCCGATCTCGGAGATCCTGAGCGTCTACAGCCTGCGCCTGGTGACGTCGGGCTCGAACCCGCCGTCCAGCACCACCGCCACGACCACGCCGACCGACCCGCCCACGGGAACCTGGGCGGCGGGCACCACCTACGCCGTGGGGGCGACGGTCACCTACAACGGCGTTTCCTACCGGGCCCTGCAGGCCCACACCGCTCAGGTCGGCTGGGAGCCGCCGAACGTCCCCGCCCTCTGGGCGCGCTCCTGACCGCCTAGCCGTCCGGGCCACACGCAGGGGTGCGCCCGGACCCGACCGTCCCCGACGTCGTCCGTGCGTCGGGGGCGGTCCCTTTTCGCGCGGGGTCGTGAGTGGTGAAGAGCGTTCTATTTGAGAGGTGAGGCGAACATGGCTGGGTGGTGCGCTCCGGGGTCGGGTGGGGTTTCGTGGCCTGGGGTGTCCTGAAGGCCCCCTTTCGGACGTGGAGCGTCTCGAAGGTTCCCTT
>NZ_ASJB01000074.1 GCF_000478275.1 Amycolatopsis orientalis DSM 40040 = KCTC 9412
CCGAACAAAGTCAGGTGTTGCAACCACCACTAGAACCCAAGGGGAAGGGGGCCTTCACGCGCAAGCTCGGTCAGCGGCGGCCGGCGGCCAGGATGACGAGGAACTGGCCGCCACCGGGTTCGACACCGGCGGTCACCGGCAGTCCCGGTAGCAGCCGGGAGAACCGGTCCACCAGCCACTCCGCGGCCTCGCGGGCGTCCCGCTCGGTCGGGCAACGGGCCACCATCTCGCGGCCACCCTTGCGTTCCAGCCTCCCGGCGACCGTGATCAGCGGCGCGGGTTCGACCACGTGCAGGCGATCCGGCCAGGCGATGACCACCTTGACCGCGCCTTCGCGGGTGTTGCACCCGCGGTGCGCGAGCCGCTCGGGGATCTTGGCCTTCCGGTCGGCGGTGCGGCTGTCGACGCTGGGTCCGCGAGGGTCGTTCACCGACATGCCGGGGTCGACCGGTTCGTCGCACACCCAGCAGCGCCAGCCATCGCGCTCGGCCACGTCATCAAGGAGACTCACCCGGGCAAACTAGCCTGCCAGGGCGCCGCCCCGCGCATCGCACCCGCCCGTGCGTCGTCGAAGGCCGTGAAGGCCCCCTTACCTCGGCTCAGCCGAGGAAACTCGACCTTCACACCTTCCCCAAGTACATGATGGCCCCCTTCCTTGCGCTAGGCGCAAGGAAGGGGGCCATCATGTACTCGCCCGGGCCCGAGACGCCGGGCACGGCGGAGCGCGAACGGCAGTCCCTCAAGGAGTCCTTCACGGACTTCGACCACGGTCGCCGGCGAGGATGGTTAACTTCGACCATGCTGATCGGTGCGCGCGAGGTCGAGGTGTTCGAGGGGGCCAGGGGCAGACTGGAGGCGATCGCCTACCGCCTGCTGGGTTCGGCGAACGACGCCGAAGACGCCGTACAGGACACGTTCCTGCGCTGGCAGTCGGCCGACCGGGAGCTGATCGAGACGCCCGAGGCGTGGCTGACGAAGGTGCTCACCAACATCTGCCTCAACCGCCTCACCTCAGCGCGGGCCAGGCGGGAAACCTATGTGGGGCAATGGTTGCCCGAACCGGTCTTCGCCGGGGACCGGATGCTCGGCCCGTCGGACACCGTCGAGCAGCGTGAATCGGTCTCGATCGCGATGCTCGCGCTGATGGAGCGGCTTTCGGCCAAGGAACGCGTCGTGTACGTGCTGCGCGAGGCGTTCGGCTACTCGCACGGTGAGATCGCCGAGGTACTCGACCTCACCGAGTCGAACTGTCAGCAGATCTACCGGCGCGCCAAGCAACATCTGGCCGCGGACAGGCGCCGTGTGCCGGTCGACGCGGCCGCGGCTCGCAAGATCGTCGAGGAGTTCCTCGCCGCGGCGCTCAGCGGCAAGACCGACTCGCTGGTGAGGATGCTGACCGACGACGCGATCAGCGTGGGCGACGGCGGGGGCGTCTTGTTCTCGTTGCCGCACCCGGTCACCGGGGCGACGCGGGTGGCGAGGTTCCTGCAGGGACTGTTCAAGCCCAGTGCGGCGAAGTGGTCGCTCATCGGTGGCCGTCCCGTCCTGTTCGCCGCGGTCGTCAACGAGATGCCCGCGCTGGTGCTGGAGGTCGAAGGCCGGGTCGCCGGGGTCGTCACGCTGGACGTGACCGCCGACGGTATCGCGGCCGTCCACGCCCAGGTGAACCCCGCCAAGCTCGAACGCGCGGAGTTCCACTGGGCCGCTTCCGACCAGGGAGAACCGCTTCCCGACACCTGGTGACCCAGATCACATCATTCCGCTGTCAGGTTTCGCGCCGCTGTCCGGTTCAGGGAGCGACACCAGCCGGACAGGAATGAGGGAAGCCATGAAGCACCAGATCGTCGTCCTCGGGGCCGGATACGCCGGAACCAACGCCGCCGGCCGCCTCGCCAAGCGCCTGCACCCCGCCGACACCGAGATCACCCTCGTCAACGCCGACCCCGAGTTCGTCGAGCGCGTCCGCATGCACCAGCTCGCGACCGGTCAGGACCTGGAGCCGCGCGCGCTGACCGACGTCTTCGCGGGCACCGGTGTGCGAGTGCGGGTGGCGCGGGTGACCGCGGTCGACGCCGAACGCAAGACCGTCAGCCTCGAGGACGCCGACGGACCCGGCGAGATCTCCTACGACACGCTCGTCTACGCGCTGGGCAGCAGCGCCGCCGACTGCGGTGTCCCCGGCGTCGCCGAGCACGCCCACAGCGTCGCCGGCAAGCAGTCCGCGCTGCGGTTGCGCAAGAGCCTGGCCGACCTCGCCGCGGGCGGCACCGTGCTCGTCGTCGGCGGTGGCCTCACCGGCATCGAAGCCGTCACCGAGATCGCCGAGGCCCGACCGGACCTCGACGTCTCGCTCGCCGTCCGTGGCGAGCTCGGCGGCTGGCTGAGCGGGAAGGCCCAGAACCACTTGCGCCAGGCCGTCGACCGGCTCGGCATCACCCTGCACGAGCACACCGACGTCGTGGGCGTCGAGCCGGCGGGCGCGGTCATCGGCGACGGCCGGGCGATCCCGGCGCAGGTGACGGTCTGGACGGCCGGTTTCGCCGTCCACCCCCTCGCCGCAGCCACCACCTTGGAGGTCTCGGCGACCGGGCAGATCGTCGTCGACGAGACGATGCGGTCGGTCTCGCACGAGGACGTCTACGCCGTCGGTGACGCCGCGCTCGCACCGGGCGCGAACGGCACGCCGCTGCGGATGTCCTGCGCCTCGGGAGTTCCCACCGCGCACCAGGCGGCCGACGCCATCGCGGCCCGGCTGACCGGACGCCCGCTCCCCGTGAACAAGATCGGCTACAGCGGCCAGTGCGTCAGCCTCGGCCGCCGCGACGCGCTCGTGCAGTGGGTGACCCCGGACGACCAGCCCAAACCGTCCGCGCTCACCGGCAAGACCGCCGTGCGCGTCAAGGAGATGATCTGCAAGTCCGCGGCCTGGAGCATCTCCCACCCGACGATGCTGATGCCGGTCCGTCGTCGCCGTACCGTTCTGGCCGAACAGCGGCTCGCGCTCCCCGCCTGATCCCTCTCTTATTCCACAGTGGATAGATCTGTCCGCCGAGCAGAAGGACGAACCCATCATGATCCTGATCACCGGAGCCAACGGCGTCGTGGGACGTCGAGTGACGGATATGCTGCTACAGGAAGGTGCTGCCGTCGCCGCGGTCACTCGCGGCCTCGGCGAAGCCCCTTCACCCGACGGCGTGAAAGTCGTCAGCGGTGACCTGTTCAGTCCACAGTGGATCGAACCGGCGCTGGAAGAGGTCGAGGCGATCCAGCTCAGCCCGCGTGCCACCGGCCCTGGTCTCGCCGAGCTGGTGAAACTGGCCCAAAGACAAGGCGTACGGCGGCTGGTGCTGCTGTCGGCCACCACGGTGGAGTATCCGGCGGGAGAGGCCCGGTTCGCCGCGCAGTTCAAGTTCGCCGAGGACCTGGTCACCGGTTCCGGTCTCGAATGGACGGTCCTGCGGCTGGCCGACTTCGCCGCCAACGCGCTGGCCTGGGCGCCGCAGCTCAAGGCCGGTGACGTGGTGCGCGGCGCGTACGCCCAGGCCGCCACTTCGCCGATCCACGAGACCGACATCGCGGCGGTCGCCGTACAGGCCCTCACCGGCAGCGCCCATACGGGGATGGTCCACACGCTGACCGGCCCGCGGTCCTTGGACCAAGCCGAAAAGGTGCGGATCATCGGCTCCGCCGTCGGCCGGGCGTTGTCCTTCCAGGAACTCCCGCCCGACCGGGTGCGGCAGGGCATGCTCGCGCAAGGACTGCCCGAAGAAGTCCCTGCCCGGCTGCTCGGATCCCTGGCCGACTACGCCCTCCGCCCCGGCCCCACCACGAGGACCGTGGAAGACCTGCTGGGCAGGCCCGCGCTCACTTTCGACGACTGGGTACGGGACAACGCGTTCGCCTTCACTGGCTGATGCCCACGCCCTTCCGGAACCAGCTCGCGGGTCGTGAGTGGTAATGACGGTTCTAACCGTCATTACCACTCACGACTATCTGTACCGAAACCCCGCCGCACCGGGCACGTACTTCACCCCGCCACAACACTTCCACAACTTCGCCACTGGAGGTCGCGGGCACCATCGGCGTTCGACGGAGGACGGAAACCCGGCCTCCGCCCCGGAACCGCGGGGCCCGCCGTTCTTCGGTCCGGCGGACGACGCGTTCCGGCGGGGATGTCGTCGATGGTGAACCCGGATCGTGGTCCGGCGCCACAGCGGCCCGCGCCTCCGGTGGGCATCCCCATGATCGGGAACTTTTCGTCCGCGCGTCGCGGGCGAGGTTCTTCCCAGAAAGGGGAGGGAAATGGCACAACCCCATCCCGCTCGCCGTCGTGTCGTTCCACGGCGAAGGGCGGTGATCGCGGTCGCCGCGATCCTGGCGGGCACGGTGGCCGGATTGCCGGCCGACACGGCGCTCGCGTCGAGTCACCGGGAAGCTCCGCTGATCTCGGGCGACCCGCCGGTGGACAACACCGACGTGTACGCGTTCGTCAGCCCCGACAAGCCGGATACCGTGACGCTGATCGCGAACTGGTATCCGTTCTCGGAACCCAACGGGGGACCGAACTTCTATCCGTGGGCGACGGACGCCCACTACGACATCAACATCGACAACAACGGTGACGCGAAAGCGGATCTGACCTACCGGTGGGATTTCCGCACCGAAGACCGGCGGGGGAACAACACCTTCCTCTACAACGACGACCCGGTGACCTCACTGGACGACCCGGATCTGTTGTTCCGCCAGTCCTACACGTTGACGTTGATCGACCGGCCGAACGGGCGGGTCACCACCTTGGCCAGTTCCGCCAGGGTCGCGCCGTCGAACGTGGGCCCGGCTTCGATGCCGAACTACGGGACTCTTCGCGATCAGGCCATCACCGCCATTCCCGGCGGTGGGCGGAGTTTCGCCGGGCAGGCCGACGATCCGTTCTTCCTGGATCTGCGCATCTTCGACCTGCTCTACGGTGGCGATCTCTCCGAGGTCGGGCAGGACACGGTGGCCGGGTTCAACGTCAACACCATCGCGTTGCAGGTGCCCAAGAGCGTACTGACGCTCGCCGGAAATCCCGCCAGGAACCCCGTGATCGGGGTCTGGAGCGACACCGAGCGCTATTCGATCACGCTGCGTTCCCCCGGTGCACAGCAGTCGTTCGGCTCCGAGGTCCAGGTGTCGCGCCTCGGCAACCCGCTGGTGAACGAGGTCGTGGTGCCCGCGGCGTTGAAGGACCGGTTCAACTCGCTTCTGCCGGAGCAGGACCGGACGATACCCGCGCTGGTGAACAGGGTGACCAATCCGGAGGTGCCCGATCTGATCCAGCGGATCTACGGCATCCCCGCGCCCACCACGCCACGCAGCGACCTGGTGGAGATCTTCCTGGTCGGGATCACCAAGAAATTCGGTGACAAGCTCAACGCCGTCGATCTCAATTCGCAGCTCGTCAACGCCGACGTCGATCCGGCGAAATTCGCCCAGTCGGAACAACTGCGGTTGAACACGTCGATCCCGCCGTCCGCGCAGCCCAACCGGCTCGGGGTGCTCGGCGGCGACCTCCAAGGGTTCCCGAACGGCCGGAGGCCGGCCGACGACGCGCTCGACATCAGTGTCCAGGCGTTGGAGGGCGCCGCGGTCAGCGGCATCGTCCTGCCGCTCGCGGCGGGTGACCGGGTCGACCGGAACGACGTCCCCTTCGGCACGGCGTTCCCGTATGTCGCCCTGCCGAACAACAAGGCGGTCAACTCGAGGTAAGGGCGAGGCCGGTTGCTCCCGTGGTGGTCGCCGTCGACCGCGGCGATCACCACCCCCCGACTCCTGGAAGGCGTTTCCGATGTCAGCCGACAATTCCCGAAACGTGACCGATACCGGGCGCCGCCGTACCGGGCCACGTTCCGCTCGCGGTGCGCTCATGGCCGTTCTCGGCGCCGGCCTGCTCGTCGTCGGCGTCGCCGCGTTCCTCCCGCCCGCACCGGAGAGCCCGCCCGCCGTCGCGAGCGGGCCCGCCGGTGGTTCGAGCACCCTCGACCGGGCGATCAGGATGGCGCAGACCAAGTTGACGAAGCGGGACCACGATCCGCGGACCTGGGCCGAACTCGGCGCCGCCTATGTCGAAACGGCCCGGGTCAAGGCGGATCCCGCCTACTTCCCCAAAGCCGAAGTGGCGTTGCGCAAGTCACTGGCGCAGCAGCCCGACGGCAACGGGACCGCGTTGACCGGTATGGGCGCGCTCGCCAACGCGCGGCACGATTTCGGCGCCGCCCGCGACTGGGGCGAGAAGGCCAAGGCGGTACTCCCCGACAACGCGGAGGTCTACGGCGTGCTCAACGACGCCTACACCCAGCTCGGTGACACCGCGGCGGCCACCGCCGCGCTGCAGCGCATGCTGGACCTCAAACCCGGCGTCTCCTCGTTCACCCGCGCCGCGTACGAGTTCGAGATCCACGGCCGGGTCGACGACGCGCGGAAAGCGCTCGACCGCGCGCTCGCGGACGCCATCGACCCCGGCGACATCGCCTTCTGCCGCAACCTGCTCGGCGAACTCGCCTACGACAACGGGGACTTCGACGCCGCGGAGCGCCACTACGAGGCAGGTCTGCTCGCGGTACCGGACGACGGATCGCTGCGGCAAGGGAAAGCGAGGCTCGCGGCGGCGCGGGGACTGACCGAGAAGGCGCTCGCGGGCTACCAGGAACTCGTGTCCCACAAGCCGAGCCTCGGTGGCCTGCAGGAGTACGCCCTCCTGCTGAAGACCGCGGGCCGGCCGGAACTCGCCGCACAGCAGTACGCGCTTTTCGACGAACAGCAACGACTTGAAGCCGCGTCCGGCGCGACCATCGACCTGGAGGCGTCGACGGTCGCCGCCGACCGCGGGAAGGCCGCGCAGGCACTGACCTTCGCGCAGTCGGAGTGGTCACGCAGGCGGCCCGTGTTCGTCGCGGACGCACTGGCCTGGGCGTTGCATCTCAACGGCCGGGACACCGAGGCGCTCACCTACGCCGATCAGGCCGCGAGCACCGGCTGGCGCAACGCCACCTTTTCCTATCACCGCGGCATGATCCTCGCCCGTCTCGGCCGGAACACCGAGGCCGTCGCGGCGCTCACCGAGGCGCTGCGGATCAATCCGGCCTTCTCCGTCGTCGAGGCGCGGGCGGCGCGGGCCGCGCTGGCGAACCTGCGCGGTGCCGGATGAATCCACGCGGGCAGCACCCGATCAGAAGGGCAGCGGACACCATGCGCAATCTGCCGACCGAACCGGCACGGCCCCGGCTCCGGGGCGCCATCGTGAGTATTCTGCTTTTCGGTGCCGTCGCCACGGCGTGCGCCGTGACGGCCGCCGATTCCGGCCCTCGCTTCGACGACGAGTCGACCGACGGTGCGGCAGTCGAGCTGAGCTGCATGAAACACCAGCCACAGGCACCCGGGAGCCGCTATACCGACGCCTCGCACAGGCGGACCGACGAGCTGCTCGCCTTGCTCCGCTATTACACCGCCAACGGCGGCAAACCTTACTGTGACGGCAAGAGCGTCACCGACGTCGACCGGCAGTGGGTCGACCTCTACCTGCAGTTGGGCGCGGACAGGGGAAACGTCACCGCGCTGGTCGACGGGGCGAGATGAGACCCGGCGGGACGGGCTCAGTTCAGCGCCCGCCGTTCGGCTTTGGTGACTTCGGCGGTGGTGAGGTCGAGGCTGCGGTAGATCGCTATGGCCCGGTCGTAGTGCTCGCGCGCCACCTCGACGTCGGTGCCTGCCGCTCTGGCGAGGCCGCGATGAGCGCGGGCGATCTGTTCGCTGCTGCCGGTCCGGGTGGCGACGGCGAGTGCCTCGGCGTGGTTGGCGCGGGCGGTGGCGACCGAGCCGGTCGCCTGGCATGCCTCGCCGAGTCCGTTGAGCGCCCAGGATTCGCCCTCCCGGTCGCCGTGCTCCCGGAACAGGTCGAGGGCACGGCGGTGGTACGCGGCGGCGTCGGACGGATGACCGCCCAGCATTCCCGCCCTGCCGAGACCGTCGATGGCCCACGCCTCGCTGTCCCGGTGCCCGAGGACCCGGAACTGCTCGGCGGCTTCGGCGTGGAACCGGAGAGCCTCTGCCGGGCGGCCGTCGTTCGCCGCCAGTTCGCCGAGCCCGACTTTCACCCACGCTTCGCCGAAGTGATGCCCGGCCAGCTCGTGCAGGTCCATCGCCTGTCCCAGATGGTGGCGCCCCGCCTCGCCCCTGCCGATCCTCGCTTCGACCGTGCCGAGCCGGGTGAGCATATGGGCCTGGCCGGTCACGTCGCCGATCCGGCGGAACATCGCCCGCGCCCGGGTGAAGTAGGCGGCCGCGACCCGGTAACGTCCGGCGCTTTCCGCGAGCATGCCGAGATTGCCGAGTGATCTGGCCTGGCCGAGCAGATTCCCCGCCTGGCTGAACACGTGGTACGCCGTCAGGAAGTCCGATGTCGCGGCCTCGCGGCGTCCGGCCTGCATATGCGCCGCGCCGAGGGCGACGAGTGCCTCGGCCTCGGCCGTGCGGTCGTGGATACCCCGCGCGGCGTCCCGCGCGTGGCCGTGGATCACCAGCGCGGCCGTCCGGTGGTTCCCGTCGAGATAACGGAAGAGGAGAGCGGCCAGCGCCACGGCACGCTCCGGTCTCCCGCGGGTGGCCGCGTGCGCGGCGAGCGCCTGGATCATGCTCAGCTCGGCGTCGAGCCAGTCGCGTGCGCCATCGGCATCGGGCAGTTCCGGCAGCGGGCTCACCGGGGCCGCGACAAGCGGGCGCCGATGGGCTTCGCCGGGGTACAGCCGGTCCATCGCCGCCGCGACGGTGGCCAGGTAGTAGTCGTAGACGCGGTCGAGCGCGGCGGGCTCGCCGACGCTGCTTTCCGCCGCGTATGCCTTGAGCAGGTCGTGCATCCCGAACCGGTCGCCCACGGGCTGGATGAGGCTCGCGCGGGCCAGCGCGGCCAGCTCGGCCTCGGCTTCTTCGAGCGGCAGCGCGGCCAGCGCCGCCAGCACGTAGGCGTCGAACAGCGGAGCCGGGTGCCCGCCGAGGACGGCGAAGGCCCGGACGGTCCCCGGCGCCAGTTGCCGCAGCGACCAGGAGAACACCGCCCGTACGGCGGCCCGCTGATCGGCGCCGCCACTGAGCAGATCGAGCGCGCGCTGTGCCGCACGGAGTTCGTCCACCAGTCTGGACAACCGGGCGGCCGGCCGGGAAACGGCGAGTTCGGCGGCCAGGCGCAAGGTCAAGGGCAGCCGGACACAGCGTTCGGCCAGTTTGGCGGCGGCCTGGGGCTCGGCGTCCACCCGCTCGCCGACCAGCCGTCGCAGCAGGCCGACGGCGTCGGCGGCGGGCAGCTGGTCCACCGATACGCGCCGCGCGCCGTGCAGGGCCACGAGACCGGCGAGCGAATCGCGGCTGGTGACCACGACGACGCAGCCGTCGGTCCCGGGGAGCAGCGGACGGATCTGTTCGACGGTCGCCGCGTTGTCCAGCATGACGAGCATGCGCCTGGACGCGACCTCGGTGCGGAAGCGGGCCGCGCGTTCGGCGGCGCCGAGCGGGATCTCGGCGCCGGACGGCAGCAGCGCGGTGAGGAACGCGGCCAGTGCGTCGGCCGACGACAGCGGCTCGCCGGGATCGTATCCGCGCAGGTCGAGGTACAGCTGCCCGTCCGGGAACCGGTCGCGGGCCCGATGTCCCCAGTGCACGGCCGTGGCGGTCTTGCCCGCCCCCGCCGTGCCGGTGAGGCAGACGATCACCGGGCTGTCACCGGTTCCCGCCGCGAGCCGGTCCAGTTCGGCCAGTTCACCGGCCCGGCCGGTGAACGCGGCCACGTCGGCGGGTAGTTGCGCGGGTACGGGCGTGGGTGCCACGCCCGTAGCGGCCAGGTCGTGCCGCAGTACGGCGGTGTGCACGGCGGAAAGCTCCGGGCCGGGATCCGCGCCGAGTTCGTCCCGGAGTGCCCGGCGGGTCCGTTCGTAGCAGGCCAGCGCTTCGGCTCCCCGTCCGACGGCGTACAGGGCGTGCATCAACGTCGCCGCGGCGGTCTCGTGCAACGGCTGTTCGTCGGTGAGTTCGGTCAGCGGCGCGATCGTCGAGGCCGCGCCGCCGTCGCGGATTTCGGCGTCGGCCCAGGCCACGACGGCGGCCGCGTGTTCCCGGCTCAGTGCCCGGCGGGTGCGCTCCGCCCAGTCGCCGCGCAGACCCGCCAGGGGTTCACCGTGCCAGAGCCCGAGTGCCTCCCGCAGCGCCGCCGCGTCGGTGGAACGGTTCCGGAGCGTGTCGCGGAAACGGAACACGTCGACCTGCTCGGGCCGGACGACGAGGCGATAGCCACCGGGATCCCGCGTCACGTGGGTGCCATCGGGATCGGCTTCTTCGAGTGCGCGCCGGATGCGGGTTATGTGGGCCTGCAACGAACGCTTGGCCTGCTTCGGCGCCGATTCTCCCCAGACCCGGTCCACCAGCATGTCGATCCCGACGGTGTGCCCCGCCTCGAACAGCAGGACGGCCAGCACCGCCTGCCGTCGCGGCTCGCCGATCGCGATGTCCCGCCCGGCAGCCCGCAGCCGAATCGGCCCCAAGACCCGGAAATCCACGTCATCCCCTCACCGGTACGGACCACGTGCCCATACCGCTGACCGGCGAAGTATAAAGCCGGGCTTTCCGCCGTCTCAACAAGTTCGTGGTATATCCGGCCGTATTCTCCCTTTATGACAAGAAAACCGAAAGAAGCGCTACCGGGTTCACCCTTGACGGTAACGGTGTCCGAGCAGGCTGCGCAGGGCGGAGCGGACGGCGCGGTCCGGATCGGCGGGCAGGTCATGCGACCGCCAGGCGACGAAACCGTCCGGGCGAACCAAAAGGGCGCCGTCCGGGCCGGTGCCCGCCATCCGCGCGAAGGCGGCGCGGTCACCGTCGGCCATGGCCCCGGTGATCCGCCGTACGCGCAGCTCTTCCGTTCCCGCGGTGAGCCAGCCGGTACCGCCGTCGCCGGTGATCAAAGTCCATTGTGGACCTAGAAGGTCGAGTGTGGACAGTCGGCGGCCGTCGTCGGTGAGCCATCGGTGGGGCAGACGGTGGCCGGGTGCCGCCCGGTCGTCGAGGACGTCGGGTGGCTCGGCGTCGTCGGTGAGTACCGCGCGGGAGTCGTAGCGGTAGAACATCATCCCGCGCAGATAGTCGGCGGCGGCCTGCGCGTAGAGCTGTTCTGGGTCCTGGTGGGCCTGGTAGCCGCGGAGCAGCCGGCGGGACAGCGCCAGTGACGCCTCGGCGGCGGCGCGGCGTTCGGGCTCGTAGCTGTCCAGGAGGGCCTCGTCGGCCTGGCCGCGCAGCACGGCGGCGAGTTTCCAGGCGAGGTTGTGCCCGTCCTGGATACCGGTGTTCATCCCCAGCCCACCGGCGGAACTCTGCACATGGGCGGCGTCGCCCGCCAGGAACACCCGGCCGCGCCGGAGCGCCGAGGCGATGCCGGCCGCGGCCTCCCACGCGTTGCATTCGATCAGGTCGATCGGCACCGTGTCGTCGCCGATCGCCGCGCGCAGCAGGCTCAGGGTCCGCTCGGGCGACAGCCGGGCGAGTCCGGCGGGTTTGCCGGGGTAGTCCATGAGGTGCGAAGACCAGCGGTCACCGGCCGCATCCTTCGCGAAGAGCGTGCAATAGATCTGCTCGTTGCGGATGAAACAGGCGTGCGTGGCCGATTCCGGCAGCAGCTTCCGCAGGTCGGCCCGGAAGAAGGCGGTGTTGAGCCTGCCGTCGACCCGCCGGTCGGGCAGGTCGACGCCGAGCAGCTCCCGCACCCGGCTGCGGGCACCGTCGGCGCCGATCAGGTAATCGCCGGTCACCTGGTGTTCGCGGCCGGTGGCGACGTCGGCCAGTTCGACGCGCACGGCTTCGGCGTCGGCGGTGAAACCGGTCAACTCGGTGCCGAACCGGAGCTGCCCGCCGCGGCGCCGCAGCTCTTCCCCCGTGAACCGCTGCACCTCGTACTGCGTCATCACGAGGCGGGGATCGGTCGGGCCGCAGGTGTCCAGCCGCTCCGCGTAGCGCGGTGGCGGGGCCGACCGGTGCAGCACGGTCCCGGTGGCGCTGTCCTTGACGATCGAGCGCAACGGCGGCGGGCCTTCCCAGCCGACCCGATCCAGCGTCGGCCCCAGTCCGATGCCCCGGAACAACTCCAGGGTCCGCATCGACGTACCGGCACGCGGCGGGCGATCGAACGGGTCGCGCGCGTCCACCACCAGCACCCGCACCCCCCGGTCCGCCAAGAACAACGCCGTCGACAGCCCCACCGGCCCGGCGCCCGCCACCACTGCTTCGAATCGCTCCACCGTGTCTCCTCACTGATCACTTTCGCCGTCCACCGTGCTCGCTCAAGTGGACTTGAGCGCAACCTGCGATCCTGGTGACGTGGATTACTCGATCAGCGAGGTGGCGCGGTACTTCAAGATCTCCGTCTCCGCGCTGCGCTATTACGATCAGGTCGGCCTGCTTCATCCGGCCGGACGACGGGGGACCGTGCGTACCTACGGCCGCGACGAATTACGCAGGCTCGCGCTCGTCCAGTTGCTCCACCAGGACGGGATGATGAGCGTGGCGAGCACCGCCGCCGCGCTTTCCGGCGACTCGCCGGGTGGTGAGTCCAGGAGCGTCATGGCCGAGTCGATCCGCGTGATGCAGCACCAGATCGAACGGCTCCGCGCGGCACAAGAGGTGCTCGAGCACCTGCTCACCTGTCCTCGCGACGACCCGATCCGGGACTGCACCGTCCTGGGGGCACAGCTGGAGGCCACCGTCGACGCCGCCCTCCACGAGTAAGCCCAAGCAACGTCCTTTGTGGACGCTTCAGGAATTTCGCTTGCCGTGGCCCGGAATCCGGTGGACGGCGAGGGCGACGGTGTCGTCGGCGTGCAGGACGACGTCGTGCATCCTGGTGACCAGTTCGCGAGGGAGGTCCGCGGTGGCCAGGGTGGCGTGTGCGCGGGCGAGCGCGAGGAGCCGGGTTTGCCCTTCCTGGAAATCCTTGCGGCTTTCGACGAGACCGTCGGTGTAGAGCAGCAGGGTGTCACCCGCCGCCAGGACGCAGCGGGCGAGTTCGGGGGTGCCGGGGTCGGGAAAGCCGACCCCGCGGCCGACGACCGGGGACCGCAGCAGTCGTGGTTCACCGTCCGCGGTGAGGTGTACGGGGGCCGGATGGCTGCCGCTCGCGAACGTCGCGTCGCCGGTCGCCGGATCGATCCGCGCGAGGATCACCGTGGCCATCAGATCGGGCTCGATCGTCGCCAGGGTCCGGGCTGTCCTGGCGACGAGATCGCGGAAGGGATGGCCTTCGAGAGCGAGGGTGCGGATCGCGTGGGTCACGGTGAGGGCGTGGCGGGTCGAGGTGACGCCGTGCCCGACGGCGTCGACGAGGGTGATGTGCAGGTGACCGTCGGGAAGGACGAACCAGTCGTAGAGGTCGCCGCCGGTGGGGGAGTCCGGATCGGTCGGGGAGTAGTGGACGGCCAGTTCGAGGTTCGGGACGGCCGGTGGCGGCGGCCGGAGCGCGTCTTCCAGCTCGCGGAAGATGACGGCGTGCGCGCGGCGGAGTTGCTCGTCGCGCTGTTCGAGTTCGACGTACATCGCCAGTACGCCGCTGTTCGTCTCCGCGAGTTCGTGTTTGAGTTCCCGCTGTTCCTGGGCGAGTCCGTCGGCCCGCGCGATGAGCGCGAGCGTCTCCTCCCTGGTGGCCTCGGCGTCGTCGGCCGGAGCGGGCTGCCGGGCCGGAGTCGTGGGGAGATGCCAGGTGAGGCCGGTGCCGTCCCCCGCGTCGGGCAGCAGCGGGAGCCGGTCTCGCCGCGACTGCGCGACCGGACGCGGGAGCCGCAGGGTGACGGCGAGCAGGCCGTCCGCGGTGGAGGTTTCGAGCGTGACCTTCGCGCCCGCGTCGAGGGTGGGTTCGGCGAGCAGGGTCGCGGCGACGACGAGACGCGCTCGCTCGTACGCCGGGACACCGCCCTCGGCACAGGCGGCGCGCAGGAGACGGCGAAGCCGGGCGAGTTCCGGGTGCATCAGGTCAGCCTGTCCGGGTGGAGGGCGAGCATGGCGGCGTCGTCGCGGGGATTGCGGTGGTGGTGGGCAAGGCGGGCGGCGAGGGACAGCGCGTGCGACGGCAGGTCGGTGACGGCCGGGGCGCGCCAGGTGCGGTCGACGCCGTCGGTATGCAGCACGACGACGTCGCCTTCGGCCAGCACCGTGTGCCGGACCTGGACGGCGGGCAGGGTGAAGCCGACGACGCCGGGGATGCTGAGCAGCAGCTGCGACCGGCCGCCGGTGCCGATCGTCGTGCCGCTGACGTTGCCGACGCCGCAGAATTCGAGGCGGTGGGGCGCGATCCGGGCCAGCGCGACCGCCGCGCCGCGGGTGGTGCGCAGCGCCCGGTGCATGCTCGTGAGCTGCTGGGGGAGCGGCCGGTCCGGGTTCTGCCGGAACACCCGGATCGCCGCGTCGGCCGCTTCGGCGGCGTCCGGGCCGTGACCGAGGCCGTCGACTACGACGGCGGTCCAGCCGTCGGTCAGCTCGGCGACCGCGATGGCGTCGCCGCAGACGACCTCACCCTCGCGCGGCAGGCAGAAATGCCCGATCGCCGCGGCGCGGCCCGCCGGGGTACCCGGGACGAGAAGGCGCGCCGCCGCGATGGTGCCGTCCCGCGGCACGGAACGGATCCGGAAGACCGTCGCCATCCGGCTGACCGCGCCGAGACCGGTGCCGAGCGTGCCCGTGGTGGTGTTGCCGTCGAGAAGCCAATGGCCGACGTCGGCCATCCCGGGCCCGTCGTCGGCCGCCAGGACGTCGATCCCGAGGCCGATCGGGGACCGCTGCACGACCACCGACCCGTTGATCGCGTGCCGGTCGAGATTGCCTGCCAGTTCGGAGGTCACGACGGCCGCGCGTTCGGTGAGCACCTGCGGGAGCCCCGCCGCGCGGCCGGTCTCCCTGGCCGCCCTCGCGGCGGCGTAGACGGCGCTGACGTGGTCGACGCGCAGATGCCGCGAGGCCGGCGGGACCACCACGGAGCCGATCATGGTTTCCAGCGCGTGATCGTGACGGTCGTGCCCCGGCCAGGGGCGGTCTCGAGGTGGAATTCGTCGACGAGACGGCGGGTGCCGCCGAGTCCGTGACCGAGCCCGGCGCCGGTGCTGAACCCGTCGGTCATCGCCTGCTCGACGTCGGAGATGCCGGGGCCGTTGTCGCGGACTCGCAACCGCAGCCCGATCCGGCCGCGTTCGTCACGCGGCACGGTGATCGTCATGACCCCGCCGCCGCCGTGGATGTAGGCGTTGCGGACCAGCTCGCTGGCCGCGGTCACGATCTTGGTCTGGTCGACGATGGAGAAGCCCACCGCGACCGCGCCGGACCGCACGGCGTGCCGCGCGGTGAGCAGATCCTCTTCCACCTGCACGACGTGCTCGCGGGCCGGGACGGCGGGCGCGGCGCCGGTGAGTTCGTCAGGGAGCATGAGGCGCCTCTTCGGCGGCCTCGACCGGACGGCGCCAGCCCAGCAGCTCCATGGCCTGCTCGGCGTTGAGCGCGGTCCGGACGCCGGTGAGCTGCAGTCCGAGTTCGGACAGCGTGATCGCGACGGCGGGGCGCATCCCGGCGACGACCATCCGGGCGCCGAGCAGGCGACCGGTGTCGGCGAGCTGCATCAGCACCCGCGCGACGAAGGAGTCGATGATCTCCAGCCGGGAGATGTCGATGATCACGCCGCGGATGCCCTCGTCGGAGATGCGGGCGGTGAGTTCCTCGGTGAACCGGAGCGCGGTCTTGTCGTCCAGATCGCTGAGGAGCCCGGTGAGCAGGACGTCTCCGAGCCGGAGGATCGGCAGGCCCTCCTGGGCGTTCACCCGGTCACCGCGGCGGGACGGGCGTCGTCGCCGATCAGCCGCATCGCGGTGGCCAGCGCGTCGGCGAGGGTGCCGCGCGTGACGATATGCGACAGATCGATGCCCAGCTGCGTGATCGTCTGGGCGATCGACGGGCGGATACCGCTGATGACGCAGTCGGCGCCCATCAGCCGGACCGCGCTGACGGTCTGCAGCAGGTGCTGCGCCACCGCCGTGTCCACTGTGGACACCCCGGTGATGTCGATGATCGCGACGCGGGCCTCGTGGGCCTGGATCGCTTCCAGGAGGTTGTTCATCACCACCTGGGTGCGCGCGCTGTCGAGGGTCCCGATCAGGGGCACCGCGAGCACGTGCCGCCACAGCCGCACGACCGGCGTGGAGAGTTCGAGCATCTGGTCGTGCTGCTCCCGGATGATGTGCTCGCGTCCGTTGGCGTAGATCGCGAAGGCCAGCACCCCGGCGCTGTCGAGCAGGTCGGTGACGAGCAGCGCCGCCCGGTAACGCAGTTCGGCGTCGTCGGTGCGCCGTTCGATCGCGGACAGCATCAGTCGCTTCAGCGACAGGATCGCCATGGCGGTGGCCGAAGGTTCCGCGCCGGTGCGGGCCCGGTGCTCCGACAGCGAGGTCAGTGCGTCGCGGACCGCGTCGTCCCGCGCGACGATCCGGCCCGCGGCCACCGTCGTGTTCAGCGCGGCCCGCAACGCTTCGAGTAGTTCGGCCGCTTCACGGCGAAGATCCTGTTCGTTGTGTGGCGCGACGGCGGTGTCCAGCTGATGCCGGACCCAGTCGGCCACCAGCGTGGCGTGGTCTTCGTCGAGAGTCCGGCTCAGCAGTTCGCGTACTTGGGCGTCGTCCGTCCCCGGCACCGTGTCCTCCTGCGGTCGGGGCGCGCTCTGCTGTACGCCGATCAACAGTTGTCATATAACAACGATTGATCCTACTCGGGCAAGGCCGAACCTTCAGGATGGGCCGGTTCCCCCGCGGCGATCCCCTGGTATTCCCGCAGCCCCGCCGCCAGCGCGGCACGCCCCTCCGGGGTCATCTTCTCGAGCACCGACTGGACGTTCTCGCGTCGCTGGGCGCGAAGTTCCCGCAGGTAGGCGCGGCCACGCAGGCTCAGCCGCAGGGTCAGCTCCCGGCGGCTGCGGGAGCTGGGCAGGCGTTCGAGGAAGCCGACCGCTTCGAGCCGGTCGCAGAGGCGGCTCACCAGCGGAGGGGTCGAATCGAGCAGTTCGGCCAGCGCGCGCAGGTTCAGCCCATCGTGGTGGTCCAGCGCGACCACCGCACGCAGCTGGGCGGTGGACAACGGCCGCGGGGACACGTCCCGGACCTGCTCGACCACGAGTCCGAAGAGGTCGGGCAGGTCGAACTTCGCGGCCTCGCCTTCCGGCGCGGGCTGCTCGCGGGACCGATCCACAGGGTCCACTGTGGCATCCCTATGCTCATTCCTGCAGCACAGCTCACGCGAATCGCCGTAGACCGGCACGCCGGAGCGGCGCAGACTCAACAGAACCACCGTGCGCCGGACGGTGCGCGATCCGGGTGAGCGGGAGGCAGGCGTTGGACAGATCCCTGGCCGTGGAGCGTCTTTTGCGGGATGTCCCGCCCCATGACCTGCCCGCGGCCCTTCGCTCGGTCTTGGCCGAACATTTCGGCGCGCTGTCGGTCGAGCTACTGATGGCCGACTACGCGCTCACCGAACTGTGCCAGGTCAGCACGCTGCCCTACACCTGCGACCCGATCCCCGTCGACGGCACCGTTCCCGGTTCGGCCTTCGTCGCGCAGGCCGCCACGTTCGAACAGGATGGCGCGAAGGTGACCGGATACCTGCCGGTCAGCGTCCGCGGTGACCGGCTCGGCATCCTCGCGGTGACCCTTCCCCAGGAACCGGAACCGCCCGTCTGGGCCGAACTCGAGCGGTTCGCCGAAGCGCTGGCGCATGAGCTGTTCGTCGCCGACCGCGACACCGACCTCTACATTCAGGCCCGCCGTTCTTCGCGGCTGACGCTGGCCGCGGAGATGCAGTGGCAGCTGCTGCCCGGACGGGCCTGCACCCGCGCCGAGTTCGCGCTCGGCGGCCAGCTCGAACCCGCCTACGCGATCTACGGCGACTGCTTCGATTGGTCCGCCTCCGCCCACAAACTCGCCGTCACGCTCATCAACGGCATGGGTGAAGGCAGCGAAGCCGCGCTGCTGACGAACCTGGCCGTCAACGCGTTGCGCAACGCCCGCCGCGCCGGGGTCACGCTCGACGCCCAGGCCGAACTCGCCGACCAGGCGATCTACGCGCACTATCGCGGTTCCCAGCACGTCGCCGCGCTGCTGCTGGAATTCCACCTCGCCACCGGTTCGGTGGAAGTCGTCGACGCCGGCTCGCCGCGGCTGTGGCGGCTCCGGGACGGCAAGGCCGAGCGGGTCGAGTTCGAGGAGCAGTTGCCACTCGGCACCTTCGAGGACACCGCCTACGCGTCCCACCGGTTCCAGGCCGCCGACGGGGACAGGTTCGTGTTCGTCAGCGACGGCGTCTACAACGCTGTCGGTCCCCATGGCGAGCGGTACGGGGACCAAGAGTTCGGCGACGCGGTCGTCGCGACCGCCGATCTGCCCGCCGCGCACGTCCCGGGGTCCGTACTGCGGGAGCTGACCACCCGCCGCCACGGCAAACAGGCCGAGGACGACGCGATGGTGGTCTGCCTGGACTGGTTCGGGCCGACACCGCGGCCGGACTCCGCCGGGCCGTCGATGACGGTGGGACTGGCGGGTGCGCCGGGGCAGGACTGACCCGGGCCCCGGCGGTCAGTCCGCCAGGTAGGCGAAGCAGGCGCGGACGGTGGTGCCGAGCGGGCCGGTGTGGACGCGGACGAGGTCGGCCAGGTGGTTGACCAGCAGCAACCCACGGCCGCGCAGCTGCCCGACGGCGGCGGGCCGCCGTCCGGCCAGCGGGTCGGTCAGGTGCCCGGCGTCGCTGACCTCGCAGACGAGCTGGGTGGGCTCCGGCCAGATCCGCAGCCGTCCCCGCCCGCCTCCGTGGTCGACGCTGTTGGCCAGCAACTCGGCGACCACGAGTTCGACGTCGCCGCCCCGGTCCGGTGAGAAGCCCGCCTGCCGTGCCTGCGCACGGGTCACGGCGCGGGCGTGGGCCTGTGACGCCGCGTCGCCCGCGATGGAATCGAGTGTGGTGGATGTCGCCGGTTCGGGCAGCGGCGTGTTGTACTCGGCGATGACGCGCTGCGGGGCGTATCCGGCGCTGACGCGTTCGCCGGTGGCGTCGATCAGGACGGGATGGGTGACCTCGGCGTCGGCCAGGGCGCGGGCGTCCAGCCGTGCGGTGTCGTACGGGCAGAGAATGGTGACCTCGCGGCCGGTGAACGCGAAGTTGATCAGTGCCTCGTGCTGGGCGCAGGCCGGGTACTCCAGTTCGGAACGCCCGGCCCAGATCGGTTCGCCGATGATGCGGACCCGCCGTGCCGGATGGGCGTCGGCGAACGCGCGGAGGACGCCGGGGATGATCCGGCCGGGGTTGCGGCCTTCCTTGGTCATGTCCAGCAGCCGCACTCGCTCCGCGTCCCCGCCCAAGGCGGTACGCAGCAGCTCCAGGTTGGCGCCCGGCACCGACACCGCGACCGGATCGCTCGCCGCCAGGCCATCGAGGATGAACGGCACGGTGCCCGCCAGGTACTCCTCCGGATCGCGGTAGAACAGCGCCGGATGGACGAACGGGTCGGTGGTGGCCGCGCTCATCGCGACCCCGTTCTCGGTGTGCCCACGTCCGTCCCCCTGATCACCGGTTCCCCCGGTCTGCCCGGGTGGTTCGGGAGTACCCGCGACCCGGTCTCGTTATGCGCCACTCCACCGCGGCTGTGTCGAGGATCGTAGGGAGTGTGTCAGACAGCGGTCGAGGCGGTCGGCCGGATCGCCGATGGCGGCGCGACGGCAGTCGCTCCACATCGGTGAGGCCGATACGGGACGAGTGTTCGCGGAGGAAACGTTCAGGCCGATGGAGAGCGCGATGTATGTCCTTTGTGGACGTGAGTTCGCGTGACCGGAAAAGGGAATGCGGCGACGACGGTGCCGGGCGTAGCGTCCGGAACCATGCGCACGAACAGCTCCGAGACCGTGGAGCCGGGAGACGACCCGGCGGACGGCTGGTTCCCGGAAAGTGTGGCCGCGACCTACGACGATCCGGGCGGTGCGAACGCGCCCGAAGTGGTGACGCCCATGGTGGACGTCCTGGCGGAGCTGGCCGACGGGCCGGTACTGGAGTTCGCGGTCGGCACCGGGCGGATCGCCGCACCGCTCGCGGCGCGCGGGGTGCGGGTGAGCGGCATCGAGCTGAGCCGGGCCATGGCGGCCCGGATCGCCGACAAGCCGGGAGGCGACGCGGTCGACGTCACCATCGGCGACATGTCGACGACGCGGCTGCCCGGCCGGTTTTCGCTGGTCTATCTGGTGTTCAACACGATCGGCAACGTGACCACGCAGGACGCCCAGGTCGACGTCTTCCGGAACGCGGCCGCGCACCTGCGGCCGGGCGGCCTGTTCCTCATCGAGGTGGGGCTGCCGGGCGTGCGCGGCCTGCCGCCCGGGCAGGACATCGTGCCGTTCGCGGTGGCGCCCGGCCGCGACGGCGGCGGCTACGTCGGATTCGACCAGTACGACGTCGTGACGCAGGAGTTCACGTCGAACCACGTCACCGTGTCACCCGACGGGAAGGGGCGGTTTCGCCGTATTCCGTTCCGGTACGCCTGGCCCGCCGAGATGGACCTCATGGCGCGCATCGCCGGGATGACCCTGAAGTACCGCTGGGCGGGATGGGACCGCTCGGAGCTGACGGCCGACAGCACCAAGCACGTCTCCGTCTGGGAAAGGAGCGAGGACGGGCTCACTCCTGGTGCGGGTCGAACCGCGACTGCCGGATGATCACGGCCCGCGCGACCTCCGTGATCGGTAGCTGACGGCTGTAGGCGTGCGCGCGCAGGCGCATCAGCGCGTCCTGGAGGCTGATGTCGAGGCGGGCGGTGAGCATGCCGGTCGCCACGTGCACGTCGTCGTAGTGTCCGGCCGTGTCCTTGCGTGCCCACAGCGCGAGCTGATCGTCCTCGCCGGAACTGTCGGCGAGCAGCGCGGTCGTGGAGAGGTCGGCCAGTGCGAGCGCGTCGGTCAGCTCGTCCGGGCTCAGCGAGCCCGTCTTGCGCCGACAGAGGGTCAGGGTGCCGAGCCGGATCGCGCCGAGCCCGAGGGGGAACGCGAACGCGGCGTGCGCGCCGTTCGCCGAGGCGCTGTCCGCGAATCCCGGCCGGCGCTGCTCGTCGAACGTCAGATCGCTCACCAATATCGCCCCGCCGGCGCGGAAAGCCTCGACGCCGGGCCCGTCACCGGCGGTGAATTGCAGCTCCTCGAGTGATTCGGCCCAGTCGTCACTCGAGGCGATGAGTTCCTGTTCCTGGTCGGCCCTCCGCAGGGAAATGGCGGCACCGTCGACCTCGATCCAGCCCGAGCCCGGCTCGCGGTAGGGAATCGACGGGCGACAGGATCATTGGACTACCGCCGGGCGGCCTTCGCCATCCTGGCACGCCATGAGTTGCCCGCCGCCTATCTGCCGTCTCCGAGACCGTTCACTGGCGAAAGCGAAGTGTTTCGCTTTCGATTCACAGCGCCAACCGCGTGATTGCGCTTGCCGGGTCACACTGTCGATCCTTAGGATTTTTCGTCTGTGCCGCGGTTGAGCAGAAGCCGTTGCCACGTATGCGAGATCTGAGGTGCTGTGCCCGTGGCCATTCGACAATTCCGGGATGAATGTAAACGGTGACCCGGAATAGCGATCATGGGTGGTTCGGCAGCCGACGCGCCAGGCGCCTTACTTCGTCCTGTGCGGTGGAGAAAGGAATTCATGAGACGAGAACAGCGCTTGGCCGACGCCGTGGTCGAGCTCACCGACACACTGGTGAAGGACTTCGATGTCACCGATCAGGTCACCCTGTTGGCCGAGCGATGCACCGAATTCGTCGACGTCACCGCCGCCGCGGTGATGGTGGCTTCGGAGGAGGCCGGACGATGGACATCGGCGACGGCGGGCGCGTCCGCCGACCTGTTCGACGTGCTCACGCTGGCGCGCCTGGAAGGACCGGTTCTGGGCAGCTATCGCACGGGAGAGCCGGTCGGCCCGATGGGTTTGACCGGTGCGAGCCGCCGCTGGCCCGCCTTCGCGGCCGCTGTCCAGCGGGTCGGCTACCGGCAAGTGTGTTCGGTGCCGATCCGGCTGCGTGAAGAGGTTCTCGGTTCGGTGCTGCTCCTGCATTCGGAGGCCGACCTGATGCCGGCGTCCGAAGTCCGGTTGGTGCAGACGCTCGCCGCCGCGGCCGCCATCGGTCACGTGCACGAGCGTGAGGTCCGCGGCCAGTCCGTCGTGGTCACGCAACTGCAGACCGCGCTGCACGGCCGTGTCCTGATCGAACAGGCCAAGGGAATCCTGGCCTCGCGGCTCGATACCGACGTCAACGCCGCCTTCGAGCTCATGCGCGGTCACGCGCGCCGTCATCGGCGGCGGATCCTCGAAGTCGCCCGTCACGTCGTCGAAAACCGGGCGCTGCCGGACTTCCCCTCGAAGAAACCCGGGTGCTCCCACGCGCGCTGACCCGGAGACGGCGGGTCCCGGAGAACCATGCCCGTGGGGGTGTCTCCGGGACCGTGGTGGCTCGGTGAGGGTCAGGCGTTGATCTGTTTGGATTCGTCGGTGGCGTTGATGGTGATCTTGCGCGGCTTGGCGCGTTCGGCGACCGGGATCCGCAGGGTCAGTACCCCGGTTTCGTAGTCGGCCTCGATGCTGTCCGGGTCGAGTGTCTCGCCGAGGAACAGCTGCCTGCTGAACGTTCCGTGGGGCCGTTCGGCGACCTCGAACTCCGCGTTCTCGCCGGCGCCGCCGTGGCGTTCGGCCTTGACCGTCAGCACGTTCCGCTCGACGTTCAGTTCGATCGACTCCGGCCGCACGCCGGGCAGGTCGAACGCGACCACGTAGTCGTCGCCGGTGCGGTAGGCGTCCATCGGCATCGTCGCCAGGCGGGCCGCTGTCCCGGTGGCGCCGAGGAACTGCTGGGTCAGCCGGTCGAGCTCCCGGAACGGATCGGTACGCATCAACATCTCACAGTCTCCTTTCACACCGGTCAGAACTTCGGTCAGCCGGGATCGGCCCGCCTCCTGCCGATCCGGGACAGAGTGATGCCCGCCGCGGCGCGCGGGCCGCGGCGGGCGGGATCCGAGTCATCAGTCGAGGAAGGAATACGGGGGCGACCGTTCCCGGGCCGGTGCTCTGGCGGCTGTCGCCCGAATGCCAGGGTGGGCCCCGCGTCGCGGGCCTGGTCGGCGGGTGGCCCCGGCCGCGCGGTCGCCGCGTGCTTCCGAGTGGTGGTCCGGTGGACGGCGCGGGGGAACGCGGCGCGGTGCCGAGCGGTCGCCGAAGTTGGCGGCGACGATCGCGTCGAACTCCGTCCTCAGCCAGCCGGGATCGGCGCAGACCAGTTCGACGAAACCGGTCTGGCGCTCCACGGGCCGGCGGCCCGCGATGCGGAGAACAGCCGAATCGTGCATCTCGATCACTTCCCGAGTCCCCACCGCAAGGTCCTGATCGGATACTTTTCTTATAGCTCTAACCATAGATTGTGTCAAGAGATGAACGCAGACAATCTATGTCGTTCAGGTGAGCTTGCCGCTCAAGGAATCATCAGGGCGGTCAGTAGCGACGTGTCGAAGGCTTGCTTGTTCTCCAGCTCGCTTGCCCAGCTGGTCGTGGTGGCGGTCATCCGCGCGGGCGGCGGGCTCCCGATGCAGTGCGCGGCCAGCGCGGTGAAGAAGTCGTCGGGGTCGATGAGGGTTTCCTGGGTGTGCACCCCGGGACGGCGGGCGGAGGGGATGAGCAGTGCCGACACCGCCAGCGGAACACCGGTCGCGGCGGCCATGGTGAATCCCGGTGTGTTGGCCAGGATCGTGGCCGCGATGCCGGGACTCCCGTGCCGGATGCCGGTGGCCACCGCGAAAAGCGGCGGCGGAGTGCCTTGTTTGAAGATGTCGCTCGTGGTGGAGGACAGGAGTCTCTCCGCGCGTTCGAGTAGCCGCGCGGCGCGATCGAGGGTCAGCGCGCCGGCGTCGATGAACCGCCGCAGAGCCGCCAGGAGAGTGAGCGCGGCCTTGTCCCCGACGCACACGTTGGTGCTCTCGCGCAGGGTGGGGAAGGCGCGGTGCAGGGTCACGGCCTCGGGATGTCCGACGGTGCGCCCGGTCAGGGTGCCGAGCCCGGGGTGGATCCATTCGACCTTTTCGAGTGCGGGCCGCCTGACCAGCCGTCCCTCGCGCAGCATGGGGATGGTGCCGCTGATCTGTTCCATCATGTGCACGACCGCCGCGCTGGGGCCCGTTCCGCTGTGCGGGGTTTCCGGCGGCGCCGCGCCGATGTTCCAGCCGGTGAGAATCGTTTCGATCGTGTCGAGTTCCCGTGCCGCGCGCACCGCGAGCATGCTCGCGATCCCGGGGCTGGCGCCCGTGCCGATCAGGGCGCACACCCCGGCGGCCTCGGCTTGTTCGCCGAGTTCGAGCATGCGCAACGTCGGCTCCGGATCGTCGCAGATGTCGACGTAATCGCAGCCCGCCTCGATCGCCGCGGTCAGGATCGGTACGCCGAACCGGAAGAACGGGCCCACCGTGTTGACGACGAGGTCGAACCCCCTCATCGCGGTGACCAGCCCGGCGTGGTCCGTCGCGTCGGAGCGTCGTGCCGAAACCTTGGCGCCCAACGAGTCCGCTACCGCGGTCGCGCGCGACAGGTCACGGTCGGCGATGACCACTTCGGTCACGGAGTCCGCGGCGGCCAGGACCGCCGCCGCGGCCGCCCCCATCTCCCCGGCGCCCCCGAGCGCGAGAACTCGCATGCGATCACCCTCTCTGGTATATTTACTGTCATGACAGTAAATCAAGTCGGCCGTCCGAGCAAGGCGAAGGAGCGGATCCCGGAGATCCTTCGAGCGACGGCCGAAGTGGTGACGCGGGAAGGGCTGGCCGGGGTGACGTTCGCGAAGGTCGCCGAGGTGGCGGGAATGCAGCGCACGTTGGTACTGCACTACTTCGGGTCCCGTGACGAGCTGATCGGCGCGTTCATCGAACACGCCGTCGGGGCGATGGGAACGGAGATCTTCCGCCGTGATCCCGGTCTGCCGCTGCGCGAGCGGGTCGTCTCCCTCTTCGCGCCGGGGGCCTACCGCACCCACGAGGATTTGGTCGTGTGGACGGAACTGGTGGCCTTGGGCGCGCGCGACGAAGAGGTGCGCAGGCGCTTACGCGACCTGTGGGCCGAGCTGTGGCTGCCCGAGCTGGAAGCCTTGCTGGCCGCGCACTTTCCCGGCGCGTCCCGCGATGAGGTCGCGGACACGGTGTACGCGCTGGTGTGCCTTTTCGAAGCGCACTGGGCGTTCAGCATCCAGGGTGTCGTCGACGAGCGCCGCCGTCGTCAGGCCGAACGTGCGGCGCTGCTGATTCTGGACCAGCTGGCGACTCCGGAGCGCTGAGGTCGCGCTCCAGTCCTTTTTGTGTCCTTTGTGGACATAAAGTGGCGGGCGCTCTGGAAGGACCTGGTCGTGAGTGGTAAGTGTCGTTAGAACGACACTTACCACTCACGACCAGGTCCTCAATCCTCCACGCTCGCGCATGCCCCGTCCGTCTTGCCGAAGGGGCCTTTCGTCTCATCTCACGCGGCGAAGGGCGCTTTCCCTGCATGCGATGCGGGGAAAGCGCCCTTCAGCCCCGAGCCACGACCAGGTGGGAAAAGGCTCACGGTGGCGTACATACTTCGGGAGTTCGCCGGACAGGACCAGGGTCAAGCCGTGCAGTTCTTGGGTGAAGTCACACTGACCTTGGCGCCGGTGAACTCCTCGATGATCGCGATGTTTTCCGGCGCGTAGTTCTTGGCGACGATCTTGTCCACGTCCGCACTGCCGAGTTTTGCGGCGTAGGACGCGGATTGATCGAGCCAGTACGCCGACCGGAGGAATTCGATGAGCACCAGATCGCGCAATGCGGGTTCGGCCTTGATCTTGGTCCAGTAGTCGGCGTGCTTGGCCTTGGCCGTGCGCAGATAAAGCAGGAGATACCGGATGTTGGTGGCGACGATGTCCCGGGAATTGCTCGCTCCCACGCCCTGGATGTATTCGGCGACGACCGTCGCCGCGGGCAGTCCCATGAGCCCGGCGTTCAGTTCGGCGAGGACGCCTTGGAGACGATACGTTCCCTGCTGCGCGTCCCGCAGATAGATGTCATCCATGGACGAGGTGAGTTTGTCCGTGATCAGCGGCAGGATCTCGCGCCGGGGGAATCCGCCGTGCAGGGGGACCTTCATCGCCTTCTGGGTAGCGTTGATCCACGCGGACATGGAGACGTCCCAAGACGTTCTCGAAGGATCGAGGTCCCACATGTGGGTTTCTTCGTGGATCGCCACCATCAGGGATTCGGCCAGCGCGTTGAAACTCGTTTTGTCCACGAACTGGCTGAAATACTTGTCCTTGGCTTGGGCGATCGCGAGGCCTTCGCCGCTGGGCCACCGTCGCTGATAGACGGCCTGGATCGTCTGCAACCATTTCGAAGACTGGAAAGCGGCCTTGATGTCGCTGACATCGGCCGTGGGTCGCACGGGCTCCTGGTAGCAGAAGGGGGCACTCGGAGCGGGTTGCGCGGCGGCGGCGATGGGGGCCTGGACGAGGGACAAGGCGAGGCAGGCGGTCAGCAAGGAAACACGGTATTCGCGGCGCATGTGAACCTCGGTTCCCGGTAGGACTTCCGTGGTCGAGAACGGCAGTGTCCCCTACCCGGCGCCATCGCCTCAATGATATCGCTTCGCACGGGACTGGATGGCCTAGGTGTTACGGCGGCGTACGGGGGATTCCTCCGGTCGCGCGGAGCTGAAGGGCCCTTTCCCCTCATGCGATGCGACGAAAGGGCCCTTCGCCGCATGCGATGAGGGGAAAGCGTCCTTCAGCTCCACCGTCGGGAGCGTCGGGAACTCCGACGGCCGGTGGGAGACGATCAGCGCCGAGCGGCTTTCGGTCGCCGCCAGGAGATCCGCCGCCAGCACCGCCGCGGTGGGTGCGTCCAGATGGGCCGTCGGCTCGTCGAGCAGTAGGAACGGACGGTCCGACAGCAGGGCGCGGGCCACGCCGATGCGCTGCCGCTCTCCACCGGACACCGGCGTGCCGTGCGCACCGAGCGCCGTGTCCAGCCCGTCCGGCAGGGCGGCCAGCCAGGAGCCCAGCTGTGCGAGATCGAGCGCGACGCGCAGGTCCTCGTCGGCCGCGGACGGCCGGGCCAGCCGGAGGTTCTCGCGCAGTGTGCTGTCGAACAGGTGCGTTTCCGGTCCGCACCAGGCGATCTGGTCCCGGAGGGAGTCGCCGCTGTAGGCGCGGGTGTCCACGTCGTCGAGCAGGACGCGCCCGCTCGACGGGACGAGATACCGCATCAGCGCCGCGATCACGGTGCTCTTGCCCGCTCCCGATCGGCCCGTGAGCACGAGACGCCGTCCTTCGCCCACCACCAGATCGAGATTCCGGACCGCGTCGCGACGCGCGTGCGGCCACCGCACCGAGAGCCGGTCGGCCGCCAGTTTCGTCGAGGGCGGCGCGGTCGCGGCGGAACCGGATTCGGTGTGCGGCGCGGGAATCGTGTCCAGGTCGGCGAGCCGCCGGGCCGAGTGGCCCGCGCCGATCAGCCGCTGCGCCGCTTCCGGCAGGCCCGCCACCAGTTCGGCGGTCGCGAGCGGGGTCAGGGCCAGTACGGCCAGCGCGGGCCCGGGGATCGTCCCCGCGCGCACCGCCAGGATCCCGAGCGTGAGGCAGGCCAGGCAGGTGAGACCGACGCCGAGGGTCGCGAGTCCGGCACCGAGTCCTCGCCGCACCGCCGACCGGCGGGAGAGATCCGTCAGCGCGGCGTCGATCTCACGCAGGCGGAGATGACGGCGGACCGCGGCGTCATGGACGATCAGATCGGCCGAGGCCTGCAGCAGCTCGACCGTCCCCGCCGTCAAGTCGGCGCGCAGCCGCGCGGTCGTCCGCTCGGCGCGCCGGGCGAACCACGCGGTCGCCAGTGGGGCGAGGACGCCCGCGACGAACAGCCCGACGGCGGCCGCGGCACCGGCGCCGGGCAGGATCACGCCGAGGGTGATCGCCGTCCCGGTCAGGACGGCGAAGGTCGAGACCCCGGGGACCAGCCCGCGTACCAGGACATCCTGCTGACTGTCCACATCGGACACCAGGCGGTGCAGTAGATCGCCGCGGCGCAGCCTGGCGCTGCCCGCCGGGCCGATCCGGACGAGCTGAGTCCACACCCGCACCCGGAGTTCGGTCAAGGCACGCAGGGCGACGTCGTGCGACAGTAGCCGTTCGATGTAGCGAAGAACGCCCTTGGCGATGCCGAACGTCCGCACCGCGACGATCGCCACCATCAGGCTGAGCACCGGGGGATGCAGGGCGGCGCTCGCGATCAGCCAGGACGACGTCGCGGTCAGCGCGACCCCGCAGCCGAGTGCGGCCGTGGCGGCCAGGCAGGCCAGCGCGAGCCGCCATCGATGCGGCCGTACGGCGTCCAGCAGCGGCCTCCACTTCGGACCGGGACCGTCCACTGTGGCCGGTTCGTGGTCCGGGACGACGATGGCCTGGCGAGTCGTCGTGGGCTCTTTCGCCGGTGGTGTCCCGGTTGTCGCGGACCGGGCCGGGGTGCCCAGGGTGATGACCCGGTCGCAGCGGGCCAATACCGCCGGGTGGTGGCTCACGATCACCGCCGTCCGCCCGGCGAGCACCCGGGGCAGCCGGTCGAGGATCGCGGCCTCGGTTTCCGCGTCGACGCCTTCGGTGGGCTCGTCGAGCAGGATCAGCGGCCGGTCGAGCAGGACGGCCCTGGCGAGCGCCACGCGTCGCCGTTGCCCGGTGGACAGGCCGGCGCCGAGTTCGCCGACGACGGTGTCCAGCGGGACATCGAGCGCGGCGGAATGAGCCGCCGCGCGCACCGCGTCGTCCGTCGCGTCCGGAGAGCCGAGCCTGATGTTCCCCGCCACGGTCCCGGCGACCAGGCGGGGCCGCTGCGGCACCCACGCGAGACGCCGGTGCCAGGTCGCCCGCCCGATGTCGGCGAGGTCGACGTCGCCGGCCATGACCCTGCCTTCGTCGGGGCGCCGCCAGCCGAGCAGCAGGTCGAGCAGCGTCGACTTACCGGCTCCGCTCGGTCCCGTGATCCCGACGACCTCGCCCGGCCGCACGCGCAGGGTGAATCCGTCGAGGATCGGCCCGGACCGGCCCTCGACCGTGACGTTCTCGCAGCTGATGGGCAGGGTCGCGAGGTCGGGAGCGGGACGGGTACCGGTGTCGCCGGACCGGGTGCCGGCGAGCGCGATGATCTCTTCCGCGGCGGCGAGCCCCTCGGCGCTGTCGTGGAACCGGGCGCCCACCGCGCGCAGCGGCAGATAGACCTCGGGCGCGAGGATGAGGACGACCAGCCCGGTCCGCAGGTCCAGTTCACCCGCCAGCAGGCGGAGCCCGATCGAGACGGCGACGACCGCGACGGACAGCGTCGCCAGCAGTTCGAGCGCGAGCGCGGACAGGAACGCGACGCGCAAGGTGCGCAGGGTCTGGGTGCGGTACCGCTCGGTGATCTCCCGCAGCGAGCGGATCTGCGCGCGGGCCCTGCCGAACGCGGTCAGCTCGGCGAGTCCGGCGACGAGGTCGAGAAAGTGGTTCCCCAGCAGGGAAAGCGTCTTCCACTGCCGCCGGACGTCACGTTGGGTGTAGAGGCCGATGAGGATCATGAAGACCGGGATCAGCGGTACCGTGAGACCGACGATGGCCGCGGCGACCCAGTCGGCCGCCAGAATCCGCACGCCGATCACCAGCGGCACCACCGCCGCGATCAGCAACTGCGGCAGGTACCGCGAGAAGTAGCCGTCCAACCGGTCGACGCCGTGGGTGGCCAGCGCGGCGATCTCCGCGGGGGAGCGCTCCGCCCGCCGGGGCCCGATCCGCAGCGCGGCCGCGATCACGGTCTCCCGCAGCTGGGAGAGCGCGCGGGCGGCGGCCCGGTGCGCCGTCGTTTCGGAAAGCCAGGCGATGCCTGCCCTGGCGAGTACGACCAGCAGCAGCATCCCGAGCGGGATCAGCAGTGCCCGCGGCGAAACGCCGTCGAGGAACGCCCACGTGATCGTCTTCGACAGCAGCTCCGCCTGGGCGAGCACCAGCATGGCGGTGAGCACGCCCAGGACGGCGCAGGCGAGGACGAACGGCCGGACCGCGCTCGCGTGGCGGAGCAGCCGAGGGTCGAGTGGCCTCATCGGCGTGCCGTGGGAAGGCCGGAGTGGGCGGGGATCGAGGCCCGGCTGATGCGCTTGCGGAACACCCAGTACGTCCACGCCTGGTAGGCGAGCACGATCGGGGTGAACACGAGGGCGACCCAGGTCATGATCCCCAGCGTGTACGGCGTCGACGAGGCGTTGGTGGTGTTCAGGCTGAACGCGGGGTCCGTCGTCGACGGCAGCACGTTCGGGTAGAGCGACCAGAACAGCGTGAAGGTGACGGCGATGATCGCGCCCGAGGTGCAGCCGAACGCGAACCCGTCCCGTTCGGTGGTGGCGAAGAGGACGCTCGCCGCGAGGAGCACGGCCGCGACGGCCGAAGAGAGCCACGCCCATCCGCCGTGCTGCAGCGCGGTGAAACCGAGGAACCCGCCGCCGAAGACGATCGCGGCGGCGCCGAGCGCCCTGGCGAGGGTCCTGGCCCGGTCCCGGAGCGCGTCGGTCGTCTTGAGGGTCAGGTACACCGCGCCGTGGAAGGTGAACAGGGTCAGCGTGGCCAGTCCGCCGAGCAGCGCGTACGGGTTGAGGAGGGTGAAGAACGACCCGGTGAAGTGATGCTGGGCGTCGAGCGGGACACCGTGCACGATGTTGCCGAAGGCGACACCCCACAGCAGGGCCGGCAGCGCCGAACCGCCGACGATGACCCAGTCCCAGGTGGCACGCCAGCGCGCACTGTCGATCTTGCCGCGGAACTCGAACGCCACCACGCGCAGGATCAGCGCCACGAGCACCAGCAGGAGCGCCAGGTAGAAGCCGGAGAACAGACTCGAGTACCAGAGCGGGAAGGCGGCGAACGTCGCACCTCCCGCGACGAGCAGCCAGACCTCGTTGCCGTCCCAGACCGGGCCGATCGTGTTGATCAGCACGCGGCGCTCGGTGTCGTCGTGGCCGAGGACGCGCAGGAGCGTCCCGACGCCGAAGTCGAAACCTTCGAGGACGAAGTAGCCGGTCCAGAGGACCGCGATGAGCAGGAACCAGATGTCGGTGAGGGCCATGACGGGTCTCCAGTTTCGGTGCGGCGGCTTCAGTAGGCGAAGGCCGCCGGACGCGGCTCGTCGGAATCGGTGTCCTCGGTTTCCGGCGCGGCAGGCGGAGGAGGCCCGGCCTTGGCGTAGCGGACCATCAGGTAGCCGTCGACGACCGCGAGAAGGCCGTAGAGCACGGTGAAGACGATCAGCGAGGTCAGCACGGTGCCCGCGGAGACCGTCGGTGACACCGAGTCGGCGGTTTTGAGCACCCCGAACACCGACCATGGCTGCCTGCCCATTTCGGTGAAGATCCAGCCGACGCTGTTGGCCAGGAAGGGAAGGGCGATCGCGGCGGTCGCGGCCGGGAAGAACCAGCGTGCGCGCGGCATCCGGTCGCGGCGGAAGAGCCAGAGACCGACGATCGAGATGAGCAGGCAGAGGAAGCCGAAGCCGATCATCAGCCGGAAAGTCCAGTAGCTGACCGGGATGTCCGGCCGGTACTCGCCGGGCCCGTACTGCCGTTGCTCCGCGGCCTGGAGGTCGTTGATCCCTTCGACCTCGCCGTCGAAGCTGCCGGTGGCCATGAAGGAGAGCAGACCGGGCACGCGGATGCTGAACTTCTCCTGCGAGCCGTCGAGTGACCCGATGGTGAACAGCGAGAACGACGCGGGCGCCATCGTGTCGTAGAGCGCCTCGGCGGCGGCCATCTTCATCGGCTGCTGCTCGGTCATAAGCCGGGCCTGCAGGTCACCGGTGAGGATCACACCGACACTGGCGATCAGCACCGTGATCAGCCCGATCTTCATCGACGGCCGGTAGACGTCGGTGTCGCGCCGCCGCTTGAGCTGCCAGGCGCTGATCCCGACGACGAACATGCCGGCGGTGAGGAAGCACGCCGTGATGGTGTGCGCGAACGCGCCGACCGCGGTCGAGTTGGTGAGCACGGCGCCGAAGTCCTTCAGCTCCGCCCGCCCGGTGGCCTGGTTGATCTCGTAGCCGACCGGATGCTGCATCCACGAGTTCGCGGCCAGGATGAAGTAGGCCGAGAGCACCGTGCCGATCGAGGCGAGCCAGATGGTGGCCAGGTGCAGCTTCTTCGGCAGCTTGTCCCAGCCGAAGATCCACAGGCCGAGGAACGTCGACTCCATGAAGAACGCCAGCAGGCCCTCGATGGCCAGTGGCGCGCCGAAGATGTCGCCGACGAACGTGCTGTAGTCCGACCAGTTCATGCCGAACTGGAACTCCTGCACGATGCCGGTCGCCACGCCCATGGCGAAGTTGATGAGGAAGAGCTTCCCCCAGAACTTCGTCATCCGGCGGTAGCGCTCGTCGCCCGTGCGGACCCAGACCGTCTGCATCCCGGCGACCAGGAAGGACAGTCCGATGGTCAACGGGACGAAGATGAAGTGGTACACGGTGGTGATCCCGAACTGCCATCGGGCGATGTCCAGGGCGTTCATCCGGTTCTCCTCGCGCGGACGATGGTGACCAGGGCAGCATCCGGCCTCCCGGATACCCGGCGAGAGGGTCCTTGGTCCCGTCCGGGACGGCCACGGGTCCCGCCTGAGCCGGGAATCCACAGTGGACTTTCGAGCGGCCCGCCGCCGGGTGCCGAAGGTCCCGGGCAGACCGGGCCAACGGCCACTGCCGCGACACCTGCCCGGAGACGGAGGCTGGAAGCCTACGAAGGCAGGAGCGGTCCGATGGTCCTCACTCAGTCCCCGGCCGTCGCGGCGGCGCTGGACGCCGCGGTGCGCGCGCCGTCGCCGCACAACACCCAGCCGTGGATCTTCGAGCTGGCGCCGGACATGATCGACGTCGTACTCGACGAACACCGGGTACTGGACGCCTGCGACCCCGAAGCGCGGGAGGCGCGGCTGGCCTGCGGAGCGGCGGTTCTGAACCTGGAACTCGCCCTCGCGGTGGCCGGACGGGCCACCGAAACCGAGTTCGCGCCCGAGCGGGCCAGGCCGGCCCTGCTGGCCCGGGTGACCCTCGGTCACCGGCACCGGCCCACCGTGACCGAACGACGTCTCGCCGCGGCGATTCCGCGGCGCTACAGCAATCGCCGTCCCTTCGCCGATCAGGCGGTGCCACCCGGCGTGCGCACCGCCGTCCGGGAGGCGGCTCGCGAAGAAGGCTCGCACCTCGTCCTGCTGGACGAAATCGGTTCACTGGAAGCGGCCGCGGCTCTCATCCGCCGCGCCGACCATCTCCAGATTCACGACGGTGCCTTCCAGGACGAACTTCGCGCGTGGACCCGGCGGGCGACCGGGGAGGACGGGGTCCCCGCGTTCGCGGGCGGGCCGAGGTCGGCGGGCGGATTGCTCCCGACGCGGTACGTCAGCGAGGACGGGGCGGAACGCGCCTTCGAACGGGATCCACTGGTCGCGGTGCTGACCACGCCGAACGACGCGCCGATGTCCCAGGTCCGCGCGGGGCGTGCGATGCAACGGGTTCTGCTCACGGCGACGGATGCCGGGCTGAGTGCTTCGTTCTGTTCGCAGCCCATCGAGATCGCCTCCGCCCGCGCCGAACTGCGCGCGCTGCTCGGCGGCACCGATCACCCGCAGACCGTGTTCAGGCTCGGCTACGGCTATCCAGGGGTGCCGACCCCACGCCGTCCCGTCCACGCCGTCACCCGTCACGTTGGCACAGAACGGAAGACATCATGACAGTGCGCACGCGGTTGCTCTGCCTGAAGCGGAATCCGCTGATCCGGCGGTCAGACCGGCTTGAAGCCGTTTTGCTGATCGGCGCCGTTTTGCTGGCGCTCGTGGCGATCCCGTTCGCCGCCGCGGCGGGCTCCGAAGCCTACGCCGGAGGAGTCCGGCGTGCGGCCGAAGAGGCCGCGGCCCGTCAGGAGGTGACCGCCGTGCTGGTGGCGGACGCCCCGCCGGTACAGGTGCGGCTCGACGGGGTGCCCTTGACGGAGAAGGTCGAGGCCGTCGCCCGCTGGACCGTGCCCGGCGGGCCGGTCCGGGAGGGCGTGGTGACCGTGGAAGCCGGTTCGCCGGGCGGCGGCGAGGTGCGGATCTGGCTCGACGCGAAGGGGCACGCGGTCGAGGCGCCCGCGACGGTGGACGACGCCAAGACCTTCGGTGTCGGCGTCGGGACCGGCCTGTGGCTGGGATGGATCACCTTGCTGGCGACGGTCTTCTTGGCGTGCCGCTCGGCGCTCGGCCGCGGCCGAGCCGCGGCGTGGGAGCGTGAATGGCGCCGGGTGTCCCAGGACTGGACCGTCGCCTGACGACGAGATCCGTCGACGAGTGCCTGTGTCCGGCGCCGGCAGGCTCGGTGGGGGCGTGCTGTGGGAGAAGGTCCGCGAATGCCAGATCTGATCGAGCGAATGTGGTCCGACGGGGAAGTGGAGGTACTGGCGCGCGCGGTGATCCGCGCACCCTCGGTGCACGGTAGCCAGCCGTGGTCCCTGAACCTGCCGGAGCGGCGGGCGGAACTGAGCGAACGGACCGATCTCGGCCTGCCCGAAGGTGTCCTGTGCGGCCGTGATCGGCTCTTCTCCTGTGGAGCCGCGTTGGCGAACCTCATCCTGGGCGTCCGGGTGCTGGGCTGGGAAACCGACGTGCGCGTGCCGGCGGGGGAGGCGCCGCTCGTCGCCGTCGTCAGCGCCGCCGGGCGGGGAGCACCGTTGGACGGCGAACTGCACGCCTACACCGCGATCTCGCGCCGACGGAGTCACCGCCTTCCCTTCGCCTCGATCCCGGTCGCTCCCTCGACACTCGAGTCGGTCATCGGGCACCTGCCGCCGGGTGTCGCCTGCCGCGTCGTCCGGGCCGGTGAAACGGGAATCCTCGCGGCACTGCTGGAAAAGGCCTCCGTAACGGACCGGGACGACTGGGGTGCCGACGGACTCGCCCGGTCCGGTTACGGCGACGCGCGTCCACCGTGGGCCGGTCTGGTCCGGCGGACGATCGTGCTCCCGGATGCCCGCACCCTGGCGCACCGGCCGCCCGTCGAGACGATCGTGATCTTCTGCACCGAGCACGACGATCGGGTACGCCAGGTCCGGGCGGGCGCGGCGATGCAGCGGTCCTGGCTCACCGCCGTCGACCGGGGGCTGGCCGCGTCGGTACTGACCCGGCCGTTGCACGAGGAACCCGTCCGGGACCGGTTGACCGCGGAGCTGTCCTTGCCCGGGATTCCCCAGCTCGTCATGCGCCTCGGCTATCCGGCCGGGATCTGACTGTCCATAGTGGACGACGTAGGTCGAAGGTCCCGGCCGTCGGTTACCAACGCCGCTGCTCTCCTCGTCCGTTCGTTCGTAACGTGCGAAGTAGTTGCCGAAATCTGATGGGGTGAATCGCTATGCCGGAACATTCGGAGCACGGAGTGGTCGTCGGGGTCGACGGCTCGGAGGCCGCTTTGAGGGCGGTCCGCTGGGCCGCGAAGCAGGCACACCGTCGCCACGCGGAACTCACACTGGTGCACGCGATCGACGACGAGGCGCTCAGCCATCCGAGGCCGATACCCACGCGGGAGAACCTCACGGAGATGATCCGGCAGCGCGGCCACCGGCTTCTGCGGAAGGCCCGTGACGCCGCCAAGGAGGTCGCTCCGGACGTCCCCGTGTCGTCGGTACTGCTGCACGAACGACCGGTGATGGCGCTCAAGACGGCGTCCGAGAACGCGGATCTGCTGGTGCTGGGTACCGAGGGCTTACGTCCGCTGGGCAGGGTGCTGGTCGGGTCGGTGTCCATCGCGCTGGCGGCACGGGCGGCCTGTCCGGTCGCCCTCGTACGACCGCATGTCGCGGACGAGATGCCGCCGGAGACCGGGCCGGTCGTCGTCGGTGTCGACGGGACACGAGCGAGCGAAGCCGCGCTCGCGCTCGCCTTCGAAGAGGCGTCCTGGCGGCGGACCGGGTTGATCGCCCTGCATTGCTGGGACGACGCGTTCCTCTCGGCGGTGTTCGAGGAGACGCGCTGGACCCTGGATCGGTCCGACATCGAGGAGCGGGAGCAGGAGGTGCTCGCCGAACGGCTCGCCGGCTGGCAGGAGAAGTATCCCGACGTGCGCGTCGAGCGGGAGGTCGTGCGAGGCCGCCCTGCCGACGAACTGCTCAAGCACGCCGACCGGGCGCAGCTTCTGGTCGTGGGAAGCAGGGGACGCGGCGGGGTCGCCGGGATGCTGCTCGGCTCGACCAGCCAAGCGGTGATGTCCTACGCCCTATGCCCGGTGATCGTGGCCCGCGAGGCCGGGGACCGGGACCGGTGACCGACGCCGCCGTGGTCCGGGATTCCGAGGGCCTCACCACGGCCGAAGCGGCGGCGGCGTTGCGCCATGACGGGCCGAACACTCTGCCCGCCGCGAAAGGGCGGAATCCGTTGCTGACCCTGGCCGGGCAGATGGTGCATTTCTTCGCGCTCATGCTCTGGGCGGCGGCGGGGCTGGCCCTGGTGGCCGGGATGCCGGTGTTGTCGATCGCGATCGCGGTGGTCGTGGTGCTCAACGGCGCGTTCTCGTTCGCGCAGGAGTACCGGGCGGACCGGGCCGCGGAACGGTTGCGGGATCTGCTGCCGGTCCGGGCGACCGTCCGCCGGGACGGGCGCGCGGTCGTGGTGGACGCGGCCGAGCTGGTCGTGGGCGACGTGGTCCTGCTCGAGGCGGGGGACCGCGTCTGCGCGGACGGGCGGCTGGCGGAACACGGGCTGCTCGCGGTGGACGAGTCGATGCTGACCGGCGAGAGCCGTCCCGTGCACCCGGAGATGGGCGGCTCGGTCTTCGCGGGCACATATGTGACCGAGGGCCATGGGGTCGCTGTCGTGACCGCCACGGGTGCCCGGTCCCGGCTCGCCGGGATTTCGGCGGTGACCGCGAGCGCGGTGCGTCCGAAGAGTCCTTTGGCCACCCAGTTGCATCGTGTGGTGCGGCTCGTGGCGTTGATCGCGGTCGCGGTCGGCGTTGTCTTCTTCGCTGCCGCATTGGGTCTCGGCCGCACGGGCACCGAGAGCTTCCTGTTCGCGATCGGGGTCACGGTCGCGCTCGTTCCGGAAGGGCTCCTGCCGACCGTGACCTTGTCGCTGGCGCGGTCGGCGCAGAAGATGGCGCGCCGCAACGCTTTGGTGCGCAGGCTCGAATCGGTGGAGACCCTGGGCGCCACCACGTTCATCTGCACCGACAAGACCGGCACGCTGACCCGCAACGAGATGTCGGTCGTCCGGGTGTGGACCCCGGCCGGAACGGTCGAAGTCGCAGGGGAGGGCTACCGTCCCACCGGCGAGCTGACCGGCACTCCGGCCGCGGTGCGGGCGGCGGCGACCCTCGCGGACTCCGCCGCCCGGTGCTCACCGGACGCGCACGCCGTGGAGGAGGCAGGCGGCTGGCGGCCGGTGGGCGACCCGATGGAGGTGGCGCTGCACGTCCTCGCCACACGCGCCGGGGTCGCGCCGCCGCCGTCGCCGCTGGAACGCCGTCCCTTCGATCCGCACCGGCGCCGGTCGTCCGTCACCGACGCCGACGGGATCCATGTCTCAGGGGCGCCGGACACCGTTCTGCCCCTGTGCGGCGAGGTTCCCGGCGCGGCCGAGGCCGTCGCCACGTTCAGCCGCGCCGGGCTCCGGGTGCTGGCGGTGGCACGACGACGCCAAGCGTCCACAGAGGACGGTGAGCGTGATCTGGACCTGTTGGGCCTGGTGGGGCTGGAGGATCCGCCCCGGCCCGACGTCGGCGCCGCGATCGCGTCCTGCCGTCGTGCGGGGATCCGGCTGGCGATGGTGACCGGCGACCATCCCGGGACGGCCGAGGCCATCGCCGCGGAGGTCGGGCTGCTCGGGCCGGACCGGCTCGTGCTGGAAGGCAGGAACCTGCCCGCCGACGACGAAGAACTCGGCAGGCTGCTCGACGTCGACGGCGTGGTGATCGCCAGGGTCGCCCCGGAGGAGAAGCTCCGGATCGCGAAGGTCCTGCAGGCACGCGGGCACGTCGTCGCGATGACCGGCGACGGCGTCAACGACGGTCCGGCGCTGCGGACGGCCGACATCGGTGTCGCCATGGGCGCTTCGGGCAGCGACGTCGCCAGGGAGGCGGCCGACCTAGTTCTCCTCGACGATCATTTCGGCACCATCGTGGCCGCCGTGGAACTCGGGCGGGCGACGTTCGTGAACATCCGGCGGTTCCTGACCTATCACCTGACCGACAACGTCGCCGAGCTCACGCCGTTCGTCGTATGGGCGCTCGCGGGCGGGCAGATCCCGCTCGCCATCACCGTCTTGCAGGTGCTGGCGCTCGACATCGGCACCGATCTCCTGCCCGCCGTCGCGCTCGGCGCGGAACCGCCCAACCGGCGCACGATGGAGGGGCCCGCCAAGGGCGGTTCCTTGATCGACGGCAGGCTGGTGCGCCGGGCTTTCGGCGTACTCGGCCCCGCCGAGGCACTGGCGTCCATGGCGGCGTTCCTGCTGGCCCTGCTCGGCGGTGGCTGGTGGTTCGGCGAGACTCCGGACGCGGCCCTCCTCGCGACGGCGTCCGGCACCGCGTTCACCGCGATCGTTCTCGGCCAGCTCGCGAACGCGTTCGCCTGCCGGAGCGAAGCGCGCTGGATCGGCCGGATCGGTTTGCGGGGGAATCCCTTGCTGTGGCTCGCGATCGTGTTCGAACTCGCGATGCTGGCGGTGTTCCTCCTGCTGCCGCCGCTGCCGGGGCTCCTCGGGGGCACGGTGCCGAGCCCGCTCGGCTGGGTGCTGGCCTTCGCCGCCGTCCCGGTCGTCCTGCTGGCGGACACCGTGCACAAAGCAGTGCGTGCCCGGTGACGTCGGTCCGCAAAGTCTCGTGAGTGGTAATGACGGTTAGAACCGTCATTACCACTCACGAGACTTGACCTGGGCCTTCACGCGCATTGCTGGTGTCTGTGGGGGACGTGTGGGCGGCGATCGGATCGACCGCCGCCCACGTCATCCTCGCCGCTCGGCCCTTGCCGGCAGCGGACTCGTCACACCCGCCGCGGGGTCAGCCGCCGGTCGGCACCCTGGTGGGTACGCAGCGAGCGACGGGCGGCGGTGGCGGTGAACACGAGGGCCGCCGCGGCGACCGCGGCCAGCGCGGCGAGACCGAGCGCGTAGGAGCCATAGGTGCCGTAGAGGGCGCCCATGATCAGCGGCGGGATGAATCCGCCGAGGCCTCCCGCCGCGCCGACCACGCCGGTCACCGAGCCGACCTTGTTCGCCGGAGTGAGCAGCGCCACGAGCGCGAACACCGCGCCGCTGCCCGCGCCGAGCGCGGCCGCCATGGCCAGGAAGGCGATCGTCCCCAGCGGCATCAGGTCCGGCGCGAACGCCTGGACGGCGGCGCAGGCGCTGACCACCGCGAAGACCGCGCCCAGCACGCGCACCGGACCGAACCGGTCGGACAGCCAGCCGCCCACCGGACGCATCACGACGGCGAACAGCACGAACCCCGCCATACGGTTGGCGGCGTCGGCCTGGGCGAGGCCGTAGCCGGCCTTGAGGTAGGCGGGCAGGTAGACCGAAAAGGCGACGTAGCCGCCGAAAGCGATGGCGTAGAGCGCCGAAGCCTGCCAGGTCACGGAAAGCCGGAGAGTGTCACGCAGGCGGCGAGCCAGCGGCTCGGTGGGCACCGTCCGTCCCGGCGCGTCCCGCAGCAGTACTGCCGCGACGACCGCGTACAGGGCCAGGACAGCGGCGGTGACCAGGAACGGCGTCACCACCGCGCCCGCCTTCACCAGCGGTACGGTGGTCAGCGCGCTGATCGCGGTGCCGCCCATCCCGGCGCCGAAGACGCCGATCGCGAGCCCGCGTCGCTCGGGCGGGAACCAGGCGTTGACGAACGGGACACCGACCGCGAACGACGTGCCGCCGAGACCGAGGAAGAAGCCTCCGACGAGAAGCGCGGTCAGCGACGAGTGCCCGGCGAGGCCGAGGAACAGCACGGGCACGATCGTCAAAGCCGAGATCACCGGGAACATCACGCGTCCGCCGTACCGGTCGGTCAGCGCGCCGACGGGGATCCGCCCGAGCGAGCCGACCACCACCGGCACCGCGACCAGCAGAGCCTGCTGGAAAGCGCTCAGCCGCAGGGAATCCTTGAACAGGGGCCCGAGCGGGCTCAGCAGCGCCCACGCCCAGAAGTTGATCGCGAACCCGGCGGTGGCCATGCCCAGCATCAGCATCCGGCCGCCGGTCTTGACCGGATGGTCTTGTGTCGAGGTCATCGGCGTCTCATTCGTGTCGTGCGGTTTCGGCTTCGCCGGACGGCGAGCAAGTTCAGCGTCGCGGACCCGCCGTCGCCGCGAACTGAGCCGAGGTCCTTTCGACACGGGACCAAGGTCACCGTCCACTATGGACTAGAATGCCAGGAATCCTGACGCCGCAACGAGAATCAGTCCGGCGAGTTCCACCATGCCGATCCGTGCAGGACGCCAGGACGGATCGTGCCACCACAGCGCGCGGCAGGCCAGCACCACGAAAGCGGCCACCGGCCAAAACCGTCCGAGGGGAACGCAGACCGCCGTCACCGTCACCGCCGCGGCCACCGCGAAGACCTGCGCGGCGCGCCTGTAGCGGGGATCGGCACGTTCGCGGATCAGCGACTTCACGTGCAGGGTCGAGCCGACGAGCGTGAGGACGGTGAAGACCGTGGCGGCCAGGACAGGCGTGGTGGTCATCTCCGGCCACGGCGGGGCGAGTCCTCCTCCCGCGACCACCCCGGCCACGATCGGGACGACGAGAGAGCACTGCGCGATCAGGACGAGATCGTTGGTCAGGGACCGCTCGCGGCGCGCTCGTGCCTGCCGCAGGCTGAAGCAGAACAGCAGGAGATAGCCGAACAGGCACCAGACGAGCCAGAGGTGCGTGACCAGTACCGGCGCACCGGCGAGCACGCAGAGCGGTGTCCACACCAGCGCGGCCTTGCGGAACCGCTCCGGCCGACGGGCGGTGAGGAGCCCGGTCAGCGCCCAGCCACCCGGATAGGCGGCCACCCAGGCGAGGGCCAAGGGGGCCAGCCAAGGTGACCAGCCCGCCGCCGCGACCCCCAGGAAGAGCGGAAGGGCGAGGAAACCCCAAGCGCCATGCTGGGAAGGCGCCAGCGGCGAACGACGGCGCGTGGTCGTCCGCGTGCTCATACGCCACGCTCCACGGCTCGCGCGGCGACGTCGGCGTCGCTGCAGAAGCCGGTCAGGCGGCGCTTGAGACACAGCAAACCCACCAGGGTGCCGTCGTCGGCGACCACGGCGAGCCGCCGCTGCCCGCGGGCCAGCAGGAGCAGGCGCGCGTCCTCGGCGGGCAGGTCCGCCGGGATCGTCCGCCCCGCCATGCGCGAGTACGTCAGGGCGAGGCCCACCGCGTCCGCACCGAGGTCGCCGCGGACCAGGGTGCCCATGAGGTGCCCGGACTCGGTGAGCAGAAGCATGTGGACGTGGTCGTCGGCGAAGCAGTCCCGTGCTTGCTCGACGGAGCTGTCGACGGGCAGCGTCTTGGGCAGCCGTACCACCACGTCACCGACCGTCGGTCCGGTCTCACCCAAGGCTCTGCCGCTCCGGGGCGGGCCGGTCGCGTACGGCGGCCGGTGCCGGGCGCGGTGTGGCCGGTGCGCCGCGGCGGGCCCGGTACACGACGTACGGGCGCCACAGGTAGGCCAGGGGCGCCGACCACACGTGGACCAGCCGGGTGAACGGCCACAGCGCGAGGAACAGGAACCCGCCGATCGCGTGCAGCTGGTAGACCAGTGGCGCCTCGGCCATCAAGTGGCTGCGCGGGGAGAACCAGAAGACACTCCGGAACCACACGGCGATCGTTTCGCGGTAGTCATAGCCCTCGCCCAGCAGGTTGGTACCGACGGTGGCTGTCATCCCGAGCACCACCATCACGGCGAGCGCCGCGTAGAGGACCTTGTCCATCCTCGTCGTGGCGCGGCGGACGCGGCCCTTGACGAACCGGCGGGCGATCAACAGGACGAGGCCGACGACGAGGACGACGCCGGTGAGCGTGCCGCCCCACACCGCGGTGGCGTGGTAAAGCCCTTCGGGGACACCGAGTTCGTGCGTCAGTGAGGCCGGCACCAGCAGGCCCATGGCGTGGCCGGCGATGACCCCGAACGCGCCGAGGTGGAACAGCGGCGAGCCCCAGCGCAGGATGCGGCTTTCGAGCAGCTGGCTGGTGTGGGTGGTCCAGCCGAACTGGTCGTGGCGCCACCGCCAGACATGGCCGAGCACGAACACCGCGAGGCAGGCGTAGGGGACGACGATCCAGACGAACGTGCTCACAGCGCACTCTCCAGTGAAGATCCGGCGGGACGCGCCTGCGGGCAGGGCCCGGCGGTCGAATCGGTGCTGAGGTCCGGGCCGAAGCCGATCGCGTCGACGTCGACGCCGTAGGGCGCCAAGCCCACCGATTCCACCGGCGGACCGTCCACCGCGAGCGTCCGGATCGCCTCCCGGTCGGCTTCGGTCAAGGGCGGCAGCACCGCGACGATCGCTTCGAGCAGGTGCCGGTAGGGCGATCCGGTCTCCTCCAGCGCGGAACGCAGGAGTTCCAGGCCCTGGCGATGCTGCCGCAGCGGCGCCTCGCCGTCACCAGGACCGGCGACGGCGGCGAACTCCAGCACCACCGGCAGCAGATCGGGCAGCTCGCCCTCGGCCAGGCGCAGGCCGTGGGCGCGGTAGCGCTGTTTGAGGGTGAGCAGGGCGATACCGCGTTTGCGGGTGTCGCCGTGCAGGTAGTACGTCAGGTACAACCCGCACCTTCGGCGCAGGTCGAACGTGCGTACGTAGTGGGTTTCGACCGCGAGCGGGTCGGTGGTCAGGAACCAGTCGAGGAACGCCGTGAGCCGCTCGCGCGTCTCGGGGTGGGTGATCGCGCCGACCGCGGCACGCAGCTCCGGCCCGGCGCCGGACATCCGCTCGCCGGGATAGGTGAGCAGCACCGAGGCGAGGTCGAACAGCCGCGCCCGGTCCGGCCCGCCGGTCATGACCGGCCTCCTGCCGGGTCGATGGACAGGCCGAGCCTGCCGTCGCCGCGGCGGGCGAAGAGACTCCGGCGGCCAGGGTGGACCCGCTGGTCGTCGGCCACGAGGTGGAACCGCTCGCCGGTGGCGGCGACCGGCTCGGTCATCCCCGGCCCACCGGCGCAGTCGAGCGAACAGTCCGAAGTGGACACCGCCTGTGCCTCCAGCGCGGCGGCGTCCTTGCTGTAGGCGGTGGGAATGACGTAGCGCTCGTCGTACTTGGCGATCGCCAGCAGCCGGTACATCGCCTCGATCTCGTCGCCGGACATGCCGACGGCTTCGCATAGTTCCCCGGCGACGGTGCCGTCGAGGGTGCGGGCGCGCATGTAGGAGCGCATCGCGGCGAGCTTCATCAGCACGCCGGCCACCGCGTCGGCGTCGCCCGCGGTGAACAGCTCGGCCAAGTACTCCACGGGGATCCGCAGATCACGGATGGTGTGGAAGACGTCGTCGGCGTCGGTGTCGTCGCGTCCGGCGGCGCCGACCGCGTCCAGCACCGGCGAGAGCGGCGGGACGTACCAGACCATCGGCAGGGTGCGGTATTCCGGGTGCAGCGGCAGCGCGATCCGGTACTCGCTGATCAGCTTCCACACCGGCGAGGCCTGCGCGGCGAGCACCCACTCCTCGGGCAAGCCCGCTTCGGTGGCCAGGCGCACCGTCTCGGGATCGTGCGGGTCCAGGAACACGGCTCGTTGCGCGGCAAGGAGTTCCTGGTCGTTTTCGATCGAGGCGGCGGCGAGCACGGCATCCTCGTCGTAGAAGACCAGACCCAGATAACGCAACCGGCCGACGCAGGTCTCCGAGCAGATCGTGGGCTGACCCGCTTCGACGCGCGGGAAGCAGAAGGTGCACTTCTCGGCCTTGCCGGTGGCATGGTTGACGTAGACCTTCTTGTAGGGACAGGCACTCACGCACATGCGCCAGCCACGGCACCGGTCCTGATCGACCAGGACGATGCCGTCCTCCTCGCGTTTGTACATCGCACCCGACGGGCAGGCCGAGACGCACGCGGGATTGAGGCAGTGCTCGCAGATGCGCGGCAGGTGGAACATGAAGGTCTTCTCGAACTCGAACTGCACCCGCGCCGCGGCCTCGGGATCCATCGCGGTGATGTTCGGATCGGTGGCGGCGCGTTCGTGGGCACCGCCGAGGCCGTCTTCCCAGTTGGCGCCCCAATCCAGGCTCATCGGTTCGCCGGTGAGGGCCGAACGCGGCTGTTTGACCGGCGTGTCGGTCAGCCCGGCGGGGGCGTCGACGAGGACGTCCTTGTCGAAGGTGGCGGGCTCGTAGTAGTCGTCGAGGGTCGGCAGGTCGGGATTGGCGAAGATCCGCGAGAGCCGCTTCGCACGGCCGCCGGATCGCAGCACCAGCCGCCCCTTGGCGTCGAGCTTCCAGCCGCCCTTCCAGCGTTCCTGGTCCTCGTAGTGCTTCGGGTAGCCGATGCCCGGTTTCGTTTCGACGTTGTTGAACCAGACGTACTCGGTGCCCTCACGGTTGGTCCAGGTCTGCTTGCAGGTCACCGAACAGGTGTGGCAGCCGATGCACTTGTCGAGGTTCATCACCATCGCCACCTGGGCGCGGATACGCATGTCAGTACTCCACTTTCTGGCTGCGCCGCCGGATCACGGTGATCTCGTCACGCTGGCTGCCGATCGGGCCGTAGTAGTTGAAGGCGTAGGTCAGCTGGGCGTGCCCTCCCGCGAGATGCGTGGGCTTGACGAGCAGCCGTGTCATCGAATTGTGGTAGCCGCCGCGTTTTCCCTTGCCCTGGCCGTTTTTCTCGGTCTTCGGGACGTTCACGGTGCGTTCGGGGGAGTGGTACTGGAACACCGTGCCCTCGGGCATCCGGTGGCTGACCACCGCGCGCGCCACGATGATGCCGTTGCGGTTGACCGCCTCGACCCAGTCGTTGTCGGCGACGCCGATCTTGGCGGCGTCCTCGACACTCATCCAGATCACCGGCCCGCCCCGCGACAACGCCAGCATCAGCTCGTTGTCGTGGTACATCGAGTGGATCGACCACTTCGCGTGCGGGGTGAGGAACCGGACCGTGACGCCGCCGTCGGCGAGTTCGCCCGGTTCGCCGAAGTGCCGGGCCATGTTCAGCGGCGGCCGGTACCCGGGCAGATGCTCGCCCAGTTCGGCGACCCAGTCGTGCTCGACGAAGAAGTGCTGCCTGCCGGTGAGGGTGTGCCACGGCTTGCGCCGTTCGACGTTGATGGTGAACGGCGAGTAGCGGCGTCCGTCCTTCTCCGATCCCGACCACTCCGGGCTGGTGATCACCGGCTGCGGCGCCCGCTGGGTGGCCGCGTAGGTGACGTGGTCGGTTTCGTGGCCCTCGACCAGATCGGTGAACTGCCTACCGGTCCGCTTTTCCAGCTGCTGGAAGCCCTCGTGCGCCACCCGGCCGTTGGTCGTGCCGGAGAGCGCGAGGATCGCCTCGCACATCCGGTCCGCTGTGGACAGTGAAGGCCGTCCCGCGAAGGGGCCTTCGGTCACGACACCGTTCTGATGCCGCAGGTACTCCAGCTCCGGGGTGACGTCGACGGTGATGCCCTTGGTCGTCGTACCGAGCTTGTCCAGCAACGGCCCGACGGCGCGCATCTTGGCGCCGATGAGCGTGTAGTCGCGTTCGACCTCGACCAGCTTCGGCATGGTCACCCCGGGCACGGGCTCGCATTCGCCGTACTTCCAGTCGCGCACCCGGCCCGACGGCGTCGCCAGCTCGTCGGGGGTGTCGTGCTGCAGCGGCGCGGCCAGCACGTCGCGGCGGGTACCGAGGTGGGTGACGGCGAGTTCACTGACCTTGTCGGCGAGTGCCAGGAAGGCGTCGTAGTCGGTGCGCACCTCGGACGGCGGCGAGACGGCCGGGGAGAAGGCGTGCACGAAAGGATGCATGTCGGTGGTGGAGATGTCGTGCTTCTCGTACCAGGTGGCCGCGGGCAGCACGACGTCGCTGTGCAGCCCGGTGTTGGTCATCCGGAAGTCGATCGCGGTGAGCAGGTCGAGCTTTCCGGTGGGCGCCTCGTCCCGCCACGCCACGTCGCGGGGACGTTCGCCTGGCCCGCATTCCTCGGCCGAGGCCAGGGAGCGCACGCCGAGCAGGTGCTTCATGAAGAACTCGTTGCCCTTGCCGGACGAGCCGAGCAGGTTGGCCCGCCACAAGGTCAGGCAGCGCGGGAAGTTCGCCGGGTCGTCGGGGTCGTCGGCCACGGCCTTGAGCCGTCCCGCCCGCAGTTCGGCGACGATGTGTTCGGCGGTGCTCACGCCCGCGGCCGCGGCCTCGTCGGTCAGATCCAGCGGGTTGCGGTCGAACGCCGGGTGGCCGGGTGACCAGCCCATCCGCTGGGCGGCCGCGACGGTGTCGGCGAAGGTCATGCCCGCCAGCCGCCCTTGCCCCAGCGGGGACGCGAGTTCGTCGGCGGGCACCTTCTCGTAGCGCCACTGATCGGTGTGGAGATACCAGAACGGGGTGCTCGCCTGGTGACGCATCGGCCGCTGCCAGTCGAAGGCGAAGCTCAGATGCTGTTGCCCGGTGATCGGCCGCGCCTTCTCCTGGCCGACGTAGTGCGCCCAGCCGCCGCCGTTGACGCCCTGGCAGCCGGTGAGGGTGACCAGGGCGATCAGCGCGCGGTAGGTCATGTCGGAGTGGAACCACTGGTTGGCGCCCGCGCCGAGCGCGATCAGGGTACGGCCGCGGCTGCGCTCGGCGTTGCGGGCCAATTCGCGCCCGATCCTGACCGCCATCGCCGCGGGCACGCCGGTGATCCGCTCCTGCCACGCGGGGGTGTGCGGGGCCTCGGCGTCGTCGTACCCGGTCGGCCATTCACCGGGCAGATCGCCGCGGTGGACCCCGTACTGGGCCATGAGCAGGTCGAACACGCCGGTGACCAGGTGCTCGCCGATCCGCAGCACCGGAACGCCGCGGCGCATCGTGGTGCCACCCTCGGTCTCGCCGACGTCGAACCGCGCGAGGTCGACGGCGACCTGTCCGGTGGCGTGGCCGAGCACGCCGAGCGCGGGCACGACGTCACCGAGGTCGAGGTTCCACCGGCCCTCGCCCTCGGCGCCGTACCGGAACCCGAGCGATCCGTTGGGCACCACCGGTTCTCCGGAGGCGTCGTCGAGCAGGACGGTCTTGTGCTCCGCGCCGGGGTCTCGGTCGCCGAGGTCCGCGGCGGTGAGGAACCGGTCGGTGGCGTATACCCCCGGTTCGCGCTCGCGCAGCGTCACGAGGAACGGCAAGTCGGTGTTGGACCGCACGTAGCCGGTGAAGTAGGGAACCTGGCGGTCACGGAAGAACTCGGTCAGCACGACGTGCCCCATGGCCATCGCCAGCGCCCCGTCCGTGCCGGGATGCGGCGCCAGCCAGTCGTCGGCGAACTTCACGTTGTCGGCGTAGTCCGGGCTGACCGCGACCACCTTCGTGCCGCGGTACCGCGCCTCCGCGAGGAAGTGCGCGTCCGGGGTGCGGGTGACCGGGATGTTGGAGCCCCACATGACGAGGTAGGTCGAGTTCCACCAGTCGCCGGCCTCGGGGACGTCGGTCTGGTCGCCCCACACCTGCGGCGAGGCGACCGGAAGGTCGGCGTACCAGTCGTAGAACGACAGCAGCGTGCCGCCCATCAGCGCGTGATAGCGGGTGCCCGCCGCGAAGGAGGCCATCGACATCGCGGGGATGGGCGAGAAGCCGACCACGCGGTCGGGCCCGTAGGACTTGGTGGTGTGGACGTGGGCGGCGGCCACCATCGTGGCGGCCTCGTCGAAGGTGGCGCGCACGAAGCCGCCGCGGCCGCGCTGTCCTTTGTAGACTTCGGCTTTACGCGGATCCTCGACGATGTCCGCCCAGGCCGCGACCGGGTCGCCGAACCGCTTGAGGCCCGCCCGGAACATGGTGAGCAGCGAGCCGCGCACATACGGGTGCCGCACGCGAGAAGGCGAGTACTCGTACCACGAGAACGACGCGCCCCGGGGGCATCCGCGCGGCTCGTAGTCGGGGCTGTCCGGCCCGGTGGTCGGGTAGTCGGTCGCCTGGTGCTCCCAGGTGATCAGGTCGTCCTTCACGAACACGTTCCACGAGCAGGACCCGGTGCAGTTCACCCCGTGCGTCGAGCGCACGACACGGTCGTAACTCCAGCGGTCGCGGTAGAAGGACTCCCACGCGCCCCCGTCGATCTGGTGCAGGGTGCGGCCGTGGTCGCCGACGGTCTCCTTGGTCAGGAACCGGCGTACGCCGAGTAACGGGCCGTGGCCGGGAACGTGGTCGTTCGCGGGTGCCGGGTGATCTGGGCGGGTGGACACGATGACGCGGCTCCTTAGCGCTCCGGCACGGCGACACAGCTCGCCTCGACACCATCGCGGTGTCGGCCGCACGCTGACAAGCCTCGGCGAAAGCCGAACGGCGTTCATCGGTCGAATGACGCGGCTCCGGGGGACCTTGGTCCTTCGAGGACGGACCGGTGCCGAAAGGTCCTCGCTTCACGGTCATCCGGCCCTGTCCGCCGTCGCCGGACGGACTTGTACTGAGGGCATGACCCGTTCCGGCACGCGACCACGGCTCCCGACGCGGGGACGCGATCTCGCGTGGACCTGGTTCCTGGTGGTGACGCCCGCCGAATTCCTCGGTTTCGTCAGCCCGGCGGTCGCCGGAGCGGTCACCGCGGACCGCTCCGCGGCCGTCACACTGCCGGTCATGCTCGTGGCGGGCGCGATCGAAGGCGCGGCCCTCGGCGGTGGCCAGGCATGGGTGCTTCGGCGCGCCCTGCCGTCGGTGAGCACCTGGCGGTGGGTGGCGGCGACGGCCGCGGCCGCGATGTTCGCCTACTTCGCCGGCCTCGCCCCGAGTACCTGGGCCTCCGCTCTGCTCGGCACACCGCTCTTCTGGCCGGTGATCGCGGTCCTGGGCGTCGCCCTTCTCCTGTCCATCGGCTTCGCCCAGTGGCTGCTCCTCCGGCGCCACGTCGCCGATTCGGCCCGGTGGATCGTCACCACGGCCGGAGCGTGGCTGCTCGGGCTGGCGGTGTTCATGGGCGTCGTCACCCCGTTGTGGCAACCGGGCCAGAGCCTGACCACGACGATCCTCGTCGGTGTCCTCGGTGGTCTCCTCATGGCGGCGACCACCTCGGCCCTCACCGCGCTCGCCCTGCGCAGCCTGCTCGGCTGAAGCGGTTCTCCTTCGTCAGGAACCCGCGAGGGAAAAGCCGAGCCGGCGGCCCGCGTCGCGGAGTTCGTCGCGGGCGCGGGGGTGGGCGACGTGCTCGATGATCTGCCGGGCCTGTTCGCCCGCGTCGTGGCCCCAGATGGCGGCGGTGCCCTGTTCACTGACGAAGTAGCTGTGCTGGAAGGAGGTGACCGGCCCGGCCAGGCGGGGCACGACGGTCGACACGTCGGCCTTGGGATGCCAGGACGGGAGGGCGATGATCGCCCGGCCGCCGGGGGAGTGCAGCGCTCCGACCACGAAGTCGGTCTGTCCGCCGAACCCGGAGTAGATGACGTCGTTCACCCGGCTGGCGTTCGCCTGCGCGTACAGGTCGATCTGCAGGGCGCCGTTGATGGAGACCAGACGTGGCCGCCGGGCGATCAGGCCGGGGTCGTTGGTCTTTTCGGTGCGCAGGAGCCGGACTCGCGGATTACGGTCCACCCAGTCGTACAGTTCGGCGCCGCCGAACACGAACGACGCCGTCACCGGCGTGTCCGCGTCGAGCGCGCCGGCCTGCTCCAGGGCCAGCACGCCGTCGCTGAACATCTCCGACCACACGGCGAGGCCCCGGCGTGCGGTCAGCGCCGCGAGCACCGCGTCCGGGACCGCGCCGATGCCCAGCTGCAGGGTCGCGTCGGCGGGGACGAGGTCGGCGACGCGTTCACCGATAGTGTGGGAAACGTCGCTGATCGGGCGGAACACGGGGGAGGGCAGCGGCTCGTCGACCTCGATCGCGTAGTCGACCTCGTCGCAGGGCAGCACGCCGTCGCCGTAGGTGTAGGGCATCCGCGGGTTGAGCTGGGCGATCACCAGCCCGCCGCGGGCACGGACCGCTTCGATCGCCGCGGGCAGGATGTTGACCTCCGTGCCCAGCGACACGCAGCCGTCCACCGGGGTGGACGTGTGGATCAGCACGATGTCGGGCGGCAGGGCCTGCCGGAGCAGGCGGGGCACCAGCGACAGCCGGGAGGGGAAGTACCGCAGCGCGGACTTGCCGCGCATGCCCGATCCGACGAAAGGCGTCTCCAGGGTGACGCCGTCCCGGTCCGGGATGCCGGGCTGGGCGTTGAGCGCGAAGAGCCGGTACTCGGCCACCGACTTGTCCAGCAGGCCGAGGGCGTGATGAGGGGTGGCGAAGTTGCCGCTGACCACGACCCGCGGCGGGGTGGCGACGGCGGCCAGCACGGCGGCGAGGCGTGCCTCGGACAGGATGCGCATGCTTCCTGCATACCCGACCTGGCGGGAAGGGTGACTCGGCGGGGTTCGGTCGGGCTCGTCGAGGGGCCTCGTGAGTGGTAATGACGGTTAGAACCGTCATTACCACTCACGAGGGCCAGGGTGGTCAGGGGCGCTGCCACTCCTGTCCCTGCCACGCCGGGTCCAGCGGGGTATGCGCGACGTGGTTGGTGTAGTTCGACAAGGTCTTCATGCCGACACCGAGGATCACGTCCAGCACGTTGCGTTCGGTGTAGCCCGCGGCGAGGAAGTCCTCGACCTCCTTGTCGGTGATCCAGCCCTGATTGCCCACCATCGACGCGGTGAACCGGCGCACCGCGTCCAGCGCGTTGTCGGGCAGCGGTTTTCCTTCGCGCAGGGCCGTGACGACGTCACTGTCCACTCCGGACTTCAGGGCCAGGGTGGAATGCGCGGCCACGCAGTATTCGCATTCGTTCAGCACGCTGGCGGTGATCCACACGACGTGTTTTGCCTTGGCGGGTAAGGAAGACTTGCCGAAAAGTTCCGCGAGGGCGTTGTAGCCCGCGAGCAGTTCCGGGGATTCCGCCATCACCGCGTTGAGGGTGGTGATGAATCCCATGCGCCGCTTCGCCGACTTCAGATGAGGCCGGGATGCCTCGGGTGCGGTCGTTTCGTCGTGGAGGGTGAACGGGGTCATGTGGGAGGATCTCCTTTCAGGCGGCCAGCAATCCGATCGCCGCCGTGACGGACTTCTCGAGGGTTCCGGGATCCGCTCCGGCGCGGGAACGGAGGTTGACGCCGTAGGCCAGCAAAGCGAGCATGTCGGCGGCCGACGCGACGGAGACTTCCGGACGTAACTGTCCCGCGGCTTCGGCGCGTTCCAGGGCGCTGAACATCGCGGCGCGCAACCGATCGTGATGCAGGCTCAGGATTTCCCGGACATCGGGATCGTCGCCGTCGCCGTTCGCGTGGGCGTTGGAAATCAGGCAACCCCACCTGGCGTGTTCGCCCGAACAGCGTGTCTCGATCAGCTTGCGGAAGAACTCGGTGACGATGGCGAGACCGCTCGTGCCGTCGGTGAGCTTGCGCAAGACCGGCTCGGAGCGGCGCTCGACATAGTGGCGCAGCGCGGCGACGTAGAGCTCTTGCTTGCCACCGAAAGTGGAGTAAAGGCTGGACCTGTTGAGTCCGGTGGCGGAGACGATGTCCTGCACGCCGGTCGAGCCCACTCCTTGGCGCCAGAACAGTCGCACCACCGAGTCGAGCACCGTGTCCGGGTCGAAATGCTTGACGTCGGGCATGATCACCCCCGCTATCTTGAAACGTTCGTTCCAAGATAGCGCCGGAAGTCGAACGCGCGCAAGGCGTCGCTCGAATTACCCGATCGCGGTGGTGCAGCTCATCGCCGCGTCCGGCGCGGCCCTGCCGTGGGTGCGCTCCAGGTGGGCTTCACCCCAGACCCTCACACCCTCGACGACGGGAAGGACGGTGGTCCCGTAAGGAGTCAGCCGGTAGAGGACGCGTGCGGGAACCGGTCCGGTCTCCACGCGTTCGACGAGTCCATCGGCTTCGAGTTCACGCAGCTGTTCGGCCAGCACCTTGGAGGTGATCGGCGCGCCTCTGCGGCGGAGACCCGCGAAATGGGTCTCACCGTGCGCGAGCCAGTACACCAGGGTCAGCTTCCACTTCCCGCCGATCGCGGCGAACGCCGCGGCCATCGGACAGCCGGGCAACGGGTTGGGGCGCGAGAGGTTACCTGCAGGTGCCTTCTTGTCCATGGCCGTGCTCCACTCGGATAGTCGGACCATGACCGTGCCATACAAACGAATCCTGATCGCGGGCCTTTCGGTCCTCATGCTGATCGCGACGGCGGCGTCGGGGGACGCCACGACCTCTCCCGCCTCTTCGGCGGCCGCCGACGGCCAACGAGACTTCGACTGGGAGATCGGCACTTGGCGCTCCTCGGTGCGGGTGCTCGCCGAGCCGCTCTCGGACTCCGCCGACGTCTGGCTCCAGTTCGGGGGCACCAGCGTCGTGCGGCCGCTCTCGGAGGGGCGGGCGAACGTCCTCGAGTTCGCCGTCTCGGGGCCGAACGGGCGCATCGACGCCCTCAACCTGCGGCTGTACGAACCGCAGGCGCAGCGGTGGAGCCTGACCTTCATCAACATGCGCGACGGCCTGCTCACCCCGGCGGTGTACGGCGGATTCCGCGACGGCGTCGGCGAGTTCTACGGCGACGACAGGCTCGGAGACCGCCCGATCAAGGTGCGGTTCCGGATCGTCCGGCCGAATCCGGACGAGGCGAGGTTCGAGCAGGCGTTCTCGGCCGACGGCGGGACGACGTGGGAGACGAACTGGCTGGCCGTGGACTGCCGGATCCGCCGATGACTCAGTACTCGGCGTCCAGCGCGAGCAGTTCGTTCAGTACGGCCTCGAGGGCCGGGCCGTGGTCGTCGCGGCGCCAGGCCGCGCGGAGATCGACATCGTGCGGCGACGTGTCGAGCGGGACGAAGACGACGTGAGGGTCGTTGACGTTCCTGGCCACCGACGCGAGGGTCAGGTGACAGCCGACCTGGGCACTCACGAGGGCGAGCGCGGTCTGGGTGTCCGGGGCGATCTGGACGACGTCGGCGATGAATCCGGCCTGGTGGGCCAGCCGCCGTAGCCTGTCCGGCAATACGGCGCCTTCGTGCGGGGGCAGGGATACGAAGCCGTCGTCGGCCAGCTGCCCGAACTCGAGCCGCCGGGCTCCCGCCAGGGGGTGGGTGTCCGGGACGGCGACCACGAGCGCGTCGGGCATGACGACCCGGGCGACGACTTCGGCGGGGATGACGTCCCAGCGGCCGAGTGCGATGTCCGTTTCGCCTTGGACGAGTTTCTTCATGGCCGGTTGGGCGAAGTTCTGGCTCGACAGTTCCAGCCGGATCCCCGGGCGTTGCGCCCGCACGGCGCGCGCGAGGCGGGCGACGAGGTCGTGGGTCGACACCCCGGCGAACGCGATCCGGACGAGCCCGACCTCGCCGTCACCCGCCGAACGCACGGCCGCGTCGGCCCGGCGTAAGGCTTCGATGACGTCTTTCGCGGGGCCGACGAGGGCTTGCCCGCCCGCGGTCAGGTTCACCGACCGGGTGTTGCGATCGAAGAGCCGGATCCCGAGTTCCCGCTCCAGCTGCTTGATCGTGCGGCTCAACGGCGGCTGGGCGATGTGCAGCCGTTCGGCGGCCCGGCCGAAGTGCAGTTCCTCGGCGACGGCGAGGAAGGAACGGAGTTGCTGAACGTCCATAATTGCGTCGAAGGTATCACGGAGCGACGAATTAGGTCTCTTGTCGATCTGAATGGTTGATCGGCGGCAAGGGAAAGGCCCATTGACGCGGAACGGCACGCGGCGCTGGGGCCGCGTGCCGGATCGATCGGCGAGAAGTGGGCAGGTCAGTCGTGCGTGCCCTCGCTGGCGAGGCCTTGGGACCGGTTGAGGTTCTGGGCTTCGTGGAGCTGGTCTTCGAGGGTGACGATGCGGCAGGCGGCCTCGATCGCGGTGCCCTGGTCGACCATTTCCCGCACTCGGGCGGCCAGGCGCAGCTGATGCCGGGAGTAGCGGCGGTGCCCGCCGGCGGATCGCTGCGGGGTGATCAGTCCTGCCTCGTCGAGGCTGCGCAGGAATCCTTGCGTCGCGCCGAGCATGTCGGCGGCGCGGCCCATGGTGTAGGCGGGGTAGTGCTCATCGTCGAACTTGTTGTCGGCCCCGCTGGGCGTGGCCGGTCCTTCTTGGTCAGGGATCATTCCACCTCCATCACAAAGGGCCCCGGGTGCCAGAAACGGCACCCGGGGCCCTCAGGGTTGGGTTTCACCATTGTCAACCGGCGTGAACGCCGGCTTCCTGCACCCGCGTCCGGTGAAACACCGGACCGTGCGGGGATCGCTCATTCGTGACCGAGAACCACCTCCGAACTCGATGGAACCACGGCACCCGCGCGGCACTACCCGGCCGCCGCGGGCGATCCAATGATGACGCCTTTCCCTTCTTTCCTGTGTTTTCCACTTGCTGGGTACTGCTACTTCACCTGCTGCGAACGTCACCGCCGGGAACCCTTCCACTGATCGGTCCCAGCACGCTGACGCCGCTGGTCACTGCCCGGAGCCCTGTTCACCGATCGGCTCCGGCCACCTGACCGGTCCTGCAACTGCACTTGCCTACTGCGCTACTTACTACTGCGTTGTTCGACTATCGATATTGCCGCTCCAGGCCGGTACTACCTGGCAAACCTCTTCACAACCCCGGCCTGGAGTACTGCTCTCGGCCACCAGCCGGAACCTGTTCCTTGATCGGCTCCGTCCTGCCTGACCGTCCTGTCTCACCTCGCGGGTAGTTACGTTCTCTCCCGCGCCTGCTTGACGTTGTCTTTCTCGGTACAAGGAGAAGACTACACACACCCGTCGTTGAATGTCTACTCCGCTCGACATAGATTTTCTGCGGCGTGTCGGACGGAGTGTGGAAAAGAGGCTCACGGGCATGAGTGACGAGGTCCTGCGGGATCCGCTCGACGAGCGGTACGGCCTGGTCGGGGTGCGTGACCTGGAGGAGTACGCCGAAGCCCTGGCCCGGCTGCTGGAGCGGGGGCGGCGGGAGCGGTTCGCGGCGTTGCTGTCGGAGGCCGAGGCCTACGCGGCGGCGGAACTGCTCGGGCGGTTCGCGCAGCTCGAACCGCATGGCGCGCTGAACCAGCTGGCCGCGTCACTGGCGAGCCGTCTCTACAGCAGGCTGGGTGCCTGAACTTCCGGAAGATCGGTGACGCGGTGGGGGTTCAGCACCGCGTGCCGCGGTCGGCGCCGGACAGGCGGGCGGGCCGGTCGGCGAGCGGGCCGCCCGGGCGCAGCAGGCTTTCCAGCGTCTCCAGCGGTTCGGGGACGACGGTGTACCAGCTCCACGTGCCTCGCCGTTCGCGTTCGAGGATGCCGGCGGAGACCAGGACGCGGAGATGATGGCTCAGCGACGGCTGTGGCATGTCGAATTCCTCGGCCAGGTCGCAGAAACACGCCTCGCCTCCCGGTGAATACCGCACGAGTGACAGCAGTCGGACGCGCACCGGGTCCGCGAGGGCCTTGAACAGTTTCGCGGCCGTCTCGGCGTCGGCCGGGTCGACGACGGCGGCGGGTTCGGCCATCAGCAGGGTCACCGGGACCGGTGTCCTGACGTGACCGTTCTCGCTCGCCATATGCCCTCCCGTGCCGGTGGAACCCCGAGTGTACCGGCTGAATTGACAAAGTTCGATCCAAGCCCTTCAATTGCATCGAGATACTTCAATCCAGTGTCCGTGCCGTGAGGAAAGGGAACCGGGTATGACCCGCACGCCTGAGGTGTTGTTCGTCTGCGTGCACAACGCGGGCCGCTCGCAGATGGCCGCCGGACTGCTGCAGCACTACTCGCTGGGGCGCGTCGCCGTCCGCTCCGCCGGTTCCGAACCCGCGGAGAAGGTGAACCCGGCCGCCGCCGCGGCGCTCGCGGAGTGGGGACTGGACATCACCGCCGAGATCCCCGGCAAACTGTCCACAGAGGACGTCGAGGCCTCCGACGTGGTGATCACCATGGGCTGCGGCGACACCTGCCCGGTCTTTCCCGGCAAGCGTTACCTGGACTGGCCGCTGGCAGACCCGGCAGGTCAGGGCCTGGAGGCCGTCCGCCCGATCCGCGACGAGATCGACCGCCGCGTCCGTGGCCTGCTCGCCGAAATCCTCGACGCTTAGCCCCCGATCCCCACTGGATTCAGGAGAAGCACCCTCGTGACCCCTCTCGCCGACAAGGCGAGGTCGTCGGCCGACGCCGACGTCCTGCGCAAACTGTCCTTTTTGGATCGGTTCCTGCCCGTCTGGATCATCGCCGCGATGGCGGCCGGTCTCCTGCTGGGCAGCGTTGTCCCCGGCCTGCAGGGTGTGCTGGACGCGGTGAAGATCGGGCAGGTGTCGCTGCCGATCGCGCTCGGGCTGCTGCTGATGATGTACCCGGTGCTGGCGAAGGTCCGCTACGACAAGCTCGGCACGGTCACCGGCGACAAGCGCACGATGGTGCTTTCCCTTGTCCTCAACTGGATCGCGGGCCCGGCGCTGATGTTCGCGCTGGCGTGGCTGATGTTGCCGGATCTGCCGGAGTACCGGACCGGGCTGATCATCGTCGGGCTGGCCCGCTGCATCGCGATGGTGATCATCTGGAACGACCTGGCCTGCGGCGACCGCGAGGCCGCCGCGGTGCTGGTCGCGCTGAACTCGGTGTTCCAGGTGATCATGTTCGGTGTGCTCGGCTGGTTCTACCTCGACCTGCTGCCCGGCTGGCTCGGCCTCGACACCACCAGTATCGACTTCTCACCGTGGGAGATCGCGTTCAGCGTGCTCATCTTCCTCGGCATTCCCCTCGCCGCCGGCTATCTGTCGCGCCGCGTCGGCGAACGCGGCAAGGGACGCGAGTGGTACGAGGGCAGGTTCCTGCCGAAGATCGGCCCGATCGCGCTGTACGGGCTGCTGTTCACCATCGTCGTGCTCTTCGCCCTCCAAGGTGACACCATCACCTCCCAGCCGCTGGACGTCGTCAGGATCGCCTTGCCGCTGCTGGTGTACTTCGCGGTGATGTGGGGCGGCGGATACGCGCTGGGCAAGGCGTCCGGCCTGTCCTACGAGCGCACCACGACGCTGGCCTTCACCGCCGCGGGCAACAACTTCGAACTCGCGATCGCCGTGGCCATCGGCGTTTTCGGGGTCACGTCCGGGCAGGCGCTCGCCGGGGTCGTCGGCCCGCTGATCGAAGTGCCGGTGCTGGTGGGGCTGGTGTACGTCAGCCTGTGGTTGCGTTCGCGCTGGACGGCTCGTTCGCGGTAAGGGGCTGAAGGGGCCCTTCACCGCATCTCACGCGGCGAAGGGCGCTTTCCTCGCATGAGATGCGGGGAAAGCGTCCTTCAGCCCTGCCGAGTCGGGGGCGCGGTGGTCCAGTAGGTTGCCGATCATGACCGCGTCGCCGGTGGATGTTCCGGAACAGGTGCTGCGCACCTCGATCATCGAGCGGCTGTTCACCCGCGCCGCCGACCCCCGTCCCTTGTTCACGCATCAGGACCACAGCGCGGGCGTGGACCACACGGTCACCTGGACGGAGTTCGTCTCCCGGGTGCGGGAAGTCGCGGGAACGCTGCGCGGGATCACGCGGCCGGGCGATCGCGTCGCGGTGCTCACCGGTCAGGACCTGAACTATCCGCTCGCCTTCTACGGGGCGCTCGCGGCCGGTCTGGTGGCCGTGCCGTTGATGGCGCCGGGCAGCCCCGCTCAGCGAGGCAGGCTCACCGGGGTGCTGGAGGACTGCGATGCCCGGGTGTGGCTGACGTCTTCGGCCGCCGCGGCGAAAACACGGGAAGCCGGGACGCCCGAACACCTCGTCGTGGTCGACGAGCTTTCCGGGCCGGGCGCGGATCCGCTCCCGGTCACGCCCGGGAGTCCCGCCTATCTCCAGTACACGTCCGGTTCGACGCGGGAGCCCGCCGGTGCGGTGATCCCGCACCGCGCGGTCGTCGCGGCCTGCTGGCAGGCGAGCCGGGCCTACGCCGTCGACGAGGGAACGACCTGCGCCGGCTGGATCCCGTTCTTCCATGACATGGGCCTGATCCAGTTGCTGTGCCTGCCGGTCTTCGCCGGCGCGCGGTCGGTGTTCATGGCGCCCGCCGAATTCGTGCACAAGCCCGCACGATGGCTGCGTCAGCTGGCGGATCATCCGGCCGTGTTCACCGCCGCGCCGAACTTCGCCTTCGACCTCGCCGCCGACGCCGCCGGAGAGGCCGGGGACGACCTCGATCTTTCGGATGTGCGTATCGCGCTCAACGGCAGTGAGCCGGTCCGGCCGCGCACGATCGCGCGGTTCCAGGAGGTCTTCGGCCCGCGTGGGTTCCGGCCCGAAGCCCACCGGCCGTCCTACGGCCTGGCCGAGGCGACCGTGTACGTGGCGAGCGCGGACGAGGAGGGGCCCCGGAGCGCGGTGTTCGACCGCGAAGCCCTCGCGCAGGGCCGGGCGGTGGAGGTGCCGGACGGCACGGAACTCGTTTCGGTCGGCCGTCCCCTCGGACAGCGGGTCAGGATCGTCCGCGACGGGGTGGCGATGCCGGACGGCCAGGCCGGGGAGATCTGGATCCACGGCCCGAACGTCGCGGCGGGTTACTGGGGCCGCGGTGACGCCGCCGCGTTCGGCGGCGGACTCGACGGTGTCCGCGGCTGGCTGCGCACCGGCGATTTGGGCCTCTTCCATCGCGGCGACCTCTACATCACCGGCAGGCTCAAGGATCTCATCGTCATCGACGGCCGCAATTTCCATCCTCAGGACATCGAAGCGGTGGCCGCCGAAGCGCATCCGGCGATCCGTCGCGACCGCGTCGCCGCTTTCGGCGTGGCGGACGAAATGGGCGAAGGGGCAATGGTGGTAGCCGAATGGGCAAAGAACGCCGAAGCCGATGTCAAAGAAGTCGCCAGAGTGGTATTGCGGGCGGTGTCACGCGAACATGATCTGACGTTGCGATCGGTCCGTATGGTTCCCTCCGGTGACCTTCCGCGCACTTCCAGTGGCAAGGTCGCGCGGGCGGCGGCCAAGGCGCGTTATAGTCGGCGCCGTGGGTGATCACCGCGCGGATGTCGCGAACGTCGTCAGCGAGACTTTTCGGCTTGATCCAGCCGAAATCGAGCTGGACGCACCGCTCGAAGAGCTGGGAATCGACTCCAAAGGACGGATAAAACTCCTTTCGGCGCTGGAGATCTACCACGACGTGAAGATCGATCTGGACCAGCTCGACCGGTTCACCGACATCGGGTCGGTGGCCGAAGTACTCGCCGAGGCACTCGGCGACAAGGCCGGCGTATCCGACGAAAGGCGCTGAAAAGAATGAGCGGGGGCTTCACCGCGGCGACCGATGCGCTTTCATCGGCGTCGAAGAACGTCGGGAAACTGACGGATCGGTTGCTGGAGGACAACCCCGATCTGTCGAGTACTCCGGTGAACGCGGCCGGTTTCGGCCAGGCGCACGGCGATCACGCGAAGAAGTACACCGATGGTGTGGCGGCGTTGTGGGCCGCGGTCAACGGCTACAAGTCCACCCTCGCCACGTTCGGCACGAATCTCGGTACGGCGGGCACCACCTACGGCGCCAACGAGGACGAGCAGAAGAACAAGATCACCAAGACGGGGATGCGCTAGTGGCCACCACGACCACCTGGACCGACGTCAAGGCCGTCCTCGACGACCCGAGTGTGCCCGCCGAGCAGAAGAACCGGCTCATCAGTACGTGGATGCGGACGCATCCGGCGCCGCCGCCGTTCATGGCGGATCAGGAACCGGAGGAGATCAAGCAGAAGCGCAAGGAAGCCGAGAAGTACGCGGCTTCCTACAACGCCATGCCGATGCTGGCCTCCGGCGATCTCGACGAGGTCTTCAAAGGCGCGAAGGCGGCCGGCGAGCAGGCCAATTACAACCAGAAGCAAGAGACGAAGGCCGTCACCGAAGGCAACAAGAAGCTGGACGGCACGAAGGAACCCACCGCGGAGGGCGCCGGGACCAAGACGTCGGACGAGATCTTCGACGCCGCCGCGCCGGCGCTCAAGGTGTTCCAGACCTTCGGTTCGCTGCTGGCGAAGCTCCCGGAAGACTGCCGGGGGACCACCCGCGCGCTCGACTTCGAGAAGGACATCAAGAAGCCGTTCGACGAGCAGCGCGGCATCAACTTCAAGAACTTCGTCGACGACGCCGCCCACTTCAAGACCGGCTCGACGACCGTCGACAGGACGATCCAGGACACCGGCTCCGAGCTGAACACCCTTTACGGGACCTGGACCGGTAAGGCCGCGGACGCCTCTTCGGAGAACTACAACGAGAAGATCCTGCCGAAGGCGAAGAAACTCGCGGAGACGCTGAACCACGCGAGTGAGGCGACGCTGAGCACCACCGCCACGGTGTTCAAGCTGTGCAAGGGCAAGGCCGACGCGATCATCGACATGTACAAAGAGGTGGTCGGGCGCGCGGACTTCCCGATGGCGCAGAAGGTGATCGCCATCGCCGCCGGGGAGAAGAGCGGCAAGGAGGACCTCGGCGCGATCGCGGGCTGGATGGACGTCAACTTCGGCTCCAACCTGGTCCAGCAGCTGAACAACGACGGCTGCTGCGACGACGACGAGTTCAAGAAGGCCGGCCAGAACCTCGCCAAGCAGTGGGTGCAGAAGCAGTTCGTCCCGGAGATGTGGGACATCATCTACCAGGGATTCGAGAAGACCTGTAAGGAAACCAAGGAGTTCGTCGACCAGGCCTACGCCGAGCTCGACAAGGTGATGGGCAAGGTCAAGAACGAGTTCGAAGGCGCGGACAAGCCGGGCGGCTCCGGCGCGGGCGGACAGGGCGGTGGCCCTGGCGGCGGACCGGGCGGTGGACCAGGCGGAAGTGGTGCCCCGGACTTCACCGGTGGTTCCGGCGGCGGCCCCGGTGGTTCCGGTAATGGGGGATCCGGCGGCGGCCCTGGCGGTTCGGGCCACGGAGGATCCGGCGGAGGCCCGAACGGCTCCGGCAGCGGTGGTCCCGGCGGCTCGGGCCCCGGCGGCACCGATCCGTCAGGCCAGCAGAAACCTCCTCCGCCGATCCCGAACGTCTCCATCCCCGATGGCGGCTCGGGCGGGGGAGCACCCGGCGGTTCCGGTGGCCCTGGCCCCGACGAGGACAAGGACAAGACCTCGCCCTCGGGCTCGGTCCCGCCGCCGTCCTCCGGTGACGAGCAGAAGGCGGCCGCCGAAGAGGCGAAGAAACAAGCCGCCGCGGCGGCCGAAAACGCGAAGAAACAGGCTTCCGAGGCACTGGGCAAGATGGGCGACGGCCCTGCCGGCGGTGAACTCGGCGGCGGTGGTTCCGGTCCGGCGGGCGGTCCCGGTCCGGCGGGCGGTTCCGGTGGTGGCCCGGGGAGCACGGACGCCGCCGCCGAAGCCAAGGCGGCGAACGAGCGAGCCCAGGAAGAAGCGAAGAAGCAGGCATCCGAGGCACTCGGGAAGCTCGGCGACGCCCCGCTCGGTGGCACGGGTGACGATGCCCGTTCGGATGCCGCCGACGCGAAGGACGCCGCCGACAAGGCGACCGAGGACGCGAAGAAGAAGGCGTCCGACGCGCTGGACAAGATGGGCGACGGGCTGTCCGGGGAAGACGGCGACAAGCTGACCGGCGACAAACCCGGGGACGAACCTGGAGACAAGCCCGGCGAAGACGGCGACAAGGCCGAAGACGGCGAGCGCGAAACCCTCAAGGTCAAGCAGGGCGACAAGACCTTCGAGATGACCGAGCCGGACAAAGACGGCGAGATGGAGATCAAGGTCGGCGACGGTTCCGGGCCGGCCAAGGACTTCAAGCTCGACTGGACCGGCGACGGTGAGGAATCCAAGCTGGGTTCCGCTCCCGGGGCGGACGACGGGCAACCGGGCAAGGACGGGGTCCACCGGCCCGGTCCGGACGGCAAGATCCACATTCAGGACGGCGACGTCAAGATCACCGCCGAACGTCCGGACGGTCCGAACGGCCCGACGGTCGTCACCGTCGACGACGGCACCGGCAAACCGACCACGTACACGCTCGGCGAAGAGAATTCCCGCGCGGACAAGGCGGCGCATCCGCTCACCCCGGTCACCGGCACGGTGCACCCCGAATCCCGTCCGGCGTTCACTCCGCATGGCGGTACAAGCCCTGAAGGCATCCCCGGTACCGGCGGTACCAGTGGCGGTGGAGGCGGTGGTGGCGGCTTCGGTGGTGGCGGCTCGGTGCCGCCGATTCCCCACGACATCGCGGCTTCCGCGACGGGTCAGCCGTCGTCGTTGTCCGAAGGGGTGCACACCGGCGGCGGGACGCATCAGCCGCAGCCCGTGGCTTCGGCCGCCCCGTCGGGCACGATGGGCGCGCCGGCGGGTCAGTCCTTCGGCGGCGGCGCGATGCCGCCGATGGGTGGCATGGGCGGCGGTGGCGCGGGCGGCGGAGCGGGCGGTGACCAGGAACGGTCGAACCGCGCGTACCGGATCGAGGGTGAGGTGTTCGACCAGATCAGCGAACCCACCGGCCGGATCACCGGTTCACTGCTGGACGACGAGGAACAGCCGGTCACCCGCAAGCGGTGAGCCACGGCAGGGGAGAACTTATGAGCGCCGACGAAACGTCCAGTATGAAGACGACCCTGGACGGCCTCGTCCGCGAGCAGGCGGAGCGCCGGGGACTGCGGGATCAGCGTGCGAAGGAGATCAAGGCCGGCGCGCAGGAATTCATGACCAAGCAGGTCCAAACGGCGCAGCGGTACGTCGAGCATCGGCGGGAACTGGGGCAGCGCAAGACGAAATCCGGCTGGAGCACCGACCGGACGCACGCGGAACCGGGGAACGGCTCGGCGTTCGAGGACGCGCCCGGCTTCGAAGCCCCGGCGTTCACCCCGGAGCCGTCCGTCCGCACGCCGCGGGACGCACCCCGTCGCGCTCCACGGCCCCGGCAGGCGCCGGTGGATGACGAGGACGACGCCTTCCTCAACAACCGTTGGCGCGACTGACCTTCCGGGCGGCTCGACGTCGTCAGACGGCGACGTCGAGCCGCAGCACGAGCGGGAGTGAGAGCACCGAATCCAGTGACATGGCCACGGTGTGGGTCTTGAACGTGCTTTGGTGCTCTCCCTGCCGCAGTGATCGAGCGATCGAGATGGCGGTGGCCGGGAGCATCGGGGCGCCCGGCAGGGCAAGGACGGCCCTTGTGCACGCGCGCGGTGCTGGACGGATGGAGTGACGATCTCTTCGCGGCCGCAGGTGTGAAGGGGCAGGGCCGGGGTACCCGGCGAAATGTTCGCCTGGTTCCGGGCTGGAGAAAGCCGTTCCGGAGTCATGCAGAGGCGGCTGACCCGACCCTTGTTCCGCCATACCAAGCTCCTGCAATTCGAAGCCAAGCCCGAAAAGCCCGACCCCGTCTACGCCCGCAAGCTCCAGGAACTGATCGGCGGCGCGTACGGCGAGATGACCGTGACCATGCAATATCTGTTCCAGGGCTGGAATTGCCGGATCGAGGGCAAGTACAAGGACCTGATCATGGACACGGCCACCGAGGAGATCGGGCACGTGGAGATGCTCGCGACGATGGTCGCCCGGTTGCTGGAAGGAGCGCCCGCGACCGAGACGGCCGAGGCGGCCAAGGATCCGGTGATGGCGGCCGTCCTCGGCGGGATGGATCCGCAGCAGGCGATCGTCGCGGGCGGTGGCGCGCTGCCCAACAACAGCCAAGGGGTGCCGTGGAACGGTGGTTACATCGTGGCCAGCGGCAACCTGCTGGCCGATTTCCGGGCCAACGCCGCGGCCGAGGCGCAGGGCAGGCTGCAGACCGCGCGTCTCTACAACATGACCGACGATCCCGGCGTGAAGGCGATGCTGCAGTTCAACCTCGCTCGTGACACCGTGCACCAGAAGCAGTGGCTGGCCGCCATCGAAGAACTCGAGGCGGACGGCCTGGAAGGCGCCATCGCGCCGACCGCCTTGTTCGACGAAGAGAACCAGGACCACAACAACACCGTCTGGCGCCTCTCCGATGGCTCGGATGGAAGCAAGGGCGGCTGGAGCTTCGGCGGCGAAGGGATCGAATACCTGACCGATCCCGAACCGCTCGGTGGCCCGGGCACCGCGCCGAAGCCCGACCCGGCCCTCTTCGGCACTTACGCGCCGATCCAGGACGCCGTCGGCACGGTCAAGGGCAAGGCCAAGGAGGCGAAGTCCAAGGCCACCAGGAAGCGCTAGCCGGCTTGGAGTCGAGCGGTCCGCTCCCCGGCCTCGTCGTGGGTTCGACACGGCGAAGCCGGGGACTCAAGCCCTCGCTTGCATGGCGAGCCAGGTTTCGTGCTGCCCTTCCGTCTTGGCCCAGAGAGCCGCCAGGTCATCGGCGCCGATATCCGCCAGCGGGACACGGAATTCCTTCAGTGTCTCGTTGAATTCGTCTAAAGTGGACAGTGTGTGGCGGACGGTGCCGCCGAGTCCGCCGCGCGTGACCGTCCGCGCGCGAAGGGCCAGTTCGTGGCCATCGCGATGATGTTGTGCCACAAGTACTCTGACGAACGGGGAATCCGGCGACGTCAGCCAGGCCTGGTCGGCGAACTCGGCTAGTTCGCGAGGCTCGGTACGGAAATCCCAGGAGGCGACCGTGCCGGCCGGATGGTGGTGCACCCGCCAGGTGCCGGTGTCGAGGCGTTCCATCCGGTAGGGAAGCTTTCCTTGCCAGTGCGTGCCTTCCCGCAATGGTAGCGGTTCGAGGAACGCGTCCCCGATCCCGGTGTCGGCGAGCCACTGCTCGCCCTCGACGTCGACCACCAGGGCGATGTGGTTGCCCCATTGATCTTCCCCGCGGGTCGCGCGCGAGACGGCGGCTTCCACGATCGTCACCGTGAAGCCCGCCGCCCGCAGCAGAAGGGAGAGCGCGCCGTTCATCTCATAGCAGAGCCCGCCGCGCCCGCGTCGCGTGAACTTGTCGAGTAGTGCTTCCGGGGTGAGCGGGGTCGGCCTGTCGAGCTGGATGTCGAGGTTCTCGTAGGGGATCCGCAGCCGCCACGCCCGATGCAGGTGCCGCAGCGTGGCCAGGTCCGGCCGGACGGGCTTGTGGTAGTCCAGTCGGTCGAGGAACGGGTCGATCGTCATGATGCTCCCATCGATTGATTGACTCTAAGTTTAGAGTAGCTCTAATTTTGAGTCGACTCCAGTATGCTGGACGAATGACCGAACCGGCGGGCTTGCGTGAGCGGAAGAAGTGGCGCACCAGGAAGGCGTTGATCGAGACGGCGTACCAGCTCTTCGAGCGGCAGGGCTACGACCGGACCACCACCGCCGAGATCGCCGCAGCCGCGGAGGTGTCCGCCGCGACGTTCTTCAATCACTTCGCGACGAAGGAGGATCTGCTCCTCACAGACGACGGTGAGCAGATCCTTCGTGCCGGGCTGGACGTGCTCGCGGCGCGCGAAGCGGGCGAGACGGCGGCTGGGCTACTGCGGCGCGCGATGCACCGGATGCTGGCCGCGGCGGGAACCGGAATCCGCGACCCGGCGGGCGAGCCGGAACGGATCCGGCTGGAGCTGATCACGTCGGTGCCGGCGCTGCGCGCGACGATGCTGCAGCGGGCCTTCGATGCTCAGCAGCGGCTTTCCGCCGCGCTGGGCGAGGCCTGCGACGGCGAACTTGACGAGATCGACGCGGCGGCCATCGTCGGTGCCGTCACGGGTGCCGTCTTCGCCGCCGGGCGAACGGCGGTGCGTAAGGGGGTTCCGCTCGACGAAGCGATGGGGCGGGCGATCGACCTCGCGACTGCTTGGAGGTGAAGGACGCTTTCCCCGCATGCGACGCGGGGAAAGCGTCCTTCGCCGCGTGAGACAACCAGTAGGAAAAGGCTCAGTGCGGGACCTCGCAGTTAGTCGACTACTTGCGAGGTCAGGCCCGGTCGTGCGGTGTTCCGTCCGGTCGTGTCGCTCTCACGACACTCGCCCTCCCAGCACCTCTGAACCTCAGGATGAACGAGGCTCATTGCAGGTAAGGCACCTCTTCGTCATGGCGCAGGCCGACGGTGAAGGAATCGGGACGTTGAGCGATGAGGGGAAAGTTCCCTTCAGCCCCCGGCTCACGACCGGTGCCAGGCGATCCCGCGGTAGGTGGAGCTGTCCGGGCAGATGCCGTAACCGATGATGAGATCGCCCGTCGCGTTGATGTGCTGGGCGACGATCGCCGTGAGACCGCGAGGCGACGGGAGCGGGATCGGTGTCGCGTCGGCGTCCCAGCGGACGGGCCGCACCGTGCCCCGTCCCGCCGACTCGCCGACGACGGTCCCGGCGTCGGCGATGTCGAAGCAGGTACTGGTGACGTCGAAGGGGAGGGGCGGGAGCACCGTGGGCCGTCCGGCGCGATCCCAGCGCGCGCAGGTGCCGTGCCGGCCCGGCGTCACGCCCCAGCCGATCGCGACGCCGTGCCGGGAGATCCGGACGACCTGTCCCGCCGTGAAGTCCGGCTCGCCGGTCAGCAGGGTGGTGCCACCGTCGCGGTCCCACACCACCCCGTCGCCGAGGATGGCGCCGGAGTCGGTGATCCCGCAGGCGGTCGCGCGCCGGGGCGGGGGCAGTTTGGCGATCTTCCCCGAGCTGGTCCAGCGCACGGCGGTGCGGGCGCCGGTGCCGTCCTTAGCGGATCCGACGACCTCGTCCAGCCCGTTCATGTCCTGGCCCTGGGTGTCGCCCGCGCCGGGCAGGGTGTCGAGTTCCACGGCCTCGCCGTCGGGTTCCCACCGCAGTGCCCGCCAGCGGTAACCGGGCCGCATCGCGTTGCCCAGTACCGACCCGCGGTCGTTCACCCGGCTCGCCGTACCGCAAACCATGCCCGAGGGGAGTTCGAGGTCGTGCACCCGGCCGTCGGGTCCCCAGCACACGGGCCGCAGGAACTCGCCGGTGTAGAGCGCGCCGACGACGACACCCGCGGCGTTGACATCGGTGGCGCGGCCGCCGGAATGACCGTCGAGGACAGTCAGGGGCGAGGGCCGGCCGTCGCGATCCCAGCGCACCGGTCGCGAACCCGATTCGCCCACGATCACCCCGGCGTCGTTCACGCGGTACGCGCTCGTGCCCTCACCGGCGGACAGCGGCCGCAGGTCGACCGCGGTGAAGCCGGGTCCTGGCGTCGGATCGGGCACGAGTGGGCAGCCTAGTGTGCAAGTCGCTTGCGGTGGGGAAAGTTGCACTGACCGGGTGACGCGAGTGTCCTCATCGGATCCGGACACCGCACTCCACATAGGACTCGCTGCTCGTGAGTGGTAATGACGGTTCTAACCCTCATTACCACTCACGACCCTTGGGCACCCCAGGTGCGGGCCGCCTCGACCAGCGCGGTGACGCATTCCGCGACGGCGGGCCGGGCCTCGCCTTGGGGCTGCACGGCGTAGAGCTGCCGGTGCAGCGGGGGATCGAGCGCGGTGCACACCACGGTCGGCGGCGCGATCGTGGTGGCCATACTCGGCACCAGCGTGACGGCGCCGAACCCGGCGACCACGGCGAACTGGGTGCCGAAACCGCTGACCGTATGCCGCACCGTCGGTTCGATGCCGCGTTCGCGCAGCGTCTGGCGGAGCCAGGCGTTCGCGCGGGTGGGGCGGGCCCAAGCGACCCAGATCTCGTCCGCCAGTTCTTCGGCCCGCACCGATTCCGCGGTGGCGAGGCGGTGCCCGGCTGGGAGCACGATCCTCGCCGAGTCGTCGCGCAGCACCGTCCAGCGGGTGTCCGGCGGCCTGGTGAGCGGCAGGTTCTCCCAGCTCTCGACGACCACGACGTCGAAGACGCCGTCGGCGAGCGCCGGCAGGGCCACTTCCGGTTCGACCTCGTGCAGCCGGGCCTCGATACCGGGGTGGCGGACCGCGAGGCCGGTGAGCGCGGGCGTGATGAACGTGTGCACCCCGGACGGGATGGCGCCGATCTCGACGACGCCGGTCGTCGCCCCGGTGAGGGAGTCCAGATCGGCGCGGGCGGCCCGGAGTTCGGCCAGTACCCGGTCCGAACGTTGAGCGAGCAGCAAACCCGCCGGGGTGAGCCGGACTCCCCGGCCATGCCGGATGAGGAGCCCGGTGCCCGCCTCCCGTTCCAGTTTGGTCAGCTGCTGGGAGATCGCCGACGGCGTCACGTGCAGGACCTCGGCCGCCGCGGCGAGCGATCCCCGTCGCCACACCGCGTGCAGCATCCGCAGTCGCTCCACATTGGACAGATCGCCACTCATTAGCCGAGCTTAACCCTCGCGGTAAGAGGATCTCGCTGGTCCTCCCTGCCGCCCTACGGTCGAATCGAAGCCATGTCCCACCGCGGAATCCTTACCGATCCCCGGGCGCAGGGCCTGCGCGGCGCCCTCGCCATCGCCCTGTCCGCCCCGCTCGTCGCGTTGTCCGGCGTGAGTTCGACGACGGCGACGTTCTTCCGCTGCCTGTTCGCCTTGCCGATCCTCGTGTTCCTGGCGCTGACCCGGGAACGCGGGCACCGGCCCGCCCCGGCGCATCTGCTCGCCGGTGTCCTGCTCGGGATCGACATGGTGCTGTGGAGCGAGGCGATCCTCGCCGTCGGCGCGGGGGTCGCCACGGCGCTGGTCAACGTCCAGGTCGTCCTGGTCCCGCTGGCCGGGCTGCTGTGGTTCGGCGAGCGGCCGTCGCGGTTCTTCTGGCTGTCGATCCCGCTCATGCTGGCGGGGACGGCCTTGGCCGGGGGACTCGCGGACGGCGGTGCCGCGGGCAGCGATCCCTGGTACGGCACGGTCATGGCGGTACTGGCGGGCGTCGCCTACGCCGGCTATCTGATCCTGTTGCGCCGCGCCGGGAACGAAGGCGGCGGACGCACCACGATGCTCGCCACGGCGACCGCGGCCTCCGCGAGTGTGGGCGGCGTTTCCGGTCTGGTGGCCGGAAATCTCGACGTCACGCCGCCCGTTCCGGCGCTGCTGTGGCTGCTCGTGCTGGCCGTGACCGGGCAGGTGCTCGGCTGGCTCCTCGTGGGGAAGGCCCTGTCGGCGCTGCCGTCGAGCGGCGGATCCGCCGTGCTCATGCTGCAACCCGCCGCCGCGATCCTGTTCGGAGCCGTTTTGCTCGGCCAGTGGCCGACCCCGCCGCAACTGGCGGGCTGCGCGCTCGTCGTCATCGCCGTGGGCGCGGTTTCGTTCCTGGGCGGGCGGTCGTCACGGAACCACGGGCACCGGCCGCTGAGCGGCGTTCAGCTCCGGTGACCGAGGGCGTAGGCGGTCGTCACCACCGTGGTCGCCGCGCGGACGAAGGCCGCGACGGCCGGTGACCGGGAATCCTGGGGCCACATCACGGCGAGCGTCGTGGGCTCCAGGTCGTCGACGGCCAGGTACGTGATGCCCGTGCGGCGGTAGCGATCCGCCACCGACACGGGCAGGAAACAGACGATCGTGCCCAGTTCGACGAGTTTGAAGATCTGCGTCAGGTCCGAGACGGGACCGTGTGCCGCCGCGGTGGCGGGCGGTCCGGTCGTCGGTCCCTGGTCGGCTGGAGCGCCGTCGGGGAGGACTCGCCCCGCCAGATCCGCCAGGCTCAGCCGCGACCTCGCCGCCAGCGGATCGTTCGCCGCCAGCGCCACCAGTCGGGGTTCGGTCAGCAACGGCTCGAAGTCCAGGCGGCGCGAGTCGAAAGGGGAAGGGACGAGCGCCACGTCCGCCCGGCCGTCCCGGAGTTGGCGAGGTTGTTCGCCCCGGCCGCCGAGGACCAGTTCGATCGGCAGGGCACCGTCTTCGGCTTCGTAGGCCTCGATGATCTTCGGGAGCAGACCGGCGTCGTGGTCGGCCTTCAGTGCCAGCCGCAGCCGGGGATCGGGACGGCCGGCCTGACGCGCTCGCCGTTCCGCCGCGGCGACGGCCTCCAGCGCGGTCCTGGCGTCCCGCAAGAACACCTCGCCCGCGCCCGTCAGCATGACCTGCCGGGTGGTGCGTTCGAAGAGCCGGACGTCCAGCCGTCGTTCCAGCTCCCGGATCGCCCTGGACAGGGGCGGTTGCGCCATCGAAAGCCGTTCGGCCGCCCGTCCGAAGTGGAGCTCCTCCGCGACCGCGACGAAGTACCTGAGCTGCCGCGTCTCCAGGTCACTCATATCCCCAGGGTATCAATGGCGACCGAGCCGGTCCTTCAGTCCGGCGGCCTTCCGGCCTTGACTGGGTGACGTCGAAATCCCCTATCACCTCGGAGTCTTCATGATCGTCGTCACCGCGCCGACCGGACAGATCGGCAGCCGGGTGCTCGGCACCCTGCTCGAAAGCGGCGAGCCGGTCCGCGTGATCGCCCGCGATCCCGCCCGCCTGCCCGATCACGTCCGCGAACGCGTCGAGGTCGTCAAGGGTTCACACGGCGACCCCGACGTTGTCGACGAAGCCTTCGCGAACGCGGACGCCGTGTTCTGGCTCGTCGCCGCGGATCCGCGCGCCGAGAGTCTCGAACCCGCCTTCGTCGACTTCACCCGTCCGGCCTGCGAGGCATTCAAGAAGCAAGGCGTGGCCAGGGTGGTCGGGGTCTCGGCCCTCGGCCGTGGCGTCGCGAAGAATGCCGGGCACGTTTCGGCGTCGCTGGCCATGGACGACCTGATCGCCGGGACGGGCGTGAGCTACCGGGCACTGACGATGCCCACCTTCATGGACAACCTGCTGTGGCAGGCCGAGTCGATCGCGAACGACGGCGTCTTCTTCGCGCCGATCTCGGGCGACCGCAAGGCACCGCTGTGCGCCACCCGCGACATCGCCGCGGCCGCCGCCCGGTTGCTGCGCGATCCGTCGTGGCACGGCGTGGCCGACGTGCCGGTGCTGGGCCCGGAAGACCTGTCGCAGAACGACCTCGCGGAGATCATGTCCGAGGTGCTCGGGCGGCCGGTCCGGTATCAGCGGGTGTCCCTGGACGCCGTCCGCGCGGCGCAGCTCGTGCGCGGATGGTCCGAAGCGATGGCGCGAGGAATGGCCGACATGATGGCCGCCAAGGAAGCGGGGCTCGACAACGTCGAACCGCGCACCGCGGAGGCCACCACGCCGACGACCTTCCGCCAGTGGTGCGAGGAGGTGCTGAAACCCTCTCGTGAGTGGTAATGACGGTTCTAACCGTCATTACCACTCACGAGCCGTCACGACGCCTTGGCCAAGTCGAAGAGCAGCTTCGCGGCCACCGTCGCTCCGTCGGTCCGGATCTTGTCGGCCACCGCCTTCGCCCGCGTCCGGGTTTCGGGGCTCAGGACCGTGGTCAGCGCGGCGGACAGCGACTCGACGGTCGGCGTCGGATCGTGATGTGCCACCCCGATTCCCAGCTCCGCCACCCTCGCGGCCCAGAGCGGCTGGTCCGCGATCCGGGGGGCGATCACCTGCGGCGCGCCCGCCCGGGAAGCCGTCGTCGTGGTGCCCGCGCCACCGTGGTGCACGACGGCGGCCACCCGGGGGAACAGCGCCTGCTGGTTGACCTCGCCGACGACGAAGCAATCGTCGGCGTCGTCGACGGACGCCAGCCCGGCCCAGCCGCGGCCGAGCAGGACCCGCCTGCCCTGCGCCCGGATCGCCTCGACGGCCACCCGCGCGATGTCCTTCGGCGCGTAGGCGGCCATGCTGCCGAAGCCCACGTACACCGGCGGCGTCCCGGCGTCGAGGAACCTCTCCAGCTCCTCCGGGAGCGGGCGGTCGTCAGGCCGGATCCACGCTCCCGTTTGGACGAGGTCGAGGTCCGTCATCCCCTCCGACGGACACAGGGTCTCGTCCGCCGCCAGCCACGGACTGCCGGTGAAGACGTGGTCGCGGACGTTGTCCACCGGTGGCAGCCCGATCGCCGCCCGATGACTGTTGAGCGCCCCGCCGTACAGGGCGTTCACGCGTTCGGCGTCCTGCCGCCACAGCACCCGCTTGTCGGTCTCGCCCTCCGGGGACGGCGTCCCCGGTCGCTGCCCCGGCGCGAAATGCCGCGACGGCAGCCCGAAAATGTGGAAACACGCGTACACGTAAGGAATTCCGAGTTTCTCGGCCACATCCCGCGCGCCGGCGGGCAGCAGACCGGTCGCCAGGAGCACGTCACAACCCTCCGCCGCCGCGGTGAGCGTTTCGAACCGCGCGGCGACCAGGGCCGGGGCGAGCTTCAGCGCGTCTTCCCCCGTCGGCGGCTTCGGACCGGCGACCACCGAACGTACCGACGGACCGAGCGGCACCAGCGGCACCCCGACCTGCTCCAGCAACGCCGCGAACTCCTCGTCCGGCGGCGCGCACACCCGCGCTTCCGCGCCGAGTTCCCGCAAACCCAGCACGAGCCCCGCCAAGGGCTCGACATCCCCGCGTGACCCCCACGTCGTCAACAAAACACGCACTTCGCGACTCCCATTTCCGCAGGTTTTGGCTTTCGGCGGGCAATTCTGGGGGATGACCCCGGCCTTGCCGCAAGCCCCCATGTCCGCTATAAATTGAAGGGGGCGGGGAAAAGACTTCAGTTCACCTTGCTTTTCGCGCGTCCATTCTGGACGGCCATCAGAGCTTCGAGCGTGGAGGATTTGGGACGTCGAACGTCCCAAATCCTCCATCGTCGGCCTGCGTCCTGGGTCTTCGGCTCCGCACGCCCCACGGCACCCGCTCCTTCGAACGTGGCTTCCCGTCAGGTGTGACGGCGATCCTTCAGATGGAGCCGGTGCGCAGGGCGAAGGCGACGGCGTGCGTGCGGTTGTTGAGGCCATAGCGCGTCATCACCCGGTGGAGGACGTTCTTCACCGTGCTCTCCGAGTAGGCGAGTTCGGCCGCGATCTCCTCCGTGCCGTGGCCGTCGGCCAGCAGGCGGAGGACCTCGCGTTCCCGGTCGGACAACCCGGACAGCGCGAGACCGTTGGGCGCCAGCAAATCCTCCTGGATCCGCTCGAGCTGGGAGAGCAGGCTGCCCTGCAAGCGGGGCGGCAGCGCCCCGGCGCCTTGGCTGACCGCGAGGGTCGTCCGCACCAGGTGCTCGCCGTCGAGGTCGCGCCGCGGCAGCAGCGCGGCCATCCCGCATTCGATCGCCGTCATCAGGACCTGGACCGGGAAATGGTCGGTGACGATCACGCACCGGGGAGGTGGCTCCAGCGAAGACGCGGCACGAACCCGGCGCAGGAACGTGAAAACCGCGTCGCCCACCGAATCCCCGACGGTCACGATCACTTCGGCCAGGCCGAGGTCGGTGCCGGAAAGTACCTGGAGCCGCTCGTCGGCACCGAGAATGGCCGTCGCACCGAGTCCGGCCAGGACGTCCGGGGCGTGCACGGCGACCCTGACGCGGCCGGTCCCCCTGGTGCTCTTCCCTCCGCGATTCATGATCGAAGTCCCCATCCGAAGCGCTCGGAACCCGGAAACGGGCAGGCGGACCGGCTGTCGGCCGTCGGGTGGCGTGGTGGCGACCGATCCGCAGTGAATGGTTCTAGCTATACTTAGAAGCTATAACGAGCGACGGACGCTGTCAACATCGGCACCGCTGACTTCCCCGGCTTCACAAGGCAAGACGCCTGGCGGGGCGAAAAGGTTCGGCGAAGGCCGGTCACCGCGTGGTGAGGTCGTCCAGTTCGTCCGCGATCAGCAGGTCGGGGTCGAACTTCATCCCGGTGAAGTGGCCGGCGAGTTCGAGCGAGAGCACGCCGTGCAGGCGGGTCCAGAAGGCGAGCGCGCGGTGCAGGGTCGCCGACGCGGCCGGATGGCCGTCCGCCCATTCGCGATGGCTGTCCAAATGCGCGTCGAACGGGGTCTCCGGCCGGTCCACGGTGATCGCGGCGCAGGCTTCGAGCAGCACCGCCATGACTTCTTTCGAGATGGCGGTGGTGTCCTCGGGCGCGTGGTAGCCGGGGACGGGCGTGCCGTAGATGAGGAAATAGCGCTGCGGATCGCTCCGGGCCCAGTCCCGGATGGTGACCGCGAGCCCGGTCAGATCGGCGCCGGAGTCGAACGCCGCCCGGACGGTGTCGGCGAGGCTTCGGTAGGCGTCTCGGATGAGCGCGGTGATGAGGTCGTCGCGGCTGGCGAAGTACCGGTACAGGGCCGGGCCGCTCATGCCGACCTGTTTGGCGATCGCGTTGAGCGACAGCGCGGAGACCCCGGCGGTGGCGATCTGCTCCCACGCGTGCTGCTTGATCTCCGCGCGCACCTGGTCGCGGTAGCGCTCTCGCGGGCTCTGCCCGTCCGCGTCCGTCATCGGCCCTCCCGCCTCGTCGGCACGAAGCTTAGTTGCCGGGCTCGTGAGTGGTAATGAGGGTTAGAACCGTCATTACCACTCACGAGGCTTGAGTGGGCAGGAGCGCGAGTTCGGCCAGTGCCTGTTCCCGGCGGGCGCGGAAGCCGGGCTCGGGGGAGAGTTCGACGGCCAGGGTGAGACATTCCCTGGCCTCCTCGACGGCGCCCGCCTCCCGCCAGGCGCGGCCTTCGCGGAGCGCGCAGATCGCTTCCATCGAGCCGAATCCGCCTTCCCACGACAGCCACCGCCCGGCGCGATAGCAGCCCGCAGCCTCCCGCCATTCGGCGAGAGCCCCGTGTACGTCGCCGATGGCGCGCAGGGTCAGTGCCTTCAGCATCCGGTGAAGACCGGGGTAGGTGTCGGCGGCCAGCCGTTCGGCGTCGTCGAGGACGGCTTGGTGGACCGAGAGCGCTTCGGAATGCCGCCCGGCGGCGAGCAAGGCCTGCCCGTAGACGTTCCTCGCCGAACTCTGCCCGTTCCAGAACGGCAGTTCGCCGGCCGATTCGTACCCGCGTTTGGCGAAGTCGAACGCTTCGGCGGGTTCCCCGGCGTAGCGCAGCGCCTGACCGAGGTAGATGGACGCCCAGGTCTGCTCGACGCGGTCCCCGATGCGGGTGGCGATCTCCAGCGCGCGACGGTGCGCCGCCACGGCGCCGTCGTGGTCGTCGAGACACACATTGCAGGCCCAGCCGACGAAGTTGAGCAGTTTCGCTTCGTCCGCGGCGTTTCCGAGCGCCCTCGCCGCGTCCGCGCCGAGCGAGAAGATCTCCCACCACGGCCGCTGCCCGCTCCGCCCGTCGGAGTACCAATGCAGCGCGACGGCGAGATCGCTGACCTCCCGATGCCAGCCCCGCCGCGCCGCCACCCGTTGCGCGGCGACCCAGTTCTCGCCTTCGACGTCCAGCCAGGGGCCTGCCTCGTCCCGCGTGCCGAAGCGCCCGGTCTCCGGCGCGCCCGGGTAGAACAAGCGGGCCACTTCGGTCGCCTTGCCGAGCAGATGGGCGAGCACGGTGTCCCGCTCGGCCGGGTCCTCCTCCGCCTCGAACCGTTCCTCGGCGAACAGGCGGATCAGGTCGTGGAACTGGTGCCGTTCCGGGACGGCCGTGGTCTGCAGAAGGCTGGCGTCGACGAGTTCGTCGAGCTGGTCGCGGACGTCGGCGGCGGCCGCGCCGGACACGACGCCCGCGAGTTCGAGGCCGAAGTCGGCGCCCGGTACGGTCGCCAGCCGCCGGAACAGCAGCCGCGCCCCGGCCGAAACCGCGCGATAGGACAGGTCGAACGCCGAGCGCAGCTGAAGATCGCCAGCCGCGAGCGCGCGCAGCCGGGTGCCTTCGTCGCGCAGCCGGTCGGCCAGCTGGGCCAGTGTCCATTGTGGCCGGGTGGCGAGGCGGTTGCCCGCGATCCGGACCGCCAGCGGCAGATACCCGCACAGCTCGACGAGTTCCCGCGCCGCGGCGGGTTCCGCGCGCACCCGGTCCGCGCCGACGATCATGCCGAGAAGACCGGTCGCGCCGCCGTCCGAAAGCGGCTCGAGCCCCAGCCAGCGAGCGCCCTCGAGCCCGGCGAGCGTACGGCGGCAGGTGATCAGGGTGAGGGAGTCCGGCCCGGTGACCAGCAGCGGCCGGACCTGCGCCTCGTCGGCGGCGTTGTCGAGCAACAGCAGGACTTTCCGTCCTTCGAGCAGCCTTCGCAGCAACGCCGACCGTTCGCCTTCGGAGGCGGGCACCTGTCCCGGGGCGACGTCCAGCGCGCGCAGAAGCCGGTCGAGCGCCTCGCGGGCGCTCAGCGGTTCTTCGTCCATCCCGCGCAGATTCACCGCGAAACGGCCGCCGGGGAAATCCCCGCGCATCCGGTCCGCCGCCGTCACCGCGAGCGCGGTCTTCCCGACCCCGGCCTGCCCGACGATCGCGACCACGCCACCGCCTTCGGCCACCTTCGCCGCCAGCTGCTGCAGTTCGCTTTCGCGGCCGCACAGATCCGAGAGGGGCGCGGGAAGCGCGCAGGTCGCCGCGGCCTGATCGGCCAGCGCCGGGTTCCGGCGACGCCCCTGTTTGGCGACGGTCAGGAAGAACTCCCGGTCACCGCCGGTCAGGCCGAGCGCGTCGGCGAGCACTTCGGCGGAGCGCTGCTGGGCGGCCCGCGCGCGGCCGTGTTCGAGTTCGCGCAGGGCGCGGACACTGAGCCCGGAGGCCTCGGCCAGCCGCTCCTGTGTCCACCCCGCGGCCCGCCGGTGTTCGAGCAGGAGCTTTCCGAACACCGACCGCTTGTCGCCCGCCTCCACCGGTTTCACCGCGGTCCATTCAACCGGCAGGCTTCCGGCGGCGAAAAGCTGCCCCCTGGTTGCGCTTGTCGCGCCTTCTCCGGAGCCGGTTACCTGGAAACATGACGACGATCATGACGACGTCCGTCCGGGCGGGCGTCCGGACCGAGGAGCGCCGTGAGATCCGGGTCGCGGTGTACGCCGACGACCCGCTCGTCCGGGCCGGTCTGCGCAGCGCGCTGGGCACCGGTCCGGGGATCGTCCTGCGGGACGATCCGGCGACGGCCGAGGTCCTCGTCGCGGTCGCGGGAGCCGAGCCCCACCGGATCCCGGTGGGGCCCGCGCGGCTGGTGCTGGTCGCCGATCAGCCGAAACAGGCCGAACTGTGGGCCGCGGTGGAACGCGGGCTCGCCGTCGTCGTCACGCGTTCCGAGGCGACGCCCGCGCGGCTGCTGCGCGCGGTCGCCGACGCCCACGCCGGCCGGGGCGATCTGCCCGCCGACCAGCTCGGCAGTCTCCTGCGGGGGATTTCGCGGCTGCACAAGGAAGTTCTGGAACCGCGCGAGATCACGCTCAGCGGACTGTCGCCGCGGGAGACCGAGGTGCTCCGGCTCCTCGCCGACGGGTTCGACACCGGTGAGATCGCCCGGCGCGTGGCGTACTCCGACAGGACCGTGAAGAACATCCTCCACGGCCTGCTCAGCCGGTTCGGCCTGCGCAACCGCACACACGTCGTGGCTTACGCGCTCCGCGAAGGCCTCATCTGACCGGCGCCCTCAGATCATTCCCTCCCGGATCGCGTAGGCCACCGCGTGCGACCGGTTCCGCAGCCGCAGCCGATCGGTGACGGCGTAGATGATGTTCTTCACCGTCCGTTCCGAATAGGAGAGTTCGACGGCGATCTCGCCGGTGTCGAACCCGTCGGCCATCAGGCGCAGGACGTCGGTCTCGCGCGGGGAGAGACCGGTCCCGGACGACCTGCGGGGCGCGAGCACCTCCCGGTGGAGCCGCTCGGTGTCTTCGGCGAGCTTGCCGAGTAGCTCGGAGGGCGAACCCACGCCGCCGGACGCGGCGAGGCGGACGCTGTCGGCCACCCGGGTGCCGGTCACGGCCGAACGCGGCAGGATGGCGACCACCCGGCAGTCCACCGCGGCCGCGAGCCCGCCCGCCTCGATCCGGTCGGTCACCAGCACGATCGGCTTGCCGAATTCGGTCGTGACCGCACGCAGCGCGGCGACCGCGTCGGCCGAAAGCCGGTCGAAGGCGGCGACGACGACTTCGGCTTCGTCCCGCGCCCGGTCGTCGACCACCCGCACGGAGGTCTGGTTCCCGAGTCGGTCGGCCATCCCGGCCTCGGTGATCGGGTCGAGGGCGCACACGCTCACCCGGACTGCCGCTTCCATACGTTCGTCTCCTGTCCGGTCCGGACGGTGCCGTGTCCACTGTGGAACATCGGTTGTCAAGAGCCGCCAGGGCACAAAGCCTTGCCCGCGCGAGCGGGCGGAGTTCTTGTAGCGTGGATTTCGCCTGGGGACCTCGGTACCCGGGTAGCGACCTGCCTCGGCGACCCCCAGCGCCTGACGGCAGGTCGCTCCCCGTCTTCCGGCGGCTCGCGGCAATCCTCACCCGCCGGGAAAGCCGCGGCAACGTCTTCGGCCGGGCGCTGGTTCCCCGGTCAGAAGAGAATGACCGAATGGGCACCTCGTGCTCGGACGAATACGCGTTCAGTCGACTGATTGCCCCAGATTAGGGACCTGAGCTGCGAAAACGCCAAAGTGGCGCATGCTGGCGCCAACTTGGACTTGCTATGGCGCCACTGTGGTGCCATGATGGCGTCATGGACCTGACGCCTTTCGTGGACAACGTTCGCCGGGAACTCGCCCTCGCCGCCGAGGCGGGCGGGCCCGAGGCGAGCGCACTCGCCGAACGCCTGACGGCGCCGCTCGCGTCGGCCATCCGGCTCGCCCTGCTGGACGCGTTGTCCGCCGCGTCCGACGAGATCACGCGGGATCTCGCGCCCGGTTCGGTCGAGGTCCGGCTGCGCGCCGGGGAAGCCAGCTTCGCCGTCACGCCTCCCGTGGCCGAGCCCGCCGAACCGTCCGGGCCTGCCGCCGCTTCGGCGCCGGAGCCCCCGGCACCGTCACCGGCGGACGAAGAGGGCGCCACGGCCCGGATCAACTTCCGGCTGCCTGAACACCTCAAAGCACGGATCGAAGAGGCCGCGGCCGCACAAGGCCGTTCGGTCAACGCGTGGCTCGTGCGTGCCGCGTCCGCCGCGCTGCAGCCGGCGGAACGGCCGGCCACGCCCGGCTCGCCGGGGGTGGTGGGCCGTCGCGCCGCCCAGCGCTACACCGGCTGGGTCAGCTAGTACTCCGACCAGCACAAACACCGATCACATCACCTTCGAGGGGACAACCATGCCTACTTTCGCCACCCCGGAACCCATTCTGGCCGATCTCGAACCGGTCGTCGGCAACATTCGCATCGTCGCCGGCGACCGCACGGACACCGTCGTCGAAGTCGCTCCGCTCGACGAGAACAACGAGTCCGATGTGGACGCCGCGAAGCGGACCGTCGTCGAGTTCTCCGGCGGCACGCTGACCGTGCGGGCGCCGAAAATGCGCCTGCTCGACTTCTCCAACCGGACGAGGTCGATCGACGTGACCATCGAACTGCCCGCCGGTTCCCGGGTGCAGGGGAGTACCGGCCTCGGCGACCTCACCGCGACCGGACGGCTCGGCGTCTGCCGCTACAAGTCCGGCACCGGGCACATCCGGCTCGACCACACCGGCGAACTGAAAGTGCACTCCGCGTCGGGGAGCATCGTCGTCGAACACGTCGAGGGCAACGCCGACATCAGCACGAGTTCCGGTCGCGTGCACATCGGAACGATCGAGGGCACCGGAGTGGTCAAGAACTCCAACGGCGCCACCACGATCGAGATGGCCGGTGACTCGATCCGCCTCCGCTCGGCCAACGGCGACATCACCGTCGACCGGGCCGATGCCGGCGTCGAAGCCAAGACCGCCAACGGTTCGGTCCGCGTGCTCGACGCCGCCCGAGGCACGCTTTCCCTCGAGACGTCGATGGGCGACGTCGAGATCGGCATCCGCGCGGGCAGCGCGGCCTGGCTCGACGTGAACACCCGGTTCGGGCGGGTCATCAACGAGATGGACGCCGCCACGGGGCCCGATGCCGCGGCCGACAAGGTCGAGGTCCACGCCGGCACTGCCGTCGGCGACATCGTCATTCGCCGTTCCTGACCCGATCGGGTCACTGAACCTCAGGGGGAATCCACATGAGCCACCCGGCCATTTCCGCGACCGGCCTGCGCAAGTCCTACGGTGACAAGGTCGTACTGGACGGCATAGACCTGCACGTCCCGACCGGCACCGTCTTCTCGTTGCTCGGCCCCAACGGCGCGGGCAAGACCACCACGGTCAACATCCTGTCCACTTTGGTCAGTCCGGACGGCGGCGGCGCGACCATCGCCGGATCCGATCTGGCCACCGACCCGGACGGCGTCCGCGCCGCCATCGGCCTCACCGGCCAGTTCTCCGCGGTCGACAATCTCCTCACCGGCGAGGAGAACCTGTTCCTCATGGCGGATCTGCACCATCTGCCGCGCCGTGCGGGGCGCGAGCGTGCCGCCGAACTCCTGGAACGCTTCGAGCTGACCGATGCCGCCAAGAAGACACCAGCCACCTTCTCGGGCGGCATGCGCCGCAAACTCGATCTGGCGATGACGTTGATCGGCGACCCCAAGGTCATCTTCCTCGACGAGCCGACCACCGGTCTCGACCCGCGCAGCCGCCGCACCATGTGGCAGATCATCCGCGACCTCGTCAGCGACGGCGTGACGATCTTCCTCACCACGCAGTATCTGGAGGAGGCCGACCAGCTCGCCGACCGCGTCGCCGTACTCGACGGCGGCCGGGTCGTCGCCTTGGGCACGCCCGACGAACTGAAGCGGCGCGTGCCCGGTGGGCATATGCAGCTGAAGTTCTCCGACGCCGTCTCGTTGCGTGACGCGACCCGTGCGCTTCGAGTGTCCACTTCGGACGAAGAATCCCTGGTGCTGCGCGTGCCGACCGACGGCAGCGTCACCGCCGTCCGCGCCGTGCTGGACCGGCTGGACGCCGAAGCCGTCGCGGTCGACAGCCTCACCGTGCACACCCCGGATCTCGACGACGTGTTCCTCAGCCTCACCGGTCACCGGACCGACACGACCAAGGAGATGGCCCGATGACCAGCCTGTCCCTCTCGATGCGCGACTCGGCGACCATGCTGCGCCGCAACATCCGGCATATGCGACGGTATCCGTCGCTCACCATCATGCTGATCGGCCAGCCGATCGTGTTCCTGCTGCTGTTCGTCTACGTCTTCGGCGGCACACTCGGGAACGGGCTCGGCGGTGGAGGTGGGCGCGCCGAGTACGTCGGCTACGTGACGCCCGCCATCCTGCTCGTCACCGTGTGCAGCGCCGCCCTCGGCACCGCCATCTCCGTCGCGACCGACATGACCGAGGGCATCATCGCCCGCTTCCGCACCATGGCGATCAGCAAGGCCTCGGTGCTGACGGGGCACGTCGTCGGCGCGCTCATCCAGACGGCGTTCGCCCTCGCCGTCGTGTTCGGGGTGACGCTGCTCATCGGGTTCTCGCCGACGGCGGGGGTCGGCGAGTGGTTCGCGACCGCCGGCCTGCTGCTGCTCCTGACGATCGCGCTCACCTGGCTGTCGGTGGCGCTGGGGCTGGCGGCCAAGAGCGTCGAGACGGCCAGCAACACACCCATGATCTTCATGCTGCTTCCCTTCCTCGGCAGCGGTTTCGTGCCCACCGACTCGATGCCGGCGTGGCTGCGCTGGTTCGCCGACTACCAGCCGTTCACCCCGGTCATCGAGACCATCCGGGGCCTGCTGCTCGGCACGCCGATCGGCGACAGCGGCTGGTTCGCCGTCGGCTGGTGCGCGGTGCTGTCGATCGTGGGGTACGGCTGGTCGAAGTCGCTCTTCGCCAAGGAACGCGATCGGTGACCGCCTGGTCGTGAGTGGAGGGGCTGAAGGGCCCCTTCCCCTCATCTCACGCGGCGAAGGGCGCTTTCCCCGCATCGCATGCGGGGAAAGCGCCCTTCAGCTCCTGAAAACCCCCGCCGAGGCTAGACGGATAAGCCTGGAGACGGACGCCTCGCCGGCGGGTGCGTCCCTAGCCTGAGGTCAACGATTTCGTCAGACCTCAAGGAGTTCGCGTTGCCCAAGAGAACAGCCATCGTGGTGGCGCTGCTCGTCGCCGGGGTGTTGGCCCCGGCGGCGCCCGCCACCGCTTCGCCTTCGATCACCTGGCACGGATGCGCGACGGGCCCCGGCGACCGTCTTGGCACCGAGCTGGACAAGGCGGGCGCGCAGTGCGGTGACGTCGTCGTGCCGGTCGACCACCGCCGTCCCAAAGGGCGCGGGATCACCCTCGCACTGGCGCGGATCAAGGCCACCGATCCCGCGCGCCGCCGCGGCACGCTGATGCTCAACCCGGGCGGACCGGGTGGCCCCGCCATGGAGCTGGTCCTGGCCGGGCCGCTCATGCCGGAGATCGCCGCCCGGTACGACCTCGTCGGCCTGGATCCCCGGTTCGTCGGGCGCAGTTCACCGCTGCGGTGCGACTGGAAGACCGACACGTTCGCGCGCTCGGCCGGGCCGACCCTCCGCACGTTCGGTGAGAGCGTGAGACTCGCGAAGGAGCTGGCCCGCGGCTGCTCGGGCAACGATCCCGAGTTGTTGCGGGCCGCGTCCACCCGCAACACCGCCAGGGACATGGACGTCGTGCGCGCCGCGCTCGGCGAACGGAAGATCTCCTACCTCGGCGCGTCGTACGGGACCTACCTCGGCGCGGTGTACCTCCAGATGTTCGGTGCGCGAGCGGACCGGTTCGTGCTCGACTCGTCGGTGGATCCGGAGGCGTTCGGGCCCGGGCTGCTCCGGCAGACCGCCCCGGCTGTCGACGCCGCGTTGCGGAACTGGGCGAAGAGCGCCGTGGGACAAGGGCTGGGGGACACCGCGGACGAGGTCGTGACGACCGTGCGGGACATCGCGCGGACGGCGGAGCGGCGGCCGCTCCGGGTCGGGAAGTACACAGTGGACGGTCACATGGTGCCCTACCTGTTCTTCGCGCACCTCTACGACGACCGCCCCGCCGCACAGGCCGGCTTCGTCGACACCGTACGTACCCTCCGCGACGCCGCCGCGGGTCTGCATCCGACGCCCGCTCCGGCGCTGGCCGCGCTGCTCGACGGCCTGACGACCGGATCCGGTTCCGCGACCGACCGGGCCGGCACGCCGGTCGTCTGCGCCGATCGCGCGACCTCCCGCGACCCGGCGACGTACTTCCGGGACATCCAGGACCATCGGGCCGCCGAGCCGCTGTTCGGCCCGCTGGCCCGCAACATCACCCCGTGCGCGTTCTGGCCCGTGGCGCCCGCGGAACCCGCCACCCGGATCCACAACGCCGCTCCGGCCCTGCTCCTGGGCTCGACCGGCGATCCCGCGACGCCTTACGCCGGGCAGCTCGCCATGCACCGGGCTCTCGCCGGTTCGCGTCTGGTGACGGTGGAAGGGGCGTTCCGGCACTCCGTCTTCCTGAAGGGTGACCGGTGCGTCGACACGGCGGTGCGGGACTACCTCGTGGGCGGAGAGCTGCCCGCGGACCGGAGCTGCCGCTGAGCAGACACGGCGGGCTTCAGGAACGCGCCCGGACGTGGGCGCGTTCACCCTGCGGTCCGAACAGGACGAGGGTTTCGACGGCGCCGCCGTCGGCGGAGCCGAGCCAGTGCGGGAGCGACGTGTCGAATTCGGCTGCCTCGCCCGGAGGCAGGATCAGGTCGCGGTCGCCGACCACCAGCCGCAACCGTCCATTGAGGACATACACCCATTCGTAGCCGCCGTGGGTCTTCGGCGCGGGCTCCGCCGGTTCGTCGCGGCCGGGGATGAGCATCTTGAAGGCCTGCACCCCGCCGGCCCGGCGGGTGAGCGGCAGGAAGGTCATCCCGTGGCGGTGGATCGGCCGCAGATGGATCCGCGGATCGCCGGTGCGCGGGGCGCCGACGAGGTCGTCGAGGGGGACGCCGTGCACCCGAGCCAGCGGCAGCAGTAGTTCCAGGGTGGGCCGCCGCCCGCCACTTTCCAGCCGGGACAAGGTGCTTTCCGAAATCCCGGTCGACGCCGACAGATCGGCCAGGGTCAGTCCCCGGTGCTTGCGCAGGGCGCGCAACCTCGGGCCCACCGCGTCCAGTACCTCGTCCGTCTCGTCCGCCATGCCGTCGATCTTGCCACCTCGGCAAGTTTTCGTGCGTTTTCCCGGTGACCAGGGCGAAGGTGGTCCGGAACAGACCATGCGAGGTGAAAATGAACGCTCCGGACCGTGCCACGGAATTCTGGGATGAGCTCTATGACCGGCGAGCCACCGCGGCGCCGAAAGTGAATCCGAGGCTGGCCGAGATCGCCGGGCCGCTCAGGCCGGGGGCCGCGCTCGACCTCGGCTGCGGCGGCGGGGGAGACGCGCTGTGGCTGGCGGGACGGGGCTGGCGGGTCACCGCGGTCGACATCTCCGGATCGGCGGTGCGCTCGCTCCAGGAGCGCGGTGAGCCGATCACGGCGCTCCGTGTCGATCTCGCCCAGGACTTTCCCGACGGCACCTTCGATCTGGTGTCCGCGCAGTACTTCCACACGCCGTTCGAACTCGACCGCGCCCGCGTGCTGCGGACCGCCGCCCAGGCGCTGAACCCGGGCGGACGGCTGGTCGTCGTCGATCACGGCTCGACCGCGCCGTGGTCGTGGAACCAGGATCCGGACCTCCGGTACCCGGCACCGCGGGAAGTGGCCGAAGAGCTGGCCCTCGATCCCGTGGAATGGCCGATCGAACGCGCCGATGCCTTGGCGCGTCAGGCGACCGGTCCGGCCGGCCGGACCGCGACCGTCGTCGACCACGTCCTGGTGCTCCGGCGGATTCCGGGGCCCCGGCGATGAGCGCCCGGCGGAAACGCGACATCGGGCCGCCGTCGACGGGCCCCGGCGAGAAGGACGTCCTCGTCGGCTTCCTCGACTACCTGCGCGCCGCCGTCGCGGCCAAGGTCGACGGGGTGCCGGAAACCCGCGCGAGGGTTCCCGGGGTGCCGTCGGGCACGAACCTGCTCGGCCTCGTCGGCCATTTGGCCGCGGTGGAACGGCATTGGCTGCTCGGCGAGAAGGTCACCGACTGGAAGGCGACCTTCCATCCGGCCCCGGACGCGACGACCGCGACGGTTCTCGCCGCGTACCGGGAAACCATCGCCGCGACGAACGACGAGATCGCGTCCTGGGACGACCTCTCCGGAGCGGGTCCGCGTTCGGCGTCGAGGCGATGGACGCTGACCCACCTGATCGAGGAGACCGCGCGGCACGCGGGACACGCCGACATCCTGCGCGAGCTGACCGACGGTTCCACCGGACGCTGACCACCGAAACGGAGATCCATCCCATGCTTCACCGAACCTTCCGGCGAACCACGGCCGCGTTCGCCGCCGCCCTAGTCCTGCTGACGTCGGCGTGCGGGACGGCGGGCGATCCCGTGCCCGCCCACGAGAAGGTGACTCGGGGCGACGCGGGTTTCGCCCAGCGGTTCCGTCATGAGTTCGCGGACGTCGACGGGGTGAAGATGCACTATGTCACCGGCGGCCGGGGCGCGCCGCTCGTCCTGCTGCATGGCTGGCCGCAGACCTGGTACGGCTGGCACCGCGTCATGCCCGCGCTGGCCGACCACTTCACGGTGTACGCCCTCGACCTGCCCGGCCTCGGCGACAGCACGGGCGCGCCGCCCAGCTACGACAAGGCCACCCTCGCCCGCTACGTGCACGGCCTGGTCGCCGGACGGCTCGGCCTGCGCGACGCCCGGATCGTCGGCCACGACCTCGGTGCCGCGGTCGCCTTCCAGTACGCCGCGCAGTTCCCGGACGATCTCACCCGCCTCGCCTACCTCGACCTCCCGCTGCCGGGGCCCGCGCTCGACGGGGCGGCCTACCGGAAGCTGAGCTGGCACATCGCCTTCCACTCGCAGAAGACCGTTCCGGAGGCGATCGTCGGCGACGACGTCCGCGAGTACCTTTCGCTGTTCTATCCCCAGGTCGCCTACACCGGTACGGCCTTCGGCGGACCCGGGGCGCCGCCGCCGTTCGACGAGGCCGAGGTCGGCGAGTACGCCCGCACCTACAGCAGGCCGGAGGTGCTGCACGGCGGATTCGAGCTCTACCGCACCCTCGGCCAGGACGCGGCCGCGAACGCGGGCGCGAAACCCATCACCACGCCGACCCTGCTGTTGACAGCCGAAGGACTGCTCGAACCCCAGAAGGCCACGCTCGTGCCCCGCGTCGCCAATCTCGTCCGGGCGGTCGAGGTGCCGCGGGCGGGACATTGGCTGGCCGAGGAGAACCCGGAGTTCGTCACGGCGGAATTGCTCGATTTCCTCAAGAAGTGACCCGACGCTCGTGAGTGGTAATGACGGTTCTAACCGTCATTACCACTCACGAGGCGATCTGGGTCAGGAACGGGTCAGCGTGACCCCGTAGGTGTTCGCCGCGTCCACGACGGGCTGGTAGTACGAGTACGAACCGGTCGCGTTGGCGCCCTCGTTGTAGCCGCAGTCGTGTCCGTCGTTCGGGCCGCCGGAGGTCATGCCCTGCGCGGTGTTGCCCGCGATGTAGGCGCCACCGCTGTCGCCGCCTTCGGTGCAGACGGTCGACTTCGCCAGCCCGCTGGTGGCGACGCTTTCCCCGCTGTAGCGGACGGTCTGGTTGTAGGCGGTGATCTTGCCGCAGGTCCAGCCGGTGGTGTTGCCCGCCTTGCACAGCGTGGTGCCGACCGGCGCCTTCGAGCTGCCGGTGATCCGGACCGTGGTGCCCTTGCGGGTGTCGACGTAACCCCGGCCGGTGTCCTCGTCGTCGATGTCCATCAGGCCCATGTCGGTCGACGGGAACTCGGTGGCGACGCCGCGGCCGATGTGGACGCCGTTGCGGTTGAGGATGTCGGGGTTCCCCTCGACGCAGTGCCCGGCGGTGAGCAGCACGTTGTCGCCGTCACTGGTGGTCCCGGGGAAGCCGAGGGAGCAGTTGGTGCCGGGGTCGAGGTCCATGATCTGGCCGGGGATGACGTCCGCCTGCGTGGTGTTGCCGTTGGCGATTCCGGTTCGGACGGTCACTCCGGACAGTGCCGAAAGCCGCCGGACGAGGGCGCTGTCGGCGCCGGGCGCCACGGTGACGACGACCTGGTCCGCCGCGAGTTCCGGGCCCCAGGACTGCACCTGGGTGACATCGGCGCCGATGACTTCGCCGACGCGGGCGGACAGGGAGTCCAGCGCCTTCTCCCCGCGGGCGCCGGTGCGTGGCGTCAGGCCCGCGGAACGGAGCGCCTGCGCGGATCCGGCGTCGGGGGTGTTCACCACGAGGGTGCCCGAGTCGTCGAAGTACGCGCCGTCGGTGCGAAGGCCGCGCGCTCTGATGTTCTCCAGCGACGAGATCAGGTTCTTCTCGTGGTCCAGCTTCTGCGCGGCCTGCAGCGGGGTGACCCGGAGCTGGGCGGCGAGTGTTTCGAGCATCGTCTGGTCGTAGGCCGTGGGCGGCTGGCCGGGAGCGGCCGTCGCCGGGACGGCGAGCGCGCCGATTCCGGCGCAGACGCTCAGGAGAGTGAGCATGACGGGTCCGCGAATTCGCATGCGAATTTCCTTCGGTAAAGGAGGGGACGACGAACCGCCGGATATGGTGGGAATGGCAGGGACCGGGCGGTTCATCTCGACGTGACGCACATTACGAGCGCCCGACTATCCCGTCGTAGCGCCGAAAGTAGGTTCCATGATCGTGGTCCTACTTTCGTATGCGGAAAGTGCGAATCGCCGCGTATTCGATTTGCGCGAAAGTGTCATTGGCCGAAAAGTGTCATGCGCGTGTGCTGTCGCAAGTAGTCGACTACTTGCGAAGGTCTACAGCGCGAACCAGGATCGAAAAGCTCAGTGTCTACGCGGAGCCGTTCCGCGTCGTCGCCGTCGGATCGGCGAGGTAGGCGTCCAGCGCGGCGGCGCCGGAGAGCAGGGCCCGGCTCCTGGCCGCGAGGCGGTCGTGCCAGCCGCGTAACGCCGATTCGAGCGGCACGACGCCTCCGGCCGAACGAACCTGCTCGATCAGCGGCGCGATCTGCGCCAGCGGATAGCCGCCCCGCCGGAGCTGGCGGGTCAGTTTGGCGTCGCGCACGTCGGCAGCGCTGTAGACGCGGTAGCCCGTCCGCGGGTCGCGGTCCGGCCGGAGCAGACCGGCGCTTTCCCATTTGCGCAGGGTGGCCGGCCGGACCCCGAGTTTCCCGGACAGCGGCCCGACGAACAGGTCGCCCCGTTCCTGCGGCACGGGTTCGAGCTCCCGGAGCGCGGCCGTGACGGCTTGCAGCGTGCGGCGGTCGTCGAGCAGCTGGGCGTGGGTCTCGTCGATGAACCGGAGTGCGTCCTCGAGCGCGCCCCGGTTGACCGCTGCCATGATCGACGTCGCCGTCGCGTGGCCGTGCCCGGGGACGAGGGCGAGGAAAGCGCGCAGGGCCAGCGCGTGCCGTGGCGTGTAGGCGCGGTATCCCTGCGGGCCGCGTTCGGCGGCGGGGAGGATGCCGTCCGCCTCGTAGTTGCGGACGGCCTGCGTGGAAAGACCGTGCTCACGCGCCAGATCGACCGGCCTGAGCCGCTCGCGGTCTCGAAGGTCTCGCCCCACTGGCCAAGGATAAGCGACCCTTGACCGCTGACACCTTGTCCGGCGGCTCCGGCTCACTCGCGCGAGGATTCCGCCTTGCGTTCGAACCGGGAACGCGCCAGCCGGTAGGCCGTACCGAGCAGTTCCCGGGTGACTTCTTCGGTCTTCGACGCCGGGTTCACCACCGCCAGCCAGCCCCCGTTTCCGTAGACGGGATGGGCGATCACGGTGTCGGCGACGGCGGCGTCGACGTCGGTTTCGGCCGCCTCCCGGGGTGAGCGGCCGAGCCGACGGGTGAACTCCTCCTTCCCGGCGTGGATGTTCACGCGGAAGGTGTCCGGGCGGTCCAGGCGCGAGGTCTCGTCGCCGGGATAGTTCTTGGTCACCACCGTCGCGAAGGGCTGGACGTTCGTCGGCACGACGCCGTCGGGGGAGTAGTAGAAGAACGCGTCGCCCCAGCTGAGCTCCGGCCACTCGTCACCGGGCGCGGGGGTGAGGGTCAGGACGCCGTCGAAGCCCGACACGAAAGTGATGATCTCGTCGATGGTCATGTGTTCAAGCGTCACATTAAAGTGGTTATGGAGGGTTCAAGGCCGTTTTCGATGGAGTATGGATGTCAAGTCTCAACTCGGCTGGGATGCGCACGGCGGAGGTCGCGCGGAGGTCGGGGTATTCGGTCCAGCAGGTGCGCAACCTGGAACGCGACGGCGTGCTCCCGGCGGCGGCGCGTACGCCGTCGGGTTACCGGATCCACGGGGAGGTCCATCTCCGGTCCGCGCTGGCCTACCGTGCCCTCGCCGCGGGGGTGGGGCCGGTCGAGGCCAAGCGGATCGTCCGCGCCGCGCACCGGGAACCGGCCGCGCGGCTGCTGGCCCTGCTCGACGCGGCCCATGCCGGGCTCCACGCCGAGCGCGCGGATCTGCGGGAGGCCAGGGAAGCGGTCCGGGTGATCTCGGCCGAACCGATCGGCGATGTCCGCGGCTCGGATTCGATGAGCGTCTCCGAACTCGCGACCGCACTAGGGCTTCGGCCGTCGACATTGCGGCATTGGGACGCCGAAGGGCTCGTCGTTCCGGACCGCGACCCGCGGGGGACGCGGCGGTACACCCCGGCCCAGGTGCGGGACGCGCGGATCGTGCACCAGTTGCGGCTGGCGGGCTATCGCGTCGCACCCCTGCGGGCATTGATGCCGGAGCTACAGCGATCGCGGCGGCTGGAGGACGTCGCCACCGCGCTGGCGGCCAGGGACGCCGCCATCGCCGCGCGCTCCCGTGCCCTTTTCGACGGTACAGCCGCGCTTTCCGGTCTCGTGAGTGGTAATGACGGTTAGAACCGTCATTACCACTCACGAGACTCAGGCGTCCTTGGGTGTCCGGTCACGCAGTGCCGCGAGCGCCTTGTCGGCGTGGACGTCGAACTTCAGTTCGCTCTTGATCACTTCGAGGATCTTGCGGTCGGTGCCGATCACGAAGGTGCGCCGCTTGGCGTGCAACGGGCTGAACCTGCGCCATACCCCGAACTGTTTGGCCACCGTACCGTCCACATCGGACAGCAACGGATAGTCGAAGCCGTGCAGGACCGAGAACTGACGCTGTTTGGTGATGCCGTCCGGGCTGATCCCGACGCGGTGGGCGCCTACCTCGCCGAATTCCGCGGCCAAGTCGCGGAAATGGCAGCTCTCGGCGGTGCAGCCACCGGTCATCGCGGCGGGATAGAAGAACAGCACGACCGGGCCGGTGGACAGGAAGTCCGACAGCGTGCGGTCCTGGCCGGTGTCGTCGGGCAGGGTGAAGTCCGGAGCGAGGTCGCCTGGTTCCATGTCCGGGTTTCGGAGCCGCGCGAGGACCGGATTGGTCCCGGCTTCAGCGCGTGCAGCGCCAGAAGACCGTCGCGTCATACGGTGAGATGACGAGCTTGAAGTACTCTTCGCAGTCGGAGAAACCGGCTCGGTCGGCCTGGTTCCTGGCGTCCTGACGGGCGTAGAAGAGCGCGAGGCCGAAGTCGCTCGACCCGTGGCCGACGAATTCCCTGGTTTCCAGCGCGCTCGCGGCGGCCGGGGTGGCGATCGTGCCCATCACGGCGGCCGCGCCGAGCAGCGCGAGCAATATTTTCCTCATGATGACCACGCTAGAACGGGACCGGTTCGCGATTCGCCCGCTGGATGGGCGCTCCCTCGGCCTCCGTCCGTCGTAGGTGAGTTCCCACGACGAGCGACGTCAAAGTCACTGAACTGCGGCTGCCATGCCCCCGGAAGTCGTCCGAAATGCCCGGAGGTCCGGCCAGAGGCCCCGGGGACCGGCGTGCCGGATCACCGCCCTCGGCGGCGTCCGGCATGCTGGGCGCGCACACGAACGTCGGGGAGGGGTGGCATGACCGAGGCAGGGGAATCTGCGGTTCCGGAGCGGGTGGAGAGCCCGGTCCGGCAGGCGGCGCCGTCGGGCAAGGCGGGCCGGTGGCTGATGGAGCACCGGGTCCAGCCGGTCGGGCCGGAAAGCCACGACGAGCACACCACTCCGCAGTCGTGGTGGAAGGTCATGTGCCTCACCGGTGTGGACTACTTCTCCACGCTGTCGTACCTGCCCGGCATCGCCGCGCTGGCCGCGGGCGCGCTTTCGCCGCTGGCGACGTTGCTGATCGTCGCGCTCACCCTGCTCGGCATGCTGCCGATGTACCGGCGGGTGGCGAAGGAGAGCCCGCACGGCCAGGGTTCGGTCGCGATGCTGGAGAACCTGCTGCCGTTCTGGCGCGGCAAGCTCTTCGTCCTGGTGCTGCTGGGTTTCGTCGCGACGTCGTGGATCATCACCATCACGCTGTCCTCGGCCGACGCCACCGTGCACGCGCTGGAGAACCCGCTCGCCCCGGCGTTCCTGCACGGGCACGAAGTGCTGATCACGGTGATCCTGCTGCTGATCCTCGGCGGGGTGTTCCTGCTCGGGTTCAGCGAGGCGGTCGGGGTCGCGATCCCGCTGGTGGCGATCTTCCTGGTGCTGAACGCGGTGGTCGTGGTGGCCGGCGTCGGCGAGGTGATCGCCGAGCCCGCCGCGCTGGACCGCTGGCTGGACGCGCTGACCTCCGGCGGAGGTGGGATCGGCGGTGTGATCGGCCCGGCGATCCTGGCGTTCCCGTTGCTGGTACTCGGGTTGTCCGGTTTCGAGACCGGCGTCAGCATGATGCCGCTCGTCGCGGCCAAGGGGGAGAACGCCGAGCAGCGGCTGGCGAACCGGATCCGCAACACCCGCAAACTGCTCACCGCCGCCGCGCTGATCATGTCGGTGTACCTGATCGCGACCAGTTTCGTCACCACGATCCTCATCCCGGCGGAGAAGTTCAAACCCGGCGGCGAGGCCAACGGCCGCGCGCTGGCGTACCTCGCCCACGAGCTGATGGGCGAATGGGTCGGCACCGCCTACGACATCAGCAGCATCCTGATCCTGTGGTTCGCCGGGGCTTCGGCGATGGCCGGGCTGATCAACATCGTCCCGCGCTATCTGCCCGCCTACGGGATGGCCCCGGACTGGGCCCGTGCCGTGCGCCCGGTGGTGCTGGTCTACACCGCGATCTGCGTCCTGGTCACGATCATCTTCGGTGCCGACGTCAACGCCCAGGCCGGGGCGTACGCCACCGGGATCCTCGCGATGATGGTGTCGGCCGCGGTCGCGGTGGCCATCTCCGCGGCGAAACGGCGTCAGCGCAAGGCCGCGATCGCCTTCGCCGTGCTGACCCTCATCCTGATCTACGCCTTGGTGGAGAACGTCGTCGAGAAACCCGACGGGCTCACGATCTCGGCGTTCTTCATTCTCGGGATCATCATCGTGTCGCTGATCTCGCGGGTCACCCGCACCACCGAACTGCGGGTCGATCACATCGAGTTCGACGAGCCCGCGCGCCGGTTCATCACCGAGTCGATCGAGCACGACGACGCGCTGACCATCATCGCGAACCGCCGTCAGGCCGGGGACGCGGACGAGTACCGGGCGAAGGAGGCCGAACAGCGCGGCATGAACCCGGTCCCCGGCGCCGCCGACGTCCTCTTCCTCGAGATCGACGTCATCGACCCGTCCGGTTTCAGTGACGTGCTGAAGGTCCGCGGTGTCGAGATCGAAGGGTTCCGGGTGCTCCGCGCGGAAAGCCCCGCGGCCCCGAACGCGATCGCCGCGATCCTGCTCGCCCTGCGGGACACCACCGGTGTGCGGCCGCAGTGCCATTTCGAGTGGAGCGAGGGAAATCCGCTCGGGCACCTGTTCCGCTACCTGATCCTCGGCCGCGGCGACACCGCCCCGGTGGTCCGCGAGATCATCCGCACCAGCGAACGCGATCCCGCGCTGCGGCCCGGAATCCACGTCGGCTGACCCCGCGTTTCGTCCTCTGGATGCGGTCATTGCGCCCCGCAACCACCGCATCCAGAGGACTAAATGCGGGCGGCGGGGAGTTTCGGTGTACATTCGTTCACTCAAACCGGGTGAACGGTGGGGACGGGTGCGACCAGTCAAGGACTCCTCTGCGCAGGGCCGAGGCCAGGGGCCGTTCGGCTCGTGGCTGCTCGGTCCGCTGTACCAGGACACGGCCGTGTTGCGCCGCCGCGTCCAGGGGCTGCTCACCGGGACACTGATCGCGACCAACGTCATCGGCGCGCTGGTCGTGGTCGGGCTGGCGGCGCTGCTCATGCCCGCTCCCGGCATGTCCGGCGACCTGGTCATGGTCACCTCGATCGCGGTTCCCGTGTATGTGGTCTCCGCGGTCGTCGTGGGGGCCCTGTGGGGCACCCGCGGCGCGCTGCGGACCTTGCGCTGGGCAGCCGACGGCCGGACGCCGACCGACGCGGAGCGTGCCGCGAGCCTCCGGGTCCCGTTGCGCCTGACCCTGGTGCAGGCGGTGCTGTGGGGTGTCGCGACCGCGGTGTTCGGGGTGCTGGCCGCGCTGGTGCAGCCGCGGGTCGTGCTGACCGAACTGCTCGTCGTCGCGTTCGCCGGGGTGGTCGTCTGCGCGATCGCCTACCTGGCGGGCGAGTTCATCCTGCGGCCGTACGTGGCCTTGGCCCTGGCGGGTACCTCGCCGGAACGGCCGCTCAGCGGCGGGGTCAACCTGCGGATGCTGCTGTTCTGGTGCCTGGGCACCGGGGTGCCGGTGGCCGGGCTGGTGGTCACGGCGGTACTGGCGTGGGTGCGCGGCGACGTGTCGACCACGAAGCTCGCCGTCTCGGTGGTCGTGCTCGGCCTGGTGGTGCTGTGCTTCGGGCTGCTGGTGACCGTGTTCACCGCCCGCGCCGTGGTGAACCCGATCCGGTCGGTGCAGCACGCTCTGGGCCAGGTCAGGGCCGGGGATTTCGCCGTGGAGATCCCGGTCTACGACGGCACCGAACTCGGCCTGCTGCAGGCGGGCTTCAACGGGATGGCCGCCGGTCTCGCCGAACGCGAACGTTTGCGCGATCTGTTCGGCAGGCATGTCGGCGAGGACGTCGCGATCGAGGCGATGCGCACCTCCGCCGAACTCGGCGGCACGGTGCGGACGGTGTCGGTGCTGTTCGTCGATCTGATCGGTTCGACGACGCTGGCCGCGAGCCGTCCGCCCGAGGAGGTCGTCGGGCTGCTCAACCGGTTCTTCGCGGTGGTGGTCGACGAGGTCGACCGCCATCACGGGCTGGTCAACAAGTTCGTCGGTGACGCGGCGCTCGCGATCTTCGGCGCGCCGGTGCGGCTGGCGGATCACGCGACCCTCGCGCTGTCCGCCGGTCGTGCGATCGGGCGCAGGCTGGCGGCGGAGGTACCGGAATGCCCGGCCGGGATCGGCGTGGCGACGGGTGAGGTGGTGGCCGGGAACGTCGGTGACCCGCGGCGGTTCGAGTACACGGTGATCGGGGATCCGGTCAACGAAGCCGCCCGGCTGACCGAGCTGGCGAAGAACGTCGAAGCCCGGTTGCTCGCTTCGTGGACGGCGATCGAGTCGGCGGCCGAAGCCGAGGCCGCGTACTGGAAGGCGACAGAGGACGTCATCTTGCGGGGCCGGACCCGGTCCACGACACTCGCGACACCGAAGTCCTGAACGGTGGCGGATTCACAGCCTTTGTGAACGGGGCGTGAATCTTGCGCGGGAGCCCGCGTCTCGCCGTCCCCGGACCCGTCGTTTCCTGGCACGCATCGCGACCCGGACGCTGTGAACGATCACAGCGTCGCTCTCGCGCCCGGTGAGGGCGTTGTCCCCGGAAGTCCCGGCGGCGCACGGTGATCACCCCCATCCCCGTGTCAAAGGAGACATCCGTGATGAGACTTCCGAGGGCCGCGCTGGCGACCGGTGCCGCCGTCTTCGCGCTGAGCATGCTGCCCGCCACCGCCCTCGCGCAGCCCGGTGGCGACGGAGACCGGCCCACCGGGCTGATCAAGACCCAGACCCACACTCAAGTGCGCGAGGTCGCACCGGTGGCGGGGACCGCGAGCACGGTCGCCGTTTCGGCCGCCTCCAAGCAGCTGAACTACACCCAGCAGGTGCAGCAGTACAACCAGTGGTGCTGGGCCGCGGACGGTTCGAGCATCGAGCAGGCACTGGGCGGAACCGCGAGCCAGGCCCAGTTCTGCGCCGCGGGCAAGGGAACGTCGGCCGGATACTGCCCGAACCAGGCGGCCCAGATCTACGAGATCGTCCGCGGTTTCCGGGGCACCGGCTTCTCCGCGCAGGACGCGGGCGGCCCGATCGGCTTCAGCTCGGTCGTCAGCCAGATCGACGCCGGGATCCTGAACCTGACAGGGATCTACTGGACCTCCGGTGGCGGGCACGCCGAAGTGATCTACGGCTATGACTCGGCGAACCAGTCGATCATGGTCGGCGACCCGTGGCCGACCTACCAGCGCTATCAGACCTGGAACTACAACCAGTACCGCAGCAACGGCCAGTTCCGCTGGAACGACACCATCGTCAACATCCGGAAGGGCTGAGACGCGGTCATGAAGCAGATCTGCCGGAAGTTCTCCCGTGGTCTCGTGGTCGCCGTCGCGCTGCTCGTCCCGGTCGCGCCGCCCGCCGCGGCGGGCGAAGGAGTCGTCCCGCCCTCGGCCGACGAGGTCGCCGCCGCGGTGCGCGTCGCGGGTGAGCCGGGAGCGATCGGTCTCGCGAAATCGAACTTCCGGCAGGTCGACCACATCGAACCGCGGCGGATCACGGTCAGCGGGCACGGTGTGCCGGTGTACACCCTCAATCCCGACTTCGTCCGCGCGACGGCCGGGGCACCGGCGGGTGTGCTGAAATCCGTCACTGTGACGGCCACCGCCGATTCCGGTCAGAAGGCCACCCTGCAGGTGATGCCGGAGGGTCCGGGGGCGTGGGTCGCGGCGGGCGCGTTCTCCGGGAACGACGAAGAGACCTTGAGCGCACGGCTGCGTCCCGGTTCGGTCCTGCTCAACGAACCCCAGATCAACGGCTGGTACGACCTCGGCCGGGACGATGTCGTACTCCTGCAGGCGAGTCTGCCGCAGACGCCGGTGGGGAAGTCCGTCCCGCTTTCCGAGTACCGAAAGGATGTGCACGGCCGCTACGCCGACAAACTGGCGGGCTCGGACTATCAGCGCAATGGCGGGATCGGCTTCGCGCAGGCGGGTGCCGTGCCCGTCGAAAGCGGCCTGCCGGCCGGGGTAGTGGCCGGGCTGATCGCGGCGGGCGCCGCCGGGCTGGGAGCCGTGCTGTTCGTGGTGCGCCGGAACCGCCGCCTCACTCCCAGATGAGGTCGATCCCGGCTATCCCGACGCCGAGATCCTCGAAGTACGCGCTGACCGTCGCCCCCGGACCGCAGAACAGCGGTTCGCTGACCACCGGTGCGAGTTCTTCGCGCTCCCGCACGGTTTTGACGCAGCGGGCGGGGATCGCGTCCGGGTCGAACCGCATCCGGAGCAGGTACGCCGACATACGGGACCGCACCGTGCGGTGAAAACAGGTCGACCGGATCGAAGCGGCGAGCCGCAGCGTGAAGGCGAAGGTATGCGTTTCCCCTTCGGCGAGGCCGCGATCGAAGAGCAGCTCGAACACCATTCCTGGCGACGAAGTGCTTCGGCGCACCCTGCCTCTTCGGCAGCCGTCGGCGGCGAAGACCGTCGTGGCCTCCATGTCGGTGCCGGGTTCGTCCTGGTGGGTCACCACGAAGCCGTCCGCGCCGGATCGCCGTGCCCGCACCACCATCGTCGAAGTGATCTCCGAGATCCGGCCTTCCGCCGTCATCGTCAGCACGTCGACGACGGTCACGACGTCGAGCTTCGCGTTCCCCGCCGCACCGGGGGATTCGCTCAGTTCGTCCAGCAGCGTGCAGGTCTCGCTCCAGCTCTGGCGCAGTTCCGCGAGGGAAGGCCTGCGGTCGCCGTCGACGGCGGGCCGCCGCTGCGGGCCGATCAGGACGACCAGGCTGTCCGCGGGGAGACCCAGCACCGCTTCGAGCGCACGGACGATGTCGAGTGATCGCGGTGTGGAGGGATGCCGGAGTCCGCGCTGCCAGTAGCTCAACGTCGACTCGGCCACGGAGACGCCGCGCGCGGCCAGATGCGCCCGGATACGGGACAGGGACAACCCGCGATGGTCGACCGCTTCGGAAAGCGCCCGGGAGAAAGGACCGAACCTGACCGCGCTCGCTGTGCCGGGTTCCTTGCGTTGCTGGTACATGGGCCACCCCCACCACCGCCGGATTGGCGCACAGCATGCGCAGTCCGGCGGCGGACGGCAACCGTCTAAGGTCGAAAACCGGACTTTCTCCCCCGCCGTCTCGTGAGTGGTAATGACGGTTCTAACCGTCATTACCACTCACGAGGCCTCAGGCGACGGCGGTTCCTTCGAGTTCGATCATCAGGGAGGGGAGCGCCAGCCGGGTCACCCCGAGCATCGTGGTGGCCGGAGCCACCCCGGCCGCGCCCAACCTCGAGGCCAGCACGCCGTAGTGCTGGAAGAGCAGATCGACGTCGGTCGTGTAGACGGTGAGCCGGACGAGGTCCGAGAGGGCCATCCCGGCCTCACCGAGGACGCCCTCCAGGTTGTCCAGACTCAGCGCCAGCTGCGCCGCCATGTCACCGGCGTGCCGGGGTTCGCCCTCGCCGCTCATCGCGGTCTGCCCGGCGCAGTACAGGGTCCGGGTCTGCCCGGAGACGACCTCGCCCTGGTTGTAGCCCATCGCCACCGACCACGGCCACGGGTTGACCGCCGTTCGTTCCATTGCCACTTCTGCTCCATTCGTTTTCGTCGACAGCGGAAGCCTCCCAACGAATCACGACATCCTGTGTCGTGTATTCCGCTACGGTTTCCGCCATGCGTGCCGACCGTTTGGTCTCGCTGGTCCTGCTGCTGCGTCAGCGCGGTCGGCTGTCCGCGGCCACGCTGGCCCGCGAGCTGGAGGTGTCCACCCGCACCGTGCTGCGCGACATCGAGGCGCTGTCCGTGGCGGGCGTCCCGGTCTACGCCGAACGCGGCAGGCACGGCGGTTTCGCGCTGCTGCCCGGTTTCCAGACCGAGCTCACCGGGCTGACCCACGACGAGGCGCTCGCCCTGCTGATCGCCGGATCGCGGCGCGGCGCGCAGGCGTTCGGCCTCGGCTCCGCGCTGGCTTCGGCCATGCTCAAGGTGGTCGACGCGCTCCCCGAAAGCCATCGGGACACCGCCGCCGGCGTGGCCGAGCGGCTGCTCATCGACCCGGAGACCGATCTCCTCTCGCGCCGCGTGGTCGCCGAGGAGGTGCCCGACGCCATCGTGGCCGAGGTTCGGCGCGCGGTCTTCGCCGGGCACAAGCTCCGCATCCATTACGTGGCGGCGGGCCGGAAACCGCGATGGCGCACGGTCGACCCGATCGGCCTGGTCACCGTGCGGGACCAGGGTTACCTGCTGGCCACGCGATCCGGCGAGGACCGCACCTACCGGCTGTCCCGCATCCGGGCCGCCGAGGAACTCGACGAACCCGCGCAGCGACCGGACCGGATCGATCTCGACCGGGCCTGGAAGGACCGCGGCACGCGGTTCCGGACCGGTGGCGACCAGGTCGCCGTGCTGGTGCGGGTACATCCGGTGCGGCGGGAGGAGCTGCTGGACACCGCACTGGCCGTCCTGTCCGAAGAGGCGGACGAGGACGGGTGGTTACGGCTGGAGGTGACCTTCCAGGATTCACGGCACGCCGAGTGGGCTCTGTGGCAGCTCGCCGCAGGCGCGGAAGCGCTGGCCCCGGCGTGGCTGCGCGCGTCCCTGCACGATCGCGCCACCGCGATCGCCGCCCGCTATCGAGCTCCGGAACTGAGCTGAATCAGTAGTTCTTGCCCGATTTCGGGCAAGAACTGGCATTTCGAGACCTCGCTGTGCATGATGGGGACCGTGGAGGACGCGGACATCGTCGAACAGGTGGCCTTGTCGACAGGTCTGTCGACGGCCATCGCCGTCCGTGTCGTCGAGGACGTCCTGGCGTTCTACCGGCAGCCGGTCGAGGAGTACGTCCGGTCGCGGCACGCCCGGTTGCAGGGCGAGGGCAGGAAGAATCCCGAGATCTTCGCCCTGATCGCCGGTGAGCTGAGCAGGCGGCTCGTCGCGCCTCCCGATCTGTCCGAGCGGCAGCTGCGCCGCATCGTCTACGGCTGACGGACCACGTCGCGAGGCCGAAGCCTTCGCGCGCGTCCGTCCGTTCTTTCTTTGTGAGGGTGACTCGTCATGTGCGGAATCGTCGGCTACATCGGTGGCCAGAACGCCGCCCCGATCCTGATCGAGGGGCTGACGCGGCTGGAGTACCGCGGCTACGACTCGGCCGGGATCTCGGTACTGGGCGGTAAAGGCGCCCAGGTGCACCGGATCGTGGGGCGGGTGCGGAATCTGACGGCGGCCCTGCCCAAGCGGCTCGCGGGCAAGGTCGGCATCGGGCATACGAGATGGGCCACGCACGGCCCGGCGACCGAGGCGAACGCCCATCCGCATGTCTCCGAGGACGGCCGGATCTCCGTGGTGCACAACGGGATCATCGACAACGCCGTCAGCCTGCGCGAGCAACTCGGCCAGGCCGGGGTGACCTTGACCTCCGAGACCGACACGGAGGTGCTGGCCCACCTCATCGCGCGGTCGGGTGCCAAAACCCTCGAAGACGCGGTCGTCGAGGCCGTTTCGCGGATCACCGGCACCTACGCGATCGCGGTGACCGACACCGAGCACCCCGACCGCGTCGTGGTCGCGCGCAACGGTTCGCCGCTGATCATCGGCGTCGGCGACCGGGAGATGTTCGTGGCCAGCGACCTCTCCGCGCTGGTCCGCCACACCTCGCAGGTCGTGCATCTCGACGACGGCGAGTTCGCCAGCGTCTCGGCCACCGGCTACCGCACCTTCACCGTCGACGAGAGCGACACCGGCAAGGCCGCGACCGCGATCGACATCAAGGCCGACGACCTCGACCTCGCCGGTCACCAGCACTACATGTACAAGGAGATCCAGGAGCAGTCCGACTCGCTGGAGCGGATGATCCGGGGCCGCCTCGACGACCGGTTCGGTGTGTCCCGTTTGGACGGTCTGAACCTGACCCCCCGCGACCTGCGCGGCTTCGCCAGGGTGAAGATCCTCGGCTGCGGTTCGGCCTACTACGCGGGCCAGATCGGCGCGACCATGATCGAGGAGCTGGCGCGGGTGCCCGCCGACGCCGAAGCCGCGTCGGAATTCCGCTACCGCAACCCGATCATCGAAGCGGACACCCTCTACATCGCGGTCAGCCAGTCCGGCGAGACCGCGGACACCGCCTTCGCCGTCGAAGAGGTCAAACGCAAGGGCGGCCGGGTGGTCGGTCTCGTCAACGTCGTCGGCTCGACGATCGCGCGGGCCTGCGAGGGCGGCCTGTACCTGCACGCGGGTCCCGAGATCGCCGTCGCCTCGACCAAGGCGCTCACCAACATGGCCGTCGGGTTCGCGATGGTCGCGCTGGCGCTGGGCCGGGTCCGCGATCTGTCCAACGCGGACGGGCAGCGGATCGTCGCGGCGATCCGGGCGCTGCCGCGGCAGGTCGCGGAGATCGTCGCGGCGGAAGCGGAGATCGCCGAGCACGCCAAGACCTGCGCGGACGCCCGGAGCCTGTTCTTCGTCGGCCGTGTCCGGGGCTTCCCGGTGGCGCGTGAAGGCGCGCAGAAGTTCAAGGAGATCTCGTACCGGCACGCCGAGGCCTACCAGACCTCGGAACTCAAGCACGGCCCGCTCGCGCTGATCGACGACTCGGTGCCGACGGTCGCCATCGTGCCGTTCGACGACCTCGCCGACCGGAACCTCGCCGCGGTACAGCAGATCAAGGCCCGCAAAGGCCCGGTTCTGGCGATCACCCATGACGACGTGGACTTCGGCGATCTCGACGTGCCACGGTTCGTGGTCCCGCGTTCGGAGCCGGAACTCGACCCGATCCTGCTCACCATCCCGTTGCAACTGCTGGCCTACCACGCCGCGCTGATCCTCGGCCACGACATCGACAAGCCGCGGAACCTCGCGAAGTCCGTCACCGTGGAATGATCTCCGCCGGTGGTGTCGAATGGCGCCCCGCCCGTTCGTGGTCAAGGTGAGAGACAAGCCTGATCCGTCGAAGGAGTTCGCCATGAGGCAGTACCTGCTCGCCGTCCAGCTCGACGAGAGCGCGCCGCCGGAGCCCGAAGAAGAGGTCCAGGCGATGATGGCCAGGACGGGCAAGGTCACCGACGAGATGAAGGCCGCCGGTGCGTGGGTGTTCGTCGGTGGGCTGAGGCATTCGGACGCCGCCACGGTCGTCCGCCCCGGCAACGGCACCATCACGATCACCGACGGCCCGTTCGCCGAGACGAAGGAACAGCTCGGCGGGTTCTGGGTGATCCAGGCCGACGATCTCGACCAGGCGCTGGCCTGGGCCGAGAAATGCGCGCTGGCCTGCGGGCAGCCGATCGAGGTTCGCCCGTTCGACGACGGTTCGCGTCGGCGCTGATGGACCTGGACGGCGTTTACCGGGCGGAGTACAGCCGTTGCGTGGCAACGCTGACACGCCTCCTCGGCGACATCGGGCTCGCCGAGGAGGCCGTGCAGGACGCGTTCGCGGTGGCCGTCCAGAAATGGGACGAGACGCCGCCCAACCCCGGCGCGTGGATCGTGACCACCGCCCGCAACCGGGCGATCGACCGCCTGCGCCGGGAATCCACCAGGGAGGACCGGCACGCGCAGGCGTTGCTGCTGCGGCGATCCGACGAGCCGGAGGAGGTGGGCCCGGTGCGGGACGACCAGCTTCGCCTGATCTTCACCTGCTGTCATCCGGCGCTTTCGCCGCTCGCGCGGACCGCGCTCACCCTGCGTTTGCTCGGCGGGCTGGAGGTGCCGGAGATCGCGCGGGCCTACCTCGTGCCGGAGGCGACCGTCTTCCAGCGGATCGTCCGCGCGAAGAAGAAGATCCGCGACGCGGGCATTCCTTACCGGGTACCGGGGGACGCCGAGCTGCCCGATCGGCTGGCCTCCGTCCTCACCGTGCTCTACCTGGTCTTCAACGAGGGCTACACGTCCACGTCGGGGGAGCTGGTGCGGACGGACCTGTGCCTGGAGGCGATCCGCCTGGCGCGGGCGCTCGCCGACCTGATGCCCGACGAGCCCGAGGTGATCGGGCTCCTGGCGCTGCTCCTGCTCACCGAAGCGCGGCGCCCCGCGCGAGTGGGGCCTTCGGGGGAGCTGGTCGTCCTCGCGGAGCAGGACCGGTCGCTGTGGGACCGGGAGCTGATCGCCGAGGGACATGACCTGGTGCGGCGCTGCCTGCGCCGGGACAGCCCGGGGCCGTACCAGGTGCAGGCCGCGATCAACGCCGTGCACACGGACGGGCAGGCGACCGACTGGACCCAGGTGCTGGCGCTCTACGACCAGCTCCTGTTGCTCAGCCCGACGCCGGTCGTCGCGCTCAACCGCGCGGTCGCCGTCGCCGAGGTGCACGGTCCGGTGTCCGCGCTGGCCGTCGTCGACGAGCTGGACCTGCCGGGTTACCACCTGCTGCCGTCGACCCGCGCGGATCTGCTGTCCCGCCTGGGCCGCGTGGCGGACGCCGTCGCTGCCTACGACGAGGCGATCGCCCTGGCCACCAACGACACCGAGCGGGCCTTCCTGGAGAGCCGGCGGTCACGTCTCGTCTCGTGAGTGGTAATGACGGTTCTAACCCTCATTACCACTCACGACTCAGGAGGAGGTGTCAGGTTGAGGCGAACGGGCGAGCGGCTCGCCGGCTACCTGATGACAGCGCCGTTCTTCGTCCTGTTCGGCGTTTTCGGTCTTTTTCCCTTGCTGTACACCGCCTGGGTGGCGCTGCACCACTGGCATCTGATCAACGGCGACACCGGATTCGCCGGGCTCGGCAACTTCGCCGTCCTGCTGCGGGATCCGCATTTCTACAACGCCCTCTTCAACACGGTCAGCATCTTCGTCCTCGCGACCGTCCCGCAGCTGCTGGCCGCGCTCGGGCTCGCCGCGCTGCTCGACCGTCCGTTGCGCGCGCGGACCCTGTGGCGCGCCAGTGTGCTGCTGCCCAACGTCGTCTCGGTCGTCGCGGTGGCGCTGGTGTTCGGCCAGCTCTTCGCCGAGGACTACGGCCTCGTCAACTGGGCGCTCGGGTTGGTCGGCCTCGACCCGGTGGACTGGCGGTCGGATCGGTTCGCCTCCCACGTCGCGGTGAGCGTGATGGTGATGTGGCGCTGGACCGGCTACAACGCGCTGCTCTACCTCGCCGCCATGCAGTCCGTGCCGCAGGAACGTTACGACGCCGCCATGCTCGACGGCGCTTCACGCCGGCGCACGTTCTGGTCGATCACCGTGCCCGCGATCCGGCCGACCATCGCCTTCACCGTCGTGGTCTCGACCATCGGCGGGTTGCAGCTGTTCGCCGAACCGCAGTTGTTCGACGACACCGGGGTGGCCGGGACCGGCGGCGCCGACCGGCAGTTCCAGACCCTCGCCATGTACCTGTACGAAAAGGGGTTCGGCGAGTTCGACGCCGGATACGCGGCGGCCATCGCGTGGCTGCTCTTCCTGCTCTCGGCCGGGTTCGCGCTGGTCAACTTCTCGCTCGTGCGCCGCGTGCGGGGCGGTGAGTGACCATGGCCGGGAGGGAACGAAAAGGCTTCGTCGTCTACGGGCTGCTGCTCGCCGTCGGTATCGCCTCCCTTTTCCCGTTGTACTGGTCGTTCGTGGTGTCCTCAAAGGACAATTCCGCGCTCGGTGAGGCCACCCCGCCGTTGCTGCCCGGCGGCAACCTGGTCGCGAACGTGCGCCGGGTCTTCGAGACGGTCGACTTCTGGCTGGCGATGCAGAACTCGCTGATCGTCGCCGGCACGGTGACCGTGTCGAACGTCCTGCTGTCCAGCATGGCCGGATTCGCCTTCGCCCGCCTGCGTTTCCCCGGTCGTGACTCGCTCTTCCTGGTCGTCATCGGTACCGCGATGGTGCCCGCGCAACTCGGCGTCATCCCGCTGTACCTGGTGGTCGGCGAACTCGGCTGGTACGGGCGGCTGGAGGCGGTGATCGTGCCTGGACTGATCGGCGCCTTCAGCGTGTTCTGGATGCGGCAGGCGTGCGAGGAGGCGATCCCCGGCGAACTGCTCGACGCCGGACGCGTCGACGGCTGTTCGCCGATACGGCTGTTCTGGAGCGTCGCCCTGCCCGCCGTCCGGCCCCAGGCCGCCGTGCTCGCCATGCTGACGTTCATGACCGCGTGGAACGACTTCTTCTGGCCGCTGATCGCGCTCGACCCCAACGAGCACCCGACCGTCCAGGTGGCGTTGTCCCGGCTGGCCAGCGGCTATTTCACCGACTACTCGCTGATGCTCACCGCGGCGACGATCGGTGTGCTGCCTGTGATCGTGCTGTTCATCCTGCTGGCGAGGAAGGTGGTCGACGGGGTGATGCGGGGCGTGCTACGGGCCTGACGGCCGTGGTCGGGCTGAGAGGTTGGGGCCCCGGGCTGGTGGCTCGGCGGTGGTCGTTTTTCGGCGATGGCGCCTTGTTGTGTGGCTGCGTGTGGTGACCGCAGGCTGCGGGGACTTTGGGTTGTGTCCTCGTGGTCGGGTGGTGGCCGTTTTTCGGCGACAGTATGTCGTCGCGTGGGCGG
>NZ_ASJB01000075.1 GCF_000478275.1 Amycolatopsis orientalis DSM 40040 = KCTC 9412
GCAAAACCCAAATCCAGTCTGCTGTAGACAACCGCAATTCCTGAGGCAGCCTGAAGGATGATCAGGATCAGGGAAATCATCCAGCCCCAATAAATGCGTTTTTGATTTTTATACTGTCTTGCTGCATGTACCGCTGCCGCGATGATCCAGGCGAACAGAAGAAGCGCCGCAGCTCTGTGTCCCATCTGCACCCATTCGTGAAACTTCCCGGGAAGCCAGCCGTTTTCCGTGCTGCACATCGGAAAGTCAAGGCACGCGAGGCTTGATCTCGTATGCCGTCTTCTGCTTGAAAA
>NZ_ASJB01000076.1 GCF_000478275.1 Amycolatopsis orientalis DSM 40040 = KCTC 9412
GGACACCTCTCCGTGGTCGCTAAGACCACTCTGACGGTGTCCGCCGGACCGGGGCAAGCTCAACGCCCACCACATCCATCACTGGGCAGACGGCGGACCTACTGACCTGCGGAATCTCACGTTGCTGTGCGGTTTCCATCACCGGTTGATCCACCACGGCGACTGGCAAGTCCGCATGGCCGCCGACGGCCTCCCCGAGTTCATCCCGCCCCAGTATCTGGACCCGCTCCGAAGAACCCGGCGCAACACCCTCCACCGCGCCGCCTAACCCTGCACCACCCGAGGAGCCCGCCAGCCACACCGGCGACGGGCCCCTCGGCACGCCCACACCTGGAACCGCAGAGTCTGTGCCAGCAGATGATGGCGCAGCCGAGGGCGAGGAAGTAACGCCGGGAACCGTTGCGCGCAAGGCGAAGGCACCTTCGACGAACCAGCGGTGAATACCGAGACGAGAGCTTTGCTCTTGCCTCGGGGTGACGGAGAAGCGCGATTCCCGCAGCGCGGACAAACATCCGGAACTTGTCGTGGTCGGCGGCGGGCCGTCCACGGAGGCCCGCACCGGCGACATCGCGTGGATCAACGGCATCAACCACACCCCAAGAACGATCTGTCAGGGCCCTAAGGCGGCGAAGCGTCGTCTCGCTCCGGCAAAACGGTTAAAAGCGCCAGACCTTCGGAGGGATACGTCGAGGCCCCCCGCTTCTATCGTCGAAGACCGATCGGAAACCCCTGCTCCTGGTCGTCTCGGCGGTCCGGACTCTCCTGTGAGGAGCGCGCCTGATGAAGATCGTGCGCATGATGGGATTGGCCGTGTTGACGGCCTCCGCGCTGGTGCTGTCCATGACGGCGGCGTCCGCGCACGACCCCGACACGGCGGAGGGGCAGGCGGCGGCCAGGACCTTCATGGCCGACCACATTCCGGCCGAGCGGCATGCCGTCACCGGGACCGCGGCGGGTGTGCCGTGTGTCAACGGCAAGGCCGACATCTACCCGTGCAAGAACGTGGATCTGCTCAGTGTGCTTCCGTTGTCCGGACTCGGCGGCGGGAACGGCAACGACATCTGGGGCTGGACCGATCCGGTGTCCGGTAAGGAATACGCCATCGTCGGGCGGACCAACGGTACCGCGTTCGTCGATTTGAGCACCCCGACCTCGCCGAAGTTCCTCGGCAACCTGCCGTCCAACGGCGGCAGCAGTTCGTGGCGGGACATGAAGGTGTACAAGAACCACGCCTTCATCGTGGCCGACTTCATCAGCGGGCACGGCATGCAGGTGTTCGACCTGACCCGCCTGCGCACGGTCACCACACCGCAGACCTTCACCGCCGACACGCTGTACAAGGGTTTCGGCCCCGCGCACAATATCGCGATCAACGAAGAGACCGGTTTCGCCTACGCGATCGGCTCCAACACCTGCAGCGGCGGACCGCATATCGTCAACATCCAGAGCCCGAAGGCCCCGGTCAAGGCCGGATGCGTCTCGCAGGACGGCTACACCCACGACACGCAGTGCGTCGTCTACCGCGGACCGGACGCGGCCTACCGCGGCAAGGAAATCTGCTTCAACGCCAACGAGGACACGTTGACCATCGTCGACGTCACCGACAAGGCCAGGCCGGTCCAGATCTCGCGCAAGGGCTACTCGGGCGCGCAGTACTCGCACCAGGGCTGGCTGACCGACGACCAGCGGTACTTCCTGCTGGACGACGAACTGGACGAGTCGCGCGGCACCGACAAGCGCACCAAGACCTATGTCTGGGACCTGGCCAAGCTTTCCGCTCCCGTGCACACCGGCGTCTACAACTCGCCCGCCACCGCGATCGACCACAACCAGTACATCAAGGGACGCTATTCCTACCAGGCGAACTACCAGGCGGGCCTGCGCATCCTGGACGTCAGCGGAGTCGCTTCGGCCCAGTTGTCCGAGGTCGGCTACTTCGACATCTACCCGTCGGGCAACGCGGCGAACTTCAACGGCGCGTGGAGCAACTATCCCTACTTCTCCAGCGGAATCGTCATCGTCAACGGGATCGAACAGGGCCTGGTCGTGGTGAAGCCCACTTTCACCACCGCCGGGCGGTAACCGGCGGGGCGGGCTGGAGCGGTCGTGCGCAAACCCCGGTTCACGGATTGGTTGTTCCTCGCACTGGCTCTCGTGATCGGGGCGGCCGCGGTGTTCGTGGCGCTCCGACCGACGCCGGGCGCCGACCATTCGGCACATCGGCCGGTGGTCACGGCGGATCTGGTTCCCGCCGCGCACAGCGACGGTCTGTCCGAGGCGGAAAGCGGGTACCGGTTCGAGCGGATCACGACTCCCGCCGTCCGCGGGCCCGAGGTACCGGTCGCGTTCCGGATCCTCGGCCCGGACGGGCGGCCGGTCACCCGCTTCCTGGACAACCAGACCAAACAGATGCACTTCTTCGCCGTGCGCGACGACATGAACGTCTTCCAGCACGTGCATCCGACACTGGACGGGGACACCTGGCACACCAGTCTCGCGCTGACCGACGGCGGCGCCTACCGGATGTTCGCCGAGTTCGTCCCGCTCGACACCAAGGATCCCCGGCATCCGGTGGTGCTCGGTGTCCCGTTCACCGTGCCCGGTGACACGACCTTCGTACCGGTGCCCGCTCCTGCCGGGGAAACCGTGACCGCCACGGGATACCGGGTCGCGCGGGTGGACGCGGCGGAACGGATCTCGCCCCTGCGGGCGCAGGTCATCCGGTTCGCCCTCCGCGGTCCCGACGGCGCGCTGATCACGGCGGTCGACCCGCATCTCGGGGCCAACGGCCACCTGACCGGGTTCCACACCATGCTGCTGTCGGCCACGCATCTGCATCCCGCGCAGCCACTCGGCGCGCGCCTGGTCAACGGCGAGCTGACCTTTCACGCCCTGTTCTCGGACCGCGGCGAGTACCGGCTGTTCCTGGAGTTCTCGCACGGCGGGCGGGTGCACACGGCGGCCATCACCGTCGCGGTGGACTGACCCGGCCTACCCCGTGAAGGCCGGAATGACCTCCGCGATCCTCGGCGCCACACTTCCCGGCGACCACAGCAGCCGGACGCGATCGGTCACGGCATCCTGGGCCGGCAATTCCGTGTAGCCGCCGTCCATCCTGCCGATCGTGTGCCAGCCACCCGCCGCGTCCGCGATCTGGACGTCGGCGCCCGCGCCGGTTTCCGCCGCCAGGACGACGACCTTGCGCAGCGGTTTCGGCGTGGCGGCCGTGACGACGAGCGCGTCACCGGGCGCCGGCGGGGAAGCCGCCGCGTAGACCGAATCGGCGTTGTTGTCGGCGGCCGCGGCGAGGTTCGGTCCCGCCGGTGTCCCGGTGACCGTGTATCGAGGGCTGTCCGGTGTGGACACGGTGAATTCCCGGACCACCAGCCAGAAGATCTGGGTCCCGGCCGACCGGACGCGGACGTGCCGCGCCTTGGCGCCGTCCGGGAGGTCCGCCGAGATCACGGGTTCCGTGACCGTCTTCACCACGGTCCAGTGCTCGCCGTCGGCCGAATACTCGAGGACGCCGTCGTGGACGAAGTCGTCGGGGCTGGTCGGCTTGCCCATCGCGATGTCCACATGGGACACCGGTTGAGCCGTCCCGAGGTCGATGCCGACGGCGTCGCCGGATCGCGGCGCGCGGTCGCTCCAGTAGTAGGTGGCGGGGTCTCCGTCGACCATCCGCTCGGGCAGGTGATCGGTGTACGTGCCCAGCGACGTCGTCGGCTGTGGCCGGAGCCCGGGCAGGCCGAACCAGCGGTCGGCGGTGGCCAGCGCGCTGTTCAGGAACGGCACGCAGACGTCGGTGCAGGTGCTCGGATTACGCGGCCCCCTGGAGGTTTCGACGCGGATCGCCCGCGCCTTCTTGAGCGCGGTCACGAGTTCCCCACGCTCGGCCCAGGCCTTCGCGCCGTCGCCGTCGAACTGTGCCAGCAGCATCTTCACCGCGTGATCGCCCGCCTGTCCGTAGAGTCCCACCTGGTCGAGCCACGGCGCGGTCTCGGCGAGGAACTTCGGGTTCGAGGCCATTCCGCGTCGCAGCTCGCCGGGAGCGGTGGACATCGCGGTCAGATAGCGGCTCAGGTTCGCCGCCGCGTCCCGGGGATTCTCGTTCTCCAGCGCGGACCAGAACGCGGTGAGCAGCGGACGCAGGACCGGGGAGTCCAGATCTGGCTTCCCGGTTTCGAGGCGGACGAGCAGACTCGAATAGTTGTTCTCCGCGAACACCTTCAGCGCGGCTGCCGCCGGTCCGGCGAGGTCGGCGATCGCGGCGAGCCACGATGCGTCGGGGTCGTAGCGGTCCGGGTTCCACAGAAAGTCACCCGAAGTGAATTCGGCGATTTTGGAGGCCTCGGCCTGCACCATGGGGTTCGCGGTGATCCCGGACAGGTATTTCGCGACCCCGGGTTCGCGTCCGATGTACGGGCCGAGCAGCAGGCGTTCGGTGATGTAGTCGTTGACCGGGTAGTTGTCCCAGATCAGGATGTCGTGCCCGAAGACCTCCTTGGCCTGCCGGGCTTCCTTTTCGGTGATCCGCCCGGCGATCACGCCGACACCGGTCCACTCCACGATCACCGCTTTGTCGAGCTGGGTGCGCAATGCGGTCTTGTAGGGCGAGTCGGCGAGGTCGTAGTACTCCGTCGGGACGGTCTGCAGCCGCTCGGCTCCGGGATGGGCTGCGATGAAGTCCTGTTGCACCCGGTTGAGGAGAAAGGCTTGCGCCGCACCCGCCGCCGCGCCGCCGGTGCCGAATTTGGCGCCGTCGGCGTCGCAGTTCCAGCGGGTGTAGGAGATGTCGTCGAGCGGGATCGCGAACGATCGCACCCCGATGTCCCACAGCGACTGGAACTTCGTGACCAGCGCGGCCTTGTCGGCGTCCGAGGAGTAGCACACCGAAAGGCCGGGGGAGAGGGCATAGGTGAATTCGACGTGGTTCGCGGTCGCGCGGCTGACCAGCTGGGAGAGCAGCGCGAGTTGTTCCGGCGGATACTGATCGCGCCAGCGGGCGCGCAGGAACGGGTCGTCCTTGGGCGAGTAGACGTACATGTTCTGCTTGGTCCGGCCGTAGAAGTCCAGCTGCGCCAACCGATCGGCGTGGGACCACGGCGCACCGTAGAAACCTTCGATCACCCCGCGCAGGGGTGCGGCCGGCCAGTCCCGGATGGCGAACGCGCGGCTTTTGCCGGAAGCGAGGAGCTGGCGAAGCGAATGAGCGGCGTAGAACGTCCCCGTGGTGTCCACACCGGACAGCGCGATCACGCCGCGGTCGGCGGCGAGCACGTATCCGCCGCCGGGCAGACCTTCCGGGCCGTTCACCCGGAGCGCGGCCAGGGCGAGGGCGGTCGCCCTGCTCTCGGTGGGACCGCCGACGAAGACCACGAGCCCGCCGTCGCCGCGTTCCCGGTCGACGGTGGCCTGATCGTCGCCGGTGAGCTTGACGATGGTGGCCGCACCGGCCGATCGGAGGACCTGGTCCACGACGGCGAGCGCGAACGGATCGGTGTCCCGGCCGACGACCTCGACGACGGTGCGCGGGACGGTCACCTGTCCCGGCCGTGGCGTCACCTGCTGAGGCGTCGGCCAGACCTTCGCCAGCGGCGGGAAGGACGCCGGGGCCGCGCTCGCCGGGGCGGGGACTGCGATCGTCACCGTGGCCGCGAGCAGCATCACCGGAAAGAGTCGGATCACCCATCGGAAGGACATGAGCAGGCCCCCAAAGCGTCGAGCGACGACGTTCTGTGAGTAATCAAACACCCGATGTGATGACGCGGGCTAGATCGATCTGGGTGATTTTCCGACCGTCAAGTGAGGTCCGGCGGCGACGAGATTCGCCCCCGCTCGGACGCCGAACCCGACAGAATGTCCCCGTGCGAAAACTTTGCGTCGCGGTGACCGTCGTCCTGCTCGGTGTCACCGGTTGCCAGGGCGGGGTTTCCGGTCAAGCCGAACCGGAAGGCGACAGTTTCGTCGTCAAAGACGGCTCCCGGCTGCGGTTCCGGCCGGTGCTGACCGAGCTGCCGCCGGGCCCGCCGACCGGCTCGGCGGCGAACCGCCAGAGCACGGATCCCGCCGAGCAACAGGCCGCCGCGGCGGCGCTCGACTGCTCGCCGGGGCCGGACCCCTTGGACGGCCGCGACGATCCGGCGCTCCCGCTGGTCGGTTGTGACCGGGTTCAGGGCACGAAATACGTGCTCGGCCCGGCCTTCCTCACCGGAGCGGACATCAGCCAGGCGATCGCGCGGCTCGATCAGCAATCCGGCGGCGCGATCATCGGGCTCAGCTTCACCGACGCGGGTGCGCGGACGTGGAGCGACTGGACCGCGGCGAACGTCGGCAAGCAGGTCGCGATGGTGCTCAAGAGCCGTGTGCTCACCGCGCCGACGATCCAGTCGGCCATCACCGGCGGGGAAACCCAGATCACCGGCAAGTTCACCCTGCCCGAGGCCCGGCAGCTGGCGCGTGACATCGCCGGCGGGTGAGTGCTCGCGGCCGTCGGAATAGGATCGCCGGAGCACACGTTTGAGCGTTCAACTACTTTGAGGAGTTGGACCATGGGGTACGAGATCTTGGGCACCCGGCGGGAACCGTCGTTCGGCCTGGACACCTTCGGCGACGTGGAGAACGGCGCCGACGGCCAGCCGGTGAGCCAGGCGGAGGCGATCCGGCAGGTCGTGGCCGAGGGCGTGCTCGCCGACCAGACCGGGGTGGACTACTTCGGCGTCGGTGAGCATCACCGCACGGAGATGGCGGTCTCCTCACCGGACGTCGTCCTGGCCGCGATCGCCGGCCGGACCGAACGGATCCGGCTGGGCACCGCTGTCACCGTGCTCAGCTCGGACGACCCGGTGCGGGTGTACGAGCGGTTCGCCACGCTCGACGCGGTCTCCCGGGGACGGGCCGAGGTCACGCTCGGCCGGGGCTCGTTCACCGAGTCGTTCCCGCTGTTCGGCTATTCGCTCGATGACTACGAAGCGCTGTTCGCCGAGAAACTCGATCTGTTCACCCACCTGCAGAAGGAGAAACCGGTCGACTGGACCGGGACCGTCCGTCCCGCCCTGGAGGGCGCGCGGGCCTTCCCGGTCACCGAATCGGGCAGCCTGCCCGCCTGGGTCGGCGTCGGCGGCACCCCGCAGTCGGTGGTCCGCGCGGCCGCGTACGGCCTTCCCCTGGTGATGGCGGTGATCGGCGGATCGCCGGAGCGCTTCACCCCGCTGGCCGATCTCTACCGGCGTGCCCTCAAGGAGGCGGGCCACGCGGAGCTGCCGATCTCCATGCACAGCCCGGGACATGTCGCCGCGACCGACGAACTCGCGGTGGCTCAGCACTTTCCGCACCACCAGGCCGCCTTCGCCAAGATCGGCGCCGAGCGGGGCTGGGGCCCGATGTCCCGCGCGGACTACGACGCCATGGCCGGGCCGCGCGGCGCGTTGTTCGTCGGTTCCGTCGAGACTGTCGCTCAGAAGATCGCGTGGGCGGTGCGGACCCTCGGCCTGTCGCGGTTCCAGCTCAAATATGGCGCGGGCGCGCTTCCGCACGAGCAGCGGATGGAGTCGATCCGGCTTTACGGCGAGCAGGTCGTCCCGCGGGTGAAGGAGCTGCTCGGCTAGCCTCGAAGTCGTGGTGTTCGACTCCGAACGTTTCGACCTCCAGCCGTACGCGGGTTTCGACATGTCCCGCTACGTCCACCGGACCTTCTGCAGCTGGCAGGATTCCGGCTGGCAGTCGCTGCTGGTCCAGCGCTTCGACCACGTCCCCGTCGCCGACGAGATGGAGCTGCCCGCCACCGCGGATCTCCATCTCGTCCTCGCGCTCTCGGGCCGGGCGGTGATGGAGAGCCGCGGCGAAGGGCGGTGGGACCGCTACCACTGGGGACCGGGACGGCTCACGCTGACGGTCCCCGGCAGGCCGGTGGTGCACCGCTACCGCGGGGACGAGTCGATGCGCAGCCTTCAGGTGCACATCCCCGGCCCCACGGTGGAGTCGGTCGCGGCCCGGCTGGGCGGCCGAGCGGTGGATCACGAGGCGATGGCGGTCTCCCTGGCCGGGGGAGACCCGCTGCTCGTCGAACTCGTCCGGGCACTCGGGAACGCGGGCGGGGAAGACGATCTGTACGCGGAAGCCGCGGCCGCCTTCCTCACCGTGCATCTGCTCACCCGGCACGGGCGGAAACCGGCGCCGCCGGACGCGGGGCGGGAGGACGATCGCGTCCGCGCGGCCGTGGCGATGATGCGCGAACGGCTGGCCGATCCGCTCAGCCTGGCCGAAATCGCCGGGGAAGTGCATCTGAGCGTCTACCACTTCATCCGCGTCTTCAAGGAGAAGACCGGCGAGACACCGCACCGGTTCCTCGCCCGGCTCCGGATGGAAGAGGCGCAACGGTTGCTGCGCGACACCGACCTTCCGGTCGCCCGGATCGCGCCGAGATGCGGGTTCGCCACTCCCGGCGCCCTTTCGGCCGCATTCCTGCGGCACACCGGATCGCGCCCCTCGGAGTACCGCAATTCCTGACCATCGCCCCGCAATCTCACGTCTGGTGACCGCGCCCGCCCCGTTTCTAGGGTGGCCTGGTGAGTAGTTCTGGAACGCAGTCGTACGACGTCACCGCCGAATCGACGGCATCGCCCGCCGCGGTGTGGGCACTGTTGCTGGACGCCCGCAGCTGGCCGGACTGGTCGCCGGTCGGCTCCCTGGAAATGGGTGCGTCACAAGGGATCTCCGCCGACGGCCGCGACGACGTCGGCGCGATCCGCGCCTTCCGTACCGGCAAGACGGTCACCAAGGAGCGGATCACCGCACTCGACCCCGAACGCCGGTTCGCCTACGAGGGGGTGGACGTGCCGGTGATGACCGACTATCAGGCCGCCGTCGATCTCCGCGAGACCTCCGGTGGCGGGACACAGATCCGGTGGCACGGAACGTATCGCGTCGGCCGGGGCAAGGCGTTGTTCTTCCGGTGGTACCTCCGCCGGTTCATGCGGGACATGGCGACCGGGCTCGCCGACCACGCCGGCGGCCCGGTCCGGAAACCATGACGGGGATCAGTGCCGGGCGGCGGCTTCGCGGTGGAAGCCCGCGATCATCGCGTCGGTGCTCGGCGGGTTGAAGGGCTGCCCGAGCGTGCGCATGAGCGAGTTCACGCTGGGCCGGTACATCCCGGTCTTGCAGTAGCGGGAGCCCTCGAAGGCGCCGACCGTGCCGCCGTCGGGGGAGGGCTTGCCGAGCCAGGCGTACCACTTGGCCCGGCGGTCCTTCATCTGCGAGGCCGTGAGGGCGGTCGCGTTGGGCTCCCGGGGTTCGCGGGTTTCGCAGGTGCCGTAGTCGTATTCGTCGGCGAGTCCGCCGATGGAATGGCCGAGTTCGTGGGCGACGATCTGGCTGGCCTGGGCGTTGCCACCCGAAGAGGTCGCGACCTCGCCGCCCGCGCCGCCGTACTTGGTGGTGTTCGCCAGTGCGATGACCTGATCGACGTCCGGCGCGGCCGCGGCGTACTGCTTCGCCTTGGTTTCGTTGACACACAACAGCCGTTCGATACCGCCGCACCAGAAGTAGGCGCCGAGGGCGGTGTTGCGCCGGATGCCCTGGGTCGGGTCGTTCGTGACGCCGGACTGGGCGGAGACGACGTCGACCTGCCAGAGGTTGAACTGCTTGCGGTAGCTCTTGTACGGCTCGATGGCGAACAGCGCCGCGACGCTGGAACGGACGTGCTGCGAGTACGTGCCCAGCTGCGAGGAGGTGTAGCCGTCGCCGACGAAGACCAGATCGAAGGTGGTCTCGCTGGGGCCGTTGGTTTCGATCGGGGTCACCGCGACGGCGTTCGCGATCTGTTGCGGTAACGCGGTTCTGTCCGAAGCGGGGCGGCTGACGTCCACCCGGGTGATGGTTCCCCCGGGTTCGAAGGCCTCCATCGAGGTCGTGAACCGGGGGACCGGGGCCGCCGACGCCGTCGCGGGGACGAGTCCGGCGACGAGGGTGGTGGTCAGCGCGAACATGAGACCTGCGCGTCGCATGCGTACTCCTTGCGGGGAGGGGAGAAAGAGGAGTACGAAAAACGATCCCGACTTTCGACGGCTTCCGGCACATCCCAAGTGGCCATAAGGTCCGCGTGATGGACGTCGAGTTACGTCATCTCCGGGTGGTGTGCGCCGTCGCCGACGCGGGCAGCATCACGCGCGCGGCGATCGGCATCGGCAGCACCCAGCCCGCGCTGACCGCCGCCGTGCAACGGATCGAGCGCGCGTTCGGCGGAACGTTGTTCGTCCGTAGCCGGGAAGGAGTCGTCCCGACGGCGTTCGGCGAATGCGTCCTCGCCCGCGCGCGGGCGGTCCTCGCCGCGGCGGACACGATGCACCGGGACGCGGCGCGCTGGCTGGCGGACGGGGACGAGCGTCCGGTGGCGCTGGGCGGGATCGGCGGTTCGATGGTCGTCGAGCTGGCGGACCGGCTCGGGGATTCCGGCCGGGCGCAAGCGGTTTCGGTGACGACGGAGTTCTCGCCCTCGCGGCTGCTGGATCTCGTCGCGGGCGGTCAGCTCGACGCCGCCGTCGTCGCCGACTATCCCGGGCACGTCCTGCGCGCCGCGCCGGGGGTGGCGCTGCGCCCGCTGGCCGCGCAACCGGTGTTCGTGGCGATCGCCGCGGATCATCCGGCCGCCCACGGCACCGAAATCGACCTGGCCGATCTCGCGGCCGAACGGTGGGTGCTCGGGCCGTCCGACGGCGCCGGCTGGCCGGAATGTTTCGAGGAAGCCTGTGCACGCGCGGGTTTCCGGCCGAGGGTGGCGCACCGGAGCACGGAACTCCGTCCGCTGCAACGCCTGATCGCGGCCGGCCGGGCGATCTCCCCGTGCCAGGTCACCTTTCCCGGCACGCCCGGGATCGCGATCCGGTCCCTCACCGGGGATCCGCTGTGGATGCGGTATCTGATCGCCTGGAACACCGAAGGCGCCTTCGGCGGGAACAGCGCCGCCTTGATCACCGCGGCCGAGGCGGCCTATCGATCCGACACCGACAGCAGCCACCCCTACCGTCGCTGGCTCGCCCGCCGCGGTGAACCCGTCGACGTCCGGCGTGCCATCGGGTGACACCTGGTCGGGGAATTCCCCTTGTCGGAAGGGCGTCCTAGCCTCGGATCACCTCATCGACGAAGGGTAAGAAATTGCGTCTGCGCGCCCTGCTGGCCGCTGCTGTCCTGACCATCATCACCGCTCCGGCCGCGCTCGCCGCGCCGGACGTCGCCCACGGTTCCGATGTCCCACCGGGGCGGTTCGGGTTCGTCGCGAAGCTCGCGATGACGAAGATCCCCCGCCCCGACGGTTCGACCTACAGCAGTTTCTGCACCGGCGCGCTGGTCGCGCCCGGCTGGGTCGTCACCACCGGACACTGCTTCCACGACGCGCACCGCAAGCGGGTCTCGGGCAAGATGCCGTATCCGACAACGGTGACGCTGGGCCTTGTCGACGAGGCGGTCGAATCAGGCGTGGCCCGCAAGGCGACCGAAGTGCTGCAGGCGAAGGAAAACGACGTCGCCCTCCTCCGGCTGGACACCCCGGTGAGCACGGTGCCGCCGGTGACGGTGAGCCGCGTGCTCCCGAAGGTCGGCCAGCACCTGACCCTGGCGGGCTGGGGCAGCCTGACCAGTACGAACCCCGTGCCCGCGGGGCGGATGCAGCAGGGCAGCGTCCAGGTGGCGACAGTCGCGCCGACGACGGTGGGCGTCCGCGGCGCGGCCCCGGCGATCACGACGAGCGCGTGCACGTACGACTCGGGCGCGCCCTATTTCGTCCCGGACGACAAGAGCGGCGCCCTGGTCTCGATCGAAGCGACCGGACCGGGATGCCCCCACGCCGGGATCGAGACGACGTCCCGGGCCGACGTCATCGCGGACTGGATCGCCACCCATACGGCCTAGCGGCTTTCCGGGTTCAGAGGGCGAACGCGAGCCACAGCGCGAGCCAGGCGCAGGCCGCGATCGCCACGACGACCGCGCACACCCGCAGCCCCACGGTGGCGATCCGGAGTGACACGGTGCCGTTGTGCTGTCGGTGATTCCCCATGATGCCGCCCTCCTTTCAAGATCACCTTCCGCTCTCCGGGAGCCCGCCGCAGCGGGGGTGGGCTCCCTGGGTGACCCCATCCGGGTGAGGGCGACGCGAAAACAGGCCCGGCCGGACTCCGGCCGGGCCTGTTTTCGCGGATCAGCTTCCGGTCTGGGCGCAGGTGCCGGCGTCGGTGCCGAGGACCGGGTCGGTCACCGGGCGCCGGGTGATCGGCAAGGTGTTCTGGATGGTCAGGGCGCCGTCGCGAAGGGTGTAGACGGTGCGGCTGCCGCTGTAGGTGATGCGGTCGGCGGGTGCGCTGAGGTCGTCGGCCTCGGCGGCCACGGTTTCGATGGTGCGTCCGCCGCCTTCGAGCGGGGCGCACTGGTAGCCGAGATGCGCCGCGACGCCTCCGCCTTCGGCGATCGAGAGCGGCTTGTCGTTGTCGTCGACGACCTGGCCGAGGTTGCGGCCGTCGTAGTGCAGCGCGGTGAAGAAGGTGGTGTTGGCGCCGATGGACTGGGCGACGATCAGCTCGGCGCGGCCGTCGCCGTTGAGGTCGGTGACGCGCGGGGCCTCAAGCGGGAAGGCGCTGTCGGCGCCGACGTGGATCGAGGTGAAGGTGCCGTGCACGGTCGCGGAGATGACCTGGTCGTTGTCCCCGGTGAGCTGGGCGGTGACGGTCTCGATCTCGCCGTCGCCATCGAGATCGGCGACGGTGGTGACCGGGCCGGGTGCCGGTATGGCGGCCGGCGGGGTGCTCAGCGGGCCTGCCCAAGCCGGGACCACGGTGGCGAGGCCGAGCGCGGCGGTGAGGCCGGTGATGGTCACGGTGCGGATGATGCCGGTGTGGTTCATGGTGCTCTCCCTCCACGCTTCCGGTGAACTTTTCACCGAAAGTGCTCTCATAAGGGAAGACGGCCACGTGGTGAGCGGGTGTACCGGGAGTGTGATGTGCCACACAAAGGCAACCCTGGACGGCGGGGTCAGAGCCAGCCGTTGTGCGCGGCGAAAACCCCCAGCTGGAACCGGCTGGAGACACCGGCGCGGTCCATCAGGGATTCGAGGTAGCGGAACAGGGTCCGCCTGCTGACACCGAGTTCGGCGGCGATCTCGTCGTCCTTGCGCCCGGCGGCCAGCAGGAGCAGCAGTTCGCGTTCGATGGGCCGGATCGGCTGGTCGGCCGTCCGTGCCTCCCGGCCGAGCGGGAGCGCCGCGGCCCAGGAGGTTTCGAACAGCCCTTCCAGCGCGGAAAACAGGCTGCACGGGCGCACGATGACGATGGACTGGTTGCGGTCGGCCTCCCGGATGGTCAGCGCGATGGTGGCCGCCCGGTCGTCGAAGAGTGTCAGCTTCACCGGGAGTTCGGGCAGCAACCGGGCCTTCTCGCCCGCCCGCAGGCACGGCAGGATGTTCTCCGCGAGGTAGCCGGGGTCGCCCAGCGACGCTCCACTGTAGACGCAACGGTAGGTGATCCCGCGCCGCAGCTGCTCCTCCTCGAGGAGGTTCCGGTGGCCGCCGGTGAAGTAGGGCGGGGAATCGAGACGGCGCACCTGATGCCGCACCATGGTCGCGAGGTGCCGGAGCCGGGGGACGATGGCGTCGCCGGTGACCACTTCGAGCAGATCCTGTGCGTGCGGCAGGTCCGCGTGCGCGCGCCGGAAAGCGTGGTACGCGGTCTGGACGGCGAGCCGCGCGTCGTGGAGTTCGGCCTGTCGTCGCGTGGTCAGGGCGGCCAGCGCCTCGCCGGGGTTCGCGGGGCGGAACTCGGTACCGTCCACTCCGGACGGCACCGCCAGCCCGGCGTCGGCCAGTTCCTTCAGTGCCGTTTGGACGGTCCCGGTGTCGCCGTACCGTCGCGCCAGTTCCCCGGCGGTCACCGGCGCGCTTTCCAGTATCCGGCCGTAGATCCGCGCGGCGGTGTCGCCGAGGCCCAGTCTGGTCAGCTGCGCGCCGAGTCCGTCGGGGGTGCCGGAGCTAGACACCCGAGGTGTCGCGGATCCGGGTGCGGTTCGCGTACGACGGTGCGGTGAGGAGACCTCGGATGCGCATGGGTGCCTTCCACTGCAAGGAAAAGGGAAGATCGACGGGTCGCCGGTCAAGGCCGGAACGGGATCGCCAGGGGATGCCCGGGCCGGATCCGGTGCCGGTTTTCCCATGCTAGGCAGGAGGATGCGGCGGTCGATAGCGACTAAAGACGGGAGAAGGACGCGCCTGGTCCCGAGATGGCCGGTTCGCGCGCTCGGTGTCCGGATGGACGTGAGCGGGGTTCAGGTTCAGCGCCGGCGGCTTTTCCCGGACAGTCGTTTCGCGACCCGCGACCTGGTCGCCGGCTTGGGGTCGAGCAGTTCCTCGGCGATGAGGATGGCCCGGTCCGACAGGGTGACGGACAGCCGCTCCACCGAATCGCCGATCCGGCCGGCTTCGCGGCGCACCCCCTCGCCGACGGGCTTGCTGTGCCGATCGGCGATGCCCGCGAGCCTGCTCCCGGAGACCAGGACCAGATCGGCGAGCTGCTCGCCCAGTTCCGTCAGCCGGTTCGCGGTCCGGCCCGCCCGGCGGGCCACCAGGTCCTCGGTCTCCCGGCGCAACTCGCGGACCGCGGACCTCGACTCGGTTGTCGTCCCGGTGAGTGCTGACTTCAGAACTTTTGTCACGTCCATCAGGATCGACCTCCACGCGGCTTGCCTGCGTTTGAGTGTACGACCGTACTCCCGATTCACGGTGGTCGTCTCGGCGGGATGTCACGGGACGAGGAGGGGGAAAGCCGCTGGCGGGGAGGGGTTTGACAAAGCGGAACACTGCTCCGTATGTTTACGGAACAGCGCTCCGCTTAAGGCGGTGCCCTCATCCAAGGGGAATACTCACCATGAGCACTCCGAACCCCGTCCTCTCGATCGCCCCGGTGGTGCTGCCCACCCCGGATCGGGCGGTGGACCTGCGGCTGCGGATCTCCGTGCCGATGACCGGAAGCGAGCTGCCGGTCGTCCTGCTGTCGCACGGGCAGGGCTATTCGAACCACCTCTCCTCGCTGGACGGCTACGCCCCGCTCGTGAATTTCTGGGCGGCACAAGGGTTCGCCGTCATCCAGCCCACCCATCTCAGTTCGAGGACGCTGAACCTGGAGTCCGGCGACCCCGAGGCGCCCATGTACTACCGCTCCCGCGCCGAGGACATGGTCCGCGTCCTCGACCGGCTCGACGAGATCGAGACCGCCGTCCCGCACCTTCGCGGACGACTGGACCGGGGCAAGGTCGCCGTGGCCGGGCACTCGATGGGCGGGCACACCGCGAGCCTGCTGCTGGGCGCGCGGTACACCGATCCCATCAGCGGCGCGGAAGTGGACCTCGCCGAATCCAGGATCTCGGCCGGGGTGCTGCTCGCCGCGCCCGGCCGCGGCGGTGACGCCCTCACCGAGTTCGTGACGGAGAACTATCCCTTCTTCCTCAGCACGGATTTCTCCACGATGACGACCCCCGCGCTCGTCGTCGCCGGGGACAAGGACGCCTCCACCTATCTGACCGTCAACGGTCCGGAGTGGCACGCCGACCCGTACTTCCTTTCGCCGGGGCGCAAGACGCTGCTCACCCTGTTCGACGCGGAGCACGGGCTCGGCGGGATCTCCGGCTACGACGTCGCCGAGACGACGGACGAGAACCCGGAACGGGTGGCCGCGGTGGCGCGGCTCACCTCGGCCTATCTGCGCAACGAGTTCTTCACCGGGGATCCCGCTTGGCGGCAGGCGTGCGACGAGCTGACCAGTGGTCCTGACCCGCTCGGGCGGATCGACGTGAAGTAGCCCCGCCTCACAGCACCGGGATCTCCGCCCACACCGTTTTGACCCCGGCGCCGGTGTCCACGCCCCACTGGACGCTGATCGCTTCGACCAGGGCCAGCCCTCGCCCGTGCGGGCTCGCCGGATCCCGCTTCAGCACGCGATGCGGCTTCAACTGGGGGCGGAGGTCGTCGACTTCGACGCGGATCACATCGCGGCCGTCGGGGACGGACACCCGCAGCTCGGCCACGCCGTCCGCGTGTTCGTGCGCGTTGGTGACCAGTTCCGTGGTCAGCAGTTCGGTGTCCGACACGGTACTGCGTCCGATACCACCGAGCTGACCTCGCAGCCAGGCCCGGATCTTCCCCAGCGGAGGGGGGTCACCGCTGAGGAATTCGTAGGCGGTCTTGGTTCCCACACAGGTCTCCTTAGCGGTCTCCCGGCTGGGATACCCAAGGAGGACGGCGTTCACACCGGGTTCGGCTCAGGGATGATCGGCCGGCCGGTACGCCGAGGCGGTCGATTGTGCGCGCGAAGGTACGTTGTGCCCGCGGTCCGGCTCCTGGTCCTCTGACGGGGTTCATTTCGCGCGAAGCGGGGAGACTCTCGTGATCAAGAAGATTTTCGCTGTCCTGTCGGTGCTTTCACTGGCGCTCTTGGGCGTCGCGGGCACGGCGCACGCCGGGATCGTGCAATGGTCCGACGGGTACGAATCGAACCCTTTCGGCACCTGGGAACGTGACATCCAGGGCGGTGACGGGCATTCGTGGTTCGACATCGGCATGGGGGTGGCGCGGACCGGCAACAACAACGGCTGGCTCTTCGCGGACAACGGCTGGGCGGCGATGCGGGCTCCCAAATCGCTGAGCAGCTTCCCCGCGAACCGGTCGAACTGCGCCGCCGCCATCTACGCCGACCCGGTCGGTGGCGGAGCGAACATCGGCCTGGAGATCTGGGACCCCAACGGCTGGCGGAAGATCTCCCACACGGTGAAGTGGATCGACGACTGGGCGGGGTATCAGCTCATCACCCTGCACGATCTCAACCTGAACGGTGTGGGTACCGTCTATCTCCAGCCGATCTACGGGAACAACGGCGGCCCGGCGAAGTACATCCGCCTGGACGACGCGATCATCCAGTGCGCCTACTGACCGGACAGCACGGCGGAGCCCGGTGTCTCGTCCCGGTATCGGCCGACGGCCCGCGTTGCGCCATTCGGTGAATATCCACTGCCGAATATCGGCGGGATTCGGGTTCCGTTCGGTGAAGTGATCACGGAAAACGCCGGAACCTTCGACACTTCTCACGCTGAAGGGTGAGAAGTGTCGAAGGTCTTTCGGCTGAACGGCGCACCGCGGACATGGCCCCGGTAGCCCGGATTCGCGGTGACAACCCGTTGAGAGCCTTGACATGGGCTCCCCGGGTGACACCCGGTTTTCGCGCTAACGAACGACGGAATTTTCCGTCTTTCTCTGGCAACCCAAAGAATTCCGGCGGTCGCCGGGTCTCGAAAGGGAAGTCCATGTCGCGAAGACCACTGCCAGTCGTCCTGACCGCCGTCACGGCGATGCTCGTGTCCACCGGGGTCGCCGCCGCGGCCCCGCCGGGTGTCGACCCGGCCACGGTCGATCTCACCCTCGACGCGGGGCAGAGCACGACCGTGACCAAGAACGTGACGACCTCGGCGGTACCGCCGGACCCGGATCTCGTCCTGCTCGCGGACACGACCGGCAGTATGGGCGGGCCGATCGGCAACGTGCGGTCCAACGCCAGTGCCATCACCGGTGACGTGCTGGCCGCGCAGCCGACCGCGCAGTTCGGTGTCGCCGAGTACAAGGACTTCACCGACTCGGTGCCGTTCAAGGTCAACCAGGGCATCACCGGCGACACCACCGCGGTCCAGGCGGGAATCAACCAGTGGGTGGCCTCCGGTGGCGGGGATACACCGGAAGCCAACCTGAACGCTCTTTATCAGCTGGCCACCGGTGCGGTCACCTTCCGGCCGGACGGCACCCGCATCATCGCGTGGTTCGGCGACGCGCCGTCGCACGATCCGAGCGGCGGGCACACCCTGGCGCAGACCATCGCGGCGCTGCAGGCGGCGAAGATCCGCGTCGTCGCGGTGAACGTCGGGGCTCTCGACGCCACCGGACAGGCCACCGCCATCACCTCGGCCACCGGTGGGGTGCTGCTGAACAACGTTCCCGCCGGTCAGGTCTCCCAGGCCATCCTGGACGGCATCAAATCCATCGAGGTCACGGTGACCCCGAAGGTGACCAGCTGCGACCCGCAGCTCACGATCACCAACAACCCCGGCAGCGTCACGGTGACCAGCGGCGACGTCGCCACGTTCACCGAGACGATCACGGCGGCGGCCGGAGCCGCGCCCGGCACCTATCACTGCGTGGTCGACTACCAGGTCGACGGCGTTTCGCTCGGCTACCTCGAGACCACGACCGTGCGCGTGCTCGGCTTGAGCGTCAACGATGTGACGGTCGACGAAGGTTCGGGCGGAGCGCCGGTCCCGGCGACCTTCACGGTGTCGCTGCTCGGCGGTCCCAGCCCGAATCCGGTGACCGTGCACTACGCGACCGCCAACGGCACCGCGACCGCGCCCGCCGACTACGCGACCGCGAGCGGCACTGTGACGTTCGCGCCCGGTGAGACCGCGAAACCGGTGACCGTGCTGGTCAACCCGGACACCGTCGACGAACCGAACGAGACGTTCACGGTGAACCTCTCGGCCCCGTCGGGCGCCGGGCTCGTCGATCCGGCCGGGGTCGGCACGATCGTCGACGACGACCGTGACGGCGTCTTCTCCTGCACGGGTACCGCGGCGAACGTGCTCGGTGTTACCGCGGCGCGGGCCAACCCGGCGAATCTGCCGTGTGCCGACGACGCTGCCGGCGTCGCCGCCGCGACGCTCAACGCCGGTCTGATCAAGGTGGACGCCCAGGTGCTGACCGCGTCGACCGATCTCACGCCGGACGACCAGTCGGCGGCCCCGGCCGCGGGCGATCGCGCGCTCGCCACGGCCAGGATCGACAAGACGGTGATCAGCACGGTCGGGCTGACCATCGAACTCGGCGTGATCCAGTCGCAGGCCACGGCGACCTGCCAGCCCGCGCCGGGCGGTCTCGCCCCGGTACTGGCGGGCAGTTCGCATGTCGCGTCGTTGAAGATCAACGGTTCGGCGGTCACGGTGGGCTCGGCGCCGCTGACCATCCCGCTGGTCATCGGCTCGCTGAAGCTCAACGGCCAGACCGTGGCGAACGGTGTGGTGAAGCAGCAGGCTGTCGCCCTGGACACCGCGCTCGCGAAGATCGTCCTCGCGGAGTCCCAGGCCGACGTGCACGGCACCGCCGCGCATCCGGCGGGCAACCCCTGCCGTCGCTGACCGGCTGAACCGGCCGGGCGGACAGGTCTGTCCTGTCCGCCCGGTCCGCCACGTAGGTCAGGGGAGCAGTTTGACGGTGGCCACGGTGGCCTGCGCGAGCAGCGCGTTGTCGATCTTGGCGTCCTTTGCGGACCGGTCGGTCAGTACGGAGAGGACGATCGGCGCCCGGTTCGGCGGCCAGACGACGGCGATGTCGTTGCGGGTGCCGTAGCTCGCCGTCCCCGTCTTGTCGGCGACGGGCCAGCCCGGGACCCCAGCGCGGATGTTCGCGTCACCGGTGGTGTTGCCGCGCATGATGTCGACGAGGATCTTTCGCTTGTCCTCGGGGAGCGCGTCGCCGAGGGCGAAGGCCCGCAAGCCGACGGCGAGGGCGCGAGGCGTGCTGGTGTCCCGGATGTCGCCCGGAGCGGTGTCGTTGAGTTCGGTTTCGATCCGGTCGACGTGGGTCGTGGTGTCGCCGATCCCGCGCAGTACCGCGGTGAGGCCCGCGGGACCGCCGAGTTCGCGGAAGAGCAGATTGCCGCCGGTGTTGTCGCTGTAGCGAAGGGTGGCGTCCATGACCGCGCGGAGCGGCATGCCGGTCCCGACGTGTTTCTCCGTGACCGGCGAGCCGGTGACGACGTCCTGCGGGCTGTAGGTCACCGTCCGGTCGAGTTCGGCGACCGGGGTCCGCTGCAGGACACCACCGGCGGTGAACACCTTGTGCGTCGAGGCGTAGGCGAACCGCTCGTCGGCCCGGTAGGCGACCTCGCGGCCGGTCGCGGTGTCCACAGCGTACACCCCGAGCCGGGCACCGAAGGCGCGTTCGAGCCGCTCGAAGTCGGCACGGCCGTCCGTCACGACCGGGGCGGCGGCCGGCGAGGCGGCGGGTGGCTGCGCGGGGGCGGGTGTGGAACACGCGGCGAGGGACACGACCGAGAGCGCCAGCAGGGCCGCCCGGCGGGTCCAGCGGCGAGAAGAGACGGACACGGTGATTCCTTTCAAGATCGTTCGATGTCCGCAGTCTGGCGAGCGCCGATCATGCTGTCCAAGACACGAATGAGCCGTTCCATGCGAATCGGGCATAGTATGTGGTCGTGGACCTGATCGGTGGCTGCCGGGCGTTCGTGAGCGTGAGTGAGGCCGGGAGCTTCACTGCGGGAGCCGCGCTCGCCCGCATTCCCCAACCGGTGGCGAGCCGCCGGATCGCCGCGCTGGAACGGCATTTCGGCGAGCGGCTGTTCGACCGCTCCACCCGGCGCGCGCGGCTCACCCCCTTCGGCCGGGACATGCTGCCGTCGGCGAAACGCCTGGTGACCCTGGCCGACGCCATGGAGCACGACGCGCAGCGCGCCAAACTGCGGCCGACGCGGCTCGCGATGCCGGAGATCTGCTCCATCCGCGAACTCGCCGAACTCGACGCGGCGGCACGGGCACTCGACGTCTTCCTGGAGTTCCGGCAGGCCCCGCCACGAGAGCGAGCCGAACTCGTGCGCACCCAGGAGGTCCGCGCGGCTCTCACGACCGTCCCCGGGGAAGAGGGCACCTGGAAGGTCGAACTCGGTTTGGCCGGCACAGGCGGGTCGCGAGCGGGTTCGCTGCACCTGGAAACGTTGCGGGTGGGCCGGTCCGGCCGGGCGCTTCGCCGGGTCTGGATCCAGCCCGAGGACGACGTCCCGCATCTCCGTGATCGCCTGTTCCGCGTCCGCGACTCGGTGGGCCTGCGGCCGGCGCAGGTCGCCGTCGCCGATTCGCTCACCGGGGCCGCGGCGGCCGTGTTCGGTTCGGCCGATCTGCTGCTGTGTTCGACGGCTCAGGCCACCGAACTCGGTTTGGCCTGGCAGCCCATCGGCGAGCTCCGGCTCGTCCGTGGCTACGAGGTCACGGCGGGCCTCGGTGAGGACGCGCAGCGGCTCCGTGCACGCTTGTGGCCGGACATCGCCCGGTGTCTCGGCGCGGAGGAGACCACATGAACACCGAGTCGCTGCTCGCCCGGTTGCGCGCGGAACTGGCCGACGGCGGCCTGCGGGGCTCGTTCCTGGTACGGGACCTGCGGACCGGGTACGAGATCGGCATCGATCCCGACCTCGAGTTCCCCAGCGCCTCCTTGGTGAAGATCCCGCTCGCCGCGGCGACCCTGGAACGGATCCGGCGGGGCGAACTGGACGGTTCGACGCCGATCGAGGTCCAGCCCGGCCGGGCCACCACGCCGGGGCCGACCGGGCTGACCCGGTTCCGGCATCCGGCCAGGGTGTCGATCGACGACCTGCTCTACCTCGCCATGGCCATCAGCGACGAAACCGCGGCCGACACCCTCTTCTCGCTGACACCGCCGGCCGAAGTCACGAGGATGACGCGGGAATGGGGGGTGCCGGGGATTTCCGCGCGGCATCCCGTGTCGGATCTCAGCGACACGCCCGCCGAACGCTTCGGCCCCCAGGACGTCCACCTCGCGCACGCGCTCGCGATCAACGCCGGTACCGCCGGGCAAGGACATCCCGTTCCCCAGCTCGACATCACCCGCGCGAGTTCCGGTTCCGCCCGCGCGTTCGCCGGTCTGCTGGAAGCCTTGTGGACACCCTCCAAAGTGGACGAATCCGTGGCGGCGAGGGTGCGCGAACTGATGGGGCTCAACCTGTTGCGTCAACGCTTGAGTCCCGACTTCGTCTCCGACGCCACGAAATGGTCGTCGAAGACCGGTACGGTACTGAACCTGCGCCACGAGGTCGGTGTGGTCGAACACGCCGACGGCGGGATCTTCGCGATCGCCGCGCTCACCGAGTCACGCGTGTCCGCGGCGATCCAGCCCGAGGCCGAAGTGCTGATGGCCCGCGTGGCGCGGACCCTGCGTGATCATCTGCGCGGTGGCTGAAGGGCGGCACCGGTGTTTGCCGAACGATCATCACGGGTATTCCGCGCCTGTGCCCGACCCATCGGCTGATCTCGCCGCGCACTTCCCCGAATTGCGGGACCAGCGTCTCGTCGTCGACTACGACGACGCCGACGACCCGGTCCTGCTCCGCCCGGACGGTTCCCCCATCGACACCTGGCGCGAGAACTATCCGTACTCGACGCGCATGCCGCGCGCCGAATACGACGTGGTGAAGCGGCTGCTGCAGATCGAACTGCTGAAACTGCAGTACTGGATCAAGGACACCGGCGGCCGCATGGTCATCCTGTTCGAGGGCCGGGACGCGGCGGGCAAGGGCGGCACCATCAAGCGGTTCACCGAACACCTCGACCCGCGTGGCGCGCGAGTGGTGGCGCTGAGCAAGCCCACCGAACGCGAGCAGGGGGAGTGGTACTTCCAGCGTTACGTGAACCATCTGCCCACCGAGGGCGAGATCGTGCTGTTCGACCGATCCTGGTACAACCGCGCCGGCGTCGAACCGGTGATGGGGTACTGCACGGACGAACAGTACGAACGCTTCATGCGGCAGGCGCCGCTGTTCGAGCGGATGCTCGTCGACGACGGGATCTTCCTCGTCAAGCTGTGGTTCTCCGTGTCGAAGTCCGAGCAGCGGACCCGGTTCCTCATCCGGCAGGTCGACCCGGTGCGCCAATGGAAACTGAGCGCCAACGACGTCAAGTCGCTCGACCGCTGGGACGCCTACACCGAGGCGAAGGTGAAGATGTTCCGCGCCACCGACACGGAGATCGCGCCGTGGACGGTGGTCAAGAGCAACGACAAGAAACGGGCGCGTGTCGAGGCGATGCGCAGTGTGCTCGCCCGCGTGGACTACGCCGACAAGGACGAGGACGTCGTCGGTGAGCCGGATCTGAACGTGGTCGGTGCCGCGGCGACCCTCTTGGAGGAGGGCGAGGACGAAGCGTCGCTCAGCCCGACTCCGATCGCGCCGTCGCCGGATCCCGACCACGGCCCCGGTCTGCACCCGTAGCCGCGTCCGTGGTGTCGAGATCCCGCCATGTCGGGTATCCGCCATCGGCGGGCCGTGTAGGAACGCTGATCATCTGTCTTTACTTCTCGTACGGACGTCGGGGGCTCCTGTCGAAAGGGATCATGGTGATCAGTAGTACGAGAAAGACGCGGAGAGGCACGGTGGCCGTGGTCGCCGGGGCCTTCGTGGCCTCGGGCCTGGTACTGGCTCCGGCCGCGGGTGCGGCACCCGCGGCCAAGGCCGACCCGGACACCGCGGCGCTCGCCGGTGCGCTGACCACGCAGGCCGTGGCGTGGGGTGAGTGCTCGTTCCCCTCGGTCGCGCCCGCGACGGAAGCCGAACTGAAGAAGGTCAAGGGCCTGGCCTGCGCGACCATCCAGGTCCCGCGCGACTGGCACAACCCGCAGGACGGCAACACGATCGGCATCCGCGTCTCCAAGACCGCGACAGCCTATCCCGGTACCGGCAGGCAGGGCATCGCGCTGGTCAACCCAGGCGGACCCGGCGGCGAAGGACTGCCGTGGGGCGCCGCGATGGCGAGGCGCAGCCCGGTGCTGGCCGGACAGTACGACTTCGTCGGCTTCGACCCGCGTGGCGTCGGCCAGAGCACACCGCTGACGTGCAGCTACACCGTCCCGGACAGCACCGACCAGAACGTGATCAACCGCGCGAAGGTCGACGGCTGCCTGAAGAACCCGCTGACGAAGTTCATCACCACCGAGCAGACCGCGTACGACATGGACTTCATCCGGGTCATCCTCGGGGAGAAGAAGACCAGCTACATCGGTTACTCCTACGGCACGTGGCTGGGCACCTGGTACGCCACCACGTTCCCGGGCAAGGCGCACCGCTTCCTGCTCGACTCCTCGACCGACGCGAGCCGGACGACGCTGGAGAAGACCTGGGATCTGCAGCCGCGAAGCCGGGACCGCCAGTTCCAGGAGGCCCTGCTGCCCTACATGGCGCGTAACGACGCGAAGTACCACACGGGCACCGACCCGCTGGAGATCCGCCGCGACTGGGAGAAGGCGGGTGGCACCCGCGAATTCGCGGGCATGCTCTACGCCGCCTGGTTCATCATCCCGGCGATGTACGACACCACGCAGTACCCGTCGGCCGCGTCGATGGTGGCCGCGCTCGCCAAGGGACCGGCGCCCACCGGGACCGACGCGGAGAAGCTGGAAAAGGTCGTCGCCCAGGCGCTGACCACCCCGGGCCTGACCGACGCGAACAAGGCGTTCCTCGTCAAGGCGAAGGGCAACGCGCTGGAGGCCATCGCGAAGAAGGATTCGGTCGAGCGCAAGGCTTCTTATCAGGGTGGCGCCGAGGTCGAGACCTGGGACGCCGCGTTCGAGGCGATCCGTTGCCAGGACGGCCAGTGGAACCAGAACCTGCACTACTGGAATTACTGGCAGGCCGACCTGACCGTGAACGCGCCGTTCATCGCGCCGATCATGGCTCTCTCGGGCGCGCCGCTGTGCGCGTTCTGGCCGACCACCAACGCCAAGCCCGCGCCCGACGCGAAGACCTTCCCGAAGCTGCTGATCGCGCAGACCGAACTGGACGCGGCCACGCCGTACGAGGGCGGGCTCGCCACCGCGAACAGCCTGCCGGGCGCGAAGATGATCAGCGTCGACAACGAAGGAAGCCACGGGATCTTCCCGTACAACACCGACTGCGTCGACGACCCGATCGTGGCCTACTTCCAGACCGGTCTCACGCCGAAGAAGAAGTTCACCGGCTGCCAGGGACTGCCACTGCCCGGTGAGGACAAGACGGTCGAGGTCGGCGGTCACCTCGGACACGACGGCAAGATCAAGATCAAGATGATCACCCCCGAGGTGCGCAAGGCGAACGAGATCGTGCGCGAACTCCTCGAAGGGACCGCCACCGCGGCGGCCGACGAGAAGGGGATGCCCGTCAACAGCTGATCCCGGCTTTTCCCGGACGAGGTTCCCGCGGCCCGCGGGAACCTCGTCCCGCTACCCTGTTCAGGATCTGTGATCGTTTCGTTACCGATTCAGCCGCACGAATCCAGGGCCTTCCCCCTCAAGAACAGTGAGCGGACACAGCGCGACCGCCGTGCCTGACATCGATGTCAAGGCGGCTGTGCGGAGTGGGGGAGGAGAAGCGTCATGCTCGCCGAGTCGCGGGGCCTGTCGGTGGAGGCCGAGCAGCTGTACCGGGCCCTGCTGGACGGGCGCCCGACCACACCCGGTGCAGAGCTGGCCGAGCTGGAGCGCTTCGGCCTGGTGCGGGCGGGCGCGGGCGGGGTCGAAGTGTGCCCGCCTCGCGCGGCGCTGTCGGCGTTCGCCGCCTTGCACGAGGCCGCCGCCGTCCGGGCGCGGGAAGCGGCGGAAGTGCTCGGTGCCGCCTACTCCCTGCGGACGGGCCGGGACGCGGACTTCGTCGAGGTCCTGCGGAGCCGGGACGAGGTGATCGCCACGTTCGAAGCGATGCAGACGCAGGCGACGGTGGACATCGTCGCGCTGGATCCCGGAACGTACATGAGCCCGAAGACCGAGGTGAGCACGGCGCAGCCGGGCTCGATGGCGCGGGGTATCGGCTACCGCGTCGTCTACGACTCGTCCGTGCTCCAGGACGGCGACGGATTCGCCCAGGTGCAGTCGAGTATCGCTCTCGGGGAGCAGGCCAGGGTGTTCCCCGGATTGCCCTTGAAGCTGGTCATCGCCGACAGCGCCCGTGCGCTGATCGCCGTCCCGAACTCCGACGCCGGGGACGTGCTGGCGTTGCTGATCCACCCGTCGATGCTGCTGAGCGCGCTGATCGAGTTGTTCGGCTCGTTCTGGCGGATGGCCGTCCCGGTCCGCGCGGGCGGACCCGACGACGCGGAAGCGGCACAAGAGCCGACGCTCGCCACCCGGCGGCTGCTCGCCTTGCTCAGCGGGGGACTGACCGACGAGGCGATCGCCCGCGAACTCGGCATCAGCGAACGCACGGTGCTCCGGCGGATCAGCCGCCTGCAGCAGCTGCTGGGCGCGCAGACGCGATTCCAGCTGGGAGCGCAGGCGTCCCGCCAGGGCTGGCTCTGAATCCAGGACTCGTGAGTGGTAATGACGGTTCTAACCGTCATTACCACTCACGAGGCGACCAAGGGGTATACCGCCGGCCGCGGGCCGGAATCCGTCCGGAAGTGACAAGCGGGGTGGCCCCATTCTCACTTCCCCGTGAGCATGGCCGCATCGCCGTAAGCGTTTCAGAGTCCCTTCATTGACACTCTTCCCGGCCGATCCATACAGTTCCGGCAGATAAAGAACGGTCTCCGGAATGGAATCCGCTTTCGGCAACGGTGCCGTTCCGCATTCGCCCGCTCCCGCTCACGTCGTCAAACGAGGGGCCATGGAAACCATTTCGGAAACGGTCGTCGCCGCCCATGGGCCGGACGGCGCAGACGGCGGGGAGTCGTTCGCGACCCTGCTGGAGTACTGGGCCCGGCGGCTCGGCGACGAGGTCGCCGTGACCTACCTCGACCATCGCGCCGGCGCGGACGGCCGGGCGGTCACCCTGTCCTGGCGCGAACTCGACGACCGGGTCGGCGCCCTCGCCACGCGGCTGGCCGATTTCGCCGCCCCGGGGGAGCGGGCCGCGATCCTGGCCCGGCAATCCGCCGACTACGTCGTCGCCTTCCTCGGCGCGATCCGGGCCGGGCTGGTCGCCGTCCCGCTGTTCGCCCCGGATCTCCCCGGGCACGCGGGCAGGCTGGCCGCCGTGCTCGCCGACTGTGCCCCGCGGGTCGTGCTCACGACCGCGGCCGAGATCGACGGCGTCGCCGGGTTCCTCGCCTCGACGGAGGTCGAGCGCCCCGCGGTGCTCGCCGTCGACACCCCTGCCCCGGTCGCGGCCGGTGACCGTTCCTGGCCGCGACCGGAACCGAACGACCTGGCGTACCTGCAGTACACCTCCGGTTCGACGCGGACCCCGGCGGGAGTGATGCTGACCCACCGCAACGCGCTCACCAACGCCCGCCAGGCCTGCGACTGCTACGGCATCGAAACCGGGACGACGTCCACCGTCAGCTGGTTGCCGCTCTTCCACGACATGGGCCTGATCCTCGGTATCGGCGCGCCGATGGCCGCCGGGGCGGCCTCGGTGCTGATGGACCCGCTCGCCTTCCTCGAACGCCCGTCACGCTGGCTGCGCGCGATCGCGGCCAGCCCCGGCGCGATCAGCGCGGCACCCAACTTCGCCTACGCCTACAGCGCTTCCCGCGTGACCGAGGCCGAAAAGAGCTACCTGGAACTGAGCCGCGTCGTCTCGCTGATCAACGGGAGCGAGCCGGTGCTGCCCGAGACCATCGCGAAGTTCCATGACACCTTCGCCGAATGCGGGCTGCGGCCCGAGGTGCACCGGTCCTCCTACGGACTGGCCGAGGCCACCGTGCTCGTCTCCGTCACCGACGCGGGCAAGGCGCCGCGGCAGGTGACCTTCGACCGCGACCGGCTCGCCGCCGGGTTCGCGATACCGGCCGGACCCGGCGCCGCGCCGACCACACTCGTCTCGTGCGGTTTTCCCGCCGGTCAGCGGATCCGCATCGCCGATCCGGTCACCGGGGCCCTCGCGGGGCCGGGCGAGGTCGGCGAGATCCAGGTGAGCGGACCGAACGTCGGCGTGGGCTACTGGGGACGGCCAGGCGCCTCGGCCGCCGTCTTCGGTCTCTCGCCGGTCGACCCGGACACCGGCGCGGGCTGGCTGGCGACCGGGGACCTCGGCGTGCGTCACGACGGCGAGCTGTTCGTGACCGGCAGGCTGAAGGATCTCGTCATCGTCGACGGCCGCAACCACTACCCGCAGGACATCGAGCAGACCGTGGAGACGCATCCCGCGGTCCGGCCGCATTCCGCCGCCGTCTTCGCGATCGAGCGGGCGGACGGCGAGGCGGCGGTCGTGGTGCTGGAACGGGCCAAGGGGGTCGAGGCCGACGTCGCCGTGGCGACCGCGGAGGTCCGGAAAGCGGTCTCGGCCGCACACGGCCTGCGCCTGCACGACGTCGTCTTCCTCGCTCCGGGCCAGGTCCCGCGGACCTCCAGCGGCAAGATCAGCCGGGTCCTCTGCCGGATGTCCTATGTGGACGGATCGCTGACCGCGCGGCGGCCCGGGTGACCGCGGAGATCCGCGCCTGGCTGATCGCACGGGTGGCGGAACGGACCGGGCTGCCCGCGGACCAGGTCGATCCGGACCGTCCGGCGCACGAAAACGGGCTTTCCTCGCGGGAGTCGATGGCGCTGGCCGCGGATCTGGGCCGGTACCTCGGCCGACCGCTGGCACCGACCCTGGTCTGGCAGAGCCCGACGATCAACGCCCTCGTCGATCGGCTGTCCACAGTGGAGCATGAAGCCGTCGTAACGGGGCAAGGCCGTGAAGAGGAGCCGATCGCGATCGTCGGCGTCGGCTGCCGTCTGCCGGGAGGGGCCGACTCCGCGGAGCGGTATTGGCGATTCCTGGACGCCGGGCACGACGGTATCCGCGACGTCCCGGAAGACCGCTGGGAGGCGTTCGGCGGCGGCGTCGACGGGCTGCCCGGCCGAGGGGGGTTCCTCGGCGACATCGCCGGCTTCGACGCCGAGTTCTTCGGGATCACGCCGGGCGAGGCCGAAACGATGGATCCCCAGCAGCGGATGCTGCTCGAAGTCGCCTGGGCGGCGCTCGAAGACGCCGGGATCCCGCCGTCCGCCCTGCGGGGAAGCCGGACCGGGGTGTTCGTCGGTCTGTCGGCGGGCGAGTACGGCCACCTGACGATGTCCGACCCCGCCGCCGTCGACGTGTGGTCCGCCACCGGTGCCGCGACGAGTATCGCCGCCAACCGGCTCTCGTACCTGTTCGACCTGCGCGGTCCCAGCCTCACCCTCGACACCGCCTGCTCGTCGTCGCTGGTGGCGGTGCATCAGGCGGTGCAGAGCCTGCGGCGGGGCGAATGCGGGACGGCGCTGGCCGCCGGGGTGAACCTGATGCTCTCGCCCGCCGTCACCGCTTCCTTTCAGCGTGCGGGGGTGCTGGCTCCCGACGGTCACTGCAAGCCGTTCGACGCCGCCGCCGACGGCATCGCCCGCGGCGAGGGCTGCGGCGTGGTCGTGCTCAAACCGCTGAAGTCCGCCCGCCGGGCGGGGGACCGCGTGCTCGCGGTGATCCGCGGCAGCGCGGTGAACTCCGACGGCCGGTCCAACGGGCTCGTGGCACCCAGCCCGGACGCGCAGGCCGCGCTGTTGCGTGACGCGTACGCCGCGGCGGGTGTCGAACCGTCCTCTGTGGACTACGTCGAGGCGCACGGGACCGGTACCGCGCTGGGGGATCCGATCGAGGCCGGCGCGCTCGGCGAGGTACTGGGTAGCGGCCGCGAACTGGACCGCCCGCTGCTGATCGGCTCGGTGAAGGGCAACCTGGGCCATCTCGAAGGCGCGGCCGGGATCGCCGGGCTGATCAAGGTCGTCCTCGCGATGGCGCACCGGCGGTTGCCGCCGACCCCGCACTATCGCGAGCCCAGCCCGTACATCGACTTCGCCGGTCTCGGCCTGCGCGTGGTCGGCGCGGTGACGGACTGGCCGCGGTACTCCGGCGGCGCGCGTGCCGGGATCTCCGCCTTCGGTTTCGGCGGGACCAACGCCCATGTCGTCCTCGAAGAGTGGCCTGCCGCGTCGTTCCCCGCTCGCGGGAAGGAAGCCGAAGGCCCGCGGGTCTTCGCGCTGTCGGCCAAGTCGCGCGAGGTGCTCCAGGCGCGGGCCGCCGATCTGGCGGACTGGCTCGACGATCCCGCCCACCGCGCGGTTCCGCTGGACGTCGTCGCCGCGACCCTGGCGCGGTGCCGGGATCACCTGCCGGTCCGCGGCGCGGTGGTCGCCGAGGAGCGCGAACGGGTCGCCGCCGCGCTGAGAGAACTGGCCGCCGGACGCGAGAGCAACGGCGTCGTCACCGGCGAGGCCGCGCAGGCACCCGGTGTCGTGTTCGTCTTCTCCGGCTACGGCTCCCAGTGGCCCGGGATGGGCCGTCTCCTGCTGCGCACCGAGCCCGCGTTCCGCGCGGAGGCCGAGGCGCTCGATCCGGTGTTCCGGGCCGAAGCCGGATTCTCCCTGCTCGAGGTGTTCTCGGGTGAGCGCGACCTGCCGGACCTCGGCGCGACGCAACTGGCGTTGTTCGGCATGCACCTCGCCCTGGCCGGGCTCTGGCGGGCGCACGGTGTCGTCCCGGCGGCGGTAATCGGCCATTCGATGGGCGAGGTCGCGGCCGCCGTCGTCGCCGGGGCGCTGGACGTCGCGGACGGCCTGCGCGTGATGGCCACGCGAGCCCGGCTGCTCGCCGAGGTCGACGCGGCGGGCGACGGCGCGATGGCCGTCGTCGAACTGTCACCCGCCGACCTGGCCGATCTGGAAGCGGAATTCCCCGGGATCACCGTCGCGGTCTACGCGTCACCGGTCCAGTGCACCGTCAGCGGTGGCGCGGACCAGGTGGAGGCGCTGATCTCGCACGTCGAGAGCCTCGGCAGGCTGGCCAGGAGACTGCCGGTCGGGGGCGCCGGGCATTCGGAAGCCGTCGACGCCGTCCTCGGCCGGTTCCGCGCGGACCTCGCCGGCCTCTCGCCCAAACCCGCCGAAATCCCGGTTTACAGCAGTGTTCTCGATGATCCACAGTGGATACCACGCTTCGACGTCGACTACTGGGCGGCGAATCTGCGCCGTCCGGTGCGGTTCAGCCAGGCGCTGGCGGCCGCGACCGCCGACGGCCACGGCGTGTTCGTCGAGATCTCCCCGCATCCGGTGGCGCTGGCCACGATCGAGCAGAGCACCGGGGCACTCGCGCTGCCGTCGGCGAGCCGCAAGACCGACGAACGGACGGCGTTCCTGACCTCGCTCGCCCGGCTCCACACCCTCGGGCTGCCCGGCGTGCTCGACGCGCGCGGTCCCCGGCCGGTGCCGGTCGCCTTGCCCGGCCCGCGCTGGCGGCACCGGCGGTTCTGGCCACGGCGTCCGGCCGCCCGCTCCGGAACCGGTGGCGCGCATCCGATGCTGGGTGTCCACATCGAACAGCCGACCGGCGGTGGCCATCTGTGGCGGGCGGACGTCGGGACCGCGGCGCTGCCGTGGCTGGCCGACCACGCGGCGATGGGGGTCCCGCTGTTCCCCGCCGCCGGCTTCCTGGAACTGGCGCTCGCCGCGGCGAAGACGGTCCTGCGGCCCGGCGGGCACCTGCGCGTCGGTGGTCTCGAACTGCACCGGGTACTCCCGCTTGCCGCGCACACCGAGGTGACGACCAGTCTCGGCACCGGCTCCGGACCGTCCGAAGTGGACGTCTACGCGCGGTCCGCGCACGGCGGCTGGATCCGGCACGCCACCGCCCGCGTCCACGACGGCGACACCACGGTGGTGCCCTTCGGCGCGGTCGGCGCCGACGCCCGGCCGGTCGACCTTTACCAGGTGCTGGCCGGGATGGGGCAGAGCTATGGTCCCGCCTTCCGCGGGCTGCACGACGTCCTGGCCGCGCCGGGCCGCGCTTCGGCGTCGATCACCCTGCCCACCGAGCATCCGGCGTTCGTCCTGCATCCGGTGATCGCCGACGCCTGCCTCCACGCGCTGGCCGCGGCCGCCGGGGACACGCTCCGCGAGGCCGACGGCGTGTTCCTGCCGCTCACCGTGGGCGAGGTCGTCGTGGTCGGTGAGCCACGGCGCGGCGTCCGCGTCGACGCGGTGCTCGGCTCGCTTGACCCGGCCGGTGACGGCCTGGTCGGCGGGGTCCAGCTCGTGGACGCCGAGGGCGTCGTCCTGGTCGAGTTCCGCGACGTCTACTGCCGCCGGTTCCGGCGTTCGGCCTTGCCGGTTCCGCTGGAGGACCTGCTGTTCGAGACCGTCTGGCGGCAGGCCGACCTGCCCGCGACCGAACCGGGCGGGCACCGCTGGGCCGTGCTGTACGACGACGAACACCGGGAGCAGCCGTGGCTGACGTCGTTACGCGACCGGCTCGCCGAGACCGGGGACGAGCTGGAGACGGCCCCGCTCGGCGACCGCGCGGCACTGGCGGAACTCCTGCGGTCGCGTGAGGTGACGGGCGTGCTCGCGTGCGTCGCCGCGACGGGCGAGCCCGATCCGACAGGGGCCGGGCGGACGATCGCCGCGCTCTCCGCCGTCGTCGCCGAACTGGCCGAGCAGGCGGCCGCCCCGCGGTTGTGGCTGGTCAGCGCGGGCGCGTCGGTCGTCGAACCCGGCGAGCGCGGTGACCCCGGGCAGGCCTGCCTGCGCGGGCTGGTCCGGGTCCTCGCCTTCGAACATCCCGAACTGCGCGCGAGCCAGGTCGACTTCGACGCCGAACCGGATCCGGCCGGGCTGTGGGTCGGCAAGCTGGTGGCGGAGATCCGCGCGGACGCGCCGGACGACGAGATCGCCTGGCGCGAGGGCGTCCGGTACACGCGGCGGCTGGCCCGGCCGGAACTCGGCGAAGCCGACCGGGAAACCGTTGTCCGCGAAGGCGCTTACGTGATCACGGGCGGACTCGGCGGCCTCGGCCTGGTCGCGGCGGACTGGCTGGCCACGCGGGGCGCGACCCGGCTGATCCTGTCCGGCCGCCGCGGCGCGGGCCCGGAGACCGGATCCGCGCTGGAGGCCCTGCGCCGTCTGGGCGCCGACGTCCGCGTGGTGACCGGCGACATCGCCGAGCCGGGGACGGCCGAGGCCTTGGTCGCGGCGGCCACGGAAGGCGGTCTGCCGTTGCGCGGTGTCCTGCACGCGGCCGGGGTGCTGGCCGACGGCGCCGCCGTCACCGTCGGTACCGGCGCGGTCGACGCCGTCTGGCGGGCGAAAGCGCTGGGAGCGTGGCGGTTGCACGAGGCGACCGCCGGACACGACCTCGACTGGTGGCTGGCGTACTCGTCGGCGGCCGCGTTGTTCGGCTCGCCGGGGCAGACCGCGTACGCCACCGCGAACGCCTGGGTGGACGCGCTCGTCGCGTGGCGCCGGGCCGCCGGGCTGACGGCGGCGACCGTTGGCTGGGGAGCCTGGGGCGAGGCGGGAGCGGCCGTCGGCAGCCGCAATCCGGTGCTCGAACCGCTCGGCACGGAGGAGGCGCTGGCGGCGCTGGACGCCGTGCTGACCCGCGACCGCGCGGCGACCGGCATCGCCCGCGTCGACGCCGGGACCGTGCTGGCCCTGTTCCCGCGACTGGCCGAACGACCGTTCTTCGGAATCCTGGTACCGGGCGAAGAACCGGATACCGAACCGTCCACTTGGGACGGCCTGGAGGCGTTGCGGGCGGCGCTTCCGGAAGCCGCGCGGGAGATGCTGGCCGACTACCTCTCCGGGCTCGTCGCCGGGATGCTCGGGATCGCCGAGGACGAGATCGACAGGCATGTCCCGCTCACCCGCCTGGGCCTGGACTCGCTCGCCGCCATGCGCGCCCGGGGCGTGGTGGAGCGGGATTTCGGCCTGCCGCTGCCGATTCCGCTGCTGTTGCGGGGCGCCAGTCTCGGTGAACTCGCCGACCACCTCGCCGAACAGGCCGGATTCGGCGGGGGAGGCCCGCGCCCAGCCGGACCGGCCGTCGTGGTCGGGCCGCGTGATCCGGCCGAACGCTGGGTCGCCCGGCACTGGCGGGCGGAACTGGGCGGCGCGGAACCCGGCGTCCACGACGATTTTTTCGCCGCGGGCGGAGATCCCGAAGGCGCACAACGGTTGCGGGCGGCGTTCGCCGGTCAGCTCGGTGCCGTCCCCGACGTCGAGCGGCTCTTCGCCACGCCGACGATCGCGGCGATGGCGGATCTGCTGCGGGTCGCGATCGAAGGGCGCGGGGACTGCCCGGTCCGGCCACTGCGCGAAGGCGGCACGGATCCGGTGTTCCTCTTCCACCCGGCGGGCGGGCCGACGAGCGTCTACGACGGACTCGTCCGCCTTCTGCCCGACGGCAGATCCGTCTATGGGCTCGAACGGATCGACGAAGAAGACACCGTCGAGGGCAAGGCCGACTGCTATCTCGAACTGATCCGGGAGATCCAGCCACAGGGCCCGTACCGGCTGGGTGGCTGGTCGTTCGGCGGCTGCCTCGCCTACGAAACGGCCCGGCGGCTGACCGCGGCGGGGGAGCGGGTCGACCTCGTGTTCCTGATCGACAGCATCCTGCCGTTGCCCGCGGCCGGGAAACCGGTGCACGAGATCCTGCTGGACCGGTTCGCCCGGTTCGCCGAGCATGTCGAGCGGACCTACGGCGTCCCGCTGGACATCCCGCGCGAGGATCTTCTCCCACTGGGCGAGGAGGAGCAGATCCGGCTGGTGATCGGCAGACTGGCCGCGCGGGTGCCCGGGATGGGCCAAGGGGTACTGCGGCATCAGTACGAGTCCTATGTGGACGCGCGCGTGGCCGAACGTTATGTCCCGAAACCGTATTCCGGTCCGGTGCTGCTGCTGCGCGCCCAGGATCCCCATCCGCTGACCACCACCCTCGACCCGCGTTACCTGCGCACCGACGAAACCCTCGGCTGGGACGCCTACTGCCCGGACCTCGACGTCGTCCGGATCCCGGGCGATCATCTGTCGATGATCGACCCGCCGCAGGTCGAGGTGGTCGCGGCGGCACTCGCGAGCAGGCTCGCGGCCTCGAAGACGGTGCGGCCATGACCGACGTGCCGTTCGCGCCCACGACGGCGTTCCGGATCGCCGATCTGGCCGCCCGCCAGGACGAAGCCGTCCGGATCGCGGAGAAGCGGGCCGTCGACCGGCAGCACGCCAAGGGCAAGCTGACCGCGCGCGAACGGATCGGCCTGTTGCTGGACGAGGGTTCCTTCGTCGAACTCGACCAGTTCGCCCGGCACCGGTGCGCCGAGTTCGGGATGGACGCGAACCGGCCCTACGGCGATGGCGTGGTGACCGGGCACGGCACCGTCGACGGCAGGCAGGTCTGCGTGTTCTCCCAGGACTTCACCGTGTTCGGCGGCAGCATGGGCGAGGTCTTCGGGGAGAAGGTCCTCAAGGTGATGGACCTGGCCATGACGCTGGGCTGCCCGGTCGTCGGGATCAACGACTCCGGCGGTGCCCGGATCCAGGAAGGTGTCGTCTCACTGGCGTACTACGCCGAACTCGGCAGGCGCAACGCGCTGGCGTCCGGTGTCATCCCGCAGATCTCGCTCATCATGGGCCCCTGTGCCGGCGGGGCGGTGTACTCGCCCGCGATCACCGATTTCACCGTCATGGTCGACGAGACCGCGCATATGTTCGTCACCGGACCGGACGTCGTCCACGCCGTCAGCGGCGAGCGCGTCACCGCGCAGCAACTCGGCGGCGCCGCGATGCACAGCGCCGTGTCCGGCAACGCCCATCACCGGGCCGCCGGCGAACACGACGCGATCGACTGGGTGCGGACCCTGCTCGGCTACCTGCCGTCGAACAATCTGGACGCCGCCCCGGAGTACGCCGACGAGACCAGCGCCGAGCCGACCGCCGTCGATCTCGAACTCGACCGGCTGGTGCCCGATGCGCTGAACCACGCCTACGACATGACCGAGGTGATCGTCCGCCTCGTCGACGACGGCGAGTTCACCGAGGTCCACAGTGGATTCGCGGCCAACATGATCTGCGCGTTCGGCCGGGTGCAGGGCCGCACGGTCGGCGTCGTGGCCAACCAGCCGTGGCATCGGGCCGGTGTCATCGACATCGACGCCTCCGAGAAGGCCGCGCGGTTCGTGCGCTTCTGCGACGCCTTCAACATCCCGCTGCTCACCCTTGCCGACGTCCCCGGCTATCTGCCCGGCGCGGAGCAGGAGCGGCAGGGGATCATCCGCCGCGGCGCCAAGCTGATCTACGCCTACGCCGAGGCGACCGTGCCGAAGGTGACCGTGGTGATCCGCAAGGCCTACGGCGGCGGCTACGCGGTGATGGGGTCGAAGCATCTCGGCGCGGACGTCAACCTGGCCTGGCCGACCGCGGAGATCGCGGTGATGGGCGCCGAGGGCGCGGTGCGGGTGCTGCACCGGCGCGAACTGGCCGCGCTGCCGCCGGAACAGCGGTCCGCCGAGCAGGCGAGGCTCACCGAGGCATACCGGAAACGGCATTCGAATCCTTACGTGGCCGCTGAACGCGGTTACGTCGACCAGGTCATCGCGCCGTCACAGACCCGCCTGCAGGTGGCGAGGGCACTGCGCGCACTGCGGACCAAGCGGCAGACCCTGCCGGCCAAGAAACACGGAAACATCCCTTTGTGAGCAAGGAGAAGTGATGAACCGAACGCGGCGGTGGGGCCTGCTGGTGTTGTCCATGGTCGCCTTGCTCGGCACGTCGATCCCGGCGAGCGCCGCGTCCACGCCGGTCACCGCCGACGACGGCGCGAAGGTGGTCGAGGAGACCTGGCTGGACGCCCGGACGGTCGACCTCAAGATCAGCTCGCCCGCGCTCGGCACCACCGGCATGGTCCGCTTGCTGGTCCCCGCCGGCTGGGCCGCGGAACCCACGCGGACCTGGCCCACGCTGTACCTGCTGCACGGCTGCTGCGAACCGGTCGACTACCGCTCGTGGGACCAGTTCACCGACGTCAAGGCGTTCACCGCGGACAAGGACGCGCTCATCGTGATGCCGACCGGCGGGCCCGCCGGGATGTACACGAAGTGGTGGAACTTCGGCCTCGGCGGCACCCCGGACTGGGACACCTTCCACACCCTGGAGGTGCGGCAGATCGTCGAACGCGGGTACCGCGCCGGTACCCGCCGGGCGATCGCGGGACTGTCGATCGGCGGGTACGGCGCGCTCGCCTACGCGTACAAGCACAAGGGGATGTTCGGCGCGGCCGCCTCCTACAGCGGTGTCCCGAACACGCTGTACCAGGGAACCCCGCTGTTCATCCAGGGCATCCTCGCGCGGGCGGGGATCTTCAACTACCTCGAACTCTGGGGCGACAGCTGGGGAATGCGGTCGCTCTGGTCGGCGAACAACCCCTTCGACCACATCGACGACCTTCGCGGCACCGCGCTCTACATCTCCTGCGGCAACGGCCAGACCGGGCCACTCGATCCGCCCGGTCAGTCCGACATCTTCGAACCCTCGGCGCTGGGCACCTCGGTGAGCTTCACGGATCGTTTGAAACTCAAGGGAATCCCGGCGACCGTCGACTACTACGGCCCCGGTACGCACAGCTGGCCCTACTGGCAGCGAGCCTTGCGTAACTCGTGGCCCGTACTGGCCGCCGCACTCCGCATCTAGAGGACTGAATGCGGAATGCATTTAGTCCTCTGAATGCGTGGTCAGTGGGCGATGAGTTCGGCGAAGCGTTCAGGGCTGACGTTCCCACCGCTGAGGATCACGCCGATCCGCCCCGAGGCGGGCACCTGACCGCTGAGCAGCGCGGCCAGCCCGGTCGCCCCGCTGGGCTCGATGACGAGCTTGAGACGTTCGAACGCGAACCGCATCGCGTCCCGGACCTGGTCGTCGCTGACCAGCGCGATGTCGTCGACCAGCTTCCGGTTGATCGAGAAGGTCAGCTCGCCGGGAATCGAAGCGGCCTGGCCGTCGACGATCGTCCGCGGGACCGGGATCGAGACGCGTTCGCCCGCCTCCAGTGAGCGCTTGGTGTCATCACCCTCGGCGGGCTCGACGCCGACGACACGGATGCCGGGCCGCAGCGCCTTCGCGGCGGTCGAGCTGCCCGCGATGAGACCGCCGCCGCCGACCGGGACGACCAGCGTGTCGAGGGAGTCGGTGTCCTCCAGCAGTTCCAGCGCCGCGGTGCCCTGCCCGGCGATCACGTGCGGGTGCTCGTACGGCGGGATGAGCGCCAGGCCGCGGTCGGCCGCCAGCGCCTCACCGATCGCGACGCGGTCGCCGGTGTACCGGTCGTAGGTGACGATCTCGGCGCCGTAACCCGCCGTGGCGTCCTTTTTGGACTGCGGGGTGTCCTCCGGGATCAGGATGACCGCGCTGCTCCCGAGTTCCCGTGCCGCGAGCGCGACGGCCTGGGCGTGGTTGCCCGAAGAATAGGCGGCGATGCCCTTGGCGAGCTGTTCCGGCGAGAGCCGGGAGGCGGCGTTGTACGCGCCGCGGAACTTGAAGGCCCCGACGCGCTGGAGGTTCTCGCACTTGATGAAGACCTCGGCGCCGACGAGGTCGTCGAGGGTCCGGGAGCGCACGACCGGGGTCCGGTGGGCGACACCGGCCAGGCGGGCGGCGGCGTCGCGGATGTCGTCGATGGTCACGGGGGCGGTCATGATGCTCCTTGATCACGGATTTCGGACAGATAGTTGTAAGCGGAGGCGCGGGAGATCCCGATCCGCGCCGCGACCTGGGGCACCGCCCGCCGGACGGCGAAGACGCCACGCGCGTGCAGGCTGCGGAACAGGTCGAGCCGCTCTTCACGGCTGAGCGCGGCCCACGGTTTGTTCAGCCGGAGCTGGTGTTCGTCCACGATCGCGTCCACCACCGCGTCGACGTCGTCGCCGAAGGTGGTGGTCGGCGTTTCGGCGGTGGTGCCGACATCGGCGAGTTCGCCGACCAGGGTCTTGAGCTGGCCCAGCGCGGTGACGTCGAGATTCACGCACAGCGCGCCGAACACCGAGCCGCCGCTGTCGCGCAGCAGCATGGTCGAGGACTTCACGAGCTTGCCGGACGCGGTCCGGGTGACGTAGTTCAGCTGGTCCTCGGCCTCGTCACCGCGGGCGAGCAGGCCCATGCCGATCTCGCTCATCGAGCCGCCGACACTGCGATCGGTGACCGATCCGGCGATCGCCACCACCGACTTCTCCGGACGGCGGAAGTCGTGCACGACGACCTCGCAGAACGAGCCGAGCGTCGCCGCGATGCCGTCGGCGACCGGGGCGAGCGCGTCGAGGATCGCGTCCTGCTCAGACATCGCGTACTCGGGCCAGTGCCTCGACCTCGACGACGCCCCCGCAGGGCAGGGAAGCCACTCCGACACAGGTGCGCGCGGGCCGGGGCTCGGCGAAGAACTCTTCGTAGACGCGGTTGAGACCGTCCCGGTCGGCGATGTCGGTCAGGTAGACGACGACCTTCACCACGTCGGCCCGGCTCGCGCCCACCGAGCGCAGGGCGGTGTCGAGGTTGGCGAAGGCCTGCGGGCATTCGGCGTCGAAACCGCCCGCCGCCAGCTCGCCCGTCTCGGTCACCCCGAGCCGTCCGGACACGGAGACCAGGTCACCGCTGCGGAAGGCCGGGGGATACGGATGCTCGTTGCTCACGAGACCGACTGTATAAGCGTTGGACGGAAAGTCCAAGTGGTTTACGTCACGGTGTGCGAGCGAGGTGGCCGGGGCAGGGTGGTCATCGCATTTAGTCGACTAAATGCAATGACCGGCTCGTGAAACTTTGGGCTGCCTCAAAAAACGCCGAGGTCTTCAACAAATTCTTGGCTGGCTCGACCGGTGTGTTGAATTCCTCTTCACCCACTAGTAGTAAAACGAACACATGTTCGAGTTGTTTTGGTATTCTTGGGGTGTGTCCGAGACGATCCTTCCCGAGTTGCCGCAGGAGTTGTGGCGCGCCGGCAAGCTGGAGCTTGCTCATGGCGTGCAGCAGTTCCTGCAGGTGATCCGGGTCGCCACTGCCGGGCTGGG
>NZ_ASJB01000077.1 GCF_000478275.1 Amycolatopsis orientalis DSM 40040 = KCTC 9412
TGGCGGGTGGGGTCGCCTCGGCCGACCCGCTGCCGGTCCCGCCTGCCGGTGGCGGCGGTCCGGCGCTCTGGCTGATCCCCGGCGTCGACCTCGGTGGCCTGCTCGGCCCGGCCGTCACGGCGCCGACCGGCGTCCTCGCGCCGATCTTCGGGATCATCACGCCGATTTCGTAAAACCGTTACCAGTAAAGGAGAAACTCATGAAGAAGACGCTCGCCCACGCCGTCGCCGGCGTTGCGCTCGCCGGTCTCGTCGTGCTCGGCTCGGCAGCCCCGGCGCTCGCCGCGGAAGCCGCCCCGAACGATGTCGTGGTCGTCGACGAACCCGACACCAGCGACCTCAACAACATTTGGACGTTCGCGCCGCTCGGCGTCCCGGTGCTCGGTCTCATCCAGTCGCTCAACGGCGTCCCCGGCAGGCTGCTGCCGTCCTGATTCCCGCGGCGGCGCGGCTGCCGGGCCGCGCCGCCGCCTTCGGTGAGGAGAATCGATGGCCGACAGACAACTGATCGGGCGCGCCGCCATCGCGGGGATCGTGGTGGCCGCGCTCGCGACCTGTGTGGTGCTGCTCAACGGCGGTGAGGAACCGCGCGCCGAGACCGTGGCCGTCGTCGGTGAGCCGACCGAGAGCGCGCCGTCGCGGGAGCCGGACCGCACGATCACGCGGACGCTCGGTCAGGAGCGGCCGCAGCCGGTGTCGAACGACTGGCGGATCACCTACGAACTCGTCGGCACGGGGACCGCGACCGTGGTCTACGACTCGAACGGGCTGGGGCTCGTGCACCAGGAGCCGCAGGTGACGCTCCCGTGGCGCAAGGAGCTCACGTGGAAGAACACCGGCGCGCCGCCGACCGTCCAGCTGATGGGGCAGGGCGAGGGCGCCGTCGAATGCCGGGTGACCGTGGGCGGCGCCGTCGTCACGTCCCAGAAGTCCGTCCCCGGCGAGGTCGCCACCTGCGCCGGCCGCCTAACCCCCTCCTGACCGTGCGCCCAGGTCGACTTTCGCCCCCTAATCGCGCTCCCGGCCCAGGTTCCCTCCCGTACGCCCCAGGTCGACGTTCGCGGGCTAACCGTGCTCTGGCGGCCGTGTCGACTTTCGCGGGCTAACCGTGATCCGGGGGCGGAAATTCGCTGGCCGGGGCAGGGATCATGGAGGCATGACCTGGAGCTTCGAAGTGACCCCCGTCGACCACCCGGACGCGGCCCAGCTGCTGCGCGAGTACCTGGACGAGATCGCGTCGCGTTACTACGGTCGCCAGGTCCCCGAGGACGAGCTCGACACCCTGCTCGAGGAGCACCACAGCCGGGACCTGGTCCCGCCGACCGGTGCCTTCCTCCTCGCGTACCGCGACGGGATGCTCGCCGGATGCGCCGGGGTCCGGGGTGCCACGCCCGAGATCGCCGAACTCACCCGGGTCTTCCTCCGGAAGCCCGAGCGTGGCCGAGGTGGGGCGGCGCTACTCGTGGCCGCCGCCGAGGACGTCGCCCGAGGCCTCGGAGCCACGTCCATCCGCCTGGACACCCGCAGCGATCTGGTCGAGGCGAGAGCCCTGTACGCGCGTCTCGGCTACGACGAGGTCGAGCGCTTCAACGACAACCCCTTTGCCCACTACTTCTTCTCGAAGTCCCTGGTCCAGGCCCTGTCAGATCGCGTTTAGGGGGCGAAAGTCGCTCCGAGCCCGGAGCGACTTTCGCCCCCTAATCGCGATTTCAGCGGGGGAGGCGGGTGGCGACGTCGATGAGGAAGTCGGCCTCGGCGAGCAGGGTTTCGCGGTCCAGTGACCGGCGTCCGCCGGTGCGGATGGTCCCCCGTTCGACGAACACGGGCCACCGGCCGAACCGCGGCTCGGCGAGGATCCACGCGCGCACCTCGGGCGTGAGCAGCGCCGCGGCCCGGTCCCGGTCGGCGGCGCGGACCTTGATCGCGCCGTCGAAGGCCTTGTCGAACGTCTTGACCTGCTCGAACTCCCGCAGTACCCGGCTCGGGAACACGCCGTCGGCGGCCAGGAAGAGCGCCGCCGAATCCGGCACCCGCACCTGGACCGAATGGAACGCCCGCTGCGTCGTGTCCCCGCCCGGCTGATGGCGATCGTCCAGGAAGTCGACCCCGGCGACGTCGTGGTCGCGGTGCCGGAACTCCACCGCCCGCGTCACCGAAGCCTCGGCCAGCGGCCTGTCCCGCCCGACCGGATCGATGCCGAACCCGGGGGAAGTGCCGCCGTCCTCGGCGTGGAACCGGCCGGACCTCTCCGCGGCGAAACCGCTCATCCAGTGCCCCCGCTCGTGACGGCCGCGCACCTTCCCGGCGAGGAACAGGACCAGGAACAGAAGCCCGACGCCGACCGCGAGCATGAGGATCGCCCCGAGGGTGATCATGACCGGCGAATCGGCGTCGAGTGCCGAGACCATCGCGAATTCCCTTTCCCCGCCACCCAGAAAGCCGACAAGCCCGGAAGCCTCAGAAGTCCAGGTCGTTCTTGGTCTCCTGATCGGACTGTTCCTGACCGCGGTCGCCGTGGTCCGCGGCCGTCTTGAAGCCCTTGGCGTAGCCGATCACCTTGCCACTGGCGTCGAGGATGGCCTTACCGCGCTTGTCCTGCCAGTCGCCCGTCGTCGCGCCGGTCAGGCCCTTGACGACACCGTCCGTCGCCGCCTTGCCGACGTCCCGCGCCATCTCCCGGCGCAACGTGGCGTCGACGTCGACCGCGTCCTTGGTGGCGTTGAACACCGGGCGCGGGGTGTCGAGCCGCTTGCCCAGCATGCCCTTCTCACCCATCAGCGCGTCGACGTAACCCTTGCCGGACTTGGTGTTCGCCATCCGGTCGGCGAACCGGTCGGTCGCCCGGTTGCCGTCGGTGAGGAACTTGCCCATCTTGCTGTCGGCGAGTTTGGCCTGCATCTTCCGCAGCCACGCCAGCACGTCGGACAGGATCTTGCGGAGCCGGTTGACGAACCCCGTCGTCTTCGTCGCCGTGGACGCGACCTTCGGCGGCGTGGCGGCACCCGCGGCCGCCGTCGACGCGCCACAGGTGGGGACGGCCGCCGCGATCGCGGGCACCCACAACGTGATCAGCCAGCTGATGACCTCGGTCAGGATGGCCTTGATCAGCTCTTCGATGAAGGTCATCAGCATGCTGTTGAGCTGCAGCATCTGCGCCATGTCACCGGCCTTCGCCGCGACACCGTTGATACCGCTGGAGAACTCCGCGAGACCCTTCTTCGCCGCTGTCCCCGCGTCGCCCGCCCAAGCGGCCAGCCGCTCGTCCGCGACCTGGTCGAAGTTGACCGACATCTCCTGCAGGGCCTTCGCCAGCGCGCCGAAGTTCTCCGCCGCCTTGCTCAGCGCGGGGCCGTCGCCGCTGACGAAATGGATGGCGTCCTGCACCGGCTGGACGACGTTGATCAGAAAGCTCAGCCCCTGCCCGATGAGCCAGCCGAGCGGATCCGTCGCGATGTCCACAATGGTCTGCGAACCGGACTGGATCAGTGTCCTGGCGTCCATCGCGATGGTGGTGACGCCCATCGCGATGTCCGCGCCGTCGGCCTGGGTCTTGCTGTCGAAGACCTGCTTGTAGGCCGCGACGGAGTCCTTGCCCAGCTGGACGGCGTCGCCGACGATCGGCGTCTTCTTGATCGCGTTCTCGGTGTTGATCCCGGGGATCACGGTGTCGTCCTTGTAGGACTTCATCGAGACGCCCTCGGTCACGTCCTTGACCTCGGCCATTACGGCTTCCCCCCGGTCTTCGGTCCGTCGAGCTTCACTTCGAGCTTGTTGAACGTGGTCAAGTGGTCTTCTTCGATGCCCTGGTAGATGTCGGCCGCCTGCGTCATCTTCGAGCCGGCGCTGTCCAGGCCCTTCGCCATGGCCTCCATCAACTCCTTGAGGGAGGCCAAGGTCTCCGTGTAACCGTCCTTGGTGAACAGGCCGACGAGGCCCCAGGACTGGTTGCCGACGTCGGCCTGGCCGACCATTTCCTTCAGCTTCCCGGTCTGGCCCCCGTAGTTGCCGAGTTCGCCGGAGTAGCGGCGGAGCGCGGCGGGGTCCACGTTGTAGCCGCCGTTGACCGAACCGTCGGACATCAGTGGTCACCTTCCTCGAACAGGTGCTTCAGGAACCGGTCACCGTCCGAGCCGCCGGACGACGGCGGTGCCGGTCGCGGCGGTTCCGGGTCGCTCTTGAGGACCGATCGCTCGGAGTAGTCGTCGGGGCTTTCCGGTGAGGGACGCGGGGGCGCCTCTTCCGCCATCTTCGACCGCATTTCCTCGACGGTGGTTCCGAAGATCTCCGCTTGCGTCTCCAGCACCTGGTCGACCAGGTGCAGGTCGTCCCCCATGTGCTCTTCGACGATGGCCGCCTGCTTGCGCGCCGATTCGGCGACGGCCTGCTGGATGGTCGACATCAGCGCGGCCGACAGGGCCTCCGGGCGCTGACGCAGCGCCTCTTCGGTGAACCGGACGTCCATGATGGCGCCCGCCGGGCCCGCCACGACGGTGACCGAACGGTCCGGGGAGGAGGCGGTGGCCTGGAGCGCGCTGAGTTCGCTCTGCATGTCGCCGATGTTCGCGAACCGATTGTCGACGTTCTGGATCCTGGACTGGAACTTCTCGAATTCCGCGACCAGCTGTTCGAACTCGGCTGACATGGAGCCTCCCCGTGAGTACCTGCGTCACCTGGAGCAACGCCCGATCGACGCTGTGACCGGTGTCATCGTGACCTATTCACCGGTTCGACGCGATGGTGTGCTTCCCGGATCCATCCGGCTCACCCGTTGGTGGAATGGGTAGCGTGGTTCGCCGAGTAAGGCGGTATCAGCACAGCGAGGGGAGGGCGTCGTGGACGCCGAGCAGCAGGAAAGCACCGAAGAACCCAGGCGGGGGAGTCACGCGGCGCCGGAGGGGGCGCCCGTGCACCCGCTGATCGACCTCGGCCGGGACCCGAATCCTGGCAGGCCTGACCACGCGAAGCCCGACGACGAATGAAGCTGGGCGCGCAGCTCGTCTCCGACGAGGAATGAAACGGGCCGAAACGCCGTTCCATCAGGGTGGCCGCGGCGTGACGCCCGGCACGATATAGTTATCGACCCCCCGATTTGGTCGGCCCGGAAGTGGCCGGGTATCTTTGGAGACCGTGCCCGGCAGGCGTCGGGCCGTCCCGTGTGCCGTGCGGCGTGAACGGGGTGCTCAGGCATCCGGTTCGAAGGCTTCGCCCACACGGGATCCGACGGAAAATCCCTACGGGAAGTTACCGGTCGAGAGACCGTGACGCGGGCCGACACGCCCGACCGCGGGGGCCGGAGACAGACACGTAGTAGCAAGATCGCGAACAGAAAGCTGGTCCATTGCCCACGATCCAGCAGCTGGTCCGTAAGGGCCGCCAGGACAAGGCTGCCAAGCAGAAGACCGCGGCCCTCAAGGGGAGCCCGCAGCGGCGTGGCGTGTGCACTCGCGTGTACACCACAACCCCCAAGAAGCCGAACTCGGCGCTTCGCAAGGTCGCTCGTGTGAAGTTGACCAGCGGCATCGAGGTCACCGCCTACATTCCCGGTGAAGGCCACAACCTGCAGGAGCACTCGATGGTGCTCGTGCGCGGTGGTCGTGTGAAGGACCTGCCGGGTGTCCGTTACAAGATCATCCGCGGTTCGCTCGACACCCAGGGTGTCAAGAACCGTAAGCAGGCGCGCAGCCGGTACGGCGCGAAGAAGGAGAAGAGCTAATGCCTCGCAAGGGTCCGGCGCCGAAGCGGCCGCTGATCTCTGACCCCGTCTACGCATCCCCGCTGGTCACCCAGCTGGTGAACAAGGTGCTGAAGGACGGCAAGCGGTCCCTGGCCGAGCGCATCGTCTACGGCGCCCTCGAAGGTGCTCGCGAGAAGACCGGCACCGACCCGGTCGTCACGCTGAAGCGCGCGCTCGACAACGTGAAGCCCACTATCGAGGTGAAGAGCCGCCGCGTCGGTGGCGCCACCTACCAGGTGCCGATCGAGGTCAAGCCGGGCCGCTCCACCACCCTCGCGCTTCGCTGGCTGGTGTCCTTCTCCGCGGCCCGCCGCGAGAAGACCATGATCGAGCGCCTGCAGAACGAGCTCCTCGACGCGAGCAACGGCCTCGGCGCCAGCGTGAAGCGGCGCGAGGACACGCACAAGATGGCCGAGTCCAACAAGGCCTTCGCGCACTACCGCTGGTGATGACCGCCCGGCTGCCGATCAAAGCCTTGCCGGGCCCCATTCTTGAGACAGGGGAACACTCTCGTGGCACGTGAAGTGCTGACCGACCTGAACAAGGTCCGCAACATCGGCATCATGGCCCACATCGACGCCGGTAAGACCACCACCACCGAGCGGATCCTGTTCTACACCGGGGTCAACTACAAGATCGGTGAAGTCCACGATGGCGCCGCCACCATGGACTGGATGGAGGAGGAGCAGAAGCGGGGTATCACCATCACCTCGGCTGCCACCACCACCTTCTGGGCCGATCACCAGATCAACATCATCGACACCCCGGGCCACGTCGACTTCACCGTCGAGGTGGAGCGTTCGCTCCGCGTGCTCGACGGTGCCGTCGCCGTCTTCGACGGCAAGGAAGGTGTCGAGCCGCAGTCCGAGCAGGTCTGGCGTCAGGCGGACAAGTACGAGGTTCCTCGTATCTGCTTCGTCAACAAGATGGACAAGCTCGGCGCGGACTTCTACTTCACCGTCCGCACCATCGAGGAGCGCCTCGGCGCCCGCCCGCTGGTCATCCAGCTGCCGATCGGCGCCGAGAACGAGTTCGAAGGCGTCGTCGACCTGGTCCGCATGAAGGCGCTGACCTGGCGCGGCGAGGTCCAGAAGGGCGAGGACTACGCCGTCGAGGAGATCCCGGCCGAGCTCGCCGACAAGGCGGCCGAGTACCGGGAGAAGCTGGTCGAGGCCATCGCCGAGACCGACGACTCCCTGATGGAGAAGTTCCTCGAGGGCGAGGAGCTGACCGAGGCCGAGCTGAAGGCCGGTATCCGGAAGCTCACCGTGAACCGCGAGGCGTACCCGGTGCTCACCGGTTCCGCCTTCAAGAACAAGGGCGTCCAGCCCATGCTCGACGCGGTCATCGACTACCTTCCGTCGCCGCTGGACGTCCCCGCCGTCGAGGGCACGCTGCCCGACGGCGAGACCGTCGTGTCGCGCAAGCCGTCGACCGAGGAGCCCTTCTCCGCCCTGGCGTTCAAGATCGCCGCGCACCCGTTCTTCGGCAAGCTGACCTACATCCGGGTGTACTCGGGCAAGGTCTCCTCCGGCGCGCAGCTGATCAACGCCACCAAGGAGCGCAAGGAGCGCATCGGGAAGCTCTTCCAGATGCACTCCAACAAGGAGAACCCGGTCGACGAGGCCCAGGCCGGCCACATCTACGCGGTCATCGGCCTGAAGGACACCACCACCGGTGACACCCTCGCCGACCCGCAGAACCCGGTCGTCCTCGAGTCGATGACGTTCCCGGCGCCGGTCATCCGCGTCGCGATCGAGCCGAAGACCAAGGCCGACCAGGAGAAGCTCTCCCTGGCGATCCAGAAGCTGGCCGAAGAGGACCCGACGTTCCAGGTCAACCTGGACGAGGACACCGGCCAGACGATCATCGCCGGTATGGGCGAGCTGCACCTCGAGGTGCTGGTCAACCGCATGAAGTCCGACTACAAGGTCGAGGCGAACATCGGTAAGCCGCAGGTCGCCTACCGCGAGACGGTGCGCAAGACGGTCGAGAAGCTCGACTACGTGCACAAGAAGCAGACCGGTGGTTCCGGTCAGTTCGCGAAGGTCATCGTCAAGCTCGAGCCGCTCGAGTCCACCGACGGTGCCCTCTACGAGTTCGACAACAAGGTCACCGGTGGTCGCGTGCCGCGGGAGTACATCCCGTCGGTCGACGCGGGCGCGCAGGACGCCATGCAGTACGGCGTGCTGGCCGGCTACCCGCTCGTCGGGTTGAAGTTCACCTTGTTGGACGGCGCGTACCACGAGGTCGACTCTTCGGAAATGGCCTTCAAGATCGCCGGCTCCATGGCGATGAAGGAAGCCGCGAAGAAGGCCGGTCCGGTCATCCTGGAGCCGCTGATGGCCGTCGAGGTCACCACGCCCGAGGACTACATGGGTGATGTGATCGGCGACCTCAACTCCCGCCGTGGCCAGATCCAGGCCATGGAGGAGCGCGCCGGTACCCGTGTCGTCAAGGCACTGGTCCCGCTGTCGGAGATGTTCGGTTACGTCGGTGACCTGCGGTCGCGTACCCAGGGACGTGCCAACTACTCCATGGTGTTCGATTCCTACGCCGAGGTTCCCGCGAACGTCGCCAAGGAAATCATCGCGAAGGCGACGGGGGAGTAGTTCCCGTCCGTCCGCGGGCATAAGGGACACTCCTGACCGTCCGCAGCACCCACCGAGAAACGAATCTCCGTCCGACGACAGCCACGTTGGCCGGTGAGTAAGCAAAACAGTCCAGGAGGACATTCCAGTGGCGAAGGCGAAATTCGAGCGGACCAAGCCGCACGTCAACATCGGGACCATCGGTCACGTCGACCACGGTAAGACCACTCTGACCGCGGCGATCACCAAGGTTCTGCACGACAAGTACCCCGAGCTGAACACCGCTTCGGCGTTCGACCAGATCGACAACGCGCCGGAAGAGAAGCAGCGCGGTATCACGATCAACATCTCGCACGTCGAGTACCAGACCGAGAAGCGTCACTACGCCCACGTGGACGCCCCCGGTCACGCGGACTACATCAAGAACATGATCACCGGTGCGGCGCAGATGGACGGCGCGATCCTCGTGGTCGCGGCGACCGACGGCCCGATGCCGCAGACCCGTGAGCACGTGCTGCTCGCGAAGCAGGTCGGCGTGCCCTACATCGTGGTCGCGCTGAACAAGGCCGACATGGTCGACGACGAGGAGATCCTGGAGCTCGTCGAGCTCGAGGTCCGCGAGCTGCTGTCCTCCCAGGACTTCCCGGGTGACGACGCTCCGGTCATCAAGGTCTCCGGCCTGAAGGCCCTCGAGGGCGACGCCAAGTGGGGCGAGAGCGTTCTCGAGCTGATGGAAGCCGTCGACGAGAACGTGCCGGACCCGGTCCGCGAGCTCGACAAGCCCTTCCTGATGCCGATCGAAGACGTCTTCACGATCACCGGCCGTGGCACGGTCGTGACCGGCCGTATCGAGCGTGGCCGCGTCAACGTGAACGAAGAGGTCGAGATCGTCGGCATCAAGGAGAAGTCGACCAAGACCACCGTCACCGGTGTCGAGATGTTCCGCAAGCTGCTCGACCAGGGTGAGGCCGGCGACAACGTCGGTCTGCTGGTCCGCGGTATCAAGCGTGAGGACGTCGAGCGCGGCCAGGTCGTCGTGAAGCCGGGCACCACCACCCCGCACACGGAGTTCGAGGGCTCGGTCTACATCCTGTCGAAGGACGAGGGTGGCCGTCACACCCCGTTCTTCAACAACTACCGCCCGCAGTTCTACTTCCGTACCACGGACGTGACCGGCGTCGTCACCCTCAAGGAGGGTGTCGAGATGGTCATGCCGGGCGACAACACGGACATCAGCGTTGTGCTGATCCAGCCGGTCGCCATGGACGAGGGCCTGCGTTTCGCCATCCGTGAGGGTGGACGGACCGTCGGCGCCGGCCAGGTCACCAAGATCATCAAGTGATTTAGACGCCCCGCCCGGGGGCAATACACCCCCGGGTTAGGGGCGTCAAATCACGTGTGCGACACTATTCAGGTTGCTCGTCCTGGGGCGGCCGAATCCTTCGGGGTTCCGGCCGCCCTGGTATGAGCGGCCACGGTCCGTGGAGCTCTTCCTTCGGGTGAGGCCAGCGGGCGCGGCGGTTGAGACGGCACGGCCGGATCGCTGCCTCCTCACATGAGGAAGACCAGCAAGACGACGATCCCGCGGGATCCGTCTGTGCGTCGGGCGCGACACGCCCGACCGCGTGGACCGGGGACAGGGCCGTTGAACTGCGAGAACCCAGGCCCGTCCGGGGTTTGAAGAGACAAAGCGGCACGAGACGACAAGGAACGCAGCCACCATGGCGGGACAGAAGATCCGCATCCGGCTCAAGGCCTACGACCACGAGGCGATCGACACCTCGGCGCGCAAGATCGTCGAGACGGTCACGCGCACCGGCGCCCGTGTTGTCGGGCCGGTGCCGCTGCCCACCGAGAAGAACGTTTACTGCGTCATCCGCTCGCCGCACAAGTACAAGGACTCGCGCGAGCACTTCGAGATGCGCACGCACAAGCGTCTGATCGACATCCTCGACCCGACGCCGAAGACGGTCGACGCGCTCATGCGCATCGACCTGCCGGCGAGCGTCGACGTCAACATCCAGTAGCGGCTGGCGAGCGGCGGAGAGTAAGAGACTCATGTCTGACAGGCAAGTGAAGGGCATCCTGGGCACCAAGCTCGGCATGACCCAGGTCTTCGACGAGAACAACCGGGTCGTCCCGGTGACCGTCGTGCAGGCCGGGCCGAACGTGGTCACCCAGGTTCGGACCCAGGAAAACGACGGCTACAAGGCCGTGCAGCTGGCTTTCGGCGCGGTCGACCCGCGCCGGGTCAACAAGCCGCGCACCGGCCACTTCGACAAGGCGAGCGTGACCCCGCGTCGTTTCCTTGCGGAGCTGCGTACCACCGACGCCGAGACCTACGAGGTCGGCCAGGAGATCACCGCTGAGGTGTTCGAGGCCGGTATCGAGGTCGACGTGACCGGTACCAGCAAGGGCAAGGGCTACGCCGGTGTCATGAAGCGTCACGGCTTCAAGGGCCAGGGCGCGAGCCACGGTGCCCAGGCCGTGCACCGCAAGCCCGGCTCGATCGGTGGCTGCGCCACCCCGGGCCGTGTCTTCAAGGGCCTGCGCATGGCGGGCCGGATGGGCAACGACCGGGTCACCACGCAGAACCTGACCGTGCACGCGGTGCGTGCCGAGGACGGCCTGCTGCTGATCAAGGGCGCCGTGCCCGGTCCCAAGGGCGGCCTGCTGTTCGTTCGCAGCGCCGCGAAGGGTGGTAACTGAACATGACCAGCGTCGAGCTGAAGACCCCGGCCGGTAAAGCCGACGGCACGGTCGAGCTCCCCTCGGAGATCTTCGACGTGCAGGCCAACGTGCCCCTCATGCACCAGGTCGTGGTGGCCCAGCTGGCCGCCGCCCGCCAGGGCACGCATGACACCAAGACCCGCGGTGAAGTCCGCGGTGGTGGCAAGAAGCCGTACCGCCAGAAGGGCACCGGCCGCGCCCGCCAGGGTTCGACCCGTGCGCCGCAGTTCACCGGTGGTGGCGTCGTCCACGGCCCCACGCCGCGTGACTACACCCAGCGGACCCCGAAGAAGATGAAGGCCGCCGCCCTCCGTGGCGCCCTCTCCGACCGGGCCCGCGCCGGACAGCTGCACGTCGTCACCGAACTGGTGACCGGCGAGAAGCCGTCCACCAAAGCCGCCAAGGCCGCCATCGCCGCGGTGACCCAGGCCAAGCGCGTTCTCGTGGTGCTGCACCGCGACGACGAGCTGAGCTGGAACTCCGTGCGGAACCTGGCCGAGGTCCACATCATCACGCCCGACCAGCTCAACACCTACGACGTGTTGGTCAACGACGACGTGGTGTTCACCAAGGCCGCTTACGACGTGTTCGTCGCCGGTCCCGTCAGGGGCAAGGGCGCGAAGGCTTCGGCTCGGTCGAGCGAGGTTGAAGGGAGTGACGAGCAGTGAGTGCGATCGCCATCCCCGATCCCCGCGACATCTTGCTCGCGCCGGTGATCTCCGAGAAGTCCTACGGGCTGCTCGAGGACCACAAGTACACGTTCATCGTCCGCCCGGACGCCAACAAGACCCAGATCAAGATCGCGGTCGAGAAGGTGTTCGGCGTCAAGGTGGTCAGCGTCAACACGGCCAACCGCCAGGGCAAGCGTAAGCGGACTCGCGCCGGCTTCGGCAAGCGCAAGGACACCAAGCGCGCCATCGTGACTCTTTCGGCTGAAAGCAAGCCGATCGAGATCTTCGGCGGACCCACCGCGTAAAGGACTGAGCTGACATGGGCATCCGCAAGTACAAGCCGACGACCCCGGGTCGTCGCGGTTCCAGCGTCTCCGACTTCGCCGAGATCACTCGGTCGACCCCGGAGAAGTCGCTGCTGCGTCCGCTGAGCAAGTCCGGCGGCCGTAACTCCAGCGGCAAGATCACCACCCGTCACAAGGGCGGTGGCCACAAGCGTGCGTACCGGCTGATCGACTTCCGCCGGAACGACAAGGACGGCGTTCCCGCCAAGGTCGCGCACATCGAGTACGACCCCAACCGGTCCGCTCGTATCGCGCTCCTGCACTACGCCGACGGCGAGAAGCGCTACATCATCGCCCCGGAGAAGCTCAAGCAGGGTGACACGGTCGAGAACGGCCCCCGCGCAGACATCAAGCCGGGTAACAACCTGCCGCTGCGCAACATCCCGGTCGGCACCGTGATCCACGCGATCGAGCTCCGCCCCGGTGGCGGCGCGAAGATGGCGCGGTCCGCCGGTGCCAAGGTGCAGCTGGTGGCGAAGGACGGGCCTTACGCCCAGCTTCGTCTCCCGTCGGGCGAGATCCGCAACGTCGACGTGCGCAACCGCGCCACCATCGGCGAGGTCGGCAACTCGGAGCACTCCAACATCAACTGGGGCAAGGCGGGCCGTAACCGCTGGCGCGGCAAGCGCCCCACCGTCCGTGGTGTCGTCATGAACCCGGTCGACCACCCGCACGGTGGTGGTGAGGGTAAGACCTCCGGTGGTCGCCACCCGGTGAACCCGAACGGCAAGCCCGAAGGCCGCACCCGCCGCCGCAAGGCTTCCGACGCCATGATCGTCCGCCGCCGGCGTACCGGCAAGAAGCGCTGAGCAGGGAGGTAGAAGAACATGCCACGTAGCCTCAAAAAGGGCCCCTTCGTGGACGACCACCTGCTCAAGAAGGTGGACGTTCTCAACGAGTCGGGCAAGAAGACCGTCATCAAGACCTGGTCGCGACGCTCCACGATCATCCCGGACTTCCTGGGTCACACGATCGCGGTGCACGACGGTCGCAAGCACGTCCCGGTGTTCGTCACCGAGGCGATGGTGGGTCACAAGTTGGGCGAATTCGCCCCGACGCGGACCTTCAAGGGCCACATCAAGGACGACCGCAAGTCGCGCCGCCGCTGAGCGGGCACGAGAGAACAAGGAAGCTAGCGATGAACGCCCAGAACGACGTGGCCGAGGCTCTGCCGACGGCTTACGCGCGGGCTCGCTTCGTCCGGGACTCGCCTACCAAGGTGCGCCGGGTGATCGAGCTGATCAAGGGACGTAGCGCCGCCGACGCCTTGGCCGTGCTCCAGTTCGCCCCGCAGGCGGCAAGCGAGCCGGTCGCGAAGGTGCTCGCCAGCGCCATGGCCAACGCCGAGAACAACCTCGATCTCGACCCGGACACCCTCTGGGTCAAGAACGCCTACGCCGACGAGGGCCCGACCCTCAAGCGCATCCGTCCGCGGGCCCAGGGCCGCGCGTACCGGATCCGCAAGCGGACCAGCCACATCACCGTCGAGGTGGAGTCGCGTCCGAAGGCCGAGGCCAAGAAGGCACAGGGCAAGAAGAAGGCAGGTGGCCGGTAGTGGGCCAGAAGATCAACCCGCACGGCTTCCGCCTGGGTATCACCACGGACTGGAAGTCGCGTTGGTACGCCGACAAGCAGTACGCGGAGTACGTGGCCGAGGACGTCAAGATCCGGAAGCTGCTGTCCACGGGCATGGAGCGCGCCGGGATCTCCAAGGTCGAGATCGAGCGCACCCGTGACCGGGTCCGCGTCGACATCCACACCGCCCGGCCGGGCATCGTCATCGGCCGTCGTGGTGCGGAGGCCGACCGCATCCGCGGCGCGCTGGAGAAGCTGACCGCCAAGCAGGTCCAGCTGAACATCCTCGAGGTCAAGAACCCCGAGGCCGACGCCCAGCTCGTCGCTCAGGGTGTCGCGGAGCAGCTGAGCAACCGTGTGGCGTTCCGCCGCGCGATGCGCAAGGCGATCCAGACCTCCATGCGTTCGCCGCAGGTCAAGGGCATCCGCGTGCAGTGCGGCGGTCGTCTCGGCGGTGCCGAGATGTCCCGCTCCGAGCACTACCGCGATGGCCGCGTCCCGCTGCACACGCTGCGCGCCGACATCGACTACGGCTTCTTCGAGGCCAAGACGACGTTCGGTCGCATCGGTGTGAAGGTGTGGATCTACAAGGGCGAGCTCGTGGGTGGTCTCAAGGCCAAGGAGGCGCGTGACGCCGCCGCGGCCGCCGAGCGTGCCCCGCGCCGTGACCGTGGTGACCGTCCGTCCCGCCCGCGCCGTTCCGGTGCGTCGGGCACGACGCCGACCTCGACCGAAGCCGGCCGGGCAGCTGCCGCCGCCAAGAGCGACGACACCGCCCCCGCGGCCACCGAGGCCCCGGCTGCTGAGACTGCAGAAAAGACGGAGGGCTGACACGTGCTCATCCCGCGCAGGGTCAAGCACCGGAAGCAGCACTCCCCGAAGCGCCACGGTGCCGCCAAGGGCGGTACGAAGGTGAACTTCGGCGAGTACGGCATCCAGGCGCTTGAGCACAGCTACGTGACCAACCGGCAGATCGAGTCCGCTCGTATCGCCATGACGCGTCACATCAAGCGTGGTGGCAAGGTGTGGACGACCATCTACCCGGACCGCCCGCTGACCAAGAAGCCGGCGGAAACCCGCATGGGTTCCGGTAAGGGTTCGCCCGAGTGGTGGATCGCCAACGTGAAGCCGGGCCGCGTGATGTTCGAGATCTCGTTCCCGAACGAGGAGACCGCCCGTGAGGCGCTCCGTCGCGCGATCCACAAGCTGCCCATGAAGTGCCGCATCGTAACCCGTGAAGGTGGTGAGTTCTGATGGCGAAGGCAGGTGCTGCCCAGGCATCGGAGCTGCGTGAGCTCACCGCGGAAGAGCTCGTTCTGCGTCTGAAGGAATACAAGGAGGAGCTCTTCAACCTCCGTTTCCAGATGGCGACCGGACAGCTCGACAACAACCGCCGTCTGCGCACCGTCCGTACGGACATCGCGCGGATCTACACGGTCATGCGCGAGCGTGAACTCGGCCTGTCCGTTTCCCCTGACGCCGAGAGTGAAGGTGCCGCATGAGCGAGCAGCCCACCGAGGCGGCCCCCCGCAACGACCGCAAGGTCCGTGAGGGTTACGTCGTCTCGGACAAGATGAACAAGACGATCGTGGTCGAGCTCGAAGACCGCAAGAAGCACCGTCGTTACGCCAAGGTTCTCCGCAGCACCAGCAAGGTCAAGGTGCACGACGAGAACAACGAGGCGGGCGTGGGCGACCGGGTCACCCTGATGGAGACCCGCCCGCTGTCGGCGACCAAGCGCTGGCGTCTGGTGCAGATCGTGGAGAAGGCCAAGTAAGTAGGGCTCTTTGAGTCCCTTAGTTCCGCAAGGCTCGCGTCTCAACGCGAGAACCAGCGCGACATACAGGAGTTGACGTGATCCAGCAGGAGTCGCGGCTACGGGTTGCCGACAACACGGGCGCGAAGGAAATCCTTTGCATCCGCGTTCTCGGTGGTTCGGGGCGGCGCTACGCGGGCATCGGCGACATCATCGTCGCCACCGTGAAGGACGCCATGCCGGCCGCCGGCGTGAAGAAGGGTGACGTCGTCAAGGCCGTCATCGTTCGCACGCGCAAGGAGCGCCGTCGTCCGGACGGTTCTTACATCCGCTTCGACGAGAACGCTGCTGTGCTCATCAAGAACGACAATGAGCCCCGCGGCACCCGCATCTTCGGCCCGGTGGGCCGCGAGCTGCGCGACCGAAAGTTCATGAAGATCATTTCGCTCGCGCCGGAGGTGTTGTAGAGCATGAAGGTGAAGAAGGGCGACACGGTCGTCGTCATCGCCGGCAAGGACAAGGGTGCCAAGGGCAAGGTCATCCAGGCCTACCCCGAGCGCGAGCGCGTTCTGGTCGAGGGCGTGAACCGGATCAAGAAGCACACCCGGATCTCCCAGACCCAGCGCGGTGCGCAGTCCGGCGGCATCGTCACCCAGGAGGCGCCCATCCACGTCTCGAACGTGATGGTCGTCGACTCCGACGGCAAGCCGACTCGCATCGGCTACCGCATCGGCGAGGACGGCAAGAAGGTCCGGGTCTCGCGCCGGAACGGTAAGGACATCTGATCATGACCACCGCAGAGAAGATCGCCCCGCGCCTCAAGGTGCGGTACCGCGAGGAGATCAAGGGACAGCTCCAGGAGGAGTTCTCCTTCGAGAACGTCCACCAGATCCCGGGCGTCGTCAAGGTCGTCGTGAACATGGGTGTCGGTGACGCCGCCCGTGACAGCAAGCTGATCGAAGGCGCCATCCGCGACCTGGCCGCGATCACCGGGCAGAAGCCCGAGGTTCGCAAGGCTCGCAAGTCCATCGCGCAGTTCAAGCTGCGTGAGGGCCAGCCGATCGGCGCGCGCGTCACGCTGCGCGGCGACCGGATGTGGGAGTTCCTCGACCGGCTGCTGACCATCGCGCTGCCGCGTATCCGTGACTTCCGCGGGCTTTCGCCGAAGCAGTTCGACGGCAACGGCAACTACACGTTCGGTCTCAACGAGCAGTCGATGTTCCACGAGATCGACCCGGACGCCATCGACCGCCCGCGCGGTATGGACGTCACTGTCGTCACCACCGCCAACAGCGACGACGAGGGCCGCGCACTGCTTCGCAAGCTCGGCTTCCCGTTCAAGGAGAACTGAGTCGATGGCCAAGAAAGCACTGGTCCACAAGGCCGCGAAGACGCCGAAGTTCAAGGTTCGCGGTTACACGCGCTGCCAGCGGTGCGGTCGCCCGCACTCGGTGTTCCGCAAGTTCGGGCTCTGCCGGATCTGCCTTCGCGAGATGGCACACGCGGGCGAGCTGCCCGGCGTCCGCAAGTCCAGCTGGTAAGAGTCTTTTTTAACTCCCACTTCGCCACAGGCCCCGCAGTGATGCAGGGAACCAGGGCGAGAAAGGTTGACAGGTCACCATGACGATGACCGACCCCATCGCAGACTTCTTGACCCGTCTGCGTAACGCGAACTCGGCTTACCACGACGAGGTCGTGCTTCCCCACTCGAAGATCAAGGCGAACATCGCCGAGATCCTCAAGCGCGAGGGCTACATCTCGGGTTACCGCGACGAGCCGGGCGAGAAGCACAAGAACCTCATCGTGGAGCTGAAGTACGGCCCCAACCGTGAGCGCAGCATCGCCGGCCTCCGCCGCGTGTCCAAGCCCGGCCTGCGGGTCTACGCAAAATCGACCGAACTGCCGTCGGTTCTCGGTGGCCTCGGCGTCGCGATCATCTCGACGTCGTCCGGCCTCCAGACCGACCGTCAGGCCAAGCGAAACAGCGTGGGCGGCGAAGTCCTCGCCTACGTCTGGTAAGGAAGGGGGCACAGACATGTCACGCATTGGAAAGCTGCCGGTCGCCGTCCCCTCCGGGGTCGAGGTGACCATCGATGGTCAGCACATTCAGGTCAAGGGGCCCAAGGGCACCCTTGAGCACACGATCGCCGAGCCGATCACCGTGGAGCGCGCCGAGGACGGCACGCTGCAGGTGAAGCGGCCCGACGAGGAGCGCACCAGCCGTGCCCTGCACGGTCTCACCCGGACGCTGGTCAACAACCTCGTCGTCGGTGTGACCGAGGGTTACGAGAAGAAGCTTGAGATCCACGGTGTCGGTTACCGCGTGCAGGCCAAGGGCTCGGACCTCGAGTTCGCCCTCGGCTACAGCCACCCGGTGAAGATCGAGGCCCCGGAAGGCATCACCTTCAAGGTCGAGACCCCCACCCGGTTCTCGGTCTCGGGCATCGACAAGCAGAAGGTCGGCCAGATCGCCGCGGTCATCCGCAAGCTGCGCCGCCCGGACCCGTACAAGGGCAAGGGCCTGCGCTACGAGGGTGAGAAGATCCGCCGCAAGGTCGGAAAGACGGGTAAGTGATCATGAGCGACACGACTACGAAGCGCAAGCCGGTCGGCAAGGACATCTCGACCCGCCGCCGCGTCGCGAAGGCCCGTCGGCACTTCCGGCTCCGCAAGAAGATCAACGGCACGGACCAGCGTCCGCGTCTGGTCGTCAAGCGTTCGTCGCGGCACATCGCCGTGCAGCTGATCGACGACCTCGCCGGCAAGACCCTGGCGTCGGCGTCCACCCTCGAGGCGGACGTGCGCGCGCTGGACGGCGACAAGAAGGCCAAGGCCGCCAAGGTCGGGGAGCTCGTCGCCAACCGCGCGAAGAACGCCGGTGTCTCGACCGTGGTGTTCGACCGGGGCGGCAACGCCTACCACGGTCGCATCGCGGCGCTCGCCGACGCTGCCCGTGAGGCGGGGTTGGAGTTCTGATGCAGATGCTCGTGAATGGAAGGACAGCCTGATGCCGGGACGTACACGGCAATTCGGCGGCGGCCAGGGTGGACCCGGCGGACAGGGCGGCAACGACCGCAATGACCGTCGCGACCGCCGGGACCGGCGCGACAGCGGCCGTGGCGGGGCCGGCCAGGAAAAGACCCCGCACCTCGAGAAGGTCGTGACGATCAACCGCGTCGCCAAGGTCGTCAAGGGTGGTCGTCGCTTCAGCTTCACCGCCCTGGTGGTCGTCGGTGACGGCGACGGTCAGGTCGGCGTCGGCTACGGCAAGGCCAAGGAAGTTCCCGCGGCCATCGCCAAGGGCGTCGAGGAAGCGAAGAAGAACTTCTTCCGCGTTCCCCGCGTCGGCGGCACCATTCCCCACCCGATCCAGGGTGAGGAAGCCGCCGGTGTCGTGCTGCTGCGTCCGGCTTCGGCCGGTACCGGTGTCATCGCCGGTGGCCCGGTCCGCGCGGTCCTGGAGTGCGCGGGTGTCCACGACGTGCTGTCGAAGTCGCTCGGCTCCGACAACGCGATCAACATCGTGCACGCCACCGTGGCGGCCCTGAAGGGTCTGCAGCGTCCCGAGGAGGTCGCGGCTCGTCGCGGCCTGCCGCTCGAGGACGTCGCGCCTGCTCGGATGCTGCGTCAGCGTGCGGGTCAGGGGGTCTGACATGACTCAGCTCAAGGTGACCCAGGTCAAGAGCAAGATCGGCACGAAGCACGCTCACCGCGAGTCGCTGCGCACCCTCGGGCTGCGCAAGATCCGCCAGAGCGTCGTGCGTGAAGACACTCCCCAGGTCCGCGGCCTCATCCACACGGTCCGCCACCTGGTGGAGGTCGAGGAGGTCAAGGCATGACTGCCATCAAGATCCACCACCTTCGCCCGGCTCCGGGCGCGAAGCGCGACAAGATCCGCGTCGGCCGTGGTGAGGGCTCGAAGGGCAAGACCGCCGGTCGCGGTACCAAGGGCACCAAGGCCCGGAAGAACGTGCCCGCCGGTTTCGAGGGTGGGCAGATGCCCATCCACATGCGGCTCCCGAAGCTTCGCGGCTTCAAGAACCGCTTCCGTACCGAGTACCAGCCGGTGAACCTGGGCGACATCGCCCGCGTTTTCCCGGAGGGTGGCAAGGTCGGCAACGAGGAGCTCGTCGCGAAGGGCCTTGTTCGCAAGAACAAGCTCGTGAAGGTGCTCGGCAACGGTGACCTGAACGGCGTCAAGCTGGACGTCACCGCCGATGCCTTCTCCGGCTCCGCCAAGGAGAAGCTCTCCGCCGCCGGTGGCTCCGCCACCACGCTCTGAGCTCTCTTCGCTCGCTTCACCGAAAGGCCCGCCTGGCTCCGCCACGGCGGGCCTTTCGCTTGCGCTCGCTCTCCCGCCTTCGCTCCGCTCGGCTCCACCGTGTCGACTTTCGCGGGCTAACTGTCATCCGATCCCTCGCCCCCGCCGACTTGCGTTTCGCCCCCTGATCGCGATCTCGGTGCGGGGAGCCTTGCCGGCCGCGGATCACGGTCAGGGGGCGAAACGCAAGTCCGCCGGTCGCCCAGTTGCCCGCCGACCGGATCGCGGTTAGCCCGCGAAAGTCGACCCGCCGACCAGGGCAGCGAGCATGGCGGACGGGCATCTGGGCTGGAAGGATCGTGAGGTGGCCACTCCTCCCGGGCAGGATCCGCAGCCCTTTCAGCAGCAGCCGGATGCCCCGCCGATGGTCGTGTCGGTTTCAGGGCCCATGGATCCGGCGGAGGAGCAGGCGCGACCCGGCCGACCGGAGCCCCGCAGACTCGTAGCGGCGGGGCTGGCCACCCTGGCCCTCGTGCTGACCCTCATGGGCTGCCTCTTCCCGTTCTTCAGTACTGAGCATCGGCTCGGCTTCGAGCGCAGCGACGCGTTCATGATCGTGGTCGTCCAAGGCGCCTGGGACACGAAGGTCATTCAGCCCAACGAGCCCTCTACGACCATGTCGGCGTCGCCCGTCGGTATCCCGCTCCTGGTCGCCGCCGCGATCTTCCTGGCGGCCGTGATCGCCAGTGCCCGTGCCTCCCGGCTGCGACGGCCGGGTGCCCTGGACCGATGGCTCACCACCATCGCGGCTGTGTTCCTGGCCGGGGCCGTCTCCACCACCGCGATGGCGGGATTCGGACGTCCGCTCGGGGAATCCGCCAAAGCGACAGTGACCTTCGAAGCGGGAATGTGGGCTCTCTTCGCCGCGATCGTCGCCGCAGCCGGCGCGGCGGTCATGAGTCACCGTGTCGACGAGGCTGAGGTCCCGTCGGCCGGGGATCCGAGTTTCGCGGACATGCCCACCCCGAAGGACGGCATCTCCATCACGGTCCTCCCTCCTGAGCCACAGCCCGCGCCGCAGCCGGACTACTCGGCCTTCGCACCGCCCCCGGATCCCGGCCCAAAGGAGCGCGGTTAGCCCGCTAAACGCGCTCGCGCCGGTCGATACGGTGGGGGATGAGGTGGCCGATGACTTGGGCGGTGGTCTTTTTCGGTGCGGCGGTGCTCGTGGCTTTTACGCCAGGGGCGAACAACCTGCTTGGTCTGCACCACGGCATGACACAGGGCGCATGGAAAGGGCTTGCCGGCCTGTTAGGCCGATTGGCCGCGTTCACCGTGCTGATCGCGGCCGTCGCCGCAGGACTCGGGCAGCTCCTCGCCGCCTCCGAACTTGCACTCACGGTGATCAAGTGGGCCGGTGTCGCCTACCTCGTCTGGCTCGGCGGCCGGCTGCTGTGGTCGACCTTCCGCGGCGAACGGACGACGCTGGTCCCGGGGCCGCGAGGCGCCGAGCCCATACCGGCACTGCGGATCGCGAGAAAGGAGTTCGTCGTCGCGATCACCAACCCGAAGGCGATCCTCATCTTCACCGCGTTCGTCCCCCAGTTCATCGACGCAGCTCACGGCTCTTTTCCCGCCCAGATCGCGATTCTCGGCGCCGTCTATCTGGTCGCCGAATTCGTCGCGGGCGCCACGTACATCGGAGTCGGCACGCTCGTGAAGTCGCTCCGGCTGTCCCGTCGCGCCACCCGCAACGTCGACCGCGGCACCGGCATCGTGCTCCTCGGCATGGCCGGTGCCATCGCCGCGTCGAACTCCTGAACCCCGCACCTGATCACGGTGCGTTCAGCGGGCTAACCGTGATCCGCGCGGTCCGGAAAGCGGGGTACGACAGCGTGTTCTGTCAAGGTTCCGGAGCGAGAAGCGGAAGTCGATCAACCTGACGGACCAACCTTCGTTCGGAAAACCCGCACGCACTGCGAACACGCCCTGTGAAGCTGTTAGAGTCGGCGACACGCTTCGGGACGAGTGTGCCCCGAAGCGTTCCTGGCTTGTGCCAGAAAGCTGTGTGTTCCTGCCGGTCTCAGGCCGGCCAAGCCGATCGTCGGTAAGACAGCCGACGACGCCGAGGAGGTCCCCCGCGTGCTCAGCGCCTTCCGCTCGGCTCTCGCGACGCCGGATCTACGTAAAAAGATCCTGTTCACGCTAGCCATCGTCGCGGTCTACCGAATCGGTGCCACCATCCCGGCCCCGGGCATCTCTTACTCAGCCGTGCAGCAATGTACGGAGACGGGGTCGCAGGAGGGCGTCTATCAGCTCCTGAACCTGTTCAGCGGCGGTGCGCTGCTGCAGCTGTCGCTGTTCTCGACCGGCATCATGCCGTACATCACGGCGAGCATCATCGTCCAGCTTCTCACCGTGGTCATCCCGCGGTTCGAGGAGCTGAAGAAGGAAGGCCAGGCCGGCCAGGGCAAGCTGACCCAGTACACCCGGTACCTGACGATCGCCCTCGCGGTCCTGCAGGCGACCGGTGTGGTGGCACTCGCCGACCGCAAGCAGCTCTTCCCTCAGTGCACCACCGCGATCATCCCGGACAACAGCGTCTACACGCTGGCCATCATCGTCGTCACGATGACCGCCGGTACCGCCGTCATGATGTGGCTGGGTGAGCTGATCACCGAGCGCGGTGTCGGCAACGGCATGTCCGTCCTGATCTTCCTGAACATCGCGGCCCGCATCCCGATCGAGGGTGGCAACATCCTCAGCAGCGCCGGCCCGGTGGTCTTCACCCTCATCTGCGTGTTCGGCCTGGTGATCATCGCCAGCGTCATCTTCGTCGAGCAGGGCCAGCGCCGGATCCCGGTGCAGTACGCCAAGCGCATGATCGGCCGCCGCATGTACGGCGGAACCTCGACCTACCTGCCGATCAAGGTGAACCAGGCCGGTGTCATCCCGGTCATCTTCGCCTCGTCGCTGCTCTACCTGCCGGACCTGATCGCCCGCCTCGTCGGGGACCCGAACAGCAACGCCGGGTGGCAGGTCTTCATCCAGAACTACATCGTCAACCAGTCCAGCTGGGCGCACGTCCTGCTGTACTTCGCGTTGATCATCTTCTTCACGTACTTCTACATCACGATCACGTTCAATGTGGACGAGCGTGCGGAAGAAATGAAGAAGTTCGGTGGCTTCATCCCGGGTATCCGCCCGGGCCGTCCCACCGCGGAGTACCTCAGCTACGTCCTCGGCCGGATCACCCTGCCGGGCTCGCTGTACCTGGGCATCATCGCGATCCTTCCGAACTTCTTCCTGTCCGTCACCGGCAGCGGGAACAACCAGAACTTCCCGTTCGGTGGCACGGCTGTGCTGATCATGGTCGGTGTCGGTCTCGACACCGTGAAGCAGATCGAAAGCCAGCTGATGCAACGTAACTACGAAGGGTTCTTGAAGTGACGCGCCTGGTTCTCGTTGGCCCTCCTGGCGCGGGCAAAGGTACTCAGGCGGTAGCACTGTCGGAGAAGCTCCGGATCCCGCACATCTCGACCGGCGATCTGTTCCGCGCCCACGTGGGCGAGCAGACGCCGCTGGGCCAGGAAGCCAAGCGCTACCTGGATTCCGGTGAACTCGTGCCCGACTCGGTCACGAACGAGATGGTGCGCGAGCGCCTGGCCGAACCGGACGCCAAGGCCGGCTTCCTGCTGGACGGCTTCCCTCGCAACACGAAGCAGGCCGAGGTCCTCGGTGAGATCCTCGGCGAGGCCGACACCTCGCTCAACGCGGTCATCCAGCTCCAGGTTTCGGAAGACGTCGTCGTCGAGCGGCTGCTTTCGCGCGGCCGCTCGGACGACACCGAAGAGGTCATCCGTCGTCGCCAGCAGATCTACGTGTCCGAGACGGCTCCGCTGCTCGAGTACTACGCGGACATCCTGGTCACGGTCAACGGCGTCGGCACCGTCGACGAGATCTCCGCTCGCGTGCTGGAAGCGCTGCGCGACCGCACGTGAATCTCGGAGGACTGCGTGTACTGCAACGACTTCGTCGTGGGCGCATGATCGAACTCAAGAGCCCGGGTGAGCTCCAGGCGATGCGGGCCGCCGGACTGGTCGTCTGGCGCACCCTCACCGCGGTGCGCGAGATCGCCAAGCCGGGGGCGACCACGGCCGATCTGGACGAGCTCGCCGAGCAGACGATCCGCGACGCCGGCGCGGTGCCCTCGTTCAAGGGCTACCACGGCTTCCCGGCGTCGATCTGTGCCTCGGTGAACGAGCAGATCGTCCACGGCATCCCGTCGAAGACGCAGGTGCTGAACGAGGGCGACATCATCTCCGTCGACTGCGGCGCGATCCTCGACGGTTGGCATGGCGACTCCGCAGTCACCCTCGCGATCGGGGAGGTGTCGAAGGCCGATTTGGCGCTTTCGGCGGCCACCGAGGCGGCGATGTGGGCGGGGATCGCTGCGGTGTCGTCCGGCGGACGGCTCACGGACATCTCGTACGCCGTGCAGACCGCGGCCGAGAAGGCTGGCCGGGAAGACGGCATCGAGTACGGGATGATCGTCGAATACGGCGGTCACGGTATCGGCCGCCAGATGCACATGGACCCGTTCCTGCCGAACCTGGGCAAACCGGGCAAGGGCCCGCGGCTCAAGACCGGCATGGCGCTCGCGATCGAGCCCATGCTGACCGGTGGCGGGGGCGAGACCGTCGAGCTCGACGACGGGTGGACCGTCGTGACCGCGGACGGCTCGAGGGCCGCGCACTGGGAGCACACCGTCGCCATCACGGACGACGGCCCCTGGGTCCTGACCGCCCCCGAAGACGCCTGACCCTCCCTGCCCCTCCCGATCGCCTTTAGCCCCCTAATCGCGATCGCGCCCCCGACCTGCGTTTAGCCCCCTAATCGCGCTCCCCGGAGCACGATTAGGGGGCTAAAGTCGAGGCGGTGGGCGCCGGAGCGCAGTCAGGCCGCTAAACGCGGGGCGGCCCAGCGCGGGCGCCCAGGCCCTCGGCGAAGCGTCTGAGGCTTGCCCCCATCGGGTGCACCTCGCCTGCCCGGCGCGCCAGGTCACGGCTCCGCCGGAGCGCGGTTAGCCCGCGAAACGCAGGTCGGCGCAGGCGTACGATGGAGGCGGTTGCCATCGACGGGCTCAGGGGTCATCTAACACAGTTACCCCCCGTTTGGGGCTCACGACACGGGTTGCGTACACTGTCAAGTCGGTGTACTCATCGCGCCCGGATCCAGCGCGCTCGTGATTTCTCGCGAACGGACATTGGACTCGGGGAGGAGTGTGCCGATGCACCACCCAGCCAAGCACTCAAGGCTCAATTGATCACACTGCGTAGCGACAGGAAATGCGGAGGACATGGGCAAGAAAGACGGGGCCATCGAGGTCGAAGGCCGCGTAGTCGAGCCGCTCCCCAACGCGATGTTCCGCGTCGAGTTGGAGAACGGCCACAAGGTCCTTGCACACATCAGCGGCAAGATGCGGCAGCACTACATCCGCATCCTGCCCGAGGACAGGGTTGTCGTGGAGCTCTCGCCCTACGACTTGTCTCGTGGTCGCATCGTCTACCGCTACAAGTGATCACGACGAGTTAGCACAAGCAGGAGAGCAGGAGACGTGAAGGTCCAGCCGAGCGTCAAGAAGATCTGCGACAAGTGCAAGGTGATCCGCCGCCACGGCCGGATCATGGTGATCTGCGAGAACCTGCGGCACAAGCAGCGGCAGGGCTGATCACTCGCACTCGTTCAGAGTGGATTGACGGCTACACAATCTCCCCGCACCTGCCGGGCCGTGCGAACGGCCCGGTTCACCCCCGGACTTCAGGCCGGGGCCGGGACACCCGAAGCGCAAGCCAAGGGCACGACAGGCGAGTCGGTCCCGGGACCGGACGGGGAGCAGACCTGAAGATGAATTCTATGAAGGAGCATCAACGCCAATGGCACGACTCGCTGGCGTAGACCTCCCCCGCGAAAAGCGGTTGGAGATCGCGCTGACCTACATCTACGGCATCGGCCGTACCCGCTCGAAGCAGCTCATCGCGGCTGCCGAGCTCAACGCGGACACCCGCGTCAAGGATCTGAGCGATGACGACCTCGCCAAGCTGCGGGTCTACATCGAAGAGAACTTCAAGGTCGAGGGTGACCTTCGCCGTGAGGTGAACGCCGACATCCGTCGGAAGATCGAGATCGGGTGCTACGAGGGCCTTCGCTGGCGTCGCGGACTTCCCGTCCGTGGTCAGCGCACCAAGACCAACGCCCGCACCCGTAAGGGTCCGAAGAAGACGGTCGCCGGCAAGAAGAAGGCTGGCAAGAAGTGAGCGTCCAGGGCAAGAAGGTCGTGCAGATGGGCGGCGTTCACCGCCGCGGCTCGGCATGTGTCTCGCCCAAGGCGCTCTACGCCCGCCCGATGGCGCTCCGCAACCTGTACACCGACGCCGGTTCGATCATCCGGCGCGGCCAGGCCGAAGCGGTCGCCGCTCACCAAGAGAACGCGCGCTAACAGGAGAACCCTCAGAACATGCCACCGAAGTCTCGTACTGCGGCGGGGGCCAAGAAGGTCCGCCGCAAGGAAAAGAAGAATGTCGCGCACGGCCACGCGCACATCAAGAGCACCTTCAACAACACCATCGTCTCGATCACGGACCCGACCGGTGCCGTGATCGCGTGGGCGTCGAGTGGTCACGTGGGCTTCAAGGGCTCGCGTAAGTCCACCCCGTTCGCCGCGCAGATGGCCGCCGAGAACGCCGCCCGCAAGGCTGCCGAGCACGGCATGAAGAAGGTCGACGTTTTCGTGAAGGGCCCGGGTTCGGGCCGCGAGACGGCGATCCGCTCGCTGCAGGCGGCCGGCCTCGAGGTCGGCACCATCCAGGACGTGACCCCGCAGCCTCACAACGGCTGCCGCCCGCCCAAGCGGCGCCGGGTCTGAGGAACGGGGAGGAGTAAGAAGAAATGGCTCGTTACACCGGCCCCGCGACGCGTATTTCGCGTCGCCTCAAGGTTGACCTCATCGGCGGCGACCAGGCTTTCGAGCGTCGCCCCTATCCGCCCGGCCAGCACGGCCGTGGCCGGATCAAGGAGTCCGAGTACCTCCTGCAGTCGCAGGAGAAGCAGAAGGCTCGTTACACCTACGGCGTTCTCGAGCGTCAGTTCGTCCGGTACTACAAGGAAGCCGTCCGGCGTCCCGGTAAGACCGGTGAGAACCTGCTGCAGATCCTCGAGTCCCGCCTGGACAACGTGATCTACCGCGCCGGCATCGCCCGCACCCGCCGTCAGGCGCGTCAGCTGGTGAGCCACGGCCACTTCGTGGTCAACGGCGTCAAGGTCAACGTGCCCTCGTACCAGGTCAGCAAGTGGGACATCATCGACGTGCGGCCGAAGTCGTTCGCGATGCTGCCCTTCGTCGCTGCCAAGGAGTCGTTCGGCGAGCGTCCCGTTCCCGCGTGGCTCCAGGTTGTTCCGTCCAACCTCCGTGTGCTGGTCCACCAGCTCCCGGAGCGCGCTCAGATCGACGTTCCGGTCCAGGAACAGCTGATCGTCGAGCTCTACTCGAAGTGATCCATCACCGGGCCGGGGAAACCCCGGCCCGGTGTGGGCACGGGCGGCGGCGCCCGGAGTGCGCCGCCGTTTCGCCATCCCTTTCGGTGTCATATGGCGGGCGCCGTTTGGAAAGGAATTAGGAAAGATGCTGATTTCCCAGCGGCCGGCTCTCGGCGAAGAGACGGTCAACGAGACTCGCTCCCGGTTCACCATCGAACCGCTGGAGCCCGGCTTCGGCTACACGCTCGGCAACTCGCTGCGGCGCACGCTGCTGTCGTCCATTCCGGGCGCGGCCGTGACGAGCATCCGCATCGACGGCGTGCTGCACGAGTTCACCACCGTTCCGGGGGTGAAGGAAGACGTCACCGACATCATCCTGAACCTCAAGGAGCTCGTGGTCTCCTCGGAAGAGGACGAGCCGGTCACCATGTACCTGCGCAAGCAGGGCCCCGGTGAGGTCACGGCCGCCGACATCGTGCCCCCGGCCGGTGTCACCGTGCACAACCCGGATCTGCACATCGCGTCGCTGAACGGCAAGGGCAAGCTCGAGATCGAGCTCGTCGTCGAGCGCGGCCGCGGTTACGTTCCGGCCCTGCAGAACAAGCAGGCGGGCGCGGAGATCGGCCGGATCCCGGTCGACTCCATCTACTCCCCGGTGCTGAAGGTGACCTACAAGGTCGAGGCGACCCGTGTCGAGCAGCGCACCGACTTCGACAAGCTGATCCTGGACGTGGAGACGAAGCCGTCGATCACGCCGCGGGACGCCGTCGCGTCGGCCGGTAAGACGCTGGTGGAGCTGTTCGGTCTCGCGCGCGAGCTGAACGTCGACGCCGAGGGCATCGAGATCGGCCCGTCGCCGCAGGAGGCGGACACCATCGCCGCCTACGCGATGCCGATCGAGGACCTGGACCTCACCGTCCGGTCGTACAACTGCCTCAAGCGCGAGGGCATCCACACCGTCGGCGAACTGGTCTCGCGCAGCGAGGCCGACCTGCTGGACATCCGCAACTTCGGTGCGAAGTCGATCGACGAGGTCAAGCTCAAGCTCGTCGGTCTCGGCCTCGCGCTGAAGGACAGCCCGCCCGGGTTCGACCCGACCGCGGCCGCGGCCAGCTACGACGGTGAAGGCTGGTCCGAGGGCGTCGACAGCATCACGGACGGAATTTCGGACAATGGCCACGACGATGGCCAGGACTACGCAGAGACGGAGCAGCTGTAAGGCCAGCTACGGCTCCCTCACACCAGTAGGGGTGGGGGAGCGACGGCCTCCAGCTGTGAGCTGAACGAGGAGAACCGATGCCCACCCCCACAAAGGGACCCCGTCTCGGCGGGTCGCCCGCGCACGAGCGGCTGATTCTGGCCAACCTGGCCACCCAGCTGTTCGAGCACGGCAAGATCACGACGACCGAGGCGAAGGCCCGGCGGGTGCGCCCGCTGGCCGAGAAGCTGATCACGAAGGCGAAGCGGGGCGACCTGCACAACCGTCGTCAGATCCAGCGCATCGTGCGCGACAAGGATGTCGTGCACAAGCTGATCGCCGAGATCGGCCCGTTCTTCGCGGAGCGTCCGGGTGGCTACACCCGGATCACCAAGACGATGGCGCGCAAGGGCGACAACGCCCCCATGGCGGTCATCGAGCTGGTGGCCGAGAAGACCGTCACCGCCGAGGCCGAGGCCGCGCGCAAGACGAAGTTCGCCAAGGACGAGCCGAAGGCTGCCGCCCCGGCCGCCGAGGAGACCACCGACGCCCCTGAGGCTGCCGACACGGCCGCCACCGAGGCTCCGGAGGCCACCGAGGCTCCCGCCGCCGACGAGGCCGCTGAGGCCCCCGCCGCGGACGCGGACAGCAAGAAGGACTGACGTCCTGACAGCACCGAACACCCCGGACGAGCCCGCCACTCCCACCACGGAGGGCGGGCTCGTTCGTCTGCGTCTGGATGTCTCCTATGACGGGACCGATTTCTCCGGTTGGGCGCGGCAGCCCGGGCGTCGCACGGTTCAGGGCGTCCTCGAAGAGGCGCTTGCGAAGCAGCCTCCAGGAGCCTCGGTCCCGAAATCCGTCGTCGTCGCCGGCCGCACCGATGCCGGTGTGCACGCGGCCGGCCAGGTGGTCCACGTCGACGTGTCGCCTTTAGCGGGCGAAACGCGATCCGGTCGCCTGGAGGTGGACGCGCAGGGCATTCCTGACCTGCGCCGGATGTGCCATCGATGGAACCGGTACCTGCCAGGTGACGTGCGGGTGCTGAGCGCCCAGGTGGCCGCCCCCGGGTTCGACGCGCGATTCTCCGCCGTGCGGCGGCACTATCGTTATCGCGTCTCCGACGCGCCATGGGGCGTGGATCCGTTGAGGCGCCACGACACCCTGGCCTGGGGAAGGCCGCTCTCTGTCGACGCGATGAACGAGGCGTCGGCTTCCCTCTTGGGACTGCAGGACTTCGCGGCCTTCTGCAAACAGCGCGAAGGCGGGACGACCATCCGAGAGCTGCAGCGGCTCGTCTGGCGGCGGACCGGACCGCACGCGGTCGAGGTCGACGTCTCCGCCGACGCGTTCTGCCATTCGATGGTGCGCAGCCTGGTCGGGGCGCTGCTTCTTGTCGGCGATGGCCGCCGCCCGCGGGATTGGCCCGGCGACGTCCTGGAGAGCCGCACGCGCGACAGCGCTGTCGCTCCCGCACACGGCCTCACGCTGATGGCCGTCGACTACCCTCCGGACACGGAACTCGCCGCCCGTGCCGATCAAACGCGCGCCATGCGCACCCCCTCCTGACCCGGCCGCGGGAGAGTCACAGGGCTGACGGCGCCGCGTCGAGCACGCAAGACGGCCTCGACGATGCCTTCGAAGTCGGTCGCCAGGTCTTCCGCGGTGACGATGACGAAGCGCCAGCCCTCGGCCTCCACCCGTCTTCGGCGTTCACGGTCAAGGGCGCGTTGCTTCCGGGTGTTGTGCCATCGGCCGTCGTATTCGATCGCGACCTGGGCCTCGTCGTCCGCGAGGTCCAGGCGAGCGAGGAATTCACCTGTCCGGGAGTAGACCTCGACCTGAGGTGTCGTCTTGATGCCGCCGGCTGCCAGCACGATCCGGACTTCCGATTCCCGGGGTGACTCCGCACGAGGATCGGAGAGTCGCAAAGCTTGCCTGGCCAGACGGATTCCCCGATTGCGGCGGCCGTAGAACTCCCTGTTGAGATGCAGATCAGTCAGCTTCTCGGCCCTCATGAACTGGTCCAGATCCGGGACGCCGATGCGAAGCCTTCGCACCCATCCGGATTTGCGGGGCGAAAGCCGGAGGAGCAGGTCCACCGCGATCCGGCTCTTCCGCGCGATGCGGATACCGTTCCACGGCTTTGATTCTTCGGGCTTGATCTCGGTCCGTCGAACCTTGATGCCGACTATCGGGCCGAAGCGCTGCTTCTCCGGTACGACCATCTCGACAGGATCGTTGGGCTGGGCCAGATCGACGCCGTGAACGGTCGCGGCCGAACGGCCGGTCAGCACGGCTTCCGGCGGTGCCAGCAATGCCGCACCCCGACAGCGCAGTTCGTGCGTGACCTCCACGTCAGCGCGCGTGTAGACGTCCTGAAACAGCCTCCGGACGCTGGGACCGCGCAGGCGGCTTGCCGTGATGAGGCCCGCTTTGCGTGCCTCGGAACCGCGGAAGACGTCGGGGAGGTGGGATGAATCGAAGGGTTTGGTCATGCCTCCACGATGATCGGCAAGACCGACAAGGAATCGCGAAAACCGCCTCAGAAGGCCGATTCATCCACAACCCCCCCGCTTATCCACAGCCGGCGCGATTACCCCTTGACGTCCCCTTTTCCCACCCCAGGTCGACTTTCGCGGGCTAACCGCGATCCGGGGCGGGACGCAAAACGGGGGCACCGTCCGATATGGACAGTGCCCCCGCCGAGCACGGTTAGCCCGCGAAAGTCGACGCGCCGGGTTAGTCGCCGCGCCTGACCGGGCCCAGGATCTGCTGTTCTTTGGCGGTGGTGACCAGGCGAAGGGGACGCCAAAGGTTGCGTCCCAGCGCGACGACCTGGTCGTCCTTCAGCGTCGTGAGCTGCTTCATCATCTGCGGCGGGAGCCGCCAGATCCGCGCGGCCAGTTCGGCCTGACCCGGCGGGAGCCGCTGCATCAGCACCAGGTCGGCCGCGTTCGCGGTCGCCCCGGCCTGCGGGTGCAGGTACGGCAGCACGTAGACCGTCGTCTGCCACGGCGAACGCGGCGGGAACAGGTCCTGCGGCGTCGGGCCGCCGTCGGTCACCACCAGCAGCGGCGCGTCCTCCGACGGGCGCGGGAGGTCCACCGGCGACAGCCGCCGGATCTGCACCAGCGGCGACGGCCTGCCGTTGGGCTGATTACCCGCCGCCTGGGGGAGAACCTGCCACGCGGCCGGACGACCGGTCGCCACGACGACCCACGCCCCGACGGCCATCGCCCGCAACGCCACCTGGCGGGCCAGATACAGGCCACCGACCAGCACGATCCGGGTCGGCGTCGAGCGCAGCGCGGAGATCGTCAGCGGCTCGCCCTTGAGCCCGGAGCCGAGGACGATCCCGCCCCGGTCGCCGGACGGGCTGATCGCGTCGAGCATCGCCGGGTCGACGGTGAATTCCGGGGCGACACCGGCGTTCTGGCCGGCGTCGCGCATACGGGTGCTCATGCCGTGCCTCCGATCGGCAGCGTCGCGGAGAACCCGGAGATCTGCAGGCCGCGCAGCGGCGTCAGCGCCACACCGAGCCTGTCCGAGATGCCCTGCAGCCGCTGGTCCGCCGCGTCCAGTTCACGCGGGTTCCGCGCGCTCAAGCGCACGATGCCCCGCAGGCCGATCTTGCCTTCGTCGGCGGACGGCGAGATCGACATCGCCACCGTCGCCGACAGCGCGCGAACGCTGGTCAGCGCGTTCAGGCTGCCGCTGATCTTGCCCTTCGGCCAGCTGGTGATCGCGTAGCTCGCGTGTCCGATGCCCGCCGCGGTGACGCCGGTCCAGCGCTCCTGCAGACCGACTTTCGCGGGCGAACCGGCGACCGCGGTCAGTTCCGCGGCAGAGATGCTGGACCGCAGCAGCTCATCCGGGTCGAGCGGCCGGGTGGGCACGCCCTGCGATTCCAAGGCGTTGCGCACCCGCGACAGCGCGCCGATCAGCGCGCGATGAGCACCGACGACGCCGCCGCCGCGTTCACGGATGGCGGCCGGGCACCGGCGCGGGTCGAGCCGGATGGCCACCCACGTCGTCCGCCGCGCGGCCGCGGGCAGCGGGCCGAGCACCTCCATATAGGAGCTGAGCGCCGGCGAGTCCGACGGAAGAGCCGCGCTGCCCGGGTAGCAGTGCCAGATCATCTGGATCGAGTCGAGGACAACGCCGCGGTCTTCGAGACACGGCGCGAGCGCGGACAGCGGCAGGCTCGGCGCGCCACCGGCCTGGGTGATCAGCGCGGGCGCGGGCTCGACGAGCAGGACCGCGGTCCATGTCCCGTCGTGCCACGCGAGGCCGACCTGCTGGCGTTCGTGGTCGACGCCGTGCGCGACGACGAGATCGGGCACGGCGAGGCGGAGCAGGTTCACCCGGGCGTCGTCGGGACCGGTGACGGCGTCCTCTTCGGCGGCGAGCGTCTCGATACTGCTCGGCGGAAGCGGGTTCGCCACGCGGTCATGCGAACGGAACATGTACCGCAGGGTGAGTCCAGCCCATTGGGTGAACCACCGGCCGCTCCAGCGCAGGAACGCGATGACGATCGCGACCCCGAGCACGCCGATCGCGACGTACTTCAGCTTCATGTTGATCGCGAGCAGGACGAGGCCGATCGCGAGCCCGAGTTCGAGGACGACCAGGTTCGCCACGGGCAGCGGACCGAGGTTGATCCCGCCGGTCCGGCGTCGCGCGGGCGCGGAGATCCGTACCGCCGGGGTGGGCGGAGGGCCGGACTGCGGGCTGGGGCCGCCAGGCGGAGGACCGCCCGGGCCACCGGGCCCACCAGGGCCTCCCGGACCACCAGGTCCACCGGGGCCACCAGGGCCTCCGGGACCGGGGCCACCGGGACCTTGCGGTCCGCCAGGGCCTCCCGGGCCACCGGGACCGCGAGGAACACCGGGGCCTCCCGGGCCCCCGGCCGGGCCGCCCGGACCACTCGGCCTGCCGGGCCTTGGCGGCGGCCCCGGCGGGCGGCCTGGCGGTTGAGACCCCGGGGGGCCAGGCGGACGTGGAGGAGTGGTGACGGACATCCGCGCTTTCTCTTCCCCTCGTGCGTGCTGCGTACCCGGAAAGCCGGTCCCGAGCGACTCGACCCTAGCTGGAGTTGGTAGAAACCCCACACCAGACGGTCCCCGTACGGCTATCCTGCGGAACCGTACCGCGACGGGGAGGACTGTAGGTCGAGAATGCCATCAACGCCGACTACTAAGTCTCAAGTTCAGGCTTATCAGTTCGTTCTGCGCCGGATGCAATCCGCGCTGGTCCGTCGCGACGCCGTCATGCTCCACGACCCGATGCGCACCCACACGCGCGCCACCATCGTGGGCGTCGTGCTGGCCGCGCTGGGCGTCCTGGTCTTCGTGATCTGGGGTCTCCTGAGCCCGAAACCCTCCGTGCCGGACGCGGGCAACATCGTCATCGGCGAACAGTCCGGGACGGTGTACGTCGTGGCGGGGAACCCGAAGAAACTGATTCCGACCTTCAATCTCGCTTCCGCGCGGCTGCTGATCATCGCGCAGTCGAAGCAAGGGGCACAGCAGGCGGGGAACAAGCCTTCCGGGCCCACGCAGGCTTCCGAAGTGAAGAACCCCACAGTCGTTTCCGACGAGCAGCTGAAGAACATTCCCCGCGGTCAGCTCATGGGAATTCCCAACGGCCCGCAGCTGATGCCGACGGAAGGCCAGCGCGTCGCCCCGGACTGGGGTGTGTGCGACGAGGTCATGTACGACCCGACGGTGCCCCGGCCGGACCTCACGAAGACGGAGACGACCGTCTACGCCGGTGTGAAGCAGCTGGGGAACCGTGAGCTGGGCCAGGACGAGGCATTGCTGGCGAAGGGCGCCAACGGCAGGACCTACCTGATCTACCGGCTGGCGGCGAATCCCAACCTCCCGAACGCGAACGCCGTCAAGGCCGAGATCAAGCCCGACGCCAGTGCCGTCCTGTCCGCGTTGAAGCTGCCGGATCAGCCTCGCGGTATCTCCCAGGGCCTTTTGGACGCGATTCCCGAGGTTCCCGAGCTGAAGCTGCCGGACGTCGACGGCAAGGGCGAAACCCCCAACTTCGACATCGACGGCCTCAAGGTCGGGGACGTCTTCTCCACCGAGCAGGCCGGTGGGCAGCTGGACTTCCACCTCATCACGAGGGAAGGCATCCAGGCCGTTTCCCCGGCAGTCGCGGACATCGTGCAGACCGGGAAGAACGACGGCAGCACTTCGGTCATGTCCGTGGCGCTGGGCAAGATCCGCAACGTCACGCGGGTGACCAAGGGGCAGCCGGGCTTCGTCGAGGTCGACGCCTACCCGCAAAGCGTGCCGACGGTGCTCAACGCGACCCAGGGCTCCCGGGTCTCCTGCCTCAGCTGGTCCATCGTCGGTGAAGGCAGCAACCGGGACGGCCACACCGCGGTGTTCGTCGACGACAAGCTGCCGAAGGGCAGGAACGCCGACGGTTCCGCGCCCGGGGTCAAGATCGGTACTCCCGGCCCGGTCGGCGCGCCGATCAACAGCTTCTACATGGAGCCCGGTTTCGCCGCCGTCGTCCAGTCCGCGACCGGCAAGGAGACCTTCGACAAGGGGCCGATCCAGCTGATCTCCGATCGCGGGATCCGCTACGGCGTGCCCGACGCGGTCACGGCGGATTCGATCGGACTCAACAAGCGGGTGCCCGCACCGGAGTCGATCGTCAGGATCCTGCCGGTCGGCGCGTCGCTGAACACGCAGGACGTGCTCCGCACCTTCGACACGGTTCCGATCGACGACAGGGCGGGTTCGGTCGCCACGCAGTCGCAGCAGGCCCCGGCGGGGAACTGAACGCGGGAACCCCTGGGCAGGCGCGCGCGTCTCAACGCCCAAGCACGATCGGGTGAGTGGAGGGTGCAGTGGCCGGCCTGAAGATCGACGGCGCCGCCGTCGGTGACTATGCGAAGCGGGTGGACGCGGCCGCCGGAGAACTCGAGCTGGCGGCCGCCGAGGTGACCGGGGACGGCGTCACCGTCGAGTCCTACGGCACGCTCGGGGAGGAACTCGGGCTCGGCACGTCTTACGGAAGCGCGGCCGAGGCCATCCGGCGTCAACTGGTGGAGGGTGCGGCCGCGCTGAGGTCGGCGTCGGAGGCCCTGCACACGGTGACCGCGCGGCACGCCGGGCACGACGACGAGGCCGCCCAGATGATCAAGCGCGCCGTGGAGCTCTGAGCAGCATGATCGCCGAGTCGGAACACCCGACCGATTCCATCCCGCACCCGATGGCGTCCGCGCGCCCTGCCGTCCCCGAGGCGGCCCCGAGTGCGTTTAGCCCCCTAATCGTGACCGGCTCGGGCGAGGATGACCTGGTCGCGGCCGCGGCGCCGCATCTCGCGTTTCTCACCGAGCTGTCGGGCCATCTGGGGCTGATCGATCCGGTCGAGGCCTACCTGGCCCCGCTCGCGGGGCGCTGGGAGGACTTGAAGGACGAGGCGGACAGGCTTCGGAAGGCGGCGAAGGCCGCGGGCACCGTTTCGAAGGAACTGGCCGAGGACCTCGGCCGCCTCGACGCCGGATGGTCGGGCAAGGACGCCGATGCGTTCGTCGCGTACATCGGCGACATCAAGGTCGCGGGTTCTGACGTCGAGGACGCCCTTACCGCGTTGGCGGGTTCGCTCGACGAGCTGGTGCTGTCGATCCGGCGCATCCTGACCGACCTCGTCGAGGTTCTGGTCGATACGGCCGAGCTGACGTCCGAGACCGCGATGCTGCCGGTCGGCGGTGTGAGGCGGGCGCGAGCCCAGCTGGAGGAGGCGCAGGAGTCGGCCAAGGCGCTCTACGAGGCCGCTCGCGACGTGCTCGAGGGCTTTGTGAGGCTTTGCGACGGCGTCGACGATCCTGATGCGGCTTCGCGAAGCATCGAGATCACTCACCGGTTTCCGCAGGACGAGTTCAAACTGCACGACAATTCCGCGGTGGCCGGGGCGCCGGTGCCGGAGAAGAACGCCGGTGGTCGAGCGGAAGCCGCTGAGCCTGCTTCCGAGGAGCAGTCGACGTCGCCGTCCGCGGCCGATCCCGCCGACGGCCGGAAGACCGGATCGCAGGAACCGCTGATCGAGCAAGGGCAAGCGCCGATCCCGGAGGTCGCGCCCATGCAGGCCGCGCCTGCCGCCGGCCACGCGGGTGCCGGGGCGGGGACCGCGATGATGCCGATGGGGATGGCGCCGATGGGGATGGGCATGGGCGGGGGAGGCGGGACGGCTCACCAGTCGAAGACGCGGCCCGCCTCGAAGCCGTCCGACGTGGTCGGCGAGCCCGGCCAGGTCGTCCCGCCTGTGATCGGCGAGGACGACGCCCCCGCGAAACCGAGCCCGAAGCCGAAGCCCGCCAAGTAGGTGCCCACGGCCGGAGCGACTTTCGCGGGCTAACTGCGACCCGGGGCGGCGGAGCGACATTCGCGGGCTAACCGTGATCCGGGGCGGGCAGGGAAGTGCCCCAGGTCACGGTTAGCCCGCGAAACGCAAGTGCTACGGGGTTTTGCGGCCAGGTGAGGTGGCCGGCCGGTTGCGCCGGACCGAGTGCACCACGAACAGCGTGATGAGCAGCGCCACCAGGCCCCCGCCCGTTCCGGCGAGCGCGACGATCATCGGAGCGGAGTCGCGGTCGTTCGCGGGCGGCAGGTTCGCGGGCAGCTGAACCGGCTTGGCCTTGTCCGCCTCCGACGGCACGATCGCCGTCAGCGCCGCGATCGGGTCGATGACCCCGAAACCGACGAAGTTGTCCCGCCCGCCCGGCGCCGCGGGGTGCTGCGCCGTCGCCTTGATCCGGTTCATCACCTCGCGAGCCGTCAGCCCCGGGAACTTGGCACGCACCAGAGCGGCCACGCCCGCGACGTACGGCGCGGCGAAGCTGGTCCCTTGGATGGCGCCGGGTTCCCCGTTGCCCTCGATGGTCAGGTTGGCCAGGCTGTTCGACCCTTCCGCCGGGTCCAGCGAAATGATCTTGGTGCCCGGAGCGGCGACGCTGACCCACGGCCCGTTGACGCTGAATTCCGCGACACCGCCGGTGTCGTCGATCGCCGCGACGGACAGGACGTCGTCGGCGAACCACGGCGGCGTGACGATCATCTTGGGGGACTTGGGATCCGGCTGATCGTTCTGCGGGCACTTGTCACCGACGTTGCCCGCCGCCGCGACGACGACCACGTTGTGCTCGACGGCGTAGTTCACCGCGGCCTGCAGCTGCTGCTCGCCCTCGGTGATGCCCCCGTCCGCGCGGCGGCAGTTGTCGACGGACATGTTGATCACTTGGGAGCCCTTGTCGACGGCGCGGACCACGGCCTGCGCGAGCGTCTTCAGCGTCCCGGCGGTTTTGCCCTGCTCCTGCTGCCGTCCGCCCTTGTTCTGTCCCGGCGCCGTACCGTCCGCCGCACCGCCGACGGCGCTGTTTCCCTGCGAGGACGGCGGAAGCTGCGATCCCGGGTTGTTGGAAGAGGCCGGAGGTGCCGAGTTCGACGACGAGGGCGGTGGGGGCGGCGGCTCGGCCTTCTTCTCCGTCTCCTCGTAGTTCTGGCTCGACTGCCGGATCGAAAGGATCTTGGCGTCGGGTGCGACCCCGCGGAACCCGATACTCGCGTCGGGTGGGTTCGCGGCGATGATCCCCGCCACTTCGGTGCCGTGGCCGTCGCAGTCCTCGAGCCCCGGTTGTTTGCCGCCGTTGGGATTCGCGACGTAGTCGCCTCCCGATTCGACGCGGCCGTTGAAGTACGGGTGCTGGGTGACGCCGGTGTCGATCACGGCGACCTTGACGTCCTTACCGACCGAACCGGTGGCGCCGCGCATCAGCTGGTGCACCTTTTCGATCTGCAGGTACTCCTGGCCCCACGGGCGGTTCTTGATGTCGACCTGATCGCCGCCGAGCTTGCTGCGCTGCACGCACTGCGTCTTCTGCTCGTAGTTCTTGTCCGGCTTGCCCTCGTCGTTCGGCTTCTTGGACTTGTCCACCGGAGGCGGGGTCGCGTAATAGCCACCGGCGTCCGGCGCGGTGCTGCTTTGCTGCGCCCACGCCGGAAGTGCCACCGAAGCCGGCGAGAGAACACCGATACCGGCCGCGAGGAGCATCGTTCCGGTGCGCCCGGCGAGGCCGAGGTGGCGGACGCGCGTCCCCCTGGACTTCCGCGCTACGGCCATCAGAGCATCATCCGATCGGGTCGTCACTTGAAGTTGAGGTGGCGCAGCGTCGTGTAGAGATCCATGACGCCGAGCGCCAGCGGGAGCACCGTCGCGATGAAGACGGCCTCGAAGATCTCCACGGTCCGCCGCAGCGGCGGCGAGAAACGCTGGTTCGGGAAGATCACGCCGACCACGAGCGCGCCCGCGCCGATCAGCAGCAGCGCGCCGAACACGAACAGAACGCGGTTCAGCGGGCTCGCCGACCACATCCAGCCGAGCAGAATGCCGGCGCCGGACACCATGCCGGTGGTCAGCAGCGCGATGGCCTGCGCGCCGTTCGCGTACGCCCGCGCACGCAGGAGCAGGACCAGCGTGGCGACCACCCCGAGAATCGGGCCGAAGATCGACGACGACGTCGAGGCGATGATCGCGAACAGCGCCGTGGCCGCGCCGCAGCCGGTCAGCAGGCCGGTCATGTACTCGTGGGCGACCGCGGTGCGGCGTTCGATGGCGCGGTAGTCCGGGAAGCCCGAGTCTTCCTTGAGTTCTTCCGCGCTGCCGGGAACGTGCGGCGTCGGCAGGGCGGCGAGTTTGATCGTCGCGCGCGGCAGGATCGAGATGCAGGCCAGGGCGAACGCGGTCGCGCCGGCGGCGATGCCGGGGATCGGGGTGTCGATGAGCGTCGCGGCCAGGAACGTCAGCGCGGAGATCGTGGCCGTCGTCGCGGCGGCGATGAAGGTGGTGATCCCGTGGCCGATGACGAGGATGCAGACCGCCGCCACGATGATCACCATGGTGCTCGCGAGCAGCAGGTTCGCCCACGGGGACAGCCCCGGCACGATGTAGAACCCGCTGACGAAGGCCAGTGGCAGGCCACCGGTCGCGGCGATCAGGACGCCGGTCGCCTCGGCCTTGTAGGCCTTGGCGAGCGTCGCGCCGATCGCGACGCACGCGATCGCGCCGACGCCGCCGGCGATCGCGGCGGCGAGTGCGTTGCCGCCGTAGAACGAGCCGCTGGTGAAGAGGGCGAGGGCCGCGAAGAACAGAGCCAGGCCGCCCGCGATGTGCCCGAAGCGGCGGGCCGTCTCCTTGGTCCAGGGGCGGAAGCTGTCGGGGGAGGACTCCGCGATCGCGTCGACGACGTCGTCGTAGAGCGGCGGGGGCGGGTTCTCGTTGCGCTTGCGCAGCTGCAGCAGTTCGCCGTCGACGACGCCGAGGGACGCGAGGGTCCGGCTCGGGTCGAGCGGTGCGTCGCCCAGCTTCGCCAGCGCCCAGCCGCCGTGGCGGGCGCCGCCGTCCGGCGTCGCCTCCTTCGCCATCTCCAACAGCATGGGCAGCAGGTCCGCCACCGCGACGTCAGCCGGCAAAGCCACGTCGATCCGGGTGCGTGGTGCGACCACCGTCACCCTGCTGAATACCGTCGTGCCCGTTGCCACTGCCTTCCCCCTGCCCTGAGAGTCTGCTCCCGGGGGAACTTATACCGAACCCGGGTGCCCACATCATCGACTGTCGGAAAAAGACCGGCAAAAGTAAGGGAGACGACCCATGCGGTCCTCTCGTCGCGCGCCGGGCACGTCGACTTTCGCGGGCTAACGGCGACGCTTAGCGAGCCTAAGCATCCTGAAGGTCCCGTGGCCGCCGGATCGCGATTAGGGGGCGAAAGTCGACGTGGGTCGGCCGGAGGCCTGCGGGTTCGTTGGGTCTTGTCGGTCCGGAGCCCTACACTCCCCGACATGCGTATGGCCCCGGTCGGGGCCGTTCTCGGCGTTGTCCGGATTTTCCCCGGCCACGTTCGATAGGTTGTCTCGCGCACCAGTACGCGCACCAACGGTGGCCGCCATCGTCGAGTTTGAAGAGGGGTCCTTCGATGAGCACGCTGCAGTTCAAGAAGTCACCGCGGCTGGCGGCGCCGCGCCCGCCGGGTGGCGAGGTGCATCTCGAACCGCCACCGGAGGTGCCGCGCACCATCCCGGGCAACATCGTCATGAAGCTGCTTCCCGCGGTGATGATCGTCGCCTCCCTCGGGATGATGGTCTTCATGTTCACCACGGGTGGACGCAACCCCATGATGATGATGATGGGCGGCATGATGGTGCTGAGCACCGTCGGCATGATGGCCGGTGGTGCGGGCAAGGGCGGCGGCGCCAAAAAGGCCGAGATGGACGAGGACCGCAAGGACTACCTGCGCTACCTCGGCCAGATGCGTGACAGGGCCCGCGAGGCCATGGTCGACCAGCGTGCCGCGCTCGAATGGGTCCACCCCGACCCGCAGACGCTGTGGTCGCTGGCCGCGAGCCGCCGCATGTGGGAACGCCGCCAGAACGACCAGGACTTCCTCCACCTCCGTGTCGGCCGCAGTTCGCACCGTCTCGCGACGCGGCTCGTGCCGCCGCAGACCGGCCCGGTCGACGAGCTGGAACCGATCGCGACGCTGGCCCTGCGCCGGTTCGTCCGCGCGCACTCGATCGTCCCGGACCTCCCGACCCAGATCACCCTCCGCGGGTTCGCGGCGGTCAGCATGCAGGGTGACCGCGGCCTGACCCGCGGCCTCACCCGCGCGATGCTGGCCCAGCTGGTCACCTTCCACAGCCCCGACGACGTCCTCATCGCGATCGCGACGGCGGGCCGCGCCAAGGAGGAGTGGGAGTGGGCGAAGTGGCTGCCGCACGCCCAGCACCCGGCGCTCGCGGACGGCATCGGCCAGCTGCGGATGATGGCGGGCTCCCTCGCGCAGATCGAGCAGTGGCTCGACGAAGAACTCCGTGACCGCCAGCGGTTCTCCCGTAACGCGACGCCCGCCCCGGACCAGCCGCACGTCGTCATCATCATCGACGACGCCGAGGTCACCCGCGAGGAACAGATCATCCTCGAAGAGGGTCTCGTCGGCGTCACCCTCATCGACCTTTCCGACTCCATCGGCAACCTCGCGGCCCGTCGTGGTCTGCGGCTGGTCGTCGAGGAAGACCGCCTCGGCGCGCGCAGCGCGGGCGGCGTCGAGTGGTTCGGCCGTCCGGACACGCTCAGCGTGGTCGAGGCCGAAGCGCTGGCCAGGCTCCTCGCGCCGTACCGCGTCGGCACGGCCGCGCAGGACGCCGCCGAAGAAGAGCCGCTGCTGTCCAACCCCGGTCTGCTCGAACTGCTGGGCATCCCCGGCGACCCGATGACCTTCGACGTCCAGCAGGCCTGGCGGCCGCGCCCGGTGCGGGACCGCTACCGCGTCCCGTTCGGCGTCGGCGAATACGGCCAGCCGGTCGAGCTGGACATCAAGGAAGCCGCGATGGAAGGCATGGGCCCGCACGGCCTGTGCATCGGGGCGACCGGTTCCGGTAAGTCCGAGTTCCTCCGCACCCTGGTGCTGGGCATGCTGGCGACGCATTCGTCGAGCACGCTGAACTTCGTCCTCGTCGACTTCAAGGGTGGTGCGACGTTCCTCGGTCTGGACGCCGCGCCGCACGTTTCCGCGGTCATCACCAACCTCGCGGACGAGGTCACGCTGGTCGACCGGATGAAGGACGCGCTGGCCGGTGAGATGAACCGGCGCCAGGAGGCGCTGAAGAACGGCGGTAACTTCAAGAACGTCTGGGAGTACGAAAAGGCCCGCGAGAACGGCGCCGACCTCGACCCGCTGCCCGCGCTCTTCATCGTCTGTGACGAGTTCTCTGAGCTGCTGGCCGCGAAGCCGGACTTCATCGACCTGTTCGTCGCCATCGGACGGCTGGGCCGGTCGCTGCAGATGCACATGCTCCTCGCGTCGCAGCGGCTGGAAGAGGGCAAGCTGCGCGGTCTCGACTCGCACCTTTCCTACCGCATCGGTCTCAAGACCTTCTCCGCCGCGGAATCCCGCGCCGCGATCGGCGTGCCCGACGCGTTCGAACTGCCGTCCGTCCCCGGTGGCGGTTACCTGAAGTACGACACCTCGACGCTGGTCCGCTTCAAGGCTTCGTACGTCTCGGGCCCGTACCGGCCCGCCGGTATCAAGGCGGCGGGCCCGGTCGCGACCGTGGTCCGCGCGGACAAGCGCCCGCAGCTGTTCGTCCCGGACTTTGTCGAACTGCCGAAGGAACCGGAGCCGCAGCAGATCGAGGCCGCGCCGGTGGAGCAGGCCAAGTCGGAAGAGGCCGTCGAACCCAGCGAGCTCGACGTGATCGTGTCCCGGCTGATCGGCCAGGGCCCGCCGGCACACGAGGTATGGCTGCCGCCGCTCAAGGAACCGAACTCGCTCGACACCCTGCTGCCGAACCTGAACCCCACCGACGACCGAGGGCTTTCCCCGGTCGGGTTCTTCGGCAACGGACGGCTTCAGGTGCCGCTCGGCATCGTCGACCGGCCGTACGAACAGCGCCGTGACCTGCTCTGGGCGGACTTCTCCGGTGGTGCCGGACACGGTGTGATCGTCGGCGGCCCGCAGTCGGGCAAGTCGACCATGCTCCGGACGCTGATCATGTCGATGGCGCTGACCCACACCCCCGAAGAGGCGCAGTTCTACGCGCTCGACCTCGGTGGCGGTACCTTGGCCGGTCTCCAGGGCCTGCCGCACGTCGGTGGCGTCGCCGTCGCCCGGCGCGAGCCGGACAAGGCCCGCCGGATCGTCGCCGAGCTGACCACCCTGCTCACCGAGCGGGAAGGCAAGTTCGGCGCGCTGGGCATCGACTCGATGAACGAGTTCCGCAACCGGAAACGGCGTGGCGAGATCAAGCCCGAAGACGACGCCTTCGGTGACGCCTTCCTGATCGTCGACAACTGGAAGGCCCTGCGGGACGACTTCGACGAGCTGGAGACCTCGATCACCAAGCTCGCCACCCAGGGTCTTTCCTACGGCGTGCACGTCGTCATCGCGGCGAACCGGTGGGCGGACATCCGTCCCGCCATCAAGGACATGATCGGTACCCGGTTCGAGCTCCGCCTCGGTGACCCGAGCGAGTCCGACATCGACCGCCGCGTCGCGGTGAACGTCCCGTCCGGTCGTCCCGGCCGTGGTCTGACCAGGGACAAGCTGCACCTGCTGACCGGTCTTCCGCGGATCGACGGATCGAGCAACCCCGACGACGTCGCCGCCGGTGTCGCCGACGCCGTGGCGAAGATCAAGGGCGCGTGGCGTGGCCGCCCGGCACCGCAGGTCCGCCTGCTGCCCGAGATGGTCACCTACGACGAGGTCCTCAGCATCGACTCCAAGCGCAACACGAAGCTGGTGCCGATCGGTGTCAACGAGGAAGACCTCCAGCCGATCTACCTCGACTTCATGGCCGATTCGCACTTCTACGCGTTCGCGGACGGCGAGTCGGGCAAGACGAACCTGCTGCGGCAGATCACCCGGGGCATCACCGAGCGGTACACGACGCAGGAAGCGGTCATCATCCTCGTCGACTACCGGCGCACGATGCTCGGCTTCATCGGCGGAGACCAGCTGCTCGGCTACGCGGTGTCCGCCGCGCAGCTGGAGAGCATGGTCAAGGACGTCCACGGGTCGATGACCCGGCGGCTCCCCGGTCCGGACGTGACGCAGGAACAGCTGAAGACCCGGTCCTGGTGGACCGGTCCGGAGCTGTTCATCATCGTCGACGACTACGACCTGGTCGCCACGCAGACGAGCAACCCGCTGAAGCCGCTCGCCGAGTTCCTCGCGCAGGCGAAGGACGTCGGTCTGCACATCGTCGTGGTGCGCCGGAGCGGTGGCGCGGCCCGGGCGATGTTCGACCCGATCCTCGGCAAGCTCAGGGAGATCGCGGCGCCCGGTATGGTCATGAACGGCTCGCGGGACGAGGGCAACCTCATCGCCAACGTGAAGCCGAGCCAGATGCCGCCGGGACGGGGAAACCTCGTCACGCGGAAGCACGGCAAGCAGCTCATGCAGGTCTCGTGGATCCAGCCGGACTGACCTCCCGCGGAACCAGGTGAGGTACCGGCTGGGCGTGGGGTGACGACGACGATCTGCGGGAGTGGCTTGTGACAGTGCGGGTAGCGGTGGACTTCGGGACATCGAGCACCTGCGTAGTCGCTTCGATCAACGGCCGTGAGCCGCAGGTCGTCGTGGTGGACGGGCAGCCCCTGATGTCGTCGGCGGTCTACGCCGCGCCGGACGGGACGCTGTTCGTCGGCCAGGAGGCGGAACGGCAGGCGGCGGTGGACCCGTCGCGGTACGAGCCGAATCCGAAGCGCCGGATCGACGAAGGCGACCTGCTGCTGGGCGACAACGTCCTCCGCGTGACAGACGTGGTGCACGCCGTGCTGAAACGCGCGGTGACAGAGGCGCGAAGGCTCGCCGGTGACGCAGAGGTCGAGTTGCTGGTCCTGACCCACCCCGCCGATTGGGGCGCGACCCGGACCCGCCTGCTCCGGCAGGCGGCGGGTCGGCTCGCGCGCCAGGTCGCCCTCGTCCCGGAGCCGGTCGCCGCAGCGGTCTATCACGCGGCGACGTTCGCCCCTGCCGAGCTGAACTCCGAACGCACCGTCGAGTTCAGCGGTCGGCCCGGCGATGCCCTCGCGGTGCTCGACCTCGGTGGCGGCACCGTCGACGTCTCCGTGGTCCAGCGGATGCCCGGCAGCCCGGCGGATCGCAGTTCGCCCGCTAAACGCGCCGGGTTCCAGGTGCTGGCCACCCGAGGGGACCCGAGCTTCGGCGGGGCGGACGTCGACCAGGCGCTCCTGGAGCACGTCGGCTCGCTGGTGTCGTCCGTGGATCCGCCGGAATGGCGGAAACTGGTCGAGGGCCGCGAACTCACCGACCGGCGACGCCGTCGCGTACTGCGGCAGGACGTGCGCGGTGCGAAGGAGACACTCTCGCGGCACGCGTACACCGACGTCCCGATGCCGCCGCCGTTCGCCGACGCCCATGTGACCCGGGAGGATCTCGAACGGCTCATCGCGGGCCCGCTGGGGCGCGCGGTCGAGCTGACGGTCGCCGCGATCGCCGACTCCGGGCTGCGGCCGAAGCAGCTGACGGCGATCTTCCTGGTGGGTGGGTCCAGCCGGATCCCGATGGTGTCGCGGCTCGTGCACGAGCGGACCGGTGTCGTGCCCACCACCCTGGACCAGCCGGAGACCGTGGTCGCCAGGGGCGCCTTGCGCGCCGTGCTGATCGATCCGGACCGGACGGGCTCGCTGGCGGGCTCCGCGGTCTCCCGCGCCGGCGCCGCACCCGCGCCGTCCCCCGCCGACCGCCGCCCCGAGGCCCCGCGCCCCCAGTTCCAGCCCGCCCCACCCCCGCAGGTCGCCTTTAGCCCGCTAAACGCGACGCGGCAGGGGCCGCCGTCCCCGCCGATGGGGCAACAGCAGCTGGGGATGGCGCCGCCGCCGTGGCGGCCGGGTGAGCCCTCCCGCGAGTCCAAAGCGGCCGAGCGGCGCGGGAAGGGCAAGAAGACGCCCTGGATCATCGCCGCGGCCGTGGTCGCCGTGGCCGCTGCCGTCGGAGGCGTCCTTTTCGCGGTCAACAGTGGGGACGACGAACCGGCGGGCAGGCCGCTCGCCCAGTACGACTACCGCTTCATCGCGCCCATGGACTGGACCCAGACCGACGACAGGGTCGCCCAGCGCCAGGTGGTGATCCACCCGAGCGACTCCCTCACCGGGGACGACCTCGTGGTCGCCCAGGAGTACGTGATGAACTACGACGCGACGGCGGACAGACAGAAGCTCGTCGACGAACTCGGCGCGGAAGCGGCGGCCAAGCCGGAGCAATACAGCGGCTTCAACGGTTCCGTGGGGTACGCCGGCAAGACCGTCATCTACTACCGCGAGACCAAACCGAAGGCCCGCGTCGACTGGTACGTCGTCGCTCAGGGAAAGATCCGCGTCCACATCGGCTGCCAGTACGGCACCGGCTCACCGCTCGAACAGCGGGTGAGCGCGGCCTGCGAGCAGGTCGTCAAAACGATGGCGGTCGTCAACTGAAGAAAGGTGGACGACTGATGCCACCCGAACCCGAGACAGCCACCGAGCATTTCGCGCGCACAGGACGCGACGCGGTCACTTACGCCCGCCAGGTCGCCCGCACGGCGAAGGCGCGGTACGAACGCCGGCGGGGCGAGAACGCCGAACTGGCGAAGCAATTCGGCAGAGGACGGCTCGCGGGCGGGGAGACCGCCCCGACCCCCAGCGTCGTCCGGAACGCCGCGAAACGGTTCCGCGCGGGCGCCGGTCTCCCGGTTCCCGCTTTGCCCTCAGCGGCAGAGTTGGTTCCCCTTCGGCCAGAACCGGCGTCCCGACGGCCACGTGTGAGTGACGGCGACGAGGACTTTTCGCAGTCGCGAATCATGATCCGCGGTGAATGATCGAACGCTGTGCACTTGCGAAATCCCGTGGTGAAAGGCCATTTCTTCACTCGATTCGCGACAGGTGCGCGCGTGCTCGGAGCCCGGTTCCCCCGGCGAGCGTTCACGCAAGCAACTACTTGAAACCAAACAGCGACAAGGGGGAACCAGACATGGCAGGGTCTTCGTCGTAGGTCCGTACGAAACGAACTCACCGAGTACGGATAACCACGAACGAAGGGGGTAGCTCCCATGGCTGGCGGTTTTCAGGGGAATGTCGAGCAGTTCACCCAGGCTGAGAAGCGGGTGACTGAGGTCCGCGTCTCGATGGACCAGAACTTGGGCACGCTCCGCAGCAACATCGAAGCCACCCAGGCCGGCTGGACCGGCGACGCGGCGATCGCGTTCAACAACGTGATGAAGCGCTTCGACGAAGCGGGCCGGGGGCTGAACCAGGCCCTCCAGAACATCGGCGAACTGCTCGAGCAGGCCGGTTCCAAGTACAACGCTTCCGAGCAGCAGCAGCAGGAACTCATCAAGTCGGTCAACGCCGGCTTCGGCGTCCTCGGCTGATCTCGGCTCCCCGCACCATCCACAGACTTTCTTAACCACTGGAGGAAAACATGTCCGAGATGAAGGTCGATTACGCCACGATCCACACGGCGGCCGAAGACTGCAAGAAGACCGGAGGGGAGCTCGAGTCGCTGTTCGGTCAGCTGAAGAGCGACCTCGCTCCGCTGGTCAACACCTGGCAGGGTGACGCGCAGACCGCGTACCTGGCCGCGCAGCAGGAGTGGGACAACAAGTTCGAGGAGCTCAAGCAGCTCCTCGCGCAGGTTGCCGGCGTTCTGCCGCAGCTGGCCGACGGCTACCAGGCCACGGAGCAGGGCGTCACCGGCCTGTTCTGAGTCTCACGCTCCGAACGAGCAACGGCGGGCAGGCATCTTCGGATGCCGAGCCCGCCGTTTCGTTTGTGGGAAAGAGAAAAGCCGCGACGGACGAGTTCCGTCGCGGCTTTCCGCGTATTCGGGCGAAGGTCAGTGCGGCGCGCCGACCTCGAATTCCGGCGTGGTGTTCAGCACCCGGACGGTGACCTTCTTCTGCTGCCCCGAAAGGTCGATGGAACAGTCGAAGGTGGTGCCGTTCTCCACCGGTTGGCCGGAAGGACACGCCACGTTCTTCACGTCCGGTTCCCCGTAATGCTCGTTGAGCACGCGGACGACGCCGTCCTGGACCGACTTCTGATCGAGACTGTCGCCGGCGAACGCGCCGAGCAGCCAGGCGCCGACACCGCCCGCGACCACGACGGCCGCGGCGATCCCGCCGATCAGCAACGTCTTCTTCGAAACCTTCGGCTTCTTTTGCGACTCACCGAAGGCACCGAGTCCGCCGTATTGCGACGAGGGCGCGGGCTGGAACCCGCCGCCGTACTGGCCCTGCGGGGGAGTGCCCGGAATCTGTTGCTGCGCCTGCCAATCCTGCTGCGGCGCGGGCGGCTGCTGCGGTTGCGGCTGCCACGCGGTGCCCGGCGCGGGGGCGCCGGTTTGCTGCCAGGGCCCGGAAAACGAGCCGGTGACGCCGGGCTGGCCGGGCTGCTGCCACTGTCCGGTGTAGGAGCCGGTGGTCGCGGCGTTCGCGTCGTTCTGCTGCCACTGCCCGGAATGCGGTCCGGTGGCCTGTCCTTCCTGCTGCCAGCCCTGCTGCTGGTTCGCGGGATTCGCCGGTGGCTGCCACCACTGCTGCGGCTGGTGCGGCTGCTGTTCGGGCGGCTGGCTCATCGGTGGTCACCTCGGTGCGTCGGGAACTTCACAGCGTCGGGACGAAGGCGTTCGGTCATGCGTCAGACGCCTTTCAGCTCGGCGAACCGGCGATTGAAGTCGTCCTTCGCCGCCTTGTCCGGCAGCACGGTGATCTGCGAGGCGTCCGGGAGCTTCGGCAGGTCCTGCGCGGTGGCCTTGCCGGTGAAGCGGAAGTCGTAGCGCAGTTCGATCTTGTGGCCGCCGCCTTCGATCTTGGCCTCCATCACGATCTGGTTCAGCGTCCCGTCCGCGTTGAGGGAGACCGTGGTCCGGACCGGCGCCTTCTTCATCTCGTCCGTGATGGCCCCGCTGATCGAGGCGGGCAGGACCTCCACCCGCCGCTCGATGAACTTCCCGAACGGGACGTCGGCGGCCAGCTCGATCCGCTTCTCCGGAAGGCTTTTGGCGCCCTTCACGACCTTCCTGTCCGCGTTGTAGGCCACGGCGATGGCGTCGGCCATCTTGCAGGCGGTGATGATCCCGCTCCACGCGCACGGAATGGTCAGCCCGGCCTCGGACTTCGGCATCGAGACCCAGGGCGTCGGGGCGAGACTCTTGTAGGCGGGTCCGAGATAGGCGTATTCGACGGCCCCTTCGGCCGGGGTGTACCAGTCGACGCTGTCGTCCGGGTTCTTCTGCGAGCGGTGACGGCTGACCCGGCCTTCCGGGGAACCGGTGCGCGCCGAGGAGATCGTGCTGCGGATGTACTTCTCGTCGAAGCGGAAATAGGCGCCCGATTCGCTGGTGACGTCGCGCTGGTCGCCGATGGTTTCCTGCAGCTTGTTCATCGCCGTCTCGAACTTCGTGCCGACGTAGGTCGCCGCGTCGTCGCCCTTCGGCACGGCGGTGCCCGCACGTCCCTGGCCGCAGGCGGTGGTGAGCGCCAGCACGGCACCCAGCACGCACAAGATGATCGTTGGCCGTTTGTTCATCGCCGTTCCCCTGAATCGAGTCCCCGCGCGCGGTGCGCGTCCGGATCGTCTCATCCTCTCCCGCCGAAGGTGATGCCGTGGGCGGTTCCGCCACACCGGCGGGGTACGATTGCCGGGCGCCCGCCGGGCGCCGGTCCTAGTATGGGACCCCGGACCGACCCCCGCTTCGCAGTAGGGTCGGGCGTGGGGGTATCTTCATATGTCGTTGTGCGCTGCGGCGCGTAAGCGCTAGGCCCGCACAGAACCCACACGCAATGTTGACGACGAGGTAGACCCTTGCCCACGTACAGCCCCAAGCCCGGCGACGTCACTCGTGCCTGGCACGTGATCGACGCCGAGGATGTCGTGCTCGGCCGGCTCGCGACCGAGGTCGCCACGCTGCTGCGCGGCAAGCACAAGCCGACCTACGCCCCGCACGTGGACACCGGTGACTTCGTCATCATCGTCAACGCCGAGAAGGTCGCGCTCACCGGTAACAAGCGCGAGCAGAAGTTCGCGTACCGGCACAGCGGTTACCCCGGTGGTCTGCGCAAGCGCTCCTTCGGCGAGCTGCTCGACACCAAGCCCGAGCACCTGCTCGAGAAGGTCGTCAAGGGCATGCTCCCGAAGAACAAGCTCGGCCGCGCTCAGGCGAAGAAGCTCAAGGTCTACGCCGGCCCCGGGCACCCGCACGCCGCGCAGCAGCCGCAGGCGCGCGAGATCACCAAGATCGCGCAGGTCGCGCAGTGAGTGAGGAACAGTCTGTGACCAGCACCGAGGAGACCGCGACCGAAGCCGTCGAGGCCGTCGCGACCACGGAGACCCCCGCTGTCGGCGACGCCGTCGCCACCAGCGAGACCCCGGCCGCCGCGCGCCCGTCGCGTGCCGCCGGTGGCAACGCCCAGACCGTCGGCCGCCGCAAGGAGGCCGTCGTCCGGGTGCGCGTCGTTCCCGGTACCGGTGAGTTCAAGCTCAACGGCCGCACGCTCGAGGAGTACTTCCCGAACAAGGTGCACCAGCAGCTCATCCGTGAGCCGCTGGTGACGGTCGACAAGCCCGACTCGTTCGACATCTTCGCCAACCTGCACGGTGGCGGGATCTCGGGCCAGGCCGGTGCGCTCCGTCTCGCGATCGCCCGTGCGCTCGTCGAGGTCGACGCCGACGACCGCCCGGCCCTGAAGAAGGCCGGCTTCCTGACCCGTGACGCCCGCGCCACGGAGCGGAAGAAGTACGGCCTCAAGAAGGCCCGTAAGGCTCCGCAGTACAGCAAGCGCTGATCGCGCCTCTGGCGCAACCCGCGGAAGCGCCCATCCGTCTCTCGGATGGGCGCTTCCGTGTTTCCAGGGTCCTGTCCTACCCGCGGACCCCTTTGTCACAGCAGTCCCGCGTGCCCCACCCGTTCGACTTTCGCGGGCTAACCGCGCTCCGCGCGTCGCGATTAGCCCGCGAAAGTCGACATCGGGGGTGCGGGCAGGCGGGGCTGGGCACTCGCTAGGTTGTCGTGGTGGTTTTTCAAGGAGGTCGACAGATGGCACGTCTATTCGGTACCGACGGCGTACGTGGCCTCGCCAATGAGGAGCTGACCCCGGAGCTGGCGCTTTCGCTCGCCGCCAGCGCGGCCCGCGTCCTCGCCGCGCACGACCGTTCGCACCGCCCGGTCGCGGTCGTCGGCCGTGACCCGCGTGCCAGCGGCGAGATGCTCGAGGCCGCCGTCGTGGCGGGCCTCACCTCCGCCGGTGCCGACGTGCTCCGCCTCGGCGTCCTCCCGACGCCCGCCGTCGCCTACCTCGTCGGCTCGCTCGAAGCGGACCTCGGCGTGATGATCTCCGCCTCCCACAACCCGATGCCCGACAACGGCATCAAGCTGTTCGCGGCAGGCGGCCACAAGCTTCCCGACGGGATCGAGGACGAGATCGAGGCCGGTCTCGCCGCCCCCGTCACCCGCCCCACCGGCATCGGCGTCGGCCGCGTCAAGGACGTCCCCGACGCGGGTGAGCGCTACATCCAGCACCTGCTGTCGGCCACCCCGCACCCCCTCGCGGGCCTGCGCGTCGTCGTCGACTGCGCCAACGGCGCGTCGTCCTTCGCCGCCCCCGAGGTCTACCGCAAGGCCGGCGCCGAGGTCATCGCGATCCACGCCGACCCGGACGGCGTGAACATCAACGAGCACTGTGGTTCGAATCACCCCGACGCGTTGCGCGCGGCCGTCGTCGAGCACGGTGCCGACCTCGGGATCGCCCACGACGGTGACGCCGACCGCTGTGTCGCCGTCGACGCCGCGGGCGAGCTCATCGACGGCGACCAGATCATGGCCGTCCTCGCACTCGCCCTCGCCGAGACCGGCGAGCTGACCAAGAACACCCTGGTCGCGACCGTGATGAGCAACCTCGGTCTGCACCTGGCGATGCGCGCGCACGACATCAACCTCGTCACCACCGCCGTCGGCGACCGCTACGTCCTCGAGGAGCTCCGCGCGAGCGGGTTCGCGCTCGGTGGCGAGCAGTCGGGCCACGTCGTCCTCCCGGCCTACGCCACCACCGGCGACGGCCTGCTCACCGCGCTGCGGGTGATGAGCCGCATGGCCTCCACCGGCAAGTCGCTCGCCGAGCTCGCCGGCGTCATGAACCGCCTGCCGCAGGTGCTGGTGAACGTCCCCGTGGCGGACAAGGCCGCGGTCGCCGTCTCGGAGGCCGTCCGTGACGCCGTCGGTGCCGTCGAGGCCGAACTCGGCGAAGAGGGCCGCGTCCTGCTGCGCCCGTCGGGCACCGAACAGCTGGTCCGCGTCATGGTCGAGGCTCCCGCGCACGACACCGCACAGGCGGCCGCCGACAGGCTCGCCGGCGTCGTCTCCTCGGCCTCGTAAGCCCCCTCACGATCTCCCCAAGTCGCTGCGCACGGGTTATCGGCCCGGTACATTCCGTGTGCGGATACCTAGGGGAGGGTGACGGTGGCGGGTAAAGGGCACAAGGTCGATCCGGCGCAGCTGAACGAGGCCGCCAAGGTGTTGCAGGACCTGCCCAAGCAGGCCTGTGAAGGACCGATCGCGGCGGTCGAGCAGATCAACCTGACCGCGGCGAGTTTCGGGCCCGCGCACGGGGACTGCTTCAGCGGCTATTCCGCGAGCATCCAGCGCATGGCCAAATGCGCGCGCAGTTATCTCGCGGCGTCGGACGAGTTCGGCCGCAAGCTCGCGGCGTCCAAGGACCTTTACCAGTCCAATGAGGACGCCAACGCGGCCGAGATGAGGAAGCACTGATGGGCCTCGCAGACGTCGGTGGTGACACCGGACACGACATCCCCAGCCGCGCCGAAGTCGAGAAGATCCTCAACGACCCGAACATCGATCGCGACACCAAACGCGAACTCGCCCTCAACTACATCGACTACATCGAGGACGAGTCCCCGGAAAGCTGCGGCTTCGCCAGCGAAGAAGAGCGGAACCGGTTCCGGGACCACATCAAGTCCATGAACGGTGACTGGATCACCGAGGGCGACCTCAATTTCAACGACGGTTCGCTCGACGAAGTCCAAAAGGCATACAAGACCGCGCACGAGAAGTACGACGCGAACCAGGCCGCCGGGCGGCAGGGCGATCGTGACGCACTGAACAAGGACGCGGCGAAAACCCAGGAGATCGCGGGACGCGCCACCGAGACCGACCCGGGCTGCGCGAATTCGAACGACATCATGGTCCCCGGCCTGTCGGGGTTCAAGGTCTACGAGATCTTCCACCCGCTCTACGTCCGCGCGCTGGGCCTGGCCGGTGGCGGGGCGGCCGTTTCCCTCGGCGAACTTCAGCGGCTCTACCACGAACAGGACAACATCCCGTTCAACCTTTTCAAGGCGAGCGCGGACGAGCTGACCGCGGTCGGCACGGCCGTCGCCGGGTCGGCTCAGGACGTCTCCGGGAAGTTGGGGAACTCGCTCGGCACCTGGGAGGGCCCCGCGGCCGATCAGGCGCGCGCCTACCAGAAGGCCTACTCGGACAAGACCGGCAAGGTCGCCGAGGCCTTCCAGGCGGCCGGTGACGGGCTGCTGCGGACCAACGCCTCGGTGGGCAGGTTCTGCCGCGAGAAGGTCGAGTGGCTGCAGAAGTGGTACACCGACAACATCGACGGCGCCACGGCGCAGGACATCGAGCGGATCATTCGCATCGCCGACGGTTCCTGCAGCCAGAACGACATCATCCACTGCATCAAGTTCCTGAGCATCGAGGCCAAGGACGCCTTCAACGACGACGCGGGCGACATCGACCAGAGCACCATCGACGAGGTCCTCAAACCGCAGGCGGTGGCCTGGCTCAAGGGCGTGTTCCTCGGGTGGTTCGGCAAGCACATCGAGAACTTCCAGCTGGTGTGCAAGAACACGCGCGACGCGATCAACGGCGCCTGGAAGGCGTACTTCGATTCGCTCGGCCAGGTGGTCGAAAACCCGTTCGCGGATTTGGGCAAGACCCCGGAGACCGGTGGCGAAAAGCCCGTCGAAAAGGGCGGTGGCGGCAAGGACACCGGCGGTGGCGCCGGTCCCTCCACCGGCGGTGGCGGCGGGAAAACGGGTGGCGGCGGGCAGATGCCGCCGCCCAGCGCCGTCGAATACAAGCAGCCGGAGAAGCCCGAAGTTCCGGAAGTGCCGGGCCAGGAGAAGAACCCGGTCACGGACAAGCCGCTCGACGTCGACCCGGCGACCGGGGAGCCGTATCCGATCGATCCCCGCACGGGCGAGGCGATCAAGGACGGCACCCGGCCCGAGACGATGACGGTCGAGCAGGGCGATCGCAAGATCTCCATGGCCGAGCCCGGCGCCGACGGCAAGATGGGCATCTCCGTCCAGGACGGCACCGGCCAGGCCAAGGACTACAACCTCGATTTCGGCGACGGCAAGGCCACGCCCGGGACCGGCGACGCGGCGGGCGGGCCCGTGCACCGGGACACCGCCGAGCGGCTGGACCAGCAGGCGGCCTCACGTCCGCTCGCGAGTCCTGGGCAGGTCCATCAGCCGGGCCCCGACGGCAAGATCCACATCGAGGACGGTGGCCTCAAGATCATCGCGGAACGGCCCAGCGGGCCCGGCGGGCCGACGCTGGTGACCGTCGACGACGGATCGGGACATCCGTCGAAGTACACCCTGGGCGAGGACGAGCCCGCGGCCGGTCGGCACGCGAGCCCGGACCCCGCGTCCCAGGCGGCGAGCAGGCCTGTCGCCGAAGGCGCCGCGGCCCGGCCGGTCGAGGACGTCGCACGTCAGCAGGCCGAGCAGGGCGTTCGTCAGCACGACGTGACGTCCGGTGGTGTCGGCGGCGGAGCACCCGCGGCGATACCCGAGCACCAGGCCGAACCGGTGGCGGCGGCCGCGGACGGGAGTTCCGAATCGACGACCGCCCAGTCGTTGAGCAACCCGTTCGGCGGGGACGACAACGGTCTCGGCGACACGTCGGATCCCGCCGGAACCGGTGGCGGCGCGTCCGTCCCCTCGGCCCCGGCGGGACTCGGTTCCGCCCCGGGCGGGGGAGCCCAGGACCCGGCCGCGGCCGGGGCGGGAATGATGGGCGGCATGGGCATGATGGGCGGCGGAGCGGCAGGCGGCGGGCAGGGATCCGGCGAAGACCAGCAGCGCACGTCCAGCGGATACCGCGTCGACGGCGGCCTGTTCGACACCGCGACGACGACGGGCAGCCGGATCAGCGGGTCGCTCGACGACGACGGCGTCATCGGCTTCCGCTAGCGGTCAGGGGAGGGGATCAGTGAATCCTGAGGAGGATCTCGCCAGACTCCGGCACAAGCTGGCCGGGCTGGAACGCGAGAACGGCGACCGGATGTACCTGGTCGACAACCGGGCGAGCAAGGCGCTCGAGGAGACCAAGGCGGCGGGCGACAAGCTCAAGCAGGAGACGAGCGCGGCGTTGTCCGCGCGGCTCGAGCAGAAGCGGCGCGCGCAGGCGGCGGGCGGCTGGGCGACCGAGTCGACCCTCGGCGACAAGGTCGAAGACGACGGCGACTTCGGGTTCGAAGAGGACGAGACGGAGAACGAACGCCGGGCCGGGTACCGGACGGCCGACGAGCCGCCGATCTCCTTCCGGCCGCCGGTGCCCGCGCCGCAAGCTCCTCCGCCGCCACCCCCGGCTCCGGTTCCCGAGGAACGCCCGGCCGGCCGGCATCGCCGGGCGGCCGCGCGGGGTGACGACGACGATTTCGCCAACACCGACTGGCTGGCGACCTGAGCCGTCAGGTTCGCAGCGTCACGATGGCCCGTTCGACGCCGTGGAAGACGGCGTGCGTCTTGTATCGCACGTCTTCCACGACGTGGTCGGGCGTCAGGATCTCCGCGAGGGCGTGCAGCGCCACTTCGCCCTCGGCGACCGCGACTCGCGAGCCGGGGCAGGTGTGCCGTCCGAGACCGAACGCGAGTTCGGCGCCAGGGCCGAGGGGGATGGCGAGTTTGTCCCCGGTCGTGAAACCTCTGCCCGCCAGGGAAAACGGCGCGATCACGCGGCGGGCGGCGAAGCGGGTCGGCGCGATCTCGTGGATCAGGCCGCGGACGTCGTCGAGGGCGTCCGGGCGGCGTAGGAGTTCGAGGCCGGCGAGGGCGAGGAAGTTCATGGAGTTCTCGTACGCCGCGTGGGCGAGCATCACCGGCGTGATCATCAGTTCGTCTTCGGTGATCCGGCCCGCTTCGTGCGCTTCGCGGAGCAGCGCCAGCCCGCCGCCTTCGACGGCTGTCGCCTTGAGGAAGAACATCGCGACCCTGAGCGCCGCGGTGTCGGCTCCGGCCGGGCTGCCCGACCAGACGTCCAGGTTCGCGGCCGTCTCGGACAGGTTCGTCAGCAGCTTCTCGCCGAGCGGCTCGACCGCGCCGAGTACCGCCTCGGTCACCCTCGCCGCCGCCGGCCTGGCGAAATCGGCCACCAGGTCGAACCGGCCGAGCGACTTTAGCCCCCTAATCGTGACGCGGAGGTCGGTGAGCACCCCGTCCGGCAGGGGCTCCACCAGGGCGATGACCTCCTTGACGACGGCGCGCAGCCGTCGGTGGTCCGCGCCGTCCATCAGCAGGAGGTTCGGGGTCTCGGCGGCGGCCCCACCGGGGTTCGAGCTGAGCTCGCGGTCGCGAAGGGCCTTGACGCGGTCCGCCGGATCGTCCAGCACGAAGAAGTCGTCCACGTTCGTATGATGCCCATGCCGCGGCCGGAGAAGGTGCCAGTGTCCACAAAAGAAGTGCCCGAGGAAGTGCTGAGGACCCCGCTCGTGTGGCGCCTGCTCGAACGCGCCGACGTCGAGCGCCCGGCCTACACGCACCTCGACTGCTCGAACCGGCACGAGCTCGTCGAAGACACGCTGACCTGGGCCGAACTCCTCGTCCAGGTCCGCGCGGTCGCGGCGAAGCTGCGCGAGCTGATCCGGCCTGGAGACCGCGTCGCGATCACGGCGCGGCAGGATCTCTCGTACGTCGTCGCGTTCTTCGGCGCGCTGTACGCCGGAGCCGTCGCGGTGCCGTTGTCCGCACCGGACGTCCGCGCGCACCGCGAACGGCTCGTCGGGGTCCTCAACGATTGCGACGCCGACATCTGGCTCACCTCGGAAGCGCTGGTCGAGCGGCTCGGGGAGTTCGCCGCGGCCGAGGCGGTTCCGGCGCCGCGCGAGATCGTCGCCGTCGACACCCTGCCGCTGGATCCGGCGGACCGGTCCCAGCCCGCGGCGGTTTCGCCCGAGGACCCCGCCTACCTGCAGTACACGTCCGGTACGACGCGCTCACCGGCCGGTGTGATCATCACGCATCGGGCCCTTTCGGCGTCGTGCTGGCAGATCTGCGACGCCTACGACGTCGGCGAGCACACCACGTGCGTCGGCTGGATCCCGTTCTTCCACGACATGGGGCTGGCGCAGCTGATCGCGGGGACGATGCACTCCGGCGGCCGGACGGTGTTCATCGCGCCGCTGGAGTTCATCCGGCGCCCGGAGCGCTGGCTGCTGCTGATGTCGGCGTATCCGAACACGCTCACGGCGGCCCCGAACTTCGCGTACGACCTGGTGACCGAGGCCGTGCCCGAGCCGGTGCGCGCCGAGTACGACCTCTCGACGGTGTCGATCGCGCTCAGCGGCAGCGAACCGGTGCGGGCGGCGACCGTCCGTGGTTTTCTCGCCGCCTACGAACCCCACGGCTTCCCGAGGGGCGCGTTGCGGCCCTCCTACGGTCTGGCCGAGGCGACGGTCTACGTCGCCAGCGGCGATTCCGGCGGCCCGGTGGTGACCGAGGTGGACGGCAGGGAGGTCGTCGAGATCGGCTGGCCACGGGGGCAGCGGGTCCGCGTCGTCGCCCCCTCGGATCGCGATTTGCCCCCTAATGTCGACCTGGGCGGGACGGGCGAGATCTGGGTCAAGGGGCCCAACGTGGGGGCAGGGTACTGGCGGCGCCCGGAGCTGACCGCCGAGGTCTTCGACGCCGAACTCGACGGGGAACGCGGCTGGCTCCGCACTGGTGACCTGGGGACGATCCGGGACGGCAGGCTCTCCGTGACCGGGCGGCTGAAGGATCTGATCATCATCGACGGCCGGAACCACAGCCCGCACGACATCGAAGAGACCGTCGCCGCCGCTCACCCCCTTCTCGGGCCCGAGCGGGTCGCCGCGTTTTCGGTCGACCTTGACGACGGCGAGGGTGTCGTCGTGGTCGCCGAGCGTGCGCGGAAGGCGCTCGACTTCGACGAAAGCGAGATCGCGCGGGCGGCCACCCGTGCCGTCGCCGAGCGGCACGACGTGCGGCTCAAGGCCTTCTTCCTGGTGAAACCCGGCGGCCTGCCACGGACCTCCAGCGGCAAGGTCGCCCGTTCCGCGGCCAGAACGCGGTATTGGGCCGCGGATGGGACAGAATCCCCCCATGGCAGCTGACGGGAGCGAGTACGTCGACGAGATCAAGGCCCTCGTCTGCGAGACCTTCGACGTCGATCCGGACACCATCGACGAGAACACGCCCTTCGCCGAGATGGGCGTCGACTCCCGGCGCCGGGTCCGGCTCCTGGCGACGGTCGAGGTGGAGTTCGGGATCGACATCGACCTCGACGAGCTGGACCGCCTGGTCGACATCCGTGGCGCGGCGACCGTTCTCGCCGAGGCCGTCGAGGCGGGCGCGAAACCACGAAAACGCGGTCTACCAGGCTTCTTGCGCCGAAATCGTTTGAGTTAGCAAAGGTGTGAATGTTCCTGCGGCCTCGATGACCGGTGGGTACATTCTTGTGTGCATATGCGATGGCACCTGATGCCGCCGGCGTGCGTCGTAGGTAGGACAACGAGGCGGATACAGCGGGACGAAGGGGGCACCGGTCATGCCGGACGGGGGCTACAAAGCCGATTCAGAGGCGATGCTCACGGCATCGACGTCGTTGGATCGCGCGGCCGAGAACACGACGTCCGAGGCGGGGAAAGTAGGGCCGACCCAGGTACAGCCCGCTGACTTCGGCCGGGTGCACAAGGACTACCAAAAGGGCTACGCCACCGGGATCCTCGCCATTTCCGACGCGATGAAGGGTTACGCGGGCCAGCTCACCCAGCTCGCCGGCGGGGTCAGCACCGCGTCGACCCGCTACTCCTCATCCGACCAGGCGAACGCCGCCGCCGCCAACAAGGCAGGTACCCAGTAATGGCACGGCCCACGCCGCAGCAGATCGCGGAGCTGCAGAAGGATCCGTACATCACCCAGGGGACCAAGGACGCCCTCTGGTTCGGTGGGGAAGAGGCATACAAGAAGGCCATCGCCGAACGCGACGCGAACGCGGCCGGGGACAAGAAGCAGAAGGCCGCCGCCGAAAAGGCGGACAAGGACCTCGACTCGATGGCCCGGCCCGCCGCGGGCGGCTCCACCACCAAATCCGACCAGGTGCTCGACCTCGGGAACCCGGCGCTGGACTTCTTCTCCGAGTGGGCGGACCAGGTCTGGAACAAGATGCCGGACAAGCCGTCCGACATCAATTACAAGACCGACATCTGGGACCGGTTCCACGAGAACCGGGAGATCAATTTCCAGAAAATGTTCGACGAGGTCGAAGATGTCGCCGATGCCAAGAAGGCCGTCGAACAGACCCGGACCGACGCGACTTCGGCGCTGACCACCCTCTTCCACGACTGGAAGGGCGAGGGCGCGACCGCCGCGAAGGTCAAGTACGAGCAGCGGATCCAGCCTGACGCGCAGGAACTCATCGCGCAGATGGACGGTGTCGTCAAGCTGGTGCCGTCGACCATCGACAAGATCTACAGCGCACTGAAGCTGAAGGTCGACGAAACGCTGAAGCTGCGTGTCGACAAGGTCGCCACCGCTCCGCTGTATATCGCGAAGCAGGTCGTCGACATCGCGAACGGCAAGGTCGATTCCAAAGAAAAACTCATGGACGTCGCGTACTGGCTCGACTCCGCGTGTCCTGGCAACAATCTCGCCGAACGGCTGCGTCACGACGACTGCAAGCTGAACGACGAGAACAAGGAATACGCGATCGGCGCCGCGAAGCAGTGGCTGAAGGGATCTTTCGCCACCGAGTTCGGCGAGCGGTACGAGAACTTCAAAAAGCTCTGCAAGAACGCGACCGACACGATCAACACGCAGTACCACGAACTTTCGCGGTTCATGGAGGACTACACGAACCCGTTCCCCGCACCGGGCGCGGCGAAGCCGCCGGCTGAGAAGCCGCCCGGCGAGAAGACGCCAGGCGGGAACCAAACCCCGCCCGGTGGCGGTGGCGGGACGCCGCCCGGTGGCGGCGGTGGCACTCCGCCCGGCGGAGGTGGCGGCACACCGCCGGCGGCGGAAGTCCCGAAGCCCGAGGACAAGCCCGCCGAAGGCACGAACCCGGTCACCGGGAAGCCGCTCGAGCTCGACCCTGAGACCGGCAAGCCGTACCCGATCGACCCGGCGACGGGTGAAGCGATCAAGGACGGCCTGGACGGTCAGGACACCATGACCGTCCAAAAGGGCGACAACAAGATCGAGATGACCGAGCCGGATAAAGACGGCAAAATGGACATCAAGGTCGACGACGGCAAGGGCCACGAGAAGGACTACAAGCTCGACTTCGACGACCCGAAGGGCGAAGGCGGCAAGCCCGGCGAAGAGGGCAAGGACGGTAAGGACGGCGACTTCGGCCCGAAGGGTGCGGTCAAGGAAGGCGAGCCCGGCGCCGACGGCGTCTACCGGCCAGGCCCGGACGGCAAGATCCACATCCAGGACGGCAACCTCAAGATCACCGCCGAGCAGCCGCAGGGCCCGAACGGCCCGACCGTGGTGACGGTCGACGACGGCAAGGGCGAGCCGACCACCTACACCCTCGACGAAAAGGGTGAGAAGAAGGAGCTCAAGCCCGGCGACGTCCTCGACAAGGACGACCTGAAGAACGGTCTCGACGACCGGAATCCCGGCAACCCGCAGCCAGGGCGGATGGACGACGTCCGGCCGATGCCCGCACCGGCCGAGGGCGGGGGCTTCAGCGCTCCCGGCGGTGTCGATGCCGGAGTCGCCGTCGGTGGTGGTCCTGAAGGGACCGCCGTGCCCGCGGGGGCCGAGGCCTCCGGCGGCGGCGGCGCGTCGGGCGCCAGTGGCGAGGGCACCGTGCCGACCGCGAGTGGCGGCGGAGGGGGCAGCTTCGAAGGCGCGCTCGGCGGGCTCGGCGACGGTGGTTCGGCGGGGGCGCTGAACGAAGCGGGTTCACTGGAAGCCGGCATGCAGACCGGCGGTGGTGCGCAGCCCGCCGGGGCCGAAGGTGGTCTCGGGATGGCGCCCGGCGGTATGGATCCGGCGCCCGCTGGTGCCGGCGCCGGTGCTGCGGGGGCGTCCGCCGGAATGGGCGGCATGATGGGTGGAATGGGTGCCATGGGTGGCGCCGCGGGCGGCGGTGGCGGGGGCGACACGCAACGCGGGTCGAGCCAGTACCGCGTCGAGGGCGGCATTTTCGAGACCAGTGGCGCGGGCGGCCGGATCAGCGGGTCGCTCGACGACGAGGGCGGCGACCGTTCGATCAGTTACGAGCGATGATCGATAGCCGGGGAACGAGGGAGGACCGATGAGCGCTGTTGACCGGTTGGCGGCCGCCATGTCCAGGCAGGACGCCGCCATCACGGAGCAGTTGGAGCAGCGCGGGCTGCGGGAGCGGCATCTCGCCGACGCCAAGGCCCAGGCGGTGGAGACCATGCAGAAGGACGCCGCCGTCCACGACAAGTACGCCGCCCACATGCAGGAACTGGGGAAGCGGAGCAAGGAGGCGGGCGGCTGGCTGACCGGCAAGACGACCGCCGACCGCAGCCACACGATCGGTTTCGACATCGAGGACGACGACAAGCCGGACGCGCGGTTCGCCGAGTTCGCCGCCCGGCCCGCTCCCGACGCCTCGCGTGCGGCGCCTCCGCTTCCGCCGCCCCCTCCGGTCGCTCCGGGTGTGCCCGGAATGCCGGCGACGGTGGACGTGCCGCCTGCGGTGCCGCCGGCCGTCCCGGGTGCCGGGGCGCCCGACGCGGCTGGTGCGCCTGCTGCGCCTGCTCGTCGTCGAGGTCGTCATGCCCGCGACGACAAGGGTTTCGACGACGACGACTTCTCGAACAACTCGTGGATGGTCGACTGATCCACTTCGGCGCACTTGGGGCCCGGTTCACCAGAACCGGGCCCTTCTCTTTGCCCACTTCCCTGCCCGTGCGTGTCGACTTTCGCGGGCTAACCGTGCTCCGGTGCCGCGGGGCTCGGTCGGGTGCGTGTCGACTTTCGCCCCCTAATCGCGACGCGTAGGCATGCTAAGTAGCCGGGGCAGGTGGCGGGTCGGATCGCGGTTAGCCCGCTAAACGCGAGGCGGTGCGGCAGCGGGTCAGGCGGCGGGTTCGTCCTGGAGCTCGATCGGGGCGCGCTTGACGTCGGCGTCCAGCAGTGGCTGGTACTTGGTCGTCCCGGCCAGGTGGGTGAGGAAGAACGCGGTGAACAGCGCCCTCGTCAGTTGCTGCGTCCCGCGGTGCGGCTTCCCGTGCAGCAGGAGCTGGCTCCAGTGCCTGCCCTCGGTGACGCCGAGGTGCGACGACTTCCCGAGCGTCCGCAGCTGCACCGGCCCGCCCCACGCGTCCGCGATGGCCTCCGCGTGCCCCACCGGCGGCGCCACCAGATCCTCGCCCGCCGCGAGGTGCAGGCCGGGCACGGTCACCGACCGTGCGGACACCGTCGCCGGCGGCAACGTCTGCGCGGGAGTGATGGTCGCGACAGCCTGGACCCGCGGCCGATCGGAGCCTTCCTCCGCCGCCTGCGCGGCAGCGAGGACCGCCGAACCGCCGCCGGTCGAGTGCCCGGCGAGGCCGAGCTTCGCGGGGTCGACGCTGATGCCGTCCGGCCCGAGGCGGACCGTCGTGATCAGGTCGAGAGTGGTGAGCAGGTCGCCGGCCAGCAGCCGGTGCGACGGCAGCGGTCCGCGCTGGGTGGCCGGGGCCGCCGCGACGATGCCCCAGCTCGCGAGATGCCTGAGCAGGTGCCGGTAGCTCCCGGTGGGCTGCAACCACCCATGCCCGAACGCGATCGCGGGCAGACCGAGCCCCGAGCGGGGCGTGAACACGACACCGGGGAGCCCGACCAGGGCGAGGTTGCCGCGCAGAACCTCGTGCGGACCTGGGTGGGACAGCTCCGCGAGCAGCTGCTTGGGCTTGCTGGCCATGCTCGTGACCTTACTGCCCGCACCCTCGTCCGGCCCGCGCGCCGCCCCGCGGGTCGACTTTCGCGGGCTAACCGTGACGCCGAGCTCGCGTTTAGCCCGCTAAACGCAGGTGCGGGCGCCCGGGCGAAGGGCCTGAAGTTCCCTCGTTAGGCTGGTGGCCGTGTGTGGAATCGTGGGATACGTCGGACACCGCCCGGCCCTGGACGTCGTCATCGGCGGACTGCGCAGGATGGAATACCGCGGCTATGACTCGGCGGGTGTCGCCGTCCTCGACGGCGTCGGGGCGCTGAACGTCGAGCGCAAGGCAGGCCGCCTGGCCAACCTGGAGACCCAGCTCGACACCGTCGGCAGGGACGCCTTCACCGGCACGGCCGGGATGGGCCACACCCGCTGGGCCACCCACGGCGCCCCGGTCGACCGCAACTCGCACCCGCATCGCGACGCCTCCCATCAGGTCGCCGTCGTGCACAACGGCATCATCGAGAACTTCGCCGCCCTGCGCGCCGAACTCGAGGCCGACGGCATCGAGATGGCGAGCGACACCGACTCCGAGACCGCCGCGCACCTCATCTCCCGCGCCTACACCGAGGGCGACACGAAGGGCGACTTCCCGGCCAGCGTCGCCGCGGTCTGCCGTCGTCTCGAAGGCGCGTTCACCCTGGTCGTGACCATCGCCGACCAGCCGGACACCATCGTCGCCGCCCGCCGTTCCTCGCCGCTGGTCGTCGGTGTCGGCGAGGGTGAGCACTTCGTCGCCTCCGATGTCGCCGCGTTCATCGAGCACACGCGTGAGGCGGTCGAGCTCGGCCAGGACCAGCTCGTCGTGATCACCCGAGAGGGTTACGAGGTCACCGACTTCCACGGCGACGCCGCCCAGGCCAAGCCGTTCACCGTCGACTGGGACCTTTCGGCCGCGGAAAAGGGCGGCCACGAGTACTTCATGCTCAAGGAGATCGAGGAGCAGCCCGAGGCGCTGGCGAACACGTTGCGCGGCCACTTCGACGGCGGCCGGATCATCCTCGACGAGCAGCGCATCTCCGACCAGGACCTGCGTGACGTCGACAAGGTCTTCGTCGTCGCCTGCGGTTCCGCGTACCACTCCGGCCTGGTCGCCAAGTACGCGATCGAGCACTGGTGCCGCCTCCCGGTCGAGGTCGAGCTGGCCAGCGAGTTCCGCTATCGCGACCCGGTGCTGGATCGCGCGACCCTGGTCGTCGCCGTCTCCCAGTCGGGCGAGACCGCGGACACCCTTGAGGCCGTCCGCCACGCTCGTGAGCAGAAGGCCCGCGTCCTGGCCGTCTGCAACACCAACGGCGCGCAGATCCCGCGCGAATCCGACGCCGTCCTCTACACGCACGCCGGTCCGGAGATCGGCGTTGCCTCGACCAAGGCGTTCCTCGCGCAGATCGCGGCCAACTACCTGGTCGGCCTGGCGCTGGCGCAGGCCCGCGGCACCAAGTACCCGGACGAGGTCGCCCGCGAGTTCGCCGAACTCGAAGCCATGCCCGCCGCGGTGCAGAAGGTTCTGTCCACTGTGGACCAGGTCCGTGACCTCGGCCGCCGGATCGCCGACTCGAAGGCCGTGCTGTTCCTCGGCCGTCACGTCGGTTTCCCGGTCGCCCTCGAAGGCGCGCTGAAGCTCAAGGAACTGGCGTACATGCACGCCGAGGGTTTCGCCGCCGGCGAGCTCAAGCATGGCCCGATCGCGCTGATCGAAGAAGGCCTTCCCGTCGTCGTGGTGATGCCGTCGCCCAAGGGCCGCGCCGTCCTGCACTCGAAGCTGGTGTCGAACATCAGCGAGATCCAGGCACGCGGCGCCCGCACGATCGTGATCGCGGAAGAAGGCGACGAGACCGTTCGCCCGTTCGCCGACGAGCTGATCGAGATCCCGGCCGTGCCCACGCTGCTGCAGCCGCTGGTTTCGACGGTGCCGCTGCAGGTGCTGGCCGCGGAGATCGCCCGCACGCGCGGGTACGACGTAGACAAGCCGCGTAACCTGGCGAAGTCGGTCACCGTCGAGTAAGGACCGGAGGCGTCGTGCAGGGAATCTGGACCACGGAACGGATTCGCGCGGCGGAGGACAGGCTGCTCGCCGTCACGCCCGACGGCGAGCTCATGCGACGCGCGGCCTTCGGCCTGTCGGTGCATGCCGCCGAGATGCTCGCCGAACACACGGGGTCGGTGTCCGGGCGGCGGGTGACGTTGCTGGTCGGTTCGGGCGACAACGGCGGTGACGCCTTGTGGGCCGGTGCGTTCTTGCGCCGTCGCAATGTGGCCGTCTCCGCGATCTTGCTGAAGCCAGAACGCGCGCACGGCCAGGGTTTGGCCGCGTTGAAGCGATCCGGCGGCAAGGTTGTGTCCGTTGAGGACGGTCCACAGTGGATTCAAAGGGCCGACCTCGTTGTCGACGGGATCGTCGGTATTTCGGCGCGAGGGCCCTTGCGGGCGGACGCCGCCGCGCTGCTGGAGCACGTGAGTTCGCCGGTGCTGGCCGTCGATCTGCCGAGCGGGGTGGATCCGGACACCGGCGCCGTCGACGGTCCTGCCATCGTCGCCGACCGCACGGTCACCTTCGGCGCCCTCAAGCCCGTGCACGCCCTCGCGCCCGCGTCGTGCGGCGAAGTCGCCCTGGTGGACATCGGGCTGCGGCCGGAGCTCGGCGAACCCGATCTGGAGCGGCTCGACACGGCCGATGTCGCCGCGGCGTGGCCCGTCCCCGGGCCGGGCGACGACAAGTACAGCCAAGGCGTGGTCGGGGTGGCCGCGGGATCCGCGACCTACCCCGGGGCGGCTGTGCTCGCGGCCGGTGCCGCCGTGCGGGCGACGTCCGGGCTGGTGCGCTACGCCGGGCACGCCGCCGACGTGGTCCGCGGGCGGTGGCCCGAAGTGATCGCGACGGGCTCGGTGACGGACGCCGGCCGGGTGCAGGCGTGGGTCGTCGGGCCGGGGATCGGCACCGGCAACGAGGGCCGGGACGTGCTGCGGTTCGTGCTCGGCCGGGGGGTGCCGGTGTGCGCGGACGCCGACGCGACGACGATCATCGCGCATTCGCCCGACGTGCTCGACGCGCGCGATCCGGACACGCCGCTCGTGCTGACGCCGCACGCCGGGGAGTTCGAGCGGCTGATGGGTTCGCCGCCGGGGGCGGACCGGGTCGCGGCGGCGCGGTCGGCCGCGCGGAAGTACGACGCCGTCGTGCTCCTGAAGGGGCACTGCACCGTGGTCGCGGCGCCGGACGGGCGCGCGCTGGTGAACACGCCGCGAGGGTCGTGGCTCGCGACGGCCGGTTCGGGCGACGTTCTGTCCGGTCTGGTCGGCTCGCTGCTCGCCGCCGGGCTCGATCCGTGGCTGGCGGCAGGGGTCGCCGCGCACGTCCATTCGCTCGCCGGCTCGCTCGCCGCTGACGGCGCTCCGACCTCGGCTTCCGGCATCCTCGACGCCGTCCCCGATGCCGTCCGGGCCGTCCGCTCGCACACCCTCTGACCAGGGCCCCGTGTCGACTTTAGCCCCCTAATCGTGCTCTGACGGCGCCCGCCCGCAGAGCACGATTAGGGGGCGAAACGCAAGTGCGTCGGCGCGGGCGGCAGGTGAGGAAAAGTGGGAGAGTTATCGAGTTACGTGTTAACTCGGGGCGAATAATCTGGTAAGAAGCAGGTGTGAGCGCCGACACCCACCCCGCCGGGACCGCGATGTCCCAGGTCGTGAACGGTGTCGCCCATGTCTAAGACCAGGCCATCGGACGCCGCCGTCGAGCACCGGCGCCAGGAGATCCTCGACCACGTCATCGCCACCGGTGAGGTCCGCATCGACGACCTCACCACCCGGTTCGGCGTCAGCCTGATGACGATGCACCGCGACCTCGACGACCTCGCCGAGCGCGGCCTCCTCCGCAAACTGCGCGGCAAGGTCGAGGCCTACCCGGCGACGACCATGGAGTCGGCCGCCCGCTTCCGCGACACCTTCAACCAGACCGCGAAGGAAGCGCTGGGCGAGGCCGCCGCGGCGCACGTCCAGTCCGGCCAGACGGTCTTCGTCGACGACTCGACGACGCTCTTCCCGCTCGTCCGCCGCCTCGGCGCGATCGAAGACCTGACAGTCATCACCAACTCGCTCGAAGCCGCCCGCATCCTCGGCCCGGCCAAGAGCGTCGAAGTCGTTCTCGCCGGCGGCCGCTATCACCACGAGTTCGACTCGTGCGCCGGGCCGGACGTCCTCGCGTTCCTCGAGCGCACCCACGCCGACATCGGGTTCGTCTCGGTCGCCGCGGTCGCGGTCGGCCGCCTGTTCCACCCCGTCCAGGACTACGCCGCGCTCAAGAAGACCGCGCTGCGCACCGCCAGCCACAACGTCCTGGTCGTCGACAACTCCAAGTTCGGCCGCACCGCCACGTTCGCGCACGGCGACATCGGCGACTACGACCTCCTGATCACCGACGACCTGACACCGACCGAGGAGATCGAGGCCGCCCTGAACGCGGGAACGGCCATCGAACAGGTCGAGTGCGACCCAGAGGGGCCGGAATATGAAATCTGACCTGGTCGCCGGAATCGACTCGTCGACCCAGTCGACGAAGGTCGTCGTCTGCGACGCGGCCACCGGCGAGATCGTCCGTACCGGCCGTGCTTCGCACCCCGACGGCACCGAAGTCGCCCCCTCTGCGTGGTGGGACGCGTTGCGCGAGGCCACCGATGGCCTGCTCGACGGGGTCGGTGCGATCGGCGTCGGCGGTCAGCAGCACGGCATGGTCACCCTCGACGAGGACGGCGAGGTCGTCCGGCCCGCGTTGCTGTGGAACGACACTCGGTCCGCGAAGGCGGCCGAAGACCTCGGAAGTGAACTCGGCGCCGAGAACTGGGCGAAGTCCGTCGGCTCGGTCCCGGTCGCCAGCTTCACCGTCACGAAACTGCGCTGGATGGCGGAGAACGAGCCCGAGCTGGCCGATCGCGTCGCCAAAGTCCTGCTCCCGCACGACTGGCTGACGTGGCGCCTGCTGGGCCAGGGCGCCGAGCCGGTCACCGACCGCGGCGACGCGTCCGGCACCGGCTACTTCTCGCCCGCCGGCGGCACCTACCGCCAGGACCTCCTCGCGCACGCCTTCGGTGGCCGCACCCCCTCGCTGCCCAAGCTCCTCGGCCCCGCCGAGGCCGCGGGGCACACGCCGGACGGGATCCTGGTCTCGGCCGGAACCGGCGACAACATGGCCGCCGCACTTGGCCTCGAACTCGTCCCCGGCGACGTCGTGGTCTCGCTGGGCACCAGCGGCACCGTCTTCGGCGTCTCCGAGACCGCGAGCGCCGACCCCACCGGCATCGTCGCCGGATTCGCCGACGCCACCGGCCGGTTCCTGCCGCTCGCCTGCACCCTCAACGCCGCCCGCGTGCTCACCGCCACGGCCGCGATGCTCGGCGTCGAACTCGCGGAGTTCGACAAGCTGGCACTCGCCGCCGCTCCTGGCTCCGGCGGCCTCACCTTCCTGCCCTACCTCGACGGTGAGCGGACGCCGAACCTCCCGGACGCCAAGGGCACGCTCTTCGGCCTGACCCGCGCGAACATGACGCCGGAGAACCTCGCCCGTGCCGCCGTCGAAGGCATGCTGTGCGGTCTCGCCGCCGGTCTCGACGCCCTGCGTGAACAGGGGCTCGAGGTCCGCCGCGTGCTCCTGATCGGTGGCGGCGCGCAGTCGGCCGCCGTCCGCGCGGTCGCGCCGGTCGTGTTCGGCGTGCCCGTCGTCATCCCCGAAGTCGCCGAGTACGTCGCGGTCGGCGCCGCGCGGCAGGCGGCCTGGGCCCTCGCTTCCAGCAAGGAACCTCCCCGCTGGCAGGAAGACCACGGCAAGACCCGGCTCGAGCTGGCCGAACCGACCGAGGCGGACCGCGCCGAGGGATACCGGATCCAGCAACGGCATCTCGAGGCCCGCGAACTCGGGCACGGCATTCCCGCGAAACCGAAAGAGGACTGAACCGATGGCCACGATCACCTACGACAAGGCGACCCGGCGCTACGCCGGTTCCGAGCGGCCCGCCGTGGACGCACTCGAACTCGAGATCGCCGACGGCGAATTCCTCGTGCTGGTCGGGCCTTCCGGCTGCGGCAAGTCCACCAGCCTGCGGATGCTCGCCGGTCTCGAGGACATCGACGAGGGCGCCGTCTGGATCGGCGACCGCGACGTCACGCAGCTGCCGCCGCGCGCCCGCGACATCGCGATGGTGTTCCAGAACTACGCGCTGTACCCGCACATGACCGTCGGCCAGAACATGGGCTTCGCGCTGAAGATCGCCGGCCGTCCGGCGTCGGAGATCAAGCAGAAGGTGCTCGACGCGGCCAAGCTGCTCGACATCGAGCAGTACCTCGACCGCAAGCCGAAGGCGCTCTCCGGTGGTCAGCGCCAGCGTGTCGCGATGGGCCGCGCCATCGTGCGTGAGCCGCAGGTCTTCCTGATGGACGAGCCGCTGTCGAACCTCGACGCTAAGCTGCGTGTTTCGACGCGTACGCAGATCGCCGCCCTGCAGCGCCGTCTCGGTGTCACCACCGTGTACGTCACCCACGACCAGGTCGAGGCCATGACGATGGGCGACCGGGTCGCCGTCCTCTCGGACGGTCTCCTGCAGCAGTGCGACACCCCGCGCGCGCTGTACGACAAGCCCGCAAACGCTTTCGTCGCCGGGTTCATCGGCTCGCCCGCGATGAACCTCGTCACCGCGAAGCTCACCGCGGACGGTGCCGAGCTCGGCGGTGCGCGGGTGCCGCTGTCCCGCGAGATCCTCGCCAAGGCCGACGGTGACACGGTCACCCTCGGCTTCCGGCCCGAGTCGCTCGAAGTGACCACCAGCGAGGACGGCACCGTGCCGGTCAAGGTCGACCTCGTCGAGGAACTCGGCTCGGACGCGTACGTCTACGGCAAGCTCGCCGAGACCGACGCCGAAGGCACGAAGTCCAACGTCGTCACCCGGGTCGACCCGCGCAAGCCGCCGGTCATGGGCGACACCCTGCACCTGCGGATCCGTCCCGACGAGCTGCACGTGTTCTCCGCCACTGACGGGGCGCGCCTGTCCTGAGCCCGGTTCGTGGGAAACTGGTGGTCGTTATGACCGCCAGTTTCCCGCGTGCCGAGGTCGTCATCGACCTGTCCGCCATCCGGCACAACGTCGCCCTGCTCGATTCCCGCGCCCCCGGGGCCCAGACCATGGCGGTGGTCAAGGCCGACGGCTACGGGCACGGAGCGCTTGAGGCCGGGCGGGCCGCCATCGAAGGCGGGGCGACCTGGCTGGGAACCTGCTCTCTCGGTGAAGCGATCGCGCTGCGCCGCGCGGGGATCGGTGTCCGGCTCTTCAGCTGGCTCGACACTCCCGAAGCCGACTTCGCGGAAGCCGTCGCCGAAGACATCGACGTCGCCGTCAGCTCCCTCGACGAACTCGCTCGCGTGGCCGATGGCGCGCGCCGGGCGCGCGACTTTAGCCCCCTAATCGCGACGGCGCGGGTGCACCTGAAGATCGACACCGGACTCTCCCGAAATGGCTGCCCACCTGCGGAATGGCCCGCGTTGGTCCAGGCAGCGGCGGCCGCGAAGCCGCTCGTCGAGGTCGTCGCGATCTGGTCGCATCTCGCCTGCGCCGACGAGCCGGGCCACCCCTCCATCGACGCGCAGGCCAAACGGTTCGACGAGGCCTACGACATCGCCCGCGCGGCCGGGCTGGAGCCGATGCGCCACCTCGCGAACTCCGCCGCCGTGCTGACCAGGCCGGACCTGCACTTCGACCTCGTACGCCCGGGGATCGCGATCTACGGGCTGAACCCGGTGCCCGCGGCCGAAGACCTGCGCCCGGCGATGACCTTCAAATCGTCGGTCGTCCTCACGAAGCGGATCGCGTCCGGCGAATCCGTCTCCTACGGCCACACGTGGACCGCCGAGCGCGACACCACCCTCGCCCTGGTCCCCGTCGGATACGCCGACGGCGTGCCGCGGTCGCTGTCCGGCCGCATGGACGTTTGGCTCGGCGGACGCCGTCGCCCGGTCGTCGGCCGCGTCTGCATGGACCAGTTGATCGTCGATTGCGGAGATTACGAGCCCGCCGTCGGGAGCGAAGTGACCCTCTTCGGCCAGGGCACGTTTGGCGAGCCGACAGCCCGGGAATGGGCCGACAAGCTGGGGACGATCGACTACGAGATCGTGACTTCGATGTACCGCCCGCGTATCCGCCGAACGTATCTGGAGGCCGGCTCGTGACACCTTCACGAAGACTGCTGGCCATCGTCGGCGGGGTCGGGGCGGTCGCCACCGGCACCGCCGCCGCGATCGCCGTCGCCGCACAGCAGCGGCGGCAGAGTGAGGATCCGTTCGTGGACGAGCCGTTGGGGGATCTTGAACCGGACCGGACCTCGACCGTGGCGGCCGAAGACGGCACGCCGCTCGCGGTCGAGGAGATCGATCCGGCGGATGGGGGCGAACCGGAGCTGACCGTCGTCGGCGTGCACGGGTTCGCGTTGTCGAAGCGCTGCTGGCATTTCCAGCGGCGAGACCTCGCGTCGCTGAAGCTGCCGCGGGTGCGTCAGATCTATTTCGACCACCGCGGGCACGGGCAATCCGGTGCCGCGACCGCCGAGAACAGCACCATCGAACAGCTGGCACGCGACCTCGACATGGTCGTGCGTTCGGTGGCGCCGGAGGGACCCATCGTGCTGATGGGGCACTCGATGGGCGGCATGGTGATCATGGAGCTCGCCTCCGAGCATCCCGAGCTGTTCGACGACCGCGTGTGCGGCGTCGCGTTCATCGCGACGGCCGCGGGCGAGGTCGGCGCGCGAGGGCTGCCGAGGTCGCTCCTTTCGAAGTACAACCCGCTCACCCGGGGTGTCGGCGGGCTGGCGGGCTGGCAGCCCGGCCTGGTCGAGTTCGTGCGGGCGGCGGGCGGGCAGCTGACCCGGCAGGCCGTCCGACGGCTGGCTTTCGGCAGCCGGGACGTGTCGCCGCGGCTCGTCGACTTCATGCTGGAAATGCTCGAAGTGACGCCGGTGCGCGGCCTCGTGAACTTCGTCGACACCCTGGGCAGCCACAACCGGTATGCGGCACTCGCCGGCTTGAAGCACGCGCACGTGCTGGTCGTCGGCGGGGATTCCGACCGGTTCACGCCGATCGCGCACGCCGAGCGGATCGCGGCGGAACTGCCGGACGCGGAGCTGGTGCGCGTGCGCGGCGCGGGACACATGGTGCAGCTGGAACAGCCTGAGCTGGTGAACAGCCATCTGATCGATTTGCTACAACGGTGCACGGGCACCGATGGTGAAACTTCCGACCGGCGAACCTGGTGGTGGCAGCGCTGATGAACTTCGCTTTCCCGACTCCTGAGTCGACTCTTGCCTTCGGGCGCGCGCTCGGGCGCTCGCTGCGCGCGGGTGATCTGGTGCTGCTCGCCGGGCCGCTCGGGGCGGGCAAGACGACGCTGACCCGCGGCATCGCGGACGGGCTCGGGGTCGGCGGGCGGGTCAGCTCGCCGACGTTCGTGCTGGCCCGGGTCCATCCGGCGGGCGAGGCCGGGGTCGCTTTGGTGCACGTTGACGCGTATCGGCTCGGCGGGGATCTATCGCAGCTCGACGACCTGGATCTCGACACCGAGCTGGAGCGATCCGCCCTGGTCGTCGAGTGGGGTGAAGGGACCGCGGAGCGGCTCTCGGACGACTACCTAGTCGTGCGCCTGGATCGTCGCGAGGACGACGTCCGTGAGGTCACCTTGGAGCCGCACGGCACCTGGGCGTCCCGTACGCCCGACCTGCGTTTAGCGGGCTAACCGCGATCTGTGCGGTAGGCGGGCCGGATCGCGGTTAGCCCGCTAAACGCGATCTCACCCGCTCCCGAGCCCCCGCCTGCGCACGTCGACTTTCGCGGGCTAACCGTGACGCGTAGGCATGCTAAGCAATGGGAGTGCCGCGGCGGCCCAGATCGCGATTAGGGGGCTAAAGTCGACCTGCGGGGCCGACCACGGAGCGCGCGATTCCCAGGTCGACCAGGTCTTGGGGGCGTAATCGAAGGCGATCCGCGAGGGCGGGGACTTCGTCGGCGGGCAGCTTGAGGATCGCCGCCGCCGCCTCGGGCGAGGTGACCGAGAAGTACGCGTCGGGCGTCACCCAGGTCGAACCCGGCGCCGCGAACGCGAGCGCGCCACCGGACCCGCCTTCCCCGATCACCAGAGTCGTGATCGGCACGGCAGCGCTCGCGACGGCCTCGAACAATTCCGCGATCGCCGCCCCGGCCCCTGCCCGCTCGGCCGCCGCGTCGTTCGCCGCACCGGGAGTGTCGACGAGCGTGAGCACAGGAATCCCCAGCCGCGACGCGAGCCGCACCAGACGGGCCGCCGTCCGGAATCCCGCGGGCAGCGTCGGCGTCCCGCACTGGGCCGCGTACGCGATCGTCCGGCCGTCTCGCCGTCCGAATCCGCAGAGGACACCGACGTCGACACCTCCGCACCTGTCGCCCGAGATGTCCTCGCGCCACTCGAAGTACCCATCGAGGTACTCGGCTGCCCTGGGGCGATCAGCGGAGCGCGCCGCCTGCACCGCGGCCCAGCCGCTTTCGGGCAATTCCAGCGATCCGTATGCGCCGGGAGGCGCGGCGGCTTCCGACGACGGCGAAGTCAGCAAACGCAACCACCGTTCCAGCACGGCGGCAAGATCGTCAGGCGGCACGATCCGATCGACCTGACCCCACGCGAGCTTCGCTTCCGCCGTGTACGCCTCCGCGGGCGCGTCGGCAGGCCGTACCCGGGAACCGGCGAAACCGACCTGTGCCTCGGGCAACGCGAGAACGACGTCGGCGCTCGCTCCGAGCGTCGCCCAGCCGCCGCCCGTGGTGGGATCGCGCAGCACCGAGATCTGCGGCACCGACCGGGCGCCCGCGGCAGCCCGCGCGATGCGCTGCAACTGCGAAAGCGCGCGCATCCCGTGTTGCATGCGGCTGCCGCCCGTCGCGATCAGCGACACCACCGGCAGCCGGGACGCCACCGCCCGTGCGAACGCCGCCTCGACGCGATCACCGGTCCGCTGACCGATCGACCCTCCCAGGAAGCCGAACTCGAAGGCGATCACGACCGCTTCGACCTCGCCGATCCTGGCTGTCCCACAAAGAACGGACTCGTCCTCGCCTGACCGCTCCGCGGCGGCTTCGCGTGCCACGCGGTAGCCCGGCCAGTCGATCGGCCCGTCGTCCGGCTCCGCGGACCGCGGAACGTCCAGATCCACGAAACCGGTCGCGATCTCCTTGATGACGGACCGCGCGGAGGGCCTGCTCACCCGAGCGCCCGCTTCATGACCTTGCCCATGTCATTGCGTGGCAACGCTTCCAGATAGCGGACCACCCGAGGCCGCTTGTGCGGCGACAACAAGCGAGCCACGTGGTCGGCCAGCTCCGACTCCGTCGGGCGTTCCCCGTCGGGCACCACCCACGCCACGATGCGCTCACCGAGGTCGTCGTCCGGCTCGCCGGTGACCGCGACCTCCGCGACCTGGGGATGCTCCATGAGCGCGTTCTCGATTTCGCCCGCGCCGATCTTGTAGCCGCCGCTCTTGATCAGGTCTGTCGCCTTCCGGCCGACGATCTTCACGTATCCGGCCGCGTCGCGCGTCGCCATGTCGCCGGTCCGGAACCAGCCGTCGTCGAAGGCGGCTTCTGTCGCGTCGGGACGGTTGAGGTACTCGGTGAACAGGTTCGGCCCGCGAACCTGGATCTCACCGACAGTGTCGGTCTCTTCGACAGGCTTACCGGCCTCGTCCACGAGACGCAGGTCGACGCCGCTCAGCGGTACGCCGACGGTGCCGGGGACACGCTCGCCGTCGGCGCGGACGCTGGTGTTCATCAGCGTCTCGGTCATCCCGTAGCGCTCGATAACGCGCTGGCCGGTCGCCGCGGTGATGCGCTGGTGGTCGTGGACGGGCAGCGCCGCCGACCCGGAGACGAGCAGCCGGGCGCTCCGCAGCGCCTCGGCGAGCGATGGGTTGTCACCGACTTCGCCCGCGATGCGGTGGTACATGGTCGGGACGCCGAACAGCATGGTCGCCCCGGTCGCGAGCTCGCGTGCGACGCCTTCCGTGGAGAACCGGCCGAGATGCCGGACCGAGCCGCCGCGCCGAAGCGGCCCGAGGATGCCGAGAATCAGGCCGTGCACGTGGAAGAGCGGAAGGCCGTGCACCAGGACGTCTTCGGCGGTCCATTCCCAGGCGTCCTCGAGCACGTCGAGGGTGGCCGAGATCGCGCGGCGGGGAAGGACGACGCCCTTGGGCGGGCCGGTGGTGCCGGAGGTGTAGACGATCAGCGCCGGGGCTTCGGCGTCCGGTTCCGCGGGGAAATCGACGGGTGCACCTTCGAGAGTGATGTCGCGGCGCGGCAGGCCGGCGAGACCGGCGGGCAGCTCGACGTCCGGTTCGGCGAGCACGAGGACGGGTTCGCTGTCGGCGAGGATATGCGCGAGTTCGCGCTCGCCGATCTTCGGATTGAGCGGGATGGCGGGAACGCCGGCGAGCAGTGCGGCGATCACGGCGACGCTGGTGTGGACCGTCGGCGTCGCCCAGACGGCGACGCGGCCGCTCGGCAGGTCGCGGGCGAGGGTGCCGGCGATGGCGGCGAGGTCGGCGTATGTCAGGGAGATATCGCCGAAGCGGAGGGCCTCTTTGCCGGAGCCGCCGCTCGTGAGTGTGGGGAACAACCGATCGGGCACCGCGTGACCTCCTGCTCGACTCCACCGGCCGGGGCGCGTGGATCCGAAAGCCCCCCGCTGGACCGTACCGCGCGGCCCTCCTACCCCTCTGCGACCTGCTTCACACCGCCCCCGGATCGCGGTTAGCCCGCGAATGTCGCTCCGCCTGCAGCGGCCCTCGGAGAGTGACATTCGCGGGCTAACCGTGCTCAGTTGGTGGGGCCACGGGACCGGAGGGGGCTGGGTGACGGGAGCGACATTCGCGGGCTAACCGCGATCCGGTCGCGGGGGAGCAGCTGCGGGACCGGGTCGCGTTCAGCCCCCTAATCGTGGCGCGGGGCGCTGGTCGTAGGCTGGGTAACCGTGCTGGTACTGGCCATCGACACCTCGACCCCGGCGGTCACCGCGGGCCTCGTCGCCCTGGACGGCGACGCGCTCGAATCCCGCGGCGACCGCGTCACGGTCGACCCCCGCGCGCACGGCGAGCTGATCACGCCCCACGCCCTCGAAGCGGTCAAGGCCGCAGGCGTCACGCTTCGCGACCTCGACGCCATCGTCTGCGGCGTCGGCCCCGGCCCCTTCACCGGCCTTCGCGCCGGCATGGCCACCGCCGCCTCGCTCGCCCACGCCCTCGGCATCCCGGCCTACCCGGTCTGCAGCCTCGACGCGATCGCCGCCGAAGTCCCCTCCGGCGAAGCGCCCTTCCTCGTCCTCACCGACGCGAGGCGCCGCGAGGTCTACTGGGCCGCGTACGCCGCCGACGGCTCCCGCACCGACGGTCCGCACGTCCAGCGCCCGGCCGACCTCGACACCACGGTCAAGGTCGCGGCGGGCGACGGCGCACTGCTCTACGCCGACGCCCTCGGCGTCCAGCCGATGGAGCCGCGTTTCCCGTCACCTATCGGACTGGTCAAGGCCGCTCGCGAGGACTTCGGAAGCGAGCCCGCCCCGCTTACCCCCCTCTACCTCCGCCGCCCGGACGCCGTCGAACCGGCCGCGCGCAAGAAGGTGACCACGCCGTGAGGCTGGAACCCTTACGCCGCAAGGACATCCCCCGCTGTGTCGAGATCGAGAAGATCCTCTTTCCCGGGGATTCGCCGTGGAGCGCCTACGCCTTCCACGCGGAACTCGACGCCGGCGGCCACTATCTCGTCGCGCGCCCGGACGAAAGCGACGAGGTCATCGGGTACGCCGGCCTCGCCATCGTCGGCCGCCGCGGCGATTACGAGACGAGCATCCACACGATCGGCGTCGACCCGGCATGGCAGCGCAACGGGGTCGGCACCGCGCTCCTGAAGGCGCTCCTCGACCGCGCGGACGAACTCGTCGCGCCGGTGTTCCTCGAGGTCCGCACCGACAACGAAGCGGCGATCGCGCTCTACGAGCGGCACGGTTTCGAACGCGTCGGCCTCCGGAAGCGCTACTACCAGCCTTCCGGCGCCGACGCCTACACGATGGCCCGCCCGCGGGCCCAGGTCCGAGACGAGGTGGCGGGCTGATGCCACGCATCATCATGGGCATCGAGAGTTCGTGCGACGAGACCGGCGTCGGCCTCGTCCGCCTGCACGACGACAACACGGTCGAACTCCTCGCCGACGAGGTCGCTTCCAGCGTCGACCAGCACGCCCGCTTCGGCGGCGTCGTCCCCGAGGTCGCCAGCCGCGCCCATTTGGAGGCGATGGTCCCGACCGTCGAGCGCGCCTTCGACAAGGCCGGGCTGAAACTGTCCGATGTGGACGCCATCGCGGTGACCGCCGGACCCGGCCTCGCCGGCGCGCTGCTGGTCGGCGTCGCCGCGGCCAAGGCGTACGCCGCCGCGCTCGACATCCCGCTCTACGGCGTCAACCATCTGGCCGGGCATATCGCGGTCGACACCCTCCAGCACGGGCCGTTGCCCGAACGCTGCCTCGCCCTGCTCGTCTCCGGCGGGCACACGCAATTGCTTCTGGTGGACGACATCGCGTCCAAGATCACCGAACTCGGGTCCACTGTGGACGACGCGGCGGGCGAGGCATACGACAAGGTCGCCCGCGTCCTCGGCCTGCCCTACCCCGGCGGCCCGCCCATCGACAAGGCCGCCAAGAACGGCGACGGCGCGGCCATCGCGTTCCCCCGGGGAATGACCGGGCCGCGTGACGCCAAGTTCGATTTCTCCTTCTCCGGCTTGAAAACCGCCGTCGCGCGGTGGGTGGAAGGCGCCGAGCGCCGCGGCGAGGAGATCCCCGTCGACGATGTCGCGGCGTCGTTCCAGGAGGCCGTCGCCGACGTTCTCACCATGAAGGCGATCCGTGCGGCCAAGGAACACGGCGTGGACACGCTGGTCATTTCCGGTGGTGTGGCGGCGAATTCCCGGTTGTCCGAACTCGCCGCCGAGCGCTGCGCGGAGGCCGGGATCCAGCTGCGGGTCCCGCGGCCGCGACTGTGCACGGACAACGGCGCGATGATCGCCGCGCTCGGCGCGCATGTGGTCGCCGCCGGACGTCCGCGGACGGCGCTCGACTTCTCCGCCAACCCGGCGCTTCCGGTCCAGATCGTCTCGATCTAACGCGATTCGGCGACCGTGCGCTGTGCCGGGGCCAGGTTGAGGAGTTCTTCCAATGCCGCCACCGTCAAGGCGGCGGCATTGCCGTCACCGTAAGGGTTTCCGGTATGCGTCGGCCGGAGATCGCCGCGCAGGATTCTGGCCGCGGTGTCGGCGATGAGCGCGGTGTCCGTCCCGACCAGCCAGGCGCAGCCCGCCTCGATGGCCTCACGTCGCTCGGTGACGTCACGGAGCACGAGGACCGGCGTGCCGAAGGTGGGCGCTTCCTCTTGGATACCACCGGAATCGGTCAGGACGAGTTCGGCCAGCCGCAGCGCGCGCACGAGATCGGGATACTCGAGCGGCTCGGTGATCGTCACCCGTGGCGTGCCACCGAGCGCGGTCATGACCTGTTCCCGTACGGCCGGATTCGGATGCACCGGGAACAGCACCTGGACGTCGGTGTGTTCCGCGACGATCAGCTCGATCGCCGCGAGTGTGCGGCTCAACGGCTCGCCCCAGGATTCGCGCCGGTGCGATGTCACCAGGACCAGGCGTTCGTTCGCCTCGGCGATCTCCATCTCCAGCAACGCCAGCGCGGTGTCCCTCGCCGGCAGGTCGCGTTCGGCGATCGCGATCACGGCGTCGACGACGGTGTTGCCGGTGACCGCGATACGTTGCCGCGCAACACCTTCCGTGCGCAGCGCGGCCGCCGCGCCCGGCGTCGGCGCGAGGTGCAGGGCGGTGATGCGCGAGATCATCTGCCGGGTGCCCTCTTCGGGAAACGGCGCCGCGAGGTCGTGTGTGCGCAGACCCGCTTCGAGATGAACGACCGGGATTCCCAGCCAGAAAGCGGCGAGCGCGCCCGCCAGGCCGGTGGTCGTGTCGCCTTGGACGACGACAGCGGCGGGCGCGACCTGACGGAGCAAGCGATCGAGCGCGGGCAGCAGCCCGGAAACCAGTTCCGCCTGCGTGCCCGTGGTTCGTGGCGGGGTGTCGAGCCAGGCGTCGACCGGCAGGCCGAACGGGATCAGCGCCTGCTCCACCATGCCCTGATGCTGTCCACTGTGGACGACAAAAGGCCGTAGGCGCGGGTGCTCCGCCAGCGCCAGTGCCAGCGGCGCTAGCTTGACCGCCTCCGGCCGGGTCCCGGCCAGCAACATCACATCCACGCGTTCGCGCTCCTCATCCACGATTTCGAGTGTCCCGGAATGTCTCCGGTGACGGCCGCCGGCGTGCGAGGGGCCCACGCCGGCGGCCGTTCTTCCGGGGAGCGTCAGCCCCCCACCTTGCCGAGCCGTTTCGTGCGGCGGTAGCCGGCGACGACCGCGATGGTTCCGAGAACCAGCAGGATCACCCCGACCGCCAGCCACCAGCCGACATCGGCCCCGGTGGCGGCGAGGGCACCCACCCCGCCACCGGCGACGCCGACTCCGGCGCCAGGCAACTTGTACATCTCGACCTCACTTCACCCTGGTCAGGCGGTGGTCGCCGGACGCCGCTTGCGGGCGACGCGGATACCGACCGGAACGGCGATGGCACCGAGCAGGCCGAGACCGATCCACAGTCCCGTGCCGGAAGCCAGCGGCACCGGCAGACCGGCCGGACCACAGGTGGCCGACGAGACGATCACGTCGCCGGAGCCGAGCGGGTTGAGCGCCTGGCCCAGCAACTTCACGTGGATCGCGTTGACGGTCAGGCTGCCGTCGTTGTTCTTGATCTGTTCGTTCAGGATGATCGTCGCGACGTTGACGTTGCCGAGACCGACCTTCACCTGGGTGTTCGGTGCCGGGGTCGAGTCGACCGCGCCCGCGCTGCCGAGGTTCGCGCCGACCAGGGTCGTCGCGCCCTGCACACCCTTCTGTGTCGCGGTGCAAGTGGCTTCGACGACCTTGACGCCGACATCGCCGAGGGCGCCCTTGAGCAGCGGCAAGCCGACATCGGCGGTGCTGGCCTTGGCCGTCACGGCGCCGGAGTTGTCGTCACGCTTGGCTTCGGTGTTGATCGCGCCCGCGGTGAGCACACCGGTGAGGTTGGCCTTCGCGAGGCTGTTGGTGGTCGGCCCGGAGGTCCTCGCTTCGGCGAGCGGCCCGGCCTTCACCGCGTCGAGGCCGAGGAGCTTCACATCGACCTTGACGCCATACGCGGAGCCGTCACCGGGGGCCGCCGAGGCGGGCACCGCACCGGCGAGAGCCACGCTCGCCACCACAGCGGCGAGCAGTCCGCCTCGTCGCAAGAGGTGCGTGTTCTTCAACTGGTCCTCCGAATTGATTCGTGGGGTGTTCTCTCATCTGCGGTCGGCGCATGGGCACGACCGTTGCGGACGAATCCTCAGCTGGCCTGACTCGGCTCGCGGATCGTCTATCGGCGAGTGTTTCTTAAATTGCACAGAAAACTGCGAGGATCACTAGATCAGGTGGTCTTGTGGACATTTCCCGCAGGTCACCGAGAACATCACTCGTTCGGCCTAGTCAGTTTCTCCACGATCGTGCCGAAAGGCCCCTTGATCATGTTGGAAATGTCAACCCCGGTCGAAAGGCATGGTTCCCGCTGACTTACTCTCGTCGGCGAGGTCCCTGTCCGCTTCGCCGAATCCATCGTCTGCTGCGTCTTTCCTGAGAGGGTCACCGTGGCCGTTGCGAGCGCTCCTTTGCCGAGTTCCAGCCGGTTTCCGCTGCGTATGGCGGTGCTGGCGGTGGTCGCCGTCGCGGCGGGCCTGGTGCTGGCCGAACGGCTGTACCGGGTTTTCGAGGTGCAGCTCGCGGGCCTGATACTGAGGGTTATCACCACATCGGGTGTCTTCGTCGCCGGTGAACGCGAGACTGTCTACTTTGGGTTGTCGAGCGATACTCCACTCGGGTTGAGAATGACGCCGGAATGCTCGTCGGCATTCATGTTGCTACCGCTTTTGTTGGTGACGGCCGTCATGTTGTATTTCCGTCCGAGAAATGCGAAGAGACTCTTCTCTTCGTTGGCGATCTCCGCGATCGTGGTCATTCTTGTCAATCAGATGAGGGTTTTGGCGATCGTCGGGCTCGTGCAGATGCTGGGTATCGACGAAGGTTATTACTGGGGTCACACTTTGCTGGGTTCGATGGTGAGCGTCCTCGGCGGCGCGATCGCCCTCGTGCTGTTCGTGTGGCTGAGCACCCGGAAGTCCCGGGCCGAGCGCGAGGCCGTCTGATGGGCGGCGGCTCGGTCAAGATCCTGCTCGCGATCACCCAGGCGTTCGCGCTCACCATGAGTGTCGCGTTCATCGTGTACGTGGTCGTGATCGTCGTGCCGTACCTGCGGCGCAAACCCGCGCCCGTCGGTGACGCCGCCGACTTCACCTGGCACTTCTTCGTTCCGTGCCGGGACGAGCAGACCGTCATCCGTGAGACGGTGCGCTACCTGCGTTCGACGTTCCGGCACGCGCATGTCTGGGTCGTCGACGACGACTCCGAGGACCGCACCGCCAGGGTGGTGCGCTCGATCTGGCGGCGTAACGGCGGTTTCGACCCGTACCTGCACCTCGTTCCCCGGCGCCGTCCGGAGGCGAGGACGGGCAAGGGTGACGCCCTCAACGCCGCGTACCAGGCGCTCAACGACTGGATGGGCCCGGACGCGAGCCGTGACGACGTGGTCGTCGTGGTCGTCGACGCGGACGGCCGTCCGGCGGAGAACTGCCTCGACGTGTGCGCCGCGGACCATCTCTTCGGCGACGAGACGATCGGCGCGGTGCAACTCGACGTCTGGATGGGCAACGCCGCCAGCCGTCCGCCGGGCAGGAACTGGTTTTCGCGCGCATTCGGGCTGAAGCTCGCGCAGATGCAGGACCTCGAGTTCCGTACGGCCATCGCGGCGATCCAGACCTCACGCGGGTTCACCGGCACGATCTCCATGGGCGGCAACGGTCAGTTCACGCGACTGTCCGCATTGGACTCGATCGCGGGCGACGACGAGCAGCCGTGGCGCGGTTCGCTGCTGGAGGATTTCGAACTCGGCGTCCACCTGCTGACCGCGGGCTGGCGGACCGGCTACACGCCGGATTCCCACGTGAAGCAGGAAGGGCTCTACAGTCTGCGGCGATTCCTGGTGCAGCGCACGCGCTGGGGCCAGGGCACGATGCAGTGTTCGCGGTATCTGCGGCGGATCTGGGACTCGCCGCATGTGAGCACGCTGGGCGCGGCGGAGATGATGTACTACCTCGCGCAGCCGTGGATGCAGCTGCTCGGCTCGCTGCTGTACCCGATCCCGTTCATCCTGCTGCTGTTCACCACGGCGGGGGATCCGGCGCAGGTGTGGACGTGGTTCGCCGACGACGGCGCGTGGATCCTGTTCGCGATCTATGGTTCGTTCGGGCTTCTGCCGTTCATCGTGTGGGGCCCGATCTATCAGTTCAAATGCCTGAAGAGCCGCAATCTCCTGCGCGGGCTCGGGATGGGCTTCGCTTACGCGCTGTACATCTACACGTTCTACATCACGTCGTGGCGGGCGCTGTTCCGCCTGGTACGCGGGCGGAACGGCTGGTCGAAGACGCGGCGGAACACGGAGCACGCTCCCGGGGTCAAGGTCGCACTGGACTCCTGACCCAGCCCCGCCCAGATCGCCTTTAGCGGGCTAAACGCGATGCGGGCGGGACCGGGAGGAGGGTCAGAAGGCGGGCAGGATCCGGACGTCGTCCGCCTTCACGAAGGCGATCCGGTGTCCGAACTGGATCTGGACATACCGCGTCTTGCCCTTGACGACCACGTGGTTCGCCGGGTCGAACGTCGTCGCCCAGTAGTACTCGGAACCGAGGACGTTGCCGAGCGAGTACCGCTGCCCCGCCGAGAACGTGTACGGCAGCGGGACGACCTGCTGCACCGGCACGTTCGCCGGGTAGGCCTCCGCCTCGGGATACGCGCGTCCGAACACCGGCACGGTCGCCAGACCGGGCTTCGGCGTGACGACCAGGCCGAACGCCGGGCTCGTCGTGCGCTGGTCGCGGAACCAGCCCTTCTGCCCGAGGTACCAGATCGCCGTCCAGCCGTCACGCTGTTCGGCGACCACGTACCGCTGGCCGGTCTCCGCCCGGCTGCCGATGTCGGAAACGGCCATCGTGCTGGCCGAACCGTCCGGGCGCAGCCCGATGTCCTTCAGTAGCGGTGCCGACTCGTTCGGCTCGCTGCGCAGCACGACAGATCCGGAACCCCTTGCCGGACAAGGCTTCCCGGCGGTCTCGCAGCCCGTGAACGCGGGCTGGTTCGTGGCGAAGTCCGGCGTGATGGTCACCAGCGGCGAACCCGGACGGCCGAAACCGGACAGCGGAGCGCCCATCAGGTCGAAGTAGTGCGCCCAGTCCCAGTACGGGCCCGGATCCCAGTGCATGCCCTTGATGGTCGAGGGGATCGTGCCCGGGACGTTGTCGTGGCCGAGGATGTGCGCGCGGTCGAGCGGGATGTCGTACTTCCGCGCGAGGTAGCCGACGAGCTTCGCGGAGGTGCGGTACATCGCCTCCGTGTACCAAGTGCCCTTCGCGGCGAAGCCCTCATGTTCGATGCCGACGGACTTCGCGTTGACGTACCAGTTGCCCGCGTGCCAGGCGACGTCCTTGGTCGGGACGTGCTGCGCGATCTGGCCGTCCGACGAACGGATCGTGTAGTGCCAGCTCACGTAGGTCGGGTCCTGGACGAGGTCCATCGCCGTGTCCCAGTAGCCCTCGGTGTCGTGGATGATGATGTATTCGACCTTTTGGCTCGTCGGCCGGTCCGCCTTGTCGTGGTTGCCGTAGTCGTTGTTCGGCAACTCCTGGTATGGCGCCGGGACCGAAAGGCACGAGACCTTCTTCGGGCACTCCGTCTTCGAGGTGTCAACCTGCTCGCGGGCCGGGCTCACCGGCGTCGCGGCGAGAGTGACGGTCTGACCGTCGTCGGTCTTGCGGCTGACGCCCTTGGCGATGGTGTCGAAGACTTCGTCGGCGAAGGAGCGCGCTCCCGCCGTGTCCTTCGCGCCGCTGTAGCGCGCGACGGCGTCGTACCAGTCCTTGCCGCCGGTTTCGCGCTGGTACTTCGCCAGCAGGGCGGCGCCACCGCGGATGTTCTGCGTGGTGTTCGTGCGCAGCGTCGCGACGTCCTGGCCGATGAGCGCGGACGCCTCGTCGATCGTCTGCAGGCCCGGTGGGGGCGGCTTCGGCGCCGGCGTCGCCGGGAGTTTCGCCTGGCGGGCGTCGTCGCCGCGCGGATCCTCCTCGCCTTCGTCGTGATGCGTGCCGGTGCCCGCCTCGCGCAGGTCGGTCAGGTGCATCGGGCCGTAGCCGGCGGACGTGCTCGGGGTGCCGGCGTTGAAGTCCCAGCGTGACTCCAAGAAGGAGACGCCGAGCAGGACGCTCTCGGGGACGCCGAACTCCTGCGCGGCGGCCGCGAAGTCCCGCTGACGCTGCTGATCCGCGGGGGCGGCTTCGGCGGGGACGGCGGCGAGGAGTCCGGCGGCGAGGGTGAGGACCGCGAGTCCGGCTGTCCGTTTGGGCCGGCGCCGGCGCGGTTCGAGCGCAATGGAATGGAAGGGACGCGGCATGGGCGTAAACCCCCAGTGACTAGGTCTGCTGTACAGGACCGACCCCAATGGTCGGAACCTAACCAGAAACCCGTCTCTTCCGTAAGGTCCCTCCGGATCGCGATTAGGGGGCTGAACGCAAGTCGGTGGCATGGTGGGGGGATGGCTGGGGTGAAGGAGCTTCTGCAGGAGAAGGACCATGTCTTCCTCGACTTCGACGGTCCGGTGTGCGACGTGTTCGCCGAACTGGCAGCGAGCGAGGTGGCCGACAGGCTCAAGAAACTCGTCGGGCCGGACCTGCCGGACGAGGTGAGCGCCGCGGTCGATCCGTTCGACGTGCTCCGGTACGCGGCGTCATGCGGTCCGAACGCCGCGCATGTCGTCGAGCGGCAGCTCGCCCGGCTGGAGAACGAGGCCGTCTCGTCGATCTCACCCGCTCCCGGCATCGCGGAGGTGCTGGACGAGTGGGTCGCGCAGGGGTTCACGGTGACGATCGTCAGCAACAACTCCACCGATTCGATCCGGTCCTTTCTCACGCTGCACGACCTCGCCTCGCACGTCCGCCGGATCAGCGCGCGGATCACCGGCGACCCCGCACACCTGAAGCCGCGTCCGGCCCTCCTCGATGCCGCCGTGAGAGCTCTCGGGACCTCGCCCGCCCGATGCGTGATGGTCGGCGACTCCGCCGCGGACGTCCTGGCCGCTCGCGCTGCGGGAGTCGCTTCGGTCGCTCTCGCGACGACATCGGCGAAGCGCAAGACCCTCGCCGCTCTCGCCCCTGATGCCCTGGTCGGCTCCCTCGCGCACTTGCGTTTCGCGGGCTAACCGCGACCTGGGTGCCCAGGCCGCCCACTTGCGTTTCGCGGGCTAACCGCGATCCGGCGGCAGGCGCCCGGTGGCGCGGAAGGCCATCGGGATCGACCACCCCAACGTCGCACCGCTCAGCAGCGGCCTGGTCCTCCCCGGAACAAAACGGCCGGTCAGGCGCTCGGGAAGATCATTTTCGCAGCGTGAGCGGACCCTCCTTGCGAAGCTGGCACTCACATGGCTAGAGTGCTAATTGCACGGCCCGAACACGCCCCGGCACCCGCGACGGCGGGGGTGGTAGGAGCCGTAATACATCCTGCCAACGCTTTCGACGACCGTGGAGGTCAACCCGGTGAGCGTGAACATCAAGCCGCTCGAGGACAAGATCGTTGTCCAGACGAGTGAGGCCGAGGAGACGACCGCTTCCGGCCTCGTCATCCCCGACACCGCCAAGGAGAAGCCCCAGGAGGGCAAGGTTCTGGCCGTGGGCCCGGGCCGCATCGACGACAAGGGCAACCGCGTTCCGCTGGACGTGGCTGTCGGCGACGTCGTCATCTACTCCAAGTACGGCGGCACCGAAGTGAAGTACAACGGTGAGGACTACTTGATCCTCTCCGCCCGCGACGTGCTGGCCGTCATCAACTGACGTCCGCTCTCAGCGCATGACGCCCCGGGCCCCGCATTGCCGGGGAACGGGGCGTTCGTGTTTTCCGAGCTTTAGAACTGGAAGGTAAGCGGAACACGCCATGCCCAAGCAGATCAGTTTCGACGAGGACGCTCGTCGCGCGCTCGAGCGCGGGGTGAACAAGCTCGCCGACGCGGTCAAGGTCACCCTCGGCCCGCGCGGTCGCCACGTCGTGCTCGACAAGAAGTTCGGTGGCCCGACCATCACCCTCGACGGCGTCACCGTCGCTCGTGAGATCGAGCTCGACGACCCGTTCGAGAACCTCGGCGCGCAGCTCGCCAAGAGTGTCGCCACCAAGACCAACGATGTCGCCGGTGACGGCACCACGACGGCGACCGTGCTCGCCCAGTCGCTGGTGAAGGTCGGCCTGCGCAACGTCGCCGCCGGTGCCAACCCGACGGCCATCGGCCGCGGCATCGAGGCCGCCGCGGAGAAGGTCATCGCGGTCCTCAAGGAGAAGGCGACCCCGGTCAAGGGCCGCGACAACATCGCCCAGGTCGGCACCGTCACCTCGCGTGACGCGGCCATCGGCGCCCTGCTCGGCGAGGCCGTCGAGCGCGTCGGCGAAGACGGCGTCATCACGATCGAGGAGTCGTCCACGCTGGCGACCGAGCTCGTGATCACCGAGGGTGTGCAGTTCGACAAGGGTTTCCTGTCGGCGCACTTCGCGACCAACCCGGAGGAGCAGAAGGCGATCCTCGAGGACGCCTACATCCTCCTGGTCCGCGAGAAGATCTCGGCACTCGCCGACCTGCTCCCGGTGCTGGAGAAGGTCGTCGAGGCCAAGAAGCCGCTGCTGATCATCGCCGAGGACGTCGACGGCGAGGCGCTGTCGACCCTCGTGGTGAACTCGCTGCGCAAGACGATCACCGCCGTCGCGGTCAAGGCGCCGTTCTTCGGCGACCGCCGCAAGGCGTTCCTGGACGACCTCGCGGTCATCACGGGCGGTGAGGTCATCTCGGCCGAGATCGGGCACAAGCTGTCCGAGACCACGCTCGCCCAGCTGGGCAACGCCCGCCGGATCGTCGTCACCAAGGACGACACCACGCTCGTCGACGGTGCCGGCACCAAGGACGACATCGCCGGGCGCATTTCGCAGATCCGCAAGGAGATCGAGAACACCGACTCCGACTGGGACCGCGAGAAGCTGCAGGAGCGGCTGGCGAAGCTCGGCGGCGGTGTCGCCGTGATCAAGGTCGGCGCGGCCACCGAGACCGAGCTGAACGAGCGCAAGCACCGCATCGAGGACGCCGTGGCTTCGACCAAGGCGGCCGTCGAAGAGGGCATCCTGCCCGGCGGTGGCTCGGCTCTGGTCCACGCCGTCAAGGAGCTCGAGGGTGGCCTCGGCCTTGAAGGCGACGAAGCGACCGGTGTCCGCATCGTCCGCGACGCGCTGTCCGCCCCGCTGTTCTGGATCGCGACCAACGCGGGCCACGAGGGTGCGGTCATCGTGAACAAGGTCCAGGAGCAGAGCTGGGGGCACGGTTTCAACGCCGCCACCGGCGAGCTGACCGACCTGCTGGCCGCCGGCATCGTCGACCCGGTCAAGGTGACCCGGTCCGCGGTGGCGAACGCCGCCTCCATCGCCCGGCTCGTGCTCACGACGGAGAGCTCCATCGTCGAGAAGCCGGCCGACGAGGAGCCCGCCGCGGCCGGTCACGGCCACGCGCACTAGCTCCACCGTTCCACCCGAAGCGGGGCGGTACTCCACTCGGAGTACCGCCCCGCTTTCTTGTGCTTGGGCCCCTCCAGGTCGCGTTTCGCGGGCTAACCGCGATCTGGGTCCCGGGGCGAGGGGAGCGACTTTCGCGGGCTAACCGTGATCCGGTCCCGGGGGAGCGTGGGGCGGCGGCGGGAGCGACTTTCGCGGGCTAACCGCGACGCGCACGGGCTCGGACACGCGGAAGGGCGGCACCCCACCCGGATGCCGCCCTTCCGCGTCGCCGACTCGGCCGGATCAGCCGTTCGACATGCTCAATGTGCGCTTGTCCGCCTTGATGATGTGCTCGCGTTCCGACTCCGACAGCCCGCCCCAGATCCCGTACGGCTCGTGCACGGCGAGCGCGTGGGTCCGGCACATGGCCAACACCGGGCAAGCCAGGCACACGGCTTTGGCCCTCGCCTCGCGGCGGGCTCTCGCCGGCCCGCGCTCGCCGTCAGGGTGAAAGAAGGACGCGCTGTCCATGCCTCGGCACGACCCTTCGAGTTGCCAATCCCATACATCGGCGTTGGGCCCCGGGAGCCTGCGTGTGTCCGCCATCCTGACCGCCTCCGTCATCCGGTCGAAGCGTTTACCTGCTCTGCTGCGCTGCGGATACTCCATTCGGTGCAACGGCCGTAACGTTAGAAGCGCGCCAATACTTGTTCAAGAGATTCAAGACGATTCAGCCGTTAGGCATCCCCCGGATGTGTGAGCGGCACTTTCCGTTCCGGTTGCCCCGCCCTCGCCCTGCCTGGATATTGGGTCGAGTGGGATCTCGGATCAGCAGTGAAGAACCCACCCTGCCGGTGGCCTCGGTCGCTCGCCGGCTCGGGGTCGCACCGTCCACCCTGCGAACCTGGGACCGCAGATACGGCGTGGGACCGAGCCGGCACACCAACGGCCGCCACCGCCGCTACGGCAGCTCCGACATCGGCCGCCTCGAACTGATGCAGCGCGCGTTGCTCCGCGGTGCCTCGACGGCCGAAGCGGCGAAGTACGCGCTCGAGCAGATGCCCCGGACAGCGCCGGAGAACCCGGAAACCCCCTTGGTCCGAGTGGAGGAACAGGCCACCGCGCCGCCCGCGGAGGATCACGACGTCCCGTCCCGGCTCGCCAGGCGCTTGAGCACGGCCGCGCTCGCGATGGACTTCGGCGCGGTCCAGCGGATGCTCGCCGACACGATCCGCGAACTCGGCGTCCTGCCCGCCTGGACAGGCGTCCTGTCGCCGGTCCTGACCGCCCTCGGCGCACGCTGGCGCGGAGTCAGCGCCGGTGCCGAAGTCGAGTACCTGCTCGCCGAATGTGTGTACGCCGCCCTCATCCGCGCGACGCCGGTGCTCCGCGAGCCGCGCAACCAGCGGCCGGTCCTGCTGGCCTGCGTGCCGGACGAACGCGACAACCTGCCGATGTACGCGCTCGCCGCCGCGCTCGCCGGCCGCCGGATCGGGGCCCAGCTGTTCGGCACCTCGCTGCCCGCCGAGGTGCTGGCGGTGACCGTCCGCCGCAGCGTCCCGGCCGCGGTGGTGCTGTGGTCGGGGCGGAACGCGACAGCGGATCCGCGCCTGTTCGCCAGGGTGTCCCGCGGCCGCCAGCGCAGCAGGCTCTTCGCCTGCGGTCCCGGCTGGGATCCGGCGGTGCTCCCGGACAAGATCGAACTACTCGGTGAGCTGACGACGGCCGCCGACCGGATCGAGCATGTTCTTGTCGGTGCGAGGCGCTAGAAAGGACGGATGGAAGCGTCCTTGCGGTCCGCCGCGTTCGGCGACGGCGTGCTGCCGCCGTCGCCCTTCGGGGTGCCCGCGTCGCCTCGCGGACGGCTGCTCGCCGCGATCGGGCTCGGCGCCCGCGGCCGGTACGCGGTGGCGGCCACCCTGCTGACCGGTTTGCGGGCGAGCAAGGAGCCGGTGCTCGCGTCGCTGGCGGCGAGCACGCTGGCGTCGCATCGACGCCAGCTCGGCGGGCACGCGGCGGCACTCGTCCTCGACGGTGAGGCGCTCGCGCTGGTGATCGGGGAGCCGCGAGATGAACCCGACCCCGATGGCCTGGACGCGGAGGGGGCCCGTGCGGACGCGCTGCTCGGTCTGGCGGCCGACAACCTCGGGCGCGGCAGACTGGCCGCCGCCCGGCGGCTGGTGGCCCGCGCGGAGGCGCACACCGGCAACTGGCGGAGCCGGACCAGGGCCGGTTGGGTGGCCGCGGAAATCGAACTGGCGAGTAACATTTCCGAGGCGGCGATCACACCTGCGGAAATGGCGCTCGAAACGGCGCGGGCCCAGGGCGCCTGCCGACATGTCGTCAAATCACAGCTCGTACTCGGTGTGGCGTTGGTGAATGGGAGTTCCACTGAGCGGGAGCGCGCGAAGACGCTGGTCAGGAGTGCTCGGGAAACCGCCGAGAAATACGAATTCAATTCACTTTTATGGGTGGCATGCCTGGTCGAGGCCGACTTGGCGACGGGACACGCCGATGAGTATCGATTCAGAAGTGCCGAACTGTTGCACGCAGTGTTACGGCGCGCAGATCCTTGCGGGAGGCGGCTCGCCCGGGAATCCCCGTGGGTTCCCGCCGGGGGCGTCTAGCCTGTTGGAGGGCCCATTCCGGCAACCGGGCTAAGAACTTTCAAAAAAAGCCACCGGATCGTGTCAAGGTTCGGGCTAAAGCGTCCGATAGGGGAAGTGGAATGTCACCCGGCTGCAGGAAGGAAACCCCGTGACGACGGTCTTGATCTGCGACGACCGACGCAGTGTCCGCGAAGGGCTCACTCGAGTGATGTCCGCGGTCCCAGGGGTCAGTCGCATCGACTGCGTAGCGCACGGTGACGAGCTGCTGGCCCGGTACTCCCGTCAGCCGGTCGACGTCGTGCTGGTCGGTACCCAGCGCGCTGTCCCGACTGGCGTCGAAGCCACCAGGCGGCTCGTCTCGGCGAACCCCCAAGCGAACGTGATCGTGTTCGGCGCCCCGGACGACGCCGGCAGCATCGCCGCCGCCATCGCCGGCGGAGCGCGCGGCTACCTGCGCTGGGACGCCTCGCGTCCCGAGCTGGTCGCCGCACTGGCGCATACGCTCGCCAGCACCTCGGTGCCGGCGCCGCGCCAACCGTCCGACCCTGGCGTCCAGCTCACCGAGCGCGAGCTTCAGGTGCTCCGTGGGATGAGCCAGGGCAAGAGCAATGGACAGATCGGCCGCGAGCTGTACCTGTCCGAAGACACCGTGAAGACCCATGCGCGGCGCTTGTTCCGCAAGCTCGGCGTGCGGGATCGCGCTCAGGCTGTCGCCCACGGATTCCGTCGTGGACTCGTTTCCTGACAACGCTTTCCTGATTTCGCTGGTGTGACAGCGGCAACGGGTGACAACGGGCCGGGGGCATGCCCCTGGCCCGTACCTGTGTTCCCTGTCACGCTTCGCACTTTTATGTTCACTGCTCGGGCACTCTGGCCCGAGCGCGTCCGCCTCCGGGCGGACCGTCGTACCCCACTGTGTTCCGGCTCGTTGAAGGTTCGACTACGAGCGAAGGGAACCAGGAAGTAGACCCCGGTTTTCAGCGCGCTCGCCGGATGGGCGGCGCGCCGGTGGCGGCCGTCAGCGAAGGCGGCGGGCCCGGGGCGGTACGGTAGCTGTCACCGGTAGTGGTCTCCGAAGTCACACGCCGGACTCTTTGCACGCCTATACGTAACACTGGGACTGTTGTCTGCGATGGCCAATGTGGGGGACGGACTGGATGAGCCGGTCGCCGCTGCTGTTGAGGGTGATCCTCAAGCGGTCGAGCGGTTGCTGGCGGCCATCCGTCCTTTGGTAGTGCGGTACTGCCGCGCTCGGGTTGGCAGGCAGGAGCGTTCGTTCGCTTCCGCAGACGACGTTGCTCAGGAGGTGTGTCTCGCGGTGCTCACGGCATTGCCTTCGTACCGTGATCAGGGCCGCCCGTTCCTGGCCTTCGTCTACGGGATCGCCCAGCACAAGGTGGCCGACGCGCATCGCGCCGCGGCCCGCAACCGTGCCGAACCGGTCGCCGAAGTCCCCGACGAGATCGAGGGCGGCGTCGGTCCTGAGCAGCGCGCCCTCCAAGGCGAGTTGAACGAGCGCATGTCGCAGCTGCTGCGCGTCCTTCCCGATAAACAGCGTGAGATCGTGGTTCTGCGTGTCGTAGTGGGATTGTCCGCCGAAGAAACGGCCGAAGCCGTGGGGTCCACCCCCGGCGCCGTCCGGGTGGCCCAGCATCGCGCCCTCGCGCGCCTACGTAAGGTTCTGGCCGCTGAGGAGGTGATCTGAGTGACCGATCGCGACCATCGGTTCTCCCCCGGGACCGATCGTGAACTGACGGCTTTCGAAAGAGGGCTGACGTCCTCCGAGGCCGAGTTCGCCGCTGATCTGTCGGCCGTGCAGGCCGACGACGCGCTGCTCGACGCTCTCGGTGGCTCGGACCCGAAAATGGCCGACGACCTCGGCGATCAGGAACTCAACGCGCTGCTGCTGGCTTGGCGGCGCGACATAGACAGTGAGCCGCTGGCGGAACTGGTGGACGTCGATACCGCCGTCACCACCGTGAAGACAGCCGCGCTCGCCCGTAAACACGGGGGAAGACGCCGGCTGCTGGTCCCGGTGGCCGCCGCCGCGGCCGTCCTGGCCATCGCCTTCGCCGGTACCGGTCTCGCCGCGAAGGACGCGCAGCCTGGTGACACGCTCTGGGGCCTGACCAAGGTGCTTTACGCCGACCACGCCCGGTCGGTCGAGGCCGCCGCCGCGGCCAAACTCGATCTGGAGAAGGCCAACCTCGCGCTCGCCGGTGGGCGCCTCGACGACGCGCGCAAGGCGCTCGACGAGGCACAGGCCGCGCTGAGCCAGGTGACCGACGAAGAGAATCGCGATCAGCTGCTCGAGCAGCACCGCCAGCTGAGCGCGCAGCTGCAGAACCCCACGCAGCCGACGTTGCCTCCGGATCAGCAGTCTCCTACGCAGACTCCGGTGGCGACCACCCCGCCGCCCACTCCGCAGCCGACCGGTTCGCCGACGTCGCTGCCCGGAGGCGGCACTCCCGGCACGAGTCTGCCGGGCACCACGACACCCACGCCCACTCCGCCGACCTCGTCGAGTGAGCCACCGCCGCCCACCACGTCGACGACGCAGCCGGCCTCGGGTAACGATCCCGGCGGCTCGCGCAACGAGCCGACCCCGGGTGCCGGAGCGCAGGCGCCCGGCGTCGTCGAGACCACGTAGGACCCCGAGAACGCCGAAAGGGCCTGGTGAGAACACCCTCACCAGGCCCTTTCGCGTGTGGCTCAGATCGCCTTTAGCGGGCTAAACGCGACGCGTTTAGCCCGCTAAAGGCGCTCAGTAGGCGCTTTCGTTGGCCGTGACACCGTCCGCGAAGCCGCGGCAGTAGTCCCAGCTCACGTAGTCACCGGGGTTCGGATCGAACGCGGGCTCGTGCGGCCGCATCCGGCCGTCGGCGAGCAGCTGCTCGAGACTGGCGCGCAGCAGATGCCAGTCGTGGTAGTGCGGTTCGTCGCATTCTCCGCAGTCGACCACGATCCCGCGTACTCCGCGTGGTTCGAGAAGCGCCTGGTAGACAGCGAGATCGGAGAGGTCGGCCAGCAGCTCGGTGCGTTCCTCGTCGCTGATCGGCTCGTCCAGCCGGTCGGCGTCGTCGATGAACGCGCGGGCCGGGTCCTCCGGGTCATCCGCGAACGGGTCTGGGGGCAACGCATCATGCGGCACGCCTGCACGCTACCGGGCGCCCACCCGGGCCGGGCGGCCGCCCGGCCCGGATATCATGAGGGGCAGGCCCTCGCCGTGATGCCACCAGCCACGGCGGCCCCCATTAGTCACCGCTAGGAAGGCCGTTCGCCTGCTATGACCAGCGACAGCGTCACCGCCCCCGTCCCGAGCAAGTTCGCCATGCTCGGGCTGACCTTCGACGACGTGCTGCTGCTGCCGGCCGAGTCCGACGTGGTGCCCAGTGCGGTCAGCACCCGCACCCGGCTCTCCCGCAACGTCACCCTCAACATCCCGCTGGTCTCCGCCGCCATGGACACGGTCACCGAAGGCCGGATGGCGATCGCGATGGCGCGCCAGGGCGGGATGGGCGTGCTGCAGCGCAACCTGCCGATCGACGACCAGGCGTCCGCCGTCGAGGTCGTGAAGCGCTCCGAGGCGGGCATGGTGACCGATCCGGTCACTTGTTCGCCGGAGGACACCCTCGCCGAGGTCGACGCGCTGTGCGCCCGGTTCCGGATCTCCGGCGTGCCGGTGACGGACGCCGCCGGCACGCTCGTGGGCATCATCACCAACCGCGACATGCGGTTCGAGGTCGACCACACCCGTGCCGTGCACGAGGTGATGACGAAGCTGCCGCTGGTCACCGCGCAGGTCGGAGTCACCGCGGAGGCCGCGCTGGGGCTGCTGCGCCGTCACAAGATCGAGAAGCTGCCGATCGTCGACGGCGCGGGCAAGCTCCGCGGCCTGATCACGGTCAAGGACTTCGTCAAGACCGAGCAGTACCCGAACGCCACCAAGGACACCAACGGCAGGCTGATCGTCGGTGCCGCCGTCGGTGTCGGGCCGGACGGGCACAAGCGTGCGATGGCGCTGGCCGACGCCGGGGTCGACGTACTGATGGTCGACACCGCGCACGGGCACTCCCGCGCCGTCGTGGAAACGGTCGCGCTGCTGAAGAAGGAACTGGGCGACACCGTCGACATCGTGGGCGGCAACGTGGCGACCCGGGCCGGTGCGCAGGCGCTGGTGGAGGCGGGCGCCGACGGGATCAAGGTCGGTGTCGGCCCGGGCTCCATCTGCACCACCCGCATCGTCGCCGGGGTCGGTGTGCCCCAGATCTCCGCGATCTACGAGGCCGACCAGGCGGCCCGCCCGGCGGGCATCCCGGTGATCGGCGACGGCGGCATCCAGTACTCGGGTGACATCGCGAAGGCGCTCGCCGCGGGCGCGTCCACCGTGATGCTCGGCAGCCTGCTCGCGGGCACCGCCGAATCGCCCGGCGACCTGATCCTGGTCAACGGCAAGCAGTTCAAGACCTATCGCGGGATGGGCTCGCTGGGTGCCATGCAGTCGCGTGGACAGGCGAAGTCCTACTCGAAGGACCGCTACGCGCAGGACGACGTGCTGAGCGAGGACAAGCTGGTCCCGGAAGGCATCGAAGGGCGTATCCCGTTCCGTGGGCCGCTCGCGAACGTCGTCCACCAGCTGGTGGGCGGCCTGCGGTCGGGGATGGGCTACGCGGGCGCGTCGACGATCCCCGAGCTGCAGGAGGCGCAGCTGGTGCGGATCACGGCGGCCGGGCTCAAGGAGAGCCACCCGCACGACATCACGATGACCGTCGAGGCACCCAACTACACCACCCGGTAGTCCGCCCTTCCGGACACTTACGCAGCCGGTTCCGTTCCCAGGAGACTTGGTCCGCCGATCAAGTCTCCTGGGAGGAATCGGATGTCTTCTTCGCTGACCGTTTCGCGGCGCACCGTGGTGGCCGTGTTCGCCGCCGCGATCCTCGGGCTGGGCGGCGGGGTGGCGGCTTCGGCCGCGCCTCTTTCCAGCGCTGCCGAACCCCAGGCGTCGCCGGGGGAGCCGTGGAAGCGCACCGAGTTGTACTTCGGCGCGACGAAGCCGGGTGGCGGTGAGGTGAGTGACGCGGAGTTCACGGCGTTCTCGGACAAAGTCGTCACCCCAGCGTTCCCGGACGGGTTCACCGAGCTGGCCGGTCGCGGCCAGTGGCGCGGGTCGGACGGGGTGATCACACGGGAGAAGTCCAGGGTGATCATCGTCGTGTACCCCTTCAGCGACCGCGACGCGAACCGCGAGATCGAGGAGATCCGGAGCGCCTACAAGGAGGCGTTCTCGCAGGAATCCGTGCTCCGGACCGACTCGGTGGAGAAGGTCTCCTTCTGACCCTCCTGCCCCAGCCGCCCCACCGGAGCGACTTTAGCGGGCTAAAGGTGAAACAGGTGGGGCACGTGGGGCTGGTGTGACTTCGGGGCCGCTTCGGGAGCCCCGTGCGCAGGTCACCCACGCGGCCTAGCGACAATGGGGTGTAACGGTCGTCGGTGAGAAGGGACTTGACGTGCGGGATCTGGTCGAGATCGGCATGGGCCGCACCGCGCGGCGGGCGTATGACCTCGATGACGTGGAGATCGTGCCGTCGCGGCGCACCCGGTCGTCGTCGGTCGTGTCCACCGCCTGGCAGATCGACGCGTACCGCTTCGAGTTGCCGCTGGTCACGCACCCCACCGACGCGATCGTGTCGCCGGGCACCGCGGTGGCCGTCGGCGAGCTCGGCGGGCTGGGCGTCCTCAACGCCGAGGGGCTCTGGGCGCGGCACCCGAACGTCGAGGACGCGATCTTCCGGCTCGTCCGGGCCGCGGAGGACACCGAGGACCCGACCGCGATCGTGCGGGAGCTGCAGGAGCTGCACTCCGCCCCGATCCGGCTCGACCTGCTGACCGAGGCGATCAAGACGGTCCGCGAATCCGGGGTCACCGTCGCGGCGCGGGTCAGCCCGCAGCACGCTGCCGAACTCACGCCGGACCTGCTGGCGGCGGGCGTCGAGATCCTGGTCGTGCAGGGCACGATCATCTCCGCCGAGCACGTCCAGCGCGACGCCGAGCCGCTGGACCTGAAGGACTTCATCGGACGGCTCGACGTCCCGGTGATCGCGGGCGGTGTCAGCGACTACCGGACCGCGATGCACCTGATGCGCACCGGCGCGGCCGGCGTCATCGTCGGCCACGGGGCCAGCCGTGGCGTGACGAGCACCGACAGTGTCCTCGGGATCGGGACGCCGATGGCGACCGCGATCGTCGACGCCGCGGCCGCGCGTCGTGACTACCTCGACGAGACCGGCGGCCGGTACGTGCACGTACTCGCCGACGGCGGGATGAGCGTGTCGGGCGACATCGCCAAGGCCATCGCCTGCGGTGCCGACGCGGTCATGCTCGGTGCGCCGCTGGCCGCCGCCTCCGAGGCGCCTGGGCAGGGCCTCTACTGGACGTCGGCCGCCGCGCACCCGTCGCTGCCGCGTTCGCGCGTCGCGCTGGGGCCGGACTACGCCGTCGACCTCAAGACGCTCCTCTTCGGACCGTCCTCGGACGCTGAAGGCGTCGTGAACCTCTTCGGGGCGCTTCGCCGCGCGATGGCGAAGACGGGCTACTCGGACCTGAAGGAGTTCCAGCGGGTCGGCCTGACCGTGCGCCGCTGACCTGCCACTTCGCCCGCCACGGATCGCGTTTAGCCCGCTAAAGGCGATCCGGGGGCGTACTACTTCGGCGAAGTGAAGTGACCTGAGAGGGCTGGATGACCGCGGTGGTCGTCCAGCCCTCTTCTTCGTGCGGCCGGATCGCGGTTAGCCCGCGAAACGCGCCTAGGTCCCGCTAGTGCCCCAGCTGCCCCACCAGTCACACGAGCCCCGTCAGTTTCACCTTTAGCCCGCTAAAGTCGCGCGGCTCGGGGGACCGGGGGCGTTCGTGCGTCCGGGTGGAAGGTGACTGGCCGGTAACTTACCTCTGGTCAGGAAGGGTGGGCGGGGTTACAGTCGAGGGTGTGACTGCCAGTAACACCACCACTGAAGACGTCTTCGACTACGACGTGATCGTCGTCGGCTCCGGGTTCGGCGGCAGTGTCGCTGCCCTTCGCCTGACCGAGAAGGGCTACCGCGTAGCCGTCATCGAGGCGGGTCGGCGTTTCGCCGACGACGAGTTCGCGAAGACGTCCTGGGACCTTCGCCGCTACGTCTGGGCGCCCCAGGTCGGCTGCTTCGGCATCCAGCGCATCCACATGCTCAAGGACGTCATGGTGCTGGCCGGCGCGGGCGTCGGCGGCGGGTCGCTGGTGTACGCGAACACGCTGTACCGCCCGCTGAAGCCGTTCTACGTCGACCCGCAGTGGTCCCACATCACCGACTGGGAGTCCGAACTCGGTCCGCACTACGACCAGGCCAGCCGCATGCTGGGGGTCGTCACGAACCCCAGCGTCACGCCGTCGGACGTCGTCATGAAGGGCGTCGCCGAGGACATGGGCGTGCCGGAGTCGTATCACCCGACACCCGTCGGCGTCTTCTTCGGCAAGCCGGGGGAGCGCGCCGAGGACCCGTACTTCGGCGGCGCCGGCCCGGCGCGCACCGGCTGCACCGAATGCGGCGCCTGTATGACCGGCTGCCGCGTCGGCGCCAAGAACACGCTGGTCAAGAACTATCTCTACCTCGCGGAGAAGGACGGCGCGAAGGTCATCCCCCTCACCACCGCGAGCGCGATTAGCCCGCTAAACGCAGGTGGGTACGAGGTGAGCATCAAGAAGACCGGGACCACCTCGCGCAAGTTCCGGCACAAGCTGACGGCCGCGCAGGTGGTGCTCGCCGCCGGGACGTGGGGCACGCAGAACCTGCTCCACAGCATGCGCGACACCGCCAAGCTGCCGAAGCTCTCACCGCGCCTCGGCGAGCTGACCCGCACCAACTCCGAGGCCATCATCGGCGCCGCCCGCACCTCGGTCGACGAGGAGCGGAACTTCAGCCGCGGCGTCGCGATCACGTCGTCGATCCACCCCGACGAGAACACCCATATCGAGCCCGTCCGCTACGGCAAGGGCAGCAACGCGATGAGCCTGCTCCAGACCATCGCCACCGAAGGCGATTCGGCGGTCCCGCGCTGGCGCCAGGCTGTGAACTTCATGGTCAAGCACCCCGTCCAGACGGTCCGGCTGCTCAACGGCTACCGCTGGAGCGAGCGCACGGTGATCCTGCTGGTGATGCAGAGCCTCGACAACTCCATCACCACGTACACCAAACGCGGTCTCTTCGGCCGCCGTAAGTACACCTCGAAACAGGGGCACGGCGAGCCGAACCCGAGTTTCATCCCCGCCGGCCACGAGGCCAACCTCCGCACCGCCGAACGCATCGGCGGCATGGCGGGCGGCACCTGGGGCGAGATCTTCGACATCCCGCTGACGGCGCACTTCATCGGCGGGGCCCCGATCGGCACGGCACCGGACAACGGCGTGATCGACCCGTACCACCGGGTCTTCAACTACCCCGGTCTGTCCATTGTGGATGGTTCGGCGATCACCGCGAACCTCGGCGTGAACCCCTCGCTCACCATCACCGCGCAGGCCGAGCGGGCGTTCTCACTGTGGCCCAACAAGGGCGAACAGGACAGCAGGCCGCCGCAGGACTCGCCGTACACGCGGATCGAGCCGATCGCGCCGAAGAATCCCTCGGTTCCGGCGGACGCGCCCGCGGCCCTCCGGCGCTAAATTGGGGAAATGACCGCCGCCGAACGCGCCCACGTCCTGCTGAACCGCGTCCGCGCCCTGCACGACGAATGGGCGCGGGTGGTACGCGAGATCGACGAGGAGGCGGTGCACGCTCCCAGCGCGCTGCCCGGCTGGACGCGGGCGCATCTCCTGTCCCACCTCGCGCGCAACGCCGACGGCCTGGTCAACCTCCTCAGCTGGGCGAAATCAGGGGTCGAGACCCCGATGTACGCCGGTGAGGCGGCAAGAGACGACGACATCGAGAAGGGCGCGTACCGGTCCGCGGAGGAGATCGCCGAAGACGTCGTCGCATCCGCGGCGCGGTTCGTCGAGTTCGCGTCGACGGTGCCGGACGACGCGTGGCCGGTCCGCGTGCGCGCCCGGCAGGGGCGCGAGATCCCGGCCGAGTTCGTGCTCTGGCTCCGGCTCTCGGAGACCGCGATCCATCTGGCCGACCTCGATCTCGGCTACGACTTCGCCCGGGTCGCCGAACTGCTCGGTGACGACTTCGAGATCGTCGTCGGCAACGCCATCGGCATGTACGGCGGCGAGCTGCCCGCCGTCCTGCTGGTCGCCGTCGGCGCCGACGGGACCCGGCACGAGTGGCGGATGGGCACCGGAGAGCCGGTCAAGGTGACCGGCTCCCCGGGTGACGTCCTGGCCTGGATCACCGGCCGCAGCGATGGATCCACTTTGGACGGTGTCGCGCCGTCGCTCCCGAACTGGCTGTGACGACACCGTCCAAAGTGGATCGGATCAGCCGCGGAACGACTCCACGCCGAACAGCTTGGCGATGTCGTCCAGCATGGCGTTCGCACCCTGCAGGCTCACCGACGTGAACCAGGTGGTGTCGTTGACGTCGATCACCTTTCCCTTGAGGGTTCCCCAAAGCGGGTTCGACTGGAACTTCGCCTTGGGGCTCTCGGCCTGCTTGCTCTCGTCGGCGTAGCTGGCGACGAAGATCGCTTCGGCGTCGAGCTTCCCGATCTCCTCCTGGCTCAGGTCGTTGGAGATCTTCGCCTTGTTGTCCGGCTGGCCGGCGGGCCGCTGGAGGCCGGCGTCGGCCATCACCGTCCCGGGGAACGACGCGCTGCTGTAGAGCCGCACCGTGGGTTCACCTTCGACGAAGCGGACGACGGACACGGCTGCGGGCTTGCCGAGCTTCGCCTTGATCGCGTCACCGACCTTGTGCGCGCGGTCCTCATAGGACTTGATCTTCTGCTCCGCCAAGGCTTCCTTGCCCAGGGCCTTGCCGAGCATCCGGATGTTGTCCTTCCAGGTGGCGCCGGTGGTCTGGCTGAACACCGTCGGCGCGACCTTGCTGAACTCGCCGTAGAACTTCTCGTGGCGCACCTTCGCGGACACGATCAGGTCCGGTTTGATGTCGTACAACTTCTCGATGTCCGGGCTTTCGAGCGCGCCGATCTCCTTGGCGCCTTCGGCGTATTTGCGGTCGTCGCCCAGGTAGTCGGGAAGCTTGTCGTAGTTGCGGTACTTGGTGTACGCCACGACCTTCGTTTCGAGCGCCAGCGTCGCGTCGACGTAGCTGGAGTCGAGCGCCGCGACCGTGGTGGGCTGCTTGTCGATCGTGGTCGACCCCATCACGTGCTCGATGGTGCGCGGGAATCCACTTTGGCCGGTGCCGGTGGAGGCGGCTTCCTGTTCTCCGCCACCGCATGCGGAGAGGGCCAGGCAAGCGGTCACGGCGAGGGTGAGGACTGCGCGCCGGGGTGGGGTCATGGGTGACTCTTTCTGTGCGGTTAGGCTTTCCTAACCGGAGCATAGGATGGCGGATGTCCACAGTGGAAGTTCGTGTTGGGAAGGCGACAGCGGGAGTCCTGCTCGTCGCGCTTCTGGCTGTGATCTGCGTCGCCAGCATCGCCCTCGGTGCGCGATCGATTCCCCTCGGTGTCGTTTGGGACGCGCTGTTCCATCCCACGGCCGCGCCGGATCACCTGATCGTCCGCTCCTTGCGGGTGCCGCGCACGCTGCTCGGCGTGCTGGCCGGGCTCGCACTCGGCGCCGCCGGAGCACTCATGCAGGGCCACACCCGCAACCCGCTGGCCGACCCCGGCCTGCTCGGCGTCACCCAGGGCGCGGCGTTCGCGGTCGTGCTCGCCGTCGTCGTGTTCGGCATCGACGACCTGTACACGTTCATCTGGTTCGGCTTCGCGGGCGCCCTCGTCGCGAGCGCCGTGGTGTTCCTGCTCGGCGCGGTCGGCGGCCGCGGCGCGACCCCGGTGACGCTCGCGCTGGCCGGTGCCGCGGTGAGCGCCCTGCTCAACGGCGTCATCTCCGCCATCGTGCTCGGCGACGACCGCGGGATGGAGACCTACCGTTTCTGGCACGTCGGCTCGATCGCCGGCCGTGACCCCGCGATGATCGGCCAGATCGCGCCGTTCGTGGCGGCGGGCCTGCTCCTCGCGGTCATCAACACGCCGGGGATGAACACGCTGGCGCTCGGCGACGACGTCGCGGTGGCGCTCGGGCGGCGGGTCGGGCGGACGCGGCTGCTCGGAGTCGTCGCCATCACGCTGCTGACCGGCGCCGCCGTCGCCGCCTGCGGGCCGATCGCGTTCCTCGGCCTGCTGGTCCCGCATTTCGCGCGGGCGATCAGCGGCCCCGACTACCGCTGGCTGGTGCCGTTTTCGGCGGTGCTCGGCGCGATCCTGCTGCTGGCCGCGGATCTGCTCGGCCGCGTCGTCGCCTCGGACAGCCTGGAGGTCGGCATCATGCTCGCCGTCCTTGGCGTGCCGGTGTTCGTCCACTTGGTCCGCAAGAAGGGCTTGGCACGGATATGACGGCTCCCAAGGTGATCACGGCGGGCCGGGCGGCCTGGACGGTCCGGCCGAGGACGCTCGCCGTCGTGACCCTCGCGGCGATCGCGCTGGTGCTGGTCGCCGCGCTGAACATCGGCATCGGCACCTCCCACATCGGTCTCGCCGACGTCCTGAAGACCCTGTTCGGCGGCGGCACCGCGCGGGAACGCGGGATCATCTTCGATCTCCGGATGCCGCGCACGCTGACCGGGATCGGCGTCGGCGCGGCACTCGGGCTGTCCGGTGCGCTGTTCCAGACCATCGCCAGGAACCCGCTGGCCAGCCCGGACATCCTCGGCATCACCTGGGGCGCGGGCGTCGGCGCGGTCGGCGTGATCGTCGCCGGTGGCGCGGGCGGCCAGGTCAGCGGCCTGGCGAGCACGCTGGGCGTACCGCTCGCCGGACTGGCGGGCGGCGTGATCGCGGGGATCCTGCTGTACGCCCTTTCCTGGCGGCGCGGGATCGACGGCTACCGGCTCGTCCTGATCGGCATCGCGCTGTCGGCCGTCGGCTACAACCTCGTGTACTGGCTGCTGACCGTCGGCGACGTCGACAACGCGGCGCGGGCGACGACGTGGATCGTGGGCAGCCTCGCCGACGTCGGCTGGGAGTCGGTCGGCCCGGTCCTGCTCACGCTGGCCGTGCTCGCGCCGGTCACGCTGATCGCCGGGCACACCATCGGCGGGCTGCAGTTCGGCGACGACACCGCGCGCGGCCTCGGCATCCGGGTCGACGCCGCCCGAGGGACCCTGCTGCTGCTCGCCGCGGCGCTGGCCGCCGTCGCCACCGCGGCCGCCGGGCCGATCACCTTCGTCGCGCTGGCCACCCCGCAGATCGCGCTCAGGCTCGTCCGCTCGGCACAGCCGCCGCTGGTCGGCTCGATGGTCCTCGGCGCGCTGCTGACCGTGGGCGCGGACTTCGTCGTCCGGGTGACGCCGGGCCTGTCCGGACTCCCGGTCGGCGTGCTGACGGCGATCCTCGGCGCCCCCTACCTGATCTTCCTGTTCGTCCGCAGCCGTAAGGAGGAGCGCGCGTGAACGCGAGACTGCGTGCCCGGGAACTGGAACTCGGTTACGGCGAAACACCCGTCGTGACCGGGCTCGACCTCGACGTCCTCGACGGGACGGTCACCGCGATCATCGGGCCCAACGGCTGCGGCAAATCGACGCTGCTGCGCGCGCTGGCGAGGTTGCTCAAACCACGTCAGGGCGCTGTCCTGCTCGACGGGGAGCGGATCGACAAACTGCCGACCCGTGAGGTCGCCAAGATCATCGGCCTGCTGCCGCAAACGCCGTCCGCGCCGGAAGGGCTGACCGTGTCCGACCTGGTCCGGCGGGGACGGCATCCGCATCAGAGCTGGTACCGGCAGTGGTCCTCCTCCGACGACGAGGCGATCGAGCGGGCCCTGCGGCTGACCGGGATGGAGGAGCACGCCGGCCGGGTCGTCGACCAGCTTTCCGGTGGTCAGCGGCAGCGGGCGTGGATCTCGATGACGCTGGCCCAGGAGACCGGGCTGCTCCTGCTCGACGAGCCCATCACCTACCTCGACCTCGCGCACCAGATCGACGTGCTGGATCTGGTGTACCGGCTGCACGAGGAACGCGGGACCACGGTGGTGATGGTGCTGCACGACCTGAATCTCGCCGCCAGGTACGCGGACACGCTGGTCGCCATGCGCGACGGCCGGATCGTCGCGCAGGGCCCGCCCGCGGAGGTCCTCACCGAGCCGCTCCTCGACGAGATCTTCGGTTTGTCGGCGAAGGTCATGTCGGATCCGGTGTCCGGTACGCCGCTGGTCGTACCCGTGAGCGCCCACCTTCGGGGGTAGAGCCGCAACCTGCCCGCCTCACGGGCGTCTAACGGGCATGAAGTTGGGGCGAAGGACCTTCCTCAAGCTCGCCGGTGCGACAGCGGCCGGGGCGGCCGCGACGGCGTGCTCGGCCGCGCCTCCCGCGTCGGCGCCCAGCTCGGCGCCGGGAACGTCGTTGCCGCCGAGCAGCAGTGTCGCGCCGCCGTCCGGTCCGCCGGACTGGGCCGCGTTGCGGAAGAAGGTTTCCCTGCTCCTGCCGGGGGATTCCGGTTACGACAACGCCAAACGCGTGTTCAATCCGGCCTTCGACGGGCGCGAACCCGCCGCGATCGCCCTCTGCGCCAAGCCGGAAGACGTGCAGGCCGCCGTTTCCGCCGCGGCGCGGCGGGTCCCGATCGCCGCGCGCAGTGGTGGCCACAGCTACGGTGGCTACTCGGTTCCCGATGGCGGCTTGATGATCGACCTCGGTGGAATGTCCTCAGTGGACGTCCAAGGTGAACAGGTCGTGATCGGCGCGGGCGCGAAGCTCAAGGACGTCTACGCGAAACTCGGCGCCGCGGGCCGGTGCCTGCCCGCGGGTTCCTGTCCCACTGTCGGGATCGCCGGGCTGACACTCGGTGGCGGGATCGGTGTCCTCGCCCGAAAATACGGCCTTACCTGTGATCACCTGGTGTCCGCGCGGATCGTCACGGCGGACGGGAAGCTGCGGACCGCGTCGGCGGATTCCGAGCCGGACTTGTTCTGGGCGCTACGGGGTGGGGGAGGCGGCAACTTCGGCGTCGTCACCTCGTTCACCTTTCGTACCGATCCGGCGCCCTCGATCGTTTCGGTGTTCTCCTTGCGTTTCCCGGCGGGCAGCGCGAATGACGTCCTCGCCCAGTGGCAGCGCTGGCTTCCCGAAGCGCCGCCGGAGCTGTGGGCGAACGTCGTGCTCTCGGGCGGATCCCCGGTAGGGTGCCGGGTTTCCGGTTGCTATGTAGGGGATTCCGCTTCCTTGACCACGGAACTTTCGCGGCTGACCGACAAGAGCGGTGCCACGCAGACCATGAAGCAGCTCGACTATCTCGGCGCGATGAAGTACTTCTCCGGCAGTGAGAATCGACAGTCCTTTGTGGCCTCTTCGCGGATACTCGGTGAACCGGCCGATCCGTCCAAGCTGACGTCCGCGCTTTCCGGGAGGCGTGGAATGGACGTCCTGATCGACGGTCTCGGCGGAGCCGTGGCCGAAATCGCCCCGGGCGACACCGCCTTCTGGCACCGCAAGGCCATCGGCAGTGTGCAGATCTACAGTCAGGCGGATCCCCGTAACCGTTCCGCGGCAACGGATTCCGTGGCCGAGGTGGTGACGGGGATCGGGCTGGGCGGGGGCTACGTCAACTACATCGACCCCGCCCTGCCCGACTGGATGACGGCCTACTACGGCGACAACGCCACCCGTCTCAAGCAGGTGGCGAAGACCTACGACCCGGACAAGGTGTTCGGGTTCGCGCAGGGCATCACTCCCGGCTAGAGATCGATGCCGGTGAAGACGGTGACCCGTTCTTCGGTGAGGTCGTGCATCGCGGCGAGAACGCCTTCCCGGCCGACACCTGAGCCCTTGACGCCGCCGTACGGCATCTGGTCCGCGCGGTAGGACGGGACATCGCCGATGATCACGCCGCCGACCTCCAGTTCGGTCGACGCGTAGAAGGCGAGATGCACGTCGCGGGTGAACACCCCGGCCTGGAGGCCGTAGGCGGATTCGTTGACCGACGCGAAAGCCTCGTCGACACCCTCTACAATGGACACGGCGAGTACCGGACCGAAGATCTCCTCCGCCCAGGCCTTTGTGGACGGTGGCACGTCGGTGAGCACGGTCGGCTCCACCGTCGCGCCGTCCCGCTTGCCGCCGGTGAGGAGCTTCGCGCCCGCGGCGACGGCTTCGTCGATCCAGGCCACGATCCGCTCCGCGGCGGCCTCGTCGACGACCGGGCCCACGTCGGTGTTCTTGTCGTACGGGTCGCCGGTCCGCTGGGATTTCACGGCTTCCACCAGCGCCGGCACGAATTCGCCCGCGACCTCGCGTTCGACGATCACCCGCTGCACCGCGATGCACGACTGCCCGGCCTGGTAGTTGCCGAAGGTCGCGATGCGCTCCGCCGCACCCTCGGGATCCGGCCAGTCGCGCAGCACGACGGCGGCCGCGTTGCCGCCGAGTTCGAGTACGACGTGCTTGCGCGGCGCGGCATCCGCCAGCGACCAGCCGACCGGGCCCGAACCGGTGAACGACACGACCGGCAGCCGGGGATCCGCGACCAGTGCGGAAGTCTCCTCGTTGCCGAGCGGCAGCACCGAGAACGCGCCTTCCGGCAGCTCCGTCTCGGCCAGGATCTCGCCGAGGATCAGCGCGGCCAGCGGAGTGCGCGGCGCGGGTTTGACGATGATCGGCGCACCGACCGCGAGCGCCGGGGCGACCTTGTGCGCCACCAGGTTCAGCGGGAAGTTGAACGGCGCGATACCCAGGACGGGGCCGCGCGGGACGCGGCGGGTGAGCGCCAGCCTGCCTTCGCCCGCCGGGTCGGTGTCCAGTCGCTGCAGGTCACCGCTGAACCGGCGGGCCTCCTCGGCGGCGATCCGGAACACCGACACCGCGCGCCGCACCTCGGCGTCGGCCCATTTGAGCGGTTTGCCGTTCTCGGCGGTGATGACCTCGGCGATCTCCTCGGCCCGGCCGGCGATGACCCGCGAAACGTGGTCGAGCGCCGCGGCGCGGCTGTGCGCCGACGAACGCCGGAACTCCTTCGCGACGCCCGCCGCCGCGCTCACCGCTCGTTCGACCTGCTCCGGACCGGGCACCGCGACGGTCGCGACTTCGCTTCCGTCGTACGGATGGTGCACGGTGAGCGTCGAAGCGCCCTGCTCGGCGCGGCCGGCGATCCAGGCGGGGCGCGGCTCCGGGGTGATCATGTCCATGGATGACAAGGTATTCCAGTCAGGGCTTGACGAGCACCTTGAGCGCCTCGCGGTCGGCCATCGCGCGGTAGCCGTCGGGGACCTCTTCGAGCCCGATGGTCCGGTCGAACACCTTGCCCGGCTGGTACCTGCCTTCGACGACGTCGTCGAGCAGTTCGGGGATGTAATGGCGCGCGGGGGCGACGCCGCCGGTGACGGTGATGTTGCGGCGGAACAGCGGCGGGCCGATCGGGCCCTCGTCGTACTGCGGCACGCCGACGCGGCTGATCGTGCCGCCCGGGCGGACCGCGCCGACACCCATCTCGAAGGCGGGCTTCGTGCCGACGCATTCGAGGACGGTGTGCGTGCCTTCGCCGTTCGTCAGCTCGCGGACCTTCTCGATGCCTTCGTCGCCGCGTTCGGAGACGACGTCGGTCGCGCCGAACTCGCGGCCGAGGTCCGTGCGTGCCTGGTGGCGGCCCATCAGGATGATCCGCTCGGCGCCGAGACGCTTCGCGGCGAGGACGGCGGAGAGCCCGACGGCGCCGTCGCCGATGACGGTGACGGTGGTGCGCTCGTTCACGCCCGCCTTGACCGCGGCGTGGTGGCCGGTCGGGAAGACGTCGGAGAGGGTGAGGAGCGACGCGAGCAGGTCGTCGTCCTCGGTGTGCGGCAGTTTCACGAGGGTGCCGTCGGCCTGCGGGACGCGGACGGCCTCGCCCTGGCCGGCGTCGACGCCCTTCGCGCCCCAGAAGCCGCCGTGCAGACACGAGGTGTGGAGGCCTTCGCGGCAGAACTGGCACGTGTTGTCGGAGTACACGAAGGGCGCGACGACCAGGTCGCCCGTCTTGAGCGTGGTGACGTCGGAGCCGACGGCCTCGATGACGCCGAGGAATTCGTGACCGATCCGGACGCCGCGGTCGCGGGCGGGCATGCTGCCGTACGGCCAGAGGTCGCTGCCGCAGATGCACGAGCGGACGACGCGGAGGAGGGCGTCGGTCGGTTCGCTCAGTTTCGGGTCCGGGACGGTCTCGACGCGTACGTCGCCGGCGCCGTAGATGACAGTCGCTCGCAAGACGGGGTCCTTTCCTCGACTGGGCCCAGTATGGGCGCGTCGCGTTTAGCCCGCTAAACGCGACGCGGGCCGCGCGTCGCGATTAGGGGGCGGAACGCGACCCGAGGGAGGGAGCGCGTTTAGCAGGCTAATCGCGACGTGGGGCGAGGGAGCGCGATTAGGGGGCGGAACGCGACGTGGGGAGGGAGCGCAATTAGCGGGCTGAACGCGACGTGGCCTGTGTGTCGCGTTTAGTCGGCTAAAGGCGACGCGCGTGGAGGTCGCGCAGGAGGAGGATCTCGGCGCCGTGGTGGATGGCCTCCCGGTTGATGTGCAGGACGAGGGTCGCGAGCGGGTATTCGGAGTACGGGCCTTCAGCCGGGCCGCACGGCCTCGCGAGGTCTTCGGCGGTCAGACCGCGGACGCCGTCACGCCAGCGCGCGTAGGCGTCGTCGAGCTGCTCCAGCGCTTCTTTGGCCGAGCCCGCGTAGGTGAACGTCAGGTAGTCGGCGGGCGGGCCGTCGAAGTGCGACGCGTTCCGCATCGCGAAGACGCCCACGATGATGTGGGCGAGGCGCCAGGCGATCGTCGTCACCGGCGGCGGTGACGGCTCCGGGTACGCCCAGTCGATGGTGAAGCGGCCTTCCTCACCCGGCCGCACCGACCAGCAGCCCTCGACGGGCTCCCAGAAGTATTCGTCGTCGGTGAGCGTGTCCAGCCGCGGCCTGAGGTGCTGTGTCCAGTGCCAGTCGAGCTGTTCGGACAGTTCCTTGCTCCAGTCGATGCCCATGCCTTCGACGGTAGGCCGCCTGGCGGTCAGCGACTGTCCTGAATCGTGTGGGGGTTGGCGGCGGGGTGACCGGGCCCACCTGGGACGATGGTGGGGAAGCGTGCTGCTCTGATCAGGAGGTCTCAGGTGCCCAGTCCCACCGGTCCGGTACTCGTCGTGGACTTCGGGGCGCAGTACGCGCAACTGATCGCGCGCCGTGTGCGGGAGGCGCAGGTCTACTCCGAGGTCGTCCCGCATACGGCCACCGCCGAGGACATCCTCGCGAAGGACCCTTCCGCGATCATCCTTTCGGGTGGTCCGTCCAGCGTGTACGCGGAGAACGCCCCCGCGCTCGCCCCCGGGCTGGTCGACGCGGGCGTGCCGATCCTCGGCATCTGCTACGGCCACCAGGTGCTGGCGCAGGCGCTCGGCGGCACGGTCGAGCCGACCGGGATCCGCGAGTTCGGCCGCACCGAGGTCCGCGTCGCCGGCGATGGCGGCGTCCTGCACGCCGGCCTCCCGAACCACCAGCCCGCCTGGATGAGCCACAACGACAGCGTCACCAAGGCCCCTGAAGGCGCCACCGTGACCGCGTCCAGCGACGGTGCCGCCGTCGCCGGGTTCGAAGACGTCGAGCGACGCTTCGCCGGTGTCCAGTACCACCCCGAGGTGCACCACTCGCCGCACGGCCAGGAGGTGCTTCGCCGCTTCCTGCACGACATCGCCGGCATCCGGCCGCAGTGGACGACGTCGTCCATCGTCGACGACCAGGTCAAGCGGATCGCCGAGCAGGTCGGCGACGGCCGCGCGATCTGCGGGCTCTCCGGCGGTGTCGACTCCGCCGTGGCGGCGGCGCTGGTCCAGCGCGCCATCGGCGACCGGCTGACCTGCGTGTTCGTCGACCACGGCCTCCTGCGCTCGGGCGAGCGCACCCAGGTCGAGCGCGATTTCGTCGCCGCGACCGGGGTCAACCTCGTCACCGTCGACGCCCGTGAGCGGTTCCTCGACGCGCTGGCCGGGGTCACCGACCCCGAGGAGAAGCGCAAGATCATCGGCCGCGAGTTCATCCGCGTGTTCGAGCAGGCCGAGCGGGATCTCAAGGCCGAGGGCGACTACAAGTTCCTGGTCCAGGGGACGCTGTACCCGGACGTCGTCGAGTCCGGCGGCGGCGAGGGCACGGCGAACATCAAGAGCCACCACAACGTCGGCGGACTGCCCGACGACCTGCAGTTCGAGTTGGTCGAGCCGCTGCGCCTGCTGTTCAAGGACGAGGTGCGCCGCGTCGGACTGGAGCTCGGGCTGCCGGAGACGATCGTGCAGCGGCAGCCGTTCCCCGGGCCGGGGCTCGGCATCCGGATCATCGGCGCCGTCGATGCCGAGCGGCTCGAGACGCTGCGTGCGGCGGACGCCATCGCGCGCGAGGAACTCACCGCGGCCGGACTGGACGGCGAGATCTGGCAGTGCCCGGTGGTGCTGCTGGCCGACGTCCGCAGTGTCGGCGTCCAGGGTGACGGGCGGACCTACGGACACCCGATCGTGCTGCGGCCGGTGTCGTCCGAGGACGCGATGACCGCGGACTGGACGCGGCTGCCCTACGAGGTGCTGGAGCGGATCTCGACCCGCATCACGAACGAGGTCGCCGAGGTGAACCGCGTGGTCCTGGACGTCACCTCCAAGCCGCCGGGCACCATCGAGTGGGAGTGACCCGCTCCGCCCCGACTTGCGTTTAGCCCCCAGATCGCGATCTGGAGGGCCTTGGGCGAGCGGAGCGACTTTCGCCCCCTAATTGCGATCTGGAGGGGCCCGGGGCACCTGGCCGACCCAGGTCGACTTTCGCCCCCTAATCGCGATCCGGTGGGCCTCGGGCACCTGGGCGACCGGATCACGATCAGGGGGCGAAAGTCGCTCCCTCCAGCAGGTGGGGGAGGCAAAGGCGAAGGCCCCGGCGAGGGGCCGGGGCCTTCAGAGGGAGTGAGTCGTGAGCGGGGCCGCTAGCGGCGGCTCTTGCGCAGCGAAGCGGCGAGCAGCAGGACGCCGACGAAGATCGCCCCGCCCGCCATGACCCACCGGAAGTCGAACTGCGGGAGCCACGAGGAGCCGTCCGAGAGGACGTAACCCGACACCAGCAGCGTCGCGATCCCGACGATCAGGGTGAAGACGTCCACTCCGCGTTTCGCCGGCTGAGTCGTCTGGCTCTGCGAACTGTCGTAGTCGTACTCAGCCACGACGCACCTCCACGTTTCCGACGCCGTTCTTGACCTGCAGGACGATCTTCTGGCTGCCGTTGCCCGGCGCCGTGAAGTCGACCGCGTCCACGCCGAGTCCCGAGCGGGACTGGCCGAGACAGTCGACGTCACCCGCCCCGGTCTCGCAAGTGACCTTCACTTCGGCGTTCATCGGCACGAGCACCGTCGAGTTGCCCGCCCCAGTGGTGACCTTCGTGGTCACCGAGCTGCCCGCGGGCAACTTGGTCAGGTCGAGGTCGACGTTCCCGGCAGAGCGGTGATACTCCGGCTGCACTTCGGACGCCTGGCTCGGCGTCGCGCTCAGATCGCCGACGCCGCCCCTCACGTCGAAGTTCTCGAACGGGATCGTGGTGAGCGCCATCCCGACGATCGCCAGCGGCACCGCCAGCCCGATCAGCCCGCGGCCGCCTCGCACGAACGCGCCGGCGACCAGCCCGATGCCGACCACGCCCAGGGTGAGCCCGACGACGTGCTGCATGGAGAACCACGGTTCTCCGTCGAGGCCCAGGACGGTGCCCACACCGCCGACCAGCACGGCCACCCCGAAGGTCGCAACGCCGATCTTCGACTTCCGGCCGCGAGGCATCGGCGGCGCGGGAGGCGGCGGAGGAGACTGCGGCGGCAGACCGCCGGACGGCGAAGCGTTCGGCAGATCCCAGGCGGACGGGTCGGCCGCGAGCGGGTCCCAGCCGCCCTCGGTCGCCGTCGTCGACGAGGAAGAGGCGGTCGATGCCGAGGTCGACGCCGACGCCATCGAGAACGCGGCGGTCGGATACTCCGGAGCGGGCATCGTCGGCCGGTTGAACTGTCCGCGGCTGCGGTGCAGCAGGTACAGCGCGACGGCCATCAGCGCGAAACCGATCAGCCCGGTGCCGTCGGTCATCCAGCCGCCGCTCAAGGTCCAGGTGAGCCCCGGGAACAGCAGGACCAGCAGCAGCACCGCGAACGCCGGCGAACTCGACGCGCGGCCCCGGCCGATCAGGCCTTCGAACGCGGAAACGCGGTCGCCCTCCTGCGGCAGGAACAGCCAGCCCAGCAGATAGACGAAGAAACCGAACCCGCCGAACACGGTCGCGGCGACCAGCGCGACGCGGACCACGGTCGGGTCGATGCCGTACCGGTAGCCGATCCCCGCGGCGACACCGGCGAACTTACGGCCGTGCGCCGGGCGGACCGGCCTGCTCCGCCAGAAATCCTTGACGGTCTCTTCGAAGCCGGCCGCGGGGCCGCGCTTCGGTGTGTGTGTCTCACTCCCACTCATGCCACAAAGAATGCGCTCCGGCGGGGACGGCCACATCCGGGATCGTCCCTGAGGTTTCCCCCAGCGGGAAGAGTCAGGGGTTTCCCCGATGGATCAGTGCCCCACTCCGTGTGACCATGGAGAACGTGCAGGAATCCGCCCCCAGCGACCTCGCCGCACAGGTGAAGCCGACGATCATCGAGCGCCCGCCGGTGCCCGTTCCCGGCAGTCTGTCCCCGGCGCCCTTCGAGCCGCCCAAGATGTACCGCCGCCGCTCCGGCCGCGCCATCGCGGGCGTCGCCGGTGGGCTCGCCGACCACCTCGGCGTCAAGGTGCTCTGGGTCCGGACGGCGTTCGCGTTGCTGGCCGCCATGAACGGCGCCGGACTGCTCGCGTACGGCCTGCTCTGGGTCTTTGTCCAGCAGCAGTCCGGTGAAATCGCGCAGGAGCAGGAAAAGGCCGCCCCGAAGGAGAAGCAGCAGGCTTTCGGCCTGATGGCGCTCGGGGTCGGGCTGGCCGTCGCCAGCGGCACGTTGACCGGCCTGATCAGCGGCTGGCTCGCCATCCCGCTCGCGCTGGCCATGATCGGCGCGGCCGTCGTCTGGCGGGAGGCCGACGAGTCGCAGCGGCGGCGCTGGCGTCTCGGTGCCAAGGGCAGCGTCGCCGGGGCGTTCCTCGGTGGCGGTGGCTGGTCGGCCGCGATCCGCGTCGTCGCGGGTGTCGCGCTGGTGATGACCGGGATCGGCGTCGTCGTCCTGCAGAGCGGCAGTATCGACCAGGTCAAGTTCGCGCTGGTCGCGGTGATCGCGACGCTGTTCGGGGTCGCCGTGCTGACCGTCCCGTTCTGGCTGCGCCTGGTCCGCGACCTGTCGGACGAGCGCACCGCCCGCGTCCGCACCGACGAACGCGCCGAGATCGCCGCGCATCTGCACGACTCGGTCCTGCAGACCCTCGCGCTGATCCAGAAGCAGGCGGAATCGCCGCGTGAGGTCGCCAGGCTCGCGCGTGGTCAGGAACGTGAACTGCGCGGCTGGCTGTACGGGCCGACGGGGTACGGCAAGAGCCAGAAGACCGAACAGGAAGCGATCAGCGGGCAGCTGTCCGAGGTGCTCGCGGCCGCGTGCGGCGAGGTCGAGGACGCGTTCGCGATTTCGGTCCAGCAGGTCGTGGTGGGAGAGGCGACGCTGAACGAGCCGCTGACCGCGCTGGTCCAGGCTGCCCGCGAAGCGATCGTCAACGCCGCCAAACACGCGGGCGTCGACGAGGTCAGCGTGTACGCCGAGGTCGAGCCGACAGCGGTGACGGTCTTCGTGCGCGACCGCGGCAAGGGTTTCGATCCCGACGTCGTCCCGGCCGACCGGCACGGACTCGCGGACTCGATCCGGGGGCGGATGGAACGGCACGGGGGCAAGTGCAAGCTGCGCACCGCACCGGGTGAAGGAACCGAAGTCCAGCTGGAGATGCCGGTCAAGGCGGGGAAGGGCGCGGCGTGAGGTCGCTATGCTCACGGGACAGGGCGAACGAGGGAGCATCGTGACGGAGAACCAGCAGACGCGGGAGCCGGTCAAGGTCTTCCTCGTCGACGACCACGCCCTCTTCCGGGCGGGTGTGCGCACCGAACTGGACTCGATCACCGACGATGTCCGCGTGGTTGGCGAGGCGGGCTCAGTGGCCGAGGCGGTCGCGGGGATCGCCCGGACCAAGCCGCAGGTGGTGCTGCTCGACGTGCACATGCCGGACGGCGGCGGCGCCGAGGTGCTGCGCCGGGTCCGCCCGGACCTGCCGGACGTCGTGTTCCTCGCGCTGTCGGTCTCCGACGCCGCGGAAGACGTGATCGCCGTGATCCGTGCAGGGGCGCGCGGGTATGTCACGAAGACGATCTCGTCGAAGGAACTCGTGCGCGCGGTCGTGCGGGTCTCCGACGGCGACGCGGTGTTCTCGCCGCGGCTGGCCGGATTCGTGCTCGACGCGTTCGCAGACCGGCCGGGTTCCGCGCCGATCAGCGACCCGGACCTCGACCTGCTGACGCCGCGGGAGCGCGATGTGCTGCGGCTGCTGGCGCGCGGGTACGCCTACAAGGAGATCGCTTCCGAGCTGTTCATCTCGGTGAAGACCGTCGAGACGCATGTGTCGAGCGTGCTGCGGAAGACCCAGCTTTCGAACCGGTACGAGCTTTCGCGGTGGGCTTCCGACCGGCGCCTCGTCTAGATGGCGGCTGTGCTCATCGGCCTGGTGGCCGTGTTCTTCCTGGGGATGGGACTGCTCGGACTCGTCGCGCCCGGCCGGCTGATCGCGCCGTTCGGGATCACCCTGGACTCCGCGACCGCGCGGACCGAGGTGCGCGCAGTCTATGGCGGCTTCGGGGTGGCGATCGCCGTGCTGCTCGGTTTCGCGGCCTTCGACGTCGGCGGGATCCAGCGGGGTGTCGCGATCTCGGTCGCCGTCGCGCTGGTCGGGATGGCTTTCGGGCGGCTGGTCGCGCGGTTCGCGGAGCGGCCCGAGCGGTTCTATCCGAGCTGGCTGTACTTCTGGGTCGAGTTGGTCATGGCGGCCCTGCTCGTCGTCTCCGCCCTCTGAGTGCGCGTCGCCTTTAGCGGGCTAAACGCGATGCGGTGAGCCCCCGGGCCCCACCGCACCGCGTCGCGTTCAGCCCGCTAAACGCAGGTCGTCACGGCGTCGCCTCCCCGGCGGTGGCGAGGGGCCGCTCCGCCACCGGGGCGGTAGCAAAGGTCCCCCGCTCCTTCGGCCGGATCCGGGTCAGCGCGACCCCGCCCAGCACGACGACCATCCCGGCGATCACTCGGAAGTTCAGCGGCTCGGCCAGGAACACCGCCCCCAGCAGCACCGACACCACCGGCAGCAGGTACCCGACGATCGAAGCCGCGACGGCGCCTTCGCTCGCGAGGAGCTGGTAATTCAGCGCGAACGCGATCCCGGTCGACCCGATCCCCAGGATCACGACCGCGACGATCGCGCCGGTGCTCAGATGCACCGGTTCGAAGCCGCCCATCGGCATCGCCAGCAGCAGGAACCCGGTCGCGAGCAGCATCTGCCCACCCGCCAGCGACATCGGCGAGTCGCCGGTGCCGGTCAGGTACTTGCCCTCGTAGACGAACGCGAACCCGTAGCTCGCCGCCGCCGCGAGGCAGGCCAGCGCGCCCCAGCTGAGCAGGCCGGAGGCCTCCCACGGCGCGAAGATCAGCAGGATCCCGGCGAGCCCCGCGACGAGCCCGGCGACCCGGACCGCGGTCATCTTCGTCCGCGCGCCCAGCATCGGCGCGGCGAGCAGCACCCACAACGGCGTCGTCGCGTTCAGGACGCCGGTGATCCCGGAGTCGACGGTCAGCTCACCCCACGCGAACAGCAGGAACGGCAGCGCGTTGTGGAAGAACGCCGCGACGGCCAGATGTCCCCAGATCCGCCGCCCCGACGGCAGCCTGTCCCGTCCCAGGTAACAGAGCCCGATGAGCACGGCCGCCCCCAGCGCCACCCGCGCCAGCACCAGCTGCACCGGGGAGAACGCCCCCAGCCCCAGTTTGATCCAGAAGAAACTCGATCCCCACATGAGCGCCAGCGCGCCGATCCGCAGCAGGGTCTTGGTCTCACCCACCCCAGTCCTCCTTCGTGCCTGGCCCAGCTTCGCCGCGCCGACGCGTAAGGACAAGCGAAAATAACTGCAGGAAGGCTTAAGAAGAACTGTAAGATTCGACCATGCTGGACGTCCGCCGCATGCAGGTCCTCCGGGCCGTGATCAGCAGTGGCTCGATCACCGCCGCCGCCAGGAACCTCGGCTACACACCTTCCGCGATCAGCCAGCAGTTGTCCACCCTGGAAAGGGAAGCGGGCGTCGAACTGCTCGAGCGCGTCGGCCGCGGCGTGCGGCCGACACCGGCCGGTTCGCTGCTGTCCGAGCACGCGGAAACGCTGAGCACCCAGCTCGCCAAGGCCGAGGCCGCGCTCACCGAACTCAAGGAAGGCCGCACCGGCAGGCTCGCGATCCGCTACTTCGCCACGGCAGGTGCCTCGCTGGTCCCGTTGGCCGTCGCCGCGCTGCGCCGGGACTTCCCGGGCGTCCGCCTCGATCTGAAACTGGTCGAGCCGGACGATTCGATGCCCGAGATCGAGTCCGGCGAGGCCGACGTCGCGATGATCGTGCTACCCACCAGCACTCCTCGCGTCAGGGGCGTCGAGTACGTGCACGTCCTCGACGACCCGTACCGCGCGATCCTGCCGAAGAACCACCGGCTCGCCCGTAAGCGCGTACTCGACCTCGGCGAACTCGCGGAAGACCCGTGGGTCGGCGTCGACGGTCTCCCCGGCGCCTGCCGCGACATCCTGCTCGAGGCCTGCGGCGCCGCCGGATTCGCCCCGAACCACGTCGTAGAATCCGAGGATTACCAGACGGCACAAGGCTTTGTGGCCGCCGGGCTCGGGGTCGCGCTGATCCCGGAACTCGGCCTCGGCGCCCCGCATCCCGGCGTCGCCATCCGCAAGGTCCGCCGCCCCGATCCGGTGCGCTCCATTCACGCGGCCGTGGCCGCGCACGCCAGGGAACACCCCGCGGTGCGACGTTTCCTCAGCGCCATCCGCGAAGGAGCCCTGACCGGACAGGTAAGCGGGAGTGATCAGGTGGGCAGGAAAACCGGCTGAGCTTGAACAGCCGTATCGGCGGTCGACAGCCTGGCAGGGAACCCACGTTTTCCCGCCAGTGAAAGGATCTCCGTGCGTCCCTTGATCGTCCTGCACGGCTCTTGGCACCAGCCCGCCCATTTCGACGACGTCGTGGGGCGCCTGCGCCGGGACGGCGTCGAGGTCACCGTCCCCGACCTCGGCGGCCTTCCGATCGCCGAAACCACCCGCATCGTCCAGGATCTCGTCGACGAGGCGTCCGAACCCCCGGTGGTGCTCGCCCATTCCTACGGCGGACTGACCGCCAGCGGACTACAGGGGATCTCGCACCTGATCTACCTGGCCGCCATCGTCTCCGGACCCGGTGAGACCGCCCAGTACTGGATCGAACGGGCGACGGAGGAAACCGGCCGCGAACCCGAACAGCTGGCCCTCACCGTCGACGAAGCGGGTTTGACTCAACTCGACCTCTCCGCTGTCCGAGAGTCCCTGTACGCCGACTGCACGGACCCTGTCGCCGAGCGCGCCATGGCGTTGCTGCGCCCCGAGCCTGTCACGATCTTCGACGAATCGCCCGAGGGGACCGCGTGGAAGGACACGCCGACCACCTACATCGCCTGCACCGAGGACCGAGCGATCGTGCCCGACGTGTTCGCCCACTACGCCGCCCGCTGTGAGACGACGGTGACCTGGCGGTCCGACCACAGCCCCTACCTCAGCCGCCCCGTGGAACTGGCGGCACTGGTTCGCGAGCGGTTGTAACTAGATCAGGAACAGCTCCGCGAACAGCACGCCGATGAGGATCGCCGCCACGACGGCACCGGCCGTGATCAGCCACTTCCGGGTGTCGGACGACTTGGTCGCGGCCGGCGCCGCGGGGGCCGGGGAGTACTGCTGCGTCGGCGGCGCGTACTGCTGCGGCGGCTGATACTGCGGAGGCTGGTGCTGGGCGAACTGCGGAACCGGCTGCTGCGGCGCCTGCTGCGTCGGCATCGGCATGGAAGCCGGGACCGTGGGCATCGCGGGCGCTGTCGGCGGGATGAACGCCGTCTGCCGCCCTTCGGTGATGGCGCCCAGGGAACGGACCGTGTCGGCCATCGTCGGCCGCGCGTCCGGCTCGGCCCGCAGCATCTTGCGCAGTGCTCCGGCCAGCGGGCCTGCGGTCTGCGGCGGCCGCTCCGACGATTCGCCGTCCTCGCCGAACGGCGGCACCCCTTCGACGGCGGTGTACAGCGTCGCGCCGAGCGAGAACACGTCGGACGCCGAGGTCGCCGGTTCGCCGCGCGCCACCTCGGGCGCCCGGTACGCCGGACTCGCGCCGCCACCGGTGATGCCGATGTCGGTGAGCTTCACGCCGCCGTCGTCGGCCAGCAGGACCGTGCCCGGCTCGACGGTCCGGTGCACCACCCCGGCCTCGTGCATCGCGGCCAGCGCGCGGCCGAGCATGATGCCCAGCGCGGCGGCCTGCTCCGCGGTCAGCCTGCCGTGCTCGGCCAGGAAAGTCGACATCCCGCGCGACGGGATGTACTCCATCACCAGCCAGACGTCCGGCCCGTCGGGCAGGACGTCGTAGACCTTGATGGCGGTGGCGTGCTCGAACTTGGCCGCGTCCTTGCCCTCTTGGATGACGACGGCCTTGGCCTGCTCCGCCCGGTCCGGCGGCAGGCCGACGGGCAGATACATGCGCTTCATCGCGACCGTGCGCAGCAGCCGGGTGTCGAACGCCAGCCACACGATGCCCGCCCGGCCGCGCCCGATGGGCTGATCCAGGCGGTACCGGCCGCCGACGATGGAACCTTCAGAACTCACTTGCTGCCTCGGATCACGTTCCGGCTGGTGTCGATGACGGTGATGTTGGTGTGTCCGTCGGGGTGGGGGTCGGCGTCGGAGTCGGCGTCTTCGTCGGAGTCTTGGTGGGCGTCTTCGACGGAGTCGTCGGATCCGGCTCGTCCGTCTGACTCGCCTTGGTCGACGTCTTCTTCGACGAGGACGGCGTCTCCTTGGGCGGCGCGGACGACTCGGTCTCGGTCGGCGTTTCCGTCGTCGCGGGAGCCGAAGACGTCGCCGACGGGGAAGGCTTGGTCGAGGAGTTCCCGACCTGCGCGGGCGTCTCCGGGTTGTTCGGGCTCAGCAGCCAGAACCCCAGCGCGGCCAGCGCCACGATCACGACCCCGCCGATGATCGCGGGTTTCTTCCACGCGCCCGGCTTCTCGTCGTCGTCCTCGTCCACCGGGCTGGTCTGCGCCCGGGTGGGCGGCGGAGGCGGCGGCTTGTCGTAGTCGTCGTCGTACGGATCGTCGTCGTAACCGCCCGCGGGCACCGGGACGGCGCGCGTGGGTGCCTGGCCGCGTTCGGACATCAACGCGGTCTCGTCGTAGTTGTCGTACCCGTCGTAGTCGTCTTCCGGGTACCTCGACGCGGCCGGCTGGTCGTAGTCGTCCTCGTCGTCGTAGTACGAGCCGGCCGCGGCCTGTTCGTCGAGGAGCGAGCCCGAATGCCCGGCCGCCTCGCTGTCGAGGGCCTGGGTCACGCCCGCGCCCGCGAGACCACCGGCGACCGGGGCCGCGAGCATGGTCTCGTCGGCGGGGCCGCCCAGCGGCGTCTCACCCCGCGCGACGGCGGCCAGCAGCTCTTCGCACTCTTCGGCGGTGGGCCGGTGCCGGACCTCGGGGTGCAGCAGCACGGCCAGCACGCTGGCGAGCGGGCCGGACTGGCGCGGCGGGATGATCTGCCCGGCCGCGACGGCGTGCAGCAGGCTTAGCGTGTTCTCGCTGAGGCCGAACGGGGGCTGGCCCTCACAGGCCGCGTAGAGCGTCGAGCCGAGCGAGAAGACGTCGGACTCCGGCCCGGGGTCGCCGCCGATGGCCACCTCGGGCGCCAGGTAGGCGGGGGTCCCGGCGATCATCCCGGTCTTGGTGACCGTGACGTCGTCCTTGGCCCGTGAGATGCCGAAGTCGGTGATCTTCACGGTGCCGTTGGGGGCGAGCAGGATGTTGCCGGGCTTGATGTCCCGGTGCACGATGCCGACCGCGTGCGCCTCGGTCAGCGCGGCCGCGACCTGGGCACCGATCCTGGCCACCTCGATCGGCGGCAGCGTCCGTTCCTCCTGCAGCACCTGGGCGAGGCTGGTGGAGTTCAGGTACTCCATGATCAGGCACGGCTGCCCGTTGTCGTCGGTGACGACGTCGAACACCGAGATGGCGTTCGGGTGGTGCAACCTGGCGGCGATCCGGCCTTCACGCATGGTGCGCTGGCGGGCGTCCTCGGCGCCTTGGGCCTCCAGGCCGGGCTGCAGCAGCAACTGCTTGATCGCCACCGTGCGGCCGAGTACCTCGTCGTGCGCTTGCCAGACAGCACCCATCGCGCCCGTGCCGATCCGCCCGACGATGCGATATCGACCGGCGACCAGGCGACCCTCGTCGCTCACGCGACCTCCCTTTGGGCTCCGTCTTCACGCCGCGGAGTGGTCCGCGCACGCGGTGCGGCCTTCAGCGCGCCACAGCCTTGGAGCGTATGCACATGTAGTGGTCTGTGTGCCGGCTTTTCCGAGACCGACTCGTGACAAGGCTAGGCGCTCACTCTGCGCACACACACGCGGCACGCTCTGATCGCCCTGGGTGGAGGGCGGTTTCACGCGGGGTATCCGTCACATGTGCTGCGCGGACAGCAGCCGGGCGTCGGTGATCAGGCCCGTCGTCTCGTCGGCGAACGCCAGCACCTGCGTGACCCGCACCAGGCCGCCGTCCGGATCGCGCATGGTCACCACGGCGAGGATCGTCCCGTCGGCCTGCTCCCGGATGTCCTGGATCTGGATGGCGTCCATGGCGCTCCACGCCTGGATCATCCTGCCCGCTTCGGACTCGGCCAGCACCGGTGCGAGCAGCGAGAGCGCGCCGCCGGGATCGGCGTCGACGGTCTGGTAGAACTTCCGGACCGCGTCGATCTTGCCCTCGGCCGTGGTGACCGCGGCCGGTTTGGCGACCGGCCGCGAACTGGCGCTGCTGGACGACGAACCCTGCCGCGGGACCGAACCCGAGCCGGTGCCCGAAGAGGGCTGGGCCGCCGTGCTGGAGCCCGCCGAAGCGGGCGCCTCGTGCTTGCGCAGCTGTTCGGTGGCGTCCGGGACGGCGAGCCCGCCGAGCGCGGCGGCACCGCTCATCATCTCGGGCGCGGTGGCGCCCGGTACCGGGTTCTGCCGCTGGGTCCCGGCGAGCACGCCCGCGGTGACGACGGCTCCCGCGACCAGCAGCCCTGCGGCTACCAGGCCGGCCAGCTTGGCCCGCCGGGCGCTGCGGCTTTCCGGCTCGTCTTCGGGCTCAGGGCGCGGCGACGGCTCTTCGCGGGTGCGGGCGGGGACGAACTTCTGCGGCTCGCGGAAGACCTGCTCGAGGTACTCGCGGTCGACGCGGGTGTCGTTCAGGATCTCTTCCGGGATGACGTCCTCGACACGTACGGCGTCCTCACGCCGTATGCGCTGTCGATCAAGCACGAAATTCCTCGCTCTGGTCCGGGGCAGGCGCTGGGCCGTTCGGCCGACGCCTCTGGTCCGCGCGGCCGTCTTCTGAACGGTGCGGACCCTGCTGTCGTCAGGTAACCCTGTGGAGACGGTCCGCGGCCAGGCTCTGTCGCCGGAATGCCGTCGCGATACGACGAACGGCAGCTTATGTCACCCACCCGGACCAGGGACAACCGCTCGCCGCACCGCACGTGCAGAGGAACGGGACACCTGCACGTGCGTGGCCACCTACATGCCGTCGTCGACGATCTTGTCGTCGTCACCGAAGGTCAGCGTGCGCTGTTCCATGGTCTTCGTCCCGTCTTTGTGGGTTACCTCGACGGTGTTGACCGTGACGCCGCGGCGCTGGTCGATGCTGACCTTCTTCACCTCGAAATAGGCGACGTCGGCGTAGCGCTCACGCAGGCCTTGCGCGCCTTCTTCGCGGAGACCGCCCGAGGTCACGTTGGATGCCTGGTGCGGGTCGGTGGTGACGGTGTTGAGGAAGAGTTCGGTGTTGTCGCCCATCGCCTGCGCGTCCGGCTGCGACGCGTACCAGGGGGCGGGCGTGGTCGTGCGGTCGGCGGGCGTGACCGGGGGCTTCTGCGGCCGGTCGCTCGACGGCGCCGTGGACCGGCCGGTCGTGACGGGACCGCCCGAATCGGGCTGCGAACCGCCGTTGCCGGTGCTCTCGGGATCCGAGGACGTGCCGGAATTGGCGGAACTGCGGTCGTCGCGGGTGGAGGAATCGGTCTCGGAGACGGACGGGTTGCCCGCCGCGCCGCCCTGCGGCGGTGTGGTCGGGTTGCCGGCGAGACCTTCGTTGGTCAGCGGGCTGCCACCGCGGTATCCGGGCCAGCCGCCCTGGCTCTGCTGCTCCGGGAGGGGCTTGCCGACCAGGAAGGAACCGGCGAACAGCAGGCCGACGACGACCAGCGCGGACGCGGCGGCGGCGAACCAGGCGGCCTTGCGCCACGTCTTGGGCGGGGTCACCGAAGCGGGCACCGAACCGAGGTCGAAGGTACTCAGACCGTCGAAGGACGGGGCCAGGTAGACGCGGACGTCGTCGGTCTCCACCGGCTCGGGGCGCCGCGGGGCGGGCGCCGTCAGCGTCACCTTCGTGCGCTGGGCGGCCTTCGCGCGCCTTTCCTCCACGGGGGACAGGGCGGGTTCGGTCAACGAGACCTCGACGCGGGCCGGGCGTTCCACGGGGACCTCGCGAGCGGGCTGGGGGAGCGGCAGTCGGCCGCTCGATGGGGCGTAGCCGGGACTCGGCGCCCTCCTGTTCCGCGGTGGCGGCAGGGGGAGGGAACCGGTGGAGGGCGGGGCGAACTCGCCGTGTGCGCGATGCCCGTGCCCGGTCGGGCGCTGCCGCCTCGGCGGCACTGGTGGGGTCCAGCTCTCGGTGCCACCGGCCCGATGGCGGCCCGCGTGCGTGGCGCCGTCCCGTCCGGTCCGTCCCTGGTGTTCCGCCCAGCCGTTCATGTCCGAGCGACCCCCTCGTGGGCCGGCCCTGACGGCGATGTGACACCGGTTAAGCCGAACGGAGCAACGGTTTCACGGGATCCCTCGCGAGCAGACTCCCGGGCACTCTCGTGAGCAAATGCACGCGCATGCGACTGCGGGCGCGCGGGGCCACTGCCCCCGCGCGCCATACGGGCATCGCCCGACCCAGACGCAAGGGTCCTCACGGGACCCACACTAAAAGCTCGGCCCCCGCAAGTCTTCACCCGCTCTGCAAGTTGCAGATGTTTCACTCGGTCGGGCGCGGCCGTACGGGCCTCGGTGACGTTACGCAGTGCGATCGGCGCTGGTGACGCCGTTCAGTTGCCGCTGCGGTACTTCTGCTGGGTCGACTGCAAGGCCTTGGTGGCCGTCACACCGCTACCCGCTGCAAGCAAAATGGCGATGATGTCGAGGGTCGTTCCCCCACTAGTGAGCAACCAGGCGAACAACGAGGCCGCGGTGGTACCCGCTGCGATCGGCCAGCGTGTCTTGACGTACTGGGCGATGGGCGTACCCCCGGCGCGCTTACCCGCCGCGTTGTTCAACAGGGCGAGATAGCCGAGATGGCCCAAGGCGGCGAGCACGCCGGCGATCGCGATCACGACGGCGATGAGGTTAATCATGGTGTCCAGTTTGCCTGGTCCCGAGCCGTCGTGGCTCGGGGAACACCCTGAGTTTCCCCTCACCGCACGCAATCGTGACGCGAGTCGCCTTTAGCGGGCTAATCGCGCTCCGGTGCCGTGGGAGCCCCGGGGTCGCCTTTAGCGGGCTAATCGCGATCCGGGCGGGACGTCGCGGGAGCAAGGGACCTTTGCTATCGCCCCAGCCTGCCCCGGCCCAGGTTCAGCAGCGCCATCGCGAGCTGCCGCCCCTCCGGCCCGAGTTCGCGGTAGCGGGCCAGCACGTCCATCTCGCGGTTGTAGACGATCCTAGTGCCGCCCGCGGCCATCCTGGCGGCGCCGATCGTCTTGGACACCTCGACACGGCGTTTGACCAGGCGCAGGATCTCGCTGTCGAGCCAGTCGATCTCCTTCCGGAGCTCGCCGATCTCTTCGGCGGTGGCGGCGGGTTCTTCGGCATCCGGCTTCTGCGTGGTGTTCATCGGGACCTCTCTTCGGTCCGGATTCCCTGCTGGCCCCCGGAACGGCGAAAGCCCCGGGTCCGCGTGGACTCCGGGGCTTCGGGTGATGGCGTTTCGGGCACTACGCGATCACGGGAGCCGGTGTCCGGATCCCGTAAAAAAATCGGAACGCGTGGTGCTGCACGCCGATCATTATGCCACAGCGACGCCGTCACGCGGTCGGAAGCCGCGACGGGCTCCGCGCACCCGCGCGTGCACGAGCACGCTCATCGCGAGCCAGAACATCGGCATGGCCGGCCAGAAGAACGGCACGCCCGAAACCGTCCAGCGGACGATGAGCAGCACCGAAAGCACGACGGCAATCGCGAGATGCACCCGCACCGCCGGATGCCCGAAGGCGACCGGACGCCGTTTCGGCGCGGGTCGCGGCAGGTCCGAGGTGAGCGCCTCGAGTTCGTCCGTGTACTTGGTGGAATACACAGTGCCGAGCCGCTCTTCTACTTCTTCGAGGGTGAGCCGGCCTTCGCCGCCGGCGGCCTGGATGAGCGAGGCGACCCGCTCCCGGTCGGTGTCGGCTGCCCTGAGCCGGGAGGGAATTCCGTTGGTGTCCATGGCATCCGATCCTCCGCCGCGAACACCGCCCGCGCGTCGGGCGGCAGGCGACAACAGCGCCTACGCCCGGCGCTGTAGCGTGGACCGGCGATGAACACCCTCTTCGATCTCCCAGCGGACGGTCCGGCCAAGTCCCGGCACACGGACCTGCTCGACGACCTGAACCCGGCACAGCGCGAAGCCGTGACCCACGCGGGCTCGCCGCTGCTCGTCGTGGCGGGCGCGGGTTCGGGCAAGACCCGGGTGCTGACCCGGCGGATCGCGTACCTGCTGGCCGAACGGGACGTGCATCCCGGCCAGATCATGGCGATCACGTTCACCAACAAGGCGGCCGCGGAGATGCGGGAGCGGGTGAGCGACCTCGTCGGCCGCCGCGCGAACGCCATGTGGGTGTCGACGTTCCACTCCATGTGCGTGCGGATCCTGCGCCGTGAGGCCAAAACGCTGGAGATGTCGTCGAGTTTCTCGATCTACGACTCGGACGACACGAAGCGGCTCATCACGCTCGTCGCCCGTGACCTCGACATCGACCCGAAGCGGTACGCGGCCCGCACACTGGCCGTGCACATCTCGAACCTCAAGAACGAACTCGTCGACCCGGAGACGGCGTCGTCGAACGCGGCCAACGACCTGGAGCGCCGGGTCGCCGAGGTCTACGTCGAGTACCAGCGCCGGCTCAACCAGGCCAACGCGTTCGACTTCGACGACCTCATCATGCGGACGGTCGAACTCCTGCAGACCTTCCCGGACGTCGCCGAGTACTACCGGCGGCGGTTCCGGCACGTGCTGGTCGACGAGTACCAGGACACGAACCACGCGCAGTACACGCTGATCCGCGAACTGGTCGGCACTGAGCCGAACGAGTCGGGCATCGAGCCCGCCGAACTGTGCGTCGTGGGTGACGCGGACCAGTCGATCTACGCCTTCCGCGGCGCGACCATCCGCAACATCGAGGAATTCGAACGCGACTTCCCGAACGCGCGGACCGTGCTGCTGGAACAGAACTACCGCTCGACCCAGACGATCCTCTCAGCGGCGAACGGGGTCATCGCGCGTAACCCCAACAGGCGCGCGAAGCGGCTGTGGACCGACGCGGGCGACGGCGAGAAGATCGTCGGCTACGTCGCGGACAACGAGCACGACGAGGCCGCGTTCGTCGCGGGCGAGATCGACGCGCTGGCGGACAAGGGCGAAGCGGACTACTCCGACGTCGCGGTCTTCTACCGCACCAACAACCAGTCCCGCGTCTTCGAAGAGATCTTCATCCGCCTCGGCCTGCCCTACAAGGTCGTCGGCGGCGTGCGGTTCTACGAACGGCGCGAGGTCCGCGACATGCTCGCGTACCTGAGGGTGCTGGCGAACCCGGAGGACACGGTCAGCCTGCGCCGCGTCCTCAACGTCCCCAAACGCGGCATCGGGGATCGCGCCGAAGCGGTCATCGCGACCTACGCCGAGCGCGAGCGCATCTCGTTCGCGCAGGCGTTGCGCGGGGCCGTCAACGGCGAGGTGCCGCTGCTGAACCCGCGCTCCGCCAAGGCGATCACCGGTTTCGTCGAGCTGCTGGACGAACTCGGCGAGGTCGTCGAGAGCGGCGCCGAGGTCGCCGACATCCTCGAAGCGGTCCTGGAGCGCACGGGCTACCGCGCGGAACTCGAGGAGTCCGACGACCCGCAGGACGCGTCGCGGGTGGAGAACCTGACGGAACTCGTCACCGTCGCGCGGGAGTTCACCGAATTCACCGCCGAGGTCGCCGGTCCGGACGGCGAGCTGCCCGAGGCCGAACCCGGAGTCCCGGAGCCGGGCTCGCTGCCCGCCTTCCTGGAACGGGTCTCGCTGGTGGCGGACGCGGACTCGATCCCCGCGGCCGACGGCGGCGAAGACGGGGACGGGCACGACGCGGGGGTGGTCACGTTGATGACCGTGCACACCGCGAAGGGCCTCGAATACCCCGTCGTCTTCTGCACGGGCTGGGAAGACGGGATCTTCCCGCATATGCGCGCCCTCGGTGACCCGACCGAACTGGCCGAAGAACGACGGCTCGCCTACGTCGCGATCACGCGCGCCAGGAAGCGGCTGTACGTCTCCCGGTCGATGGTGCGCTCCGCCTGGGGACAGCCGCAGATGAACCCGGCTTCGCGGTTCCTGGACGAGCTTCCGGGCGAGCTGGTCGATTGGCGCAGGCTCGCGCCGTCGTCGTCCTCCGGTGGTTTCGGTTCTTCGGGCGGCTCGCCGCGCGCCGCGACGACCTGGGGCCGCCGCGGTGGCGGCACCTCGTCGCCGTCGGGTTCGACGGGTACGAGCCCGTTCGGCAAGGGCTGGAAGGACACCGTCGCGCTCAAGCTCGACGTCGGTGACAGGGTCAGCCACGACAAGTACGGGCTCGGGACCGTCGTCGCCTGCGACGGGGCCGGGCCGCGGGCCACCGCGACCATCGACTTCGGTGCCGCCGGCAAGGTCCGGCTGATGCTCATCGGCAGCGTCCCGATGGTCAAACTCTAGCCCTGACCTGCGCTTTCGTCCCCGCGTCCGAAAACTGTCGGACCCTTCCCGTATACCTGTGTCATCGAACACGAGTTCGATGCGCTGGGGTATGCTGGACAAGCCGGTGTGCCCCGATCAGGGAGGGGGCGCACGGTGTGGACGGGGTCTTGTTTGGGGTTCTCGCGGGTGGGGTACTGGAGTACTTGCGGGGTGTTGAAAAAGGGGCGGGGCCGGATCGGGGTCCGGAACCGCCGGAAGTGCTCAGGCTGGTCGCGGCCTGGCGCGCGTTACTGCGGATGCACGAGCCGGACGGGGTCGGCCGATGCGTCGTATGCGGGCACGCGCGGCTGTTCGGGCCGCGGCCAGCCGGGTGCCGGGGTCCTTCGCGGGGAATCTTCGCCGGATGGCTGCCGATCAGACGGCGCCCGGTGGGTCTCTGCACGGTGTGGCAGGTCGCCGTGGGGTACTTCATCCGAAGAACGCCTGACGGCGTCGCGTGAGGGCGCTGAGGGCGCGGAAAGCCGGACCTGCTCGGAGCCGGAGGACCTACGACGCTTCCCGGGCCCGGAGTCAGGGCACACAGCGGAGATCCTGAAGGCGCGCCAGAGCGCCGTTGCCCGGCGCGCGTGTGCTTCAGGCGGGATTACCGGTGTAGCGGTGGGGAAAGAGGCTCGATCAGCCGACGTTGACGCCACGGGCGGCGAGCCACGGGCGCGGGTCGATCTTCTTCGTGCCGTTCTGCCACACCTCGAAGTGCAGGTGCGGGCCGGTGCTCTGGCCGCGGTTGCCGACCTCGGCGATCTCCTCGCCGCACTTGACCTTCTGGCCTTCGCGGACGGAGAACGAGTTCATGTGGCCGTAGACGTGGATCGTGCCGTCGGCGAGCTGGACCTTGACCCAGAGACCGAAACCGCTGGCCGGGCCGGCCTCGATGACCGTGCCGTCGGAGGCCGCGACGATCGGGGTGCCGATCGGGGCCGCGATGTCGATGCCGAGGTGGCTCGTGCCCCACCGGGCGCCGAAGCCCGAGGTGAAGGTGCCCTTGGCGGGCATGCAGGTCTTGGGCCGCTTGGCCTCTTCGGCCGCCTTGCGGGCCGCTTCGGCCTCACGCTTGACGCGGGCCTGGGTGATGCTGCTGTTCTCCGAGAGCTTCTGGGCTTCGGCGGAGGCGTTCGTCGAGTGGCTGGTCGGCAGCAACTCGGGGGCGCCACCACCGGCTCCGCCGCCGAGGGCGAACGAAGCGCTCGCGTCCTGGGTGCTGGCCAGCGGGGTGACGGCGGCGTCGGAGGATTCCGAAACGGACTTCAGGGTCTGCCCGGCAGCGGCGGCCGCGAAGGCGCCGGCAGCGACGGCTGCGACCACGACACGGCCGCGAAGAGCCGAGGACGGGGGCGACAGGCGGTGCGAGCCCCGGACGCGGACGACCGCACCATCCAGTGCGTTCTCGAGCGCCGGGGAAGGAGCTTGGCCGCCGGGGGAGCGGTGTGAAGCCAAGACGGGGCCTTCCATGTTCGGGGAGTCTGATCAAGAGCCCGGGCGGGGGAACCCGGTGAACGACCTCGGGGGTGGTTCGTTCGTTGCTCTCATTCGTGATCTGACTGTAATGGGGACGCGGGAACAGTAACGAAGCGGTACCCCGATCAGCAAGATCTGAGGCCGTCCTCGGCCGATCGGGCGACGGCGATCTGGCCGTTATCCAGTGAATATTACCCAAAGTTAAAGGAGGTTTACTCGTAACCTTGTGACTTGCGTTACAAGATCATGCGGCCGTTCGGGGGTACCGGAGGGTCGGGAAGGAGGCGACGGGGGAAATAACCGGTTGCCGAGAGGCGTTGAAGGAGGTTTATCCGCCGTCGGTCCCTGCGGGACCTGCTGTGTCCTTGTGACGACCCACTGTGACCTGCCGTCGACGTGCCCGGACATGCCGCCGTGACGCACGGCGACCCTCTTCCCGAGTTACCGCCCCGGCCTGCTGTCGCGCCGGTGCGGGCCCGGCTTGCTAGCGTCGCCGTCGATGACTTCGCGCTCACGGCCCCCTGGTGACGATTCCGCGGAACCCGCGGAATCCGCCGGGCAGTCCGTCCCCGGGACAGCCTCCGCCGAACTTCTCCGGAGCGAACCGGGTGCCCGCCCGCGAGCGCTCGTGCTGTCGGCGGGGCTGGTGTCGGCCGGTGCGGTCGCGCTGGCCGCCGGCGCGCTGCTGCCCGTCGTCCGGGCCGGTTCGCCCGGATTCACCGCCTGGCCGGTGCTGGTCGTGCTGGCCTTGGCGCCCGCGGCGGCCGTGCTCCACGCGGTGGTGACGGGACGTGCCGGGCTCGCCTCCGGGCTGGTGCTCGGCCTGACCGCGCTCGCGCCCGGACGGTTGCTGCTGGATCTGCAGCTGCTCGCGGACGGATCGCTCGCCGCGCGGCCGGAACTGTTCCTCGCCGATCGCCTGCTGGCGCTGCCGCCCGCCGGGCCGGGGCTGTGGGCGCTGGTGGCGGGCCACCTGCTGACCCTCGCCGCCGGCGCGTTCGCCGCGGGCACCGCCCGCGACGAGGCGGAACTGGCGGGCGAACTCGACGGGCGGCGGCGCTGGCGGCTGCTCGGTCCGGTCCTCGGCGTGGTGGGCGGGCTCGGCCTGCTGCTCCCGCCGTTGGGGTCGGGCAACGCGTATCTCCTCGCCAAGAACGCCTTCGAGGGCCCGACGGTCGCGATGGCCGGGTACCTGCTGCTCGCGGCCTTGCTCCCGCTGACCGTGCTCGTGGCGGTGAGTTCGCCCTCGGCCGGGGTCGGCAAGGGCGGGTTCGCCGGAGCGGCGCTGGCGGCGCTCGCGGTCGGCGTACCGCAGGTTCTCGCGGGGCTGATCGTGGACAGGCTCTCGGTCGCGCCGGGTTCGGTCGTGGTGACTCTCGCGGGTTTGGCGCTGCTCGGGCTGGCCTTCACCCGGTTCGACGGCGCGGAGGCCGGTGAGGCGGCCACCGGGGATCTGGCCGGTGAGGCCAGGCTGCCCGGACTGTTCTGGTGGCGGCTGGCCACCGGTGCGCTGGCACTGCTCGCCGCCGTGTCCGCGGTCGTGGGCGCGCTGACCCCGGTACTGAAGGCCAACGGTGCGACGCCCGTCCCGGAGACGCCGGCGCGCTGGCTACTGCTCGGCGCCGCCGTCGTGCTCGCCGTACCGGCGCTGTTCGTCTTCGTGCCGAGGCTTTCGGCGTTCGCGAGGGGAGTCGTCGCGGCCACGTGGGTGGGCGTCGTCCTCGCGGGCGCGGCCGTGCTGAGCGCGGCCCTGTCCGTGACCGAGGACAAGGCGGTCGACCCCGCGTCGTTCGGTGTCGACCTCCCGGTGCTGCCGGACAAGATCGGCTTCTCGGCGGGCCCGGGCGTCACCTGGACCTTCATCTCCCTCGCGCTGGCGGCCGTGGCCGCGCTCACCGCCGTGATCACCGGGGTCGTGGAGCGTGACGACGATGCCGCCGACGCTGCCGACGACGGCTCACGGACGAGCGGCAACGTGCTCACCCCGGTCGTCGCGGCGGCGGTGCTGGCGGTCGCCGCGTTCGGCACGCCCGTGTTCACCGCGCCCGGCTACACCGCGCCGGGTCTGTGGTCGGACTTCGGCGCGGCGTCGTGGGGGCTGCTCGGCGCGCTCGCGGTCGTGCTCGGCCTGTACGCGCTCGTCGTGCGCTCCCGTCCGGTCGCGGCCGCGTCCGCGCTGACCGGTGCCGCGCTGGTACTCGGCCTGCGCGCGGCGGAGCTGCCGCTCGTCGGCTCGGAATACGACGGCGCTTCGGCGGGGATGGGGTTCTGGCTCGCGTTGAGCGCGGCCGTCGTCTCCTTCGTCGCGGCCGGGATGGCCGTCGCGGGTTCGAGGCGGTCCGGGTGACACGTCGTCTCCTGCGCGTCGTGCTGGCCGAGTTCGACATCGCCGATGGCTCGGCCGTCGCGCTCGGGAGGCTGCTGCGCGACGACGGGGCCGAGGTCGTCTACTCCGGGCGTCTCGGCACCACCGACCAACTGGTCCGGACGGCCGAACAGGAGGATCCGGACATCCTCGGCGTCGTGCGGGGAGCGAGTGAGCCGGAAGGGCTCGCCGAAGCGCTCCCGGAGGTCCTTCTCTTCGCGGTCGGTAACGGGCCGAGCCGGTTCGAGAACGCCTTCGAAACGCTGGAAGAGGCGGCGAACTGGGTCTCCGGTGTGCGGTCTCACACCGTGGAAACACCGTCTGACCGCGTACGGTGACCGACTTCACCAGGTGCGGAGTCCCCTGCTTCTGCGCAGGTCGCTAACCTCGACTGGTCCGACAGCGCGGTCCGGCAACGGACCACCACAGTGGCGTGTCGTCAGGAGACTGGAGTAGTGGACCTCTACGAATACCAGGCGAGGGATCTCTTCGCCGCCCACGGAGTACCGGTTCTGCCGGGTGCCGTGGCAAACACCCCCGAAGAAGCCAAGGCCACCGCCGAGAAGATCGGCAACCAGGTCGTCATCAAGGCGCAGGTCAAGACCGGCGGCCGCGGCAAGGCCGGCGGCGTCAAGCTGGCCCAGACGCCCGACGAGGCCGCGGAGAAGGCCGAGGCGATCCTCGGTCTGGACATCAAGGGCCACATCACGCGTCGCGTGCTGGTGGCCGAAGCCTCGGACATCGCCGAGGAGTACTACTTCTCCTTCCTGCTGGACCGTGCGAACCGCACCTTCCTCGCGATGGCTTCGGCCGAAGGCGGCGTGGAGATCGAGCAGCTGGCCGTCGAGCGTCCTGAGGCGCTCGCGAAGATCCCGGTCGACGCGATCATCGGTGTCGACAAGGCGAAGGCCGTCGAGATCCTGACCGCGGGCAAGTTCCCGGAGAAGGTCATCGACGAGGCCGCCGACGTCGTCGTGAAGCTCTGGGAGACCTTCGTCTCCGAGGACGCGACCCTGGTCGAGGTCAACCCGCTGGTCCGTGACCCGCAGGACAAGATCATCGCCCTCGACGGCAAGGTCACCCTCGACGAGAACGCCTCGTTCCGTCAGCCGGGCCACGAGGCCCTGGTCGACAAGGACGCGGAGAACCCGCTCGAGGCCAAGGCCAAGGCCAAGGACCTCAACTACGTCAAGCTCGACGGCGAGGTCGGCATCATCGGCAACGGCGCGGGCCTCGTGATGTCCACTTTGGACGTCGTGGCCTACGCGGGCGAGAAGCACGGCGGCGTCAAGCCCGCCAACTTCCTCGACATCGGCGGCGGCGCTTCGGCCGAGGTCATGGCGGCCGGGCTGGACGTCATCCTCAACGACACCGACGTGAAGAGCGTCTTCGTCAACGTCTTCGGCGGCATCACCGCTTGCGACGCGGTCGCGAACGGCATCGTCGAGGCGCTGAAGATCCTGGGCGACGAGGCCACCAAGCCGCTCGTCGTGCGGCTGGACGGCAACAACGTCGTCGAGGGTCGCCAGATCCTGGCCGACGCGAACCACCCGCTGGTCACCGTGGTGGACACAATGGACAACGCGGCCGACAAGGCCGCCGAGCTCGCCGCGGCAGGTGCGTGAGATGTCGATCTTCATCAACGAGAACAGCAAGGTCATCGTCCAGGGGCTCACCGGCTCCGAGGGCATGAAGCACGCGACCAAGATGCTGAAGTCCGGCACGAACATCGTGGGTGGCGTCAACGCCCGCAAGGCCGGCCAGACCGTCTCCATCGAGGGCAAGGACCTCACCGTGTTCGGCACGGTCGAGGAGGCCATCAAGGAGACCGGCGCCGACGTTTCGGTCATCTTCGTGCCGCCGAAGTTCGCCAAGGACGCGGTCATCGAGGCGATCGACGCCGAGATCCCGCTCGCCGTGGTGATCACCGAAGGCATCCCGGTGCATGACTCGGCCTACTTCTGGGCGCACGCGGTCGCGACGGGCAACAAGACCCGGATCATCGGGCCGAACTGCCCCGGCGTGATCAGCCCCGGCAAGTCGAACGCGGGCATCATCCCGGCCGACATCACCGGCGCCGGCCCGATCGGCCTGGTGTCGAAGTCCGGCACGCTGACCTACCAGATGATGTACGAGCTGCGTGACATCGGTTTCTCGACCGGTGTCGGCATCGGCGGCGACCCGGTCATCGGCACGACGCACATCGACGCCCTCGAGGCGTTCGAGGCCGACCCCGAGACCAAGGTCATCGTGATGATCGGCGAGATCGGCGGCGACGCCGAAGAGCGCGCCGCGGCCTACATCAAGGAGAACGTGACGAAGCCGGTCGTCGGCTACGTCGCTGGCTTCACCGCGCCCGAGGGCAAGACCATGGGCCATGCCGGCGCCATCGTCTCCGGCTCCTCCGGCACGGCCGCCGCCAAGAAGGAGGCCCTCGAGGCCGCTGGCGTCAAGGTCGGGAAGACCCCGAGCGAGACCGCCGTCCTGGCGCGCGAGCTGTACAACAGCCTCTGATCCTTCGGAGACTGACGCTTTCCCCGGCGGGCCGGGCACCCCACGGTGCCCGGCCCGCCTGCTTTCTCCCCCTCGCCTCCCTGCCCCGGCGCGTCGACTTTCGCCCCCTAATCGCGCTCCCTGGGGCAGGTCGACTTTCGCCCCCTAATCGCGATCCGGGGGCCGTGTCGACATTCGCGGGCTGACCGCGATCCGCGGGGGCGCGTCGCGATTAGGGGGCGAAAGTCGACACGGGCGTCGACGGGGGTTCCGCACGGAACCCGATCGGGTGTACAGACGTCTCAGAGCCCGAGGCGTGGGGTGACCGCGTGTGCGCTAGCGTTCGAGCATCACAGCCGCCTCGTTTGTCCCGGGAGTCCCGCGTGCCCCGGGGTGCCGGTCGAACGACAGGAGAGCATTCGGATGTCCTATCCCAGCGGTGGGCCCGGCTACCCCCAGCAGGGTGGCGGCCAGCAACACCCCAACCCCGGCTCGGGAGCCTTTCCGCAGCAGCAGGCGCCGTCGCAGGCGGCCCCGCTGAACCTGGCGCTGCTGCTCGCGCTCGCCGTCACCGTCCTCGGGCTGGTGCAGTTCTTCATCGGTTTCTCCGACGAAGCCGACGCCGCCGGACAGATTTCGGTCTTCCTCCTGGTCAGCGGTCTGCTCGCGGCCTTGCACGCGCTGCCGCGCGGCCCGAAGACGCTGCCGTTCGCGGCGTTGTTCAGCGTCCTCGGCGCGTTCGGCGGTCTCGACCTGATCATCGGCTACGGAAGCGGTCGTGACGAGGTCTCGGTCCCGGGCATCCTCACCGTGGTGCTGATCCTGGGCATCCTGCAGATGCTGGTCGCGGTCGCCGCGCTGCTCTTCGAGCACGAGGTCATCAAGCTGCCCGCCGCGAAGCCGCAGCAGCAGTCACCGCAGGCCCCCTACAGCCAGCAGTTCCCGCAACAGGGCCCGCAGGGTCCGTTCGGCCAGCAGGGTCAGCAGGGCCCGGCCGCCACCCAGGTCCAGCCGTTCCCCGGCTCGGGCCAGCAGGGACAGCAGGGTCAGCAGCAGGGCGAGCCGTCCGGCCCGTTCTCGCAGCCGGGCGGGTTCCAGCCGCCGGTCACGCAGCCGCCGGGCCAGCAGGCCACGACGTACGCGCCGCAGCAGGGCCAGTTCTTCCAGCAGCCGCCGTCCTCCTCCTCGGAGCAGGGCCAGAACCCGGGTACGCCGCCGGGTGGTTTCGGCCAGCAGAGCTGACCTCTCGCACGAAAAAGCACCCGCTGTGACTCTCCGTGTCACAGCGGGTGCTTCTTTTTTCCGGGTTACCCGACCGGGTGGGTTGGGCCACGTGCGCCGTGCGGCGGCGGCGTGCCTCACCCGGACGGACCAGTCCGGATGTCATGGTGCGAATCATGAAGCTGCTCACCCGTGACGAACGCCCGCCGGGCGAAGAGCCGGTGAGCGACCTCGTCCCCGAGCCGGAGGTGTCCAGGGCGAAGCGGGTCCGGGTGTTGCTCTCCGCCGCCTGCGCGCCCTTGCTCTTCTCCTACACCGCCGTCGCGGCCGTCCTCGCGGTGGTCGCGTTCGCCGCCGACAGGTCCCGCTTCTCCAGCACCGGCGTCCTGCTCGCCGCGGGGCCGGGCTGGCTCGCCTCGTGGCAGGTGGAACTCGAATTCGGCGGTCACCCCCTCAGCGTGCTGCCGCTCCTGCCGACCATCGCCGTCGCGTGGTTCACGGCGCGGACGGCGTCGCGTGCCGTGCGCCGGATCGGCGGCGGGACCCCGGCCGACGCGGTTCCGGTGGTCGCGGTGATCGCCGGGGCACACGCGTTGTTCGGCGTGCTCATCGCCCTGCTGGCCGGGGGATCGCCGGTCGGGGTGAACCCGCTGACAGCCTTCTGTGTGCCGGGGCTCCTCGCCGGGCTCGCCGCCGTCGCGGGAACCGCCAAGCGGTGCGGATCGCCCGCCACGCTGCGGGAGCGATTCGACCCGGTGGCCGTCCACGGTCTGCGGGCTGGCGCGCTCGGCCTCGCCGCGCTGATCGCCTGTGGCGCGGCGGTGTTCACCACGGTCACCGCCGTCTCATGGTCCACTGTGGACGGCTTGTTCGAACCGGGCCTCGGCGCGAGTCTCGGCTTGTTCCTGCTTTCCGTGGCCTATCTGCCGAACGCCGTCATCGCCGCGCTGTCCTTCACCACCGGACCGGGTTTCTCGGTCGGTTCACTGACCGTCGGCATGTTCGGCTATCGCGAAGGGCAGCTGCCGGGAGTGCCGGTGCTGGCGGGGATCCCGTCGCATCACGCGGTCTGGTGGCCCGCGCTGCTGCTCCTGCCCGCGCTGGTCGGCGCGCTGGTCGGCTGGAAGATCCGCGCGATCGACGAGGATCCGATGCTGCGGATGCGCGCGGTCGCCGTCGCCGGTGCGCTCGTCGCGTTCGGCTGCGTCATCCTCGGGACCCTCGCCGGTGGCCGGCTCGGTGACGGGCCGTTCGATCCGGTCAGCGTGCCGGTCGGGATCGCCTCGGTGATCACCTTCTGCTGGATTGTCATCCCCGGTGGGTTCGTCGCCTTCTTCGCCGGTGCGCACGACGCTCCCGAACCGCCTGGGGAACCGGGCGAAGACACCGAAGACACTGGCGGCGCCGACGCCACCGAAGACATCGACGCCACTGAAGACATCGACGCCACCGACGTCACCGAAGCCGACGAAGAAGTCGTCGAGGGCGAAGAGGGCGAAGCAGCGGAACCGGACGAAGACATCGAGTCCGAGGCCGAATTCGAGGACGAAGCCGAAGCGGAACTCGCCCGCGAGCTGGGTGAGGACCTCGACGGGACCCCGGCCGAAATCGAGCCCGAATCCGAGCCGGAGCAGGACATCGCTGTGACCGAGTCCACCGACGGGTCCGGCGACGAAAGCTCGCCCGGTGGCGACCGTTAGGGTTGACGCGACCAGGTGAAGCGCCGTACGCCCGAGTGCGTACCGCCGTGGCAAGGAGCCCGTTCTGGCTAGTCGGTTGGACCTGCCCACTCCGGTGAAGCTCGTCGTCCTCGCGTCCGGTTCCGGCACGCTGTTGCAGGCCGTGCTCGACGCCGCCGAAAAGCCGAACTATCCGGCGAAGGTCGTCGCCGTCGGAGCCGACCGCACCGGGATCGAGGCGCTCACGCGGGCCGAACGCTCCGGTGTCCCGTCGTTCGCCGTGCGGATGGCCGACCATCCGGACCGCGCGGCGTGGGACAAGGCGATCACCGAAGCCGTCGCCGCCTACCAGCCCGACCTGGTCGTTTCGGCGGGGTTCATGAAGATCCTCGGCGCCGAATTCCTCGCGCGGTTCCCCGGCCGCGTGATCAACACGCATCCGGCCCTGCTGCCGTCGTTCCCCGGCGCGCACGCCGTGGCCGACGCGCTGGCGATGGCCGTCAAGGTCACCGGGTCGACGGTCCATTTCGTCGACGCCGGGGTCGACACCGGTCCGATCATCGCGCAGGAGGCGGTGGTCGTGGAGACCGATGACGACGAGAACGTCCTGCACGAGCGGATCAAGGCCGTGGAACGCAGGCTCCTGGTGGAAACGATCGAAAAACTCGGCCGGAGCGGGTGCGCGGTCGAGGGACGAAAGGTGAGGTTTTCGTGAGTACCGCACAGGGACAGCGTCCCGTCCGTCGCGCGCTGATCGGCGTCTCGGACAAGGCCGGCCTGCTCGAACTCGCCACCGGGCTGCACGCGGCGGGTGTCGAGATCGTGTCGACCGGCGGCACGGCGAAGGTCATCGCGAACGCCGGGGTGCCGGTGACGCCGGTCGAAGAGGTCACCGGGTTCCCCGAGTCCCTCGACGGCCGGGTCAAGACGCTGCACCCGCGCGTGCACGCGGGCCTGCTCGCCGACCGTGATCGCCCGGAGCACGTCGAGCAGCTCAAGCAGCTCGACATCGCGCCGTTCGACCTGCTCGTGGTCAACCTTTACCCGTTCACGCAGACCGTGAACTCGGGCGCGAGCCCGGAGGACTGTGTCGAAAACATCGACATCGGTGGCCCGGCGATGGTGCGCGCGGCGGCGAAGAACCACAACAGTGTCGCCGTCGTCGTCGACCCCTCCCGCTACGAGTGGGTGCTGGAGCGCGTCGCCGCCGGTGGTTTCGAGCTGGCCGACCGCAAGCGGCTCGCCGCGCAGGCGTACGCGCACACTGCCGCGTACGACACCGCCGTCGCCGCGTGGTTCGCCAACGTCTACGCGCCCGCGGACGACTCCGGTTTCCCGGACTTCACCGGCGCTTCGTGGGAGCGCGGCGACGTCCTGCGCTACGGCGAGAACCCGCACCAGAAGGCCGCGCTGTACAAGCACTGGCGTCCTGGCCTCGCGCACGCGGAACAGCTGCACGGCAAGGCCATGTCGTACAACAACTACGTCGACACCGACGCCGCGCGCCGCGCCGCCTACGACTTCGAGGCCCCGGCCGTCGCGATCATCAAGCACGCCAACCCGTGCGGGATCGCCGTGGGTGAGGACATCGCCGAGGCGCACCGGAAGGCGCACGCGTGCGACCCGGTTTCGGCCTACGGCGGGGTGATCGCGACCAACCGGCCGGTGAGCCGCGAGGCCGCCGAGCAGATCTCCGAGGTGTTCACCGAGGTCGTCCTCGCGCCGGACTTCGACGCGGAGGCGCTGGAGATCCTGCAGCGCAAGAAGAACGTGCGGCTGCTGAAGCTGCCCGCCATCACGTCGCCGGATCCGATCGAGTTCCGGCCGATCTCCGGCGGCATGCTGGTGCAGACCGTCGACACGATCGCCGCCGAGGGCGACGACCCGGCGAACTGGACGCTGGCGACCGGTGCGCCCGCCGACGAGCGGACGCTGGCCGACCTCGAGTTCGCGTGGCGTTCGCTGCGTGCGGTGAAGTCGAACGCGATCCTGCTGGCGAACGACGGCGCGACCGTCGGCGTCGGCATGGGTCAGGTCAACCGGGTCGACTCTTCGCGGCTCGCGGTCTCGCGAGCGGGGGACCGGGCGAAGGGCTCCGTGGCCGCTTCGGACGCCTTCTTCCCGTTCCCGGACGGGCTCGAGGTCCTGCTGGAGGCCGGTGTCCGCGCCGTCGTCCAGCCGGGTGGCTCGATCCGCGACGCCGAGGTCATCGCCGCCGCCGAGGCCGCCGGGGTCACCCTGTACCTGACCGGCACGCGCCACTTCGCGCACTAGCCCAGATCGCGTTTCGCGGGCTAACCGCGCTCCGGTCGCCTCCGGCGCCGACTTGCGTTCAGCCCCCTAATCGTGATCCCGGGGGTGCCCGTGGACAGGACCGCGGGCATTCCCGGTGCCCGGCCCCGGTCGCCGTGCCATGCTGGCCGCGTGTCGACTTCAGCGGGCTGATCGTGACGCGAAGCGGACGCGAGGATCGGTAGGAGGAACGGGTGAACCAGCCGCCGCAGGGGTACGGCCAGGGACCGGGTTATGGCCCGCCACCTGGGCCGGGCTATGGACAGCAGCCGGGGTACGGCGCGCCTCGGCCCGGCGGGCCGGGGTACGGCGCACCGGGCGGGCCCGGGTACGGTCCGCCGCCCGGATACGGTCCGCCGATGCCCGGCTACGGGCAGCCGCCCAAGAAGAAAAAGACCGGGCTGATCATCGGCCTGATCATGGGCGGCGTGGTCCTGCTCGGCCTGGGCATCCCGGGCGGCATCTTCGCGTCGGAGTACTACTCGTCGGTCGGCAAGCCGCCGGTCTCCCAGCAGCCGCCCGCCCAGTGCAAGGTCTCGCCGGAAGTCCTGAACAAGGCCATCACCAACAGCTTCCAGGGCTTCGGCGAGAACGAGTTCAAGGCCCTCGACATCGTCACCAAGCAGTACGGCTGTTCCTGGGCGGCGCCGGACGGGGACAACGTCCACGACCGTACCCTGCAGATCACGGTCTACCGTCACGAAGGACCGGACGCCGAGAAACGGGCGGCGGAGTCCTCCACCGGATCGGCCGCGCCGTCCGAGCGCCAGCAGCAGGTGCAGGGGATCGGGCAGAAGGCGGTCCTCGTCTCCCTGGACACCGACAGCGCATTCAGCGGTGCCGAGCTGCGGTTCATCCAGGGCGTGTACGTCGGTGTCATCACCTACAAGGGCTGGGACAAGGGGTTCTTCACGAACTCGCCGATCCCGCCCGCGGAGTCCGCCGAAGTGGCGAAGTCCGTGGGCGCCGAGGTCGCGAAGAACCTGCCCCGCTAGGCGTACAGACCGTTCAGCCAGGCAGTCCACGCCTTCTCGGCCTTGTCCGCGTCGGCGTCTTCGGCGAACAGGTGGTGCCCGATGCCGACAGGCCGGCCCCAGACGTTCCGGCCGTAGAAGCGGTACAGCGCGTCTTCGGTCCGGACGCCGAGGAAATTCGACGTCAGGTAGTCGACGACCCCGTCGACACCGGGGACATCGAGGTGCACCCGGTCGCCCACGGCCGCCGCGCCGACCGCCGCCCGGACCGCTTCGAACGCCTTCGGGGCTATCGACGCTTCGAGTGCGTCGGCCTTGAAGTACTTCGCCTCGCGACGGTTGAAGTGCGTCAGGTACTGGCCGAGCGAGTGGTAGTAGAAGGCCGTGTGACGGCGGCAGGCGTCGTATTCGACGTCCCAGTCGTCGAGGACGGTGGTGTGCTCGTAGCGCAGGTACGTCCCGCCGTCCTTCGGTTCGAGGACGTACTCGAGGGTGTTGAACCAGCCCTCCTCGTTTTCGGCGTAGGTGACGAAGCGTCGTGACGGCTTCCAGACCGTGACCATGCCGCCGGTCGGGGTGAGGCCGGATTCGGCACCGCCGTCGCGCGGTTCGTACTGGATCGGCCAGAGCCAGCCGCCCGTGCCTTCGGTGATCGCGGCCCAGGTGTCGGCGGGCGTGGTGGGCAGGAAGCCCTCGAAGCGGACCTCGGATTCCTTCGCCATGGCTGTCCTCTCTCGTTGTCTTCATAGAGGCGACGCCTGGCCAGGGGCCGTTTCGACAAACGGATCGCGATCAGCCCGCTAAAGGCGACGTGACGCGGGGCACAGTCGTGGGTCAGTCGTGGATGGGATGGCGGGCTTGGAAGGCGAGTCTTCCGTCGGCGGACGCCGCGATGCGGTCGAGTACGTCGTCGAGGGCCATGAAGACCTCCCACGGCGACTGTCCGCTCGCGGCGGTCAGGCGATCGACCAGGAGCTGTTCGAGGTCCGTGACCCGCTTCGCCTTCCACACCTTGTCCGCGGTGCTCACGAGCAGGTCCTCGACGCCGACGTCCGCGCTCCAGGCGGCGTGCGTCCGCGCGAATCGCGCCCGCTCTTCGCCGATCCCTTGGGAAAGAAGGAGTTCGTAACCGGCCTGCTCGTGCGCGGAGCCGGGGCCGGACAATTCCTCGGGATGGATCGTCTTGCCGATGTCGTGGGTGGCCGCGCCGAACAGCGTCGCTTCGCGGTCGAAGGCCAGCTCCGGATGCTGCTTCTCCAGCCAGTCGGCCAGCGAACAGGCCACGTCGTGGACCGCCCGGAGATGCGCGGCGAGCCGTGGGGGAGCGGCCAGCTTCTCCAGGAGTTCGCTCACTTCATCCGGCAGGGGCCGAGGCCCCGGGTCGGTCAGGGCGCGGCGCAGGGCTGGCGAGGGCATGACATCCAGAATGACAGAAAGCGCCGCTCACCCGGTCGGTTCCTCCGTCGCGAAGTCCCTCGTGTGCCGGTCGTTGTGCTCGTGGGCGACGAGGGTGAGCAGTTGACCAGGGCCAGCTCGTGAGCGCCTGTTCGGCCGATGACGGGGAGGGCGGCTGCTTGGTGCAATGGAACTATGACGCTGCGCGGATCCGGCTCCGACAGGCCCGGCGAGTCGGCCGAGGAGAAGAAGAAACGGCGGGAAGAAGAAGCACGGCTGGCCGCGTACTGGCGGAACCGCAAGAAGAAACGCGCCGGCAGGCAGCGGAGGGGGAACACGTCGTCCCAGTCGGGCGACTGAGACACCGTCCTCGGCCCGCGGAGACCACGCGTCAACAGGCTGACCGCGCGAACTGGCGATGGTTGAATACGTGATCTCCCCGGTCGGCGATGCCGACTGGCGCCTGTGGTCACACCTCGCTTGACAACCGCTGCGCCGCCCGGTCTACTGGAGGTATCGAACAAGCGTTCGAAGTGCCGCCTTCCCCGTGGCATGCCGGTGCCGTCCACAGAGGACGGTTTAGGTGTCGTGGGGAGGCGGGGTCCGGTGACAGCGGAGGTGGTCGAGGCACGGGCCTTGCCGTTGGCGAGGCTGGCGGCCTTGCCAGGAGTGAGCACGGCCAGTGGTGTGGCTTCCGCGGCCGAACACGCGAGGACGACGGGAAGGGTGCTCCCGGTGTCCCCGGCGTTGTCCGGTCTGCTGCCCGCCGCGGGGCTCCGGCGCGGGAGCACCGTTTCGGTGCTGGGGTCCACGTCACTGATGCTCACCCTGCTGGCCGCCGCGACCGCCGGCGGTGCGTGGGCGGTCGCGGTCGGCCTGCCCGCGCTCGGGGTGGTCGCCGCCGCGGAACTCGGGGTCGAGGTGGGCAGGCTCGCGCTGGTCCCCCGTCCCGGTGCCGAGTTCCCGGCGGTGACCGCGGCTCTGCTCGACGGCTTCGACCTCGTGGTCGTCGGTCCGGGACTCGCCCGGCCCGAGGTGGCGAGGCGGCTGTCCGCCCGCGCTCGCAACCGTGGTTCGGTGCTGCTTTCGCTGGGTTCCTGGCCCGGTGCGGAGGTCGAACTGAGCTGCCGCCGATCCCGCTGGACGGGCTTCACCGGCGGCGGCGCGGGCTACCTGCGCGTCCGCGAGGTCGAGGTGCGGGCCGGTGGCCGGGGTGCGGCCGCCCGGCCGATGTCGGCGTCGCTGCGGTTTCCCGGTGAGGGCGCGGTCGAGCGAGCGGATTTTCCCGCGGCCAGGTGGGGGACGGCGTGAACCCGCCCGTGCGCATGCTGGTGCTGTGGTGCCCGGACTGGCCCGCGGTCGCCGCCGCGGCCGTCGCGGGCGAACCCGTCGGCCGCCCGGCCGCGGTCTTCTCGGCGAACCGTGTGGTCGCCTGTACCGCGGTGGCCAGGGGATACGGCGTCCGCCGGGGGATGCGGCGGCGCGAGGCCCAGTCCTGCTGCCCGGAGCTGGCGGTCTTCGGCGAGGACGACGGCCGTGACGCCCGGCTCTTCGAATCCGTCGCGCAGGCGGTGGAGGAAGTGGCCGTCGGGGTCGAGGTGGTGCGCCCGGGGATCGTCGCCGTCCCGGTCGAGGGAGCGGCCGGTTACTTCGGCGGTGAACACGGCCTTCTCGAACGGCTGATGGACGAGGTGTCCGTGGCGGCGGGGGTGGAAAGCCAGGTCGGCGTCGCCGACGGCCTGTTCGCCGCGACGCTCGCCGCCCGCCGTTCGACACTGGTCGAACGCGGTGGGACCGCGGAGTTCCTGGCCCCGCTGCCCATCCGGGAACTCGACCAGCCCGAAGCCGGTCGCGCCGAACTGGTCACCCTGCTCAAGCAGCTCGGCCTTCACACGCTGGGCGCCTTCGCGGCGCTCGACGAAAGCGACGTCTCCGCCCGCTTCGGGATGGAGGGCGTACTCGCGCACCGGCTGGCACGGGGCCGCTCCGAACGTCCGCCGTCACGCCGTCGTCCGCCGCCGGAACTGTCGCTCGCGAAGGCGTTCGACCCGCCGATCGACAGGGTCGACGCCGCCGCGTTCGTGGCGAAGGGCCTCGGCGAACGGTTCCACGCCGGACTCGCCGCCCACGGGCTGGCCTGCACCCGGCTCGGTATCTACGCCACCACCGAGACCGGTGAGCAACTCGGCCGCGTGTGGCGCTGTGCCGAACCGCTGACCCCGCTCGGCGTCGCGGACAGGGTGCGCTGGCAGTTCGAAGGCTGGTTGAAAGCCAAGGAACGCCCGCATTCCGGAGTCGTCCGGCTGCGGCTGGAGCCGGAGGAGACGGTCGAAGGCCGGTCGCTGCAGCTCGGGTTGTGGCAGGCGGGTGCGACTGGCGTGCTGCGACCGTCCACAGAGGACGAAGACCTGTCCGGCGAGCGCGCCAGCCGCGCGCTGGTGCGGGTGCAGGGATTACTCGGCCCGGAGAGCGTCTTCACCGCGGTGCTCGACGGCGGTCGCGATCCCGGCGAGCGCGTCCGGCTGGTGCCGTGGGGCGACAGGCGCGAGAAGTCGGCGCAGGCGGACGCGAACTGGGCCGGGAGGCTCCCGGCGCCCTCCCCGGCGACGGTGTTCGCGCGGCCGGTGCCCGCCCAGGTGCTGGACGAGAACGGGCGTGCCGTGGAGATCACCGCGCGGCGCCGGGTCACCGCCGCGCCGTTCCTCGTGAGCTTCGAGGGCGACGAGCCGCGCGAGGTCCTCGCCTGGGCGGGGCCGTGGTTCGTCGGGGTCCGGGCCGGGGCGGGACATGCCCGGTCGGGGACCCGGATGCGTATGCAGGTGCTGCTGGCCGACGGACGGGACGCCGAGGAGGCGGTGCTGCTCCGCTTCGAGCACCACAAGAATCCGATGTGGACACTGGAAGGGAAGTACGACTGAACATGGACGAGGAGTACACGCGGCTGGTGCGGCGATGGCTGGAGGAACCGGCCGTCCCGGTGCAACGTGCTGAGCTGGACACGGCCTGGGCGGCGTGCGTCCCGCGCGCGGAAGTGTTCGTCCCCGCGCCGAGAAGCTCGGCCGAGAACCGGTGACCGATGGGCTGGAACAACCCTCCGCGGCCATGGAAGGACCTCGCCCGCGAGCTGGCGGGCGAGGTGCCGCCCGGCGACGGCGGTGACAGCCCGGCGTGGAGCGCCAAGCGGCAGGGGTACCAGCGGCCCGCGGATCTGGCCGGGCTGATCGGTGAAGACGACGGCGCCACCGCGCGCCGGATGCCGTACGCCGAGCTGCACTGCCATTCGAACTTCAGCTTCCTCGACGGGGCGAGCCACCCCGAGGAACTGGTGGAGGAGGCCGCGCGGCTGGGCCTGGACGCGATCGCGCTCACCGACCACGACGGCATGTACGGCGTGGTCCGCTTCGCCGAAGCGGCGAGGGAATTGGGCGTGCACACCGTTTTCGGCACGGAACTCAGCTTCGGCCTGTCCGGGCCGCAGAACGGGTTCGCCGATCCGGAGGGTGAACACCTTCTCTTGCTGGCCAGGCAGCAGGACGGTTACCTGAGCCTGAACCGGGCGATCACCGCGGGCCAGCTGTACGGCTTCGACAGGCAGTCGTTGTCCCCCAAGGAGAGGGCGGAGAAGGGCAGGCCGGTCTACGACCTGCGCGCGGTCGCCGAAGAGGTCCGCGGGAAATGCGTCGTGCTCACCGGGTGCCGCAAGGGCGCGGTGCGCAAGGCGCTCGTCACCGAAGGCCCCGCCGCGGCCGTCGGGAGACTGAAGGAACTCATCGACTGTTTCGGCCGGGACAACGTCTACGTCGAACTCATCGACCACGGCCTTCCCTTGGACAGCACGCACAACGACCTGCTGAGCGAGATGGCCGGGGAGTTCGGGTTGCCGACGGTGGCGACCACGGCCGCGCACTACGCCCGGCCGGAGCGGGCTCCGCTCGCCGACGCGCTGAGCGCCATCCGCGCCCGGCGGGGCCTGGAGGACATGGAGGGCTGGCTGCCCGCGGCGGGGATGGCGTTCCTGCGGTCGGGGGAGGAGATGGCCGAGATCTTCGAGCGGTATCCGGGCGCGGTGCAGCGGGCGGCGCTGCTCGGCCGGGAGTGCGCGTTCGAGCTGCACCACATCGAGCCGAAGCTGCCGCCGTTCGAGGTGCCGGAGGGGCACACCGAAGCGTCCTTCCTGAAGAAACTCACCCGTGAAGGCGCCAAGGAACACGAGAAGAACAAAGACGCCGAATACCGTGAAAAAGCCGAGAAGCTGATCGAGCACGAACTGAAGATCATCGAAGAACTGGGGTTCCCCGGCTACTTCCTGATCGTCTGGGACATCGTGCGGTTCTGCCGGGAGGAGGGGATCCTCTGCCAGGGCCGGGGATCGGCCGCGAACTCGGCGGTCTGCTACGCGCTCGGCATCACCAAGGTCGACGCCGTGCGCTACGGCCTGCTCTTCGAACGGTTCCTCGCCCCGGATCGCGACGGCTATCCGGACATCGACCTCGACATCGAATCCGATCGCCGCGAGGAGGCGATCCAATACGTCTACCGGAAGTACGGCAGGCTGAACACCGCGCAGGTGGCGAACGTGATCACCTACCGGGCCCGGTCCGCGGTCCGGGACGCGGCGCGGGCGCTGGGATACACGCCCGGCCAGCAGGACGCGTGGAGCAAACAGATCGACCGGTGGGGCGCGTTGCGGGCCACGGAGAAGGACCACGATCACGACATCCCGGAAGAGGTCGTGGAACTCGCCTGCGCGCTCGAAGACTTCCCGCGGCATCTGGGTATCCATTCCGGCGGGATGGTGATCTGCGCGCAGCCGGTGAGCGAGGTCGTCCCGATCGAATGGGCCCGTATGGAGAACCGCAGTGTCGTGCAGTGGGAAAAGGACGACTGCGCCGCCGCGGGACTGGTCAAATTCGATCTGCTCGGACTCGGGATGTTGTCGGCGCTGCACTATATGATCGATCTGGTTCGTGACCACAAAGGGGAAGAGGTCGACATCTCCGAATTGGATCTCAAGGATCAGAACATCTACGGAATGCTCTGCCGCGCCGACGCGATCGGCGTCTTCCAGGTGGAGAGCCGGGCGCAGCTGGCCACACTGCCCCGCTTGCGCCCCAAGACGTTCTACGATCTGGCGGTCGAGGTCGCGCTCATCCGCCCCGGCCCGATCCAGGGCGGTTCGGTGCATCCCTACATCCGGCGCAAGAACGGCCAGGAGAAATGGGATTTCGACCATCCCAAACTGGCCAACGCGCTCGGAAAGACCCTCGGCGTCCCGTTGTTCCAGGAACAGATGATGCAGATCGCGCTCGACGTCGCCGATTTCACCCCGGCGGAGGCGGATCGCCTGCGGCACGCCATGGGGGCCAAACGGTCCGAGCAGAAGATGGAGCGGCTCAAACGGCGTTTCCTCGAAGGCGCCGCGAAGAATGGCATCCAGGGCGAGCTGGCCGAGAAGATCTTCGGCAAGCTCAAGGCGTTCGCGAATTTCGGCTTCCCGGAGAGTCACGCGCTGAGCTTCGCCCTGCTGGTGTTCGCGAGCGCGTACTTCAAGTACTACCACCCGGACGCGTTCCTGGCGGGTTTGCTGCGCGCTCAGCCGATGGGGTTCTACTCGCCGCAGTCGCTGGTCGCCGACGCGCGGCGGCACGGGGTGAAGGTGCTCGGCCCGGACATCAACGCGAGCCTCCCGCACGCGACGCTGGAACCCTTGCCGGAAGGGGGAGAACTGCTCGCCGTGCGCGGTGGCCTGTCCACCGTGCGGATGATCGGCGAGAAGCTGGCGAAGGAGATCGTCGAGGAGCGGGAACGCGGGGGGCCGTTCGCGGATCTGGCCGAGGTCGCCAGGCGGATGCGGCTGACCAAACCGCAGGTCGAGGCGCTGGCCGCGGCCGGCGCGTTCGGTTGTTTCGGCGAGAGCAGGCGGAGCGCGCTCTGGGCCGCGGGCGCGGTCGCCGACGAAAGCCCGGAGAAGCTGCCCGGGCTCATCACCGGGGCCAAGGCGCCGATGTTGCCGGGAATGGACGAAATCGACATCGCGGCGGCGGACGTCTGGGCCACCGGGGTGTCGCCGGACAGCTTCCCGACCCAGTTCATCCGGGAGCACCTCGACGCACTCGGCGTCGTCACGGCGGCGCGGCTGCGCGAGGTCCCGCACGGCTCGGAGGTGCTGACCGGCGGCGCGGTGACCCATCGCCAGCGGCCGGCGACCGCGGGCGGTGTCACCTTCATGAACCTCGAAGACGAGACGGGGATGATCAACGTGATCTGCACGATGGGGGTGTGGCAGCGCTATCACCGGGTGGCCCGCGGCAGTCCCGCGCTGCTGATCCGGGGCGTGGTCGAGCGCACCGGCGAGGTGGTGAACGTCCTCGCCGAACAGATCCGGCACCTGCCGCTGCGGATCACCGCCAAGTCCCGTGACTTCCACTGAAACCCTCTTGACGATCACCCGCCGGCCGTGCTGAAGTTCCGTCCAGCGTCGCAGTGCACCCGGCAAAGAGACCGTCGTGGGCATGGAGGCGCCGGACCATGGGAAATCATGGAAACCCCTTCTCGGACGGGCGACCGGTTGACGGCGTTCGGAAATCAACTCATTCAGGTGCACAACTGGCTGCGTAAAGAGCTGGCCAGGCTGGACGACGACCTCGAGTCGGTCGCGGCGGGGCGCGCCGAGCGGCTGCGCGATCTCCGGGCGCATTGCCTCACCTTCTGCTCGGCGCTGACCAGGCATCACACCGGCGAGGACGGCGGCGCTTTCCTCGTGCTGGCGGGCGAATTCCCCGAACTGCGGCCCGCGCTCGAAGAACTCGCGCACGACCACGGCGTGATGACAGGGATCATCGAACGGCTCGAAAAGCTGGTCGCCGGTGTCGGCCCAGGGACGAGTCAGGACGAGATCCTTGACGTCCAACGGGAACTGGACGGCCTCACCGCGATCATGGAGACGCATTTCCGTTACGAGGAGAAACGGATCGTCGAGGCGCTCAACTCGCTGGACATACCGGAGTGGCGGGAGTCGAAGCCGCCTTTCCTGCTGAAATCGCATTAGGACACGATCTGTCCTATACGGGTTCTAGCGTTCTTCTCAGCGCACACGACGACTGAGGAGAATCCCGATGAGCAACCCGATCCCCGCCGGATACCACTCGGTGACCCCCTGGATCATCTCGCGCGACACCGCGGGCGTGATCGACTTCCTGAAGCGGGTCTTCGACGCCGAGCCGCTCGGCGAACCGGTGTACGTCGAGGGCGGGAGGATCGGGCACGCCGAGGTCCGGATCGGCGACTCGGTCGTCATGCTGTTCGACGCGCAGGACGACTGGATCGAAACCCCGGCGTACCTGCGGCTCTACGTCGAGGACAGCGTGGAGACGCAGCGCCGGGCCGTCGAGGCGGGCGCCGAAGAGGTCACGAGGCAGACCGAACTCTTCTTCGGCGACCGCGTCGGCCGGGTCCGCGACCCGTTCGGCAACCTGTGGTGGATCCAGACCCGGCTGGTCGACCTCGACCCGGCCGAGATGGAGCGGCGGATGAACGACCCGAAGTTCGTCGAGGCCATGCGGTACGTCTCCGGCGCGAAGATCATCCCGAGCCGCTGAAGTCGGTAGGGTGGTGGTCGCGACGCGGAGGTGAGCAGGTGGAGCACCACCCACTCCGGGGCAACCCCGGGGAGTACGAGGACAGCGAGACAAGGCGCCCCGCGCGAGAGCGGCATGCTTCGCGTACGGGTCCGCGCGGATGACAGGAGAAAGAGTCACCCCCGCGTCGCTCCTCGAACCGATGCCGGTCTGGCGATTCCAGGTGGCCCGCTGGGCGACCTTCGACGAATGCGCCGCCGCACTCGACCTGACGCCCGGTGAACTCTCGTGGTTCGCCGACACGAAGGGCTGGAACCGGCGCGCGGCCTGCCCGGTCCGGCACTACACCTATCGCTGGATCCCGACGGCGTCGGGCGGGGTGCGGCTCATCGAACGGCCGAAACCGCGGCTCGCCGAACTGCAGCGCCGTGTCGTGCGGCACGTCGTCGGGGCCCTGCCGGTGCACGAAGCCGCGCACGGATTCCGGCGCGGACGTTCGGCGATGACCTGTGCCGCACCGCACGCCGGCCGGGAGACCGTGGTCAGGATGGACCTCGAAGGGTTCTTCCCGGCGGTGTCCGCGCGCCGGATCTCGGCACTGCTCGCGCTCGCGGGCTATCCGGCCGCCGTGGCGGAGGCGCTGGCGGGCGTGCTCACCACGGCCGCGCCGCCCGAGGTCGTCGCCGCCGTGCCGGACGGGCGGCGGGACCCGGCCCGCATGCGGCTGCTGAACAGCCTGGCGGCCACGCATCTGCCGCAGGGCGCGCCGTCCTCACCCGCGGTCGCGAACGCGGTCACGCACCATCTGGACCGGCGGCTGGACGGCCTCGCGCGCACGCTGGGGGCGGCCTACACGCGCTACGCCGACGATCTGGCGTTTTCCGGGGATTCCCTGCCACTGCACCGGTTGCTGCCCGGCGTCCGGCGGATCGTGACCGACGAGGGCTTCCGGCTGCGGGACGACAAGACGTCGATCGCCGGTGCGCACCAGCGGCAACGGGTCGCGGGCCTGGTGGTCAACAGCGCGCCCGCCGCGACGCGCGCCGACTACGACGCCCTGCGCGCGCTGCTCCACAACTGCGCCCGCACCGGCCCGGAGGCGCAGAACCGGACCGCGCATCCGGACTTCCGCGCCCATCTGCTCGGCCGGATCGGCTGGATCGCCGCGTCGTCACCGGCGCGGGCGGCGAAACTGCGCGCGTTGTTCGGCGGCATCATCTGGCCGTGAGCGGGTGTGCGATCCTGGACGGGTGATCGAGACCGCCGAGGATTACCGTGAAGCCGTCCTTTCCCAGCAATGGTGGGAAAAACGCAGTTTCGTCGGCTGTGATTTCACCGAAGCCGACCTTCGGGGGCTGCGGACCCAGGGCTGCACCTTCGACCAGTGCGACTTCACCAAGACCGACTTCGAGGGCTCGCGTCACGAGGCGTCGGCGTTCCGGTCCTGCACCTTCGACCGCAGTGTGCTCGCCGGTACCCGGTGGAGCTCCTGCTCGATGCTCGGATCGTCCTTTGTGGACTGCCGGTTCCAGAAGATCGCGTTCACCGAATGTGATCTGTCCCTGGTTTCGTTGAGCCGCAACCGACTGTCCAAAGTAGACTTCTCTGGTCTGCGGCTGCGTGAGGCCAACCTGACCGAGGCCGACCTCAGCGGCGCGGATCTGCGCGGCGCCGACCTCACCGGCGCCCGGCTGGCGGGCGCGAAACTCGACGGCGCCGACCTGCGTGGCGCGCGGATCGACGCCAACGGCCTGGTGCAGGCGAACCTCTCGGGCGTCCACGTGGACACCGAGACCGCCGTGGCCTACGCGGCCGCGCACGGCCTCGTCATCCACTGACTCCCGGCACCGGCCCCCGGCGGGTGAAGGGGCCTTTCCTCTCGTCTCATGCGCTGAAGGGCGCTTTCCCCGCATCGCATGCGGGGAAAGCGCCCTTCAGCGCGGTACCGACTAGTCGATCGGCGGTTCGCCCGGGTCCAGTTCGATGAGGTCGCCCTCGGCGAGCAGCTCCTCGATGGACGCGGGCAGCAGGTACGCCGACCCGCCACCGGGCTGGTTGAACCACGGGATCGCGACCCCGGCCAGCGCCTCGAGCGGACGCTGCACCCGGTACACGTGGTACGGCCGGTTCACCCACTCCGGCACGAGCGAACGCTCCTCGAACGGCGTCCCGGCCGCGTAGGTCAGGTTGCCGTTCGGGCCGCCGAAGCGGTCCAGCTCGCTGCCCGCGGGCAGCTCACGCAGTTCCTTGCCGCGGAACAACGTCAGCGGCGGTTCACCACTGAGCGGCGAGATCGGCCAGTTCTGCTTGGCATCCGGCGGCCCGGCACTCGCCGCGGCCGGCGGGCGGGCCGGCTCCTCACGCCGCATCGGCGGCGCGGGAGGCGGCGTCACCGGCGGTTCGCGCCGGGGCGGGGCGGGCGGCGGGCTCGACAGTGCCGGGTTGGACAGGCCCGGATTGGGCAGGCCCGGGTTCGGCCGCACCGGGGGCGCGGGCGGGACCGGAGCCGGGGTGGGCTCGTCGTCCAGGTCGTCTCCGAGCAGTTCCTCCGCCGTCGTGAACGCCGTCTGCTCCTGCGGCGGGATCGACTCCCGCGGCGGCACCGGATGCGAACCGGTGGCGACCTCGGGGGAGAGCGTCGCCAGCACGGGGGGCGCCGGAGCGGGCGGCTCCTCGGCGGGCCGCTCTTCGACCGCGGGAGGCTCCTCGACGGGCGGAGCGCCGTTCGGGTTCAGCAGGACCTTGCCGAGCATGAACGCGGCCGCGTCCTCGGCGTCGCCGAACACCGCCGGGTTGGTCAGCTTCCCGTCGTACCAGCCGACCCGCCAGCCACCGCCGTCGACCTGCTCGACACTCCAGCCGTGCTCGGCGGGGGCGCCGATGCGGTAGACGTCGTCGGGCACGTCGAGGTCGTCGAACTTCGACTGCAGTTCGTTCAGCACCGGCACGGGGTGCTCGGCACGGCGCGGCCGCTCCGGGGTCGCGCGGCGCGGGGGCTCCTCACGCTGCGGTTCGGGCTCCGGACGGGACACGGGCGCGGCGGTAGCAAAGGTCCCCCGCTCCTGCGGCGGGCCGTCGACCTGCGTGACCTCGGTGTCGGACGGCGGAGGCGCGCTCGGCGGCTCCGCGTCGTGTGTGAGAAGCGGCAGGCCACCCGCGTCGGCCTGCTCGACCGGCGTGTAGCCGGTGGTCGCTTCCTCCTCGGGGGGCGCGTACGGCTGGTCCTCGTCCTGCGGGGCGTAAGCGCCGTGCGGTTCCTCGCGAGGCTGCTCGTAGGCGTCGACGTGCGCGGGCCGCGCGTAAGTCGTGGCCTCCGGGTCGGCGGCCTGCGGCTCGGGCTCGGCGCGCTGGTGAGGCTCGTCGTCCTGGCGGGCTTCGTCGGCGTAGACGTCCTGCTCGGACTCGTGGAACTGGGCCTCTTCGTGCGCGTACGGCTCGTCGTAGCCGTCCGCGTACTGCTGCTCGGCGGCGGCTTCGTGGAAGTCCTGCGCCTGGTAGTCCTGGGTGTCGTAGTCCTCTTCGTACCGCTGGGACTGCTCCGCCTGGTCCGGGACGGTGGTCTCGGCGGCGGGGACGGCCGAAGCCGCCGCGACCGGTGCGGCCGCCGCCGCGGCCATCGAGGCGGCGTCGGGACCCTGCTGGTGCGATGGCGGCGGTGGGACGGGCGGCTGGGCGGCCTGGTTCGGACCGGGGCCGCCTGGGCCCGCGGGACCGTGGGGTCCCGGCTGACCGGGAGCGCCCTGGTTGACCGGGGCCTGCTGCTGCGGACCGGGACCGTTCGGACCGGGACCGTTCTGGGCGGGGCCGTTCTGCGGCGGACCCTGTGGCGGCGGGCCGCCGGGACCACCAGGTCCACCGGGGCCGCCGTTGGGGCCGCCGGGACCGGGGCCGTTCGGCCGCTGCTGCGGGGGCTGATTCCCCCGGGTGAGGTACCCCGCCGCGGCCTGCAGCGTCGGGTCGTCGACCTCGGGCAGCGTGAAGCCGTTCTGCCGGACGTGCTCGATCAGGTCGAGTTCCGGCGAGACGCCGTACTCACGCAGGTAGTAGTTGACGGCGGCGGGCCAGATCCACTGCCCGTCGCTGTGGAAGGCGACCGGGACGGTGGCCTCGGGGGTCTGGGCGAGCCGGTCGATGTCGTAGCCGCGCTCGGTGACCACCAGCGGCGCGTGGTCGAGGTATTCGAGCAGCCTGTCCTGCTCCTCGATCTCCAGGTCGGGCCGGTTGATCACCGGACGCCCGGCCGGGCCGATGGTGTCGAAGATGCGGGCGATGCGGAAATGCGGGCCGGGTTGCTCGGGGCCGAGGCCGGACATGCGCCGGATCAGCCATTCGGGCACGTTCTCCTCGGAACGGGGGAACATGCGGAGTTCGTCGGAGTACGCCTGCGGAGGCGGCGCGAGGCGCCACTGAGGCTCGTCGCGGTTGTACTCGAGGTTGTAGCTCGAGGGGTGGTCGAGCTGGTAACGGGCGTTGAACCAGGTGCCGCGGCCGTCGCGGTACATCCCGGCACGGAGCCTGCCGAACAGCGTCGCGATGTCGTGCGTCGCGACCCACTCGTGCGCGGTGCCGTCCTCGGTGATGATCTCGCCGGTCATCTCGTGGTACCTGCCGACGGCTCGGTACTCGGCGGTCACCTTCCGCCAATCACGCGGTGCGGCCCGCAGCAGGGCGAGGCCGATCTGTTTGACCAGGGTGTCCTGCTCGGTCGCGTTCAGCTGAGTCGTCGGTTGTGCCACGGTCACATTTTGACCGTATCCGCGCCCGCGTGCACCCCGCATGTGGGTTTTGCCGCTCTTGACACCTCGGAAGGCGCCCTGACCTGCTGCCGGATAACTCACCCGGGATACTGGCGACGTGAATCGATTCGCCTGCGAGACCGTGAAGGACGAGGACTGATGGCGGTGGCCGGACAGCGGCGTGACCGTGGGGCACTGCTCCATCACCTGCCGTTCCTGCTGGTGATGCTGGTGGTGGCGGTCGCGGCCCTGCGGATCGGCCAGTACCACTGGCGCCAGGGTGCCGCGCTGATCGGCGGGGCCCTGATGCTCGCGGGCCTGCTGAGGGCGGTGCTGTCGGACGCGAAGGCGGGGCTGCTGGCGATCCGGGGCAAGCCGGTCGACGTCCTGACTTATGGCGCGCTTTCTGTCTTGATCCTTTTCATCGCTTTCACGATCACCGGCGGTCCCCTGTCCTGATGCGCGTGAAGGCCCCCTTCCCCTTGGGTTCTAGTGGTGGTTGCAACACCTGACTTTGTTCGG
>NZ_ASJB01000078.1 GCF_000478275.1 Amycolatopsis orientalis DSM 40040 = KCTC 9412
CAATGCCGCTAAGTTAAGCGTGAAAAATACATTCCTCTTGTTGGTGGATTCGGCCCGCGTGTCGCCGTTGTCACTGAGCGAAATTTGTCATGAATAGGTCTAGTATTTCTGCATGGCCACGCGCGAGGTTCAGGATGTGAAACTGACGGATCGGATCTCGATCGGCGTTTTGACGCGATTGTTTCCGCGTGATCTTGTGGATGAGGTCATTGCTGAAACTGGCCGAAGAGAGAAGCGTTCACGGTTGCTGCCGGCGCATGTGGTGGTTTATTACGTGCTGGCAATGGGATTGTTTTTCGGTGAAGCATACGAGGAGGTGATGCGACGCCTGGTTGGCGGTCTCCGTTTTCTGAGAAACTGGTCGGGAGACTGGAAGGTTCCGACCACAAGTGCTATCTCGCAAGCCCGTCAGCGGTTAGGTGCAGAGCCACTGGAAGAGCTCTTTCATCGAGTAGCCAGGCCAATGGGACGGAGAGGAACTCGTGGCGCCTGGTTTGACTCGTGGCGCGTCATGGCCATCGACGGTGTGATCCTGGATGTTCCGGACACGCCGGAGAACAACAAAGAATTCGATCATTCATCAGGTGGCCGCGGAATGAGTGCTTTTCCTTTGGTTCGCATGGTCGGCCTGGGAGAGTGCGGGACGCATGCGATCGTCGGTGCTG
>NZ_ASJB01000079.1 GCF_000478275.1 Amycolatopsis orientalis DSM 40040 = KCTC 9412
ACTAGTATGGCCCGGGGGATCCGGCGCGCCTAGGCCTTGACGGCCTTCACTCAATTCGCCCTATAGTGAGTCGTATTACGTCGCGCTCACTGGCCGTCGTTTTACAACGTCGTGACTGGGAAAACCCTGGCGTTACCCAACTTAATCGCCTTGCAGCACATCCCCCTTTCGCCAGCTGGCGTAATAGCGAAGAGGCCCGCACCGAAACGCCCTTCCCAACAG
>NZ_ASJB01000080.1 GCF_000478275.1 Amycolatopsis orientalis DSM 40040 = KCTC 9412
GAATCTCGAACAACACAACCCCCGAACAAAGTCAGGTGTTGCAACCACCACTAGAACCCAAGGTGAAGGGGGCCTTCACGCGCTTTGTGACGTGCGTCGCCTTGCAGTGCAACTAGGTGCATATGAAACTAGGTGCATGGCACTGGAGCACGCGATCCTGGTTTCGCTGTCCGAGCGGTCCGGCTCGGGCTACGAGCTGACCCGCCGCTTCGAGAAGTCCATCGGGCTGTGGTGGAACGCCACCCACCAGCAGATCTACCGGGTCCTCAAGCGAATGGAGGACGCGGGCTGGGTCGCCGTCGACCAGGTCGCGCAGTCCGGGAAACCCGACAAGAAGGTCTACACCGTCGGCGACGAGGGCCGGGCCGAACTGGCCCGCTGGCTCGCCGAACCCGATCCCGCCGCCACCGCGCGCGAACTCGCCGTCAAGATCCGCGGCGCGACACTCGGCGACCCCGGTGCCGTCGCCGCCGAGATCACCCGGCATCGCGACGCGCACGCGGCCCAGCTCGACGCCTACCTGTTGATCGAGAAGCGCGACTTCCCGGATCCGAGCGTCCTCAGTGGACAGTCGTTGCACCAGTTTCTCGTGTTGCGCGGAGGAATCCGAACCGAACAGGGCCACGTCGAGTGGCTCGAGGAAGTCCTCCAGGCATTCCACCACGATGCGTAAGGACCTGCGATGAGCCAGTACCCGAACCTGCTGTCCCCGCTCGATCTCGGCTTCACCACCCTGCGCAACCGGGTGATCATGGGGTCGATGCACACCGGCCTCGAAGACAAGGAAGCGCATTTCCCGCAACTGGCCGAGTATTACGCCGAACGCGCCCGGGGTGGTGTCGGGCTGATCGTCACCGGCGGGTTCGCGCCGAACCGGACCGGCTGGCTCCTGCCGCTGGCGTCGAAGCTCTCGACGCGCGCGGAAGCCAAGGCGCACAAGCAACTCACCGATCCGGTGCATGAGGCCGGCGGCAAGATCGCACTGCAGATCCTGCACGCGGGCCGGTATTCCTACCACCCGCTGAGCGTTTCCGCGTCGAGTATCAAGGCGCCGATCAACCCGTTCAAGCCGCGGGCCCTCTCCGGGTACGGCGTGCTGCGGCAGATCCGCGCGTTCGCCGATTGCGCCTTCCTGGCCAAGGAAGCGGGCTACGACGGCGTCGAGATCATGGGCTCCGAGGGCTACTTCATCAACCAGTTCCTCGCCGAGCGGACCAACAAGCGCACCGACAAATGGGGCGGCAGCGCGGAAAACCGCCGCCGGATCGCCGTCGAGATCGTGCGCCGCACCCGTGAGGCCGTCGGCGAGGACTTCGTCATCATCTACCGGCTGTCCATGTTGGACCTCGTCGAAGGCGGCCAGCGCTGGGAAGACGTCGTCGCGCTGGCCAAGGAGGTCGAAGAGGCGGGCGCGACGATCATCAACACCGGGATCGGCTGGCATGAGGCGAGGGTGCCGACGATCGTGACGTCGGTGCCGCGCGCGGCCTTCACCTGGGTGACCGGGAAGCTCAAGCCGCATGTCGGGATCCCGGTGGTCACGTCGAACCGGATCAACATGCCGGAGGTCGCCGAGGAGGCGCTGGCAGGCGGCGACGCGGATCTGGTGTCGATGGCGCGGCCGTTCCTCGCCGACCCGGAGTGGATCCGCAAGGCCGAGACCGGACGCGAGGACGAGATCAACACCTGCATCGCCTGCAACCAGGCCTGCCTCGACCACGCGTTCAAGCGGAAACTGGTGTCCTGCATGGTCAATCCCCGCGCGGGCCACGAGACCACGCTGACCCTTTCCCCGACCCGCAAGACCAAACGCGTTGCCGTCGTCGGCGCGGGTCCCGCCGGGCTCGCGGCCGCGACCGCCCTCGCCGACCGCGGGCACGCCGTCGAGCTGTTCGAAGCCGACGACGAGATCGGCGGCCAGTTCGGGATCGCGCGCAAGATCCCGGGCAAGGAGGAGTTCGCGGAGACCATCCGGTACTACACGCGACGCCTGGAGGTCACCGGCGTCAAGGTGTGCCTCGGCACCCGCGCGACCGCCGCCGACCTGGTCGGCGGCGGATTCGACGAGGTCGTGCTGGCCACCGGCGTGACGCCGCGGGTGCCTTCGCTGCCCGGTATCGACCACCCCAAGGTTCTGTCCTATGTGGACGTCGTCCGGCACGGGAAACCGGTGGGCGCGAAGGTCGCCGTGATCGGCGCGGGCGGGATCGGCGTGGACGTCAGCGAATTCCTGACGCACACCACCTCACCCGCGCTCGATCTGGACGCGTGGATGGCCGAATGGGGTGTCACCGATCCCGAGCGGGCGGCGGGCGGGCTGACCGAGCGGAAGATCGAACCGTCGCCCCGGCAGGTCTTCCTGCTGCAGCGCAAAAAGTCCGGTATCGGCGCGGGTCTGGGCAAGACCAGCGGCTGGGTGCACCGGGCGGCGCTGAAGGCGAAACGCGTCGAGCAGCTCACCGGGGTCACCTACGACCGGATCGACGACGACGGACTCCACATCACCGTCGGTGACGAACGGCGAGTGCTCGATGTGGACAACGTCGTCGTCTGCGCGGGACAGGAGCCGGTACGCGACCTCGCCGACGAGCTGCGGGCGGCCGGTCTGCCGGTGCATTTGATCGGCGGCGCCGACGTCGCGGCCGAACTGGACGCCAAACGGGCCATCGATCAGGGCACCCGCCTCGCCGCCGTTCTCTGACGAGTGGGCTCGCAGATGGCAGGATGAACACTTGTGGGAGACGTATGCGTGATCGGGCTCGGGTTGATCGGCGGTTCGCTGCTGCGTGCGGCGCACTCGATCGGCCGCACCACGTTCGGGGCGACGACCTCCGAAGCTGACGCGGACGCCGCCAGCAGGGCGGGTTTCGACGTCACCACGCAGGTCGAAGCCGCGCTGAGCAAGGCGGCGGAGCGGGACGCGATGATCGTGCTCGCGGTCCCGCTACCCGCGGTCGAAGAGGTGCTTCGGACCGTTTCGCGGGTCGCCGGGCATTGCGTGCTCACCGACGTCACCAGCGTGAAGGGCCCGGTGCTCGACGCCGTCCGCCGCCGCGCGCCCTACGCGAAGTTCGTCGGCGGGCATCCGATGGCCGGGACCGCGGAGTCCGGCTGGAAGGCGAGCAACCCGGCGTTGTTCGGCGGGGCCGCGTGGGTGCTCGGCGTCGAGCACGACACCGACCTGACCGCGTGGGCCGAGGTCGCGCGGCTGGTGCTGGACGTCGGCGCGCACGTCGTCCCGCTGCCCGCGGACTCGCATGACGAGACGGTCGCGCGGATCTCGCATCTGCCGCATATCTTCGCGGCCATCCTGGCCACGATCGGCGCGCAGGGCGGGCCGCTGGCGATGTCGCTGGCGGCGGGGTCCTACACGGACGGCACGCGGGTGGCCGGGTCGAGCCCGGCGCTGGTGCGGGCGATGACCGAGGGGAACCGGGACGCGCTGCTGCCGATCGTCGACGAGGCGCTCGGACGGCTGGGCGCCGCGCGGGGTTCGCTGGCGTCGACGGGCGGGCTCGCGGTGACGGTCAACGCCGGCTACGAGGGCGCGCAAGCGTTTGCGGCCAGCAAAGATGCGGAGCGCGCGGGAGTACGCGTCAGCTTGAGCGCCCCGGACGCCCGTGACGGGCTGATCGCCCTCGGCGAGCGCGGCGGCTGGATCACCGCGATCGAGGGCGACACCGCGATCGGCGAGGTCTCCTGACGCGTTTCGTCCTCTGGATGCGGTAGTCGCGCATGCAAGGACCGCATCCAGAGGACTAAACGCATGGGGTTACTGGCCCGGGGGCGGCTGCGGCGGCTGCTCCTGGGAGGGCGGGTTGTCCGGGGTGTCGTCGAACTTGTTGATGAAGCCCTTCGCCTTCTCGACGCCGGAGTCGATCTGGGAGTCGTGGCCGGAGAACTTCGACTTGGCGAAGTCCGCCACCTTGTCCACGCCGCCCTCGATCTTGTCGTTGTGCTCGCGGAGAGCGTCGGTGGCCTTGTTCTTCAATTCATCGAAGTTGATGCCCATGGCCTCATCGTCACACAGGTTCCGGGGTGCCCGCCCGCGACGAGGGCACCGATCACCCGTCGCGGGGACGGCCGCTCAGAACGGCCGGTCACCCACGATGGCGACACGTTCGGCCACCCGCGCGTACGGGTGGTAGTCGTTGACGGCGTAGTGCTGGGTGGCGCGGTTGTCCCAGAACGCCACCGAACCGGGCCGCCAGCCGAAGCGCACCTGGAACTCCGGGATGTGCGCGCGGCTGAACAGGTACCGCAGGAGCCTGTCGCTCTCCTCGCGGTCGAGTCCGACGATGTGGGTCGTGAAGGCCTGGTTCACGAACAGCGTGCGCCGTCCCGTTTCCGGATGCGTGCGGACGACCGGATGCTCGACCGGCGGGAAGGCGTCCTGATGCCGCCGGAGTGTTTCCGGATCGGAGAAGCGGGCGAAGCCGGGGATGAAGTCGTGCACCGCGGTCAACCCGTCGATCCGTTCGCGGACGTCTTCCGGCAGGTTGTCGTAGGCGGCGGCCATGTCGGCCCAGATCGTGTCGCCGCCGACGGGCGGCACCTCGATCAGCCGCAGGACCGAACCGAGGGCGGGCGCGGGCCGGAAGGTGACGTCGACGTGCCAGATGTTCTCGAACGCGGGCATGGTCGCCGACCGGGTGAACCGGGTGGTGTCCTCGGTTTCGCCCCGCGGGATGAACGGGTTCGTCTCCAGTTCACCCCAGTGGGCGGCGAACGCGCGCTGCTGCGCCGAGGTGATGCGCTGGTCGCGGAAGAACAGCACCTTCCATTCCAGCAGCGCGCGGTTCAGTTCCGCCTGGAGGGCGGGGGTCAGCGGTTCGGCGAGGTCGACGCCGCCGATCTCGGCGCCGATGACCCGTCCCAGCGGACGCAGCGCGAACAGCTCGTAAGGGCGTTCTTCCACGCCTTCCGGCAGGCGCCGCAGTACGCGCGGCCCTTCGAGGATTCCGCCGTCGGGGACGTGCGCCGGGCGGAGGAGGACACGGTCGGGCAGTTCGATGGACATGCCGGGGCTCCAGGGTTTCCGATTTCCGGGATGACGAAGACGGCCACCTTCACGGGATGGCCTTCGCTGGGAAACGCGGTTACGCGGGCGGAGAGCCCAGCCGTCCACGGCGCAGGAGCAGTGCGGCGACGCCTTCACCCACCGAGCGGGCGGGCGCGAACTCCCAGGTGATGGACACGACGTCATGGTGGGCGCACTCCGGCACGCGGTCAACACCGTCCACCGGGCGGGACGATCACCGGCGCCGCTCGTACGGGAAACTTCCCGACCAAGGGTTCCGTTGCTCGCGCGGCCGCAACGCCTCCGCCAGCACCCACTGCGAGTGCGTCGTACCGCCCTGCCCGACCGGGCCGAGCTGGAAGGTGACCCAGCCGACCCAGTGCCCCGTCGTCGTCGCCCGCCACATCCCCAGCAGTCCGGGGACGGTGGCCGTCAGGTCCAGGCCGTCGGGCAGGCGGGTCTTCACCGCGCCGACGGGGTACACCAGCTTGAGATCGACCCAAACGGGCTGGTTGGGCCGGACCATGTGCAGGTGACGCGGCCCCGGCGGCAGCGTGTCACCAGTGTCGAGCATGCGTCGATTATGCGTGAAATCTCGAACATTAGTTCGAGACCATGCTCACCCTCCCCCGTACGGGTGGGTCACGTGGGGAAGGTCCGGCCGCCGAACGCGGCGGCCGGTACCGGGTACGCGCCTTGCCGCAACGGGCCGTGCTCGAACAGGACGACCATCGCGTCGGCCTTGCCGCCGACCCAGGCTTCGAGCTGCCGCTGTCCCTCCTTGTGCGCCGCGCGATAGATCGACTCGACGGTGCGTAGTTCGATGGTGCTTCCGTCGTCGAACTCGACGGTGATCATGGCGAGTTCGAGGGGTGCCCCGGTGGGCCTTCGCACGATGACCGATTTCGCGGCGTGCCAGCCGGTTTCCCGCACCGCCCGGAATCTTCTCGCCCAGCGCCTCATCGCCGCCAAGCTCAGCGGAACCGCGAACAGGGCGACCAGCGCGGCGAGGATGTGCAGTCCTGCCTGGACACCGTTGAAGGTGCCGATGCCCGGCACCAGACTCGTCACCGCGAGGACGAAGGTGGTGGCCCAAAACGCGGCGAAGAGTCCCGCGTTACGGCTCAAGGTGCGCAGCCGACGGGTTTCCGCCTCGAGTACCGAGCCCTCCTCCTCGCTCAGCCAGGTGGACTTCGCGAAAGACCGGATCCGGTGACTTTGCCGTGCCGCGGCGGCTCCGGTGACGACGCCCAGGGCCGCCATCGCCGACATGATCGTCACGTCCGTCACGAACTCGGGCCCACCCACCCACGAACGGCCTTGATTCCGCAGGCCGACGGACAGCACCACGCCGAAGACGAGGAATCCCAAGGCACCCAGCACTGCCGCGAGGACCAGCTGATTTCGCCGTCGCATCAGGACGTCCACGGGATGCGAAGCGGCAACGGGGACTTCCGGGATCGAGGGGTGCGGGGCCGACGCGGCTCGCCGTTGTCTCCGGTTCATCGGCTTGCGCACCTGCTCGTCCATACCGGGGATACGTCCGGTCGACGGCGCGGGTTGCCCCCGCTGTTCCTCAGGCACGGCGGTGGTACGGCAGGAACCGCCGGACCAGCCGCAGCGGCGCGCGTTCGACGAGGTCGGGGCCGCGCACGGCGTCGAAGGCGGCGCCGATCTGGTCGACGACACCGGACAGCCGTTCGTTGTCGGGCATCGGCATCTCCGCCGGGTCCCGTTCCTCGCGGACGGCGGCCGCGAGTTCGGCGAGCGAGGCAGTCAGCAGGGCGATGTCGGCTTCGGCGGGGGCCGGGGCGCCGCGACCGAGGGTGACGCCGACCTCGGTGACGGCGTCGGCGACGCGTTCGAGTCCGGCGATCACCGGCCACCAGGCGACGGCCTGCCGTCCGGCGGCGGAGGGTTCGACGACGACCTGCTGGAACGCGGTCCGCAGGTCGGCCAGCGCGCGGTAAGCGCGGCGACGGGCGCGTGAGCGTTCCAGGCGCGCTTCGCCCGAAGGCGCCAGCACGAGGCCCTTGTCGACGTATTTCACCAGGCTGTCGAGGCTGTCGGCGAGCCGTCCGCCGACCTGCGGGCGACGGCTTCCCGGCCAGAGCAGGTAGCCGAAGAGCAGCACGATCGCGCAGCCCAGCACGGTGTCCACCAGCCGCGCGAGCACGACGTCCCAGCTTCCGGTGCTGGCGAGGTCCATCTGCAGGATGATCAGCGGCGTCACGAACGCGCTGAGGATGCCGTAGTTGCGGACCTTGCCGACCGCGACGCCGCCCGCGAACACGGCGATCAGCAGCACCAGGAGCCAGCCCTCGCCGCCCGCGGCGAGCACGGCCGCGCCGATGCCGACGCCGATCACCGTGCCGATCCCGCGCAGTACCGCGCGGCCGAACACCGAGCCGAAGTCGGGTTTGAGGACGATGCCGACGGTGAGGGTGATCCAGTAGGAGCGTTCGAACGGGACGAGCAGCGCGACGACTTCGGCGATCGCGACGCACAGGGTGAGGCGGAGCGCGGCGAACCAGGTGAGCGGACCGGAGACGAGCGAACCCGCCCAGCCCCGCAGACGCCTGTGCCACGGCTGGACCTCGCGCCGTTTCCGGTTGTCGCCCTTGCCGATCCTGGCGAGGCCCGCGTACAGCGCGGCGAGGACCGGGTCGGCGTCTTCAGGCGCTTCGGGAGGCTCCGGCAGCTCCTGGTTCGCGAGGACGGCGGCCGACGTCGCGATGAAGTGGTCGATCACGTCGTCCGGGGCACGGCGGCCGGCGTTGACCATCGCGACCGACGCCTCGACGGCCGGGGTGCTGGCCGAAAGCAGGTTGAGCAGCTGACGGTAGGTGGCGTCGCGGCCCGACAGCCAGGATCGCGCGGTGAGCAGCCGGTCGTACGCGGTGTTCATCGCGGTCGTGAGCTGGTGGCGCGCGACGCGCGAGGTGGCTTCGTCGGTCGCGGAGAGCATCGCGGCGAGTTCGACGTAGACGTGCGCGACGGCGCCGCGTTCCGGGCTGGTGGCGCGGAAGGTCCAGGTGGCGAGCGCGACGAGCAGGCTCCAGGCGGCGCCGACGCAGAAGTAGCCGAGGAGGAGTTCGACGCGCAGGCCGGTGACGTGCTGGCCGGTGCCGAGCACGCAGAAGACGAACATCTGCAGCCCGGCGACCGAGGCGTTGCTGCCCGCCGCGCTGATCAGCGCGGACACGGCCGCGACCCCGACGACGACCGGGATGGACGCGGCGGGGACGCCGCCGGTGATCAGCCCGGCGAAGTAGCCGAGGGCGGCGGCCGCGGTGGCGCCGCCGAGCCGCCGGGCGCGGTAGCGGTACGGGCCCGCCGATTCGGACAGGACGGTGGGCAGGGCGCCGGTGGAGATGAGCGCGCCGACGCCGATGTCGCCGAGCGCGTAGCCGACGGCCAGCGGCACGGCCAGCGCGAGGACGGCGCGGGCGACCATGTTCCAGGGAATGGGAACCGGTGTGCTGCGCAGCAGCTGCACCAGCCAATGCGGTGCGGCGATCTCGCGGCGCGTCGTGCTCACGCCCCTATCTTGACTTATCCGTCGCGGCCGGAGCGGTTATCGTCGCCACATGGGCAAGACGTACTCCTTCGAGATCAACCGGACGAGCAGCGCCTCGCCCGCTTCCCTTTTCGCGCTGGAAGCCGACGGTTCCCGATGGTCGGAATGGGCGAAGCCGGTGGTGTTCCACTCGCGCTGGGCGCGGAAACCGGACGACGGCGAAGTGGGCGCCGTCCGGGCCGTCGGCCTGTGGCCGGTGTATCTCCACGAAGAGACGCTGGAGTACGAACAGGACCGAAAGCACGTCTACGGCTTCGCGGGCCTCGCGCCGCTGAAGGACTACCGCGCCGAGGTCTCGTTCACGCCGAACGCCTCCGGTGGCACGGATCTGCGCTGGACCGGCCGGTTCACCGAACCGGTGCCCGGCACCGGCGCCGCCGTGTGCACCGCGCTGCGCGCCGTGGTCTCGCTCCTGGCCACTCGCCTGGTGAAACACGCCGAACGCGCCTGACGTCTCGTGAGTGGTAATGACGGTTAGAACCGTCATTACCACTCACGAGATCAACCGGCACCGAGGCACAAAAAGGGGCGCCGCAGCGGATCGGCGGCCATCGCCTGCGCGAGCGCCAGCGCGGGCGCGGTCCCCGAGGCCAGCCGTCGATGCAGGTCGGACATCGCGTCGGCGGCGGCCTTGTCGCCGACCCGCGCGATCGCGCCGATGACCGTCCGTGAGCCGCTGGCGAGCAGCGTCCCGGCGAAGCCGAGCGCCTCCTCGCCGGGCCGGATGTGACTCATCGCGAGTTCGCAGGCGGCCAGCACCACCCGTTCCGGCGGATGCGCGAGCCGGGCGGTTTCGTGCGCGTACAACGGGCCGCCGACCAGTTCCAGCCGCGAGAACAGCGCGTTCGCCGGTTCGTGCGCGCCGTGCGCGACCAGATGCGCCATCCCGGAACCGTCCAAAGCGGACAGTACGGTTTCGCTGGTCGCGTCCATCCCGTCGACGAGCCGGGCCCGCGGGTACACCGCCCGCAGGTTCCGCACCTCACCGACCGAACCCGGTACGCCGGGGCCGCCGGCGAGCAGGACCGGCCCCTCGTTCCGGCGTCCCGACGCGGTCACCCAGGCTGTCGCCGACGGCGCGATCGACACCGGATGTCCGTGCAGTGATGGCAAAGCGCCCCAAGGCAGCGCGTACAGCGAACCGATCGGCACGATGATCAGCTCGCGGTTCTCCAGCGTCTTCGCCAGCGACGCGGAGATCAGCTTGTCCAGTTTGTCCGCTCGGCGCCGCGCGGAGCCGGTGACGACCTCGACCAGCGGCGCGGGCAGGTTGTCCGGGGCCAGCGCGTCGAGGTCCGCGTGCAGCTGCCGCGCGGTCTCGACGATCTCCGCGAGCGGCCCCAGTTTCAAGAGCTGGAACCGGCCGCGGTCGACGACCACCGCGTACAGGGTGTCGCGGTATCCCATCAGGCTGACCAGCACGCGGTCCCCGAGTCGCTCGACCACCTCTTCGGGTGCCGAAACCGGCCGCGGACGGCCCCATTTGCTGGTGTACCACCCGAGCCGGGTCGCCTCCTGCTGCAAGCGGTCGTAGCGCTCTTCGAGTTTCCCGACCGGCTCACCGGACAGCCGCCGCGCCTGGATCGTCCCCTGCAGATGCCGCATTTCGTTGATGTGCCGGGCGAGCGCGGGATCCTCGATGACCGGGAGCGGTTCGTAGCGGTACACCTGCGCGCGCGTGCGTTCCAGCCACGCGAACAGGCTTTTTGCCCCGGCGCCGCTGCGCCTCGCCTTCTTGAGCACCAGCGTGAGCGCGAGTTTGCCCAGTTCCTCGCCGTGCGCCGCCGTCCCGCAGACGAGGTCGAGCCCGCCCATGCGGTCGCGGATCTGCCCGAGTTCCGCCAGCCCGGCCCGCGCCTGCGCGAGCGCGGAACGCGGCCGGTGGGAGGCCACCGCGAGTTCGGCCCGGCACAGCCGCAGCAGCATCCGGTGGTCGATCGGGGTGGTCTGCCGCGGTTTCGGCACCTGCGCCAGCAGGTGCTGCGCGGCGGCCGTCTCGTCGCGACGGAGCAGCAGCCGCACCGCGAACATCCTCGCCGCGCCCGCCTCGTCGCGAAGGCCGAGTTCGGCCAGCCGGACGGCGAGATCGGCCAGCCGTTCCGGCAGTTTCGCGGACGGCTTCTTCTCCCGGTCCGCCAGGACCTTCACCGCGTCCGCGCGGAGCCGGGTCAGCGCGGCGATCTCCGCCCAGCGCCCCTTGCCGCGCCGCAGGAAACTCCGCCGCGCCGACGCCGCGAGCTTCTTCGCCAGCGCGTAGTCGCGTTCCAGGATGGCGGCACCGGCCCTGGCGACCTCCGCCTCGGCGACGAGGTGCACGGCGCCGTTGCGCCGCAGTTCCGGGATGGCGTCGTCGAGATGCCGCGCCGCCTCTTCGGCGAGCCCCGCGGTGAGCAGCGCCTTCGCCTGATCGAGGCGGACGAGCGGCAGCGAACCGGAGCCGTCGGTCACGAAGATCGCGGCGGCCTGCTGGTAGTGCCGGAGGGCTTCCGGGATGTCGCCCAGCAGCTGCGCGTGATCACCGAGGTTGTGCTGGATCTTCCCTTCCAGCCGCCGGTATCCGTGCTCGACGGCCAGGTCCAGCGCGCGGACGAGGTCCTGATAGGCCGCGTCCGGGTTGCTCATCTCCAGGTGCAGCCACGCGAGGTTCACGAGCGACCGGGTCAGCACCAGGCTGTACTTGGCGCCTTCCGCGGCCAGCCCCGGCAGGAACGCGTTGTTGAGCGCGAGCGATTCCTCCAGCCGGCCGGCGCGCATCAGCACGACGGCGCGCTGCAGCCCGACGACGAACCGCAACTCGTGCCGGACGTCGCCGTCCGGCAGCAGCAGCCGGATGCGTTCCGCCTCTTCGAGCCGGGCGAGACCGTCCTCTTGGGACGCGATCTCCGCTTCGGCCGCCGCGAGGCTGATCAGGATCCGGACCCGGACCTCCAGCCGCGCCACGCGGTCCTCGTCCACCGGTCCCAGCAGGACGAGCGCGCGCCGCATCAGCCGGATCGGCCTGCTGAGCCCGTGATCCGCGGCGGCGGCCTTCGCCTGGGCATGAAGCTCGGCCGCCTCTTCGGCTACGGGATCGACGACAGGAGGCGACGGCGCGGGCACACGCACTATGGGAGCACACCCCCGCCGCATAACGGAACAGCCGTCCGGTTAGAGCACCACTGTCGGGGTCACGACGGTCCGGCGACAGGTCACGTCACCGAGGTGGATCACGATCTGGGTGGTTCCCTGGGGAACGTTGTCCAGCACGAACCGCCCGCCCTCGTCGGCGGTGGTGGAACTCGTCCCGTGCTCGGCGACGCGAACCTCCACTCCGTACTCGCCGGCGGGCACGAGCCAGCCGTCGATCCGGTGCTTCTTGCCGATCTTGGTGAGGTTGATCATCACGGTCAGATCGCTGACGGTGAAGGTGATCGTGCCGGTGTCGCTGCCGCGGACGCCGGCCGTGGCGTCCATCCGTTCCCAGCGCGCGACCTCGACATCGAGGTTTTCGAGTGCGAGCGCGAACTGAACCCGCTGCACCAGATCTCCCGGTGGCGGGTCCAATTCGTCCATGAAGCGCCCGATATCGGCCAGCAAGGCCTCATCGCCCGGGGAGGTCATCTCCCCCGGCGTCCCGAGGTCGTTCATCGGCTTCCCCCTTCGTGGGCCAGCAGGTCGCGCATCGATTCGAGGCAACGGCCCCTGGTCGGGCCTACACTTCCGCGCGGCATGCGGAGTGCTTCGGCGACCAGTTGGTATTCGGCCCGTCCGGCGAGCACGGTCAGCCGGAGGAGCTGCTGACAGCGGTGCGGCAGCCGGAGGAAGGCGCGCCAGACCCGGCGATCCCGGTCGGCGCGGACGGCTTCCTCCTCGGGAGCCGGATGGGTGCTCTCCATGTTTTCGGCCAGCTCGTCGGTCAGCGGGACGGGCTGGGCGCGGCGGCCGAAGGGATGCTGTGCTTCGCGCCTGGTGGTGGTGATCAACCAGGCGGCGAGCGCCTTGGGGTCACGGAGTTTCTCGAGCTGACTGAACAGGGCGAGCCACACCGTCTGGACCACGTCCTCGGCGGTCAGGCGATCGAGCCCGTTCGCACGCGCGACATGCCACACGAGCGGGGTCAGCTCGTGCACAAGTCTGTCCATCGCCTGGCGGTCACCGGCCCGCGCCGCACGCATGCAGGCGGCATGGAGATCGGCACCGGTCAGTCCTTCCCACGGCGGGTCTACCTCGGTCGTTTGCACGTCGGTCACCGTATCTGCCCCACTTCGGACGTGTCTTCGTGTCGGCGCTGGCAGTATCGCGGGCCCTTCGGGGAGAAGGAGCGTGCTGGAAGCTCTGGGATACATCAAGTCACTAACTTTTTTGTCGAGTTTCGGTCGTCACCGTCGTCGTCCTGGGCGAGGACAAAGGCACCGGCCGGCGCGAGTAGGTGTGGACTGCGCACCGGCCGGTCCTTTTTCCCTCCCCCCGGGCCCGCTCCCCAACGGGCCCGCGTCCGGGCGTCCCCCTCCCCCGAAGGAGCACCCGGAGGGGTGATGCCCGGAGGCCCCCTCGGCCTCCGGACATCACCCGTCTGTGGTGGTTCAGTTCACCGGCGGATCAGTGCTGTGCGGCTCCCAGTTGCCGTCCGGGCTGGTGCCGGGACGGGGCGGGACCGGGGCCGTGATCGGGCGCGGCTTCGGGGTCTCTTCGAGGTCCTCGGTCGCCGTGGCTTCGTCGTCGACGGGTGCGGTGTTGATCTCGGTAGTCATCGGGTGTCCCTCATTTCCTCGACTGCTCCATAGGACGCAACGAGGCTGCCACCAGATACACGCAGAGCCAGCTTTTTCGGATAACTTTCTTAATCTGTGGCAGTCGAGTGACCTGATCAGCACTTTTCCGGCGAAAAGGTGTCACTGAGTAATTGCCGGCTCACGTCGGCGAGTTGCCCGGCCCAGCGCCGGTAACCCTCGGGACCGGGGTGGAAACGGTCCTCGGCGAAGGTCGCGGGATCCAGCATCGCGGCGGGCATCGGGACGTGGACGACGCCGGGCAGCAACGCCAGCCGGGCGGCCGCGGCGTCGAGGGCGGCCGATCGCGCGCCGAGGACGTCCCGCAGCGGACGCGGCAGGGCGGGGAACCGGCCCATCGGCGGCACACCGGCCAGCACCACCGGGATCCGACCGGCACGACGGCGCAGGGAAACGATCAGATCGAGCAGGTCACGCCGGTAGCGCGTGGCCGAATGCAGTTCGATCGTGTCGTTGACGCCGAGCGCGATCACCACGAGGTCGGCGGGTTCGAGCAGCGGAAGCAGCTCCTCGCGGACGACGCGCGCGTTGGCCCCGGTCTTCCCGACGGCCTGCCAGGCGACCGCGCGGCCGTCCCGCGCGAGCTCTTCCGCGAGCCGTCCGGTCAGCGCCTCGGCGTGCGTCGCCGCGCCGACGCCGTCCACAGTGGACTCGCCGAGCACCGCGAGCCGCAGCGGGCGGCCCTCGCCCCGCACCAGGCCGCTGACCGGTCCGGTCGCGCCGGGCAGCCTGGGCGTCGTACGGCGCACCCGGACCGCCTGCGCGAGAAGGATCGGGGCGAGCATCACCGCACGACTGATCACCCCGCGACTCTATGTCCCGCGTTCAGTCCTCTGGACGCGATCGTTACGCACGCAACAACCGCCTTTAACGACGCATCCAGAGGACGAAATGCGAGGGGGACGCAGTCAGCCCTGGGCGATCGAGACGGTCTGGCGGATGAGCGAGTCGTCCGCGGCCGCGCGCAGCAGGTAGTCGGCGACGTCGGCGCGGTTGATGCGGTAGCTGCCGCGGACGTTGCCATCGGTGCGGGCCGCGATCGCGCCGGTGTGCGCTCCGTTCAGCAGCCGCGGCGGGCGCACGATCGTCCAGTCGACGTCGCTCGCGCGCACGACCCGCTCGGCGGCGACCATGTCGGCGAACGCGTGCCGGAGGACCCTGCCCAGGATCGGCTTGACGACAGTGCGGGTGAAGAACGTGTCGCCGTCGGTGAAGGGACCGCTGGCGCTCACCAAGAGCAGCCGGCGGCCGCCCGCCGAACGCAACGCGGCGAGCGCGGCGTGCGCCCCGTCGGTGACGACGGTCGTCGGGCGGCGCGCACGGGCGCCGAGGGCCGAGATCACAGCGTCGCGCCCGGACACCGCCTCGGTCAGCGCGCCGTGCTCGGACAGTTCGGCGACGACGACCTCCAGCAGATCGCCCTCGGCGGTCAGCCGGGACGGGTCGCGGACGACCGCCGTGACGTGGTGGCCCGCGGCCAGCGCCTGCTCGACGACCTCGGACCCGACCCCGCCGGTAGCGCCGAAAACGGTGAGTTTCATGGTCACGCCTTCCTGGGTTAGTGAACACTCACCCACTATGGTGAGTGTTCACCCACCACTTGTCGAGCGAACGCTGAGAAGCCCTCAGGAGCGAACATGGGAAGCCGCGAGGAGATCGTCGCCGCGGCGGCGAAGGTGATGCGCGAGCAGGGCTACGCGCACGCCACCACGAAGGCCATCGCGCGGGCGGCCGGCTACTCCGAGGCGCTGCTGTACAAGCACTTCAAGGACAAGACCGAGATCTTCATGAGCGTGCTGACCGAGCGGCTGCCCGCGCTCGGGACGACCTTGGACGAGCTGGTGGAGACGGCGTCGGACAACCCGCTCGCGGCGAATCTGGCCCGGCTGGCGCGGATCACGTTGTCGTTCTACCTGGAGAGCTTCCCGATCGCGGTGTCGCTGTTCTCCTCGCGGGAGCTGCTCGCCACCCACCGGGAGCGGGTCATGAGCCGGCAGCGGGGGCCGGACGTCCCGCTGGTCCGCGTCGTCGAATACCTGGGCGAGGAGGCCCGGCTCGGCCGGATCCGCGCGGACGCGGATCTGGAGGCTTCGGCGTCCCTGCTGCTGGGGGCCTGTTTCCAGTACGCGTTCCTGGCGTCCTTCGAGGACCGCGACCCGGCCCCGGCCGAGCTGGACGAGTGGGCGGAAAGGCTCACGAAGACCCTGGTGGTCGCGTTGAGCTGAAGGGAACTTTCCCCGCATGCGATGCGAGGAAAGCGCCCTTCGCCGCGTGAGATGAGGTGAAGGGCCCCTTCAGCCCACCACCCGCAGGGCTCTACTTGCCCTTGTCGGCCTGCATCTCGTGCCACTTGGCGTACATGTCGTTGAGCTCCTTGATCATGAAGCTCAGGAAGTCGCGCATCTCCGCGACGCGCACCCCGGCGGGCGTGTCCGGCCCGAGCGCCGAGACGCCTTCGTCGGCGGCGTCGCGCCACATGGTGATCATGCGGTCGCGTTTCATGAAGGTGGCGTACCAGAGGTCGTCGAAGAGCCGGTAGTGATCGCGGCGCGAGCCCGGCTCGCGTTCCTTCGCGACCAGCCCGATCTGTTCCAGGTACCGCACCGCGCCGGAGATCGCGGCGGGGCTCACCGCGAGCTGCTCGGCCAGCTCGGCCGCGGTCAGGCGGCCGGCGTCGGTGGTCATCAACGCGGCGAACACCCGCGCGGGCATGCGCTGCATCCCGATCTGGGACAGCGTGAGGCCCAGGTGCTCCACGTAGCGGCGGACGGCGTCCTCGTCTCTCTGGGTGCTCGAAGCACTCTCAGGCGTCGTCATGAACAACATCCTCTCGTACAACCCCCAGAGTGATCACACCATCCATACGTTTTCTTAACTTCACAACTTCGTGAAATCACTGTACCTTCAGTCGCATGGAAAACGCCATCTCCATCTCCGGCCTCCACAAATCCTTCGGCCGGACCAAGGCTCTCGACGGCCTTGACCTGCGGGTACCCGCTGGGGAGGTGCACGGTTTCCTCGGTCCGAACGGGGCGGGGAAGTCGACCACCGTCCGGGTCCTGCTCGGCCTGCTCCACGCGGACTCGGGGGACGTCCGCCTGCTCGGCGGCGATCCCTGGAAGGACGCGGCGAGCCTGCACCGGCGCCTGGCCTACGTCCCCGGCGACGTGAACCTCTGGCCCAACCTCTCCGGCGGCGAGGTGATCGATCTGCTGGGGCGGCTGCGGGGCGGACTCGACCAGCGCCGCCGCAAGGATCTCATCGAGCGCTTCGACCTCGACCCCAAGAAGAAGGGGCGCACCTACTCCAAGGGCAACCGGCAGAAGGTCGCCATCGTGGCCGCGCTGGCCTCGAACGTGGACCTGCTGATCCTCGACGAGCCGACCTCTGGCCTCGACCCGCTGATGGAGGCCACCTTCCAGTACGCGATCCAGGAGGAGCGCGAGCAGGGCCGCACGGTGCTGCTGTCGAGCCACATCCTGGCCGAGGTCGAAGCGCTCTGCGACAAGGTCAGCATCATCCGCAACGGCCGCACCGTCGAAACCGGCACGCTGGCCGAACTCCGCCACCTCACCAGGACGACGATCTCGGCCGAACTCGCCGGCCCGCCCAACGGGCTGACCAGGCTGGAGAACATCCACGATCTCAAGGTCGAGGGCAACCGGGTGCGGTTCGACGTCGAAACCCGTTCCCTCGACGACGCCCTGCGCCGGCTCACCGAGGTCGGCGTCCGCAGTCTGACCAGCCAGCCGCCGACGCTGGAAGAACTCTTCCTCCGCCACTACACCACCGAGGCGAGCGCGAAATGACCGCGACACTCGACCGGCCCGCGCACGCGGCCCGACCGGCCTCCCGGCTGGTCGGCACCTGGCAGCTGACCAGGCTGGCGCTGCGGCGGGACCGGGTCGTCCTGACGATCTGGATCGTCCTGCTGGGGATCGCGCCGTCGAGTACGGCGGGCACCTTCGAAACGCTGTACCCGACGGCCGCCGAACGCGCCGGGCTCACCACGAGCATGGGCGCCAACCCGTCGATCGCGGTGATCTACGGACCGGCCTTCGACCTCTCGACGGCGGGCGGGTTCACCGCCTGGCGGCTCGGCGGCTTCCTGGCGCTGCTCGTCGCGTTGATGGCGGTCTTCACCGTCACGCGGCACACGCGGGCGGAGGAGGACTCCGGCCGCGCCGAACTGCTGGCGTCCGCGGTGGTCGGCCGGTACTCGGCGCTGACCGCGGCCGTACTCGTCGCCGGCGGCGCGAGTGTCCTCATCGGACTGATCGAGACCGCGCTGATGATCGGCGCGAAGATGCCGTCGGCCGGGGCTTTCGCGCTCGGCGGCGCCACCGCGGCCACCGGTCTGGTCTTCACCGCGGTCGCGGCGGTGGCCGTCCAGGTCGCCGAGTACTCGCGGACGGCGAACGGGATCGGCGCCGCCGCCGTCGGGATCGCGTTCCTGCTCCGCGCGGTCGGTGACTCGACGGCCGACGCGGGATGGGTCTCGTGGCTGTCCCCGATCGGCTGGGCGCAGCAGCTCAGGCCGTTCGCGGACGAACGCTGGTGGGTGTTCCTGCTGCCGCTCGCCGCGGCCGTGGTCGTCGGCGGTGTCGGCTACGCGCTGATCCCGCGGCGCGACGTCGGCACCGGCCTCCTTCCGCCGCGGCCCGGCCCCGCCGAAGCGGCTTCGTCGCTGCGGAGCCCGTTCGCGCTGGCGTGGCGGTTGCACCGCGGGCCGTTGATCGGCTGGCTGATCGGGACGGCGATCTGCGCCGGGGTGTTCGGTTCGGTCGCGAACGGGATCAGCGACATCGTCGGGCAGAGCGAGCAGGCCCGGCAGATCTTCCAGCGGATGGGCGGCACCGACGCGCTGGTCGACGCCTTCATGGCGGCGATGGCCGGCATGTTCGCGATGGTCGTCTCGCTCTACGGCGTGCAGGCCGCGCTGCGGATCCGCACCGAGGAGACGGCGATCCGCGTCGAGCCGCTGCTCGCCACCGGGGTCGGCAGGCTGCGGGTGCTGGGGAGCCACCTCGTGTTCGCCTTCGGCGGCACCGCGCTGATGATGGTCGTCAGCGGTGTCCTTTTAGGACTTTCGAACGGCATGCGGGCCGGAGACGTGGGCGGCTCGGTCGGTGACCTCGTGGTCGCCTCGCTCGCGCAACTTCCCGCGGTGTGGGTGATCGTCGGTCTCGCCGTGACGTTGTTCGGCCTGGCGCCGAAGTACTCGACGGCGGCGTGGGCGATCGCCGGGCTGGCGTTGCTGCTCAGCCTGTTCGGCCCGGTGCTGAACCTGCCGCAGGTGCTGCTCGACGCCTCGCCGTTCTCGCACGTTCCGAAACTGCCCGCCGCGGAGTTCACCGCGACACCGCTGAGCTGGCTCGCGGGAGTGGCGGCGGTCGCGCTGGCGGCCGGGGTCGCCGGCTGGCGACGCCGGGACGTCGGCTAGCGAGGGGGAAAGCCGTGAGGGCCGCTCATCGGGGGCGGCCTTCACGGTTCTTGCCGTACCACGCCGCCCGGCCCGGCGACCAGTTTCACGACCGGCACCCCGCCACCGCATTCCTCGCCCGCCGGATAACTGAGCACCGGCGTCACGTCGAGGACGTGGGGTTTCCCGTCGTCGAAGGTCACGGTGGTCTTCACCGGCGTGAGCGGCAGGCCCTGGACGGGCACGGTCGCGTACTTGCCGCCGGTCGGCACCGCCTTCCCCGAGCACACTTCGCCCACGCAGCCCTGGTCCTCGGTACGACTGGCCGGGTACAGCTCGGCGGCTTCGGTCACGCATTTCCCCGCCCAGCAGAACTCGAGCTTCACGCGGCTGAGCCCGGCGGCCGCCTCGGGCGGGACGTCGAGGGACACGCCCTCCATCAGGGCCAGGGCGGGGCAGTTCTCGCCGCCGCCTCCACCGGACTGGCCGCACGCGGTCAAGGTCGCGAGCAGGAGCACGAAAACGGGTAGCCGCCGCATAGTGGACAGACGACGCGAAGGGCCGTCCGGGTTGCATCAGTCGCGCCGGTATCCCGGATCCGAGCTGGGCGGGAGCGTCGACGGGGTGGGCGACGACGTCGAAGTGGCCGACGGCTTCACCGTCGTGGTCACCGTGCTCGGCGGCGGCGTGCTGGTGCGGGTGATGGTGAGCGGCTCCGGGACGATGGCGGGCACGGTCACCGTGACCGGCCCGACGGAGCGGGAAGTCGTCGCCGGGGAAGGGGTCGTGCTGACTTCGTGCCCGCGGCGCTCCGGTTCGCGCCCGGCCACGAGGAGCGCGGCCACGAGCAGCCCGGTGGCGAGGCCCGCGAGACCCGCGACCGTGACGGAACCGGTGGTGGGACCCTGACCGAACATCCGGCACCCCCTCGCCATGCGAAGCGCAGGTACGAGGACTTCTCGCGTTGATCTTACGTTTTGTTACGCAGCGTGCAACTTGAGTGGAATGTGCGCGGGTCCGCGTCAGGAGGCTTTGCGCAGGCCGTCGACCACGACGCGGACGAGATGACGACTTTCCGGCGAATACCGTTCCGCGGCGAGGCAGCCCGCGATCAGGGCGCGCAGGTCGTCGCCGTCGATGTCCTCGCGGACCGCGCCCGCGGCCTGCGCGCGGATCAGCAGCGCCTGCAGCGCCGACCGGAAGTCGGTGCCCGCGCCCGCTTTGAAACCCAGCCCGGTCGTCTCGGCGAGCGCGTCGCAGAGGGCCCGGTTCAGGGACGCCTGCTTGACGACGCGCTTGAAGAAGTCGAAGAACACCTCGCCGGGATCATCGGCGGCCAGCAGTTCGCGTGCTTCCTGCGCGAACTGCTCGATGCGTTCCAGGACGACGGCCTGGAACAGCGCTTCCTTACTGGGGAAATGCCGGTAGACCGTACCCGCGCCGACCCCGGCGAGGCGGGCGATCTCGTCGAGGGGGACGGCGAGGCCGTCGACGGCGAAGGCCTGTTCGGCCGCCGCGAGCACCTTCGCGCGATTGCGTCTCGCGTCGGCGCGCAGCACGGGCTTGTCCACTGTTCCCCCTCCTCAACCGGGTCCGGCGTTCCGATTCAACGCCGCCGGTGGTGAGGGCATTCCTCAGTGGACTGCGGTCTGCGTCGCATCCGGGGTGAGGAAACCCTGGACGGTGGTGAAGAGGTAGTCCCAGACACCCGGGATCAGCACCACCGCGGCGATCGCGAACACCGGGAAGATCAGCCGGTTCTCCACGTTCTTGCCGGTGCGGAACCGCAGCGGTTTCGGCGGCCGGATCTCGTACCAGGTCTCACCCGCGATCGGGATCGGGAACAGGAACGGGCAGCCGGACTCGGTCAGCGCGTCGCCGAGGCAGTGCACGAAACAACCGGCCGCGACGGCGATGCCGAGCCAGCCGGAGATCTCCGCGAGCTGCGCCGCCTTGTCGGGTGGCGCGGTCCACACCCACCAGCCGATCGCGGCGCCGCTGACCGGCAGGAGCCAGTCGCCGAGCGCGCCTTCCGCGAGCAGCAGGCCGAGGACGACGACCCCGAACACCGCCCACGGTCCCCCTTCGGCGGTACCCCAGGACGTCAGGAACCCGAGGCCGACGGCGAACAGCACGGTGTGGGACAGATGGCGGTGCTTACCGGTGACCTTCTCGTCCCGAGGCCCCTTGGTCAGCGCGTACAGGGCGGCCGAAACGCGGCGCAGCAGCCAGGAGATCGCCCCGGTGAACCAGCCGAGCAGCTTCGACGCGCGGGCGCCCGGATGGTCGAGGTCGGGAAGGAGCGCGAAGCCGGCGGTGGTCGCGGCGAAGACGACCGCCTGGTGCACCGTGCCCGCCCCGACGACCGGTGCGAGCGCCAGGCCCGCGCACCAGCCGGTGAGGGCATGCGTCCGCCCCATCATCGTGCTGCCCCCAGGTGTCGCGGATCAAGAGCCCACGACCGTAGCGGGGGATCAGGCGGGGGGCTCTTCCGACACGCTGAGGTGCTCGGCCACGCCGGTGAGTTCGATCACTCGGCTCACCTGCGGGCTGGGGACGACTTCCAGTTCGACCTGCTTCTCGGCGGCCTGACGCTGTGCCTGGAGCACGACGTTCAGCGCCGAGGAGTCGAAGAAGGTCACGCCGGTCAGGTCGGCGACGACCCGTCCCGACGGTTTGTCCGTGATCAGGGCCCCGAGGGTCTCCTGCAGCTGCGGGCTCGTCAGCAGGTCGAGCTCGCCGGTGACCACCACGCGCGGTGCTGAAGCGTCGGCGTCCAGCGTGATGCTGAAACCGGGCGGCGTGGTGTTCTGCTCCGCTGCGGGCATGCACATTCTCCTCATCAGGTGAACTCCGGCGCTCAGCGCCGGAGCTCGCCTGTGGTCTCAAGCTACGGCCGCGCCCAGTCCGGACACGGACGCACGCTCTTCTTCGGCGGGTAGGCGTGGCTGTCCCCGCAACGACAGTCTCAACCCTAACCCAGTCCGGACGGCGCGCCACGATCGCCGTCACGCGCGTCGCCGACCGGTGCCCGGGACGCGCTCAATGCGCGGTCAGTGCCTTGCGCCCGGCGCGGCGTTCCCGCAGGAACAGTTCGCGGCGCTCGATCTCCCCGAGACCACCCCAGATGCCGTACGGCTCCTGCACGGCCAGCGCGTGCTTGCGGCACTGGGCCAGCACGGGGCAGGTCTGGCAGATCGCCTTGGCACGGGATTCGCGCCGCTCACGGGCCGAACCGCGCTCGTTGTCCGTGTGGAAGAACAAGCTGCTGTCGGCGCCTCGGCACGACCCACGGAGCTGCCAATCCCACTCTTCCGCCACCACGTTCGGCAGCCGGCTCACGTCAGCCATGTCGGTCCCCGCCTTCCAAGGAGATCGTTTGTCGCCCGTTACATGCCCGCCGCCTGTGCGAGTCAAACGTGGGTTTGGTTTGCTCACACCCAGGGCATTGAATCGATCTGTGACGCGCAGCGTCTCGTTTGAGGGCGGCGGCGGGGGCATGGACGGACAGACGGCAGCGCGCAGCCGGAGAGAGGACCGACACGTGGTGGACAACACCCCGCCCAGCGGCGAGGGCGCTCAACTCATCGAGGTACGCACGGCGGCGGTACCCCATGTGGTGCCGACTCTCCGGACGATCGTCGCGGACATCGCCATGCGCCAGGACTTCGATCTGGACGCCGTCGAGGATCTCCGGATGGCGGTGGACGAGGCGTGCTCCATGCTGTTGCCTTCGGCCGCCGACGGGCATCTGAACTGCGTTTTCTCGTGGAAGGACGGGCGGATCGAGGTGACCGTCTCGGTGCTTTCGGACTCCCCGGAGCCCGACGACGAGACCGGTCTGTCCTGGCAGCTGCTCACCGCGCTGGCGACGTCCGCGCGGCGGAGCGTCACCCCGGCCGACGGCGGCTACCTGTCCAGGGTGGAACTCATCCGGGAGAGCGAGGCGGCCCGGCCGTGACCGATCCCGTCGGGCAAGACGGCGCGGACGTTCCGGCCCTGTTCGAGCGCATGTGCGCGCTGCCCCAGGACGACCCCCGGCGCGAACGGCTGCGGGACGACCTGGTGCGCGCGCATCTGGAACTCGCGCGCAACCTGGCGCGCAAGTTCCGCAACCGGGACGAGTCGATGGAGGATCTGGTCCAGATCGCGACGATCGGGCTGATCCACGCCGTCGACCGTTTCGACCCCGCCCAGGGCAGCGACTTCCTGGCCTTCGCGGTGCCGACCATCTCCGGCGAGCTGCGGCACCACTTCCGCGACAACAGCTGGTCGGTCCGGGTGCCGCGGCGGCTCAAGGAGCTGAACGCGAACATCTCGGCCGCGCGAGAGGAACTCACGGTCCGGCTTTCGCGCGCGCCGAAGCCGAGTGAGATCGCGGCGCATCTCGGCGTCCCGGTCGACGAGGTCTTCGAGGGTCTGCGCGCCGGTCAGGGCCGGTACGGGGCTTCGCTGGACAACCTCCTGGAGAACTCGGCGCACACCCGCTTCGGCGAGGCGGACGCCAACCTGAGCCAGGCGGAGCTGCGCGAGGCGCTGCGGCCGATGCTGGAACGGCTGCCCGATCGCGAGCGCAAGATCGTCGCGCTGCGGTTCGGCTCCGGGATGAGCCAGTCGGACATCGCGCGCCGCGTCGGTGTCTCCCAGATGCAGGTGTCCCGGCTACTGGCCTCCACGCTGCAGAAACTGCGTGAAGGGCTGACCGAGACGGAACTCACCGACGGAGTCTGATTCGACCTTCATCCTTATGGGTATCAGGGAGACGAACAGCGGATCTGGGAGTCTCTCGCGAGGGGAGGTAGCAACCATGACGATGTCCAAGACGCGATCGGAGGGCTCGTTGCCGGTGGTCTCCCTGCCCCTCCCGGTGGATGTGACGGCTCCCGCCGTCGCGCGGCAGGCGGTGCGGGCGACGCTCGCGAGCCTCGGCTTCGACGACCTGGCCGCCGACGACGTGCTGCTGGCGACCTCCGAGCTGGTCACGAACGCCTTCGAGCACGGCGAGAAACCGGACAAGCTGGAGGTCGAGTACTCCGACGGAAGGCTCACCCTGCGGGTCTTCGACTCCGGCACGAACCGGCCGAGGCTGAAGGAACCTTCCCCGATGGCGGCGCGCAGCCGCGGTCTGCAGCTGGTGCACGCGCTGTCCGAGGACTGGGGACACGAGCTGTGCGCGGGCGGGAAGTACGTCTGGGCGGTCTTCAGCCTTCACCGGACCGAAGCCGCAGGCTGACCGCGGCGTCCGTCTCCGCGATGCGTTGCCGGAGCGGCTTCCGCTCCAGTGCCTCGATGGCGGCCGCCAGGACTTCCCTGAGCGGGTACGGCAGTTCCGCCTCCAGCTGGTCGGCCGCGGCGCTGGTCGCCGCCCACTCGGCTTCGAGGGTCGGCATCAGCTTTCGTGCTTTGTCGGTCAGGGAGACGATCCTCTGCCGGGCGTCGGTCCCGCGTTCGAGCGAGACGAGGTCCTGCCGCGCCATCTGCGCGATCGTCTGGCTGGCCGCGGAATGCGTCACGCCGACCTCGGCGGCGAGGTCGCGGATGGCCAGCGGGCCACGGGCGACGATCGCGCGGACGAACGGGGTGAACCGCGGGCGGTAGTCCCCCAGCCCGATGTCTTCGAAGAACGCGGAAACGTCCGCTTCGGTCACTTCGAGGACATGCCGCAGCAGCGTGCCCATCCCTCGTTCCCTCGGTGGTCTGCCCACCCGCGCAGCATATCCACCTAGGATCACGATCATGGAGACACGGAAGGTCGCCCGGCTCGGCCGCGAAGTCGGCGTGGTCGGACTCGGCTGCTGGCAACTCGGCGCGGACTGGGGCACGGTCGACGAGGCCGACGCGCTCGCCGTCCTGCACGCCGCGGCGGACTCAGGGGTCACCTTCTTCGACACCGCGGACGTCTACGGCGACGGCCGCAGCGAGCGGCTCGTCGGCCGCTTCCGCGCGGAACGCGGCGACGACGCGCTCTTCTTCGCCACCAAGATGGGGCGCCGCGCCGAGCAGGTGCCGGAGAACTACGTCGCCGAGAACTTCCGCGCCTGGAACGACCGTTCGCGCGCGAACCTCGGCATGGACACCCTCGATCTCGTCCAGCTGCACTGCCCGCCGACGCCGGTGTACTCGTCCGACGCGGTGTACGACGCCCTCGACGCGATGGTCGACGAAGGGCGGATCAAGGCGTACGGCGTCAGCGTCGAGACCTGCGAAGAGGCCTTGACGGCGCTTGAACGGCCGAACGTGGCTTCGGTGCAGATCATCCTCAACTGCCTGCGGCTCAAGCCGCTCGAGCGAGTGCTTCCGGCCGCGGAGAAGGCGGGCGCGGGGATCATCGCACGCGTGCCGCTCGCGTCGGGCCTGCTTTCCGGCCGCTACACCGCATCGACCACCTTCGGCGAGGACGACCACCGCAACTACAACCGCCAGGGCGCCGCGTTCGACGTCGGCGAGACCTTCTCCGGCGTGCCCTTCGACGTCGGCCTCGAAGCGGTGGAGCGCCTGCGGGCGTTCGTCCCGGAGGGCCGGACGCTCGCCCAGTTCGCGTTGCGGTGGATCGTCGACCGGCCCGGGGTCAGCGTCGTCATCCCCGGCGCGCGCGACGCCGGGCAGGCGAAGGCGAACAGTTCGGCGGCCGACCTGGCCCCACTGACGGCCGAAGCGACGGCCGCCGTCGAACAGGTCTACGACGAGCTGCTGAAACCGTTGATCCATCCGCGTTGGTGATCTCGGCAGAACCCGGGTGACGGCGACATAATCGCGGGATGATGACGCCCGAAGAGCTGCTGACGACCACCCGGACCGTCCGCAAACGCCTGGATCTGACCCGGCCGGTTCCCCTGGAACTGGTGAAACACGCCCTGCAGGTCGCGTTGCAGGCACCGAGTGGTTCGAACACCCAGCGCTGGCACTGGCTCGTGATCACCGATCCCGGGCAGCGGGCCGAACTCGGCGAGCTCTACCGGCGGGCGTGCCGTGAGTACCTGGATTCCCCGCACGCGGCCGGGAAACTGTTCGCGGACGATCCGGACCGCTCCAAGGTGCAGAAACGCGTCGGCTCCAGCGTCGAGTACCTGGCCGACAAGATGGGCGAGGTTCCGGTGCACGTCATCCCATGCCTGGAGACGACGAGCGCCGAGCTGCCCGCCGGCAACCAGGCCGGGTTGTGGGGGAACCTGCTGCCCGCGGTGTGGAGCTACATGCTCGCGGCGCGCGCGGTCACCCTCGGCACGGCGTGGACGACGTTGCACCTCAAGTACGAGAAGGAGGCCGCGGAGATCCTCGGCCTGCCGGAGAACGTGCACCAGGCCGCGCTGATCCCGACGGCGTTCTACACCGGCGACACCTTCAAGCCCGCCCCGCGTCAGCCGCTCGAAGACGTCATGCGCCTGGACCGTTGGTGAGCTACAGGTAGGACTCCAGCCGGTCCGCCAAGGCCTTGGGGTGGCTCAACGGCACGGAATGCGAGCCCTCGATCTCGTCGGGCGCGAAACCTAGCCTCTCCTGGACGACCCGGCGCTGGAACTCAGGCGTGAAGAACCGGTCTTCGCGCGCTATGAGGACCTTCGTCGGGACGTCCGGCCACTTTTCCAGCGGCCAGGGCTGTCCCCACTCGGCGCTGACCTGGTTCCTGCCGTGCGATCCCGCCTCCGCGACGAGGTCCGCCGGGACGCCGTTGAAGAACTTTTCCTCGTCGCTGAGGCCCTTCGCGTCCTGGAAACCGGTGTTGCCCCACCAATCCCCCGGCGTCTCACCCGGCTTCGGGATCATCGGCGTCAGCAGGACGAGCAGCCGTGCCGAACGCTTCTCGGCGACCAGCGGCGCGGTGAAGCCGCCGTAGGAGTGGCCGAGCACGACCAGGTCGCCGCGGTCGCCGATCGCGTTCACGACGGCGTCGACGTGCTCGGGGAAGCCCGCCTTCTCGTCGTCGATCGGCAGGTTCACCGCGACGACGTCGTGCCCTCGCCCGGACAGTTCCGCTTCCAGGAGGTGGAAGTCCCAGGCGCTGCCGCCACCGCCATGGATCAGTACGAAGGTCGCCATCCGCCCAGCTAAGCCGAAGCCGCGACGATCAGCAACGACCGAGCATGTCGCTCAGTGCGCTCTTCTCCGCTGTCGTGATCGTGAGCCCGTAGTAGTGCTTCACGGTGATCCAGTCCGTCGCGTAGGTGCACCAGAACGACACGAGGGGCGGCTTCCACTGGTCCGGCGCCTTGTCGCTCTTCTCCTGGTTGACGTTGTCGGTGACGGCGAACAGCTGCGGCCGGGTCAGGTCGTTCGCGAACTGCCGCCGCTTCTCGTCGGTCCACGACTTCGCGCCGCTGACCCAGCTTTGGGCGAGCGGGACCATGTGGTCGATGTCGACGTCGGTGGGCTTGGTCCAGGTCTCGCCGTCGTAGATGCTGGTCCAGCTGCCGGAGGTCGGGGCGCAGTCGGAACCGGCCTTGACGTCCTTGCCGTCGCGTTTGAGCACGAACTCGCGCGTATTGCAGTTGTTCCCCTGGTTGTCCCAGTGCGGGTACTTCTTGCGGTCGTAGCCGTCCATCGAACCGCGTGGCGCGACGGTGAGTTCGTCCAGCTGCTTGCGCGCGTCGGCGGCGCTGGCGGGGTTCGCCGGCTTCGGCTGCAGCGCGTCGCCCTTGCCGCTCACGAACCAGAACACCGCGAGCACGACGGCGAAGAGGGTGATCAGCAGGAGCAGCCGCTGAGCCGTGGTCATCTGGCTGGTACGCGTGGCCACCGCGCGGTTCCTCTCGACGGGGAGTGGGGAGTGCGCCCAGTATCGCCGCGCCACGCGCGGGAACCGGGTGCGACACGGCGATGACACCCGGTAGTTGTTGTCACATCGGGGCCCTGAGCAGCGACTACCCCAGGGACGCTGCCGGAAGGAGCGGGTTTGTGGGCGCCGAAAAACGCAAATGGAACACCAGGGTCGACGACTATCTGAACCGCAAGGCGGCGGAGCGCGGACACGTGATCGCCATGGCACGTATGGGATCCACCGCGCTGGAGCGCGGCGATCTCGACGAGGCCGAGGACTGGTTCCGCAAGGCCGCCGCGGGCGGTGACCGGGTCTCGATGGGCAACCTGGCACACCTCCTGCGTGAACGCGGCGCCCCCGAACAGGCCGAACGCTGGTACCGGGAAGCGGCGACGGCCGGTGATTCGCATGCCATGGCACAGCTGGGAAATCTCTGCGCGCGACGCGGCGATTTCGATGACGCCGAGGACTGGTGGCGACAGGCCGCGCGCGAAGGCCGGGCCGAGGCGATGGCGGAACTCGGGCGGTTGCTGCACCGGCGCGGTGAACTCGAGGAGGCCGAACACTGGGCGGGCCAAGCCGCCGAAGCGGGCAACGTCGAAGGAATGATCACGCTCGGCGCGGTGCTCTGTGACACCGGGCGGTCGCGTGAAGCGGAACCGTGGTGGCGCAAGGCGGGCGAAGAGGCCGACCCGGCCATGCTGTGCAAACTCGGTCACCGGGCCCAGCAACGGGACGACCTCGCCCGCGCCGAGAGCTGCTACCAGGCGGCCGCGGCCGCCGGTGCCCCCGAGGCCGCCGTCCGGCTCGGCCTGGTGCTGCACCGCCGCGGCGAACTCGACGCCGCCGAACGCTGGTACCTCAAGGCCGCCAAACGCGGCGACGCCGCCGCGATGACGAACCTCGGCGTACTCGCCAACGACCGGAACGACCCCGGCGAGGCCACCGCCTGGTACCGGCGGGCCGCTGAACTCGGCAGCGTCCCCGCGTACACCAACCTCGGCAGGCTGGCCGCCGACCGCGGGGACTTCCCGGAGGCGGAGCACTGGTTCCGCGCGGCCGCCGACACCGGCGACCAGGCCGGGCAGCGGTATCTCGAGGAGCTGCACCGCAACCGGCAGCGGTTCTAGGCTTTCCAGTTCCGCATCGCCGCGAAGCCTTCACGCAGCCGCTGGAGTTTGCGGCTGCGGTACGGGTCCTCGCCGTCGTCGAGCCGCCACCGCTCCTCGACGCCGGCGCGGAACACCGCGAGCCCTTCGAAGCCGAGTCCGGCGGTGAAGTCCGCGATACTCACGTCGACGCGCCCCGAACCGTCGAGATCGAGACGCAGCAACCATTCCGCGAGTTCCTTGGGCTCCGGCGGCGAGTCCGCGCAGGCCTCGGCGTACAGCGCCAGCGCCCTGCTCACCTCCTCGCCGAGCGTCCCGAAGGAGTCGTCGACGAAGTCCAGCGCCTCCACGATCAGCTCGACGACACGGCACAGCAGCGGCCCGTCCCCGACCTCCTCGGCGGTGGCGAGCACCTCGCGGACCTTCTCGGTGTACGCGAGCGTGCCCTGGAAGCCGACGAAACCGCGCAACCGCAACGTTCCCTCGACGTGCCGCCGCAACGCGTCGAGGTCTTCGCGGCCGGCCTTGAGCGACAGTTTGCGGAACAGGACGGGATCCTCGTTCGCGTGCTCGACGAGCAGTTCGATCAGCTCGGTGCGCTCCAGCGACTCGACATACCCGCGGATGTCGGCCGCGCCACCGTCCGCCGCGCCCTCCAGGATGAGCAGGCCGACGGCCACACAGTGCTTGCAGAAGAAGCCGTCGGCCGCGTGCGGGCAGGAACACTCGCCCACCAGCTCGCCGTCGACGTTGCGCAACCGGACCGTGTACCGGTCGGTGCCGCAGACCACCGCCGCCACCCCGCCCGCGACGTCGTCCAGCGTCTCGACCGCCTCCAGGTACTTGGCCCCGCGCGCGAACGAGACGTCACCGGCCTGCCTGCGGAGTTCGTCCTCGCTGAACCACGTCACCGCCCTATTGAACCCCTTGCGCCGGAGGGCCGAGGAACAACCCGCCGCTCGCGTCGAGGACCTGCCCGGTCACCCACCGGGCGTCGTCGGAGGCGAGGAAGGCGACGACGTCCGCTATGTCCTCCGCGGTACCGAGCCTTTGGTGCGCGGTAAGGGCTTCGATGGCGGTCTTCAGTTCCGGCGTGAAGATCGCGCTGTTGTCCGCGGTCCTGGTGGCTCCCGGCGCGACGACGTTGACCGTGATCCCGCGCGGACCCAGCTGCAGGGCGAGGGTGCGGCTCATCGTTTCGAGCGCGCCCTTGGTCATCGCGAAGGAGGTCTGAGCCGGGTTGGCCATCCGCGTCGCGACCGACGAGATGTTGATGATGCGGCCGCCGTCGTTCATTCGCGCTCGTTGGATGAGGAAGTACGGCGCCCTCACGTTGACCGCGAAGAGGTGGTCGAAGCCTTCGGGCGTGTCGGTCTCGATCGGTCCTCCCGGTGCGGCTGCCGCGTTGTTGACCAGGATGTCCAGGCTGTCGATGCCCTCCAGGGCCTTGTCGACTCCTTCCATGGTCGACAAGTCGGCCTTACCGCTGTCGTGTCTCAGGACGTTGATGCCGTCCTTCTCGAGCCTCCGCGCGATCGCCGCCCCGATCCCCCGCGATGCTCCCGTCACCAATGCCGTCTTCATGCTCACCCCAGATGTTAGTGACTAACACTTTGATAGTGTCTACCACGTGAGCCTTCGAGACCGCCAGCGCGCCGAAACCCGGCTTCTCGTGCAAACGCACGCCATCCGCCTCTTCACCGACGTCGGCTACGACGCGACCACCGTCGCCGACGTCGCCGCGGCCGCCGGCGTCTCGGCGATGACGGTCTACCGGCACTTCCCGACGAAGGAGGACCTGGTCCTCTACGACGAATACGACCCCGTGACGGCTTCTGCCGTGCTTGAGCAGCCTGCTGCTCCTTTGCCTCTTCGGATTGGGCGCGCTTTGGCGTCGACTGCCGCCCTGGGCACTTCGCAGGAGAAGGCGTTCCTGCTGGCGCGGCTACGGCTGATGATCTCGGTGCCGGCGCTGCGGGCGCGGCATCTGGACAGCCAGTACGCGACGGCCGATGCGATCGTGACGGCTCTCTGCGGGTCTTCGCCTTCGCCGGTCGAAGAGTTCCAGGTGCGGGCTACGGCTATGGCGTGCCTGGGGGCGGCGCATGTGGCGCTTGTGCGGTGGGCCGAGACGGACGGGGAGGGGGATCTGGCGGGGTTGATCAGGGAGGCGCTGAGGAGCGTGTTCGGGGACTAACGGAAAGTGTCAGACCCCCTCTTTAGTATCGAACCCGTGTTCGACAACTTCCCGCACTTTGCCCACAGCGCTCTGCACGTCCTCGTGTTCCCAGATGCGCACGACCCGCCACCCGGCCTCACCCAGAGCCGCGTCAGCCAGCCGGTCGCGTTCGATGTTCCGCCGTAGCTTCGGTGTCCAGTACCACTCATTCCGCGTGGGCTCACGACCATGCTCCGGGCAGACGTGCCAGAAGCACCCGTCGACGAAGACCGCGACCTTACGCCGGGTGAAGACGATGTCGGGCCGCACACGAACACCGGCCGGCAAGTCGAGCCGATGGTCCTTGCGATAGCGAAAGCCGAGGCGATGCAATGCCCGGCGCAGCGCGACCTCAGGTTTGGTGTCAGACCGCCGATTCGCCTTCATGTTGCGCGAACGCCCCGCGTTCAGCGGCGCGGGGGATCGCCGCTGCCCGGCCTTCCGCCGGGCCGGCTCGACACCGTCACTCTCCGACACGTTCACCAACCACCAGACCAATCACAGCTCTGCGTCTCGCGTGAGGCAAGATACCGACAGGCCGCCCACCCGCGCAGATAGAGAGGAGCATCGATGAGCACATACGATGTGGTCGAGATCTGCGCAGGCGCCGGCGGGCAAGCCCTGGGCCTCGAAAAGGCCGGGTTCGAGCATGCCCTTGCCGTGGAACTCGACACACACGCCTGCAACACACTCCGAGCCAACCGGCCCAGCTGGAAGGTCGTGGAAGCCGACGTAGCCGACCACTCGGAATGGCGCCCAGCCGACTACAAGGGCGTATCACTGCTGGCCGGCGGCGTACCCTGCCCACCTTTTTCGATCGCGGGCAAGCAACTCGGCGCGAACGACGAGCGCGACCTCTTCGCCTGGGCCGTGGAACAAGTCACCGTGATCCAGCCTCGTGCGCTCATGCTCGAGAACGTCCGGGGGCTGAGCATGCCCCGCTTCGCCGGGTATCGACAGCACGTGCTCGACCGCCTGGCAGGGCTCGGATACATCGCCGAGTGGCGGCTACTGCACGCGTCAGACTTCGGTGTAGCGCAGTTACGTCCACGTTTTATCCTCATCGCGCTCAAGGCTGAGGATGCTCCCTACTTCCACTGGCCGGACCACGCAGGGACGCCTCCAACGGTCGGTGAAACCTTGATCGACCTCATGGCCGCCGATGGCTGGAAGGGCGCCAAGGCGTGGTCGGAAAAGGCGAACAAGATCGCACCGACCATCGTCGGCGGTTCGAAGAAACACGGCGGAGCCGATCTGGGCCCGACACGTGCGAAACGTGCCTGGGCCGAGATGAGTGTAGACGCGCTCGGGGTCGCTGACGCTCCTCCAACGTCGGACCACCCTGTGGACTTCATCCCGAAGCTGACGACGGAAATGGTCGCTCGCATCCAGGGCTGGTCTGACGACTACCCGTGGGAATTCACTGGACGGAAGACGTCCAGGTACCGGCAGATCGGCAACGCCTTCCCCCCACCGGTTGCTCGCGCGGTTGGCGAAGCGATCATCCGTGCGTTCAACCGGGAAGGTGAGCCCAAGAAGATGGAGAGCGCCGAGCGCGATCCGGTCTACAAAGCTCTCCGCGAAGCCGAGGGCTTCCTCACTCCCGAACGCCTGATGAAGCTCGTCGGCCTCACCGATCCCGCAGAGCTCGAACGCCGGATCGGCCTGCTCAGTCGCGACTTCGAGGTCGAAATCGACACCTCAAACGCTAAGACCGCCTACAAACTCGGTAACTTCAAAGCCTTTGTAGGACAAGAAGACCACGACCGGCACGACCTCTTCCTGAAGCACCGCGCGAAGATCAGCTGATGCCGGGCCGGGCCCGCAGTTCGATGCGGGCCCGGCTCCGGTTCACCCTCGGCCGCGCTTGGTATAGGGAGCAAGCCGGTCCACCTCGGCCCTGATGGAGCCCGGAGGCCAGGGTTTCCAGCTTTCCGCGCGGTACCAGGTGTTGGTTCGGCCGGTGATGGGATCTCTCTTACGTCTTGAAGAGATCTTCCAGCCGAGCAAACGAAGTTCACGAAGGCGTCGTTGCCAGTCCTCCTGGTACTGATGCATCGACGCAACGACACCAATCAAGCTGGACGGAGCCCAGTCACCTCGAAACGCTTTGAGCAGCTCACCAATCCGCCCATGCGGCTCGGCGTGAGCGGAGGCGGCACGGATCTCCGCGGCGTATGCGTCATAGGTCGCGTAAAAGTCCTTCTTCCCCGAGTTGCACTCGACACAAAGCGGCTGGAGGTTATCCAGTTCGTCGGTTCCACCCCACTCGCGAGGAACCTTGTGGTCGACATCGAGGACCACCCCATGGTCCAGCGGCGTTCTTCCGCACTGAGCACAACGCTTCGGAGAGAGGACTTCAGCCCTGACCCTCCTGCTCAGGGCCTTCCTGGACCCATCCTTCTTAACCTCAGACCAGCCTTCAAGCCGGTACAGGTGCTCAGAGCCAGAGCGAACAGCAAGAACTTGGAAGTGATCACGCAGATCACGGACCCTGCGGTCCGTCTGCGACAAAGCTTCGCCGAGGACTTCGGCGATGTGCGCACGAATCTCGCGCATAGTCGGCGGATTGCTCCGGCGTTCGTACAAGAACTTGTAGAGCACCCGATGTGACTCGCTTGTCAGAATCGACAAATCTGGCGATCCGGGCTTCGGCAAAGCACGCTTCTTCTGCGGCATGAGATCTATTCCTCCACCGGCGCCTTGCGCTTTCGGGGAACGATGGGCGCTGGAACGACTGACTCCTCGTCGTCGCTCGCCACGACCCACAACCTTCCCTCAATCTCAGCTGTGGGCCGCTTCTCCTCCAAGCCGGCCGGTACGACCCTGGCCGCGACGACCTGTCCCTTCTTCGGAACAGGCAGCCCCAGTGAACGGGCCACCAGCGGATCGCGATCCTGATGACCCAGCACTAGGATGCCTTCGGGACGAAGTCCATCACGAGCACCACCTGAGTCCCGGGCACGTTTCATCGAATCGTCTTGCTGCGCGACAGTGGCAATTTCAGCCCGTCTGACGATCCTTCCCTGCACCAACCGGAAAAGTTCGTTGATCCTTGCCTGGCCACTAGCACCCCTTCGGCCTCGCGCACCAAAGATCCGCTCGCGTTTGTCGGCGGGAAGCTCAAGGAAAAGATTGGGCTCAAGCACTTTGTGGTTTTCCCACAGTGGAAGGATTGCAGCCCTTCCAGCCTTGTTGAGCGTGTTCTTGCTGTCGCGATTTGCTCCACGGTTGAGGTACTCAGGACGAACTCTGACCAGCCCGGCGGACCAGGACTGTTTCAAGTCTTCCGCCCAAAGAAGCAAACAGATATGACCGACCGCCTCGGGCGGAAGCATCCAGCCTTTCGACATCGAATACTTACAGTCGACGTCGATACCAGCGATCTTGTAGTCCATCACGGCACCGTCTTCGAACCCGAACTCGCGATGCAGATTGATCTCAATCAGCGTTCCCATATAGGTCTTTTCGGTCTTGTGCAACTGGTCAAAGGACCACCTGCCCGTACGCTGACCGTCATAAAGTTGATCGAGCGTGTCCCGAAGAACCGCGGCAACTCTGTCACCAGAAGGATCTCTTCGATAAAGCTCATCTCTCACCGCCAGCACCTCGGAATCTGCGGCGGCAAGGTCAGACAGACCAGGAAGCATCAATTCCCCCTCAAAGAAATTGAATGAAACAACTGTGTCAAGTGAGATCAAGAGGAAAGCGAGCGCCCCAACCGTCGCATGATCTCCTCGCGCTGTGCACCAGGAAGCTGCCAAAGATGCGACATCGCCCGCTCAACCCGGCTTTGCTCACGCTTTCCAGCAACAAGCCAGGCAAGCAGCATTTGCTTGTCCTTGCGGGGAAGTTCCGTAATCTCGTCCCACACCTGGCGCTCACTGAACCTGGGAGACGCCAGATGCTTGGCCGTCTCGTTGCACCGCGAGCATTCGGTCACGAGATTTTCCTCGCCTGAAGCGGATCCATACTTGTGTGGCTCGACATGACCAATGGTCAGCCGCGCCGCCGCTTCCGTCTCATCGGGATAGAGCTCTCCTGGCAAGATCCCACAGCGAACGCACCGGTGGTTGTCCCTCTCGAAGACTCTCCGGCGAGTCGCAGCCGTGACGACCCTCAACCCTGCGGCGCGGTGCTCCTTTTCCCATACCGGCTTACCGATCTTTTCCAGCAGAAGCTCGCCTGGAGCAAGGCCACCACGATCGCGATAGGTCAGGATCGACCATCCGGCAGGCCGGAGATCGCGCATACGCCTGTCGATCTGTTCCACTCCCGGGATCGCTTCCCGAAGCTGCTGCTTCACGAAGCGCCCGCCCTCACCCACCTCATCGGCAAGCCAGAGCGCAACCCTCACCCGCGTCCCCAGATTCGGGTTCCTCCAGTCGGGCTTGGCCCCAGCATCGTCAACAGACACCCACTACCTCCGAAGCACGCGAAGCGACCTTCGCACCGTACGCCGCCGAAGCTTGCTTCGGCAAGTAGCGGCACCAGTGGCATCTCGCACGGCAACGCCCCCATCGGCCGCCGCCACCAGACCGCGCCATCAAAAACAAATTGCAAAAAATCGACGCGTCGTTCATAGTAAGAACACTCAACCAAGCACAGGAGTAGTCATGACGAACGCGCACCAGCGAAAGGCGCAGCGCCGGCATTCGGCCATCGCGTCCGCTGCCGCCTGTCCGTCGAACTCTGGTCGACGGCCGTCATCCTGGCCTGGCCAGTGGCTTCTGACCTGCGAGGGCTCCCCATCATGACGCCATAGCGCGTGATGTCAGGGAGCCGCCCATCGGGAGACCGATCCGGGCGGCTTCTCTTTTTGGTATGCCCGAATTCAATTCCTTATCGGCGAGCTTGGGAAGCGGAACTGCCTCCAAAACCGTATCCAGGGGGTTCGACTCCTCCCGCCGGTGCTCGACGCTGCCCATTTCAGCGCGAACCTTGATAACCAAAGACATTTCCCAAAAGCTCGTCCCCGTCGCCAAATGAGGCGGCCAGGCCGAGCGCCGGTGGAGGCGTGCATGCGTCTCCGCCTCGCCCTTGTAGCTCAGGTGGACAGAGCGCCGCACTACGAATGCGGAGGTCCCAGGTTCGAGTCCTGGCAGGGGTACTGGTCGGTGTGTTCGAGGGGGATACACCGATCGGCGGATGCGAGGGGCATGGCGACCCCACCTGATTTGGGATCAGGAGTCACCGCGTTCGACTCGCGGGCGTCCGACCAGGAAGTACACCAAGGAGGATTGGCCGAGTCCGGTAAGGCAACCGTCCCGAAAACGGTGGTCGGCGCGAGAGCGTCGCGCAGGTTCGAATCCTGCATCCTCCGCAAGCCCCTGTGGTCCAACGGATACGACTCCGGCGTCCGAAGCCGGGAATGCAGGTTCGACTCCTGCTGGGGGCACGATGATCCGAGCTTGGCCCACTTCACGACGGTCGTGCTGCGGCTTGCAAAGCCGTTGGATACCGGGTTCGACTCCCGGGTGGGTCTCTTGTTCTCTACCTAGCCCTAACGCCCGCCTCGCACCGTCTGGCCGGCTGAGCGGCAAAGGCCCCCAGGAACGGCCCGAGTACACCGAACCGTTCCACGCGGAGCTGTACGACCTCTCCGAGCCCGGCAGTGGCCGGTGGACGCAGATCGCTTACGCGCTAACCGGGGGGCGCCTTGGCCGCTCTCCGACGCCACTGAGAGTCCACAACGGACAGACAAAAAGGCCCTCCCGCGAACGGGAGGGCCTTAGTGCTGTCTCAACCAGACGTGCGCCCGAAGGGATTCGAACCCCTGACCTTCTGATCCGTAGTCAGATGCTCTATCCAGCTGAGCTACGGGCGCTTGTTCAGTTTTCAATCTAGCACCTGCCGGAACAGGTGCCAGCGGAGGCTCCGGGATTTGAACCCGGGAGGGGGGGTTACCCCCAACCGCATTAGCAGTGCGGCGCCATAGACCAGACTAGGCGAAGCCTCCCAGGTCGAACGACCACTGCCCAGATAGGTTACACACCCCGCGGACCCTCGCGAAAGGGACCCCCCTTAGACCCGTTGCAACGCTCTGAGCAGCAGCGGAGAGCGTCCGCCGAGACCTTCGGCTTCGAAGACGGCGACGCCGACGCGCGGGAGGTCGCGGGCCGCGGGGTAGGCCAGGTAGCGCGGGACCCAGCGGGGTCGGAACTTCGCGTTGAAGCGGTAGAGGGTCTCGATCTGGATCCAACGTGAGAAGAATCGCAGCGTCCGGGCGGACAGGCGCGCGACGGGGCCGGCGCCGATGCGCTGGCCTTGTTCCAGGACGGCGCGGAAGGCGGCGAAGTTCAGGGAGACGTGCTGGGCGGGGGTCGTCAGGAGCAGTTCGGAGATCATCAGCTCGTTGACGCCGTTGTCGGCGGACCGGTCCCGGCGCATGACGTCCAGGGACAGGCCCTTCTCGCCCCAGGGCACGAACTGGAGGACGCCTCGGATGTCACCGTCGTGCTCGGCGGTGACCAGGACCGAGTCCGGATCGCCCATCCGGCCGAGGGCCATCGAGAAGCCGCGTTCGGTGTCGGTACCGCGCCAGGTGGCGGCGAGGGCGCGGAGTTCGTCGAGTTCGGCGGCGGGGATGTCTTCGGCCTTCCGGATCCGGACGGTGTAACCGGCTCGCTTCGTGTGTGAGACGGCTTGGCGGACTCCGCGCATCGTGCGGCCTTCGAGGGTGAAGGTGGCCGTGTCGACGACGGCTTCGTCGCCGATCTCCAGGACCTCCAGCCCGAAGCGTGCCCAGACGGTCGCGCCCAGTTCCGAGCAGCCCATGGTCGCCGGGGTCCAGGCGTACCGGCGGCAGACGTCCAGGTACTCCTCGATCGCGCCCGGCCATGCTTCCGGGTCACCGAGGGGGTCCGCCGAGCACAGCGCGACACCGGCGATCACGCGATAGGTGACCGCGGCCTTCCCCGACTTCGAGAAGACCACGAACTTGTCCCGCCGGAGGGCGAAGTACCCCAGCGAGTCCCGCTCCCCCAGCAGCGCCCTGAGCCGCTCGACCTCGTCATCGGTCAGCTCCGGCGCGGGTTCGGCCGACCGCAGCAGGAAGTACGCCGCCAGCAGGACAGCGCCGATGCCGAACAGCAGGCCGACGGCCGCCGAAAGGTCCTCCAGCCACATCGCGTGGAAGACCGCCGGGCCGCTCACGCCGACCAGGGCCAGCACCGACTGCAGCAGGCGGTCGCCCACGCCCAGGGGATCCAACGCCCTGGCGATCGACAGCAGGGTGAAGTTGATCGCGATCCCGGCCAGCACCAGCTGCAGGAAGACCCGGATCGCGCGCCACCGGCCGGTCACCGGATCGGGGAGCGCGATGAAGTGGCGCCGCGTCGCGATCAGGGCGATCAGCAGCGCGAGCGACACGAGGCCGGCGCCGAGGACGTGCCGCAGCCCGAGATGCGACACCGTCAGCAGGACGGCGGCGGCGACGGCGAGCTGCCAGGCCCTTCGCTTCCGCCGTTTGAGGCCGGCGGCGAGCATCACCAGCAGTACGCCGGTCACCAGCGCGACCGTCGCCGCGCCGACCGTGGCCTCGTTGGGCAGTTCCAGCCAATCGGCGACATGGCCGCGCAGGGTGCGCCGTCCGGCCGGGACCAGCACCGAGACCAGGGCCAGCAGTCCGGCCAGTCGCGTCACCCAGGTGATCACCGCCACCGAGGTGGCACCCGCCACCCGCCACGCGCCCGCCAAGTTCCCGCCCCCGTTAACTCCTTGCCAGCTCCACGAACGGTACAAGGGCTTCGGGGTTCAGGAGCGCATCCCGGCTGACGGCGCGGTCAGGTGAAACGCCCGAAAGGATCTTCTTGACCGGAACCTCGCATTTCTTGCCGTTGAGCGTGCGGGGTACCTCGCTCACCTGGACGAACCGGTCGGGCACGTGCCGCGGCGAAAGGGCCCCTCGCAACTCCTTGCGCAGGGCGGGTTCGACGTCCTCGAGCGAGACGCCCTCGGCCAGGACGAGGAAGCACAGCAGCTGTCCGTCTTCGTTGCCCGCCGCCGAAGTGTCGATCACCAGCGAATCCGCGACCTGGTCGAAGGCTTCGACGACGCGGTAGAACTCGGCCGTGCCCATCCGGACGCCGCCGCGGTTGAGCGTCGAGTCGCTGCGGCCGTAGATGACCGCGGAGCCGCGGCCGGTGATCCGGATCCAGTCGCCGTGCCGCCAGATCCCGGGATACATCTCGAAGTACGCCTCGCGCAGCCGCGAACCGTCCGGGTCGTTCCAGAAGAACACCGGCATCGACGGCATCGGTTCGGTGATGACCAGTTCGCCGACCTCTTCCACCACGGGCTTCCCGGTCTCGTCGAACGCGGCGACGGCGGCGCCGAGCGCGCGGACGGAGAGTTCGCCCAGCCAGACCGGGACGTCCGGGGCCGCCGCGACGAACGCGGCGCACAGGTCCGTGCCGCCGGACACCGAACAGATCTGGACGCGTTTGCCGACCTCGTCGACGATCCAGCGGAAGCCCTCGACGCTCAGCGGCGCGCCGGTGGATCCCAAGGCGCGCAACGCGGTGAGGTCGTACCGCTCCGCCGGTTTGATCCCGGCCTTCAGGCAGCTTTGGATGAACGGCGCCGACGTGCCGAAGTAGGTCACGCGGTGTTGTTCCGCGATGTGCCACAACACGTTCAGGTCCGGATGGCCTGGGCTGCCGTCGAACAGCACGATCGTGGTACCCGTCAGCAGGCCGGAGATGAGGAAGTTCCACATCATCCAGCCGGTGGTGGTGAACCAGAAGAACCGGTCGCCCGGGCCGAGATCGCTTTGCAGGGCAAGGGCTTTGAGGTGTTCGAGGGTGATCCCGCCGTGCCCGTGGACGATGCCCTTCGGCAGGCCGGTGGTTCCCGAGGAGTACAGGACCCACAGCGGATGGCCGAATTCGACGGGCTCGAAGGTCAGTTCGGCTCCGGCGTTGTCGGCGAGCAGCGTGTCCCAGTCGAGCGTACCGTCGAGGCGCCCGCCGGCGTAGTCGACGAGCACGGTCGCTTCTAGGGTGGGGATCTCGTCCCGCAACGAGTTCACCGTCGACCGGCTGTCGAACCACCGTCCATTGTAGACGTAGCCGTTGACGGCGATCAGCACCTTCGGCTCGATCTGGGCGAACCGGTCGGTGATCGCCCGGACACCGAAGTCCGGCGAGCAGGACGACCAGACGGCGCCGAGGCTCGCGGTGGCGAGGAAGGCGATCAGCGTCTGCGGACAGTTCGGCGCCAGCGCGACCACCCTGTCCCCTTTGGACACTCCCAGTTTCCGCAGGCCCTCACGCGCGGAGGCGACGGCGGAGCGCAGGGCGCCGTACGTCAGCTGCGACGAAAGGCCGTCCTCGCGGTGGAAGATCACGGCGATCTCGTCGTCGGCCTTCGCGGCGCCCGCGACGCCGGGCATGAGCGAGTGCTCGGCGTAGTTCAGGGTGCCGCCCTCGAACCATCGCGCGTTCGGCATCTCGCCGGTGAGCACCTCACCGGGCCGGTCGTGCCAGCGCATGCCGAGGAAGTCGGCGACGGCCGCCCAGAACTCGGGTCCGCGCCGCACGGAGAACTCCCACAACGCGTTGTAGTCGTCGACTTCCACTCCGCGTTCCGTGCGCAGCCAGCGGCGGAACGCGTCGATCTTGGTGTCGGGCAGGCGGCTCGGCTCAGGGCGCCAGAGCACTTCCGGGGCGTCGGCGGTGTGCGTCACCCCGCGATGTTAACCCTCGTTAACCGATCTAGCGAGCCCCCGTGAACAGCTCGTACGCCATCGTCTTGAGCCGCCCGGCGTCCAGCGGAGTGACCGTGAGCCAGCCTCGGTCACGACGAAGACCGTAGCGTCCTTCGGGGGTGTCCACCCAGGTCAGCGTGCCCTCGCCGCGGACCCAGCGGCCCTCCCACGACTTCCTGGTCGCGCCGAGCCGTCCGCTGCCGATCCGCTGCGTCGCGATCCTGACCAGCACGATGACCTCGGGTTCGCGCAGTCCGGCGTCGCGCAGGACGTCGGAGAACGCCGACTGCCCGCCGCGCTCCCCCGCCTCGCACGCCGCCGTGTAGTCGTCGACGCGCAGGTTGACCGAGAGGCCCCGCCCCTGCTCACACGACGGCAACGCCTGCAGCAGCGTCGCGGCGACGAGCGGTTCCCGGAGCGACGACAACTCGACGTCGGTGCCGGCGACACCGATCGCGACGGCGCCGCGATCGGACACGCATCCCACGGCCCGGTACGCCGGATCGCCGTCGAGCCGCAGGTCCAGCGTCAGTTCGCTGTTCGCGATGGTGTGCAGCAACGTCACCAGCTCCGGCGCGGGGGCGTCCACCGTGCCGAGGCCGCGTTCGGACAGCGTCCGGCTCGCCGCGGCCACCAGCTCGGCGCGGAACTCCGGCGTCCGCCCGACGTGCGGCACCTCCAGCACCGCGGGCAGTTCGTCGCGTCCGTGCGCCGACCACAACAGGAACAGCTCACCGATGTGCAGGCGGATCCAGTCCATCAGCGGCCTCGCGGGTCTTCGCCGATGACCGGCGGGGTGACGTAGCCGCCAAGGCCCCAGACGTCGGAATCCTCGACGAGGTAGTCCGGCGCCTTGTGTTCGTCCTCGCCCTGATTGCCTTGCTGTGGCCCCGCCATCCCCATCGGCATCCCGCCGAAGCCACCCATGCCCGCGGCCGCGGCGCGTGTCCCCGCGACCTGACCCGGCTGCCCCGACGGCCCGAAGCCGCCGGCACCGGATCGGCCGCCCTGTCCGAGCTGCTCGTGGGTGCCGCCCACGGTGCCGGGCGACGGTGGTGGCGGCACGAAGGCGCCGCTGCTCGTGCCGGGCGCGCGCGGCGCCTCGGCGGGCTCCCGCACCTGGATCGGCGCGACGTCGTCGACCGCGCCGCTGCTGCGGGTCGAGTTATCCGGGGGCGTCTCCGGTTCGGGTTCGGGCTTCGGCCGCGGCTCCGGCTCTTCGGGCGTCTTGAGGATCTGCGGCTGTTTGCCGTACGAGGTGAAGCGAGGGACGTTCTCGTAGACCTCGCCGGAGGTCCATTGCATCCGCGTCATCACGTCGGCGGCCTGACGGTGCAGATCCTGCGAGGTCTCGTCGGTCGGTTCGGCGACGAGACGGCCCGCCTCGGCGAAACCGGACTTCTGTGGTGACGATGTCGACATGGCCTGCGTCGAGTCGGAGACCGGGACAGGACGGCGCTGCGGCGGCTGCGGTGTATTCGGACGCGGGGAGTATCCCGGCGGCTCGGGCATCGTGTGCCGCGCGGTTTCGGCGATGTCCGCCTGACGGCGCACGCAGTTCGCGACGTTCTCGGCGCGCCAGCCGGTCTCGGCCGCCCAGTCGACGAGTTTGACCGCGGCGTCACGGGCCCTGTCCGCACCCTCGCCCGTCCAACCGTCGGCCGTGGCGACGATGGCCGCCCTGAGTTCGGATCCGGCCCGGTCGAGGAAGGCGCTGATCTTCGTCCACTGCGCGGCGACGGCTTCCGCGCCCGCCAGGTCCAGCTCGTTGTGGACCATCTCGTAGAGCTCTTGGTGCGAGTAGCTCATCCAGTCGATGTCGGCGTTGAGGTGCTCGGGGCCGGGCCGCGGTTCGGGCTCCCGGGGCGGCCACGGCGAGGGCAGGATCCGCATCAGTGCTCGTCCTTCCGCTCGTGCTCGACGATGTCCTCCAGGTCGAACCGGCGGGCGACCCGTTCCAGCTGCTCCTGGCCTTCCTCGTCCGCGGCGACGTACATCTTCCGCGCCGCCATCACGGTGAGCTGGAAGTCCTTGAGCACCTTGGCGAAGTCGTTGAGGACGGGCAGGGCCGCTTCGGTCCCCTCGGTCGCGGCGCCCTGGAAGCGTTCGCTCATCGTGTGCCCGACGAAGTTGGCGCCCAGTTTCAGGGGCGCCTTGAACTCCGTCGAGTCCTTGATCAGCGCGTTGAGTTCATGCCGTGCCTTCAACAGCGCGTCGACGAGCTTCTTGGCGGCGTCCTCGGTGACCTTGACGGTCCCCTTCTTGGCATCGGTCTTGGTGTCCCGGATCTGACCCGCCACCGGTGCCAGCGCCGGAGCCGAAGCGCCGAACGCGGCTTGTGGCGTCACGGGCACCTTGGGTGACTGTGCCATTTGACCCTCCCCTGTCACATCTGGAGGGAATGGTAGCGCGGATCAGGTCACCGCAGGTGGGCGTCGAACCAATTCAGCGTGCGCTGCCAGGCCTCCGCGGCCGCGTCCGGATCCGCGTCGAACCGGTGGTTGGCGCCCGGGTAGCGGACGACGTCCGTCACGACCCCCGCCGACGCCGCCGCGTCGCGCAACTGCTCGACCTCGGCGCCTCCGGCCTCGTCACCCGCGTCGCCGTACATGCCGAGCCAAGGGCTGGTCAACCGTCCCGCGATCTCGACGAGGACCGGAAGTTCGGTGACGCCCTGCCCACCGACGCTCACCGCCGCGCCCAGCCTGCGGTTCGAGGCGACGACCAAGGCCGCCGTCCCGCCGAGGTCGAAACCGACGACACCGATGAGATCCGCCTCGACACCGCGCCCGGAAAGCCACGCGAGCGTCGCGTCGGTGGCGTCGAGCAGATCCTGCTGCGTGAGGTTATCGCGATCGAGATGCGGGGTGACGGTGAGCCAGCCTTCGCCGGCGAGCCCCGCCAGGAGCAGGCTCAAGCCCTCTTCGACCTCGTCGGTCTCCTCGTGCAACACCACGAGCCCGCCTCGCACGACGCCTTCCGGTTCGGCGAAGGTCAGGCGCGACGTGTGGCCGTCGATGTGCTGATGTTCCACGGTGGTCGTCAAGGTCATTCCTCCATCAGACCACTCTTAGGTAAATATTCGGGGCTTGCCCGGACGCGGGAGGATACGGTGTCGGAGCCGTCCCCCAGACGTAGGAGCGCCGAAGATGTCCCCTGTTTCGCCGCGTGCGGATCTCGAATCGTTGCCGAAGTACGTCCCTGGCCGGACAATCCAGGGTGCGATCAAGCTGGCGAGCAACGAGGTTCCCGGTGGACCGCTGCCGAGTGTGGCGCAGGCCATAGCCGAAGCGGCACAGGGCATCAACCGGTATCCGGACATCACCGCGTCCGGGCTCGTCGAGCGGCTGGCCCGCGAACTGGGCGAACCGGTCGAGCGGATCGCCATCGGCTGCGGCTCGGTTTCCCTTTGCCAGCAGATGATCCAGGCCTTGTGCGGCCCCGGTGACGAGGTCGTCTTCCCGTGGCGTTCGTTCGAGGCGTACCCGATCGTCACGCAGGTGGCGAACGCCGTCGACGTGAAGGTGCCGCTGACCGGCGGACACGGGCTCGACCTCGACGCCATGCTCGCCGCGATCACGCCGAAGACGCGGCTGGTCTTCGTGTGCAACCCCAACAACCCGACCGGGACCGTCGTGCGGCGCGCGGAGCTGGAACGCTTCCTCGACGCCGTGCCCGCGGGCGTGCTGGTCGTGCTCGACGAGGCCTACAAGGAGTTCGTGACCGACACCGAGGTGCCGGACGGCGTCGAACTGGCGCGCGGCAGGGACAACGTCGCGGTACTGCGGACGTTCTCGAAGGCGTACGGCCTCGCCGGTCTCCGCGTGGGTTACGCGGTGGCGCCGGAACCGATCGCCGTCGCGCTGAAGCAGGTGTACGTCGCCTTCTCGGTGAACATGATCGCCCAGGCCGCGGCCATCGCGTCCCTCGACGCGGCCGACGAACTGCTGGAGCGCTGCAAGGAGATCGTCTCGGAGCGGACTCGCGTCCGGGATGCCTTGGTGGCCAACGGATACGAGGTTCCGGAGACGCAGGCGAACTTCGTCTGGCTGCCGCTGGGCGAGCGGACGACGGCGTTCGCGGAGCACGCGTTGGAGCGCAAGCTCATCGTGCGCCCGTTCGCCGGCGAAGGCGCGCGAGTGACCATCGGGACCCCCGAGGAGAACGACCTCTTCCTCGAAGCGGCCGCCGATTTCCCCCGCTGACGCCGAGAAAGGCAAGCAGGTAGTGGGTCTCGTGAGTGGTAATGACGGTTCTAACCGTCATTACCACTCACGAGACCGCTACTTGAGCAGCAGCTGCACCATCGCGGCGAGGCCGACCACGACGATCACGCTGCGCAGCACCTTCGGCGAAAGCTTGCGGCCGATCTTCGCGCCGACCTGCCCGCCGATCGTCGACCCGACCGCGAGCAGCGCGACCACGGGCCAGCTGACCGGCGCGATGAAGGCGTAGATCGTGCCGGCGACGATGTTCACGACGGCGGAGAGCGCGTTCTTGACGCCGTTGAGCCGCTGCAGCGACTCCGACATCAGCATCCCCATGACGGCCACCATCATCACGCCCTGTGCGGCCGTGAAGTATCCGCCGTAGATGCCGATCAGGAAGATCAGGAACAACAGGAGCGGCCCGATCTTGTGGACCTTTCCGTTCTCCTCACGGCGTTTCGCGACCCAGGCGGCCACTCGCGGCTGGACGATCACCAGCACCACAGCGAGCCCGACCAGTGCGGGCACGACGGTCTCGAAGGCGTCCTTCGGCAGCGAGAGCAGGAGGATCGTGCCGCAGATCGCGCCGAGGAACGACGCCACAGCGAGCTTGATCACCTCGGGCCAGTAGCCCTTGAGTTCCTGGCGGTAGCCGATCGCCCCGCTGACCGTGCCGGGGGCGAGGCCGATCGCGTTGGACGTCGTCGCCGTCAGCGGCGAGTAGCCGAGCGCGACCAGCACCGGGAACGTCACGAGCGTGCCCGAGCCGACGACCGTGTTGATGGTGCCCGCCCAGAGCCCCGCGACGAAGATCAGGACCGCGTGCCACCACGTCATAAAGCACTCACCAGCGAACCATAAGCACGGTTACCTCCTTTCGCGCCGTGGATGTGTCTAGTCGAACATTCATGCGCCCGCGGGCGCCCGCTTCTCCTCCGGCAGATGGGCCGCGGTGATCTCCGCCGCGACGGTCCAGCCGAGCGACAGGTACAGCGCCCGCCCCTCTTCCGTCGCGACCAGGACCGCTCGCTCCGCCCCGGCCGCCACGGCCACCTCGTCGAGCCTGCGCATGACGAACCGCCCCAGCCCGCGACGCTGGTGCTCGGGCTCCGTCACGACCTGGTCGACCACCGCCGTGCCGCCGGCGATCGCGACCCGGCCGGTGGCCGCGCGCGAGCCGTCGGGAGCGCGGACGACCACGTCGGTGACCACGCCGTCGCCGACCAGTTCCGCCTGGTACGGCTCGGGCGCGGCCATGACGGGCCGCACCGCGAGCGGAGTGCTCATCAGGTACTCCGGCGGGCCGACCTCCCAGTTCGGCGGCACCGTCCCCGCCACCTCTTCCCGCGAACCACTCACCTTCAGCCAGGTGCCGGGCTCGGTCAGCGCGCGGGCCCGGCGCGCGGCCGACTCGGCGTCCGCCAGCACATATCTCACGCGGTGCCCCGGACGGCCGACGTCGAGCCGGTAGCCGTCCGGCTCGGCCACCGGGAGCCCGACGCCGCGGGAAAGCGCCCAGCCGTGCACCCATGCCTTGATCAGTCCTGCCACCCCAGTCATCGTCCGATGATGACACCGGCCACCGACAATTCCGGCCGGTTCGCCGAACCTGCGAGGATGACGCCGTGGCCGACGACGAGCGCGAAGTCCGCGCGGAGCAGGTGTGGAGCGCGACGGTCGATCATCTGCGCTCGATGATCGACTCGGGCAGGCTCCCCGCCGGGTCGAGGCTGCCCGCGGAACGGGCGCTCTGTGAACAGCTCGGGATCAGCCGCGGTTCGCTGCGGCAGGCGTTGCGGGTGCTGGACTCCATCGGCTACGTGCAGGTGCGGCCGGGTTCGGGCACCTACGTCCGCGAGACCCTGGACGAACAGCCGCTGCGCAGCTGGTTCTCCGAACACGAGCAACTGGTCGAGAAGCTGTTCGACCTGCGGACCACCGTCGAACCGACGCTGGCCGAGCGGCTCGCGCTCCACCACACGCCGCGGGTGCTCGCGCGGCTGGAAAGCACCGTCGAGGAGATGGACAAGGCCGCGGCCGACGGCGACATGCTGCGCGTGATCGCCGCCGACGCGGAATTCCACCGGGTGATCGCCGGCAACGCGGGCAACGACGACGTCACCGATCTGCTGCGTTCGGTGCTCGCCCTGGTCGGCGAAGAGCGGCGGGCGGCGCTGCGGCTTCCGGGGCAGATCCGCAAGGCCGTCGACGAGCACCGCGCGATCCTCGAAGCGGTCCGCCGTTCGGACCCGGCGGCCGCGCGGGAGATCACGCGGAAGCATCTGCTCGACGCCAAGACCTACGTCCACGACTACACGGCGCGGGATTGACGAGGGCGTCTCATGCCTGGTCGTGAGTGGTAAGTGTCGTTCTAACGACACTTACCACTCACGACCACCTGTCCGCGATCCGCTTGTCTTGCCCCTCTTTAACGGTTCCTTGATGGCGGACCCGCCTCCGCACGAGTACCGTTTTCAGAAGATTGTGAAACTTCTGATGGGGGTGTGCGGTGGAGAAGGTCCGATTCACCGAAGAGAAGGCGACGATGCTGGCCACGTTGTACGGCCGCGCGCTCGACGCCCGCAGTGAGCGGCCGATCCTCGGCGACAAAGCCGCCGACGAGGCCGTGAAGCAGATCGACTACGACTTCGGCTCGCTGGGCGTCGACGGCCAGCTCGGGCTGACCGTCGCGCTGCGCGCCAAGCCGATGGACGACTGGGCGACCGCCTTCCTCTGGGATCACCCGGACGCGACCGTCGTGCAGCTCGGCTGCGGGATGGACAGCCGCGTCTACCGCGTCGACCCGCCGCCTTCGGTGCGGTGGTTCGACGTCGACTACCCCGAGGTCGTCGACCTGCGCGGCCGGATCTACCCGGATCGGGAGGGATATCGGACGATCGGCTCGTCCGTGACGGACTTCGAGTGGATCGACGAGATCCCGTCGGACAAGCCCGGTCTGGTGATCGCCGAGGGGCTGACGATGTACCTGCGGCCCTCCGAGGGCGAAGAACTGCTGCGGCGGTTGATCGCGCATTTCCCGCAGGGCGGCGAAATGGTCTTCGACACGTTCAGCAGGCTGGGGATCAAACTGCAGAAGCTGAATCCCGTGGTCCGCAAGGCGAAGGCGACGCTGTACTGGGGTATCGACGAGATCTCCGAACTCGAACGCCTCGGGCTGACGCTGGTCTCGAAACTCGACTCGACCGACTACGCGACGCCTGAGGTGAAGGACCTGCTTTCGCCGTCGATGCGGGCGCAATTGTGGTTCGCGGGGCTGTTCCCGGCGTTCAAGAAGATGGGGCGGATCCTGCGATTCCGGTTCTGAAGCGCGACGGAACGCGTTTAGCGGGCTAAACGCGTTCCGTCGCGGTGGGGGGGGATCAGCGGGATTCGAGTACCCGGTCCACGAACCGGTGCAGCTTGTCCTCCAGCCGGAGGACGCGCTCTTCGAGCGTCAGCGTTTCCGACGGCTGCGGCACGTCCGGCTTCAGCTCGCCGCGGATGTACTGGCTGCAGGCGAGATTCGCGCACGCGTAGATGCCGAGCGTGTTCCCCTCACGCCCGGGTTTCCCCGCGAGGCGCCCGGAGAACAGCGCGATGTCGGACAGCGGATGTGTCGTCGTGCACAGGCCGCACATGTTGCTCAGCAGGACACGGCCCTTCGGCCGGGGCGCGGCGCGAAGGGACAGTCCGACGACTTCCCCGCGATACGGCAGTACGAGGTACGCGCGCGCCGCCGCCTTCGGATCTCGCCAGCCGAGGAATTCCCTTTTCTCCCAAGGGATCTCGTCTGGCGGGGCGGGCAGCGTGACCCCCTTGGCCTCGCCACGCGTGCAGTTCACGAAGGACGCCCTGATCTCGTCCTGTCCCAGCGGTTCCATCGGTTTCTCCCAAACTCTCGCCCGCACGGTAACCAGCGCCCGCGAGAACTGGCCAACCCTTTTCCGGCGGAGGTCATACGATCACCGGGTGCGCGGGAAGACGATGTCGAGGCGGTTCCGGCTGGTGCTCAGGACCAGCCTCGGTTTCGCCGCGCTCGGCGTCGGCTCCAGTGTGTGCGGTGCCGGGGTCGTGGCGTTGCTGCTGCTTCTGCAGGGCCTGCCGAGTGAGGTCGGCGACCGCGGCTGGATCCTCGGTGTCACCGCCGCCGGGATAGTGGCGCTGGCGCTGGTGATCGGCACTCTGTGGACGGCCTGGCTGCAGCGGCGCACGGCGGTCTGGTTCGTCTTCGGCCGCCCGCCGACGCAGGCCGAGGCCGCGCGGGCGCTCCGGCTCCCGGTCGACATGGCGATCGTCAGCGCCACCCTCTGGCTGAGCGCGACGATCGTGCTCGGCTCCCTCGCCAGGGTGCTCGGGTCCTGGATGGACGCCCTCGGGATGGCGCTGGTCATCGGCCTCGGCGGGCTGACCACGGCAGGCCTCACCTATCTCGCCGCGGAATGGGTGGCGCGCCCGGTGATGACGATCGCGCTCAAGGTCACCCCGCCGAAAGGGACGCTCAGGGTCACCGTGCGGACCAAGGTGGTCGTCACCTGGTCACTGGCGAGCGGGATCCCGTTCCTCGGGGTGCTGCTGGTGGCCACGCCGCCGGATCTCGGCCAGGGCGACCACGTCGCCAGCCTGATCATGCTTTCGGTGATCGGGCTGAGCGTCGGCGCGATCGGGACGGGCCTGCTCGCGAAGGCCGTCGCCACCCCGCTGCACCGGCTCCGGATCGCGCTCGACGAGATCGCGCGCGGCAACAAGGACATCGTGGTCGACGTCGACGACTCCAGCGAGATCGGCCTGCTCCAGACCTCGGTCAACGACCTCGCCGCCGGGCTCCGCGAGCAGGAACGGATGCGCGACCTGTTCGGCAGGCACGTCGGGGACGAGGTCGCCCGGCACGCGCTCGAGTACGGCGCCTCCCTTTCGGGGGACGTGCGCGAGGTGACGGCGCTGTTCGTCGACGTCGTCGATTCGACGGCGCTGGCGAGCCGGACCCCGCCCGAGGAGCTGGTGAAGATGCTCAACCGGTTCTTCACCAGCGTGGTGAACGCGGTCGGGGCGCGGGGCGGACTGGTCAACAAGTTCCAGGGTGACGCCGCGCTCTGCGTCTTCGGCGCGCCGACCCGGCTCGCGGACGCGCCGACGGCGGCCCTTTCGGCCGCGCGGGCGATCCGGGACGCCGTCCAGCGGACCGGCGAGCTGGACCTCGGCATCGGGGTCGCGAGCGGCCGGGTCTTCGCCGGTCAGCTGGGGACGAGCAGCCGGTTCGAGTACACCGTCATCGGCGACGCGGTGAACGAGGCCGCGCGCCTGACCGAGGACGCGAAGTCCGCCGAAGGCCGGATCCTGGCGAGCGAGGCGGTACTCAAGGCCGCGCTGGAAAGCGAACGCGCGCACTGGGAGCCGTACGCGGAACTGGAGCTGCGCGGACGCCGGGAACCCACGCACGCCTGGGCGGCGAGCGCGCTCAGCCCGGAATGACGTCCGGCCAGCGCAGCAGCGTCGACCCCCAGGTCAGCCCGGCCCCGAAGGCCCCCATCACGACGCGGTGACCCGGCTGCAGCGTCCCGTCCTTCACGGCGTCGGCCAGCGCGATCGGGATCGACGCCGCACTCGTGTTGCCCACCTTCTCGATGTTCGAGTACATCACGTCGTCCGCGAGGCCGAGCTGCTTCGCGCAGGTCTGCAGGATCCGGATGTTGGCCTGATGCCCGACGAAGCGGTCGATGTCACCGACCATCCAGCCCGCGGCGTCGAGCACCGCCCGCGCCGATTCGGCCATCCTGGCGCAGGCGTGCCGGAAGACGGTCTGGCCCTGCATCACCAGGTAGTGGTCACGCGGGTCGTCCGAGCGGCGGTTCTTCGCGCCCCCGGCCTCGACCCAGAGCAGCCCCGCCAGTTCACCCTCGCTGTGCAGGTCGAACGGGCCGAGCGCGCCGAGTTCGCCGTCGTCGCCCGCGCGCAGCAGGACAGCGCCCGCGCCGTCGCCGAAGATCGGCACCGTGCCGCGGTCTTCGGGGTCGACGAGCGAGGTGAAGACGTCCGCGCCGATCACCAGCACGCGGCGCGCGATCCCGGCGGCGATCAGCCCGGCGCCGGTGGCGAGGCCGTAGATGAACCCGCTGCACACCGCGTTGACGTCGAACGCGGCGACGCCGTTCAGGCCGAGCTTGGTCGCCACCTGCGGCGCACTGGCCGGGCACGGCTGGTCGGCCGTCGACGTCGCGAGCACGACGGCGTCCGCGCCGTCCTCCCCGGCCGAGGCCAGCGCCCGGCGCCCCGCCTCGACCGCGAGGTCCACAGTGGACGTTCCGGGATCGACGACCCGGCGTTCGGCGATACCGGTCCGCGACCGGATCCACTCATCGGAGGTGTCCAGTCGCTGGGCGATCTCCTCGTTGCCCACGACGCGGGGCGGCAGCCAGGAGCCGAGACCGGCGATGACGGCCGCCTGAGATGAGGGCACCAAGAAATCCTTTCGCGCGGAAAAACAGAGGTCTGCCATTCACTTGTAAGCGCTACCATTCAGTAGACCCGTCAGTTGTGTTCCGGGTCACATTTCAAAGAATTCTCATCTTTCCCGGCACCCCGCGTGGCGCGCGGCCGCGGATCAGGCGCCCGGGAGAGTCGTCCGGTTAGCCTGATCCGGTGCACACACCCGACCTCGACCGCCTAGACGTCGCCATCCTGTCCTGCCTGCAGGCCGACGCCCGCACGATCGCCGAGTCCATCGGCGCGAAGGTGGGCCTGTCCGCGGCCGCCGTGCAGCGCCGGATCAAGCGGTTGCGCGAGACCGGGGTGATCGAACGCGAGGTGGCGGTGCTGTCGCCGCAGGCGCTCGGGCTGACGATGACCTTCGTGGTGATGGTCGAGATGGAACGGGAGAGCCTCGCGGTACTCGACGGGTTCCGGCGGCAGGTGCTCGCGGACGACAACGTCCAGCAGTGTTACTACGTGACCGGCAACGCGGACTTCGTGCTCGTGGTGACCTGCCGGGACATGGCCGGGTTCGAGGCCTTCACCCGGCGGATGTTCTTCGACAACCCGAACGTGCGGCACTTCACGACGTCGGTGGCGATGGACCGGGTCAAGACCGGCCTCACGCTGCCGCTGGAGCCTTGACCGGGAGTCGATCTTCGCTATTCTGGCCTGCTGCCTTCTGGGGGAAGGACCTACAGCAGCCATGCAGAGACCACTCCGCCTCTTTCTCACCGCCACCCTCATCGACGCGCTCGGAAGCGGGATCTGGCTCCCGTTCGGGCTGCTCTTCCTCGTCCACGGCCAGGGCTTCGGCCTGATCGAAGCCGGCGCGGCGCTCAGCACGGGCGGTCTGCTCGCGCTGGCGACCGGGCCGCTGACGGGCGCCGCGATGGACCGGTTCGGCCCCCGCGCGCTCCTGATCGCGGGAAACCTGCTCCGGCTGGCCGCCTTCTGCTGCTACCCGCTGCTGACGTCGGCCTGGCAGGTGGTCGCCGTCACCCTGGTGGTCGGCGTCGGCGACCGGCTGTTCTGGACCTGCAACGCCCCGATGGTCGCCGCGCTCACCACCGGCCGCGACGCCGAACGTGTCCTCGGCACCCAGACGGTCGGCCGGTTCGCCGGGGCCGGTGTCGGCGCGGCGGCGAGCGCGGTGCTCCCGGAGATCACCAGCCCGGCGGCGTTCCACCTCATCGCCTACGCCAACGCCGCCACCTTCGCCGTCGCCGCGGCGCTCATCTGGTTCCTGCCTTCCGCGGCCGGCGTGTCCGAAAAGGACGGCTCGGCGGGCTGGAGAGCCGTCTTCACCGACCGGCCCTACGTCGGGTTCTGCCTGACACAGACGGCTTTCACCCTGGCGAGTGCGAGCAAGTTCGCCATCCTGCCGATCCTCGTCCGCGATTTCCTGCACGGTCCACAGTGGATCGCCGGAACCGCGATCACGATCGGGACGGTCACCGTGGTCTTCGGCCAGCACCTCGTGGTCCGCGTGCTCGCGAGGTACTCCAGGGCGACCGGGCTCGTCACCGCCGCGGTGGTGTTCGCGGGCTCGTTCGCACTGCTCGTCCCGGTCACGTCAGTCTCTTTGCAAGTTGCGATCTGCCTGATCCTCTTCACGAGCGTGACCTTCTCCCTCGCCGAAGCGATGTTCGCGCCGCTGTCCACGGCGGTGGCCGCGGAAGCCGCGCCGCGAGGAGCCGAGGGCCGGGCCAGCGCGTTGTTCCAGTTGTCGTGGGGACTGCCGATGGCGCTGGCCCCCGCCGTCCTCGGAATCCTGCTCTCGGTGAGCGGGGCAGTGCTGTGGACGGTGCTCACCGTGACCTCGCTGCTCGCGGTTCCCGCCGTGCTCCGCCTGAAGAAGCCGCTGCTCGACCAGCCGTCACAACGCGTATCGGTCTGAGCGCAAGGGGTCTGTGCCCGGCGTTACACCACTATGGACATATGCAGCCGATAGCGTGAACGTGGCCATACCCGCGTCATCCGGCGTCAGCCCGGGCATCTCCTTGCCGAGACGAAAAGTTCGCGCCGCGCGAACCACGAGCACTTAGGAGTGGCCGTGCACACCGACGCCGTTCACCAGAGCCAGTTCGTCCTGCTGAACAACAGCAGCACGCCCGTTCTCTCCCGCCTGTCCTTCCACGTCGACGAGCCCTACGCCGTCACCGTGTCGTTCCGGACCGAGCGCGGCCGGTGGGTCGAGTGGACCTTCGCGCGTGAGCTGCTCGCCGCCGGTCTCACCGACCCGGCCGGACTCGGCGACGTCCGCGTCCGCCCCGACCTCTCCGAGGACGAGGCGATGCTGACGCTGGAAATCGAGTCACCCGACGGCTATGCGTCGTTCGAACTCGAGCGCGAGGACGTCGAGTCCTTCCTCGAGTCCACGTACGACCTGGTGCCGCTCGGTTCCGAGAGCGAGTACTTCGACATCGAGGCGCTGATCGAAGAGATCAGCAACGTGTAGGGATCCGGACCACCGCTCCCGCGGTATTACGAAACGAAGGGCGGCCCGAGTGCGCTGGAGGCACTCGGACCGCCCTTCGTCCTATTCGTGGCTCTCGGCGAACCGGGGGTGGACTCAGCCGAGGACCAGGGAGGTCCCGGTCGCGGACAACGCCGGCCGGACCGGGAAGAAGTACGTCACCGTGCTGTTACCGCCGGACAGCATGCCCTGGGCCTGGTTTCCCGCGATGAACGAACCGCCCGAGTCGCCCGCCTGCGAACGCACGTTGGTGGCGGTCATGCCGTAGACCGTGCCCTCGGCGTAACGGACGGTCTGGTTCTTGGCGCCGACGGTGCCGCAGGTCCAGCCGGTGGTCGAACCCGACTTGCAGATCGAGGCGCCGGTCGAGGCCTCGCTCGAACCGCTCACCCGGGTGCCGTTGTTGATGATGCCGCGCGGCACCCAGTTGCTGTTGACCCGGACGTGGCCGTAGTCGTTGCCGGGGAAACTGGCGCGGGCGAACGAACCCATCGCGACCCGGTTCGAGCCGGTCACCGTGCCCGGCCCGCAGTGCCCGGCGGTGAGGAAGCCGCCGTTGACCGAGAAGCCGATCGAGCAGCGCGAAGAGTTGTTGATGTAGTAGGCGTCACCGCCGCGGACGTCGTACTTCAGGGTCGGCACCGCGGCGGTCTCGACCACCGCGACGGCGGCCTTGTCGACGCCGGTCTTCTCCAGGAACGAGTCGACCGTTCCGCTCTTGCCCGGCAGGACGTTCAGCGTCACGCGGTTGGTCTTGGTGTCCACACCCCAGCCGGTGATCGCGCCGTCCGCCGCGCGCTCGCCCGCGTTCAGTTTGTCCACAGTGGAATCGAGCTGGGCGGCCGAGAACCGCACGAGTTCCGCTTCCGCGCCACTGGCGACGACCTGACCCAGTTTCGCCGCGTCCGTGACGCCGACGCGGAGCTTGCCGGTGGCCTCGTTGTAGCTCGCGCCGCCGAAGCTGCCGGCGAGCGCGGAGGCGAGTGACTGTTCGAGCGTGCCGGCGGCGGTCTCGCTCTGGATCCGGGCGAGCGCCTGGCCGGCGGTCAGGCCGAGGTCCCGTTGCAGGGCGGGAACCATCTCGGCGTTCAGCAGGGTGTCCGAGGACGCCGCCGCGGGGGTACCCGTGACGAGCGCGCCGGTGGCCAGTGCTGCCGTCGCGGCCACACCGAGGAGCTTCGTGATCTTCATGCTTCTCCCTCGTCATCACGCACGGCTCCGGTTCGCCATGCGATTGCCCTCCCCTGACGGGTGAGAGTTGTGGAACCGGACACCGTCCGCAATCCGGGTCGGCGCGGGATAGGTATACGCATTCTTCGAAGGCCGAATCCCCTGCTCCACGGGCGCTCACCGAGAGCTGGCACCCGTACGGACACGTCCGTAAGTAGGGTTTCCTGTGAATACCTTGCGTAGTCGTTTCGACCCCCTGAACGTGGGATGAACCGCCGGATCGGGTCCATTGCCGATGTTTCGGGTGTCCAGTGATTTTCCAACCGACGATCCGTCAGCCAACCGGTGACGGTGCGTTCGCGGACGGCCTAACGGGGCGCCCGTGCTGTCCGGGTTGAGAGGTTTACGACCAGGTAGGCAGTGCTTAGGCTCCGCAGGACAACGCACAAGATCGTGTCGGGCTCAGCGGGAACTCCCAACCGAGGAGCGCATGATGTGGCTTGCCACCCCCCGCCCGACCTCGGTTTCGGTCCGCGCCGGATCGACGGCACTCGTGGGCCGCGACGCCGAGGTCTCGGCGATCGTGAAGATCCTGCTGCGCCGTCCCGCCGCCGTGCTGATCGAAGGCGAACCCGGGATGGGCCGCAGCAGGCTGCTCGAAGAGCTGGCCGGACGCCGCGAGTTCGCGGCGGGCCGGGTGCTCACGGGTGCCTGCCAGCCGATGCGCGAACCGTTCCCGTTCGGGCCGGTGCTCGAAGCGCTGCGGTCGGCGGGTGACCGGCCGCTCGGCCCGCTCAGCCCGGTCGCCGGGGTACTGAGACCCTTGCTGCCCGAACTCGCGGAAAGCCTTCCACCCCAACCGGAACCCCTCGCCGACCCGTGCGCCGAACGGCATCGCCAGTTCCGCGCCGTCCGGGAACTCCTGATCGCCTGTGGGCCCGCGCTCGTCCTGATCGACGACCTTCAGTGGGCTGACGAAGGCACCCGTGACCTGATGCGGTTCCTCGCCGCGACCATGCCCGCGGAACTGGCCGTCGTCGCGGCCTACCGGACCGGTTCGCCGTCGAGGCACGGCGGCGCGGGCATCCCGTTCCGCACCCCGCCGAACGTCCAGACCGCCCGGGTGACACTGGGCCCGCTCGACGTCGAGGCCGTCGGGAAGCTGGCGGAGGAACTGCTGGACCTGCCGCGGGTTTCCGCGCCGTTCACCGCGAAAATCCACGAGAGCACGGCAGGGATCCCGTTCGTGGTCGAGGAGACCCTGCGGGCGCTGCGTGACGCCGCCGGGCGCCTGCCCATCGGCGAAGTGCTCTCCGACCGGCTCCTGGAAAGCCTCGAAGTCCCCATCTCCCTGCGCGAGGCCATCACCGAACGGCTCGAAGCACTCCCCGATCCCGCGGTCCGGCTGGCCCGCGCGGCGGCGGTGCTCGCCGTTCCGTCCGAACCCGCGGTGATCGGCGAACTCGCCTGCCTCACCGGCGACGCGCTCCGCTCGGCGCTTCTGTCCACTTTGGATGGCGGGGTGCTCGGCGAACTCGGGGGCGACCGCTACGGGTTCCGGCATCCCTTGGCCCGCAAGGCCGTCTACGACACGATCAGCGGTCCGGAGCGGACCCTGCTGCATTCCCGGGCCATCCAGGTGCTCGCCTGCCAGCCGGTCCCGCCGCTGACCCTGCTGGCGAACCACTCCCGCGCGGCCGGACGGACCGAACAGTGGCGCCACTACGCCGAAGCGGCCGCCGACGAGGCCATCGCCCGCGGTGACACCTCACGCGCGATCGACCTGCTCCAGTCCGTCCTCGCCGAGGCGGGCCTGGACGAGGACGCCATCGCCCGCCTGGCCACGAAACTCAGTCAGGTCGCGCTGCGCGGGTTCCGCCCGGACGTCATCGAGACACTGGAGCGGATCCTCGAAGACCTCACCGACCTGCGCCCGAGCGTGCGCGGGACGATCCGGCTCAGCCTCGGGATGCTGCTGGTCCGCACGATCGGGCGACTCGGCCGCGGCCGGGTCGAGGTGGAGAAGGCCATCACCGAACTGGTCGACGAGCCGGAACTCGCCGCACGCGGGATCAACCTGCTCGCCCAGCCGATCGACGGGCTGACCCCGCTGTCCTGGCACGAGGTCTGGATGGAGCGTGCCCGCGAGGTCTTCGACCGGCTCGAAGACCCGGAACTGCGGCTGGCGCTCATCGGCGACCGGATCGCGACCCGGGCGCATATCGGCGACGGCTCGGCGTGGGCCGAGTTCCAGGACCTGCCCGATCAGGGCACCGGCGTCGCCGAACGCGTCCAGCTCGCGCGGCTGTGGTGCAACCTCGCCGACGCGCAATCCTGGGCCGGGCATCTGACCAGGGCGGAAAAGCTGGTCACGGAAGGGATCCGCCGCGCGACCGACGCCGGCGCCCTCTACGCGGCCGGACTCGCGCAGGGCACCAGGGTCCGGCTGGACTGGGTGCGCGGCGACTGGTCCGGGCTCGCGGAGACCACCGAGCAGCTTCGCGACGCCTATCCGGACCTCGGCCCGATCGTCATGGAATCCTCGCTCGTCCTCGGCGGGCTGGCCGCCGTCCGCGGGGAATTCGCCGCCGCGCAACGACATCTGGCCGCGGCGAGTGTGCACGCGCCGGAACACGGGCCCATCCCCGTCGTCCTTTCGGCGGCCGGGATCCTGATCCGGGTGCTCCTCGCGACGGACGACGTCGAGGGGGCGTGCGCGACGGCCGACAACGCCGTCGCGGCGGCCCGGCGCAAGGGTGTCTGGGTGTGGGCGGCGGGCCTGGTCCCCGCCGCGGCCGAGGCCTACACGCGGGCCGGGCGATGGTCGGAGGCGGACGCCGTGGTCGAGGAATTCGCCCGCGGCGTCGACGGCAAGGACTCCCCGGTCTCCGAGGCCGCGCTGCTCGCCGGGCGGGCGATCCTGCTCGACGCGCGCGGCAAACACCCCGCCGCCGCAACGGTTTTCGACGAGGCCGCGGCGGGCTACGACGCGCTGCCGATGCCGTATCAGGCCATCGGCGCCCGGGAGCGGGCGGCGCTGTGCCGTCTCACCGCGGGCAACCGCAAGGCGATCGAGGACCTCGCGGCGACTGCGGAGGCCTACGAGCGGCTCGGCGCGACCCGGGACGCCGGACGATGCCGCCACCAGCTGCGGGAACACGGCGCGTGGGCGCCCTCGCAGCGTGGGCGGCGCGGCTACGGCCAGGAGCTTTCGCCCCGGGAACTGGAGGTGGCGAGGATGCTCTCCGACGGGCGCACGAACCGGGAGATAGCCGACGGGCTGTTCCTCTCCCCGCGCACGGTGGAGCAGCACGTCGCGAAGGTGCTGCGGAAACTCGGCGCGCGTTCGCGGACGGATGTGGCCCGCCGGATGTCGACGTACGCGCCCGCCGCGAGCGCTCGGTAGGCGATCGGGCCCCGGTTCTGCCAAGGTCGGGTCTCGTGAGTGGTAATGACGGTTAGAACCGTCATTACCACTCACGAGACGTGACCATTTTTCCTTTAGGGGCAAGAAAATTGCCCGATCGGGCACTGTGATCCATTCCATCGGCTTCACCGGTGTTCGTATGGTTCCGTACAGTCATGCGCTGTGCTAGTTTGTTTTCGCCATTAACAAAGTCGGCGCTCTTCATGCAGGTCAGCCGATCGGGACGGGGTCGCACCCCCGCGAGGGAGTAGCGCAGAAGCATGGCCGAACGAGCCGATTTCGCGCTGGGGACGGTCGAGGCGACGGTGGTCGGGCAGGCGCTGGGCGTCGATGTCCGATTGTTTCCTTTGCGCGTCCGCAACACTTCGATCGATCCGGAGCGGTACACCGCGGTCATCCAGAAGGTCTACACCGATCTCGAACAGCGCCGCCTGTCGATCAACGGCGAGCTGAACCCCGCCATCCGCACCGCGTTCGCGCTGCTCGCGAACCACCGGATCACCGTTTCGGTCAACGGCATCGACGGCCTCGGCCAGGACATCGCGGTCCTCACCATCACCGACGGCGCGCAGGCGCTCGGCATCACCCAGGCGCACGGGGACGACCTCCTGCAGTTCGCGCTTTTCGCGGACGAGGAACTGGTCGAGGTGCTCGCCGGTGTCCTGCCCCGGATGCCCGCCGCGTCGACCGGCCGCCGCACCCTCGTGCAGAAGGAGGAGCGCGCCGTCTCCGCGATGACCGCCCGCCGTCAGGCCGAGGCGGAATTCGACGAGGAGGAGACCGACGCGTTCGGCAACCTTCAATTCACCGGCGTCGTCCGCGCGCGGCCGGAGCCGGCGGAACGGTCGCGCGGCGAGGAAAGCGACGTGGCGGTCCTGGAGCGGGTGCTGTCCGGGAAACGTCTCGGCGGCGGGCACATCATCGTGAGCGGGATCGGCCGCCGCGGCGAACGGCTCCGGTCGACGCCGCTGAGCTGGCTCGACACCGAAGACGGCCGGTACCTGGTCTGGACCGAGACCGACGAGACCTCCGGCGCGGTGATCGGGCATTACGACCCGGCCAGCCGGTCCGGGGTGGCGAACGCCATCCGGGACGCCATCGCGGACATCTACTGACCTGCTGAATCCGGCGAGAGGATCCACTGGTGACCGAGGAAGCACAACCGGTCCAAGCGAAGCTGGCCGACGCCATGCCGATGAAGGCGGCGACCCGGATCGGGCTGGAAGGCACGCGGCTGCGGCAAATGGCGAAGCAGGGCAGCTTCGCCGTCGACGAAAGCACCGGCGAGGAGATGATCCGCTCCCTCCAGGGCGTGATCGACAGCCTCGAAGAACGCTGGAGCGCGCTGACCAAGCTGCAGCAGTCGCCGCCGATGAGCAACACCGCCACCGCGCGCTGGGTGTCCGGGCATATGCAGGGCACCGCGACCGACGCACAGGGCCTGCTCACCCAGCTGCAGGCGGCCCGTGCCGAATTCCCGGCCTACGTCGAGGCGATCGAACTCGCCAAGCGGAACTACCGGGAGCGGGACGAAGAGAACCAGCGCACTTTGAAGCGGATCGACACTGAGATCTAAGTGGCTGTCAGCGGAGCAGTAGACGTGCATCGAAGCAACCAGGCACCCGAACCCGCCGCGGCCGAAGGCCCCGCTATCGCGGTGGCAGGGCGCCCTGCCCGTCATCGTGACGTGAATGACCAGGCCAGCGCCCTGCCGACGCCGATCGCGGACGCGGGTTCGCCAGATTGAAGAGGAGAGACCCGTGACCGACTCCACGGAAAAGACCACGAAGGTCTCCGATCCCGCCTCCAAGGAGTACGACCCGGACAGCCCGTTCTACGACGTCACGGCCGACTCGTCGTCCCCGTACTACGTCGGGCCGCTGGCGGACAAGGCCGCGTCCGGTGACGAGATCCGGGCCGGTGCGGCCGCGGGGACCGATCTCCTGTTCAACCTCCTCGGCTGGGGCGACACCGCGCTCAACGGCTTCAAGGACAAGTTCACCCAGCAGATGTACGAGAAGCAGCTGGAGAACGCGCGGCAGGGCCTCGACAAGGACCTCGAGATCCGCAATCCCGGCCAGCCGCCGTCCACGGTCTGGGGCAACGCCACCCACGAGCAGATGCAGGCAGCGATCGCGGACAACGCGGATTCGGCCGCGGTGGCCGAGACCTCCGAGGAATGGGTCCGGGTCGGCAACGACCTGGCGATGCACCAGCGCAACCTGGCGAAGGCGATCAACGCGAGCACGGCCAACTGGCAGGGCGAAGGCGGCGACGCGGCCCGCGAGCACCTCGCCGGTGTCGGCAAATGGCTCGGCTCGACCGCGAACGGCGCGACGCTGACCGGACGGCAGCAGCAGATCCACTCGCAGACCCTGAACGAGACGCAGAAGCAGATGGCGGCGAATCCGCCGGTGGCGTTCAGCGTGCAGGAGGCCAACGCCAACCTGCAGACGATCACCGACCCGCAGCAGTACATGTCGCAGCTCGGGAAGGACCTCGAGACCTTCAAGAAGCAGCAGGACGCGCGCGACCGCGCCGCCCAGGTGATGACCCAGTTCGACAGCACGGTCGGCTCGGCGATCGCCACCCCGGCGTTCCCGCCGCCGCCGAAGCTCCCGACGGCGCAGGCGACCAGGCAACTGGCGGGTTCGCCCGCCGGCGGTGGCGCGGGCTCGCCCGACCACCTGCTGCGCAACCCCGACGCGCTCCAAAATCCCGACGGGACACAGCGGCCCAGCCCGTTCAACGTGGGCTCGAACGGCGGGGGCTCGAACGGCGCGGGCCCGGACGGCATCGCCGCTTCGATGGACGGGACGCCGCAGGGCGGGTCCGGCGGTCCCGGCGGCGTGTCGCCGTTCAACTCGCCGAACGGTCCTTCCGGCGGTCCCGACGGCGGCATCCCGGGCAGCGGAATGCCCGGCAGCGGCGGTCCCGGTTCGCACCAGACCATGCCCGATATCCGCATCCCGGACGGTCCAGGCGGTGGCGAGAGCTACCGTCCCGCGGCGACGGCGGGCCCCAACCTGCCGAACCTGCCCAAGATCGACGACGGGACGCACACCACGGGCTGGACCCCGCCGAGCCCGCAGTCGTTCAACCCGCCTCCGGTGCAGATGCCGACCATCCCGGACGGCGGCCCGCGGCCCGGCGGTGGCCTGCCGTACACCCCGCCGAACATCACGCCGCCGAACATCCCCATCCCGAACCGGCCCACCGGCGGACCGGGACCGGTCATGCCGAAGATCCCGCCGATCGGGAACACCGGGGGCTTCAGCGACAACATCGGCCGCAGGCTCGGTGGTCCGCCGCCGATCCCGGAGGGCGGCTCGTTCAAGGGCACGCCGTACAACCCGCCCAAGCTCGGCATGCCGAACCTCCCGGGCGGCGGCAGCGGTGGTGGCGTCGGCGGTGGCGGCGTCGGCGGGATCGGTGGCGGCGGTACCGGTGCGGGTGGCGCGGGTGCCGGTGGCCTCGGTGGCGCCGGCCGTTCGACCGGCTCACTCGGGATGGGCGGTGCCGCGGGGGCGATGGACGCCGAAGCGGCCGCGTCCAGGGCGGCGGGCTCCGGTTCCGGCAAGGCCGGCACCCCCGGTGCCATGGGCCCGATGGGCGGCGGCATGGCGCCCGGCGGCAAGGGACAGGGGCAAGAGGACAAGGAACACAAGGTCGCCGACTACGTCGAATCCGACGACCCGTCCTTCTTCGCCGCCGATGAGATCGTGGCCCCGCCGGTGATCGGCGACTGGAAGAACAAGGACTGGAAGTGACGGCTTCGTTCGAGGTCGATCCCGACGACCTGACCGCGCACGCGAGCCATCTCGAAGGGCTCGTGGACCGGCTGAACACCGCGCACGGCGCCACGGGTTCGGCGATGTCGGCGGACGCGTACGGTCTGCTGTGCGCGTTCCTGCCGCCGATCGTCAACCCGACCGGCGAACGCGCGGCCGAGGCGATCAAGGCGGCCGCGGAAGGGATCCAGACGACGGCGGACAACATCCGCACCGCCGCGAAGTCCTATGTGGACGGTGACACGACCAACGCGGAACCGTTCCAGGCGGACTTCAAGGCATTGGACATCGGAGGAAAGCAGTGACCGGCGCGAACGGGCTCGGGGAGCTCATGCGGGACCCCGACGAGGCTCAGCGCAAGCTGGACCAATGGGCCGAGGGGCTGCAGAACAAGGCCGAACGGTACGCGGCCGCCCAGGAGCGGACGGAGCAGCTGCGACTGACCGCGTCCAGCCAGGACGGTGCCGTCAAGGTCACCGTCGGCGCGGACGGTGGCGTGACCGACCTCGAATTCGGTGGCAAGGCCAGGACGTACCCGCTGGCGGAGCTGTCCCGGCAGATCCTCCAGACCATGCACCAGGCGCAGGCCGGGATCGCGAACCAGGTCGCCGAGGTCATGCAGGAAACGCTCGGCGACGAGGACCAGGAGACCCGGTCGCTGATGATCGGCACCCTGCGCAGCCGCTTCCCCGAGATCGAAGAGGAAGAGCCGCCGGCGAGCACTCCGCCGCCGTCGTCGTCCACCGACGCCCCGCCACCGCCGCACACTCCTCGCGAGAAGCGCCACGAAGCCCCCGAGGACGAGGGCAATTCGCCCTGGTGAGTCCGTCGTCCCTGAATCGCGAAGAAGGTCCTTGTGGGTAACCCGCTGGTCGCCGAGGTAAAAGACTCGACGAAGGCGTACACCGGCTCGTCATTGCTGGAGTCGGCGTTCGATCTGAAATCGGCCATCGAAAGCGGCGACTGGGCGTCGGTGGCGCTGGGCGCGGTCGGGACCGCGCTCGACGCGTTGTCGATGGCGATGGACCCCTTCGGCGCGATCCTCGCGAACGGCGTCGGCTGGCTGATGGAGCACGTCGGCCCGCTCAAGGAGGCGCTCGACGCGCTCACCGGCAACGCCGACGAGATCGCCGCGAACGCCGAGACCTGGAAGAACATCGCGACCGAACTCGGCGAGGTCGGCGCGGATCTGGCCGGGATGGTCTCCGCCGACCTGCAGAGCTGGACCGGTGTCGCGGCCGACTCCTACCGCGGCCGGGCCAAGGACACGGTCACGCTGCTGGACGCGGCGAAGGCGGGTTGTGAAGGCGCCTCCAGCGGAGTGAAGACGGCGGGCGAGGTCGTCGCCGCCGTACGCGCGCTGGTGCGCGACATCATCGCCGAGCTGATCGGGCACATGATCAGCTGGGCGCTGCAGGTGCTGTTCACCCTCGGCATCGGGCTGACCTGGGTGGTCCCGCAGGTGGTCAACGCCGTGGCGAAGACCGCGAGCAAGATCGCGAACCTGACGAAGAAGACGGTCAAGGCGCTGCAGGCGCTGATGCCGCTGCTGAAGCGGGCGGACGACCTGTTCGCCGACGCCGCCAAGGCGCTGAAGAAACTGCAGCCGGGCAAGGGCGCGCCCTCGCCCAAGCCGAACAAGCTGGACGAAGGCACCACGCCGAAGGGCGGCCCCGACGGTCCGAAGGGCGGCGGTGACGGCACGACACCGTCCGGCTCGCCGCCGCCGAAACACGATCCGCCGCCGCCCCCGCCGAAGTCGGATCCGCCGCCACCGCCGAAGAACGAGACACCGGACGGATCGACCACGCCGTCGGGCTCGCCGCCCCCGCCGCCCAAGGACCGCGGCGCCCCGAAAGCCGAGGGCGACAACCGGATCAAGGACAAGAACAACGATCCGGGGAATGCCGTCCCGCCCAAGAACCGCAACGACTGCGGCGACCCGATCGACGTCGCGACCGGCTCGATGATGCTGACGCAGGACGACGTCGTGTTCGCCGGGGTCCTGCCGATGACCCTTTCGCGGACGCATCTCTCGTCTTATGGGCTCGGCCGGTTCTTCGGCACCTCCTGGGCGTCCACTGTGGACCAGCGGATCGAGGTCGAGGACGACGGGTTGCATCTCGCGCTCGCCGACGGTTCACTGCTGACCTATCCCATCCCGGTTTCCGAAGCCCCGGTCTATCCGGCCTTCGGTCAGCGTCTCCCGCTGTCCAAAGTGGACGATGGTTACGTCGTGACCACTCCGGACGGTGTGCTGCTCTTCTCCGGAACCGGGGACACGCTTCCGCTGCGCGCCATCGCCGACGGCGACGGACACCGGATCTTCGTGCACTACGACGACAACGGCGTCCCCCGCGAGCTGGCGCACACCGCGGGATACCGCCTGCGCATCGAGTCGAAGGACGGCCTCATCACCGCGCTTCGGCTGCCCGAAGCGGAAACCGCGCTCCAGACCTACCGGTACGACGAGCGCCGCCGTCTGGTCGAGATCACCGACGCGGCCGGGATGCCCCTGCGGTTCACCTACGACCCCGCGGGCCGGATCGTGCGCTGGGAGGACGTCAACGGCCGCTGGTACCGGTACGGTTTCGACTCCGAAGGCCGCGTCGTGCGCGCACAGGGCACCGACGGTGTCCTCGACGTCGACATCGAGTACGACCGGGAGAACCTGGTCACCTCGGTCACCAACTCGCTCGGGCACGTCACCCGCTACCAGCTCGACGAGCTGCACCGGGTCGTCGCGGAGACCGACCCGCTGGGCAACACCACCCGCTACGAACTCGACCGCTTCGGCAAACTGCTCAGCCGCACCGACGCCTTGAGCCGCACGACACGCTGGGAAACCGACGACGAGGGCAACGTCGTCGCCGTGACCCAGCCGGACGGTGCCCGCGCGCTCGCGGAGTACTCCGGGCTCAACCGGTGGACCAGCATGACCGGACCGGACGGCGCGATCTGGCGCCGCGAGTACGACGAGCGCGGGAAGCTCGTCCGCACCACGGATCCGACCGGCGCCACCACCACCTACGGCTACGACGAGGCGGGCAACGTCGCGGTCGTGACCGACGCGCTCGGCGGCGTCACGCTGATCGAGTCCAACGCGGCCGGGCTGCCGGTCGCCGTCACCGACCCGCTCGGCGGGGTCACGCGGTACACCTACGACGAGTTCGGGCAGACCACCTCGATCACCGACCCGCTCGGCGGTGTCACCCGGACGAAGTGGGACGGCTTCGGCGAGATCGCCGAGCAGATCGACCCCGACGGCTCCGTATGGCGCTGGAACCGCACCACCGAGGGATATCTGGACGAAGCCGTGGACGCCCGCGGGCTCACGGTGCGCACCGAGTACTCGCAGTTCGACCTGCCCACCGCCGAAATCGGCCCGGACGGCGATCGACTGTCCTATGTGTACGACACCGAGCTGCGGCTGGTGGCGGTCACCAACGAACACGGCCTTTCCTGGCGCTACGAATACGATCCCGCCGGGAACCTGATCAGCGAGACCGATTTCAACGGCCGCACCACCCGCTACGGCTACGACGCGGCCGGGCAGCTGGTGCTGCGCGCCAACGGTCTCGGTCAGACGGTCGCCATCGAGCACGACGCGCTCGGCCGGGTCGTCGGCCGCCGGGCGGGCGACGACGTCGCCACGTTCACCTACGACGCGGCCGACCGGATGACCTCGGCGCGCAACGCGCATTCCGAAGTCACCATCGCCTACGACGCGCTGGGCCGGGTTGTCGCGGAGTCGCTCAACGGCCGGGTCGTCCGCTCGGAGTACGACGCCATCGGCCGCCGCATCGCGCGGCGCACCCCGTCGGGCTCCGAGTCGTTCTTCGCCTACGACGCCGCGAACCGCCCCGTCGCGCTGCGGACCGCCGGACGTACCGTGCGCTTCGAGTACGACGCCTCGGGCCGTGAAGTGCTGCGACGCCTCGACGGCACGCCGGTGGAGCTGCGCCAGGGCTGGGACGCCGCCGACAGGCTGACCTCGCAGACCGTGTCCGGCGGGCGGGGAGTCGTCCAGCATCGCGAGTACGGCTACCTGCGGGACGGGCTCGTCTCGTCGATCTCGGACCTGCTTTCCGGGCCGCGTTCGCTGAAGCTCGACCGCGCGGGCCGCGTCGTCGACATCCAGGGGCAGGGCTGGCGGGAAAGCTACGGCTACAACCTTTCCGGCGCGATCACGCAGGCGGGCTGGCCGGGCGCGGATCCCGCCGTCGGGCCGCGGCACTACCAGGGCACCCTGATGACCGGCGCCGGGCAGACGTCGTACCTGCACGACAGCGAAGGCCGCACGATCGCCCGCCGCAAAGCCGGCCGGGACTGGACCTACCAGTGGAACTCCGACGACCGGCTGACCGGCGTCGTCACCCCCGACGGCGAGCGGTGGCTCTACCACTACGACGCGCTCGGACGGCGGATCGCCAAACAGCATCTCGACACCCAGGGCCGGATCCTCGAACAGATCGACTTCACCTGGGACGGCGCGAATCTCGCCGAGGAGATCCGGGGCGGCACCGTCATCGCCTGGGACTGGGAGCCCGGCACGGACCGGCGGCCGATCACCCAGATCGAACGCACCGCCGGGCACGACGTCCGTTTCCACGCCATCGTGACCGATGTCGTCGGCTCGCCCAGCGAACTGCTCGACGAATCGGGCAACGTCGCCTGGCATCTGCACACCTCGTTGTGGGGCAAGGTGCTTTCGCCACCGGGGCAGGCGTACACGCCGTTGCGCTTCCCTGGTCAGTACCACGACCCGGAAACGGGACTGCACTACAACTTCAAGCGCTACTACGACCCGGACACCGGGCGGTACCTCTCGCACGACCCGCTCGGTCTCGAACCGGCGTCGGACTCGCTGGCCTACGTCGGCAACCCGACCGACATGATCGACCCGCTGGGGCTGGCGCCCACGAAACCGCAGAAGGGCACTTGCGGCAAGGGCCGGGCAGGCGGCGGCAAGACGAAGTCCCCCGGCAACCGCGTCACCAAGCCGAAACCGACGCCGGGGCCGAAGAAGCCGCGGCGCCCGCCGCAGAGCTACCTCGACGGCACGCACGGCGCGAAGACCCGTGAGCAGAACCGGCTCACGGCGAAGTACGACAACGACCTCAAGAACGACGGCCGGGAGAAGGTCTCCGGCGACTCCCACGAGTCCGAGCATCCGATCCCCTACGAGGCGATCGGCCGCGGCAGTGGCGGCGCGCGGGGTGCGAGCCACGAGCAGAAGGACCTGGAAAACCACGCTTGGGCGTATCAGGAGGCCAAACCCGCGCACAAGTCGCACATCGGCACCGGCATGAAGGGCGACCAGGACCTGACGGAAGGTTCGAAGGACCCGAGCGCCTTCAAGAACAGCCAGGCTTATCGCGACTCGGAGCGCAACGCGCTGGAGAACGGTGACCCGAACACGGCGATCCAGCTCAACCAGCTCGACTACGCCTTCCGTGACGGGTTCAAGAACACCAACAACACCCTCGACGGCAAGATCGCGGACGACTCGTATCACAAGATGATCGACGACGCGCACGCCAGCGGTAAGGGCCTCACGTATTCGACCGGGCCCGGTACGTCCACGACCACCCCGCCGTTGAGCAGCCACGACGTCAAGGAACTGCACATGACCCGGGACACCATCCGGGACGGCGAGTGGCCCGAGGAGATGAAGCGGCAGAACCGCGAGACCTACGAACAAGAAGTCGATCGGATCCACGAAGAGACGTACAAGAAGCCGACCAAGGAGGACTGGGAAAAGCTGGAAGCCGGGGGCTTCGGGCCGCTCGACACCGGCAAGAAGGACCCCAACGCGATGGACGTCGACTGACCGGTCGCGTTTCGTCCTCTGGATGCGGTACTTGCGCGCGCAAGGAACGCATCCAGAGGACTAAATGCGGCACCCTCAGGCGGCGGCGAGCGACACGACGCGGTTCCGGCCGTTGTGCTTCGCCTGGTAGAGCGCGGAGTCGGCGACGTGCAGCAGCCGCTCCAGGACGGTCCCGCCGGACGGGTAGACCGCGACACCGATCGAGACCGAAAGCCCGCGCACGGTGCGCGGTCCCGAAGCCGTCGCGACTTCGACCTCGATGTCCATCACCGCCCGCCGGACCCGTTCGGCCACGGGGATCACCTCGGTCTCCGTCGCCCCGGGCAGCAGCACGACGAACTCTTCGCCGCCGAAACGCCCGACGGAGTCGTAATCGCGGACGTGTTCGGTGATCGTCTCCGCGACCACCTTGAGCACGACGTCGCCCGCGAGATGGCCGTAGACATCGTTGACCTGCTTGAAGTGGTCGAGGTCGAGCATCAGCACGCCGAGTTTGCTCTTGGTCCTGGCCGCCGACGAAAGCTCCCGCTCGCTCAGCAGATGCCACGCGTGCGCGTTGAGCACCCCAGTCTTGCCGTCGATGTTCGCCGCGATCTCCAGTTGCCGCACCAGCACACTGCGGTGCAGCACCAGCACCGGCAGCAGGACGAACGGGACGAGCGCGGGCGCGTGCACGATGCACAGCGCGGTCGAGGCCCCGAGTACCAGCGTGGTGACTTCCAGCAGGTTGTCGTCGCCGGTCCCGAACAACGACCTCAGCGACCGCCCGCCGGTGTGCAAGTAGACCGAAAGCGCCACGATGAACGCGTTGGCCACCGTGAACACGGCCGCCGCCTCGACGATCCGCAGCGACCCGGTGAATCCGGCCGGCAGTCCGTTCCAGCCGGCGACGATGACCCCCGCGGCCAGGCAGGAGAGCACGATCGCCGCCGCGCAGTACACCACGCGGTAGGCCGGGCGGTGGCTCATCCCCCGCCACACCCGGAGCCAAAGATGCAGGTAGATGGCCAGGCCAAGGGTGACGGCGAGGCCGGGTGGCAGGACGAGTACCCCCGCGAACGTCCACACCGAGGTCATGTTGATATGTGGCCGGTCACAGAGGGTACGTCGTAAACGTTCCACCGAACGGGAAAGCTCGGCCTGGACGAACGCGAGGCCGAGCAGTGATCCAAAGCGGACTAATTCCGTGTTCTCATAGTTCGACCAGAGCAGCGCGATGACCGCGACCGCCGCCGCAAGTCCTTCCACGACAAGAAAAACCGCAGGTACGCCACGTGGTCCGGACCATAACTCCCACTGTCCGACCCAGGCTCTCAGACGTGTACCGGCCCCTTCTCCGGCGAGTTCCGTATCCCCCATAATCATCGTCACCGGTCCCCCTTCCGTACGTATTTCAATGTATCCGAGGTAGTACTGAGGGTGGTTCGAGTTCAATTCCGGAACACACAGATGGAGCAGTGGGAGGGAGGATCATCATGAACGGTCGCGAGGACTGATCCCATCGATTCAGCCGGTCCGGCTCCCGGCCGGGAGCCACATATCGGGGCCGGTGGCGATGGCGCGTTTCCACGCCATCGCCATCGGGCCCGCCGAGGCGACGGCGACCACCGCGGCCACGCCGACGGCCACGAACGGACCGGTCAGCTGGGCCAATCCACCCGCCAGCATGATCCCGATCCCTTGTACCGTCACCAAACTCGTCGAGGTCAGGCCCATCACCTGCGCCCGGACGCCGTCCGGCACGGCGCGGGCCATCAACGCGACGGCCTGCAGGTGGTACGGCGCCGCACAGGCCCCGCTCAGCCCGATCAACGCGAGGCAGACCGGCAGCGGAGGGCGGAAGAAGACGAACAGCAAAGGAACGACGGATGCGATGGCGAGAATGCCGACGATACGTGTTTTCCGTCGTGCCGGAACCCATTTCGTGAAAATCCACGATCCAATTACCGAACCGACCGGATCGGCCGCGAGAATGAGGCCGACCGCGAAACTCCCGGCCCCGAGTCCCTCGGCGAGCGGCGCCGCGAGCCCTTCCGGCGCGATGGCGAATCCGGCGAGCATCTTCAGCCCGAACAGGACGCGGATTCTCTTGCCACGCCACAGTTCCCGGGCCCCTTCACCACTGAAAGCCCGTGCCAGCCTGCTTTTCACCGAGGATTCCGTGACGGCGGGCGTCCGGCGACGGACCCCTGTGGACACGAGCAGCGCCGAGACCACAAAGGTCACCGCGTCGATCACCAGTCCCCCCTGGGGTTTCACCAGGCCGATGACCAGTCCGCCACCGCCGAAACCCGCCAGCTGTGCCGTTTGGATGGTGATCGTGCGGACCGCGAGACCGGCGACGTAGCGCTCTCCCGAGAGGACATCAGGGAGCAACGCGAGCTGCGCCGCCCGGAACGGTCCGCCCGCCATGGTCAGGACCACCAGCAACCCGGCCAGTACCGGCAACGGCGTCCCCGGTACGGCCATCAACGCCGCGAGCGCCGCGCGCAGCAGATCGCAGACGATCATCACCGTCCGCCGCGAATACCGGTCGGCCAGTCCGGCGAACAGGGTGCCGCCGATCAGCGTCGGCAGGTACGTCAGCCCGTAGGTGAGCCCGGTCAGCCCCGCCGACGCCGTCCTTTCCCAGACCAGCACCGACAACGCGACCCTGGCCAGCTGGTCACCGGCCTGCGAAAGCGCTTCGGCCGCCCACAACGCCCGGAACTCGCCCACCGCGAAAGCGGCCTTGAACGTGGTGCCCCGAGCGGAATCCCCCTTTTCCATGAGCCCCTCCCCCTGGCTCACGGTAGTCGATCACTTCCACTGTGTCAGCGGCCATCCGGCCCACGACTTCGGTCAGTGTCCACTGTGGATGGACAGGTTCGCGTGGGCGACGGCGGCGCGGGCGAACGCCTGGACGACGGGATGCGGCCGGGTTCCGTCACCGGCGAGTTCCGGCTGGAACAGCGTGGCCAGGAAGAACGGATGGTCCGGCAGTTCCGCGATCCGCGCGTCGCCATCGCCGTCGAACCCGCTGAAGACGAGACCGTGCGCCACCAGTGTTTCCAGGTGCCGGGAGTCGAGACCGTACGAACAGTGGTAGCGCTCGACGGACCGCTCGGCCCCGAGGATCCGCGCCGCCAGCGTGCCCCGCGTGACGTCGACGGCACCCTCGTGCCCGACGAGCGAACACGCCAGCGGGACGATCAACCGCTCGTCCGCGTCCGGCGCGTTCTCCGCGTGCCCGATTCCGCCGAGCCCGCAGACGTTCCGTGCGAATTCCAGCAGGGCGTGCTGGAAACCGGCGCAGGTGCCGAGGAACGGGACGCCGTTCTCCCTGGCGGCGCGCACGGTGTCCACCGCGCCCGCTTCGGACCGGTAAGGACTGCCGGGTACCAGCCAGACGGCGTCGAAGCCGGTGAGGTCACCGACGGCGTCCGTCGGGATCCAGTAGGCGTCGAGTTCGAGGCCGTCTCGTTCGGCGAGGCGTTCGAAGAGCTTCGGGATGCGGACGTGGGAGCGGACGCCGTCCGAACGGTCGCCGACCAGGGCGACGCGGGCTGTCTGTGTCATGCGGCCATCCTGACCCGGAGAGCGAGTTCAGCACCAACGATGATTCATGCACTTTCCATAAGCGATACTGATGACCATGGAGACCCATCTGCTCCGTACCTTCGTGGCGGTGGCCCGCGGCGGCTCGTTCTCCCGGGCCGCGCGCGACCTCGGGTACACGCAATCCGCGATCTCACAGCACATCGCCGCGCTCGAACACGATCTCGGCACCGCGTTGCTGACCCGGCGGCCCGTCGCCCCGACCCGGGCCGGGGAGCGCCTGCTCGAACACGCTGGGCCGTTGCTGACCCGGCTCGACGCCGCCCGCGCGGACCTCGCCCGGCTCACCGCGGCACCCACCGGCCGGGTCCTCCTCGGGCTGACCCCGCTGTCGCTCACCGCCGAAGTCACCGCCGCCGTGCACCGCGGCACCGAGCTGCGCGTCCTCTGCCGCGAAGACGTCCTGACGGAGGTCGCGACCGGTTCACTCGACCTCGGGCTCGTCGACGGAATGGCCGCGCCGAGCGATCCGCTCTCCCTGCCGGACGTCGGACCGCTCACCACCACCGTCGTCGCCGAACGTCCGCTCGCGGTCGCGGTGCCGGTCACCCATCCACTGGCAGGCCGGACCGCCCGGCTGGCGGAACTCGCCGACGCGGGCTGGATCGACGCGCCGGACGTCGCGATTCCGTTGGAGCGCTTGAGGAAATCCGCCTCGACCGACGGATTCCGCGGCCGGCTGCGGTACACCGGGACCGACGTCCGCGGGCTGCTCGGCCTGGTCGCCGCCGGTCAGGGACTGGCGCTGCTCCCGGCGGACGTGCTCGACGGCGTGGGGACGCTTTCCCTGTCCTCGCCACGCGTGGTGCACCGCACCGAACTCGTGCACGGCGACCCCGGCGAAGGGGCCGCGCTCGCCGCGGCGCTGACGGGTCAGCGACCGGAGTTGTAGCCCATCATCCCCTGCGCCATTTCCATCGCCAGCGAGGTCGCCGTGGCGGGATCCATCATGTTCCGGATGCCGTCGGTGGTCTTGCCCGTCCCGAGATCGGACCGCGGCTGCTCCGGCGGGCGGGTCTCGGCGGGCGGCAGGGCGACGACCTGGTCCTTCGAGGCCTTCTTCTTGGCAGGGGCGGGCACTCGCTGTTTCACGGTGACCGGGACGTAGACGGTCACCGGGGCGGCCTGCGGCGCGGGCTGCGCGGCGGGCGGCTGCGGCACGGCCTGCTGCGTCGCGACGGCGGGCAGCGGCTCGGGCAACGCGGTGTCGTCGACCGGTTCGAGGGTGGCCGAGCCGGCGAGCCAGCCGATCGCGAGCAGCGCCACCCCGGCACCGCCGACCAGCCACGACCTGGCGCGCCGGTGGATGACGACGGCCTTGGGCCGCAGGTCCTTGTCGACGACCGGTTCGCAGACCGGGTTCCGGACCGGCAGCGGCTCGGGCTCGATCTCGTTCTCCGGGCTGCGCCGCCGTTTCGGCAGGCTCGCGGCGATGATCCCCGTGCGGTCCAGCAACTCAACTGTCTCGACGGGCGCGGAGAACGCGGCGTCGGTCGACGTACGGCGCTGGGCGGCGCGCGGCATGGGGACCTCCGGAAGGGGAATCACGAACGTCAGCATTGTGGTGCATTTCCGACGCCGCCGTAAGTAATGCACCCCGATCGAGTTATCGCCGGCCGTCCCGGACCACGCAGGGTTACTCCGTTCAGAGGCTTCTCATTTCCGGAGAGCGCGCATGCCCACCCGTCCCAGCAGTGCCAACGGCCGCTGGTAAAAGGATCCGAGCACCCGGGGAATCGCGTCGATGACATAGGCGTCCCCGCCGATCAGGATCCGCGGGGTCCCCCGTTCGATACCGCGCACGATGGTCTGCGCGGCCTTCTCCGGCGTCGTCCTCGCGATCTTTTCGAATCCTTGCGCGGCTTTGCCGACGTCCCGCTGGACCCCGCCACGGGCGTCGCGGGCGATATTCGTCTTGATGCCACCGGGATGCACGCAGCTGACCTTGACCGGATACCGGGCGATCAGCATTTCCTGCCGCAGCGCCTCGGTGAACCCGCGCACCCCGAATTTCGCCGCGTTGTAGGCACTCTGCGTAGGCACGCCGATGAAGCCGAACACACTCGAAAGATTGACGATATGCCCGTCGCCCGAGGCGATCACCTGCGGCAGAAAGGCCTTCGTGCCGTTGACCACGCCGCCGAGATTGATCCCCATCAGCCAGTCGTAGTCGTCCCAGGTCATTTCCTCGACTGTCGCGCCGAGCGCCACCCCGGCGTTGTTCACCACGACGTTGGCGCCTCCGAAATCGGCGGCGACCTCCTCGGCGTGGGCGAGCACCGCGTCACGGTCCGCGACGTCCAGTCCGTACGCCTTCACCTCCGCCTTCGCGGAGACGGCCGCACAGAGCGCGACGGTTTCGCCCGCGCGAAGCGCGTCGACGTCGGAGAGCGCCAGCCGCGCGCCGCGGCCCGCCAGTTCGACCGCGAGTGCCCTGCCGATTCCCGAGCCCGCGCCCGTGATCACCACGACCTTGTCCGTGAACGACTTCATGCCCGCCCTCCGTCCACCCCAGACCGTTACCCGAAGTAACACATACTACGGGATCCGGCCCTCGCCGCTGTGAGCTTGCTGTGCGTTGATCGGTTCGGGCTGTGTTCGCGGACCACTTATGGTGATCTATAGCCAGGACAGCCGTGGATGAGCGAAAGGAAGGCGATGCGCCGCGCCCTGTTGCTCGTACTCTGTGTCGTTCTGACCGGTTGCTCCACCGCGTCGAACCCCGCCGAGACCGCCGACGAAGACACCGCCGCCACCGTGCAGGTGGAGGGCGCCCCCGCCGCGCCGCGGTACAACCCGGCGATCGGCGCGCTCTTCGCCGACGGGACGCATTACTGCACGGCCAGCGTCGTCCACAGCGGCCCGGGGGACCTCCTGCTCACCGCCGCTCATTGCCTCCACGACGGCGAAGGCGGCGAATACGCGTCGGGGATCTCGTTCGCGCCCGGCTATCACGACGGCGTCGCGCCCTACGGCTATTGGGACGTCACGAATCCGCAGGTTCCCGCCGGCTGGGCCGATTCGTCCGATCCTGATCTCGATGTCGGGTTCGCGACCGCGCATCAGGCGGGTAACGCGAAGACGCTCGAAAGCGTCACCGGCGCGAACACCTTGCTGGCGAGCGGCGGTTTCGCCCACACCATCACGCTGACCGGTTATCCCGACGCGAGGGAAACGCCGATCGTCTGCCACGGCACCAGCAGCCAGGCCGACACCTACCAGATGCGCGTCGACTGCGCCGGTTTCACCACCGGCACCAGCGGCGGCCCGTGGGTGGTCGACGGCGACCCGGTGACCGGGCTCGGCACCGTCGTCGGCGTCATCGGCGGCTACCTGTACGGCGGGGACGATCCGGACACGTCCTACAGCAGCTACTTCGACACCGACGTCGCCACCTTGTACCGGAAGATGGACGCACGGGGATGATCTCCCCATGAGCATCCACGACGTGCCGATCACCGGCGAACCGATCCGCCTCGGCCAGTTCCTCAAACTGGCCAACCTGGCCGAGGACGGCTCGCACGCCAAAGACCTCCTCGACGCCGAAGAGGTCACCGTCAACGGCGAGGTGGAGGTCCGGCGGGGCCGTCAGCTGACGAACGGCGACGTCGTGGAGGTCGGCGGCGAAGGCGGCCGCGTCGTCCTGGCCTAGCGGCCCTGAAGCGGGGGCAGCCGCAGCGCCCTTGCGAGTTCCTCGAGTTCGCGGTGCACCGGCTCGTTCAGCGGGACGCCCAGCGCCTGGCACTGTTCGAGGTACTGCGCCTCACGCCAGCCGGGATAGCGGACCGGGGTCCCGCCCTCCCAGCCGAGCAGACTCCCGAACAACGCGCTCGCGGCCTTGTAGAAACCGTCCGCGCTGCGCAGCGTCGTCGGCGCGATGGCCATCACCATGAGGCCGGTGTCGTGGTCGTGATCGCCGACGCCGGACAGCACCCCGGCGAAGATCTCGACCAGCAGGGCGAAGCCGGCCACCGCGGCGCTGTCGACGTCGGCCAGTGTGTCCAGGTCGAGGACGAATTCGGGATAGGCGCCGGCGGGGGCGGCCATGCCGAGCGGGTTCGCGGCCGTCCCGCGCTCTCCTCCCGCCGCCATGACGAGCCCGATCATGGTGTGCGGCAACGCCCTCGCGGCATGATGCCCGGCGCGACCGAACGGCCCGACACCGCGGACCGACATGAGCCCGACGCCGTACCGGCCCGCCCGGGACACCGCCCGGTCCATCGCGTCGCCGACGGCCCACAGGCCCGGAGCGCGGCGGTAGTCGATCAGGGCGGCGGCGCCGCGGTCGGCGATCATCAGCGGTTCGGCCCGCGGCCGGACCAGGCCGTCGGCCAGCATCGGCAGATGCACCCGGGTCAGCTCGGCGACCCCGGATTCGGGGGTGCCGGTGAGATCGCCGTGGCACAACGCCTCGGCGGCCATGCGGGCACGTGACCACGGCAGATCGTGCGCGGTGAAGACCTCGGTGACGAGGTCGATCAGGGCGTCGATCGGGACACGCTGCCAGACCTGTTCCGGTATCGGTGAGGGGTCGGCCGGTTCGGGAGTCGGCTCGACAGGGGCACGGCGAAGGGAGCGGGGTCTGAGGGGCACTCCGCCGAGACTGCCCAAGCGCGTTTTTCGGCGTCAACGAACCGGGGCAGCTTCTAACCGACTGTGTGATCGAAGCCCCCGGAAGCGTCGGTGGGCGGACGTACGATCGGGGCATGTGCCGGAACATCACCACGCTTCGAGGCCTGGAGCCGGCGGCGACGCCGGAAGAGATCGAGGCCGCCGCCCGCCAGTACGTGCGCAAGGTGACCGGGGTGCAAACCCTCTCGGACGCCACGCGCGAACCGTTCGAGGCCGCCGTCGCGGAGATCACCGAGATCACCGAGCGGCTGCTCTCCGCACTGCCCGCGCGCCGTCAGCCGCCGCCGACGGTGCCGCCGCTGCGCCGTCCGGAGGTCCAGGCGCGCATCGCCGCGAAGGCCGCGAAGACTCAAGCGTCCTGAAGCCGGCTCCGGCGGTTACGGTGTGCCGGTGACCTACCCGCAGGACCCCTACGGTCAGCAGCAGCCCTACGGCCAGCAGCCCTATGGTCAGCCGTACCAGCAGCCGGGTTACGGATACGGCCCGCCGATGCCGCCGCAGGAGCAGGGCCTGGCGATCGCGGCGCTGGTCGTGTCGATCGCCAGTCTGGTCGTCTGCAGCGGGCTGCCGTCGCTGATCGGCGTCATCATGGGGCATATCGCGCACTCGAAGGCCAAACGCGGTGAGGCGGGCGGTCAGGGGATGGCGCTCGCGGCGATCATCATCGGCTACATCGGCGTCGCGATCGTCGTCGGTCTCGTGCTGCTGTTCGTCGTCATCGGCATCGCGACCGACTGGGACTTCGACTAGATCCGAAGCTTTCTCCGCATCGGCCGTCAGATACCCTCGACAGCGGTAGCGTGTCCGAGCGGCCGAAGGAACATGTCTTGAAAACATGCGAGGGCTCTGTCCTCCGTGGGTTCGAATCCCACCGCTACCGCCAAACTTCCCTCACGGGGTGACCGGCGGCAGGCGGGGAAGACCGTCGATCTCCGAAAGGTGATCGAGTACCCGCCCGAAAGCCTGCCCCAGCACCTGCTGCTCTTCGGGGCTCAGCAAGTCGATCAGGTGCTCCCGGACCCCCTCGACGTGCGTCGGCGCCGCGCCCTTCAGCAGTTCGGCGCCACGTTCGGTCAGCTCCGCGACGACACCGCGTTTGTCCGCCGGGTCGCGGGTGCGGCGGATGATGCCCTCGGCCTCCAGCCGGACCATCTGATGCGAAAGCCTGCTCTTGGTCGAGCCGAGCATGCTCGCCAGCTCCGACATCCGCATCCGGTCGTCGGGCTGGAGCGAAAGGCAGACGAGGACCTCGTAGTCGGCGAGGGTGACATCGTGACGCTCGGCGAGTTCGCGATGCAGACGCTGCCGTAACCGCATGGTGGCGACGATGTACGAGCGCCAGGCGACCATCTCGGACTCGGACAGCCAGCGCACGTTCTTCTGCTCCACCGCCATCCACGCAGGGTAGATCCTTGATCGCACGGGGCGCATACCCACCGGTCACATTCCGGTCCCTGAAAAATCCGGCGCGACATTCGCCCGAAGGAGGGTTACGAAAAGGTTGAGACTCGGCGAGAAAAGGCGCATTCTGCTTGTCAGCGGATGGTCGGGCAAGTATCGGGCGAACCGTAGGAAGGTCGCCGGACCTGCCCCCAGCCGGGAAGGGTCAGGTGGTGGTATGGCGGGTGATTCTCGCGGTTGACCGCCTGCTGTGTCCCCGCGACCGGAACGGAACGAACCGGGCCGGCCGCGACTGTGAACAGCGACGAGCGCGGGCATCTTGAGATGCGCTCGACAATTCTCGCGCATTCGGCGTCACTCGAGCCTGTTTCGGGTTTGCGGCCTCTTCGACCGCCTCGGCAGTGCCGGACGCCGGCCCGCTGATCGCGGCCGACCGACGATCAGAACAAGACAACCTCGGTAGTTCTGGGTGCGGCCACCCTGTGTGGCCGCACCCAGGCATATCCGGGCCTCTCCGGCTACGCTTCCCCCGTGCGATTCGACGAAGGCGCGGGCCTGGACACCTCCGAAGTCGAGGACCTGCGCGGCGGCGGTGGTGGCGGTATCGGTGGCCGGGTGGCGCTCGGCGGCGGCGGGCTCGGCGTGGTCGGCCTCGTCATCTACTTCCTCATCTCCCAGTTCGGCGGCGTGAGCCTGAACCCGTCCTCGGGCGGGCTCGGCGGTCTGGGCGGCGTGGGTTCCGGACAGCAGGTGGACAACACGTCGCTGTCGCAGGAATGCAAGACCGGCGCGGACGCGAACAAGAAGCACGACTGCGCGATCGTCGCCATCATCAACTCGATCCAGGACTACTGGGGCGGTGAGTTCCAGCGGTCCGGTTCGACCTATCGCAAGGCCGTCACCAACTTCTTCAACGGCGGCGTGAACACGGCCTGCGGCAACGCGACCTCGGACGTCGGGCCGTTCTACTGCCCGGGCGACTCGGAGGTCTACATCGATCTCGGGTTCTTCAACGAACTCCGTACCAAGTTCGGCGCGCAGGGCGGCCCGTTCGCCGAGGCGTACGTGCTGGCGCACGAGTACGGCCACCACGTGCAGAACCTGACCGGCGTCTCCAAGAAGGGCACCGGAAGCGGGCCGACGTCGGGATCGGTGCGGCTCGAACTGCAGGCCGACTGCTACGCCGGGGTCTGGGCGAACCACGCGACCACCACGCCGACCGAAACCGGACGGCCGCTGATCAGCGAGATCAGCCAGGAAGACATCAAATCCGCGCTCGACACCGCTTCGCGGATCGGCGACGACTACATCCAGTCGAAGCTCGGCGGCGGCCGGGTCGACGAATCGAAGTTCAGCCACGGGACGTCGGCGCAACGGAAGAAGTGGTTCACCACCGGTTTCCAGACCGGCCAGCCCACGCGGTGCGACACCTTCGCGACCAACAACCTCGGCTGAGTCCGGTCCCGAACGCCAGGAAAGGACCTTTCCTTGCGAATTTCGCAAGGAAAGGTCCTTTCATGGCAGCTTGAAGTGACTACTCGGCGACCGTGGCATGGTGGTCGTCGGCCTGGACCGAAGCCGTCATGCTCCGCTGCGCGGACCGCTCGGCCGCGCGCAAGGCCGTGGCCTTCGCGGCCTTGCCCGCCGGGACACCGTTGATGTTCTCGGTGCTGGTCGCGTACACGCCCAGCGCCCAAGCGACGGCGTCGGAGTTGCGGTCGAGCGCGACGCGGTCGACGTTGCCGAGGTTGTCGCAGGCCTGGTGGTAGCACTTGTCGTAAGGAACGTTGGCGCTACCGCCCCACTTCGCCGCCTGCGCCGCGGTCTTCACGCCTTCGGCGCCGGTGAACAGGCCACCCGCCGGGATGCCGACCGCGATGAACTGGCCGTAGTCCGAACGACCGGTGAAGTCCGTGCCCTCGACCGGGACGCCCTTGCCCTTCTCGAGGTAGTCCACGAGGGTCTTCTCGAGCTGCGCGGAACCGTACGGACCGGCACCCGCGCCGACACCGTCGGAGTTGTCACCGTCGTAGGCGAAGTACGCCGCGTTCGGCGAGCCGATCATGTCGTAGTTGAGGTACAACGCGATGTCGAGCTGCTGCTCGAAGCTCAGCGAGTTGACGTAGTGCGTCGAGCCGACGAGCCCGAACTCCTCCGCGCTCCACCAGCCGAAGCGGACGGCGTTGTTGGCCTTGGGCTTGCTGCCCAGCTGCAGCGCGGTCTCCAGCAGCGCGGCGGAACCGGTGCCGTTGTCGTTGATACCGGGGCCCTCGGTGACGCTGTCGAGGTGGGCGCCGAGCATCACCACGTTGTCCTTGCGGCCGGTCTTGGTCTCCGCGAGGACGTTGTAGCTGGTCCGCGCCTCCTGGAAGGCACGAAGGTCGAGGGTGACGGAGACGCCGTTCTGGGTGGCGAGCGCCTGGCCGTCGGCCTGGGTGATGCCGCCGGTCGGGATCTTGCCCGCGGCCGGGTCGCCCAGGGTGCCGTTGACCGGGCCCGGGACGTTGTTGTAGACGATCGCGCCGACGGCACCCGCCTCGGCGGCGGTCGCCTGCTTCTGCGCGAAGGAGCAGCCACCGCGCTGGATCAGCGCGATCTTGCCGGTGACCCCGCCGGCGTAGTCGGCCGCCTCACAGCCGCTGGTGGCGTCGACCGGGACGACCGCGAGCGGGGCGGTGATTCCGCCGGCGGGCGTCGACGGGCTGTAGGACATGATGATGATCGGGACGTCGGCGCCCGCGACCGTCAGCTTCTCCGCGAGGGTTTCCGCGTAGGTGAAGGGGAATTCCTGCCGGGTGACCGTGAAGCCCGCCTGCTCCAGCTTCGTGGCGACGTACTCCGCGGACTTCTTGTGGCCTTCGGTGCTCGCGGCGCGGCGCCCGCCGTTCGCGTCCGAAATCCGCTGCAGCGCGATCAGGTGCCGGTTCACGTTGGTCCCGCTGACCTTGTCGACGAGTTGCTTGGCCAACGCCGGTCCGTCGAGGGCGGGGGCGGCCGTCGCCGCGGGAGCCATTCCGACCGTGAGCGCGGCGGTGGCCGCCACCACGATCGAGGGAACAATGCTTCTTCGCGAATATGACATGGGCGTCACCTTTGTGTGGTTTGTGCCACAGGTCAACCGACGTTCGGCGGACTTTATGACACCGGGATAGGGTCGGTTGTATGTACGCGATCACCATCCGTGAGCCCGGCGATCCCGATGTTCTCGAATGGACAGAGGTGGCCGATCCGGTCGCGGGCGAAGGCGAAGTCGTCATCGACGTGGCCGCGAGCGCGGTCAACCGGGCTGACCTGCTGCAACGCCAAGGGCTCTACCCTCCCCCGCCGGGTGCCAGTGAAATCCTCGGCCTCGAATGTTCCGGCACTGTCGTGGAAATCGGCGAAGGCGTCGAAGGATGGCGAATCGGGGACGAGGTTTGTGCTTTGCTCGCCGGTGGCGGCTATGGGCAAAAGGTCGCCGTCCCGGCCGGACAACTGCTTCCGCTTCCCGCCGAAGTCGAATTGCTCGCGGCCGCCGGATTACCCGAAGTCGCGTGCACGGTTTGGGCGAATGTGGTGATGCACGCGCGGTTGTCCGAGGGCGAGGTGCTGCTCGTCCACGGCGGAGCCGGCGGGATCGGCACGCACGCGATCCAGGTCGCCAAGGCGCTCGGCGCGACGGTCGCCGTGACCGCCGGGTCGGAGGAGCGGCTGGAGAGCTGCCGCCAGCTCGGCGCCGACATCGCGATCAACTACAAGGAGCAGGACTTCGTGGAGGTCCTGCGCGCCGAGACCGGCGGCGCGAACGTCGTCCTCGACAACATGGGCGCGAAATACCTCGACCGCAACATCGACGTGCTCACCATGGACGGGCGCCTCGTGATCATCGGTCTGCAGGGCGGGGCCAAGGGCGAGCTGAACATCGGCAAGCTGCTGGGCAAACGCGGCAGCCTGTACGGCGCGGGCCTGCGGGCGCGGCCGCTGGAGCAGAAGGCGGCGATCGTCGCCGACGTCCGCGAACGGCTGTGGCCACTGGTGGAGCAGGGTTCGGTGAAGCCGATCGTCGGTCAGGTCGTGCCGATGGCCGAAGCGTCGTCCGCGCACCGCGCGCTCGAAGACGGCACGGTCTTCGGCAAGGTGCTCCTCGCTGCCAAGTCCTAGCTAGCGGATCTCTTCCAGCACCCGGACGAGCTGATTGACCTCGAAGACGTTCGAGTAGTGCGCGAGGCCGATCCGCACGGCGCCGCCGACTTCGGCGGCGCCCAGCGAGCCGAAGACACCGCTGGTGCCGTCGTCGGCGAAGGCGCAGAGTCCTTGGGACGCCAGGTACTCCGCGACCTCGGGCGCCTTCTTGCCCGCGACGGCGAACGCCAGCGCGGGGATCCTGCGCATGGCGTCGCCGATGACCATGACATGCCGCAGTGAACGCAGCTCCGTCGACAGCTGCGCGAGAAGTCCCGCGTGGTACGACTTCGCCGAGCCCAGCGACGTCACCAGCCGCTCGCGCCGCGATCCCATCGCCGCGTCGTCCAGACCGGCCAGATAGTCGATCGACGCGATCAGGCCGGCCAGCAACGGATACGCGTGCGGCCCGAGCTCCATCCGGGCCGGGCCGCGCGCGGCCGGGTCGAGCGAGACCGACGGCAGGCGTTCGAGCAGCTCGGGGTCGCGGAAGACCAGCGCCCCCACCGACGGCCCGCCCCAGGCCTGCGCCGAGACCACCATCACGTCGGCGCCGAGCGCGTTGAGGTCCAGCGGCACGAACGGCGCCGCGTACGTCGCGTCGACGACGACCAGCGCGCCGACCCGTTTCGCGAACTCGATCACCGTCGGGACGTCGGGCCGCGTACCGACCGAACCGGAGGCCAGCGTGACCGCGACGGCCTTGGTGCGCGCGGAGACGAGGTTCTCGTACTGCCAAGCGGGCAGCTCGCAGGTCTCGATGTCGATCTCGCCCCAGCGCACGACCGCGCCGACCCGTTTCGCGGCGCGGCGCCACGGCGCGAGATTGGCCTCTTCGTCGAGCCGGGAGACTACGACCTCGTCGCCGATCGTCCAGCGGTCGGCCATCGCGTCGACGAGACGGCGGATGAGATCGGGCGCGTTGGGTCCGAGCACGACTCCGGCCGGGTCGGCGCCGACGAGATCGGCGACCGCCCGGCGAGCGGCCGTGACAATGCTCTCCGCACGCTGGGAGGCCGGAAACGCTCCACCCGGCCCGGACACCGGAGCGCGCATGGCCGTGGATACGGCCGAAGCGACCTGTTCAGGTACGAGCATTCCGGCGGCGCCGTCGAAGTGAATCCAGCCGTCACCCAGCGCGGGAAACAACCCACGGATACGAGCGACGTCGAACGCCATGGGGACACCGTACGGACGTGCGGTTTGGCGTTTTACCCGGGGTTGGGTGCCCGACCACGGGGCGCGACGATTCCCGCTACGCTCGGAGACGGAGCCGAAAACCACACTGCGCTTCGTGCCCGACGTAGGCCAGGATGGAGCACATGACCGACCCAGTTTCCCGTGAATCGACCACCCCCGGCGACGGCGGCGACTCCTCGCCCCACGTGGTGGTCGTCGGTCCCGACGGCACGCCGGTCGGCACCGCGCGTCTCGCCTCGTCCGCTTCCGGCGAGGAGGCGCAGCAGGAGGAGTCGCTCGGCGACCTCGTCGAAGAACCCGCCAAGGTGATGCGGATCGGCACGATGATCAAGCAGCTGCTGGAGGAGGTCCGCGCCGCGCCGCTGGACGACGCCAGCCGCACCCGGGTGCGCGAGATCCACCAGACCTCGATCCGCGAGCTGGAGCAGGCGCTGGCGCCGGAACTGCAGGACGAGCTGGAGCGGCTGGTCCGGCCGTTCACCGAGAACTCGACGCCGTCCGACGCCGAACTGCGGATCGCGCAGGCGCAGCTCGTCGGCTGGCTGGAGGGGCTGTTCAGCGGCATCCAGACCGCGCTGTTCGCGCAGCAGATGGCCGCGCGGGTGCAGCTGGAGCAGATGCGCCGCGGGCTTCCGGCCGGGCCTTCCGCGGGCGGCGCCGCCCTGGGCGGGCACGGAGCCGGCGGCGAGTCGCACGGGCCGGGCCAGTACCTCTGACTTCCCCCTCACGCGTGCCTTTTTCATCCTGGGGTTCAGAGTGTGGGTGTCGTGAGTGGTAAGTGTCGTTCTAACGACACTTACCACTCACGACCCAGAGCTTTCGGGCCCGGCGGCTTGGGGCGGTGGCTCTGAGTGGCCCGACCGCGCAAGTAGTCGACTACTTGCGACGGACTCGCAGACCAGGATGCAAACGGCGCCATGAAAGGTCCTTTCCTTGCAAAATTTGCAAGGAAAGGACCTTTCATGGCACGGACGGGTCACCGCAGCGGCCGGAAGAACGCCCGCAGGTCGCCGATGAGCAGGTCCGGCACCTCCAGCCCGGGGAAGTGACCCCCGCGGTCCGGAGTGGACCAGTGCACGATGTGGTCGGTGCGCTCGGCGAGATGCCGGATCGGGAGCCCGGTGTCCTTCGGGAACACGGCGACCCCGGTGGGCACTGTGGACACCGGCGGCTCCTCGCCCCAGGCGCCACCCAACGTGGCGTAGATCCGCGAAGACGAGTTCGCGGTGCCCGTGAGCCAGTAGAGCATCACGTTGGTCAGGAGATCGTCGCGGTCGATCGCGTCCTCGGGAACGTCACGCGAGTCCGAATAGGACTTGAACTTCTCCACCAGCCACCCGAGCTGTCCGGCCGGTGAGTCGGTGAGCCCATAGGCAAGCGTTTGCGGCTTGGTCCCCTGGATCATCGCGTAGCCCAGCTCGCCGTCCTGGAACTCCCGCCCTCGCGCCAGCGCCGCCTCGCCACGCGCGAGTTCGTCGCCGGTGAGCCCGTCGAGATCTGCCTCGCTCCTGGGCACCGCGTGCGGCAACATCGTCAGGTGCGCGCCGATGACCCGCCCCGGGCAGCGGACGCCCACCTCGCGCGACACGATCGCGCCCCAGTCGCCGCCGTGCAGCCCGAACCGCTCGTACCCGAGCCGCGACATCAGCACCGGCCAGGCGTCGGCGATCCGGCCGGAACCCCAGTTCGCCTCGGTCGTCGGCCCGGAGAAACCGAACCCCGGCAGCGACGGCACGACGACATGGAACGCGTCCTCGGGATCGCCGCCGTACGCACGCGGGTCGGACAGCGGACCGATGACGTCGAGGAACTCCACAATGGACCCCGGCCAGCCGTGCGTGAGCACCAGTGGGATCGCGTCCGGTTCCGGTGACCGCGCGTGCAGGAAGTGGACGTTCGCGCCGTCGATGTTCGTCAGGAAACCGGCGAAGCCGTTGAGGCGCTCCTCGTGCGCGCGCCAGTCGTAGCGGAGGCGCCAGTACTCGACGAGGTCCTGGAGGTAGCCGAGCGGCGTGCCCAGTCCCCAGCCGACGCCGTCGATCTCGTCGGGCCAGCGCGTGTTCGCCAGGCGGGCGGCGAGGTCGTCGAGGTCGCGTTGGGGAACGGCGATCGTGAACGGCGAGAGGGTCATACGGACGACGGTAGGGAGGATCGAGGACAGTGGTGGTCCTCGACTCTCCCTACCGGCTATCAACTACTCGAAATCGATTCCCCAACGCTGGTTGGCGACACCCTGGCAGTCATAGATCACCAGACGCGTTCCTTCCGCGTCGCCACCGCTCAGCGTGCCGAGGCAACGGCCGGAACCGGTGTTCTCGATCATGCCGTCCGGGCGCTGGAACCACCGTTGGGCGGGTCCGAAGTTGCAGTCCCACAGCTGGACCGGCGTGTCGTTCGCGGTGGCACCGTTGGTGACGTCCATGCAGCGGCTCTTCATCCTGATGGTGCCGTCGTTCTGCACCAGCACCTGCTGCGCGGTGGATCCGCTACAGGTGTACAGATTGATCGCCGTGCCGTTCGCGTCGTTGTTGTAGTAGACGTCGGCGCACTTGCCACTCACGCCGGCAAGCCGCCCCTTGTGCGGGAAAGACCGGACCACGGTCCAAGTCTGGAACTGCGAGCCCGTACAGGTCTGGATCGTCACCGAAGTGGCACCCTGGGTCGAGTCCAGACACTTTCCTGACTTCGGATTGATGACGGAGCCGTCAGGCCGGAGCTGCCAGAACTGAGCCGCGTCACCGGTGCACAGGTATGACCAGACCGCCGTCCCGTCGGCCACGGCACCGTTCTTCACATCGAGGCAGCGACCGAGCGCACGGATGCTCCCGTCCTTCGACAAGGTCCACGTGTCCGACAAGGACGCGATACAACCCGTTGTCCCGATGGTGGCACCGTTGGCCACGACACGGCCGCTGACATTGAGACAAGAACCGAAGCCGTCGGTCAGCTGACCGGCCGGAGCGGCGCGTTCCGCGATCTTCCAGATCTGCTGGGCCTGACCGTTGCAGTCCTGGATGGTGACGATGGCGCCGTCCGTCGCACCGGCCGCCGACAGGCAGCGTCCGGATCCGAGGTTGAAGATCCGGCCGTCATCGAAGATCTGCCATTCCTGCGTCAAGGATCCGGCACAGCCCACCGCGACGACGCGAGAGCCGGCCGCCGTCGCACCGTTCTGCACGTCGAGGCACTGACCGAGGACGTGGAGGGCGGTGTCCCCGGCCGTCCATTGCTGCGCCACAGAGGACGTACATGTCCACATCTGGACTGTGGTGTTGGTGGGCACGCCACCGGACAGATCAAGACAAGCACCACCGACACCGGTCACGGGTCCGCTCATCGACACTCGGTTCGAGCGCGTCCTCAGGTTGCGGTACTTGACCTGGTCACCGGTTCCATGGCCGGAGAGCTGGACGTAGGAACGCCGGTTGAACATCGTCGGAGCGGTGTACTCGTTCACCTTGGTGCCGTTGAGCAGCACCGTCACCTTGGGACCGGCCACGGTGATTTCGAAGGTGTTCCACTCCCCGACCGGTTTCGCCGCCGTCGCGATGGGTGCCTTGATTCCCTTGATCGCCCCGGTCGCGTCCGTCGGCGCCGCCGAGGCTCCACCGATCGCGATCTGCGCCGCGGCGGGGCCAGGACCACGCGGAAGCCCGACATGCACCGCCGACTGCGAGTTCGCGCCCGTCGCCTTCCAATCCACCTTCAACGTGTAGTCGTTGTCGAACAGGTTGGACGGGTTCCATGGGCCGGCGGTACCGGCCAACGTGCCGAACTCACAACCGTCCTGCGTGGCGAGAGCCGGGCCCCAACGGGCGAGAGACGACTCGGCTCGACCGTCCATGAGGGAGCTGAACCCAGGTTCGAGGTTCGCGTTGACGCAGTTTCCCGCCGGCCCGGCCGCCGGGCCCCCGACGAAATAGCCGGTCACGTCAGCGGTGAGCTCGGCCTCTCCTTCGGTGTTCGACGCGCTGAGCTTCCCGCTGGGGCCGAGCGGCACCAGCGCCGTGGCCGGAGCCATCTTGCCCTGGTCGACCTGCAGTGCGGGTGCGTTGGCGAAACCGGTTTCAGGAGCGAAGAAGGAGACGCCCGTGTTGATCACCTTGTCCGCCGCGGAGCCCGTGACCACCACGCCGGTCGCGCCGAGTGGCACCCCCGCTGTTCCGGCGACCTGCGCGGTCACGGTGGCGCCCCGCTTGAGGGTCCCCATCGGGACGCCAGTGCCGGTGCCGGTGTCGATCACCCGGCTGGTTCCGAGCGAGGGGACGAACAGGGCCCCATTCCCAGGGGCGAACCAACCCAGCAAGTCGACCGCGAGGTGGGTCAAGCCTGCCGAGTTCCGCAGCCGGATCTTTCCGTCGTCACCGATCCGGACGAAGGCGATGTTGGAACGCCGCTGGCCGACGTTCATGAAGACGCTGCTGGTGTCGGGCGTGTAAGTCTGCGGATAGGCCGAGATGAAGGTCCCCGCAGTCGACTGACCCGCTGTGAGGTTCACCACCGCGGTGGTCGCGTTCGCCGGAACGCCCGACACACCCCGGACCTGAACAGCGATCTCCTCGCCAGCGCCCAGCGGGGTGTTCTTCACCGATGCCAGGTTCTTCGTGTCGAGGAGCCGAGCACCCCCGGGCTTGGCCGTATAGGTGCCTACTCCATCAGGGCTGAAGTATCCCGCGAGGTCCACCGTCATCCCCGGCGTGCCGACGGTGTTGTGGATGCGGACGGCCCCGTCTCCCCCGAGCGGCACGATGACCGTCAAGGTGGTCTGCCTGCTGGTCTGCACAGGGAACCGGATCGGCTGTGCGGCACCGGGGTTGCCGGCGGTGAACCGCAGTTCCGTCGGCCCGTCGGCCAGGCCCGCGGTCACGGTCAGCACGACCGCCGTCGCATTGGTTGGTGCGCCGGGAACCGTCAGCGCGAACGTCTCACCCGCGGTGAAGCGTCGCTGGTGTCCGCCGACCGCCGTGTTGGTGTCGAGGATCCGGGTCGGATTCGTAAGAGCGGTGTAACCGCCAGGCTGAGCGGCGATCGCCGAGCCCGGTGAACCGGCCCAAAGGACACCGACGCCCCAGTCGTTAGGAGCTCCACCCGACACGGCCTTCGCGCGAGACTTGAGCAGATACTCCAACTGCGCGGCGTCCAGTTGCGCGTTCGCCCCCTTGAACAAGGCGGCCACACCAGCCACGTGAGCCGCGGCCGCGGACGTGCCGGTGAAAAGGTCAGGCGCAGAGGCGGACGTCGAAACACTGGCGAACCCGGTGATGTCAGGCTTGGTCCGGCCGTCGACGGTCGGGCCGTGGCTGCTGTACGGCTCGAGCTGCCCCGACGCGGGTTTGGTCGCGCCTGTCGCCAGGACGTACGGCGAGCTGGCGGGTTCGGCGATGCTCCCCGCGGGAGTCGACCACTGGAAACCGCCGGTCTTTCCCAGCTTGGTCAGATAGAGGTCGAACTTCGTCGTGAAGGGGGCGTTGTTGTTCTTGACCCAGGCGTAATAGGTGCCACCGGAGCCGGAGTCGTTGGTGAAGGTCGCCTCTTCGACCGGAGCACCGCCGCCGGCGGTGTCACGCTGGGCGAGGGTCGACCGAGCCACCACATGCGGATCGTTCGGTCCGGTCGGGGCAGCAGCTTGGTCGGTGATGTAGAGATCGAGGTCCTTCGTGGTGACCGGCCAGGCGTCCCAGCGCAGAGTCACCGTCGCCGGCTGCCCCGCACCGACCGAGAAGCTGTTGACCTCCGAAGCACCATTGAATTCGACCCAGGTGGACGCACCGGTGCGGTCCGCCGCCTGGCCGGCGAAATGCCGCTCGCCGTAGTTGCCCGCCGCCGCCGACCACAGGATCCCGGCTTGGCGAGAGCGCTGAACGACCTGGGCGGGGCTGTTGACGTCCGGCCCCGTTCCGTCGCCACGCCCGGCTCCCGGTACGGCGATCGCGGCGCTGATGATCTGCACGCCCTGCTGCTGCAGCCAATCCGCCGCAGGCGCGAAGCCCATGTCGTCCTCGACACACGCGAGATAGAGCTGCGCGGCGGGCGCCATGTCATGGACGATCTCCGCGACGTTCACCCCGTGCGGATCGTCGATCGTGGCGTCGAGACAGTTCGAACCGTTGGTGACGAGCTGGGTTCCGCTCGGAAGCTCACCTGCCGCCTGTGCGGCGGCAAGGCCAGCGAAGCCGACATCCAGGATGCCGATCTTCACCCCGGCGCCCTTGTTGTTCGTGTCGATCCATGCCTGAGCCCCGGAAACCCCGACGCCTTCGGAAGTCACACTCGACGGGAGCACCCTGGTCGGCCGCTTCACTTCGCGGACTCCTGGCTGCTTCGCAAGTTCATCGACCTTGTCCTCGGCCACCGCCGCCCTGACCCGTCCCGGCTGCGCGGCGGAAACCGTCCCGCCGACCGCCTTGACGGCATTCCGGAGGTCGGGCTCGTTCTGACCGTGAACGTAGAGGAGCACGTGGCCGTTCTGATCCTTGGCCACTCGCTCCTTGGGTCTCTGCCCGGCCACCGATTCCGCGACCGGCGCGTCGCCTGGTGGCGCCGCGTCGGCCGGCAACGTGAAGCCACTCACCGCCAAGGACATGGTGGCGGCTACGAGGGCCGCACGTCGCAATGTCTTCATTTTTCCTTCCGATTATCCAACGAATCAATTAGGCAGCAACGGCTCGGGTGCGACAACATAAGATCGCTCCGATTCCGGCCAGTCCGTGTACAAAATGTCCGAAACAAGAGCACCAGTCAGCAAGTCTAAAAGAAACTCAGCAGAGGTTCCCTGATACTCACCCCACCCATCGCCAGTATTATCCATGAATACAATAGGCCATTGATCAGCGACTTGCCTCTCAACGGGTCGCCAGAAATACGTATGCTCATCTCCCTCAGCCCAGGGAATCAACCCACCAGGCTCAGGAAAAAAGAGGTGTGGATAATCCTCAGGAAGCTTCGGCCTCACCCCCATAAAATAGGCACCCTTCGATTTCAGCTTCCACTTATATGCCTCCAGCCACCGACGACTCTGCGCCGGCGACCAAATATAAATGTATTCAGACATAACCCCAGACGGGAAAACTCTCAAGAAGTCCCTGTGAGAAGTCGGAAATTCAAAGCCCAATTCGGCCCACACTTCTTCCCAGGCAAGCTCTAGCCTTGCAGATTCTTTCCAGCCCAGAAAATCGGCCAATTCTAGTTCAGCAGCTCGCACGTTGCCCGTCCCGACCTGGTTCATTGTAGATAATGACATCACACTTGAAGCCTCCGTCCCCTTCGGCAACGGCATGCACCCCCCAGGGAACTGGAGACTTCCCGTCATAGAGCGGCGTTACTGAGTAGTAGACGCGCTGCCCACCCTCCACCGCATCTCGGACGCCAACCTCAACGGAATTGAGCATCTGAACGCTGTTATTAAAGGAATAAAGGGGGACGAGGTTTTTTACCTCATTGCTTCCATCAAACATTCTAGCAATAAGATGACTCCGGTGCATGCCAGGCTCCCAGCCAAACGGCTTCTCCGGCTTTCCTTTGGACTTTTTCAATTCCGTCAAGCAAACAACCGCACCCGTTGCCCGCAAACCTGTTGTGCCTTTGTAATAAGCCTCCTCCATTGGACCGTAGACCGGCAAATTCGGCTGAAGACCTTCTTCTTCGCATCGATCCTTGTGTTCCTTGTATTCCAGATCAACAGGCAGCGGGAGTGGAAGTGGATCAACCCTGGGAGCTGGAACTGGACCGTCGGTAATCCTGTTCGACCGATCAAAATATTCCAGGGCTCGATTGGCAACTGTCGTTGCCTCAGTGAGCGCAGATACCGTATCGACAACCACAGCAACTGTCGCGCCCGCAGCCAGTTCGGCGGCCTTAGTCAGCGCCTTGGCGATCCATGGCGGCGGAGGCGGCGGTGCAGGCTTGACCGGCTTCGCCTTCCCCCCTGGTTTGAAGCCAGGCTTACCCGGTGTCCCCGTATATGTGGACGGCTTCGGACAGCCACCGACGCGCCATTTGCAATGACCGACTGGGACAGGTTCTTCGTTGCCGCCTTCCCATTCGTACCCCTGGGCGTACGCATGGAACCACTGCGGGCAAAGCTGTCCGTTGACGCGGATTTGATCTCCGCAGCCGCCTACCGTTTGACCACCCATGTTGCAGTAGAAGAAGGTGGCAGCGTCTCCGAATATGCTACCGCTTCTTGGCTTGCCCCTCGACGGTGCGGAAGGTCCGTTATCCGTGGCACCGTCACACCAGTTGACCCAGGGTCCGTGCCCACTCGGGTCGGAGGTCCCTACTGAGTCCCCGTTGCCATAGGTATAGCGGTTCGTCGCTGTTGAAGGATCGGGAGCAAGTTCCCAGTCATCCCGCGAAAGGAACCCACCGCGCTCCGGCGAGTACCACCGCGCGGTCATGTTGACGTCACCGGAATCAGGGCTGGTCCAGTCGCCCTGATACCCCAGATTCGAGGTGTCACCCGACGACGCGGTCACCACCCCGAACGGATCGAACGTCCGCTGGCCGTCGACGACAGCGCCGAGGTAGCGCCCGACAACGTCCCCGTGCCGATCGGCGTAGAGCAGCTTCCCGCCGGCACCGGCCTTGTCACTCAGCGCGGCGCCGTCGGGGAGCCTGGACACGGTACGCATGCCGTCGGTGACGGTCTCGTTCGACATACCGTCGTAGCTCAGGGCGACGTTGTTGCGAGTGTGGACGCGGTCCTTGCTGTCGTACTGGTAGTTCGTCGGGCCTCGGGTGACCAGTCGATCGAAGGCGTCGAAACCGCTCGTCGTCGTGGTACTTCCACGAGTGACCGCGGAAACAGTGCCGCGCTTCGTGTAGGTGTACGCGGCACCTCCACCCGAGAGGAGCTGATTTCGCTCGTTGTAGGTGTAAGCCGCGCCATTGACCGATGACCGGTTACCCGCGTCGTCCCAGCCATAGGTCGTCTGCTGGGTCCCTGCGGTCCACGAGGTCAGACGGCCGACCCCGTCGTATCCGTAGGCATTCGTGGCAGGTGCACCGGGACGCGTTGAGGTCTTCGAGGTGACCTTGTCGTCCTTGTCGTACCCATAGCTGTCACCGAACAAAACCCGCGTACTGGTGTCGGTCAGCTGCGTCAGGTTGTCCGACGCCAACCTGCCGAGCTTGTCATAGCCGATGTTGCGAGCGACCCGCCCGGACAGCGCCCGATCCTTCGTCAGCGAGAGACGCCCGGCGTTGTCGTACCGGTAGTCCATCGTCCGGCCGGTGAGTGGGTCCGCGGCCGAGTAAAGCCGCCCGGCGGCGTCATAGGTGAACGTCGCGGTTCCGGCCGCATCGGCGCGCGTCGCGAGGGTCCCGTCGCCGTTGTAGGTGTACACGCTGGACCCCATGGGTCCCTGAGAGGTGCGCAGGTTCCCGCGATCGTCGTAGCGGTAGTGCGTATCGCCACCGGGGCTGCCGACCTTCGTGACGCGTCCCGCCAGGTCGTAACCGAACGTGCGATCCGTGGTCGCCTGTTCCGCGCCCGCACCACGCTCGACGGTCAATCGGTCCTGTTCGTCGTACTCACGAGTGCGGGTGACACCTCCCGGAGCGACCAGTTTCGTCGCCCGTCCGACGGCGTCGTACGACGTGGTCCAGGAACGGTCGGCGGACGCGGTGGCTCCCGCGACAGCGGGTTCGATCACCGATTCCGGCAGTCCCCAGGGGGTGTAGGTGTACTCCGTCGCGTTGCCCTTGCCGTCGACGAAGTGGCTGCGGCTGCCCAACCGGTCGTAACCGGTCCAAGTCGTGATGGACTTCGTAGCGTCGACCTTCTCGACCTGTTTGACGAGCCGGTTGAGGAAGTCATAGCCGTAATCGACGATCCGGCCTTCCGGAGAGACCGACTGCAGCACGTTCCCGTTGCCGTCATAGCTGGAAGACGACGAACGCTGCTGCTGGCCGTCGACGATCTGCGCGGTTCCGGTCAGCCGGCCCGCCAGGTCGTAGGTTCTCGTACTGACCAGACCGGTCGGGTCGGTGACACTGTTCTGCCGACCCGAGTTGTCGTAGCCGTACGTCACCGTACGGTTGGTCGCGTCGGTTTCGCTGATCAGGTCGTTCGCACCGTTGTAAGCCTTTGTACTGACGAAACCTTGCGGTGTGGTCTGTGAAGTGATGTTCCCGGCATCGTCGTATCCGGTCCGAGTCGTGTAGAAGACGTTCTGGCCGCCATAACGTTCGACCTGCGTCGCCGTGATCAGGCGACCAAGCTCATCGTAGGTGAACTCCTCGCGGGCACCGGTCGCGTCGGTGGTGCTGAGTAGTTCGCCATTCCCGTTATAGGAGGACTTCAGAACCGACGGCGTGTCGCCGACCTGTGGCAACGTCGAGGTGAGCAGGTGGCCGTAGGGGTCGAAAGTGTTCGTGGTGGTGCGGTTCAAATGGTCGGTGACCGTGAGCGCGTTGCCCCCGCGGTCATAGACCGTCCGAGTCACCGGAACGATCGGCTGACCGCCCGGCGGCGTGTAGGCGGGGAGCACACCGGCGGTCGCCCTGCCCATGTTGTCCCGCTCGGTGGTGGTGACGTTCCCAGCACTGTCCTTGGACTGGGTGACCTCGCCGAACGTGTTGTACCCCAAGGACTCGGTCAGTTCCACGTTCGCGGTCTTCTGGCCGCCGACCCACACGTCCACGGCCGGTTTGATCGTCGAAACAGGTTGGCCGGTCGCGTCGTAGGTGTAGCGGGTCTCGACCTGCCGCCGGTCGGTGCTCGCCACCGCCAGCCCACGTTCGTCATAGGTCGTGGTGGACGAAAGAACCAGCCCGTTCGACGCTGTCGTGTCCTGCCTGCGGACACTGCCGTTGGGCGCGTAGGTGAAATCGGTCGTCTCGACGCGAGCGGGATCGGCCGCACCGGTCGAGGAGGCGCGAGTGGGATTGCCCGCGCCGTCTCGAACGAACGTCGTCTTCCTCTTGACCCCGTCAGGGTCCACAGTGGACTCGACAACGAACCCGGCGGCGTCGTACGCCGTCGTCTTCTTGCGGTTCCCCGCGGTGACCTGTTGGGTCAGGTTGCCGGCGGGGTCGTAGACGCGTTGTTCCAGCAGAACGTCCCGAGCCGGTCCGGACGGCGGCTGGTACCCCTCCAAGGTGGTGGTGGCGAGCAGGCCGTCGCCGTAGTAGCCGTACCGTGTGGCCCGGTTCATCGCGTCCTGAACCCGCTCGAGTCGCCCGGTGGGGTCGTAGCTCCGGTTCTCGACCCGCAAGCTGCCCATACCCGAGGTGGCGGGATCGGCTCCGATGCCGGTGGCCACACGCGACAGCAGACGGCGCTCATCGTCGAACTGGTCGGTCCACTTCGTGCCGAGGACATCGGTGGTGACGACCTTGAGCAGGTCAGGCGAGCGCTCGTACTGGACCACCCCACCATCCGGGTAGTTGACGCTGACCCGCTGATCGAAGGCGTTGTAACCGAAGGTCGTCTTCCGAGCGAGGTCTCCGCCCGTCGCGTCGGAGACCGTTGCCTCGAGCAGGTTCCCGTTTCCGTCGTAGACGTTGCTGGTGACAGGAGTGTGCGTCACCCCGGTGATCGTGTTGGTCACCGCCGGGCCCGTGATCTTCGCGATCTCGGATTTCGGCGTGTACTCGAAGGTCCGGATCCCGAAAACGCCGCCGGCGGCGTTGCCCTCCTGCTGTGACAGACGCCTGCCTATGCCGTCGTACGCGTACGACGTGACCAGCCCCATCACGTCCTTGGTGAACGCCAAGTCCCCGTTTGCCCGAAACGCATTGCTCGCGACCTGGTTCCGCCGATCGGTGACCTGGATCAGCACACCGGCGGGCACCTTGCCACCGCCCTCGGCGGTTTCGGTGCCGTTGGCGTAGGTTCTCACCTCGGTCGGCGCGGCGATCTGCCCCGCCGGGATCGGGAACGTCGTCGTGGTGAGCCGACCGGCCGTGTCATAGGCATACGACGTCCGGTACCGGGTGTCGGTGGCACTCGACGAGCGAGCATCGGAACTGGTGGCGAGCTTGTCACGCCTCGGATCAAGAGGGTCCGATGAAGTGACATACGTGAAGTAGGACGTGTTGCACGAACCCGCGGCCCGGCAGGTCTTTCGGCTCAACACGTTGCCGCGTTCGTCCGTGGTCTGCTCGACCCGGTTGTCGAGCTCGTCGACAGTCGCTTTCAGGAAACCCTTTTCGTTGTACTCCCAGTGCTTGTCGAATCCCTTGTGGACGATCGAAGTGAGGCGGCCCCCCTGATCCGCGTCGAACTTGTACGTCCACTCCGGGTAGGGACCGCGCAGCGTGACCGTGCGTTCCGCGTTGTTTCGCACCGGCAGGTCGAGCGTCCACTTACGACCGTCGTGATCAGTGAGCGACTTCGCCCGATCGGCTCGATCGTCGTAACCGATCTCAGCGTAGACGCGACCGTCCTGCGGCAAGGTGATCTTCGTGAGTTGGTCGATCGTCCGTGCGGCACCGAAGTGCTGCGCGACAGCGAAGGGGCTCAAGGTGTGCTGGTAGAGCGCGACCTCGTCGATCGAGCCGTTGAAGTAGAAGTCACCGCCGTTCGTCGACGGGAAGTTCTTGCCGACCCCGCCGCCGACCACCAGTTTGCCCAGCGTTCCGTGATCGATCAGGCCGGTGATCGTTCCGATGGACGCGCCATCGAGGTACAGCGTCTGACGGTCGACTTCGGAAGTCAGCACCGCGTGATGCCATCCGTTGTCGTTGACCGGGTTCGTACTGATCACCTGGCTCGGCCCGGTCACATTACGGGCGGACAGTCCGCCGTAGAGGTGACCGTCGATGCCGACGTAGAGCAACGGACGCCATTTGGCGGGCGCAGTGGCGGGAAAGGCCTGATCGGCATAGCTGAGCAGGGTTCCGCTCGCTCCGGTCTTGAACCACAACTCGGCGGAGACCGACATGTTCTCCTTGAGCAGGTCGTCCGGCAAGGTCAGGTGACTGGCCATGCCGTCGAAGACCGCGGCCGTGTCGGTCGTACCGCCGAGTGCTCCTACCGCCCCGAAGCCGAGGCCGTTCTGCTTGCCCGCGTCCGCTCCGGGAGTGCGAGCCGCGGCGTTCGCCGTCGTCGGCCCGCTGTCCTCGTTGAGCCGCCAATACCCGCGCGGCCCGTCGTCCATGACCGAACTGCGGTAGTGCGAGCCGGCGAGACGCCCATAACTCGTGCAGTTCGGTGCCGCGCCGGGAGCGCAGACGCCGGTCAACGTGTCGCCGTCGTAGGTGTAGGTCCAGCTCAACGGATCCTGTCCGGCGGCCGGCGGGGGTGTCTGCACCTTGGTGACATGCGCACCCGTCCACGTGATCCCCAGGGAACGCCCGGAGACGTCGTTCACCACCGCGGTCACATGCCCGGACGTGTCGTACTCGAGATGCTCGGTGAGCCCTGCCGGGTCGGTGACACGGATCAGCTTCCCCGCGTTGTCGAACAGCCAGCGGCTGCCGGTGACATCCCTGAGCGTGTAGTAACCGGTGCCACTGTCATAGACGAGGTCGACGTTCTGGCCCATCGGCGGTGCGAAGGAGCCGTCCGGATTACGGCCGAACCTGGCTTGCCTGCCGTTCGGATAGGTCAGCACGACGTCGACAACGACGTTCTGCGCGGACCGGTTCGGGACGAGCCGCGTGTCCAGACGGGACGCCCAGCCGACACCGAATGCGGTGTCCCTACGGGGATCCAGGCTGTTGTAAGTCCTCGTGATGGTGAGATCTGGACCGACGGTGGCGACGTTGGCGTCGGTGACGACGGTCGAGTAGTTCCCGATCTGCGGATCGAGACCAGGACCGTTAACGGTGTCCGGACTGCCCGCGAGATGCGAGGTGATCTCCGGCTGCGGGACACGTGTGGTCAGCGCCAGCGGGCCGACCCAGTTCGGTGACGGGCTCACCGTGTCATGGGTCTTGACACCCCAGTAGTAGGTCTTGCTCCAGACCAGCTTTCCGGCCGGCGGCACCCAGCTTTCGGGACCCCACGGGGAATCCGTGCAGTTCTGGGTGAGCGCGACATCGGTGCAGATCCGGAACTGGAAGGTGAACCCCTTGTTCGGCCAGTTGTCGTCATCGATGGCCCGGGCGAACAAGGTCGGTGTCAAGGATTCGACCGTCGCGCCGTTGCCGGGTTGCTGGTAGTTGGACCCCGGCGGGGTGTTCTGGACTTTCAGTGGAGCCGAACCGTAGGGAACCTCGTAGACGACGTGGAAGTCCTCGTTCGCGGGATTCCACATGGTCAGGAGAAGTTCGTAGTCTCCCGGGGCCAATGCGGTCAGAGGCACCGTGATGGTCGCCTGGCCACCCGGTGGCACGTCCACGCCCGGCGCGACTCCCTGGGAGGTCCTGATCACCGTGCCGTTCTGTTTGATCAGATAGCCCAGTCGATATCCGCCGCCGGCCGCCCAGGTGGATGACCCCTGGTTCGTGACCTTCGCGGTGAAAGTGCCCTCTCGCGTGTTGGTCGGCAGGAGAACGTCGGTGAGTTCGTAGGCGGCGCCTTCCGGCGCGTAGCGAACATCGAGGTACGGCTTGTTGGGTGTGTTTGAAGAGGCGAAGCGTTTGAAAGCCGCGCTGTCGCCTTCGTTGGCGGCACGGATGGTGAAACCGTTGCCCAGGGCCGCTCCGTGTGACCACTGGATCGCGATGTCCTGTGGCAGGACGAACTTGGTCAGGTACTGACCGGCGCATCCCGCGCCCAACGCCGGGACGTCGACGGTCGCGAGCGCCCGGCCGGCCGCCGCTCCCGGCCACACCGCGTTGTTCCCCCAGCCTTGGGTGACCTCGAAAAGGGTGACCGGCCGGGTCTGACACGAATGAACTGCCAGCACGTCGAGCGTCGCCCCGATGATGTACTGGTTTCGAAGGGCGGCGGAAACGGACTCCAGCTTCAGGTACGAGCGGGAGATCGTCCTCCCCCCGTTCGGAGAACCGACCTCGAGTTCGATGTTCCCCGAATGGTCCTGCGTCGTACCGGACTTGACATACGTGTCCTCGCTGACCGCTACCTTCCCGACGCTCGGATCCACCACGACCGGGAAGACGCGACTCGGATCACGCAGCCAAGCCGCGTCCAGATCGACTCGCAGGGTCCAGGTCCGAGCATCCCGCTGCGCGATCGAGTACCGGACTCCCTCGCTTCGGACGCCGGTCCCGGTCACCGGATCGGCCTTGCCGTCGATCATGAACCCGGCGGGAATGACTCCTCGCACCACGCCGACCTGGTCGATCAGTTCGACGTCGCCGTCGATGATCTGCGGACGAAGCGCGCCGGTGTGCAGGGTGAACGCGTAACTCGACCGCGCCTTCGACGAGCGCAGGACGAGTTCCTCTTTGAGCCCGCCGTTGGTGGCCGACAAACGCAGGTCCACGTCTGGCAGGGCACCGGGATAGGTCACACTGTCCGCAGCCGGCCGCGCTGCTGCGGGGGCGGCGTCCTGAAGGGCGTAAGCCAGTGTGTGGTCGCCGTCCAGACGGACACTGGCCACCTGTCCGGCGTTCGCGAGCGGCGCGAAACTGACGGCTGTCGGAGCTTTACGCGGGGACCACCGGCCATCCGGGCCCGCCTGCAGGTTCAGATCGACGGGAGACCAGCGCCCATCGGCTTCCCGGACGTTGGCCTGCCCGGTGTGCACCCGAAGAGTGCGGCTGCCATCCGGATTGTCGAACGTCTGAGTGTCCGCGGTGCGGTCCTGCGGCCGCTCGACGGCCTGGGGATCGATCGACGGCAACCCGCTTCGCTGGTCGACCGTCGGCTTGACGTGCTGCCTGCCGTCGACCACGCCCTGGACCTGAGGCGGCGCGGCGGCCGAGTCGGCCACCGCGCCGGGCGGACGAGGAGTGTCGCGGAGATCGAGGCCCGGTCTTTCGTGTCTCCCCGTACCCGGCCCGGATCCCAGCCTCTGCTCGGGCGAATCAAGCGAAGCCCCCAGCGGCAACGGCTCGACCGGCTTGGCGTATTCGACCGCCGAACCGGCGACAGGAAGCAGAACAGCCAGCACGAGACCGAGAACCAACCAGTTCCGCGCAGCATTGACCACACGTGAACGCGCCACAGTGACGTACCCCCACAGACCGAACAGCCGTCCCCCGACGCCGAGCGGAACGTTAAATGGAGGTAAAACGATCAGTCAATGGAGCGGGGCAGGAACTACTCGAATGCCGCAACAGAGTGAAACATCCCATGTACTCCATGTGGCCGAGTCATCAACCGCGGATGATGCGAGCCCATCGCCTGCGCAGCGGGGTCACTTGCGCTTCCGGGGGCCCTTCGGGCTCCGGGACCGGACGGATCACCGGGGCATAGATCGACTTCGCCAGGTCTCGCTTGGCCTTCTTGAAGCCCGCCAACGCCTCGGGCGGGTATCCACCCAGTTTCGGGCGGTCCGGCACCTGGCTCAGGTCTTCCAGCAGCGTCCAGTTGGAGCCCAGCGCCGCGAGAGAACGGTGTTTCGTCGCGTAGTAATCGGGGTGGATCGACACCGCCACCCCTGATGCGCCTGCCGCGGCGGCCAGCATGTGCAGATGGAATCTCGTGGAGATCCAGGTCTGTCCAGGCGAAACCGGGAGCCCATGCGTCCAGATATGCGAGAACGGGTAGAAACGTGCGCCGGGCAGCTCCCGCTCCAGGAGGGCGAAGACCTCTCGATCGACGCGGGGGACCCCTTCGATGACGCCGATCTTCTCGGGCGGGATCTTCCACGAGCGCAGCATCGAGAGCACCGCGCCCGCCAGCTTGCCGACCCCTACCTCCACCAGGTCGGACTGAAGGCACAGCATGACCTCGGGCACGTCTTCAGCGGCGTCGTAAAGATGCGGGCCGATTCCGATGAACGCGTCGTCGAGACCGACCGGCACGTCCAGCAACTCCGCCGAAGCGTCATCACGGACTTCCACGATCTCGAACCGATCGGCCAGCGCGCGCAACAGAGGCGCGACGTCGTCACACGCGGGAAGCAATCCCTGTCCTGTCATGGCCGCCCGGCCACCGGAACGCTCGGCCGCGGCAGCCGCGCCCGCCAGCAGACCGATTTGCTTGGGCCAGAGCTTGTTGATGTAACCGCCGCCGACCACGTGGATGACGTCCACGCCGGCCAGCAGCTCGATGCCGTGGTGGAGCCTCGGCATCATCCCGGGGTTGTGCATGGCCTCACGGACCCAGGCCGCCGCTTGCCACGGATCCTCGGAGGGGGCCTCCCAGCAAAGCCGCCACAAGGTGTCCGTGAACTTCGCACGGGGGTGCAGCCCGTCAAGGAGCACCGCGGCGGGACCGGGCGAATGGGTGTCCACCCAGACGTCCGCGCCCGGAGCCACTTCGGCCAGATGCCGGAGCCAACTCGCGGCAATGAGCTCGTCACCATAGTTGGGGTGACCGACCGGCGCGACCAGGTAATACAGTGCGCGCCGGGCAGGCTTCGAGACCGAAGCCGTTCTGTCGGGGACCGGCATTCGTGCATCGTAACGCCGCACACACCGTCACCGGAGCGGGAGCGCGTAAGCGACTCCGGCCGGGGTGGCCCAGGCATCATCGACCCCATCGGTACCCTCGTTCCCGTGCATGCCACCAGCACGGTTCACGCCGCCGACGGTGCTGCTCCGACCTCGGTTCCGCCGATTTCGGACAGCAAGACCTTTTCGCGCGCGTTCGCCGACATCAAGACCGGTTTCGCCGCCAAAGAGCTGTGGGGACACCTCGGCTGGCAGGACATCAAGCAGCGCTATCGCCGCTCGGTGATCGGCCCGTTCTGGATCACCATCAGCCAGGGTGTCATCGCACTCGGCCTCGGACTCCTGTACTCACAGTTGTTCGGCATGCCGACGTCGACGTTCCTGCCCTACATCAGCACCGGCTTCATCATCTGGGGCTTCATCAGCGGCTGCCTGTCCGAGGGCATGGAGACCTTCATCTCCAACGAGGGGCTGATCAAACAGCTCCCGGCGCCGCTTTCGGTCTACGTACTGCGCACGGTGTGGCGCCAGACCCTGATGCTGGTGCACAACCTGATCGTCTACGTGATCGTCGTCGCGATCTTCTTCACCGCGCTCAACCACCCGTACTCGCTGAACACCGGCAACTGCGATCCGGGCTACTCCGGCATCTGCCACCCCGGCATCGGCTGGTACTCGCTCACCGCGATCCCCGGCTTCCTCATGCTCGCCTTGAACGCCGGCTGGGTCACCCTCCTGCTGGGCATCATCTCGACCCGCTACCGGGACATCCCGCAGGTGATCAGCTCGGTCATCCAGCTGCTGTTCTACCTCACGCCGATCGTGTGGCCGATCGACCAGCTGCTGGCCGGCGGCGCGCGGGCCTCCACCTCGTGGGCCCTGCCGTTCGTCCACGGCAACCCGTTGTTCCATTTCATCCAGATCGTGCGCGCACCGCTGATCGGCCAGGAAGTCAGCATCAACAGCTGGTACGTGGTGCTCGGCATCACCGTCGTCGGCTGGGTCCTCGCGCTCGTCGCGATGCGCAATTACCGTTCCCGCGTCTCTTATTGGGTGTGACAGATGGTCAGCATTGATGTGCACAACGCCTACGTCGACTTCCCCATTTTCGACGCGAAGACCCGCTCCATGAAGAAGAAGGTGCTGGGCAAGGTCGGCGGCAAGATCGGCACCGAGACCAAGGTGCCGATCATCGAAGCCCTCCACGACGTGACGCTCCAGCTGCGGGAAGGCGACCGGGTCGGCCTCGTCGGCCACAACGGCGCCGGGAAGTCGACGCTGCTGCGGCTGCTGTCCGGAATCTACGAGCCCACCCGCGGTTCGGCGAAGATCTCCGGCAAGATCGCGCCGGTCTTCGACCTCGGGATCGGTATGGACCCGGAGATCTCCGGGCTCGAGAACATCATCATCCGCGGCCTGTTCCTCGGGATGACCGCGAAGCAGATGGAAGCCCGCGTCGACGACATCGCGGAGTTCACCGAACTCGGCGACTACCTGCAGATGCCGCTGCGGACGTACTCGACCGGTATGCGGGTGCGCCTGGCGCTGGGCGTGGTCACCTCGATCGACCCGGAGATCCTGATCCTCGACGAGGGCATCGGCGCGGTCGACGCGGCGTTCCTCAACAAGGCGAAGGACCGGCTGAAGGCGCTGGTGAAGCGGTCGGGCATCCTGGTGTTCGCCAGCCACTCGGACGAGTTCCTCTTCGAACTCTGCGATTCCGCCATCTGGATGGACGAGGGACACGTCAAGCAGCGCGGCTCGCTGCGCGACGTGCTCACCGGCTACAAGGGGCGCGACCCGTTCGAGAACATGAGCAAGGAAACGCTGGAGCGGTTCGGTGTCGAGCCCGAGCCGGTGTCGACGACGAACGGCGGCCAGGGATGACCAGCGAGAACCGGCAGTTGCCCGAAGGCGCCGTAGTCGGCGTCGTCGTCACGCGCCATCGGCGGGAACTGCTCGCGGACTCGCTCAAGATCATCGCCTCCCAGACCCGGCCGGTCGACCACCTCGTCGTGGTCGACAACGGTCCGGACCAGTCGGCACGGGACATCGTCGAGGGCTACCCGCTTCCCTTCACGTACCTGCCCTCGCACCGCAACCTCGGTGGCGCGGGCGGGTTCGCGCTCGGCATGCTGCACGCGCTTTCGCTGGGCGCGGACTGGATCTGGCTCGCCGACGACGACGGCCGCCCGGCCGACGAGAACGTCCTCGCGATCCTGCTGGAAGAAGCCGAAAAGCGGAATCTGGCCGAGATCTCCCCGGTGGTGTCCAACATCGACGCGCCGGACAAGCTCGCGTTCCCGTTGCGGCGCGGGCTGACCTGGAAGCGTTCGTCGTCGGAGCTGGGCGTCGACTTCCTGCCGGGGATCGCCTCGCTGATGAACGGCGCGTTGTTCCGCGCGTCCACTTTGGACGTCGTCGGCGTGCCGGACCTGCGGCTCTTCTTCCGCGGCGACGAGGTCGAACTGCACCGGCGGCTGGTGCGGTCGGGGCTGCCGTTCGGCACCTCGCTCAAGACCGCGTACCTGCACCCGGACGGCTCGGACGAGTTCAAGCCGATGCTGGGCGGCCGGTTCCACGCGCAGGACCCGGAGAACGAGGTCAAGCGCTACTACACCTACCGCAACCGCGGCTACCTACTGTCCCAGCCGGGCATGCGCAAGATCGGCGCGCTCGAAGTCGTGCGGTTCGGGCTGTACTTCGTCGGGGTGAAGCGGGACCCGAAGGCGTTCCTGCAGTGGCTCAAGCTGGTGCGGCAGGGCCGCAAGGAGAAGTTCTTCCGCTACTGAGGCGTGTCCCTCCCCGTGCCATGAAAGGTCCTTTCCTTGCGAAATTTGCAAGGAAAGGACCTTTCATGGCATTTACGTCGACGCTGCTATTCGCCGATGACCGGCGGCGCGGTGCGCAGATCGGTCCCGAACACCTCGTCCGGATCGCCCTCGACGAGGTACGTCGGACGCTGGTGCTCGGTGTCCTCGTCTCCTTCGGACTGCTGGCCGCGGCCGCCCATGCCGCCGCCCAGCCCCGGCCCGCCACGGCCGCCGGCGCCACCGCCGAGACCGCCCATACCGCGACCTGCCGCCGCTTCGGCCGCTCCGACACCGCCGGGGCGGGCCGCGCCGGAGGCGGAACCCGAACCGGGAGTGGAGCTCGAACCGCTACCGGGGCCGAACCCGCTGCCGCCTCCGCTCCGGCCGCCTCGGCCGTTGTACTCGGAGTCGCCCATGCCGCCGCCCATCATGGGCGCCATCGGCATGGGGCCCATCGGCATCGAGTTCATGTTCGTGTTGGGGCCGGGTGTGCTGATCGGCGCCGGCGTGTTCTGGAAGCCCGACGGCGTCGTGCCCGAGGGGATGCTGCCTGACCCCGTGCTGGCGCCGGGGCCAGGGAGGTTGCCGCTGCGGGGCGGGAGAGCCGGGATGCCACCTGGCGTGCGGCCGCCGCCACCGGGCGGGATGTACGAGCCACCGGGCGGGTTGGAGCCGGGCGGGGTCGAACCGGGCGGCAGCTGATACGGCTGCGGCTTCGCCGGGTCGTCGATGCCGCCACCGCCGCCGACGCCGAACTTCGGCGGCTCAGCGAACACCGGCTGCTTGGACGCGGCCTCGTACAACGCCTTGTCGTAGTCGTGCATGGCGGAGGCGGCCTGGGTGTGCGCCTCCCGGCTGTCTTCCTGCTTCTGGATGGACTTGTCGATGTTCTCGCCGAGGTTGAACGGGTTCGACGTCATCCAGCCGCCGACCTCGTCCTTCCAGCTGAAGGGGATCGGCGCGGGCATCACGTTCTTCACGTGGGACGCCGCGGTGCCCTGATCGTAGATCGTCTCGGACGCGAGCTTCGCGTTCTGGGAGTTCGCGTCGGACCACTTGCTGAGGCTCTGGAAATAGCCCTTCGCGTTGCCCGCCGCTTCGCCGTCCCAGGTGCCCTGCGACGCGTTGACCGCTTCGGTCATCGTGGTCGCGAAGCTTTCGAAGGCCTTGTGGATGTCGTGGTACGCGGTGGAGACCTGGGTGACCTGCTCGACGTTCAAGTCGCTCTTGACGAACTGTTCGAGCCGTTCGTGGTCGTAGCCCTGGTAATCCGCGTTCGACGGTTCCAGCCCCTCGACGTACTGGACGTCGCCGCCGCGGGTCAGGTCGTCGACGTTCTTGTCGCCGACCTCCTGGGCCTTCTGATGCGCCTGCCCGGTGGCGATGAACTGCTTGACGGCGCCGAAAAGCCAGCCGTCACTGGGATCGACGCCTTCGTCCGCCTTCTGCTGGAAGTACGCGTCGCGGGCCGCGGGCGAAAGGTCGGAGACCTGCTTCTCGCTCAGGTTCGGTGTCTTCGTGGTCATCCCTGTTTCCCCCTTAGCTCTTCGGAAGCTTCGGTGCGACGATGTCCGCGACCTTCTCCGCGACCCCGCACGCCTTCTCGGGGTCTGTCGACACCGTGACGACGTCCACCCGCGAGGTGGCGCCCGCTTCGAGCGCCATCAGGCAGTTCGTCGGCGGCGTCGGGACCAGGACCGCCTTGCGGCCCTGCACGTTGCCGTTGGTCTTGCCGTTCCCGGCGTCGTTGACGCTGTCAAGCCCCTGCGTGTCACGGACGCCGACGCTGACCGTCAGCGATTCCTCGCTGGCGGTGGCCTTGTCCTTCGTGAGCGTGCAGGTGCGGGCTCCGCCGTCTTCACCGGTCTCCGGCGCCTTGAAGGTGCCGTAGGAGGCCAGGTCGGTCGCGCTGACGAGGGAGCACGGGTCCAGCGACGCGGTGTTCCCCCCGCCGATGGACGGCGACGCGGCGGAAGACGTCGGCTGTCCCGGCGCCGAGGACGGCGCGGCGGTGGGTGTTCCGGGCTTCTCGCTGGAGCAGGCGGCGAGTACCAGTGCGGCCGCGGCGAGCGGCAGGGCGTAAAGCTTCTTCATCGTCCTCAAGCCTGGATCTTCTTGGTGGCGTCGATCGCGCGGTCTTCGACGTCCTTGTACAGTCCGGCCGCCCTGGCCAGCGCCTCGTCTGCGTCCTTGACCACCTTGGCGAACTGTTCGAGCACGACGGCCGCGGATCCGGCCGCCTCGGAGGCGCCCTTCTGGTCGTGCGCCGCCACGGCCTTGCCGTACGGGTGGCCGCCCAGCTGCGGGGCCTGCGAAAGGTGCACCGTCTTCGCCTTGAGCGTGTCGAGGTGCTCGGACATGTCCGCCAGCGCCTTGCGCAGCGGTTCCACGCCCTTCTCGGTGATCGTGAAGCCGCCGTTCTTGGCGGCCGAGACCAGCTTCTGGGTTTCGGCGCTGACCTTGGCGATCGCCTCCTGGTTCAGCCCGCCCTTGGCCACATAGCCCGCCGCCGCCCCCATGGCCGCGCCGATCGAAAAGTCCGGTGCCGCCTGTCCGCCGTCCGCTTCGAAAGCCATCGCCCGCCCCACTGCATCGTCTGCTCGCCCGTGCGTACCGCCCGGCAGTCTACTAGCCGAGCACTCAGCGCAACGCTGATCGAGCCGATTCGCCGATCACCGCGGAGTGCGCCGGAACTGTGACGAAACGGGCGTCACCGCGGTTCCCCGTGCTCCGGAACCGCCTCAGAACTGCCCTTCGAGCTGGGCGTACAGCTGCTGCGCGATCCGCGCGTTGTCGGCCGGAGCGTAGGTCAGCCAGCTTTGCCCATCGGCCGCCCGGCGCGAGGTCATCATGTACCGGCCCGCTTCGGTGTCGAACCAGGCCAGCGGCGGGAACACCTGGCCGCCGCGGATGAACACGCTGAACTGGCCCACGCGCGTCTTCGGCTTCTCGAAGATCCGTTCCACCTGCCGCTGCTGCGGGTTCGACCCGTGGGACCGGGGCCCGCTGACTCCTGCGAAGGGGTCGTACGCGTCGTCATTGTTGCGAGGACGCTTCGGCGCGCTGACCGGCTTCGCGATGGTGACGGACTGGCCGGGGCCGGCCGGGGTGAGCGGCAGCAGGTCGACGATCGACGCGACGATCGCGGTCGGCCTGGTCTCTTCGAAGACGAGCAGGTTCTCGTCCTGGCGCGCGAGGACCCCGAACTGGCCGTTGGTCGCCGCCCTCGCGAACAGCTGCTTGTCCTTGTCCATCTGCGCGACCGTCCAGACGGCGAGCTGCGGATTGACGAACGTGGCGAGCGCGAGTTCGACGTCGGCGTCGAGCCTGCCGCCGCGCATCAGGCCGCGGCCTTCGAGATCGCGGAAGACGGCCTCACGCACCATCGCGCGCTGATCGATCGTCGTGCCGATGTGCGGGACCTCGAACGGGACCGGCGCCGGCCCGAACCGGCCGTGTTCGAGCAGGATGTCCACCGCCGCCAGCGACAGCGAGAACGAATGCGGCATCGCCATTTCCCCCCGCGGGTGTCTTGTTCGTCGGGATGAACGTAGTCCACTCACCCGGTACGCCCGCAGCGAACCCGCTTGCCCGGCCGCGATCAAGGCTGGTGCCATGGGTTCATGGCAGACCAGAAACCCGCGCTCGTGCTCCATCTCGCCACCGGTGGGGAGCCGCTGCTCTTCGCGCTCACGACGGAAGAAACCGAACGGCTGACCAAGGACCTTTCGCATTTCGTGCGCACCGGTTCGGTACAGACGATCCAGACGAAGGACGACTCCGAGGTGGCGATCAACTTCTCCCACGTCGCCGCCGCCTACATCGACGATCTGAACCGCAAGACGCGGGTGTTCGGGCTCCACTAGGTCCGGGAGAACAGTTCCAGCAGTCCGGCCGGCACCGACGTGCTGCCGTTGGCCGCGACCCCCTTACTTGCGACATGCTGGGTTAGCGCCGCTAGGAAAGCTGGCGATACTAAAGGTCCCTTGCTCTCTTTTTCGGGGGGCCGACACGTCCCCAATGCCACATTGGAGACGTTGAGTGCCTCCAATGTGGCATTGGGGACATCGAGCCGGGCCAGATGTCATGAACGGGACTTTCCTTGCAGTTTTTGCAAGGAAAGTCCCGTTCATGACAACGCTAGAGCGCGGAGCGGAGTTACAGCTCGTAGAGCCGCTTCCAGTTCTCCCGCGACGTCAGCTCGGGCATGGAGCGCTTGTACTGCTCCTGCACCGCCGCGCCTTCCTTCCGGAGCCGCTGGATCACCTTGGCACCGCGGCGAGCGAGGTCGAACATCTTCGCGCGGTCGTACGAGCGGACCCGCACGCCTTCCTGCGAAGCGTCGGTGACGACGGCGGTGTCGAAGGTGGCGACGTGCCACCAGTGGGCCTCGTCGATCGGGATCGCGCCGAGCGAGTGACGGCTGCGGCCGAGCACCCGGTCGAGGATCCGCTTGATCAGCACCAGGCGCTGCATGCTGGGCCGCGGCGCGCTGTTGATGATGCCGATGTCGTTCGACGCGATGCCCGGGACGTCGGTGGCCTTGTGCCGCTTGGTCTCGGGGTACTCGTCGCGGATCCGGCGGATCTCCTTCATCGCGGCGACGCCGCCGTCACGCAGGACCTCCGGGCCTTCGAGGAAGTCCTCGACGGCCTTGATCAGCGTGGCGGACAGGCCGTACTGCATGCCGAGCAGGTACCGGACCAGCTGCGCGATGAGCACGCGCGAGAGCAGGTTCAGGTTGAACGGCGAGTGCAGCGCGGCGGTGATGATCGAGTTCCGCAGGTTGAAGTAGCGGTGCCACTCGTCCCAGTCCTTCCAGTGGAAGTCGGCGTGCCAGACGCCGGCGCCCGGAAGGGTGACCGTGGGGAAGCCGTGCGCGCGGGCGCGGTAGCTGTACTCCGCGTCGTCCCACTGGAAGAAGAACGGCAGCGGGTAGCCCGTGGCCTTGACGACCTCGTACGGGATCAGGCACGACCACCAGCCGTTGTACCCGGCGTCGAGGCGGCGTTCCTGGCGGTTCGGCTTGAGGGTCTCCTCGTCGACGCCGAGCAGGTCGGCGGTCGAGAGCGAGTGCGTCACCGGCTGGCCGGGCTCCAGCGTGTTCAGCCGGGCGTATTCGGCGCCGACGTGCAGCTGGTTCGGGTGCAGCAGGTTCAGCATCTGCCCGCCGACGATGACCGGGTTGACCGTGCGGTTGGAGAACGCGGTCATCCGGATCACCAGGTCCGGCTCGAGCAGCACGTCGTCGTCCATGAACAGGACGTTCGCGTGCTCGGTCTCGGTGTGCCCGGCGACCTCGTAGAGGCCGCGGGTGAAGCCGCCGGCACCGCCGAGGTTCGGCTGCTTGATGTAGTGCAGCTTGTCGCCGAGGTCCTTCGCGACCTGCTCGAAGCCGTCACGCGACTCGACGAGGTCGGTGCCCTGGTCGGCGACGTAGATCGCGTCGAGCGTCTCCAGCGAGGAGACGTCGGCGGCGAGCGCCTGCAGGTTCGACAGGCAGTCGTCGGCGCGGTTCATCGTGCAGATGGTCACCGCGGTCGGGCGGATCTTCTCCGGCGCTTCGACCGTCCAGCGGACGTTCTCGACGCGCAGCGACTGGCCGCCCTCGGTCTCGAGGTCGAGCCAGAGCGCGCCACCGTCGTAGAACTTGTCCAGCTTCGCGGTCAGCGTCACCTTCTGCTGCTTCGCGCCCGCGATGATCTCGGCGGCGACCACGCGCGCGTCGCCCTCGAGGTCGGAAGCGCCGATGGACAGCTGCCCGTCACCGGTGACGACGGCCTCGACCGCGACCTCGGTCACGTCGGTCCAGCGCTGCCAGTAGCTCGCGGGGAAGCGCCCGAAGTAGGTGTTGCCGGACACCTTCGACGCCGGCTCGATGGCGATGCCCGCGCGTTCGCGCACGGCACTGCCCCATTCGAGCTCGGCGTAGAGGTCCTTGCTGACGATGGGGGCCGGGCCGGCGTAGAGCCCGCGCTGCGCGGTGAGACGGCCCTGCGGGGTGCGTTCCGCGAAGCGGGTGTCGTCGATAGTGCTCACCATGGCGCTCGGGGCCTCTCCGGTGACGGCGGCTTTACCGGGCATGAATCCTCAGTTCTCCTCTGTGCTGGTCAAGACTGGGCTGGTGGCGCGGGGCTCACGGAAGACGACCCACTTGAGCATGACGAAATTGATCACGGTCGCGGTTGCCTGCGAAACGACCCAACCGAAAGTGGCCTTCCAGGCCGACTCCGGCAGGACGTGCAGCATCGTGCGGTTGACGCCGACGGCCACGAGGAACGTCACGGCGTACAGGAGTACGAAGCTACCGATCTGACGTGCGCCCTCCTGGCGTCCACCGGCGAAGGTGAACTTGCGGTTCAGGAAGAAGGCGGTCGTGGTGCCCACGATGAAGCTGAGCGCGCGGGCGATGTCCACCCACGGCGTCGCGTCCATTCCGAGAGCACGAAGCCCCTGGTAGACGCCGAAATCGACGAGGGCGCAGAATCCGCCGATGAGGCCGAAGCGGATGAGCTGCCCGAGCAGCCCAGGGGAGGACGGCGCTGCCGCCGTCGAGCCGGCTTTCGGGTCGGTCGCCACCACTGCTCTACCTCATAAACTGCTGGGGCTGGTGCGCAAAGTGTAGAAGCGAGCACTTCAGGGTCACGTTCCGGGCAGTGTTCGGCGTGGTTACCCTGGTCGGCGTGACCCAAGCACCCAAGACACAGCGGCAGTCGCTCATGGGCTGGGCAAGGACGTCGCCGAGTATCGCGGACGTCCTGAGCACCCCCGACGTGGAGACCATCGCCCGGGCGGTGACACAGGCCGGGGAACGCGGGGTCATCGCGCGCGGCCTCGGCCGGTCGTACGGCGACCCGGCGCAGAACGCGGGTGGCCTGGTCATCGACATGACCGCGCTGGACCGTATCCACTCGATCGACCCGGACTCCGGCATCGTCGACCTCGACGCGGGCGTCAGCCTCGACAAGCTGATGCGCGAAGGCCTGCCCTACGGCCTGTGGGTCCCGGTGCTGCCGGGTACGCGCCAGGTGACCATCGGCGGCGCGATCGCCAACGACATCCACGGCAAGAACCACCACTCGGCGGGCAGCTTCGGCAACCACGTGGTGTCGCTGGACCTGGTCACCGCCGACGGGCAGGTGCGCACGATCACGCCGGACGGCCCCGATTCGGAGCTGTTCTGGGCGACCGTGGCGGGCATCGGCCTCACCGGCGTCATCGTCCGGGCCAAGATCCGGATGACGAAGACCGAGACGGCCTACTTCAAGGCCGACATCCAGCGCACGGCGAACCTCGACGAGACCCTGGCGCTGGTCACCGACGGTTCCGAGGACAACTACACCTACTCGTCCGGCTGGTTCGACTCGATCTCCAGGGGCGCGAAGCTCGGCCGCGCCGCTTTCCAGCGCGGCTCGCTCGCGAAACTGGACGAACTGCCGCCCAAGCTGCGCGCGGACCCGCTCAAGTTCAACCCGGGCACCCTGGCGACCCTGCCGGACGTGTTCCCGAACGGACTGGCGAACAAGCTGTCGTTCACCGCCATCGGCGAGCTGTACTACCGCAAGACCGCGAAGAACGCGCGCGACCAGATCCAGAGCCTGACGGCGTTCTACCACCCGCTCGACCTGTTCGGCGAGTGGAACCGCGCGTACGGCTCCAAGGGTTTCCTTCAGTACCAGTTCAGCACGCCGCTGAACGCGCACGAGCCGCTGCGCCGGATCATCCAGAAGGTGGCCGACTCCGGGCACGTGTCGTTCCTCAACGTGTTCAAGCAGATGGGCGAGGGCAACCCGGCGCCGCTGTCGTTCCCGCACCCCGGCTGGATGGTCTGCCTCGACTTCCCGATCAAGGACGGGCTGAGCCGGTTCTGCCAGGAACTCGACGACGACGTGCTCGCGCTCGGCGGCCGCCTGTACACGGCGAAGGACTCGCGGACCTCCGCGGAGAACTTCGCGAAGATGTACCCGCGGCTCGAGGAATGGCGCAAGGTCCGCGCTTCCGTTGACCCCGAAGGCGTTTTCGCCTCTGACATGTCCCGAAGGTTGGAACTGTGATCGACGCTGTGGGTAACCCCCAGTCCCTGCTGCTGCTCGGCGGCACCTCCGACATCGCGCTCGCGATCGCGGAGAAGTACCTGTCCGAGAAGCCCCTCCGGGTCGTGCTGGCCGGACGTCCGTCGCCGCGGCTCGACGCGGCCGCGCAGCGCCTGAAGGACAAGGGCGCCGAAGTGTCCACCGTCGGCTTCGACGCGAAGGACATGGACTCGCACCCCGGCGTGCTGGACAAGGCCTTCGAGGGCGGCGACATCGACGTCACCGTCGTGGCGTTCGGTCTGCTCGGTGACCAGGAAGAGCTGTGGCAGGACCACGCGAAGGCCGTCGAGGCGGCGACCGTGAACTACACGGCCGCGGTGTCGGTCGGGGTCGTGCTGTCGAACAAGCTCAAGAAGCAGGGCCACGGCAAGGTCATCGCGCTGTCGTCGGTGGCCGGTGAGCGGGTCCGCCGCTCGAACTTCGTCTACGGCTCCACGAAGGCCGGTTTCGACGGCTTCTACCTGGGCCTCGGCGAGGCGCTGGCGCCTTCCGGCGTGCAGGTGACCGTCGTCCGCCCCGGGCACGTGAAGACCAAGATGACCGAGGGACTCAAGGACGCCCCGCTGGCGCAGACCGCCGAGCAGGTCGCCGAGATCGCCGTCACCGCCTCGCGCGCCGGCAAGGAACTGGTGTGGGCTCCCGCGCCGTTCCGGCTGGTCATGTCGGCCCTGCGGCACGTCCCCCGGCCGATCTTCCGGAAACTGCCGATCTAGGGAACGGCCTCACGGCCGCGTTCGTCTCACCCGGTGCACGGAGGGGGAAAGGGTCCCCCCTTCCGTCCCCGGGTTGAGAGGAATCGATGGCTGACCAGGAAGCCAGGCTCGACGCGGCCATCCGGTCGTTTCAGGAGCAGGCCGCCAAAGCAGCGGAACTGAAGGACAAGATCGCCGGGCTGCGCGGGTCCGCGCGCAACGCCGACGGCTCGGTGACGGTGACCGTCGCCCCGTCGGGCGCGTTGCTGGGACTCCAGCTGTCCCCCAAGGCGATGAACCGCACGCATACCGCGCTGCAGCAGGAGATCCTGACCGCGATCAGGGAAGCCACGCAGCAGGCCGCGGCCGCGATGCAGCAGACCGTCCAGCCGATCCTCGGCGATCGCGCGGACCAGTTCAAAGAGGCGTTCAACGCCCATGTCGAACCGCTGGGGCCGAGCGCTCCCCCGCCCGCGGAATCCCTCGCGGGCCCGGCCGCCCAGCAGCCCGTCCGTACCCAGCGTCCGGCTCGCCCGGCCCCGGCCGATGACGACGACTTCGGCGGCCCCATCCTGCGGAGGGACTCGTTTTGACCGGCTTCGGCGTACAGACGGAAGCGCTCACCGCGCACGCGACGGGTTCCAAAGAGGCGTCGGGGAACTTCGGCAGCCTCGCGAGCCTGCTCGAACAGGCCAGGGTCTCCGACGACTGCTTCGGCCCGCTCGGCGAGCTGATGGCGTTCAAGTACTTCGACTCCTTGCAGGAGTGCCAGGATCTCGCCGAGCAGGCGAAGTCCTTCATGGCGCAGATCGCCGACAAGACCACCACCGCGGCGAAGACCTACCTCGACCACAACCAGGGCACCGCCGAGGTCATCACCGGCCTCGGGGCGGGCCTGGACGACGGCGGCGGCGGTCCCGGCGGTCTGAGCGACCTCAACAGCTCCGGTGACGCCGGCCGCAAGGGGTATTGGGAGCAGAACGGCGGCTACGGCAGCTCGTGGCTCAGCACCTCTTCGGAGGTGGCGAGGGCGAGCAGCCCACCGGACGTCGCGATCGCGGCCGTGCACGCGCGGATGGAACAACTCCAGCTCGTGACGAGCCCTGGACAGTCCTTTTTGGACAACGGGCTCGGTTTCCTGATCGGGATCGTGATCAGCCCGCTGGTCGAACTCGTGCTGGAACCCGCGATCGGCGACCCCGAGCAGATGCGCAGCACCGCCAAGGGCTGGGAGCAGACGGCGAAGTGGCTCGAGGGCGTCGCCGAGCACGAGCAGAAGCGAGCCGACGGCACCAAAGAGGCGTGGAAGGGCGAGGCGGGCGACGCGTTCCGCGGCCAGATGACCGAGTTCTCGGGCGGCGCCAAGGCGTTCGCGAACGACGTCCGCGGACTACAGCAGATCCTGGAGATCGCCGCCGACCTGTTCGACGCGTTCGTCGAGATCGTCATCGACATCATCCAGGAACTGGTGATGGGCCTGATCATCGAGTGGCTGGCCGCGCTGGCCGCCTCGTGGATCACGGCGGGTGCCTCGGTCGGCGCGGCGGGCGCGGCGACGGCCGGTCAGGTCGCGGTGACCGGCGGACGACTCGGGATGAAGGTCAAGCAGCTGCTCGGCAAGCTCAAGCCGCTGATCGAAAAGCTCGAAGACATCCTGAAGACGCTCCGCAACGGGCCGCTCAAGAAGGTCGTCGAGCGCACCGAAGGACTGCGCGACGGCAACTGGCTGCAGAAGCGGCTCGCCGACCAGATCGACAAGAACCCGCTGGCCAAGATCGTCACGAAGGCCAACCCGACGACGGGTGCCTCCAAGACGGCCAACAAGTTCGCGAACCGGTACGGCGTCGGCGGCGAAGGCTCGGACGCACTCACCACGAACCTCACCGAGGCCGGGCTGCGCGCGATGGGCATGAACGGGACGACCAGCCTCGGCAAGGCCGCCTTCCGCGGCAGCGCGGGTAATCTGGCCGAACTGGGCGTCGAACAGGGCGTCAAGGCGGGCTACAACGAGTCGCAGGACTCGTCGTCCGAGGAAGAGCGCCGCGCGGCGACCGACAGAGGGTTCACGATCGAAGAATGAATCTCGGCTACCCGCTCGGGGCCGCGTCACAGGCCCTGCCGTCGCTGCATCCCGGTGAACGGTTGCTGTGGGCCGCGTACGGCCGGACGCTGAACTACGACGTGCGCGGCCTCGATCCGTGGGGTGTGCCGAAGAAGAGCGTGCTGGGCAAACTCGGCTCCGGCGCGGCGAACTTCGCCGGCGACGTGGTCGGTGCGGCGCTGGGCGCAGGCGACGACGGCGGCAAGTCGAATCCGCCGTCACCGCAGGTCATCGTGCTCGGCGACCAGGGCGGTATCGCGCACACGGCGGTACGGGAGCTGTCCACCAGCGGTTCGCTTTCGCGGCTGTGGGCGCTGACCAGCGCGCGGCTGCTGGTGCTGGAGAAGTTCATCCCGCCGCCGGAACCGGTGAAGCCCGCCGAGAAGACGTTCATGTCGAAGGCGATCGGGTTCGGCAAGGGCGTGGTCAAGACCGGCAAGGAGATCGCCGCGATCATGACCACGAAGACCTACGGCGAGAACGCCGAGGGCGTTCCGATCGCGCGACAGGAAATGGTTCCGTGCGCCGAAATCCCGCGTGACCGCGTCGCCGGTTTCGCGGTGGCCGAGCACGGCAAGAAGCGGCGCCCCTGCATTCGAGTGTCCTTTGTGGACGGATCGGGTATGGACTTCTTGTTCGACTGTGACGATCCCCGGCAGTTCGCCTGGCTGCACTCGATGACGGTGAGCTGATGGAGAACACGCTTCCGATGGCGAAGTCCGTCGACGAGATCGTCGAACGGGAACTGCACCAGTTCTGGCTCGCGCCCGGCGAGCGCCTGATCCTCGGCTGCCCGCCCGCGCACGGCTACGTCGGGCTGCTGCTGGACGGCAAGCTCACGCTGCCCTACGAGGCGGCGCGGGAAACCCCTGCGGTGACGGGGAAGCCGCGGTGGCCATTGCCCGCTCCCGACGTACTCGAAGCCGACTGGACCGACGACCCGACGATCGCCTACTGGGTGGTCGCGCGGTCCGCGGACCAGATCGCCGCCCGGCTCGCCGACCATCTCGCCGGAGGTAAGGGCGAGGCGCTGCTGACGCTGTCGGACCGGCGGTTGGCCGTCGTGTACCCGGCGCGGATGCTGGAAGGCGAGGATCCCGCCCAGCCGTTCCGGACCTTCGAGGAGATGCCGTCGGGCGTGGTGCGTTCGGTGTCCGCGCGTTACCTGGGGCGGAGTTTTCCGCCGCGTCCGGTGCTTCAGTTCGTCTTCGCCGACGGCTCCGTGGTCTACCAGCGGGACATGCTGGCGGTCGACAAGGCGACCCGGGCCGACTCCCGCCGCTGATCCCCTCCCCTCCCGCGTTTAGTCCTCTGGATGCGGGTTTACCCGGAGACGACGACCTTGCGAAAGCCACTCAGCACGCATCAGGGCAGGCATCTCTTCGGCCAGGACCCCGAGTCCTACGACGCCGGGCGCCCCGACTACCCCGACCGCGTCTACGAAATCCTCGTCGCCGAGTGCGGTCTCGGTCCCGGCGCACGAGTCGTCGAGATCGGACCGGCGACCGGCCTGGTCACCGCCCGGCTGCTCGCGCACCAGGCCACGGTCACCGCCGTCGAGCCCAGCGCTCCCCTGGCCGACTTCCTTCGCGCCGCACACCCCGCCGAGGCTCTCGACGTCGTCACCGCCCCCTTCGAGGAAGCCGAACTCCCCGACGACGGCTTCGACCTGGCGGTGGCGGCCACGTCCTTTCACTGGGTCCAGCCCGACGTCGGCGCCGCGAAGCTGCGGCGGATCGTCAAACCGGGCGGGCGGGTCGCGCTCTGGTGGATGATGTTCGAGGACCCGGCCCGGCCGCACGACTTCGACGTTGCCGCCGAAGAGATCCTCGGGATGTCGCCAGGAACCGTGATGGATCCGGGCGGGCCGCCGTTCCAGCTGGACGTCGACGCCCATCGCGAGTACTTGACAGCCGCGGGGTTCACCGGTTTCGCCGGTGAGGTGATCCGCTCCGAAGCACGGATGGACGCCGTCCGGCTGCGCACGTTGTACGCCTCGATGGCGCTCGTGCTGAGTCATCCGCCGGAGGAGCGCCTGCGGCTGCTCGACGCCATCGAGAACCTGGTCGTCGACCGCTTCGGCGGTGAGGTCGTCCGCCCCTTCGTGACGGGGTTCTACCGCGCGGGGCGGAGGTAGAGCTGCTGGGTGCCCATCCACGGCGAGCTGATCGTCCAAGTGGCCAGCGCGTTCGGCGGCGGCGCCTTCCGGGTGGTGGCCAGCACCAGATCCGGGGTCGCGGGCGGGACGCTGTGGTCGAAGAACCGGAAGTTCGCCTCCAACAGGGCCTTGCCGAGGTCGCCGCTGCGATTCTTCGTCTCGACGATCGCCGGGTCGACCGAGCCGCGGTCGGAGAACTGGTCGACGATGTCGCAATCGCAGGCGTAGGCGAGCGCCCCGACCTCGCCGGCGCTTTCCACCTTCCGCCCCTTGGTCAGTTCGGCCAGTTGCGAGCCGATCTTGCGGTACTCGTCGGACGCGGCGTGGTTACTGGTGATGGGCGCGAACCGGCGCGGCAGTTCCGGGGTCGCGTACGCGACGACGCTCGCGAGAAGGAACGCGCCGGCGAGGATCCCCGCGCCGAGCCGGGCCCGTCCGGGCACCGCGCAGGCACCGGCGGCGAGGAAGATCGTCGCGCCGACGATGCTCGGCGCGTAATACCAGTGATAGGGCGGGACGTTCAGCCAGCAGTAGGCCAGATAGTGCGCCGCACCGGCGATCGCGAGGGTCGCGAACGGCAGCAGGCGCTTCGCCCCGTCCGCGCCGCGGCGGTAGTGGAACGTCCACAGTAGACCGGCGAGCCCCCCGATCACGAGCGGCAGGAAGGAAAGTGTCGCCGCCACCGGGAAATTGCGCCAGTACAGCAGCGGGCCGTTGGTGAAGCTGAACGGTCCCCATGACCGCTGCATGATCTTGATGACCAGGGTGTCCGGTACCGCCGAACCCAGCGCCAGCCAGCTGAACACGAACCACGGCAGCATCACCGCGAGCGCGGCGAAGGTCATGCGCCAGATCCCCACCCAGAACTCGCGGCGCGCGAGGAACAGGACGAACGCGATCAGCAGCAGATCGATCCGGATGAGCGCGATCAGGCCGATCACGGCGCCCGCGGCGGCGGGGCGGCGTTCGTGCAGGAGCACCATCAGCCAGACGACAGCCGTCGCGCCGAGGGCGACTTCGAGACCGACCGACGACAGCAGCAGCGGATTCACCAGCAGCAGGCCCAGCGCGAGCGGGGCGAAGCCGCCGGGGAGGCCGGTCGCGGCGCCGATGCGGCGCAGGCCGAGCACGAGCAGCACCTGACTGGCCACGAACACGATCCCGGCGGCGAAGACGGCATCGCGGACGATGAACGTGAGGAGCGCCAGCACGAGGACGTTCAGCGGCGACGTCGCCGTGTTGGCGGTGCCGTCCTCGATCAGGCCCCAATGGCCGTGGAAGGCGAGGTTCTTCGCATACGACAGCGTGATGTACGTGTCGTCGATCAAATGCCCGCTGACCAGGACGAACACCAGGGCGGAAGCGACCGCCGCCCCGGCAGGCAGCACCCAGGGGCGAGCGAGGACGGCGGCGACCGGCAGCGCACCGGTGGCCTTGGGCAATTCAGCGGAGGCGCTTCGCATCACGAACACCGTACACGGTGCCGTGATGATTCCGTTATCTACCGTCCGTGGGACTGGTCACGTCCGGCTGTCCCACGGACGGATGATCTCAGTTCCCGTAGTTACGCCAGCCGCGGTCACCAGGGCCGTCACGGAAGTCCCGGTGCGGGCCGGGACCGTCCTGGCCACGGTGTTCGCGGGAGATGCCGGGCCGGTCACCGTGCCTGCCACCCCCATGGGTGGCGAAGCCGACGGCGGTGCCGATGATCCCGCCACCGAGGATGAAGCCGAGCAGGCCGACCGCAACCAGTTGCGTCGCGCGATGCCCGGCGAAGCGGCGGAAACCGCCCTTCCCCGGCGGGGCCTGCTGCGGCGGCGGGGCCCACTGCGGAGCGCCCGCGGGCGGCGCGGGCGGAGGTTCAGCCGGGGTTTCGGTACCGGCCGCCGGTTCGGCGGGTTTCTTCGCGGTCTCGTCGCCGACCGCGGGCTGTTCGACGGTCTTGTCCTCGTCCTCGGACGGCCGCTGCGGGTCGCTCATCTTTCGCTCCTTGGTCGATGGGAGCGGGTGTGTCACCCGCTCCCATCACCGAGGATGCGTGTCCAACCTGTGGATCCGCTGTGCCGGAGCTGTCGAATCAGAGATAGAACGACAGGAACAGCGTGACGACCCAGCTCGCGCCGAGGACCTGCAGCACGCGGTCCTTGAGCGCGATCTCCTCCGGCTCGCCCGCGTTGCCGCCGTCGACGTCGACGGCGTAGCGCAGGACGGCCACCACGAACGGGACCATCGAGACGACGGCCCAGACCGAGTTGTGCTCGACCTGGCGGATCTCGAACGCCCACAGGCAGTACGACATGATCAGGATCGCCGCGGACGTCGCCCAGACGAACCGCAGGTAACTCGCGGAGTACTTCTTCAGCGAAGACCGGATCTTCGCCCCTGTCCGCTCGAAGAGCATGATCTCGGCGTAGCGCTTGCCCGCCACCATGAACAGCGAGCCGAACGCGGTGACCAGCAGGAACCACTGCGAAAGCGCGATACCCGCGGCCACACCACCGGCGATCGACCGCATCAGGAAGCCCGAGCCGACGATGGCCAGATCGACCACCGGCTGGTGCTTGAGCCCGAAGCAGTAGCCGAGCTGCACGGCCTCGTAGACCGCCAGCACGACCGCGAGCTGCCAGCTGGCGAGGAACGAGATGCCGAGGCCGGCGGCGAAGAAGAAGCCCGCCGCGACGAAGGCCACGGGCACCGGCACGATCCCGGCCGCGATCGGCCGGTTCCGCTTGGTCGGGTGGGCCTTGTCCGCTTCGACGTCGATCGCGTCGTTGATGAGATAGACCGAGGAGGCCACCAGCGAGAACGCCGCGAAGGCGATCACCGCGGCGATCAGCAGGCCGGTCCGGTCCGTCGACTTGGAGAAAGCGAAGAACGGTGCGGCGAACACCAGCACGTTCTTCACCCACTGGCGCGGGCGTGCCGTCTTGATGATGCCGCCGACGAGACCGCCGGCGACCTTCTTCGGCTCGGCGGCCTCGGCCACGGGTTCTACGTCGTCAGGCTTGGAATCGGCCTTCTCGGTCGTTTCACTCATCGTCGCTTCAGCTTCCTACGTATCAAGCCGCCGACTACGCCCCCTAGGGCCGCTCCGGCCAGAACGTCGGTCGGGTAATGGACGCCGAGCACGAGCCGGGAGGCCAGCATCGGCGGTACCAGGGCCGGGACCAGGTTACGCCCGGTCAATCCGGAGTAGAGCACCGCCGCCGCCGTAGTGGAGGTGGCGTGCGAGGACGGGAAGCTCAGCTTGCTCGGCGTCCCGACCAGGACCTCGACGCTAGGGTGGTCCGGTCGCGGGCGCCGGACCACGCGTTTGACCGCGATCGACGCGGCGTGCGCGCCGACGACGCCGACCGCCGCGACCAGCCAGTCCTTGCGGCGCTTCTTGTCCACCGCGGCCCCGACGAGCCCCAGCGCGAACCATCCCGCGCTGTGCTCGCCGAAGTGCGAAAGACCCCGTGCCGCCTTGACGGTGGCGTCACTCTTCAGGACGCCTTGTGCTTTCGCGAGGACCGCCACCTCGCCGGTGGGAGCGCCCTTCTCAAGCATCGAGGGACCCATCGATAGGCGCGCCATCGGTGAGGTGCGGCGCGATCTTGTTCTCGAACGCGGTCAGCGCGGAGCCGATCGCCATGTGCATGTCGAGGTACTTGTAGGTACCGAGACGGCCGCCGAACAGGACGTTGCGCTCCTTGGCCTCGTTCTTGGCCAGCTCGCGGTAGGCCTCGAGCTTCTCGCGGTTGTCCGGGGTGTTGATCGGGTAGTACGGCTCGTCGGCCTCGCCCGCGAACCGGGAGTACTCCCGGAACACGACGGTCTTGTCGTTCGGGTAGTGCTTGCGCTCCGGGTGGAAGTGCCGGAACTCGATGATCCGGGTGTAGGGCACTTCTTCGTCGTTGTAGTTGACCACCGAGGTGCCCTGGAAGTCGCCCGTCTCGACGACCTCGGACTCGAAGTCCACCGTGCGCCAGGTGAACCGGCCCGCGGAGTAGTCGAAGTAGCGGTCCAGCGGTCCGGTGTAGACGGTCGGGGTGCCGGCCGGGATGTGCTCGCGGACGTCGAAGTAGTCGACGTTCAGCCGCACCTCGATGTTCTCGTGCTCGGCCATCTTCTCGAGCCACGCGGTGTAGCCGTTGACCGGCAGACCCTCGTAGGTGTCGTTGAAGTACCGGTTGTCGAAGGTGTAGCGGACCGGGAGCCGGGTGATGATGTCGGCGCCGAGGTTCTTCGGGTCGTTCTCCCACTGCTTGGCCGTGTAACCACGGATGAACGCCTCGTACAGCGGGCGGCCGACCAGCGAGATCGCCTTCTCTTCGAGGTTCTGAGCGTCCGCGGTGTCGAACTCCGACGCCTGCTTCGCGATCAGCTCGCGGGCCTCGTCCGGCGTGTGCGACTTGCCGAAGAACTGGTTGATGAGCGCCAGGTTCATCGGGAACGAGTAGACCTGGTCCTTGACCCGCGCGAACACGCGGTGCTGGTAGTTCGTGAACTCGGTGAAGCGGTTGACGTACTCCCACACCCGCTTGTTCGACGTGTGGAACAGGTGCGCACCGTAGCGGTGCACCTCGATTCCGGTCTCCGGCTCGGCCTCGGAGTAGGCGTTACCACCGATGTGGTGGCGCCGTTCCAGCACGAGGACCTTCTTGCCGAGCTCGGCCGCGGCCCGTTCGGCCACGGTCAGCCCGAAGAATCCGGACCCGACCACGATGAGGTCGTAGCCGGTGAAATCGGCTTCAGTAATCTTGTCGGGGTTCGTGTGCGCGCTCACGGGCGTCGAGGGTACGCAGGTCACCTCCGCGCCCTGCACCGAGCCACCGGTTTTCACCTTCGACACACACACTTAGGAAGCAGTGCCTACTCCGGACACCTTCTGGTCGTACCTCGGCGCGACCGTCACCTACCTGGCCGTGCTGGCGATCCCCGGCGGGCTCGTCGGCCGGGCCGCCGGCCTGCGCGGCTGGGCGCTGGCGGGGCTGGCCCCGCTGCTGTCCTACACCGTAACCGGACTGGCCGGTCCGTGGCTGGCACTCGCTGGCGTGTCGTACAACCCCCTGACAGTGGCGGCCGTCACCGTCGTGCTCGCCGGGATCGGCTTCGGCCTCCGCAAGCTCGGGCAGGGCCGCGGGTGGATCAAGCCGGGCGCGGAGGAGCCGCCGACGAAATGGCACCCGCGCGCGCACTACGCCGTGGCGGCCTGTGTCGCGCTCGCCGTCGGCATCTCGATCCTCGTGGTGCTCTCGGCCCGCGGCGGGACGACGGCGGTGTTCCAGCGCTGGGACACCGTGTTCCACGCGAACGGCATCCGCTACATCGCCGAGACCGGTGACGGCTCGCTGACCGGCATGGGCACCATCAACTGGTACCCGGACGGCTCGTTCTATCCGAACGCGTATCACCTGGTCGGCTCGCTCGTGTACTCGATCTCGGGCACGACGATCCCGGTCACGCTGAACGCCATCACGATGCCGGTCGCCGGGATCTTCGCGTTGTCGATGGTCGCCCTGATCCGGCAGCTCGGCGGGCGGGCGGTGTTCGCGGGCTGCACGGCGCTGGTGGCCGCCGCGGCCACCACCGGCGCGTACGAGTCGGTCTCCAGCGGGCTGCTGCCGTTCGCGCTGGGCATCGTGCTGACCCCGCTGGCCGTGGTCGCGCTGGCCCGGTTCCTCGCGCGGCCCGGCCTCGACACCGGATACGTCCTCGCCCTGACCGCGGTCGGGCTGCTCGCGGCGCATTCCTCGGCGCTGTTCGGCGCGCTGCTGTTCGCCTTCCCGCTGGTGGTGCAGCGCTGGTACCGCGCGCTGCGGCACAAACGCCTCGACGGTGTCCCGGAGGGCCGCAGCGGCTGGCGGGTCATCGGCGGCGACGTCGTCAAGATGCTGCCGGTGATGGTGGCCAGCGGGCTGCTGGCGGCGCCGCACATTCTCGGCGCCCTGAAATTCACTTCGGGTTCATACCCTTATTACGCGTGGGGCTCGCAGCTGCCGGTGGAGAAGTCGCTCGCGCTGCTGCTGACGTTCCGTCAGGTGCTGAGCGCTCCGCAGGTGTGGCTGACGGTGCTGCTGGTCCTCGGCGTCCTGAGCCTGGTCAAACTCGGCCGGATGCGCTGGATCGGGCTCTCGGCGCTGGGCTTCTCGGCCCTGTTCGTGCTGGTCGCCTCGTTCGGCGCCGAACCGTGGGTGATCTCGCTGTCGCGGCCGTGGTGGAACGACCGGTACCGCCTGATGGCGCTCGCCGCGATCCCGCTGTGCCTGCTCGCCGGACACGGGATGGCCGAGCTGCAGCGCTGGTTCGCGAAGTGGGCGAGTGGCCGGTCCTGGGTCAAGAGCAGGCCCGCGCTGCCCGCCCGGCTCGGACTGGCGACCGCGGTCTTCGTCGTGGCCGCGTCGGCGGTGCTGACCAAGGGCTTCTACACCGAGTCGAACGCGCACGCGGTGTCGTTCCTGTACTACAACGGCCCCGAGGGCGAGGTCACGCCGCCGGTGAGCGCCGACGAACTCGCCGCGATGGACCAGCTCACCAAGATGAACGTCGGGCCGGACGAGAAGGTGCTCAACGAGCGCTTCGACGGGACGGCCTGGCTGTACGCGATCACCGGGATCCATCCGGTGGCCGGGCACTACGACCCGGGCGTGCCGCCGCCGGACGCGAAGTACCTGGCGCTGCACTTCCGTGACTACGACACCGACCCCGAGGTGCGGGCGGCGGTCAGGCGGCTGAACATCAAACATGTGCTGATCGGGAGCACACCGATCAAGATCGGCGAGGCGCCGGCGCCGGGGCTGCGGGATCTGGACGGGCTGGACTTCCTGCGCAAGGACTTCTCCAACGCCGGTGCCTCGATCTACACGCTGACGCGCTGAGCGGGTTTTCGTCGCAAGTAGTCGACTAAATGCGAGGTCCGACCTTGGCGGTTGGCGCGTGGGCGAAGGGGCCTTTCCTCTCATCTCATGCGGTGAAGGACGCTTTCCTCGCATCTCATGCGGGGAAAGCGTCCTTCAGCCCCTGCCCCCACGGGTCCTGAGTGGCCTGACCAGGCCCAGACCTCGCAAGTAGTCGACTAAACCGCCTCGGGTTCCGGGGAGCCGGGCGAGGCGGTAGAGCCCCCGGTACGAAAAAGGGCTCGCGTGGTCGCGGACTGCCCCTGCCGCGACCACGCGAGCCTTCGTCCCCCATTCACCCCCGGGGTGACCCATGAGGGGTAGCCGACACCGGCTACACCCACTCGCTGTACTCATCCCTCAGACGGCTGTTAGGCGGAACTGGTTTACTGGGGCCGCCAACGTCACCCGTTCGGACTAAGAGTTTCTTCCTTGGAGTACCGGGAGTACGTCGCTGACGACCTCTTCGAGTGTCGACTCGCGGCCGACGTAGTAGTCGCCGGACCGCGGCCAGTGCGTGACGATGTCGGTGAACCCGAGTTCCCCGGCCCGCCCGGCGGCGTCGGCGAACGCGCCGACGCTGGAGAGCGAGAAGACCGGCGCCGCGTCGAGGCTCAGGAACCGCTGGACGCTCGTCCTGTCCCGGCCCGCCGCCTCGACCCGCTCGTCGAAGGTCTTCACGAGTTCCGCGACGCCCTTCCACCACTCGTCCTGGGTGTCCGACTTGATGCCGGTGGTGGCCCAGCCCGCGCCGAACCGCGCGGCGAGCGTCATCGTGCGCGGACCGTTCGCGGCCACCAGGAACGGCAATCGCGGCCGCTGCACGCAGCCGGGCAGGTTCCGCGCGCCCTTGGCCCGGTAGTACTCGCCCTCGAAGTCGAAACCGTCGGTCATCAGCAGGCCGTCGAGCGCTTCGACGAACTCGGTGAACCGGTCGGTCCGCTCCTTCGCCGACAGCTCCGGGCCGTCGAGGACCGCGGCGTCGTAGTGGGTGTGCGGCACACCCGCGCCCACGCCGAGGATGAAGCGGCCGTCGGAGATGTCGTCGAGGGTGATCAGCTCACGGGCGAACGGCACCGGATGCCGGGCGACCGGTGACGCGACGAAGGTGCCCAGTCTGATCCGGGACGTGACCATGGCGGCCGCCGTCAACGTTGGCATCGCACTGAACCAGGGGCCGTCGACGAGAGTCCGCCAGCCGAGATGGTCGTACGTCCAAGCGTGGTCGAAGCCGTATTCCTCGGCGGCCCGCCATTTCGGCTCTGCCGCCCACCAACGATCTTCCGGAAGGATCACGATGCCTACGCGCACATCCGGGAAGGTAGCGGTCCCCGTCGGTCCTTCGCCCGATGGGCGGATCTTCGGGGACAATGTGACGGTGGAAAAACCCCTTCTGATCGCCTCCGACGTCGACGGCACCCTGCTCGGCCCGATGGAGGTCCTGACCGAACGCACGGTCGACATCGTCCGTCGTGTCACCGAGGCCGGGGTGCCGTTCGTGCTGGTCAGCGGCCGTCCGCCACGCTGGATCGCCCCGATCGCGGACCCACTCGACCTGACCGGTTACGCCGTCTGCGCGAACGGCGCGGTGCTGTACGAGATCGGGACCGACCGGATCGTGGCGGTCCACGGCCTCCTGGAACCCCAGCTGCTGCACGACACGGTGAGTGCTCTTGATCACGCTCTTCCCGGCTGCCGGTACGCCGCGGAGCGGATCGGCGAGTCCGCGCGGGACCCGCATATGCGCAATTTCGTGATCGAGCCGGATTATCACAACCCCTGGGGCAACCACGAGGGCACGGAAGCGCCGCGGGCCGAGGTGCTGGGACATCCGGCGATCAAGCTGATGATCAGCAGGCGCGGGATGAGTTCCGACGAGATGGCGCGGGCGGCGCGCGAGGTGCTCGACGGTTCGGTCGACATCACCTACTCGACGAACTCGGGCCTGATCGAAGTCGCCGCGCACGGCATCACGAAGGCGACCGGGCTGGCCGAGGTGGCCGGACGGCTGGGTGTCCCGGCCGAGCGGGTCATCGCGTTCGGCGACATGCCCAACGACGTCGAAATGCTCGGCTGGGCCGGGCACGGGGTGGCGATGGCCAACGGGCACCGCTACGTCCTGGACGTCGCCGACGAGGTGACGGCGCCGAACTCCGAAGACGGCGTCGCGCAGGTCCTCGAACGCTGGTTCTGACCGCCGACCCCGAACCGGCGTGGTGTTCTAGCGGCGCTCGCGGTCCAGTTCGGCGGCCTCTTCCGGGGTCGGCGCGGTGCCGCCGAGGTGCGCGGGAAGCCACCAGCGCTCCTCGTCGGAGGCCGGCTTCTCCGGGTAGTCCGCCTGGACCCGGTCCACGAGCGCGGACATCCGCCCGCGGAGGTCCTTCGTCAGGACTTCGGCGTCGTCGTCGGACTTCGGGTGGATCGGCTCGCCGACGAGGATCGAGATCGGGACGTGGCGTTTGGTGAGATCCTTCGGGTGGCCCTTGGTCCACAGCCGCTGGGTGCCCCACAGCGCCATCGGGACGACCGGGACACCGGCTTCGGCGGCCATGCGGACCGCGCCGGATTTGATGTCCTTCACGGTGAACGAGCGGCTGATCGTGGCCTCGGGGAACACCCCGACGACCTCTCCGGCCTTCAGCCGTTCGACGGCTTCCCGGTACGACGCGAGACCCGCGCCGCGGTCGACGGAGATGTGGTGCATCCCGCGCATGAGCGGTCCGGCGATCCGGTTGGCGAAGATCTCCTTCTTCGCCATGAACCTGACCAGGCGTTTCGCCGGCTGCGCGCCGAGACCGCAGAAGATGAAGTCCAGGTAGCTCACGTGGTTGCAGGCGATGACCGCCCCGCCGGTGGCCGGGATGTGCTCGGTCCCCTCCACCCGGATGCGGTTGTCCAGCACCCGGAACATCAACTTCGCCGCCATGATGACGGGCGGGTAAACGAGCTCAGCCATTCGTTCAGGTTACGCTACCGTAGGGTAACCAACCTACGGTCGCGTAGGTCACATGCGGACGTTCGCGTCGTAACCGCAGGTCAATGCCCTAAAATGTGGTCGGTGACGCACGAAACCACCGAAATCACCTTGCTGCCGCGAGGAAGACCCGGCACTCAGCGCCTCTGGGCATATCTCGCGCTGGGCACGGTTTCCCTGATCAACCTGATCTCGTTCATGCCCAAGTTCCCCAAGCCGCACGAGCAGGCCTGGGGCGACGCGATCAACTACTACCGGATGTCCGAGCAGACCGGCGCGGCGGTGGACAACCCGTTCGCGTTGCGGATGCTGAGCCCGTGGATCGTCCACCGCGGCAACCTGCTGACCGGGCTCTCGCTCGACGTGCTCTGGGTCGGCTTCACCTTCGTGGTCACGCTCGCAACGATCCTCGTCTTCTTCGAATTCCTGCGTTCGTACCTGAAGCTGCAGCTGTTCACCGCGGTACTCGCCGCCGTCGCGCTGGCCTGCACGTTCTGGTACGCGCCCTACGCCTTCAGCAACCCGTGGCTGGTCGACCCGCTCAACAACCTGCTCTACCTGCTCGCGATCTGGTTCGTCCTCAAGCGCAAGCTGATCCCGTTCGCGATCGTCATCGTGCTCGGCGCGGTCAACAAGGAGACGACGCTCCTGCTGGCGCCCTTGTACCCGCTGATCGCGTGGACGCGCGGCCGTTCTTTCCGCGACCGCGATGTCCTGGGGGGCATCGGCGTTTTCGTGGTAGCCACCGGGATCTACATCGGTTACCGGATCTGGGCGCAGAACCTCATCGGCGGCGACTACGGCTTCGGGGCGGGCCAGTCCAACAGCGGCCTGCTCGACAACATCCGCTTCGCGCTCAACGCGAGCAAGGGCACCGGCCAGGTCGAGCTGTTCAGCACGTTCCACTTCTTCTGGCTGATCTTCGGTTACGGCCTCTACCAGCAGTACCGTCGGCATGGCCTGCGCGCGGAACTGCTGATCGCCAGTGTCTGGCTGTTCGCCTGCTGCCTGGCCGGACGGCTCGTCGCGACCGACACCCCGCGGGTGTTCGTGATGATGGCGCCGCTGATCGTCGCGCTCGTCGCCGTCGTGCTCGACCAGCAGCGGGGTGAGGGACGGCGGCTCTGGGTCGGCGCGCTGTTCTACCTTTACGCCGCGGTGAACCTGCGGATCGTCACGGGCGCGGCGGTGTTCTGGGCCGACGCCGTCGCACTACTGATCTTCGCCGCCCTGGTGTCGTTTCCGACGACGCCGCGCTGGGGGCTCGGCAAGGGCTTCAACGGCTTCCGGGCACATCAAGGGACTTTGGACGTCGGGGACGTCAAGTCGTCCTGACGCGCGAAGGTCACCAGCGCCAGGACGACGCCGAGCAGCGTGCAGTACAACGCGATGACCTGGTGCTTGACGTTCTCCAGGCCGTCGCCCAGCGCCGCCAGCGCGAACTGCCCGGCGGCGACGGCGAGGAGGAACCCGAGCGCGACGCCCAGCGCGTCGCGCCGGGTCCTCCAGCCACGCCAGGCGAGCAGGAACCAGATCGGCAGCAAGGCGAAGAAACCCAGTGGTGCCAAGAGTTTCGTGACGGTCGACGCCACCGGGACGCGGTATTCCTGTGCTTCGGGGGCGAATCCGGCCGACTGGTCGAAGCTGCCGAGGTAGGGCGGCCGCGCGGTCAGCAGGTCACCCGCGGCGCGGTGCAGGATCTCCGTGGTGCGCCAAGGATGCGTCGCGAAGTACTCGACGACGTTGCGCCTGCTGATCCGCTCGCGGTACTCCGGGTACTCGGGATCCAGCGTGGCGGGCTTCGGATGCCACCAGCCGTTGCCCGCGTACTGGCCGAACGAGGCGGGCAGCCCCAGCGCGGCCAGATCGGCACCGGTGTCGTGCCGACCGTCCACAATGGTCAGAAAGATCGTGTTGAACATGTTGATCTCGCGTGAATCGTCGCCGGGGCGCGCGGCGAGGGAGCCATCGGGCAGCTTCGCCGGTTCGACGGTCTGCTGAGCGTAGGCCGTTCCCCCGGCGAGAACGCCGATGACGAAGACAGCGGGCAGCCAGCGCTTCAGACCGCGTAGACCAGCCGGGCGGACAAGAAGCACGGCCAGCGCCAGCAGCGGCAGGACCATCAGGGTCTGCACCTTGGCGTTGACCGCGATGATGCCGCCGAACGACAACACCGCGAGGCCCGCGTAGCGCCACAGGCCCGGGCGCGCGGCCACCAGCAGGCCACCGACGGCGAGGAGCAGGCCGAGGAACGCGGCGCCTTCGCCCAGCACGGACGCGAAGTAGCCGAAGAACGCGGAGTCCGCGACGACCAGCAGGAGCCCGGCTGCCGCGAGGCCGCGGACGCGCCGCGAGTACGGCAGGCCGACGACGATCAGCGCGACCGCGGCGGCGGCGAGGACGCTCATGAGCACGCCGAGGACGACCAGGCTGAGCGTCGAATCCAGGCCGAGCAGTCCCCCGAACGACCGGGCGATCCTCGCGAACCAGCTCTGGCTCAGCAGATACGTCGCGTCGCATTCGCCCGCCGGGACGGTGTATTCGAGCCGGACGAACGGCTCCGGCTTGCCCTTCCAGGGAATGCCCGCGCCGCACAGCACACGGAAGCCGTCGCCGTTGTCGGACATCGCGACCGGCCGCGGCACGAGGAAGCGGACGAGCAGCACGGTGAGCGCGGCGGCGAACACGCCGAGGCCGAACAGGCGCGAAGGTGCTTCAAGCGCAACTGGTCGGCTGACGGGGGCGCGTTCCTCGACACTCACGAAGGGCACGGTACGTGGCGGAAATCGGGCGAGAAGTCGAGGGCCGCGATGACCGACCGTTCGACATCGGCCCGTAAGAACACGGTGAGCCACATCGAAGTGCCTTCACGCACGAAGGTCGCGACGCGGTACCTCAGCGCGTACGCCGGATCCATCACGCAGGACTGTGCCGCCGAGTAGCCGCTGTCGGTGATGACGGCGATCGTCGGACGCCGCCGGGAGACGACCGCCTCGCCCGTGTCCTCGGTCTGGCCGCGGACGCCGACGATCTGCAGTTGCGTCCCGGCGTGGTACGAGAGCACGCCGGGCGCGGACGTGCTCACGACCGAACCGGGTGGCAGGTAGCCGTCGAGCCAGCGGCCGATCTCCTCCATCTGGGCGCCGTGGTCGTGCCAGGCGCGCACGCGGGTCAGCATGTCCGGGCTGAACACCGAGGTCACCACCGCGAGCCCGGACAGCGTCAGCGCGGCGGCGGGCATGAGCCGCCGGACGGGCGTCCTCGGCCGCGGGCTCGGTTTCGTGACCGCGGTGAGCACGCCGTAGACCGACACCGCCGCCACCGCCAGCAGCGGCGGGATCGGCGCCAGCAGACGCCACGCGGGCCCGGCGTCGCCGCCGAAGAAGACCACGAAGCCGGTGAGCACGACGGCGGTGACGAGCATCAGCCAGGTCAGTGACCTGGCCTCGGCCTCCTGCGGCGTACGGCCGTTGCGGCGCAGCACCAACGCCACCGCCGCGACCAGGCCGAGCAGCAGGAACCCCTGGTGGACCACCGAGAACCCCGAGAGGTACCGCCAGCCGAGATCGATCCGCGCGCGGACATCGATGTCGAAGGGGATGAGGACCGAGGTCGGCAGGACGTGGTTGTAGTAGGTGACCCGCCACGCCGTCCACGGCGCGACGAAGACGAGCGCGCCGAGCAGCCAGCCCGCCGGCGACCACCAGGTGTACCGGCCGCGCAGCGCGCCGATGACCAGCCAGCCCCCGACGAGCACCGCGAGCAGCGTTCCCGAGGGGCGCGTCATCATCGCGAAGGCCACGAGGACACCGGCGAAGACCGGGCGCCGGGCCGCGAGCGACGCGAAGACACCGAACATGAGCAGTACGAACAACGGCGTCTCGGTGCCGGAACCGCCGTACGCGGCGAGCCCGCCGGCGCCCGCGACGAGCACCGCGGCGGCCACGCCGTAGGCCGGCCGAGGCTCGCCCGCGGCCCTCGCGACCACCCGGTTCACCGTCACATACGCGACCAGGACGGCGCCGAGGGTGGCGAGGACGCCGAGCACGATGGCCGACGTCTCGATATCGGCCCCGAAAGCGGCCTTCGGCAACGCGATCGCGATCATCCAGAGGAAATTCGCGTACCCCTCGATCCGTTCGCCCGTGTTGAACACCGGGCCATTGCCGTCGGCGATGTTCTGCGCGTAGCGGAAAGTGATGTACGCGTCTTCCGCGATGGTGGAGAACACCAGCTGGTGCACCAGGGAGAAACCGAGGGTCAACGCGAGCGCGACGGCGCGCCAATTCTCGTCGGCGCCGATCTTGGGCCAGGCCACGAGGACGAAGGCGGCCACCACGAACCAGGCGCCGACGACCGCGACCACCACCTGATCCCCACCCTCCCGGGCCGAGCCTCTCCCCTGCTGAAAAGACTACGGTCAAGTATCGATCACCGGGCCAAGGTGTTTCTTTCGGCGCAGTGAGTTGACACGAATGGGCGAGCGCTATCTGCGGGGAGTAGGCATCGTTGCGCCGTTCTGCTCGTCGGGATGCGACTCGTTCGAGTAACGGGTCCTGCCGGTTTAATCTGGCTGTCCATTCCGTTCCGCACCTCGGGGGTTCTGTGCGGATTCCCCCACCCCGAGGACGCTTGTGCCCACCGAGACCACCGCGCTGACCGACGTCGTCACGGTCTGCGTCGCTCTGCTCGTCATCGGCCTTCCCGGCCTGCTCACCGGCCTCGCCGCGGGACTGCGCGGCTGGGTGCTGGCGGGGATGACGCCACTGCTGAGCTACGCGATCGGTGGTCTCTCCGGGCCGTGGGCCGCGGCTCTCGGTCTCCCCTTCACTCCCGTGACGTACGTGGTGGCGACGGCCTTGTTCGCCGGTGTCGCTTACGGCCTGCGACGGCTCACCCAGCGCCGGTGGCCGCCCGCCCCGGAGGAACCGCTGTGGGCGCGGACAGGGCATCTCGCCGTCGTGGCGTGCCTGCTGCTCGCGAGCGCGGTCGGGATGTACGCGGTGGTGCGCGGGATGGGCAGACTGGACGCCATCCCGCAGGGCTTCGACGCGGTCTACCACGCGAACGGCGTCCGGGAGATCGCCGAAACCGGGGACGGGAGCCTGTTCGGCACCGGCGAGGTCAACTGGTACGGCGACGCGGCGCCGGTGTTCTACCCCAACGCGTATCACCTGCTCGCGTCCGTGGTGTACCTGCTCAGCCCGGCGAGCATCCCGCTGACGCTGGACGTGAACACCGCGCTGCTGCCGTCGTTGCTCGCGTTGTCGCTGGTCACCATGGTGCGGGTGTTCCGTGGCCGCGCGGTGTTCGCGGGCGCGGTCGCGCTGGTGTCCATCGCGCCGGTGATGGGGCTGTACGAATCGATGAGCCGGGGGCCGCTGCTGCCGTTCCTGCTCGGCCTCGCGCTGACCCCGCTGGCCGCCGTCGCGGTGAAGCGGTACCTCGACCGCCCGGCCCCCGACACCGGCTTCGTGCTGTCGCTCGCGGCGGTCGGACTGCTGTGCGTGCATTCGTCGGCGTTGTTCGGCGCGATCCTGTTCGCCGGTCCGCTGCTGCTTCAGCGCTGGGTCGCGCCGGGCGAGCGGTGGCGGCGGATCGGGCGGGACCTGCGCGCGCTGGCGATCGTCGGTGTCGTCGCGATCGTCGTGGCCGGGTTGCAGCTGTTCGGGGCGCTCGGGCTCGCGAACGGCGAGGTGCCCTACCGCAGCTGGCCGGTCGAATGGCGGGCGACGACGGCGCTCGGCGCGCTGCTCGGTTTCCAGCACTACGAGCCGTACCCGCAGATCTGGCTTTCGGTGGCGTTGCTGCTGGGCTTCATCTTCTTTTCACGGGCGGGCGCGCTGCGCTGGATCGGCGTGACGGCGTTGCTCACCGGCCTCGCCTACATCGCGGTGGCCTCTTCGGAGCAGCCGATCGTGCTGGCGCTTTCGCGGCCGTGGTGGAACGACCCGTACCGGTTCATCTCGATGGCGGCCGTCCCGCTGGCGGTCATCGCCGCGCACGGGCTCGCCGAGTCACAGGCGTGGCTGCGGGACACCGTGGCACACCGGAAGGTGCCCGCGTTCCTCGTCGCGGTGGCGGTCTTCGGCGGGTTCGCGGTCCTGAGCGACGGTTTCTACGCGCGGTCCAACGCGGAGAAGGTCGCGCCCGGTTACGCGAACACGCCCGGTATCAACCCGCACAAGCTGCCGGTGAGCCCGGACGAGGTCGTGGCGATGGAGAAGCTCGCCGAGTTCGTGAAGCCCGGCGAGCGCGCGCTCAACGACCGGCTCGACGGGACGGTGTGGACCTACGCGCTGTCCGGGGTCCGTACGACGTCCGGGCATTTCGACGAGACGCTGTCGCCGTCGGACGCCCGGCTGCTGGAGTGGCACTTCCGCGAGTATCCGTCGAACCCCGACGTGCGGGCGGCCGTGCGTCGGCTGAACGTGCGCTGGGTGATCCTCGGGCAGTACGGCTACCCGCCGGGCGCGCCGCGTCAGGCGGGGCTGCGCGACCTGGGCGGCCTGAAGTTCGTCACCGAGGTGTACCGCAACGCCGACGCCGTCATCTACCGGCTGAACCCCTGACGCACGTTGGCCGGTTCTTGACGCGTTTAGTCCTCTGGATGCGGTCCTTGCGCGTGCAAGGACCGCATCCAGAGGACTAAACGCGGGTTGAGACGAGGCGGGCGGAGAGCGCGGCGGCGCCGGCGGTGATCAGGTCGGCGACGGTGAACATGACCCGTGAGGCGATGGCGAACGCCGTCGCCTGGACGACGGTCAGGCCCGACGCGGTGAGCACGGCGACCTGGGCGACCTCTCGGACGCCGACCCCGCTGGGCAGGATGAACGCGAACGTCCCGACGGTCATCGCGACGGCCATCGCGCCGACGCACAGCACGAAGCCGCTGAACCCCGGCGTGCCCACCGAGTTCGCCAGCAGCCACAGGTGCACGCCCTGCAGCGCCCAGGCGGCCGTCGACGAGCCGAACACCTTCCCGATGACCGACCAGCTCAGCCGGTGGTCCAGCGGCGGACGGCGCAGGATCCGCAGCACGAGCGACGTGCCCCAGGTGAGCACGCGCGGATGCAGCATCGCCAGCCCGACCGGGATGAGCACGAACAGCCACAGCGCCCGCGGGCTGTTGCTGAACACCGCGGGGGCCGCGAGCAGCGAGACGACCAGCGCGGACACCACGCCGACGCCGAGCTGGATCAGCGAACCGGTGAAGATCCGGGCCCTGGCGAGCCCGGCCTTGCGGCCCAGCTCCATCTGCAGCAGATACGCCCACACCGACCCCGGCACGTACTTGCCGAGCGAGCCGACGAGGCAGATCTGGGCGCCGCGGGCGTAGCCGATCGGCTTGCCGAGGTCGTCGACCATGACCTGCCAGCCGTAGGTCGACACCATGATCGCGGCGACGAGCGCGAGCAGGCTCAACGTGGAGGATTCCCAGGCGACCTCGGACAAGGTCCGCCAGAATTCACCCCAATTGGTGACAAGTGTCTTCGCCGCGAAAGCGACGACCAGCAGGATGGCGATCCAGCGGACGACGTCGAGGATCTTCGCCTTCGTGGATTTCGGTTGTTTTACAGCAACCGAAGACTCCTCTTCGGGCGTTTCGACGGTCGTCACTGAACCTCCTCTGCTGCTACCTCGTCACCGCAGGTCAGGCCTGTACGGTCACCAAGCGGCTGAACTCAGTCAGCAGATCGTAGCCGTCCCAAATCGCGGAGAACGTCAGGGCCGATCCGAACGGAACGACCCGGTCGACGCCTCGGCCCGCCAATTCCGTCACGAATTGCGTCAATTCTTCTTTGCTGAAGCCGAATTGACCGACGGTTTGATCTTTGCGGAGCACGATCGGGACGAGGTCGGAAAGCGAGTCGACCCGCGCGTTGGCGAAGGTGCCCGCACCGAGCCACTCACGCGGCAGGATCGCGGGATCGGCCAGCTCCAGCGTCGCGATGCCGTTGCCCTGGAACTCGATGCCGTTGACAAGCCCGTCGACGGCCGCGCCGTAGGCCGAAACCCGCTTCTGGACGGCCATGGCGGGCTCGGTGACGTGCTGTTTCGTCGCCAGCACCTCGGCGAGGAGCTTCCGGAACTCCTGCCCTGCTTCGCGGGCGCCGTCCTCGTCGCCGACCCAGAACACCGCGCGCGGCGACGAGCAGGCGGCCTGGTCGAACCAGTAGGAGTCGTTGTAGAAACCTTCGGCCGCGCCACGGCGTTCGGCCTCGGAGGCGTTCTGCCAGCCGCGTACCGACGCGACCGCGAACGACGACCGGTCCGGAAAGGTCAGGTCGCGCGCGTGCGGCGCGAGCGGGTACTTGCGCAGTGCCGCGACCGAGGCGTCGCCGCCCCAGATGACCCGCAGGTCCGCGGCGACCGACAGCGCGCCGCTGATCTCGTCGCTGCGGTCGTAGGTGACCATGCGCTGCGTCGCGGTGATCGCGGCGGCGGTGTCGGCGTCCACTTCGGACAGTGCGGCGTTCAGCGCCTCCAGCACCGTTTCCGCGGCCCCGGCCGAACGCGACGACACGCGGACGACGTTGTGGTTGCCCGCCAGCGCGGAAAGCGCCCACGAGTACACGAAGATCGTGTCGACGTTGGCGGGCGGGACGTGGAAGACCAGCCCGCGCGGGAACCGCAGCGCGTCCCCAGAGATATCCAAAGTGGACAGTGCTTTGGCGATCTCTCCCTTGCGCAGGAAGAAACCGAGCGAAGCCAGCTCCGGGAAGCGGCGCGCGGTCGCGGGCGCGAGGAGCTTGCGCGCGAACTTCGTCAGGAACTCGACGACGCGCGGGTCGCCGACACGCAGCCGTCCGCCGACGGGCTCGGCGCGCAGCTCTTCGACCAGCGAGGAGACTTCGATCGCGTCGCCGAGCGGGAAACGCTGGTTCAGTGTGCTCATGCCGCCGCCCCCTGGAAGGTGTCCGAGCAGCCGCGGGCCTCGGCCTTGGGCAGCCTGCCGTGCACCGAGAAGTGCTTGCCCGGCCAGTCGCCGTCGTCGATTCCGTTGTAGACACCGAGATCCTCGGTGAGCAGGACATGCCCCGGGTACGAACGCGGCAGCGTGCTGACGACCTCGATCACCCCGGGGACACCGACCGGCTGCTCTTCCCAAGTCTCCGGATCCCGGATCACGACGTCCGCGAAATCGGGGCAGTACAGGGAGTTCCCGGACGGACCTTCGAGGAACACGGTGCCGATCTGCTCGATCATCCCGTAGTAGTTGTGGATCCGGGTGAGCCCCGTGTCCTCTTTGAACCGGCGGCGGAACTCGGTGTTGTCCACCGCGCGGTCGATCAGCTTCTTCCAGCCGCCGGAGTGGATGAGGATCCCGTTGGACAGGTCCAGCTTGTGCTCACGCGCGACTTCGTAGAGGTACTGCCACACCATGAAGGTGAAGCCGAAGATCAGGAACGGCTTGTCGCCGTAGGTCGCGAGGAAAGTCTTGACCGCCTCGACGTCCGGCTGGTCGTTCTCGTCGAGCACGTAGGTGTGCTTGCGGCCGAAGTTCGCCATGCCCAGCACACCCGCACCGCGCGCGGAGAAGGACCGGCGGTTCTTGATGATGCCGATGGTGTCGACCATCAGCATCGGCAGCCGCTCGTTGCCGAGGACCTCCTGCAACGTGGCGCCGAGCTGCTTGGTCTGCGCGCCGGCGGCGTCCTTGTCCAGGTAGATCCGCGACGCGCCCGCGCCGGTGGTGCCCGAGGAGGTCAGCGTCTTGAAGATCTCGGACTCGGGGATGCTGCGCAGGTCGTGGGTCTTGAACATCCGCACCGGCAGCCACGGCAGGTCCGCGATCGAGGCGAACTCCGCGTCCCGGGCGATGCCCAGCGAGGAGAGGATGCGCTCGTAACCCTCGGAGTTCTCGCGGTGGTGCGCGGTCAGCTCGGCGAGCTGCGGAAGCAGGTGCTTCTCGCGCTCGGCCTGCGAAAGCGTGAACACACTCATACCTGGGCCTCCAGCGACCGGTAGTCGATCTTGCCGCTGGCGAGCAGCGGCACGGTGTCGATGGGGCGGACGTCGAACCCGCTGGTGTGCAGGTGCAGCCGCTCGGACAGCGCCTTCGCGGCGTCCTTGCAGATGTCCTTGTCGGCGCCTTCGGCGAAAAGGACGACCTTGTCCCCGGCCGGGACGGCGGCCACGACGTCGATCCCCACCGAGGCTGAACGCACGGCGTGCTCGAGATCATCCAGGCTGACCCGGTTGCCGAAGACCTTGCCGATCCGCTTGAGCCGTCCGGTGATGTAGAGGAACCCGTCCTCGTCGAGGTAGCCGAGGTCGCCGGTGGCCAGCACGCCACCGTATTCGTCGCCCGCGGCCAGCCCGGCCTCGTCGTCGGCGTAGCCCATCATCACGTTGGGCCCGCGGTAGACGACCTCGCCGACGATCTTCGGATGCTGGGTCTCGGAGCCGTCCTCGCGCCGGATGGCGAACGAGCCGCCGGGCAGCGCGGGCCCCGCCGAACCGAGCTTTTCCGCGAGCCGTTCCGCCGGGACGGTGGTCATCCGCGGCGCGGCCTCGGTCTGCCCGTACATCACGAACATCCGCCCGCCGACCGCGCGGATCTTGTCGTTGAACTGGGCGACGAGGTCGTCGCGGAGCTTGCCGCCCGCCTGGGTCAGCGTGCGCAGAGTCGGGTATTTCGCCGGGTCGAACTTGAGGCGCCGCAACATCTCGTAGTGGTACGGGACCCCGGCGAGCGAGGTGACCTTGTGCTCGTTGACCGCGTCCCAGAATCCGCGCCCGAGCACACCGGAGGGCTCGATGACCACGGTCGCCCCGCGGACGAGGTGGGAGTTCAGGACGGACAGGCCGTAGCTGTAGTGCAGCGGGAGGCTGGTCGGCGCGACCTCGTCGCGGTCGATGCCGAGTACCTGCGCGATCGCGTCGGCGTTGGACAGCACCGCGCCGCGAGAGAGCCGGACCAACTTGGGATTCCCGGTGGAACCGCTGGTCGGCAGCAGGACCGCGAGATGCGGATGCGGCTCGACCCCTTCGCCCGCCTCGCGGACCCAGTGTCCGTCGGAGACGCCGTAGCCCTCGGGTGCGGGCGCGTCCGGCGCGGACAGCACGGCGGCCGGGCGGAAGCGCTCGATGAGCCCCGCCAGGACGTCGGCGTCCAGCGCCGGGTCGATCAGCGCGATCGCGCGGCCCGCCTCGAAAGCGCCGAGGTAGTTCAGCACGCTTCCGAGGTCCACCGACATCCGCGCGAACAGCGCGCCCGGCGGCAGCAGCGACAACGCGGCCCCGACCCGGGTGACCTCGGCGTCGAGTTCCTCGCCGGCGAGCGTCTTGCCGCTCGTGACGTCGATCAGTCGTGCACCCACACCCAAGAGGGTCATCAGAGAACAAGTCCTCCATCGATGCCCAGCACCTGGCCGGTGATGAACGAGGCGTCATCACTGACGAGGAACCGGATCGCGTTCGCCACGTCCTCGGGCGTCCCGAGCCGCCCGAGCGGGGTCTTGCCGATGTTCTCGGCCTTGGCGTCCTCGCTCAGGCCCGAGGTCAGGTCGGTGTCGATGACGCCGGGCGCCACCGCGTTGACCCGGATGCCGGACCGGCCGAGTTCCTTCGCGGCCGAACGCGCGATGTTCGCCACCGCCGCCTTCGACGCCGCGTACACCGTCTGACCGGCGCTTCCGTGCTCGCCGACGATCGAGGCCAGCACCACGATGGCACCGGTCTTCTTGCGCATCATCGCCCTGGCCGCGGCCTGGACGGTGTGCAGCGTGCCGGCGACGTTCGTGCTCAGCGTGGTGTCGACCAGTTCCTCGCGGATCATGCCGAGGAGCGCGTCCTCCATGATCCCGGCGTTGGCGACGACGATGTCGAGTTTGCCGTGCTCCTTGGCCACCCCGCGGACCAGCGTCGACACGGCCTTGGCGTCGGTGACGTCCAGCGCCAGCCCGTTCGCGGCCCCCGCCGCGGCCGCCGCTTCCTTGGCCTTGGCCTCGTCACGGCCGGTCAGCACGACGGTGGCGCCCGCCTCGGCGAGCGCCCGCGCGGTCGCGAGCCCGATCCCCCGCGTTCCACCGGTGACCAGGGCGATCTTGCCTTCGAGCATCACTTGTTCTGGAGGTCCGTGACCATGTCGACGGCGACCTTGAAGCTGGACATGTCGATCACCTGGTCGGTGTCGAACTCCACATCGAACTCGTCTTCGATGGCCGCGACGAGCGCCATGTGACCGACCGAGTCCCACGCCTCGATGTCGCGGTACTTCAGGTTTTCAATGTCAACACTGTCGACCTCTAGATCCAGCGCCTCGACGAAGACCTCACGCAGCTTGCCGGCGACATCCGCCATCGTTCGACTCCTAGTACTCACTCGCGCGGACGGGCGTCCCACGCCTTCACCAAGGTAGAGAGGTCGCCGGGCAGCCGGTCGGCCAGCCCGTCCTCAGGGAGACCCGCCTTACCCTTCAGCCACGGTCCCAGCGCCTCGATGGTGGCCTCGTCCAGCCCTCGCCGGGACAGGCCCACCGTGTTGACGCCGGTGACCCGGGCGGGGTTGCCGACGGCGATGGTGAACGCGCCCACCTCCTTGCGGACCGCGGAGCTCATCCCGACCATCGCGCCGGGGCCGACCACGACCCGCTGGTGCAGGATCGCGCCCATGCCGAGGTTCGCCCCGGACCAGATGTGGCAGTGGCCACCGGTGATGACGTTCGACGCGACCGTGACGGCGTCCTCGACCAGGCAGTCGTGCGCGATGTGGGAGCCACGCAGGAAGTAGCCGCCGTCGCCGATGGTGGTCGTGCGCCAGGTGCCCTGGTGGACGCTGACGTACTCGCGGATCCGGTTGCGGCTGCCGATGACGACCCCGTGGCCGTCGTGATCGGGATCACCGTTCGGCGCGGCCTCCCAGGCGGCCGGGTGCTCGCGGCCGCGGTCCTCACCCGGGGTCCCGATGGTCACGTGCGGGCCGATCCAGTTGCCGTCCCCGACGCGGGTGGGGCCCACGATGACGGTGAACGGTCCGATGACGTTGTCGTCCCCGAGCTCGACACCCTCGCCGATGACTGCTGTCGGGTGGATGCGGTTCACCACGTGAGATCCGTTCGTTGTGGCTGGGAGGCAGCCTGGGGTATTGGGCGCTTCGGCGGTCCCGGTAACGTGTGGCCCGCGCCAGAGAGGGCGGCCGGGCGCAGAACCGGCGGCTCACTGTACCGGACGCACCAGAACGCCCAGTCGAGAGAGACTTGCAGATGATCCCCATTACCGTGGTCGACGTCCGTGACGCGGAGGACCTCGTCGTCGAGGTGCTGCGATCCGGCGCCATCGCACAGGGACCGATGGTCAAGCGCTTCGAGGACGCGTTCGCGAGCGTTTCCGGCACGAAGCACGCGATCGCCGTCAACAACGGCACCACCGCGCTGGTCGCCGCCATCCAGGCGCTCGACCTGCGGCCGGGCGACGAGGTCATCACCTCGCCGTTCACCTTCGTGGCGACGCTGAACGCGATCCTGGAGGCCGGCGCGACGGTCCGCTTCGCCGACATCCGGCGCGACGACTTCGCGCTCGACCCGGACGCCGTCGCCGCCGCGATCACCGACCGCACCAAGGTCCTCATGCCGGTGCACCTCTACGGGCAGACCGCGGACATGGGCAAGCTCACGCCGCTGGCCGCCGAGCACGGCCTCAAGATCATCGAGGACTCCGCGCAGGCCGTCGGCGCGTCGTTCCAGGGCAAGCCGTCGGGCTCCTTCGGGATCGGCTGCTTCTCCTTGTACGCCACCAAGAACGTCACCACCGCCGAGGGCGGCGTCATCACCACGGACGACGACGAGCTGGCGGACAGCCTGCGCGTGCTGCGCAACCAGGGCATGCGCGCCCGGTACCAGTACGAGGTCGCCGGGCACAACTACCGGATGACCGACCTGCACGCCGCCGTCGGCATCCCGCAGCTGGAGAAGCTGGACCAGCTCACCGCCGCCCGCCAGGCCAACGCGAAGCGCCTCACCGAAGGCCTCGCCGGCACCCCGGGTCTCGACCTCCCGCAGGTCCTGCCCGGCCGCGAGCACGTCTGGCACCAGTACACCGTCCTGGTCGGCCCGCACGCGTTCCTGTCGCGCGACGAACTCGCCGCCGCGCTCACCGAGCGGGGCATCGGGAACGGGATCTACTACCCGAAGATCGTCTTCGACTACGACTGCTACCGGGACAACCCGCTGATCCCCGGCGCGAAGGTCGAGGACTTCCCGGTGGCCGCTTCCGTTGCCGCGCAGGCGCTTTCCCTGCCGGTGCACCCGCACCTTTCCGAGTCCGACCTGGACACCATCATCGAAACGGTTCGCGAGGTACTCGGCGCATGACCACCCACAAGATCGCCCTCATCGGCACCGGGAACATGGGCTCGCTGCACGCCCGTGTGCTCGCCGCGAACGAGCGCGTGGACCTCGTCCGCGTGATCGACCCGCGCGAAGAGGCGGGCCGCAAGGTCGCCGAACGCTACGAAACCCAGTGGACGCCCGAAATCGGCTCACTGTCCGATGTGGACGCCGTCGTGCTCGCTTCGGCCACCGAGGCGCATTACGAGCTGGCGCAGGAGATCCTGGGCCAGGGCAAGCCGATGCTGGTCGAAAAGCCGGTCTGCAACAGCCTCGAATTCTCGCAGGAGATCGTGGGGCTTTCGGCGAAGAAGGACGTCCCGCTGATGTGCGGACTCCTGGAGCGCTACAACCCGGCCGTGATGACCGCGCGGGCGCTGGTCAACGAGCCGATCCACCTGATGGCCCGCCGCCACGGCCCGTACGCGCCGCGCATCAAGACCGGTGTCGCGTGGGACCTGCTGGTGCACGACGTCGATCTGGCGATCCAGTTCTTCGGCGGCGCGACCCCGGCGCGGGTCGCCTCCGGTGCCGGCTACTTCCACCCGAACTCGGTCGAAGGCGCCGAAGACACCATCGAGACGGTGCTGTCGTTCGAATCCGGGCTGGCCACGGTTTCCGCGTCCCGCCTCGGCCAGCGCAAGGTCCGCTCGCTCTGGGTGTCCGAACTGGACCGCATGATCGAGATCGACCTGCTCCGCCGCGACGTCACCATCTACCGGCACGTCTCGCACGACTCGGTCACCCCGGACGGCCTCGGCTACCGGCAGCAGACCGTCATCGAGATCCCGGAGCTGGTCACCGCGCGGGAGCCGCTGGCGACCCAGCTGGACCGCTTCCTCGAACTGCTCGAAGGAAAGATCGACGCCGACACCGAGCGGGACCTGATCCTGCCGTCGCACACCGTTGTCGACCAGGTGCTGACGCAAGCCGCCGCTTGATCCTTCGCGTTTAGTCCTCTGGATGCGGTAGTTGCCCAGCGCAACGACCGTATCCAGAGGACTGAATGCATTACTTGGTGAGGCGCTGGCCCTTGGCGTCGTAGGCGATGAGCGGGCTGAGGACGTTCGCCGACCCGACGTCCGCCGGGTCGAACCAGAAGAAGACGATCGACGGGTCTTCGGACCAGACGGCCGTCTTCGCGTTGACCGGCTTTCCCCGGACGGTACTGGCGATCCGCACCGCCGGACCGGCGAAATAGCCGAACACCGGGACGAACGTGTCCTGGACCAGGTCGCCGCCGTCCGTGGCGTGGAAGCCGAAGGACCGGTCGGATCCCTTGAACTCGTTGGTGCTCTGCAGGCCCTCGTAGGTGCCGTCGTCGTTGCTGTAGCCGACCTGCAGGCCGAACCGGATGCCCGGCAGGGCGGGCTCGTCGATCGCGACCGCGTAGAGCACCAGCGGCCGGCCGCCATCGCCACGGATGCCCAGTGAGATCACGTCGCCCAGCGGCGGATCCGACGGCGCCGTGGTGGCCGACGGCGCCGGTATCTCCGGCAAGGCCGACGTCGACGTCGAAGCCGGGCCGGGCGCGCTCGCGGCGGGCGGGAGCGGCTGCTCGGCCGGCGGCGGTTCCTTCAGCGCGACCGCGCCGACGATGACCAGCACCGTCACCACGGCGGCGGCGACCCCGCCCGCGCCGGTCGCGAGACGGCGACGGCGGCGGATGCGCCTGCCCTTGGTCATGATCGCGGCGAGATCGGGCGCGGCGAACCCCTCGGCGGGCGGTTCCCGCAGAGCCGAGCGCAGTGTCTCGAGGTCGGTCATCGTCCCAGCCCCCCGATCAGTTCCGTTCCGTCCTCCGCGGTGATCCGCAGCTTGCTCAGCGCACGGGAATTGGTGCTCTTCACGGTGCCCACCGTGACCCCCAGCTCACCCGCCACATCGGACTCCTTCAGATCGAAGAAGTGCCGGAGCACCACGACCGCCCTCTCCCGGTCTGTGAGCGTACGCAACGCGTCAAGCAACCATTTCCGCTGGACAACGGCACCGGCGACGTCCGTGTCGGCCGACCGCTCGGGAACCTCGTCGGTGGCGTTCTCCCGGATCGGGCGCCGCCAGCCGTCGATGATGTGGTTGACCAGGACCTGCCGCGCGTAGGCGTAGGCGTCCTTGCGGCGTACCCGCGACCAGGCGGCATACGTCTTGGCGAGCGCCGTCTGGGCGGCGTCTTCGGCCTGGTGCCTGTCGCTGGTGAGCAGGTAGGCGGCATGCTGCAGACGGGTCGACGAGTTCTGCACGAACTCGACGAACTCGTCATCGCCGCGAGCCACGCTGGACCTCATCTCCGTTCGACGGTTCACCACTCTAAAGGTTGCCTCAACCTTTTCGGCCGCTCTCCCGTAGAGGTCTCCGAACGATCTTCGACCACTGGGAGGAACCGCACATGAAATCACCCGTGAAGCGGACGTTGCTGGCAGGCGGCGGAATCGCGGTCGCCGGTCTGGCCGTCGTGCTTTCGAGCACCCTGACCGCGAACGCCACTCCCGCTCCGGCACCCGCGCCCGTCCCGGTCGCGCAGGCTGTGGAGGCCGCCGCTCCGGTGCGGCCGTCCGAGGAACCGGACAACACGCCGTGGGGCGACGTCATCGGCACCGGCGTCCAGGGCGAGGGCGGTGAGCTGGTGTTCTACGGCGTGAAGGTCGACGTCGAGCAGCTTCCGGAGACGACTTTCGGGATCATGGCCGGACACCGCTCGGCCGACGGCAAGGTCACCGCGGGCACCGTCGCCAACGAGTACTCCGGCTCCGACAAGGCGCCCGGTTTCCACGCGGTGTCCGGCGGGCTGAACGGCATTCCGTCCTTCGGCTACTACGCTGGCCCGGCCGCGAAGATCACCGCGAAGGTGAACGGCAAGACCGTCACCGCGCATCAGGCCGCCTGGAGCGTGGACCCGAACATCGTCGTGTTCTGGTTCGACTCGGGTGCCGACCCGCGGAAGCTGGCCGCCTTCGACGCCTCCGGCAAGAAGCTGCCCGCGGGAAACACCGACGTGGGCCACGGCTGACGTCAGGACCGGTCGTTCTTGCGGCGGGTGAGGCGGAGCGCGACGACGAGGCCGGCGGCGACCACGGCGACCGCGAGGACGATCCACACCCAGACCGGCAACAGGCCTTCGGGAGTGGTCTCGCCCGCCTGCGGCGCCGGGTTGGCGCTGGTCGCGGGGGCCGCGCTGCTGGCCGGGGCCGCCGCACTGCTGGAGGACGGCGGGGCCGCGGGGGCGCTGAGGTTGAACTTCACCGTTCCGCTGGACTCGTGCGAATCCTCGAAGATCACCTTGTAGCGCAGGGTGTACTCGCCAACGGGCCCGACGGCCTGGACCGGCGCGGTGACGACGGCACCCGCCACCTCCGCGCGTCCGACGGTCCACTTCGCGTTCTCGGGCCCGGTGATCTGGATCGGATCCGCGGCGAGGGTGACCGGGCCGGAGAAGGTCAGCTTGACCTGCGTCGGCGGCGTCGCGAGCGAAGCGCCCCTTGCCGGGTCACTGCTCTTCAGTTCCGCGTGGGCCATCGCCGGGGTCGCCGCACTCAGCAGCGCCACCCCGGCGACCAGCAGCGACGCACCGAACCGCTTGAACCTCATCAGACACCCTTCTCACCTGGGAACTCTCACGCTGAGCCTAGTGGCCGGACGCGAGCCTGGTGAGTGGTGACGAGGGTTCTCAGCAGCGTGATCTGCTCGGTGCTGTACTCAGGGGCGCTGCGCGTGGCGGGTGGTGAGGGCGTCGAGGTCGAGGGTGATCGGGGTGCCGTCGAAGTCGAGGCTCAGCTTGCCGGTGTGCTCACCGAAGTTCTCGTACTCGCCGTCGACCAGGCGATAGGTGATCATGCTGACGGGAGCGTCCAGGTCGACGATCCAGTAGTGCTCGATGCCGACTTCGGCGTACTCGGAGAACTTGGTGACCCGGTCGGTGCGGACGGTTCCCTCGGACAGGACCTCGATCACGAGCCGCACGTCCTCGGCAGACGCCCTGGCGGGGTTTTCGTCGGCCACCAGGGCCGAAGTCACCAGCACATCGGGCACGCGAACCGTCAAAGGAGCGACGGTGACGACCATTTCGGCCTCACCCATCGCGCTCAGCGCCGGAGATGTCTGTTCGTCGAGCCAATACGTCAGGCGATTGACCGCACGCTGGTGAAAGTACAACGGACGCGGCGACACGACCAAGACTCCTTCGACGACTTCTGCGCGGTGTTCCGGGTCTTCCGGCAACGCGGCCCAGTCGTCGAGGGTCAGGAGGCGGTGAGGCCACTGCACAACACTCATCGAACTCCTCCTTCGCCCGTGATCACCAGACCATCTTCCCACGGTTTTCTCGAAACGGTATCACTACACACGGTAGCGAGCGGTAGTCTCGAAGAGTTGCCACTACGCAAGTTTTCGCAGGTCGGATACATTGTGGCGATGAAAAGAACCTGGGGGTTCCTGGTCTTCGGCCTGCTCTTTTCGGTCACTGCCTGTTCCATCACGATCACGTTGCCCGGCCGTTCCCCGTCGCCCGCCCCGTACGGGACCACCGTTCCCAGCACCCCACTGCCCGCGTCGCCGGCCCTCGTCCTCGACGCCTGTCCGTTCCTCGCGGTCGCCGAGGTCGCTCGGCTCACCGGTATCTCCGGCGAGATCAAGCCGCTGGAACAGTCGGCGCACGTGGGTGGGCCCGTGGAGAAGCGGTACGGCTGCCTGTATGAAAACGCCGTTCAACCGGCCGGCCTCGCGCCACACCTGCAGATCGTCATTCCTCTGAAGCCCGATTCGACCAGCGTCGCGTTCGTGGACGAAACGGCGAAGGCGAGCTGCCGCGAACCGTTCACCGTCATCGGTGGTGTCGGAGACAAGACGATGTACTGCGAATCGGGCAAGGACCCCGCCAAGGCCGTCCTGCTCGTCGGCAAGCTCAGTCGGGGAGAAGTCCGGCTCGCCGTCCTCGACATCGTCAAGGCCCGGCCTGACGCCTACGAGAGGATCGCGAAGCTCCTCGCGCGGCGCCTCTGACTACTCCGTGAAGTCCCCGGCCGGAGCGCCCCAAGACCCCGGCGCGTCCCCGCGCTCTTCCGCCAGCGCCCGCCGCCGCGCGTTCTCGCCGCGGACACGCTCCACTTCGGACTGGATGTACTCGTCGTCGTACTTCTGGAACACGCGCGCGGGGTTGCCCGCGACCAGGGTGCGCGGCGGGACGTCCTTGGCGACCACGGAATTCGGCTGCACGGTGGCGAAATCGCCGATGGTGACGCCCGCCATGATCACCACCAGGCCGCCGATGAAGCAGCCCTTGCCGATCTTCACCGGCTTGCGCTCGATGAGGTCGCTGCCGGAGTGGTTCTGCAGCGTCATGTTCGCGAGCCAGCTGGAATGCGTGAAGATCAGCGTGTTCAGGCCGATGCTGGTGTGCTCGCCGATCTCCAGCCCGCCGCTCGCGTCGAGCGCGGCGCCTTCGCCGATCCAGCAGTGTTCGCCGATCTTCAGGTTCTCCGGGCTGATGATCTTGACCCGCTCGCGAACACGGGTCGACTCGGGCAGTCCGTAGAACCGAGCGCGCTCGGCGTCGTTCATGTACTGCGAAACGAGTTCGGTCAGGATCTGCGGACGCAGCCGGTTGCTGCGTTCGTCATCGAAGAACATCGGCCTCGGTCACCAGTTTCTCGAAGGTGCGCAGGTGTTCCTCGGCGACGACGTCGAGGCCGAAGTTGGCCCGCACCATCGCGCTTTCCCGCTGTGCCACCAAAGCGCGCTTCTCCGGGTCGTCGAGCAGTTCGATGACGGTGTTCGCCACCGCCTCGCTGTCGTCCGGCCGCACCAGCAGGATGTTCTCGCCGTTGCGCAGTTCGATGCCCGGGTAGTTGTCCTCGGTCACCGACGCGATGGTCGCGGTGCCCGACAGCATCGCCTCCAGCGACGCGGTGCCGCAGCCGCCGTTGAGGTCGTGCGTGACGATGTCGGCGGCGGCGAAGTACGCGGGCACGTCCGCCTTCGGCACGGCACCGGTGACGATGATGGCTTCGGCGACGCCGAGTTCTTCCGCCCGCTTCAGGAAGACGTCGTGGTACACGCGGCCCACGACGACCACCTTGACGTCGGGGTGCTTGTCCAAAATGGACGGAAGCGCCTCGACGAGCGGCAGGCGGTTCCGCAGCGGGATCACGTGCCCGAGCGACACGATCACCGGACCGTCGCCCAATCCGTGCTCCGACCGCACATCCTTCGTCAACGGCTTCTCGAAGTTCCCGGTGTCGACGGCGATCGGGAAGTAGTCCGAGTTCTCGTCGCTGGTGCCGTAGCGCTCGACGCAGTAGTCGACCCCGAGCTTGTCGAGGATGACGTACCGCGGCTTGAGGTAGCGCAGGATCGGGTTCACCAGCACGGTGTCCAGGAACCGGAACACGCCGCCGTACAACTTGTTGTCGCTGATCAGCAGGGTGTGGATGGTCAGCAGCATCGGCAGCTTGTGCCGCCGCGCGTACAGCCCGGCCAGCCACGACAGGTCGAAGAACTGCCCGTGCAGGTGGATCGCGTCCGGTTTGAACTCGTCCAGCAGCTTCCACAGCCGGCGCCAGTTCCCCGGCCGCAACGAGGCGAAACTCATGTCGAAGTCGATCGACAGGCCCAGCTGCGGCATCTTCACCGCGGGCAGGCGGACGACGCGGTAGCCGTCCTTCGTCTCGTCGGCCGGGGCGTCGGCGTAGGCCGCGGTGATCGCGAGCACCTCGTGCCCGCGCGCCGCGTACTGCTCGGCCAGGGACGCCGCCATGTGCGCGCTTCCGCCCACCCTCGGCGGGAAGAAGTTGTTGACGACAGCGATGCGCATGGCGCGGCTCTCCCCTGGCCCGGCGCTCACTCGGAAGCCTTCACCAGTTCGTACATGCCCTCTTCCACCGAGATCTTCGGCTCCCAGCCGAGGATCTCGCGGGCACGGGTAATGTCCGCCGCGCGGCGCGAAACGAGCACGTCGCGCTCGTTGAACAGCGGCTCGACGTTGACCCCGACGGCGTCGATGAGGATCTTCGCCAGCGTCGCGATCGAGGTGTCGATGCCGGTGCCGATGTTGATCGGCACGTTGGCCTGCTCCGATTCGAGCGCGGCGACGACGGCGCGGGCGAGGTCGGTGACGTGCACGAAGTCCATCGACTGGTCGCCGCGGCCGTCGATGACCGGCGGCTGTCCGGCGCGCAGGCGCTGGATGAAGTGGTTGATCACCGACGTGTAGTAGGCCTCGATCTTCTGACCGGGGCCGTACACGTTGAAGAACCGCAGCGCGTTCCAGGACAGGCCCTTGGTGCGCTCGTAGAAGCCGAGCATGTCCTCGCCCGCGCGCTTGGAGATGCAGTACGGCGTGAGCGGCTTGAGCTCGTCGTCCTCGTGCATCGGCAGCCGCTTCGGGTCGCCGTAGACGGACGCGGTCGAGGCGAACACCACGCGTTCGACACCTTCGTCCGCGGCGGCCGCGAAGACGTTGTGGTTGCCGACCATGTTGATGTCGATGGACTCGTGCGGGTCCGCGACCGACTTGTTGATCGACACGGTGGCGAAGTGGATCACGTGCGTGCAGCCGCGCATGGCCTCGCGCACGGCGCCGCCGTAACGCACGTCCTTCTCGACGAGTTCGACCTTGCCGGTGGCGACGAACTCGTTCACCCTGGCGCGGTCTCCGCGGGTCATGTTGTCGAAGATGCGGACGGTGTAACCGCCTTCGATCAGCATGGGGATCACGTGCGCGGCGATGAAACCGCCGCCCCCGGTGAAGAGGACCTTCTTGTCGGGCATTTCTCTCCTAGCTCGGCAGTGCGGCGCTGACGGTCTCGATGACCCGGTCGACCTGGGCATCGGTGAGGTTCGCGTGCATCGGGATGGCGAGATGACGGCCGAAGAGGTCCGCCGAGACCGGCAAGGTCTGGTTCTTGCCGTAGATGGGCTGGAGGTGCGAGGCGTAGGTGCCGAAGTTGCACTGCACGCCCTGTTCGCGGATCCGCAGCGCGAGCGCGTCGCGGTCGATCTCCGGGGCCACCGTGAGGATGTAGGCCTGCCATGGGTGTTCGCGGTCCGGCAGTTCCACCGGGACGTCGAGACCGGGCAGGTTCTCGAAGGCCTCGTGATACCGCTTGGCCACCGAGCGGCGGGCCGAGAGCAGATCCGGGAGCCGGTCGAGCTGGACGTTCATGATCGCGGCCTGCACGTCGGAAAGCCGGAAGTTGTACCCCAGTTCGTGGAACTCCGGAATCGGCAGGGCGCCGGAGCCCTCGCGGGTGATGGCGGGCTCGATGCCGTAGGTGTGCAGCTTGCGCGCGTGCGCGATGAGGTCTTCGCGGTCCGAGACCAGCGCGCCGCCCTCGCCCGCGGTGATGCCTTTGCGGCCGTGGAAGGAGAACGCGGCCAGGTCGGCGAGACTGCCGGCCGGGCGGGTCTTGTAGGTCGCGCCCGCGGCACAGGCGGCGTCTTCGAAGAGCCACAGGCCGTGCTTGTCGGCGATCGCGCGGTACTCGTCGAAATCGCCCGGCTGCCCGGCGACGTCCACGGCGAGGATGCCGACGGTGCGCGGGGTGATCAGGGCTTCGATCGACGCCGGGTCGGCGCTCCAGACGTCCGGGCGGATGTCCGCGAACACCGGCGTCGCACCCGCCTGGAGCACGGCGTGGCCGGTGGCGGGGAACGTGTAGTCGCCGACGATGACCTCGTCGCCCGGCTTCACACCGAGCACACGCAGCCCGAGGAAGAGTGCCGAGCCACAGTTGCTGGTGGTCAGGGCGTGCGCGGTGCCGACGGTCTTCGCGAAGCGTTCCTCGAAACGGCGGCACGCGGGACCGGCGCCGGCCAGCCAGCCGGACCGGAACACCTCCGCCACCGCGGCGAGCTCTTCGTCGCCGACGGTCGGCTGACCGAGGACCACAGGTTCCTGCGTAGACATATCTCTCCCATTGCGTGGGGACCCGGCGAAGTGTATAGACGCCGATCGGCGTAGTTCGGGCGGGCTGGATCCGCCCAGGTCAACGACGTCCTACTCTGCACACCATGCGATTCGGCGTTCTGGGGGCCACGGAGGTGCGCCGCGACGACGGCACCGCCGTGCCGGTCGGCGGCCCGCGGGTCCGGACGTTGTTCGCGTTGCTCGCGCTGGAGGCCGGCCGGGTCGTCCCGGCCGAGCGCCTCATCGACGGCCTGTACGGCGAACAGCCACCCGAAGGTGCGGCGAACGCGCTGCAATCACAGGTCTCGCGGCTGCGCGGCGCGCTGAAGGAGCTCGCGCCGGTCGAGTTCAGCCCGGCGGGTTACCGGCTGGCCGTGGACCCCGACGACGTCGATGTGCACCGCTTCGAACGGCTCGCCGCGGAAGGGCGCCGCGCTCTCGCGGCAGGAGACGCCACGAAGGCGGCCGAACTGCTTCACGACGCTCTCGGGCTCTGGCGCGGCCCGGCGTTCGCGGACATCACCGACGCTCCGTTCCGGGATCCGCAGGTCACCCGGCTCGACGAACTGAAGACGTCGGCGATCGAGGACCGCGTCGAAGCGGACCTCAAGCTGGGACGGCACGAAGACGTCCTCACCGAGCTTCGCGGGATAGCCGCCGCCCAGCCGCTGCGGGAACGGCCGCGCGCGTTGCTGATCCGCGCGCTGCACGCCGCCGGACGCCATGCCGACGCGCTCACCGCGTTCGAGGACGCCCGCCGCGTCCTGGCCGACGAACTCGGCACGGATCCGGGGCCGGAGCTGGCGGCCGCGCATCTGGCCGTCCTGCGCGGCGAGGCACCTCCGGCCAACCGGACGACGACGCCGCTCCCGGCGCAGCTCACCAGTTTCATCGGGCGCGAAGGCGATCTCCGGCACGTGCTCGGCCAGCTGGACCGCTCCCGGCTGGTGACGCTGACCGGCCCCGGCGGCTCCGGCAAGACCCGGCTGGCCGTCGAAGCCGCGGCCGGCGTGGACCTGCCCGCGGTGTTCGTCGAACTCGCGCCCTACCGCGAGGACGCCGACGTCGCCCATGCCGTGCTGAGCGCGCTCGGCCTGCGGACGGTCCCGCTCGGCGCGGTCACCGGCCCGGTGGAGAACGCGCCGCTGGAGCGGCTGATCGACGCGCTGGCCGATCGCGCGCTGCTGCTGGTGCTCGACAACTGCGAGCATCTCGTCGACGCCGCCGCGAAACTGACGGCCCGGCTGCTCGGCGCGGCCGCGGCGGTGCGGGTGCTCGCCACCAGCCGCGAACCGCTCGGCATCACCGGCGAAGTCGTCTCCCCCGTGCCGAGGCTCGCCGTACCGCCGCCCGGAACGCCGCCCGCCCGGTCGCTGGATTTCGCCGCCGTGGCACTGTTCGCCGATCGCGCGCGGGCGAGCGATCCTGGCTTCGCCGTCGACGACACCACCGCGGGCGACGTCCAGCGCGTCTGCGCCGCGCTCGACGGGCTGCCGCTGGCCATCGAACTCGCCGCCGCCCGCGTGCGGACGCTGCCGGTCGGCGAGATCGCCGCCCGGCTGGACGACCGTTTCCGGCTGCTCTCGCGGGGCAGCCGCGCCGCCGAGACCCGGCATCGCACGCTGCGCGGTGTCGTCGAATGGAGCTGGGATCTGCTCGACGAGGACGAACGGCGGCTCGGCAGGCGGCTGACCGTGTTCGCGGGCGGCACGACCCTCGCCGACGCCGACGCGATCTGCGACGTGGCGCACACCGAAGATCTCGTTCCGTCCCTTGTGGACAGATCACTGGTCGAGCGCACCGGGGACCGGTACCGGATGCTCGAAACCATCCGGGCCTTCTTCGCGGAGAAACTCGCCGAAGCGGGCGAGGCCGAGCGGATGCGGCGTGCGCACGCGGAGCATTTCCTCGCCCTCGCCGAGGAAGCCGACCCGATGATCCGCACCGGCGACCAGCTGCGCTGGCTGGACCGCCTCGACGGCGCCTACGACGATCTCCTGGCCGCGTTGCGCTGGGCCGCGGAGTCCGACATCCGGATCGCGCTGCGGCTTTCGGCGTCGCTGGTGACGTACTGGTGGATGCGCGGGCGCCGGTTCGAAGGCTCGACGCTGTGCCTGGAGGTGGTCAAACGGCTCGGCCCGCGACCACCGGAGGGCCTCGAAGAGGAGTACCAGCTCTGCGTGCTCAAGGCCGCCGCCGGAGTCCGCGGCCATGAAGCCCTCGACCGGCATCTCCCGGTGGTCGACGCCCTCGTCCAGAACATGACCAGGGCACCCCGCAACCCGGCGTTGCTGCTGTTGACGGGGGTCGTGACCGGCCCGCCCGCCGACGACGACGAACTCGTCAAGCGCGGTGAGGCCCTGCTGGCGCACAGCGACGCCTGGTGTCTCGCCCTCGCGCCGACCGGCTATGGCCTCCGCGCGCTGATGCGGGGCGATCTCGAACCGGCGGAAGGGTTTCTGCGTGAAGGGGCGGAGGCGTTCCGCGAACTCGGGGAACGCTGGGGCCTCTCGATGGCGCTCGATCACCTGTCCCAGATCCTGATCTGGACGAACCGCCAGCCCGAAGCCCTCGAAATGATGAACGAGGCGCTCCGGCTGATGCGGGAACTCGGCGCTTCGGACGACAACGCCGATCTCCTGTGCCGTCGCGGCGGGAGCAAGCTCCTGCACGGCGACGCGGCGAGCGCCAGGGCCGACTTCGAACTCGCCATCGAGATCGCGCGCCGCTCCGGGATGCCGGAAAGCCGGGCGGCCGGGTACGTCGGGCTCGCCCTCCTCGCCCGGCACGAAGGCGACCTGGCCACGGCCCGCGCGCTGAGCGAGCGAGCGCTTTCGGAGTGCCAGGGCGGCTCGTTCGCGGCCGAAGGGGTCCGCGCCGGGGCCAGGATCTCGCTCGGCTGGGTGGCGGCGGCCGAGGGCGACGCCGCCGGAGCCGAGGAACTGCACCGGCTGGCGCTCATGGCGGCGGAACGCTGGCACGACAGCACCACCCTCGCCTGCGCCGTCGAAGGCCTCGCCGGGGTCGCGGTGCTGCGGGGCGATCCCGAGCGGGCGGCGATCCTGATCGGGGCCGCGGTGACCGTGCGGGGCACCCCGTTCGCCGTCGATCTGGACGCCGCCCTGCTCCGGGCGACCGTTCGGGAGCGGCTCGGCGACGACTTCGACCGGGCCTACCGCCGGGGCCTCGGCCTGCGAAGCACCGCTCAACTGGCGGGGTTGCCCAGCGAGTCCTGAGCGGTGGGTGCCAGCAGGATCCCCTGCGGCGCAAAGCGGCCGACGGCGTCGGCCAGCTGGCGCTGGTCGAGTTCGCTGTCCTGGACAGCGACGTACAGCGGCGCCGCGTTGACCGGGACGGCGCCGAGCCGGGTCATCCCGGGGCCGACCGGGTCGGTGGTCAGCCGGGTGACGTCACGCCAGGGCACGATCGCCCGCTCGACCCGGACGCCCACCGCGTCCAGTTCGAAGAGCACCCACTGCTGGTCGTGCAGGGCCCTCACGTAGGCGATGGTGCCGACGCCACCGGCGATCAGGACGATCCGCAGCGGTCCCGGTGCGTCGATCGACCCGAGCAGGGCGGCGATCCCGAAGAAGGCGATCAGCAGTCCGGTCAGCTTCGCGGCGGCGACCAGGCCCGCGTTCGGCTTGTGCACGCGGAACCGCACGGCACGCATCAGGTGCTTGGTGAGCGCGCCGCCACCGAAGGCGGCGGCGAGGCCGGCCAAGGTCGCCACGAGCGCGCCCGGGGAGAAGTCCGCGAAGACCTGGTAACCGGCGGCCAACGCGACGACCCCGCCGGCGACGGTCAGCACCAGCGCGAGCTTGCCCTTGCGCACCTCCCGCTCCCGGCGGTCGAGGGCGGCCTGGTCCGGGGCGGCGAGGAAACCTCCGTCGATGTTCCTCATCGGGCATCCCGCTGCGCGGCCGCGCGGCGCTCGCGCTGGCGGCGGTCGAGGACGTAGAGGACACCGCCGGCGATGGCGCTCAGCGCCGCGTAGCCGAGGTCCTGGAGCCCGTCCTCCGGGTAGCCGGTGGAGAACTCGATCATCGCGAGCGCGACGAAGAGGACGCAGAACACGCCCCCGGCGATCATGTACACCTTGTTGCTCAGCATGGGATCCCTCGCTCGGTGGTTCCTGTGGTGAGAGCACCTTCGCGCGGAGCACATGACATTCCGATGACAAGTCGTCAGCGCGTGGTGCGCGGACGGTCAGCGCCGTCGGACACGCTCCGGCCATGACTTATCTCGCGGGATCTCCCGAAGACTTCCTCGCCGTGCGGCACCTGACGCTGCGCGGCACCCAGGCCGAGATCGGCCACGCCCTCGGTGCCGAAACCCGAACGCGTTCCGACTGGACGCCGCCGCCGATCGATCCCATCGTGGCCAAGGCGCGCCGGATCTGGTTCGCCCGGAACTGGCCGCAGTACGCCGAACGCACGGCCGGGTTCGCCGAGGCCTACGGGCTTCCCGCCGACGCGGCGGTCTCCTTCGACAACGCGTCCGCCCTGCCCGCCGGGTCGGGTTGTTCGGCGCTGTGGACGGGCACCACGCTCGGGCGGAACTACGACTTCTTCACCCTGAGCTGGAGCCAGCTGGGTTCGGTGATGGCGGGCGCGGAACCCGTCGACGACGGAACGGCACCGATGGCGTCGCGGCCCTACGTCCTGACCACGATCCCTGACGACGGCATCGCCTCGACGTCGCTGTCCATGTCCACAGTGGACGGTGCGATGGAGGGCGTCAACGAGGCCGGGCTGGTCGTCGCGTTGCTGATGGCCGACCTCGAGGCGGCCGCACCGCTGGAGGACGACCCCGGACCGCAGGCCGGTCTCTCGGTGCCGCAGGTCTGCCGGTACCTGCTGGACACGTGCGAGAACGTCGACGAGGCAAAGGAAGCGCTGATGCTCGCCAAGCAGTACGCGCACGGCGCGCCCTGCCATTACATCGTCGCGGACGCCTCCGGCCGCGGTTTCGTCTACGAGCGCGGCGCGCACGACGTCGAGTACTTCGTGGAGGTCTCCGACGGGCCGCTGTGCGTCACGAACCACCTTCTGCACCGGCACCCGGACCTCGCCGCGTTGCCCGAGGACACCCCGGACACCTTCCTCACCTACCAGCGGCTGCGCACCCTCACCGAGGAGGCAGGCGCCGGACCGCGCGAGGCGCTCGACGCGGTCTCCGTCGCGATCGAGCCGGGCGCGCCGTGGCGGACGTTGTGGCGCAGCGTCCTCGACCCCGCCGCCCGCACCATGAGCACCCGGTTCTACCTCGGCGACGCGGAAAACGGCACCGCGCGCCACTCGCCGGAACTCACCTTCGGGGTGTCGAGGTGAACAGTGTCGAGGTGAACGTGAGCCGGGGCCGGAAGATCGGCACGATCGCGGTCTGCGTGCTGGCGCAGCTCCTGATCGCGGTCGATCTGACCGTGCTGCATCTGGTGCTGCCGTCGCTTTCGGAGCAGCTACGTCCGTCGACCACGGAATTGCTGTGGATCGCCGACGCGTACGGTTTCGCGCTCGCCGGACTGCTGATCACGATGGGCAACATCGGCGACCGCATCGGGCGGAAGAAGCTACTGCTGATCGGGGCGTCGCTGTTCGGCGTCGCTTCGGTGATCACGGCGTACGCGCCGACGGCGGAACTCCTCATCGCCGCCCGCGCGCTGCTCGGGATCGCCGCCGCGACGCTGATGCCGTCGACGCTCTCGATCGTGCGGAACGTGTTCACCGGCAAGGAACGCGCGGCCGTGATCGGGGTTTCGAGTGGGCTGACGATCCTCGGTTTCGGGCTGGGGCCGCTCATCGGCGGCGTGCTGCTCGAACATTTCTGGTGGGGTTCGGTGTTCCTGGTCAACGTGCCGGTGGTGGTGCTCATGGTGATCGCGGGCGCGCTGATCCTGCCGGAGTCGAAGAATCCGGCGCCGGGCCGGATCGACGTGCCCAGTGTGCTGCTTTCGGTCGCCGGCATGGTCGGGATCGTCTACACGATCAAGGAAGTCGCGTACAAGGGCTGGGGCCACTGGGACATCGCCGTCGCCGCGGTAGTCGGGCTCGGCTGTCTGCTGGTGTTCCTGCTGCGGCAGCCGCGATTGGCCGAACCGCTGATGGATCTGAAGCTGTTCGCGCGGCGAGCGTTCTCGGCGACCGTCGGCACCACCATCCTGGCGATGTTCGCGCAGCTGGCGGTCTCCCTGATGTTCGCGCAGTACCTGCAGCTGGTGGTGGGCTGGTCGCCGCTGAAGTCCGGGCTGGCCGGGCTGCCGGGGATGGGCGGCGCGATCCTCGGCGGGGTGCTCGCGCCGCTGGGGATCAAGGTCCTCGGCCGGGCGGTGACGGTCGCGCTGGGATGCGCTCTCTCGGCGGCCGGTTTCGCGTTGTACTCGGGGATCGGCGTGACGATCGACTATCCGGACCTGCTCGCGGCCATGATCGTCTTCGGGGTGGGGCTGTCGCTGATCCTCTCGGTCGCGACGGACACGGTGCTCGGCGTCGTGCCGAAGGCCAGGGCCGGGGCGGCGTCGGCGATCTCCGAGACGGCGACCGAACTCGGCGGGGCGCTGGGGATCGCGGTGCTGGGCAGCGTGCTCGGCGCGCTGTACCGGAGCGAACTCGTCATCCCGGCGGGTGTGCCGCCGGAGGCTGCGGGGGCGATCTCGGACACTCTCGGCGGTGCCGTGCAGGCCGCGGCACAGCTGCCCGGTGAGCAAGGGGCGGTGATCCTCAGCAACGCGAAACTGGCGTTCGTCGACGGCTTGCAGCTGACGATGCTGTGTTCGGCGGGACTCATGGCCCTGCTGGCGATCAGCGCACTGTTCACCCTGCGCGGTGTGCCAAAGCTCCTCGAAGACCCCGACGACACCCCGCCCCCAGCCGCGTTTAGCCCGCTAAACGCGAGCACCCCCCACACCCCCACCCGCATTTAGTCCTCTGGATGCGGGTGGCCCTCGCGTCGCTGAGCGCGTTTAGCCCGCTAAACGCGCTCAGGGGCGCTTGGGACCGGCCAGCGGGACGGCGTGGCGGTCACCTGAGCGCACCATGGCCAGCAAGGGTTTCGTGGCCACGTTCAGCAGCCGGGCCGCGAACGTGCGGCCGTTGCGGCGCGCGATGTCCGGGCCGAAGGCGTCCATCAGGGCGACGAGGCCGGGCAGCGGCCGCACGAACAGCGTCGCTTCGGTGATGAGCCCGTCCTCGTCGAGCTTCAGCACCGCCGCCTCCTCCATCTCCTCACCGCCGACACGCGCGGTGTAGACGACGACGCGCGTCGACGCGTCCCCGGTGTCGGTGTGGAACCGGACGTCGCGCAGATGCGCATAGGCGACTTCCAGCAGCGGTTCGAGTTCCGCGTGCCCGGTGAACCGGACCCGGCTGGTCAGCGGCGAGTGCACGACGGCGTCCGGCGCGAACGCGCTCAGCGCGAGCGCGACGTCCCGGGTCTCGATGGCCCGGCGGTACCGCTCGGTGGTGTCGGTGCTCATACGTCCTCCTGGATCAGGTTCCCCAGACCGCGCCACAACAGATCCGTCGTGAGCGCGACGACTTGCTCCCGCGGGATGTCGCGGTTGCTCCACCACCAGGTGGCGATGGCGTTCAGCGCGCTCTTCGCCGCTTCGGCGAGCGCTTCGTTGGCGCGATCACGCGGCAGGTCGGCGGTCAGCTCCAGGCCGGGGACCCGCGCGAACACCCCGGCCAGCTGCCCGGTGGCCCTGGCCTGCCCGCGCCGGTGCACCTCGGCGACGCCCGGATCGGACGGCGTCTCGGCGAAGATCATCCGCCAGCCGCGTTCGTTCGCCTCCATCCAGGCGAAGATCGCCGCCACCCGGCTCCGCAGCAGCCCCTCGGCGGTGTCCGACGGCGGCAGCCCGGCCCAGCCGGCCAGCAGACTGTCCACTTCGGACTCCAACAGCCCGGCGTACAGCTCGGCCTTGGACTGGAAATGGTCATAGAGCACGGGCGTGCTGATCCCGGCCGCCGTCGCCACCTCGCGCATCCCCGCCGCGTCATACCCGGATTCGGCGAACACCCGCGCCGCCGCGGCCAGGATCCGCTCCCGGCGTTCTTCCCTGCTCAACCGCTTACCTGACATCGGTCAGGTACGCTACCACCGAACCTGACAACTGTCAGGTTGCGCTCCGGGTAACCTGGGCGATCGTGCGTACAGTCGTAGTCATCGGGGGCGGGATCGTCGGCCTCGCCGTGGCCTGGGAGCTGACCAAACGAGGCCTGGACGTCACGGTGCTCGAGAAGGAGGACCGCTGGGCGGCCCACCAGACCGGGCACAACTCCAACGTCGTGCACGCGGGCCTCTACTACAAGCCGGGTTCCTTCAAGGCCAGGATGTCCACCGCGGGCAACCGGTCCATTGTGGACTTCGCGCGGCAGTACGGAGTGCCGGTGGAGGTCTGCGGCAAACTCGTCGTCGCCACCTCCGAAGCGGAGCTTCCGGCGCTGAAGGTGCTCGCCGAACGGGCCGAGGCCAACGGCGTCCCGGCCAAGCTGATCACCCCGAGCGAGGCCCGCGAGTACGAACCCGAGGTCTCGTGCGTCGCCGCGCTGCGCGTCGAGTCCACCGGCATCATCGACTTCCCGGCCGTCTGCACCGCGCTGGTGCGCCTGCTCGACGAGTCCGACGCCGACCTGCGCCTCGGCACGCCCGCGCGGGGCATCCGCGCGGGCCGCACCGGCGGCGTCGAGGTGGCGACCGGCGACGAGGTGATCCACGCGGACGCGCTCGTCAACTGCGCGGGCCTGCACGCCGACCGGGTCGCGCGGCTCGCCGGGCTGACCCCGAGCGCGCGGATCGTGCCGTTCCGCGGCGAGTACTACGAACTCAAACCCGAACGCCGCCACCTCGTCCGCGGCCTGATCTACCCGGTGCCGGACGCGTCGCTGCCGTTCCTCGGCGTGCACCTCACCCGCATGCTCGACGGCAGCGTGCACGCCGGCCCCAACGCGGTGCTCGCGCTGCGCCGCGAGGGCTACACCTGGCGCGACATCTCCGCGAAGGACCTCGCCGAGGTCGCCCGATTCCCCGGCGTCTGGCGGCTCGCGCGCAAGTACGCCTACCCGACCGGGCTCGACGAGGTCCGCCGCTCGTTCTCCCGCCGCCGCTTCGCCGAAAGCCTCGCGCGGCTCGTACCCGCCGTCACCGAGGACGACATCGTGCGGCACGGCTCCGGTGTCCGCGCGCAGGCGCTGCGCCCCGACGGCGCGCTCGTCGACGACTTCCTGATCGAGACCGCGCGTGACCAGGTGCACGTCCTCAACGCGCCCTCACCGGCGGCGACCAGCGCGCTGGAGATCGCCAAGTACATCGCCGACGAGGTTTCGGCCTAAAGCGGCTGAAGGGCCCCTTCCCCGCATCTCACGCGGCGAAGGGCGCTTTCCTCGCATCGCATGCGGGGAAAGCGCCCTTCAGCTCCGTTTCAGCCTAGCCGGCGGGGACGTTCGCGGTCACGAGCGGCATCACGGCCTGGGGGATTTCGCAGGCCTTGGCGTTGTCACTGAGGTCGCCGGTGTCGAGCTTGATCGACGAGGTCTCGGTGACCGGCAGGAGCGCGACGCAGATCGGGCTGTCCGGGGCGGAGTAGACGATCCACTTCTTGCCGTTCACCATCTGCTCGGCCGGAGTGCCCTCCAGCCCGGGCACGTCCTCGGTCCTGGTCGCGGTGTAGACCCAGAGGTCGAGGGCCTTCTTGCCCTGGTCGCCGTCCGTGTCGTCCCACTGGCAGCCGTTCTTGGGATCGTTCGACGAGCCGTTCATCGGCCGCGCGGGCGCCAGGTTGAGCGGGGTCACCTGCTCGGGTTTGAGCAGGGTGCACGGGTCGACGTTCACCAGCGGGCCGGACGCTTCGATCGGCTTCTGCCCCGGCGGCGCGGTGATCTGCGGGTCCTGCTGCCCACCGGGCAGATGCGACGCGATCGCGGGCGCGGCGGCCTTCGCCAGGTCGCACGCCTTGGTGCTGTCGTCGCCAGGGGCGTCGCTCGAAATCTCGACGAACGTCTTCGCGTCCAGTTCGGTGGCGATCGAGCAGTACTTCGGGCCGAGGATGGTCGCGTACCGCGTCCAGGTGAAGCCGCCGATGCCGAACTTCTCCCCGGGCAGCGCACCCGCGTAGTAGTCGACAGCCGACAGGTTCAGGCTCCGCGAAACTTCGAGCGCGACCCCGTCGGGCGAGTTCTCCAGTTCGGAGAACCGGCAGACCGCGGGAACCTTCTGCTCGGGCCTCGCCGGGCGTTCCTTGCCCGGGAACATGACGCCCAGCGCGTCCGCCTGCTGCTGCGAAAGCAGGGCGCACGGGTCGGCTTTCGTGATCACCGGCCCTTGTCCTGGCACGGGCGAGGCCGAGCCGCCGATCGTCGACGTACAGCCACCGAGCGACAGCGCCGCCAGCACGATCGCGAGCGAATTCCGAAACCGCATGCGTTCCCTGTTTCCTTCGGAGCGGACCCTACTTCGATGTCGGCGTGAGCACCTCGGTTCCGCCGAGGAAGGGACGAAGAGCTTCCGGCACCCGGACCGAACCGTCTTCGAGCTGGTGGTTCTCGAGGATCGCGACGATCCACCGCGTGGTGGCGAGCGTGCCGTTCAGCGTGGCGACGGTCTGCGGGCGGCCGTCGTCGTCGCGGTAGCGGATGCCGAGGCGGCGGGCCTGGAAAGTCGTGCAGTTCGACGTCGAGGTCAGCTCGCGGTAGGTCTCCTGCGAAGGCACCCACGCCTCGCAGTCGAACTTCCGGTACGCGGAGGTGCCGAGGTCGCCGGTGGCGGTGTCGATCACCCGGTAGGGGACCTCGATCTTGGCGAGCATCTGCTCTTCCCAGTCCAGCAGGCGCGCGTGTTCGGCTTCGGCGTCCTCGGGACGCGTGTAGACGAACATCTCGACCTTGTCGAACTGGTGGACGCGGATGATGCCGCGGGTGTCCTTGCCGTACGAACCGGCCTCGCGGCGGTAGCAGGACGACCAGCCCGCGTAGCGCTTCGGGCCGTTGCCCAGGTCGAGGATCTCGTCGGCGTGGTAGCCGGCGAGCGGGACCTCGGAGGTGCCGACAAGGTACAGGTCGTCGTCGCGCAGGCGGTAGATCTCCGACGAGTGGGCGCCGAGGAAGCCGGTGCCCGCCATGATCTCCGGCCGCACCAGGGTCGGCGTGATCATCGGCGTGAAGCCGTTCGCCGTCGCCTGCGCGATGGCCATGTTCAGCAGTCCGAGCTGCAGCTGGGCGCCGATGCCGGTGAGGAAGTAGAACCGCGAACCCGAGACCTTCGCGCCGCGCTCCATGTCGACGGCGCCGAGGCCCTCGCAGAGTTCGAGGTGGTCCTTCGGCGTGAAGTCGAATTTCTTCGGCTCGCCGACGTGCTTGAGCACGACGTAGTCGTCCTCGCCGCCTTCGGGCGCGTCGGGGTGGACCAGGTTCGGCACCAGGCGGTGCAGCTGCTCGAACTCCTCCGACGCCTCGGTCTGCTCGACCTCGGCGGTCTTGACCTGGGCGGCGAGGTCCTTCGCCTTGGCGAGCAGCGCGGCCCGCTCGTCACCCTGTGCCTTCGGGATGAGCTTGCCCAGCGACTTCTGTTCGGCACGCAGCTTGTCGGCGGCGGCGATCGAGGACCGGCGGCGGGAGTCGAGGGAGAGCAGCTTGTCGACCACTCCTTCGTCCTCGCCACGGGCGCGCTGTGAAGCGCGCACGACGTCCGGGTCATCGCGCAGAGTCCTGGGGTCAATCACGAGTCCAGAGATTAGTCCTAGGACTTCGAGCACTTCGAGGCAGTTTGCCCGTACACACTGTGCGGGCCGCCGCGGATAACCCGACAGTCTGATTGTTGTCGCCCGTTTCGGGCCCTCCCCATACTGAGATCTCCCTGCTGCGGACGGAGAAACCCGATGACCGATGCGGACCTGCTGGCGCGGCACAAGGCGGTACTCCCGTCGTGGCTGGCGCTCTACTACGACGAGCCGATCGAGATCGTGCACGCGCAGGACCGCCGGGTCATCGACTCGACCGGGCGCACCTATCTCGACTTCTTCGCGGGCATCCTGACGAACTCGATGGGCTACGACGTCTCGGCGATCAGCGACGCCGTGCGCAAGCAACTCGACACCGGGATCCTGCACACCTCGACGCTGTACCTGATCCGCTCGCAGGTCGAACTGGCCGAGCGCATCGCGAAGCTCTCCGGCATCCCCGACGCGAAGGTGTTCTTCACCAACTCCGGGACCGAAGCGAACGACACCGCGCTGATGCTCGCCACCCAGTTCCGGCGCAGCAACCAGGTACTGGCGATGCGGAACTCGTACCACGGGCGGTCGTTCGCGACGGTCGGCATCACGGGGAACCGCGGCTGGTCGGCATCGTCGCTCAGCCCGGTGAAGGTGAGTTACGTCCACGGCGGCTACCGGTACCGCAGCCCGTTCCGGGCGCTTTCGGACACGGAGTACATCGACGCGTGCGTCGCGGACCTCGTCGACGTGCTGGAGACCGGCACGTCGGGTGACGTCGCCTGCATGATCGCCGAGCCGATCCAGGGTGTCGGCGGCTTCAGCTCACCGCCGGACGGCCTGTTCAAGGCGATGAAGGAGGTCCTCGACCAGTACGGGATCCTGTTCATCTCCGACGAGGTCCAGACCGGCTGGGGACGGACCGGCGAACACTACTGGGGGATCCAGGCGCACGACGTCGTCCCCGACGCGATGACCTTCGCGAAGGGCCTCGGCAACGGGCTGGCGATCGGCGGGCTCGTGGCGCGCGGCGACCTCGTCGACTGCCTGACCGCGAACTCGATCTCGACCTTCGGCGGCAACCCGGTCGCGATGGCGGGCGCGGCCGCGGTGCTCGACCACATCGCCGACCACGACCTGCAGGCCAACGCGCTCGCACGGGGCAACGAACTGCTCGCCGGGCTGCGCGCGGCGGGGAATCCGCTGATCGGGGACGTGCGCGGCAAGGGCCTCATGATCGGCGTGGAACTGGTCGAGCCGGGCGGTATGGAGCCGAATCCGGGGGCCGCGGCGCGGATGATGGAGGAGACCAAGGCGCGGGGGCTGCTGATCGGCAAGGGCGGGCTGCACGGCAACGTCCTGCGGATCGCGCCGCCGATGACGCTCACCGCGGAGGAAGCCGCGGAGGGGCTGGGGATCATCGTGGACGCGCTGGCCGCTGTCTCCTGAGGAGTGTCATAAGGGGTCCCCATGGGACGAAATTCGTCCCATGGGGACCCCTTATGACACTTACGGGACTCAGGACTTCACGAAGCGCGCGATGACCTCACCCAGCCGACCACCGGCGTCCTCCTGCAGGAAGTGACCGGCACCGGTGATCGTCGGATGCTCCAGCTCGCGGGCCCCGCGCATCGAGCCCCGCAGTTCGAGGCCCCACGGCGCGGTGATCGGGTCGCCGTCGGAGAACGACACCAGGAACGGCTTGTCCAGTTCGGCGAGCACCTTCAGCGCGGCCCGGTTGGCGGCCGAGGCCGGATCGTCGGGGGTGACCGGCACCAGCGACGGCATCGCGCGCGGCGCGGCCTTGTACATCTCGTTCGGGAAGGGCGCGTCGTAGGCGGCGCGGACCTCGTCGGGCAGCTTGGTCTGGCAGCCCGCCTGCACGAACCGGCCGACGTCGAGGACCTGGGCGTTCTCGACGGTCTCCCGGAACTTGTGCCAGATCTCCGGCATGTCGGTGTCGCCGGTGGGGAGGCCGGTGTTGGCCGCCACGACGCGGGAGAAGCGGTCGGGGTTCTCGGCGACCAGCCGCAGGCCGATCAGGCCGCCCCAGTCCTGGCCGACCAGGGTGACCTCGGTGAGGTCGAGGACGTCGAAGGCGAACGCGCGCATCCACTCGACGTGCCGCTGGTAGGTGTGGTCGACCATGTCGCCGGGTTTGTCGGACCGGCCGAAGCCGACCAGGTCGGGCGCGATCGCGCGCAGCCCGGCGTCGGCGAGCACCGGGATGACCTTCCGGTAGAGGTAGGACCAGGTGGGCTCGCCGTGCAGCAGGAGAACGGGCGGCCCGTCCGCGGGCCCGGCCTCCACGTAACCCACTCTGATCACGCCGCCGTGAAGGTCGACGAGTTCCGCGTAGCGCGGCTCGAAGTCGAAATCGGGCAGGTCCGAGAACCGGTCGTCCGGTGTCCTCAAAAGGCGCACGACTCCCACGGTAGTGGGAATCGTGCGCCTATGCCGTTTTCAGCAGGACAAGGATTTACGAAATACCGACGGCCACGACGAGGCCGAGGGCGAGGTGCGCGGCCGCGACCACGACGCTGACCGGGGCGAACTTCTCGCTCTCGATGGTCGAGCGGACGTCGATGCGGGTCGCCCACTCCAGCAGCCGGACGGCCAGCACCTGCACGACGATGCCGAGCAGGCCGTAGACCAGCGAGGTGATGAGGCCCTCGGTCAGGTCGCTGGCGGAGTTCGCGATGGCCACGACGACGATGAACGCCATCGACAGCAGACCCGACGCGGTGACGATGACCGCGTTCGGCAGGCCACGCGTGACCAGCTGGGAGAGCTTGCCGGGCGTGGTCCAGTCGATCGCCCAGAACCCGGCGAACATCAGCAGCAGGCCGACGACGCCGTACAGCAGGATCGCGCCGATCCCTCGCACGAGGTCGGAGCCGAACGTGTCGGACAGCGCAAGGGTGGTGGTCACAGGGTTCTCCCAGAAGTACTCGCGGGCGGTGCTGGTCAGGAATGTCAGGATTGTGCGGTTGCTTCTATCACGACTCGACGATGCGGTGCGGGACGAACGCCGCGCCGTCGTCGGTCACGAGGCCGGCCGTCTCGCGGATGCCGAGGCCGGCGGCGTGGTCGCCGACGATCCACGCGCCGAGCGCGGGCCGGTAGCCCTGGAACTCCGGAAGCGGGTCGAAAGCCTGGTAGACGTAGCCTTCGGCGCCGTAGACCCCGTCGGTCTGCGTCTCGTATCCGGTGGCGACGATCTGCACGTTCGCGCCCTCGCGGCCGAGCTTCGGCTTGCGGACGTATTCGGTCAGCAGGCCGGGGTCGTCGGCGAAGGCGGGCAGCAGGTTCGGGTGCCCCGGGTAGTTCTCCCACAGGATCGCGAGCAGCGTCTTGTTGGAGAGGATCATCTTCCACAGCGGCTCGACCCACAGCGTGCGCGGCATGGTCTCGACGGCGAAGCGGCCGAACTCCTCGTCGACCACCCATTCCCACGGGTAGAGCTTCACCACGGTCGCCATCTGCGCCTCTTCGAGGTCGACGAACCGCTTGAGCACCGGATCCCAGCCGATCTCCTCGATCGCCAGGCCGACGGTGTCGAGCCCGGCCTCGGCCGCGGTCTCCTGCAGGTACGCCGTGGTCACGTGGTCCTCACCGGAGGGGTCCGCGGACGACCAGGTGAAGTGCAGTTCGTTGGAGGGCAGCTTCTCGGCGAGTTCGCCCCAGCGTTCGACCAGCTTCTCGTGGATCGAGTTCCACTGGTCGGCCTCGGGGAAGACCGCGGTCTTCCAGTGCCACTGCAGCACCGCGGCCTCGAGCAGCGAGGTCGGCGTGTCGGCGTTGTATTCGAGCAGCTTCGCCGGGCTCTTGCCGTCGTAGCGCAGGTCGAACCGGCCGTAGACGTGCGGATCCTGCCGCTTCCACGACTCGGCGATATGCGGCCAGACCCACTCGGGGATGCCGAAGCGGTGGTACTGCTCCGTGGTCACCACGTTGTCGACGGCTTCGAGGCACATCGAGTGCAGCAGTTCCACGTCCGCCTCGACGGAGAGGATCTCGTCCATCTCGAAGACGTAGTGGACCGACTCGTCCCAGTACGGCCTGGACTTGCCGGCGCCGTCGCGGGCGGGGGTGCCGAAGACCAGGCCCTGCTCCTCGACGATGTTCTGCCAATCCCGCCGAGGCGGCTTGGAATCCCGGTACACCTACGAGCCCCCGCTCTTGCCGCTGCCGCCGGAGCCGCTCTTGCCGCTGATGCCGAATCCGCCGCGCTGGACGGTCTTGCCCGATTTGGTGCTGACGTTCGCGCGCGACGACGGCGGGTCGTACGAGCCGCCGGACACCCGCTGCCCGATCGCGCCGCTGCCGCCGTAGTTGTAGCGGTAGCTCTGCATCGGCCCGCCGATACCGCCGATGGGGATGAAGAAGAAACCGCCGCTGGAGTAACCGCCGTGCGATCGCACGTAGTTCTCGTCGCAGTTCTGGTCGTTGTCGACGATCTCGTCCTTGGTGGTGCAGACGGCCGTGACGTTCTCCGGCTTCGCGACGGTGTAGAACGTCGCGACCAGGCCGACCAGCCCGACGGTCACCCCGGTACCGATCAGGAGCTTCTTCTTGGTCGAAGACTTCTTCTCCGCGGCACGCGCGGCCTCGGCGGCGAGCGCCTCCTGGCGCTCCTGGTCCGCCAGTGCCTGTTGCCGTGCCCGCTGCTCGGCCAGCGACGGCTGACGCGCCTGCGTCGTCTCGTCCTGGAACCGCATCGAGCCGCGCTTCGGCGGCTCCTGGGGAGGCTGTCCCCCTCGGTTGTCATCCTGCGTCATCGAAGCTCCGTAATCGCCCGCCAGCACGAACCCGTGTCCAACACTAACCACCCGGTACGCGCACCTTACGTGCGGCGCGGGCATCATGGAGTGGATGTCTCAACAGGCCGAGCGGTTCCGTGATCCGCGAAACGCGCTGAGCACCCTGCGCACCCGGCTCGTCATGGCCGGTGTGTTCGTCGGGGCGATCATCGCGCTGTCACTGAGTGTCGCGTTCTCCTGGAACGTGGGCCCGGAGGGTGGCGCGGGCGGCGGGCCCCCCAAACTGTCCGCCGCCGCCGTCGAAGCGTTCCAGTCCCCACCGGGCACCTGCCTGACCTGGAGCAACCCGGACGCCGCCGACGCGCGGCGCGTGCCGTGCACGGAGCCTCATCTGTTCGAGGTCACCAGCATCGTCGACATCGGCGCGCAGTACCCGGCAGGCGTGCCGAGTCCGAGCCTTGACCAGTGGCAGGAGATCTCCCGGTCTCGGTGCACCGTCGACGTCAAGCCGTACCTCGGCCGGACGCTGGACCCGTACGGCCGGTTGAGCATGAACCTGCTCCGGCCGACCCCCGCGCAGTGGGAGGACGGCGACCGGCAGCTGCGGTGCGGCCTGCAGTGGGCGGGCCCCGGCGGCAAGCTGCAGCCGACCACCGGACCGGCGAAGGAGCAGAACCAGTCGGCGGTGTGGGAGCCGGGCACCTGCCTCGCGCTGCTCAACAACAGCTTCGGCGACCCGATCGACTGCGCCCAGCCGCATTCGTACGAGATCATCGCGACGCTCGACCTCAAGTCGAAGTTCAAGGAGGGCTACCCCTCCCAGGAACAGCAGAACACCTGGCTGGACACCGAATGCTCGACGGTCGCGCAGGACTACACCGGCAACGCCGACCTCGCCGCCAAGAAGGTCACCCTCGGCTGGGACGTCCGCGAGCAGGAGAGCTGGGACGCCGGGTCGACGCTGGTGAACTGCAAGGCGGCGGCGGTGCTGCCGGACAACAAGGGACTCGCGCCGATCACCGGGAGCCTCAAGGTCGGCAGCGGCGAGGCCCCGCCGTCCGACGGCGGTCCGGCGAGCCCGCCGCCCTCCTCCTCGGCTCCGAAGACCGGCGGGTGAGCACGTGCCCGTCGAGATGACCCGGCAGCGCTTCGAGGAGCTGGTGTCGGAGGCGCTGGACGAGCTTCCGCCCGAATTCGCGGACGCGATGGACAACGTCGTGGTACTCGTGGAGGAGTTCAACGAGGAGTCGCCCACGATCCTCGGGCTCTACCACGGGGTCGCGCTGACCGAACGGACCCACGAGTACGGCGGGGTCCTGCCGGACCGGATCTCGATCTACCGGCGGCCGTTGCTCCAGATGTGCGATACCGAAGAGGACGTTGTCGAGGAGGTGCTGATCACGGTGGTCCACGAGGTCGGGCACCACTTCGGCATCGACGACGCGCGCTTGCACGAACTCGGCTGGGGCTGAGCCGCCCGAGAAGGCGATAGCAAAGGTCCCTTGCTCCCTCCCGGCGGATTCCGCGCCGGAAGCGGCGTGGTCGGTGATTTTTGTGCGTCGGGCACCAAAGGTTCTTCGGATTCTTAACTGGGTGTAACAACCCGGCCACTTTGGGCGACACCCCCGCTAAACTTTTCGACACGTTGTCGTCGGCCGGCGTCGGCGAATGCCTGGGGAGGCGTGCATGGCCGAGTCGAGGGCGCGCGGCGGGGGAGACCGGCGGTTGCGCTGGCTGCTCGCGTCCAGCGCGGCGTCGAATCTCGGCGACGGCATCGGCAAGGTCGCCTTCCCGCTGCTCGCGGTCACCCTCACCCGCGATCCGCTGCTCATCGCCGGTCTCTCGGCGACCCAGTTCCTGCCGTGGCTGCTGTTCGCGCTCCCGGCGGGCGCGCTGCTGGACCGGATCGACCGCCGTCGCGCGATGATCTTCGCGAACAGCGCCCGGGCGGTGGTCGTGGGCGGGATGGCCGTCCTCGTCGCGGCCGGCGGTGTGACGATCTGGGTGGTCTACGCGGCCGCCCTGCTCATCGGCTTCGCGGAGGTGGTCGCCGACAGCGCCGCGAACGTGCTCATCCCGGCGGTGGTCGGCAAGGGTTCGCTCGACAGCGCGAACAGCAAACTCCAGGCCTGTGAGATCGTCGGCCAAACCTTCCTGGGCGGGCCGGTCGGCAGTGCCACCTTCGCGCTCTTCGCGACGTTCCCGTTCCTGCTCAACTCAGTGGGCTTCGCGATCGCCGCGGCGGTGCTCATCGGACTCGCGGGAAGCTACCGGCCGAAAGCCGCCGAGAGCGCGCCCGCCGATCTCCGGGCCGAACTGGCGGACGGGTTCCGCTGGCTGAAGGACCACCGGCTGGTCCTGCGCCTGGTCGTCATCGCGGGGCTGATCAGCCTGGTCAGCGAACTCGCGCAGGCGCAGTTGGTGCTGTACGCGATCGAATACCTGAGGCTCAGCGAAGCGGCCTTCGGGCTCTTCGCGTTCGTCGGCGGCATCGGTGGCTTGGTGGGCGCGGGTATCGCCCCGCGGCTGGTGAAGACGTCCAGCCGTAGTGCCGTTCTCCTCGGCGGCACCGCCTTGTGCGGCGTGGCGTTCACCGGGATGGCCTGACGGGTTCGGCGGTGGCGGGGGCGGCGCTGTTCGGCCTGTTCGCGGCGGCCGTCGTCGCGGTGAACATCGTGCTGGGCACCGCGCGGCACACGCTCGTACCCGGCGAACTGCTCGGCCGGGTCCTCGGCGTGTGGCGCACCGTCGTCTGGGGCGCCATCCCGGTCGGCGCCCTGCTCGGCGGGGTCCTCACCCACGCGCTCGGCTCCCCGGCCCGGACGTTCCTGACGTCCGGGCTCCTGCTGTTCGGGGTGGCCGGTTTCGCGTTCGTCTCGTTACGCCCCGGCGCCTTCGATGACGAATCGGCCACGGCCTTGCGGGTACTGCACCAAGACCGGTGAAAACCGGGGCCTTTGGTGCTGAAATAGCCCATCACCGCCAGCTGGTGAGGGAGGTCCGCGATGCAGCAGACACTGGTGCCGGAGGCCGGCGTGGGGACGACAGAACCTTCCAGACGCCCGCAAGTGCTCACCGCGGTCGCCGGATTCGTGATCGGCGCCAGTGTGATCGGCATGCTGTGGGCGCTCTCGGGAGTCAACGCCGGGGCGCTCGAAGACGCGCAGGACGCTTGCCAGGCCCTGGCCAGGGTCGGCACGATCCCCGACACCACCGGCTCGGCGCCCGGCGAGCGGCCCGTGGCGGTACTGGCGCCCGAGATCCTGCACCGGATGACGGCCGCGCGCGAACTCTCCGCCGCGGCGGCCGCCGCCAACGACACCTACCGGCCGCTGGCCGAGCACATCGACGGCGTCAGCCGGATGGTGTTCAGCCTGCACTTCAACCAGATCTCCGGCCAGCGGCATCTGGCGCAGGCCGAACAGCTCTGCACCCAGCTCTGAGGCGTCATGCTCCCTTGTGGACCGTCTTGACGGTCAGCTGGTTGCCGGGGATCTTCCCGGCGCAGCCGAGCCCCTGCAGCGGCACGAAGTTCGACGCCGTCTCCTGCGGCAGGTACACCCGCAGGCCCCGGGTCTCGGTGGGCTTGCAGACCGCCTCGTCGTAGTTGCGGACGTTCACGAAACCGACGTCGGCGGACGCGCTTTCACCGTTGTTCAGCTTGACCGCCTCGCCCTTGGTGCCGTCGCGGTACGCGGGTTCACCGACCTGGTGGCCGTCCGCGCCGGTCACGTAGGAGATACCGGGGAAGCCCTGGATGGTGCACGCGTGCCCGCTGGAGTTGGTGATGACGAGCTTCCGGTACACCGTCCCGGCCGCCGCGTCACCGTTCGCGACGGAGAGCTTCACGTCCCCCGCCTTGCAGAGCCCGTCGTCCTTCGGCGCGGGGCCGGACCCCTGCGCGGGCTGCTGAGCCGGTGCCGGGCTGGACGAGCTGACACTGGGCGCGGCGGAGGTGTCCGCCGCCGAACTGGACGGCGTCGCGGAGGAGCTCTGCGCGACAGGCGCGCTTTCCGAACCGCACGCGCTGAGGAGCAGGAGCCCGGCGGTACCCGCGATGAGACCGCCGATGGAGATCGTCTTCGAACGAACCATGGTCATTCGCCTCCCTGTAGCCGGGTGACCCACCGATCAGTAGACGTGTTGTCCGGCGCGGGGGTTGCGCTCCCCCGGTTAATTCCCCACAAGGTGTTAATTGATCTCGTGGGGTGTATTCCCCGGCGGGAGCGGAGGCAAACGGCCTGTGGGTCAGCTCGAGAGGGAGATTTCCGCCCAGGTGAGGCAGGTCCAGCCGGTGTCGGTCGCGGCGAGTTCGACGATGCCGGTGTTCGGGAGGAGGCCCTGGTTGGCGACCTCCGCGGTGACGTTCCCGGCCAGCCACTCGCCGCCGAGCCGGATCGCGCCGCCGTGGCTCACCAGGACCACCGTCCCCTCCGGATCGGCCTGCTCGTGTTTGGCGCGCAGCCGGGCCACGGCGTCGAGGAACCGGGTGCGGACCTGCGCACCGGTCTCGCCGCCCGGGATCGGCGGGTCGAGTTCGCCGAGCGTCCACCTGCGCACGACGCTCATATAGGTGGCGACCGAGTCCTTGTCGGTCTTGCCTTCGAGGTGCCCCGCGGCGACCTCGTGGACCCCGTCGACGACCTGGACGTCGAAGCCGAACTTGGCGGCCAGCGGCGCCGCGGTCTGCTGGGCGCGGACGGCCTGGGACGCGTAGACCGCGACGATCGGCTCGCCGTCGAGTCTCGTCACGAGGTCGCGGGCCTGTTCGCGGCCCAGCCCGGTGAGCGGCGGGCCGGGCAGGGCGGTGTCGAGCGCGCCCCGGACGTTGCCGTCGGTCTGCCCATGGCGGACGAGGAGGAGTTTCACGCCTGTGCTCCCTTCCGGACCGACTCGACCCAGTCGATCGCGTCGGTGAAGTCCTCGTTGGCGGCACCCGGTTCGAGTTCGGTCACGCCGCCGTCCGCCCGCGGGTGCGAGCCGAGGAAGCGCACATTGCGGCACCGGCGGCGCAAGGCGGCCAGTGCGTCGCCGATCCTCGGCTCGGACACATGCCCCTCGAAGTCGATGAAGAAGCGGTACTCGCCGAAGTTGTTCCTGGTGGGCCGGGCGTCCAGTTTGGTCAGGTTGATCCCGCGGACGGCCAGTTCGGTGAGCAGTTCCGCCAGCGCGCCGGTGCGGTTCGTCGCGGCGGCGACGATCGACGTCCGGTCGGCCCCGGTCGGCTCCGGCAGTACGCCGGGCGGGCGGACCAGCAGGAACCGGGTCTTGGCGTCGCGGACGTCGGCGACCTCGGTGGCCAGCACGTCCAGCGGGTAGTGCTCGACGGCGACCGGCGCGGTGACGGCGGCGTCGAACTCACCCGCGTCGACCGCGACCGCGGCGGCCGCGGTGGACGACGTCGCGACCGGATGCGCGCCGGGGAGGTTCGCCTCGACCCAGTGGCGGACCTGCGCGAGCGCGTGCGGATGGCTCGCGACGGTGCGGATCTCGGTCACCCCCGGCCGGGTCAGCACGCTGAAGTGGACCGGCAGCAGCACCTCCGCCACCGCGACGAGCGGCTCGGCGTCACTGAGGCTGTCGAGGGTGGCGGTGACCGCTCCCTCCACCGAGTTCTCGATCGGGACGCAGGCCGCGTCGGCGTCGCCCGAGCGCACCGCGGCCAAGGCCGCCGGGATGGTCTCGGCGGGGATCAGCTCCTCGCCGGGGGCGAGCCGGCGCGCGGCCTGTTCGGTGAAGGTTCCCTGGGGGCCGAAGTAGGCGATCCGTGACACCCCGCCAGATTACGCACGCCGCGAGTGGCGACTTTCACTCGGACAGCCGGTACGCGAACCGGTTACGCCGGGTGGCTTTTTTTGCCATGCTTAGGGCGTGACCGCCGAATCGGGCACGCACACCGGCCACACGGATGTCGGCTCCTCCTCTGCTCCCCTGCCGGACCGTCCCACCCCGGAGCTGGTGCTGTGCGCCGTCGATGACCTGCTCGCCCAAGCCTGGACCACCGTCGCGGACACTGTGGACGGACGGGTCTTCGTGCACCGCGGGTCGGTGCTCGACGTCGTCGCGCAGGCCGTCGTCAGCCCCGCGAACTCGTACGGCTGGATGCGCGGTGGCATCGACGCCGTCTACGCCCGCGCCTATCCCGACGTAGAACAGAACGTGCGCAGCGCCGTCCTCGCCTACCACGGCGGGGAACTCCCGATCGGCGAAACGGTGATCGTGCCGACCGGCGAGGCGGAGCCGGCCTGGCTGATCAGCGCCCCGACGATGCGGGAACCCGGCGAACGCCTCCCCAGGGACACCGTGCACCCGTACCTGGCCGCCCGCGCCGTGTTCCGGCAGTGGCGCGACGGCAGGCTCGACCAGGGACGCGTCCGTGATCTGGTGCACACGATCGCGATGCCCGGCCTCGGCACCGGCGTCGGCGGGGTCACGCCCGCCACCTGCGCACGGCAGGTCGCCGCGGCCTGGGACGAGGTCTTCACGCCCAGCCGTACCCGTAACGGACGGTAACGCCCCGAAGCGGGCTACATCACATCGCAGCGCGTTCACGTGCCGTAAGCCCTACCGTTAAAGCGGCTTCATCCGGTTCGCGGCACCTTTCCGCCGAGAACTCGTCAACACGGTTTTTGTACGGCGCCAGCGCAGGCGACGGGCGAGGAGTGTGCGATGCCGCGAGTCCGTGAGCTCAGTCCCTACGTGGAGCTGCACCGTGAGCAGTGGCGCGAGTTGCGCAGGTCTACCCCGCTGCCACTGACGGCCGCGGAGCTGCTGCGGCTGCGTGGTCTCGGTGAGCAGGTCGACCTGGCCGAGGTCGCCGAGGTCTACCTGCCGCTCTCGCGGCTGATCAATCTCCAGGTCGCCGCCCGGCAACGGCTGTACGAAGCCACCACCACCTTTCTCGGTGAAGACAGTCGGGGCACCAAGGTGCCGTACGTCATCGGGATCGCCGGAAGCGTCGCCGTCGGCAAGTCGACGACCGCGCGCATCCTGCGCACCCTGCTCGCCCGCTGGCCGGATCACCCCAGGGTCGACCTGGTCACCACCGACGGGTTCCTCTACCCGCGGGCGGAACTGGTCCGGCGCGGGATCATGCACCGCAAGGGCTTCCCGGAGAGCTACGACCGCCGGGCCCTGCTGCGGTTCGTCACCGAGGTGAAGTCCGGGGCGGAACGGGTCAGCGCGCCGGTGTACTCGCACCTCGCCTACGACATCCTCCCCGACCAGGAGCAGGTCGTTCAGCAACCCGACATCCTGATCATCGAAGGGCTCAACGTCCTCCAGCCCGGCCCCCGGCTCACCGTCTCCGATCTGTTCGACTTCTCGATCTACGTGGACGCGCCGACGACCGACATCGAGCGCTGGTACATCGAGCGTTTCCTCAAACTTCGGCACACCGCCTTCGCGGACCCTGCGTCACACTTCCACCACTTCGCCGGCCTCCCGGACGACGAGGCCCGCGCCGAGGCGCGCCACCTGTGGCGCACGATCAACGAGCCGAACCTGATGGAGAACATCAAGCCGACGCGGCCTCGCGCGACCCTCGTCCTGCGCAAGGACGCCGACCACACGATCAACCGCGTCCGGCTGCGTAAGCTCTGAGTGACCGGACACTCACGGAATCTCTACTCACGGCGAGCGTTCACGGCGACTTCCAAGATCATTTCACCGGAAGCCGATCACCCGAGCGAAATCCGGCCGTTCCCTCACAAGTACCAGCCTTCGCACCACCGTCGAGCCGGTGCCACCGCCCGGTCGCGCACCGCGACCGGTGACCGGGTTTTCTCGGCCGATCGGCCGATCCACGCTCAGTACGTGTAACCGGTTGGCCGATACCGGCTACAGCCCCCCGAGGCGACCCTTGTGTCAGGGGAACAAGAGGTCTCGAAACGGACCTTGAGCAGGGAGGAGGCTCACGATGTTCTCGATCATCCTGACCTGGGTCGGCTCGATTCTCGGACTCGCACTCCTGGTGGCCATGGCCGCCGGCGCCTTCGTCGTCGACTTCGACGACGCCCGCGGGGACCGCCGCTGGAAGAAGGCGGAAGTCACGGAGAGCAAGGGCACCCCGGCAGCACCACTGGGCTGAACAAGCAGGGCTGTACACCACGGGGCTGAACAACGCCGAGCCGAACATTGAGCCGAACAACCCTGGACCGGACAGCACTGGGCCGCACGTCGATCAAGACGTCCGGACGTCTTGATCCTTTCTCCACCGGATGGCACTTCGGCCGATATCGATCATCACTTCACCGACGGGAACTCACGGGAACTCAGTCGAACGGGTTGTGCACCTGCGCCCCGAGCCCGGCCATGTCGGCGAGGTTCCGGGTGACCAGGGTCAGCTCGTGGACCCGGGCTGTCGCGGCGATCAGCCCGTCGATCGACGGCACTTTCCGGGGCGCGTACTGCCTGCCCCATTCGGCCGCGATCTCGGCGGTCACCGGCAGGATCCGTTCCGAGAACTGTGCGGTGAGCCCGCCCAGCCATTCGGCCAGGGCGTCCGCCCGTTCGCGATCCCGCTCTCCTCGATGCCTGAGTTTGCTTATCCCCCTCTCGATCTCTCCGACGGTCAGCGCGCTCAAATAGAGCCTGCTCGACGACACCCCGCCCCACCACCGGGCGAAACCCGGGTTCTGGGTGCGGCGCCGAGCCTCGGACACGATGTTCGTGTCCAGCAGAAAGCTCACCCGCTCACCTCCACGACATCCCTCGGCAGATCCTCCGCGCGTTCGGCGGCGATCTCCTCCAGCACGTCGGCCAGCGCCTCCCCGTATTCAGGGTGGTGCTGTTCACCGGAGAGCACGAGTTTGAAATCGACGGCCTCCCCGCCTCCTGCCAGCCTGCGGTAGTCCGCGATGTCCAGTACCACGGCCACCTCCTCCCCATGTTTGGTGACGAACTGCGGCCCTTCGGCCGCGGCCCGGCGCAGCAGCTCACTCAGCCGCTGCTTGGCGTCCTGTACCTGCCAGGTTGCTGCTTCCATCTAGACAGACTAGACGGATTTGGGGGGACTGGCAAGGGTAGGGAGAGGTCGTGACCGGTGAAAACGCGACGTCAGGCGAGTTCGCCCAGCGCCTTCCTATAGTCGTCGAGGTCGTAATCCATCTCGTGCTCGCCGGCTTCGCTCAGCTGGGCCGACAGCACGTCGATGAGGCGGTCGAAGATCTCGTCGCGCTCCTGCCCCGTCTCGCTCAGCCGCCGCACGGCCTGCCAGACCTCGGCGGGCTCGTCCGCCCAGAGCTGGTCGACGATCGTGGTCTTGAGCGCGAGCCGCATCCTCGGCTCGCCGTCGAAGGTCTCCTCGGCCAGCGCCTCGTGGTACTCGGGGTGCTCGCCGATCACCAGCAGACGGCGCTGTTCGGGGTCGGCGGGCTCGAGTTCCAGCTCCTCGTCGCCGATCTCCGTGTAGACCGTCGGGACGGCGAACATCCGCCGCTGGAGGGCTTCCGCGAGTTCCGCCGGGTCCTCGATCCCCTCCGAACCGTCGAAGTAGACGTCGAGTGCGGAGTCCTCTTCCTGCGAGAACTCCTCCAGGAACTCGGTCGCGCTCTCGAGCAGCGCCACGCGGGCACCCTCGGGAAGTCCGGCGCGGTCGGCGGCCCAGGTGACCCAGCCGAGCAGCGCGGGCTCCAGCGCGTCCTCGTACGCCTCGTCGACCTCGAACTCCCCGTCCAGCAAGGACTCCAGGAACCTGGCGAGCTTCTCGGGCCCGACCCGCAACGGGTTGCCCGGCTCGGTCTCGCAGCCGTAGTCGACGAGCAGGCGCGCGTAGAACCGCGTCGCCTCGGTGTCCTCCACAAGCCCGGAGCCGATGAAGTCGGCGACGACCTCTTCGCGAACCCGCTCGGGCCACTCGATGATCTCGGGCGAGGGCTCGGGAGCGGGAAGGGCCCGGATCCAGGCCAGCGCGAGCGCGTGGAACCGCGCGTAGTCCTCGCTGACGTCGGGCTCCTCGACGACGTCCGTCGCCGCCAGCCCGTCCGCGAGCAGTTGGTGGGCGCGCTCGGGCAGCACTCGCTCCAGCGTGACCAGCTCCGGGTCGTCGGCGGCCTGCTGCCGCATCTCGGCCAGCACGTCGTGCGGCTTGTCGACCACGACGACGTCGCGGATCCGGCCACCCTCGGTGAAGTCGACCAGCGCGAGCAGGCCGTGCTCGACGTCGCCGCGCGAGAAGACGCAGAGAAGGGAGGACTCGTCACCGAAGACGTCGCCGGTCCGCCAGCAGTCCCCGACGGTCACCGCGGCCAGGTCGGCCGCCCATTCCGGCTCCGGGATCCCGCGGCCCAGCACGGTGCCGAGCGCGGCGGCGGCCGCCTCGCGCTCCTCCTCGGTCTCGGCGAACACGCGCAGCCCGGCGAGCAGCGCGGCCGCGGCGGGGGTGATCTTCCGCTCGGCGAACGCGATGAGTTCCAGGCCCAGCGGCTGCTCGCCCTCCTCGATCTCGAGGTCCCACCACTGGCCGAGCACCTCGGACGTCAGCAGCTCGACGTCGAGCACGTCGGGCTCGGCACCGAGGGTCGAGAAGTCCCGGAGGACGTCCTTGAAGAGGCCCGTCACACTCGGGGTGGAGGGCTGGGCTGCCTTCTTGCGGGCACGGCTGACCGGACTCATGGCGACATGTTTTCACGGGGCACCGAACCCGCTCGTCGCGGTGGTCCCGGGCGCGAAACGCGGGGTCCGGTCGCGGGGAGGACGCGGGTGGACACCGGTTCAGGACCACCGCGACTTCGACGGCCCCGCCAGTATGGCTCGACCTTCTTCGCCGGGTTTCCTCGGTTCACTTCGAATAACGACCGACGACGGGACCGGTTACGCCTTCGCCGTTTTCGGAATCGCGATTCTCGCCGCCTTGACCTCGGCGATCAGCCGGGTCTTCCGTTTGTGTATTTCCACCAATGTGCCGAGGTACGAGCTGAATTCTTCAGCCGTACCGGCCTTTTTGTGCACCGTGCGCAGTTTGCGCAACTGCCGGGCGGCCTCCCGGTAGGAGTTCGGATCTTTATGCGTGATCAATTCTTCGACATGGTCCCGGTATATGGGAATGGTCTCGGCCGGATGCGCGACGGAACGCGAATCCGCGAGTTCGACGCGCACCGCCAAAGAGGCTTCGAAACGCACCGCCGCCCGCCATGCCTCGTCGGCGCGATCCTCCCCGAGCAGTGCGCGGACGAGTTCGTCGGCGGCCTCCGTGCTTTCGGCGGCGAGTTCCCGCAACCGGGCGAGCGCGGACTTCCGCTGCGCGACCCACCGCCCCGTTTCCAGCGACTCCTCGCGCAGCGCGAGATACGTCGCACTGCCGGGATTCTCGTCGAATTCCTTGCGGGACAAGGGAACTGGCTCCACCTCGGCCGGAGGCGCCTCTTCCTTCTTGTCGTGCGTGAGCGCCCGCGCCGCGTGCGCGATGGCCTCGCTGTGCCGTCCCGCCGCGCGCAGCACGCGCACGATCTTGAGGCTGACGTCGACCCGTGGCGGCTTGGCGGCGAGAATCGCGACGAGCGCGTCGACGTCGCCGGACGCCTCCGCCAGCTCCTCGCGCAACCGCTCGGCCGTCTCCCGTTTCGCCCCTGACGGCTGCTCCGCGAGCACACTGTCCACAGTAGATTTGATTCGGGCTATGCCCTTGTCCCCCAACGCGGTGGCGAAGTCGGCCAGGTCGATGACCGGCCAGCCCGGCCCGTCGAACTCCACTTCGAGGATCCAGTCGGCCAGGCTCTCCGGATCCGGCGGACGCGCGACGCAGGCCCGCGCGTACAGCTCGACGGCCCGGTCCAGCCGGTCCGCGACCTCGCCGGAGGCGTCGTCGATCTGTTCCAGCATCTCGCTGATGTCGTCCACGGTCCGGCGGGCGAGCGGGGCGAGATCGGCGCGGCTGCCGGCGTCGAGGAGGCGCTGAAGCGTGTCGAGGACCGAGCCGACTTTCGCGGCGTACTCGACGTTCCCCGCCGTCACGGCGGTGTCCAGGAGGCGGTGCGCCTCGGCGAGATCACTCCCCTGGGTGACGAAACGGTTCTCCAGGGTCTGCCGTAACACAGGGTCACGCTCGGCGTGGGCATGAAGCAGGTCCGCCAGCGTTTCCGCGTCCAAGGTGCGCAGGTAGGGGCGCAGATCCGTCGTCGAACTCACCCGGACAAGTCTGCCCGACCGGTTCGCCGACGCGTGTGGGCCAACAGCGTGCTCTTTTCGGCGTAATCGTGTACACGGTGTGACCAGCTCACCGGCGCCGGGAGCACTCCTTCGAGACGCGCCGGGCAGCGGATGATCGGGATCGGGAGCCGCCGCGCGAGCAGCATCACGACCGCCATCACCACCCCCGCGAGCAGCGAGATCGCCGCGGTGGCGGCGAGGGCGCCGCTCAGCACCCGGCGTCCGCCGTCGATCGCGAGCTGCGCCGAGTACTCGATCTGGCGGGTGGCGAGGTCGCCGAGGGACCGGCCGACGACGCCGGCCGCGGCACGCCAGGCGTCCTGGCCGACGGGCGGCGGCGTGGCCGCGCTCAACGCCGTTTCGACCGCGCCGAACCGGCCCCAGTCCTCGCTTCCGACGAGATCCCGGTAGACCCGGCGACTACTTTCCGTCAGCGTTCCGGCGACGGCCGCGAGCCTGGACCGGTAGGCGCCGACGGCCGCGGCGTACTCGCGCCTCCCCTCGTCGTCGATCCCGGCGACCGCGAGGGAGTCGCTGCGGTCCATCCCTTCGACGACGGTGAGCAGTTCGACGGCGATCGTCTGCTGGTAGCCGACCTCGGCGTCGGGGGCGGTCCGCGCGATCTCGCGCAGGGAGGAAAGCGAGGTGTCGATGCGGTCGGCGTACGCGGTGTAGGTGGCGGAACGGCTGCCCGGAGCCTTCAACGCGACCGCCCGGTCCCGCTGCAGCGCCGCGATGTCCCGGCTCGCCCCGGCGAGGGCGACGGCTCCGGACTCCGCGTCGTCACGGGCCTGAATGGCCTGGTGGACCAGGAATCCGCCGATGAACAACGCGACGAGCACCAAGGCCGCGCTCGGCACGAACGCGATGGAGAGCATGCGAGAGCGAAGGCTTCGCTGGTACGTCAAGGCTTTCCTTCCGGATCGATTCCCCGACGCCCAGCGACGCTATGCAAGTTGCAAATTGCACGTCAACGCCCGTCCGCCATACGGCGGTTAGCGCACCGTGACGATCTGGTAGGCACGGCACGTGACTCTCGACGATCTCAACCAGCGCCTCCGCGACTTCGCCGCGGCCCGGTCCTGGGAACCGTTCCACACCCCGAAGAACCTGGTCATGGCGCTGTCCGGCGAGGTCGGCGAGCTGACCTCGCTGTTCCAGTGGCTCACGCCAGAGGAGTCCGAGAAGTGGCGTTCCGACCCCGAGCTGGCGCACAACGTCGTCGACGAAATCGCCGACGTCACGCTGTATCTGCTCCAGCTGGCGAACAGCCTCGGCGTCGACCTGATCGAGGCGGCCAACGCCAAGATCGACCGGAACGAGCACCGCTTCCCGGCGCCCGGTTAGCCGCCTTTCGGGTCTTGTGACGTCTTTAGCGAGCCGAAAGACTGTGCCGACGTCTCTGGAGGTGGCCCTTGTCGCGTTCGGCTCGCACCGTGGTCCTGGCCCTGATGCTGTCACTGAGCGCGGTCGTCGCGCCCGCCTACGCCGCGCCGCCGCCGGCGACCCCGCATCGCGACCCCGGCAACGGGCCGGACCGCAACGACGTCGCCGCGACCGACCCGCCGATGAGCGCCGCGCGCGCCGCGGCGGGAGAGAACGTCGCGGGCGACCGGTCCGGCTATCCGCGCAAGACCAACCTGCGGGTCTACCCGGAGAACCCGGCGGACAAGTCGATCAAACTCGGGCTCGCGCCGTATCACGCGCTCGCGCCGAAGCTGAACGCCTTGCAGGGGCGCAGTAACCGGATCTCCGTCGAGATCGCCGGGCAGTCCGGTCTCGGCCGCGACCTCTACCTGGTGACGCTCACGGCGCCGGAGAGCCAGGCCGAGACGCGGCGGCAGGACGCGTGGCGGTCGCTGATCGAGAACGACCCGGCCCGTGCCGCGCGCGACCCGTTCCTGCGTCACGGCTACAAGGCTCCGGTGTGGATCAACAACAACATCCACGGCAACGAATGGGAAGGCACCGACGGGGCGCTGCGCGTCATCGAGAAGCTGGCGACGTCGAACGATCCCAAGACGACCGAGCTGCTGAAGCGGAATCGCTTCTACTTCAACGTCACCGCCAATCCGGACGGCCGGGTCGCCGGTACGCGGCAGACGTCGCAGGGCTTCGACCCCAACCGCGACTTCGTGACCGCGTCGCAGCCCGAGGTGCGGGCCATGCGCGGGATCGCCATCGGCAAGCAGCCGCTGATGATGCTGGACGAACACGGCTACGTCGAGAACACGCTCATCGAGCCGACCACGCCGCCGCACGGCCAGAACTACGACTTCGACCTCTACATCAAGCACGGGTACGCCAACGGGCTCGGCATGGAGCAGGCCGTCAAGGCACTCGGGCGGCCGGAGACGGCGAAGCCGGAGATCCCGTTCCGCGACTACGAACCCGGCAGCTGGGACGGCTGGGCGCCGATCTACACCGCCCAGTACGCGATGTACCACGGCGCGGTGTCGTTCACGATCGAGATCCCGATGCGGGTCAACAACCAGGACTACGACACACAGCCCATGCCGGAACTCCAGCGGCGCTCGGTGATCAACACCGAGGTCGTCGAGGCCACCATCGGCAGCACGCTGGACTACGTCGACCGCAACCGCGGTGAGCTGATCGCGAACCAGATCGAGATGTTCCGCCGCGGCGAGGCGGGTGAGGCGCAGCGCGAGATCCCCGACGGCTTCGTGCCGGGCTTCGGGCCGGAAGACCGCTACCGCACGGAGTTCCCGCGCGCGTACGTCATCCCCGCCGGCGCCGACCAGCGCTCGGCCGTCGCCGCTTCCCGGCTCGTCGACCACCTGGTGGCCAACGACGTCCGGGTGCGACAGGCCGATCGGCCGTTCTCGCTGGCCGGACGGCGCTATCCGGCCGGTTCGTACCTCGTGGACATGCACCAGCCGAAGCGCGGCCTGGCGAACGTGATGCTGGAGCAGGGCAGCGACATCTCGGCGAAGGTGCCGGTCATGTACGACATCTCCGGCTGGAGCCACCGGCTGCTGTGGGGCGCGTCGGTCGACATCGTCCGTCAGGGCAGGCTCGACGTCCGGGCGCACGACGTCGCCGCGGCGGCGCCCACCGGCGGTATCGACGCCGCCCCCGGCCGTGACCTCGCGCTGAAGCTCACCGACGGCAAGGACGTCAGCGCCGTCAACGACCTGCTGAACCGGGGCCTCGCACTGGGCCGCACGGCCGACGGCACGATCGTCGTCCCCGCGTCGGCGCGTCCGGCGGCCGCCGAGGTGGCGGACCGCTACGGCGTCCGGCTCACCGAGGCCACCGGTGCGGCGACCCCGTTGGGCCGCAAGACGATCGCGGGAGCCGTCGGCGCGGACGAGCTGAAGGCGTTGCGGGACATGGGCTTCGACGTCCGGCCGGTGTCGGCGGCGGTGCTCAACGCCGGATTCGACTGGTCGCGGATCGACCTGCTGTTCGTGTCCTCGGGGCTCCGGTACACCGATCTCAACCCCGCCGCGCAGGACGCTCTACGCGCCTTCCTAGCTCGCGGCGGAGTGGTCACGCGCGGTTCCACAGGCGCACGGTTCAACACGGACGCGGGACTGCTCGAGGCCCGTCCGGTGGCGGGCTGGGAGGACGGCAACGGCGTCGTCTCGGTCGTCAACGGGACCGGACCGGTGGGCGGCGGCGCGCTGCCGCACTCGTTCGTCTACGGGCCGTTCTGGTTCACCGATCTCGGCTCCTCGGTGAGCGTCGAGCAGCGCTACGCGAGCGGGAATCCCCTGGTCGCGGGGCATTGGCGGACCCGGGACGACGGGACCGGCGGCCCGCTGCAGGCGGCGGGTCAGGCGGCCGTCGTGTCCGGTACCTCGGAACTCGGCGGGCGGGTGGTGCTGTTCGGCACCGAACCGCTCTTCCGCGATCACCCGAAGGGCTTGTACTCGCAGGTGGCCAAGGCGATTTACTGGGCCGCCGCCTGATCGAGACGGTCTACGCTCTGCGGTCATGTCCCCCGTTTCCCGTGGCCGGAAGCCCAAAAAGGCCAAGAAGAACAAGAAGCAGGCGACGAAGTCGAAGTCTCCGCTCGCCGCCGAATCGGTGTCCATCCCCGACTGGTTCGACGAGGGCACCGAGAACGTCTTGGGCGGCGTCGGTGGTCTCCTGTCTTGCGAGACGGCCCGCGACCTCGAGCAGGCGACCTGTGAACTGCTCGGGGCCGCACTGAAGCGCGCTATCGACGACAGAAACGACGGTCTCGACTTCGATCTGTTCTTCGCCGCTCTGGTCGTCGAGGTGGCCGCTCAGGCGGAGACCGAGCCGACGGAGGCGCTGTGGCGACTACTGCACGGCCTGCTCGCGATCGCGGCGCCCGGCGTGGTGGCCACGCTGCGGTCCACGATCGCGGGCATCGAGTCCGCGAGCCTGTCGGAATGGCCGCGATCCCTCGCGAACATCGAGGCGACCGGTGACGTCTGGGAGATGCGTGACGGCTACGGCACCCGCCTCGCGGTGATCGCGGCCTACACCTATCCGGGCGTATACCTCTTTGACGTCGACATGTCCGGGTTGTGCGTCTTGGCCGACGGCCACGTCTACGACGACCTCGAGCAAGCCGTCGAAGCGTGGCGGAGGAAACTCGGCGACGAAGCCGGCGACGCGGAGCCGAGGGCGGTGACCGACACCGAACGGCTGACCGGCCTGGTCAGCTGCGATTTCCAGGTCATCGGCGATGAATCACGGGACGCACTGAACAATTGGCATCGCGCGCAACGCCGGTTCGAAGACCTCGAAGCGGCGCTGAAGAAGCGGAACATGCCGCTTCCGCCGCACCGGCTGTTCTTCGGTGACGCCGATCCGGCCGAAATGACCCGTCCGTTCACCGAATGGCATATCGAGCGCTACGGCACCGAGCCCGATCCCGAGGACGTGGAAGATCTCGCGGGCGAATGGATGGACGGCCTCGTGCCGGACACCCGGTTCGACGTTTCCCCCGGACGGATCGACTACTACCTGGACGTGATCGGGGATTGGCGCGACCCGGCGGCGCTGGTGCTGCTGCGGAAGTGGGCGCGCTGGTTGGGCGAGCGGGCCGATCTGCCGTCTCCCCTGATGGAGCGGGTGGCCGCCAAGGCGACGAAGTAACGTGGGGGTATGCCGATCCACGTGCTGCTCATCGACGACCACGAGGTGGTGAGGCGCGGTCTGCGCGACCTCCTCACCGACGAGCCCGACATCGAGGTCGTCGCCGAAGCGAGCGGGGTCGACGAAGCCCTCGCCGTGGCGATGCACGTCGAGCCGGACGTCGCGGTGGTCGACGTGCGGCTCGGCGACGGTGACGGCATCGCGCTCTGCCGCGAGCTGCGCTCGAAGCCGAACCCGCCGCAGTGCCTGATGCTGACCGCGTTCGACGACGAGGAGGCCATGGTCGGCGCGATCATGGCGGGCGCCGCCGGGTACCTGCTGAAGCAGGTCCGCGGGCAGGACGTCGTCAACGCGGTCCGCGAGGTCGCGGCGGGCCGCTCGCTGCTCGACCCGCTGTCGACGGCGCGCGTGCTGGACAAGCTGCGGCATCCGCCCGAGGACGAACTCGGCTCGCTCACCGAACGCGAGCGTGAGGTGCTCGAGCTGATCGGGCAGGGCATGTCCAACCGCGAGATCGCGGAGCGCCTGTTCCTCGCGGAGAAGACGGTGAAGAACTACGTGACGTCGGTCCTCGCGAAGCTCGGCATGCAGCGCCGCACGCAGGCCGCGGCGTGGATCGCGCGCCGGGACAGGTAGTGCGCGAAAAAAGTACCCCCCCCCCGTCGTTTTGGGCGAAAGTCCCGGTTGATCCCGCGTTCGACCAGTGGCTCACCGTCGGCTTCGAGCGCAAGGTCCTCGTCGTCGTCCGCACGGTCACGACGCTGACGAGGTTGCTGGACATCCTGTCGTTGATCGACCACGATCGCCGCGTCCAGCTGGTCTTCACCTACGACGCGGACAGCAGCGCGATCTTCAGCGCCGGGGTGCCCGAATACCTCGGTGCGCTGCGCGCCGCCGTCGTTCCTTGGCGGCAGGCGCTGGAAAGCCGCTTCGATCTGGTGATCGCGGCGAGCGAGAACGACGATCTCCACCTCTTCGACGCGCCGATCGTGCTCGTGCCCCACGGAATCGGCTACCAGAAGTACTACCCGCGGAGCCGGACGGTCGCCGGGATGAACCCGGACCGGCTCGTCCGCGACGGCCGGGTCGTCCCGGCCATGGTCGCGCTTTCCCATCCCGAGCAGCGCGCCCACCTGCGAGAAGCGGGTCCTGACGCGGCGGCACGGGCGGTGATGGTCGGCGACCCGTGCCACGATCGGCTGCGGGCGGGAACGCATCGCGCTCCCGCCTACCGGGCGGCCTTCGGGGATCCCGGCCACACCTTGGTGGTCATCGCCTCCACCTGGGGACCCGGTTCGCTGCTGGGCACCGTGCCCGATCTCCCGCTGCGACTGGTCTCCGAACTGGAATACGACGGGTATCGCTGCTGTGCCGTGCTCCATCCGGGCATCACCGCGGCCCACAGCCCTTGGCAGGTCGACGCGTGGCTTTCCGAGGCACGGCAGGCGGGGCTTCGAGTGCTTCCCCCCGAAGCCGGCTGGCAGGCCGCGCTCATCGCCGCTTCGTGTGTCATCTCGGATTTCGGCTCGCTGGCGCTGTACGCCGCCGCGGTGGACCGGCCGTTGCTCCTGATCGGCGACGGCGGGGAGACCGTGGTTCCCGGTTCGCCCATCGAAGCGCTCGCCGCGCAGACCGCGCGGCTCGATCCGGACGCCGCGCTGGGACCGCAGATCGATCTCGCGATCCACCGGCACAGCCCCGGCGAGTACGCGGCCGTCGTCAAACAGGCCGTCGGCGCCCCGGACATGTCGGCCGGACTGCTGCGGCCGCGGCTGTATCGGCTGATGGACCTTCCCGAGCCCGCCACCGAAGCCTCGTTCCCGCCCCACGAGGTGCCCGACGTCGAGCCGCACGAGGTCGCCACCTTCGTCGTCGGCGCGGAGGAGTCGGGACCGGCCGTGAAGATCGTGCGATTCCCGAGTACCGGCCGAAGGCACGACCTGGCGGGCAAACACCTCGTGGCGCACGAAACCCGGGCGACACTGCGGCAACTGTCCAATGCGTCGATCGTCTACATCGGACTCGAAGAGCCGGAGCGCGAACGCTTTCCCCTTTGGTCGGAGGAGATTCTCCGTCAGTGGCCGGACGCGTCGGTGGCCGCGGCGACGGTGGGCACGAGTACTTGCCTGGTCCGTACCCGTGACGGTGTCCAGCGGGAGCTGACACTGACCGACCGCTCGATCGATCCGCTGATCGCCGCTTCGCTGGCTTACCTCGGCCGGTTGTCCCCGGCCGAAGTCGTCAAGGTCGGCGGTCGCTCGACGACGATTCGAGTGCGCTGAAGTACCGGTCGGCTCGCGGGTGGCCGATCCGCGTGGCGTCGTAGGCGAGCCGCCCCCAGACGTCGATCGCGCCGGGGTCACCTTCGGCGGTCATGAGCCGCGCCTGGAGTTCCCTGAGCTCCCAGACGTACTGGGTGGCTCGCTGGGCGGCCAGCTGATTCCACGCGGAGCCGAAGCGCGCTCGCGCCCCGGCTAGGTCACCGAGAGCCAGATACGCGTTGGCGTACACCATTTCGACGCGGGCCTGGTTGCGCCCGGCGGCTGCCATCGTGCCGAGAACGGCGATCGCCTCTTGCGGACGGCCGGACTTGATCAGCACGTTCGCGAGCATCCGGGGGTGAATGGCGAGCGCCGGGCCATCGGCGAGTTCCGTGCTGAGGGCACACGCCGCCCGAAGGTGCCGTTCGGCTTCCGCGAGTTCCCGCTGGATTTCCGCTTCCCCGGCGTTCCGGTGGGCGAGCAGATCCGCGCGTTCTTCGTGGAAACGGCCCCGGAACTCCGCCAGCGACGCCCGCAGCTTGCGCCATCGGCTCTCCGCGAACCCCGCCGCCGGACCGGACAGGATCTTCGCCGCCCTGTCGAGATCCTCCAGCGCCGCGGGGAACCAACGCGCGATGTAGCGGGCCTTGCCCCGCATCATCAAGGCCCGCGCGAGTTGGGCGGGTTTCGCGTCCTCGTCCGCTTCGACGGCCTTCACGGCCCAGTCGCTGATGTCGACGAATTCGCGCCAGTAGCCACGCTTGTTCACCAGCGCCTCGAAGGCCCCGGCCAGTTGCAAGGACTCCTTGTAGCGGCGGCGGAGGCAGGCGAGCTTCACCAGCTCACCGATCAGCGACCGGTGCGCCTCCAGCCAGTCGATGTGATCGACCCGCAGGTCCCAGTCCCGCTTCGACGGAACGACGTAGGTGCGCAGGCGCTGGGGATTCTCCCGGAAATCCGCCGCGACCGCCGTGTCGCGGACGTAGGCGAGCAACCGGTCGAAGCCCGCCTCCCGCTCGGCGGGCAGTGTGCGTGCGTACTGTCCCGCGAGGATGGTGAGCGAGTACCAATCGCCGGCCTGGTAGGTCAGCTGCGCGGCGATGAGTTCGTCGATGACCTTCGCGTCGCCGGTCATCGCCGTCGCGGTGGCCCGGGTGAAGAAGCCACCGGGATGCTCGGCCAGTACGGCACAGGCCTCGACGGCCGCGTCCGAAAGCCGGGCGAACGTGCGCCGCAAGGAATCCTGAATGACTCCTTCGACGTCTACGACACCCGTATCGCGGTACTCGTCGAGCAATGTCGCCACCGGCCGCGCTTCCCCGGCGCGACCGGCGAGGGTGACGCCGACCTCGCGGAGCGCGAGCGGCATCCGATCGCAGAGGTCGACCAACCGGTCGGTCTCGACCGGTTCGTCCGTCAGCCGCACCTTGCCGCAGAAGTCCGCGAGCAGTTCACGCGCGCCCTCGACGTCGAGTCCCCGCAGCTCGATGGCCGCGGGGTCGCAGGTCTTGAGTTCGCGGCTGTACACCGACGCCGTCGCCAGCACCAGGCTGGTGCGGAACCTGGTGAACAAGGCCGGCTCGGCGGCGAGTTCGACGTCGTCCAGGATGACCACGAACGACCTGGTGACCAGCACCGCCAGGAACTGCCGGTCCAGCTGCTCGTCGTCGGCCGGGATCTCGCCGTGGGGGATCCCGAACTCCCTGAGCACGTACCGTTTCACCGCGGCCGCGTCGAATTCGTCGCCGTCGCGATACCGGCCGAGTGGCACCTCGACCCGGCCCGAGGGGAAGTCTTCCTGTACCCGGTCGGCGAGCTGGCGGGCGAGTTCGGTCTTTCCCGAACCTGCCGCGCCGACGATCAGCTTCAGCCCCGTCCTCGGCGGATCGGCGAGGATGGCCAGGTGGTTGCGGAAATTCTCGATTCCCGCCGTCGCCGTCGAGGCGTTTTCCTCATGGAGTACGGAAACCGCCTCGATCAGGCGATCAGCCCACTCCTTGTCGGCACGGGCGGCGGCGAGTGCCCGGCGGCTCAGCGCGTCCTTGCCGGACTTGGTCGTGCCCAGCCTTTCCTTGAGCAGCGACACCACGTTCCGGCTCGCCGTCGACACCGCCCCCACCGCCGAGGTCGCGGCCGCCTTCGCGGCTTCGTCCACGACGACCTGCAAAAGATCGACCACGGCCTCCCCCTCGTTCAGCCAAGAACGCCACGGTAGCAGCGGGAGGTACGAGCGTCACACATCGTGAACACGCTCAGGGGTGCACGGGTACGGGCTAAGCGCGGGTCAGTTTCGCGAAGACGACGACGTTGTCGAGGTAGTTGCCGGTCGAGGAGTCGAAGTCCCCGCCGCAGGTGATCAGGCGCAGTTCCGGCCCGGTCGTGTCGCCGTAGACCCTCTCCGTCGGGAAGGACGCCTTCGGATGCCGCTCGACGGCGTACACGGTGAACACCGCCGTGACCCCGTCCTGGCGATGGACGACGGCCTCGTCACCGGCCTTCAGATCCTTGAGCCGGACGAAAACACCGGGGACCTTCTTGTAGTCGACGTGCCCGGCGAGTACGGCGGGACCGACCTCGCCGGGGGCCGGACCGCCGGTGAACCAGCCGGTGGTGACCGCGTCGCGCGGTACCTGCAGGCTGCCGTCACCGGACAGGCCGAGGTCGACGATCTCGCCGGTGCGGACCCCGATCGCGGGGATTTCGAGGGTCGTCGGTTTCGCGTGCCCGAGCGGAGCGGCTTCGGCGGCCGACGAGGCCACCGAAACCACGGTGGTGGGCTGGGCCGGTGACGCGATCCTGCCCGCCGAGGGAGTGGCGCACGCGGTCAGCGCGGCCGCGAGCACCACCCCGATGAAAGTGCCGATGACCAGCGGAAACGGCCACCGGCGCCAGGAAGCGGGGATCATCGCTCGGCACGCCGCCGGAGGACGAGGGTGGCGCCGGCGGCCGTCGCGGTCAGCAGAACCGTGCCCGCCAGCGCGACCGCGCCGATCTCCAGGAGACCACCGTTGACTTCAGTCGCCTCGCCGCCGCCGGTCGCGACGCCACCGGACGGCTTGACCTTCACCTGGCCGGACCGCGACGGCTCGCCGAAGCGGGACTCGCAGGCATACCCGTCGTGGTCACCGTCGAGTTTGTTCGGGTCACTCGGGTCCCTCTTGAGCTCGGCCTGCGCGGAGGCCTGGCTGGGGAAATCGTCGCAGTCCTTGTCGGCGGATTTCGCACTGCTGGGCACCGGTTTCGTTTCCGTGGTGATGGGCGGAAGGGTCGGCAAAGTCGGGGTGATCGTTTTCGTCGGCGATGTTCCACGCTTCGGCAGCGTTTCGCACGCGATTCCGTCCTTGTCCCGATCGAGACCGTTCGGATCGGATCGATCTTTGTCCAGCACGGCCTGAGCGTCTTCCTGGAACGGGAAGTCGGCGCAGTCCAGATCGGCGATCGCGGGTGCTTCGGCCAGCGCGAACGCGACGGAAGCGGGGCCGAACAAGGAGAATCCGGCGAGGATCACGGCCGTGCCGAGGGCGCGACGAACCGAGGACATGGGGAGTCCTTTCGATGGGAATTCGCGCTCGGAGCGCGTTCGATGCACTGGTAATCGCGCACCGGGCCCCGCCGTTACGGATTAATCGGAAAACGCGAATCGTCACTCGATCGAGCGACAGATACCGTTAATTTCACACAGTTTGGTCGAGCGGAACGTCGAAAGCGACCAGGGTTCCCAAACTCGGCGACGAATTGATCGAAAACCGTCCGCCGGAGGTCGTCGCGCGTTCGTCGAGATGCCGGAGGCCGCGTTTGGCGACGCCCTGCGGCACGCCGGAGCCGTTGTCCCGCACGCGGAGTTTGACGCCCTCGGCGTCGCGGCTGAGCGTCACGCGGGTCTCGCTGGCCCCGGAGTGCCTGACCACATTGGACAGTGCTTCGCGCAGGGCGGCGCGGATGTGGTCCGCCTGCTCGGCGGGGATGTCGGCCAGTTCTCCCGAGAGTTCGAGGGTCGGCGGGTAGCCGAGCAGTTCACCCGCGATGCGCACCTCGCCCCGCGCGGACTCGGCGAGGTCGGTGGCGACGACCTGCTCGTTCGCGGGTTCCGGGCTGCGCAGCGCGCGCACGGTGCCGCGGATCTCCTCGATGGTCTGGTCGAGCTGGTCGATCGCCTCGGACAGCCGCGCGCCGTCGGCCTGCGCGAAGCGCTTCCGCATGTTCTTGCGCACGCGGTCGAGCTGCATGCCCGCGCCGTAGAGCCGTTGCACGATGACGTCGTGCAGTTCGCGCGCGATGCGTTCGCGCTCCTGGTAGAGCGTCACGCGGTGCCGGGCGTTGGCGCCTTCGGCGAGCGCGAGGACCACACCCGCTTGTGCCGCGAAGGCGGTGAGAACCTCGACCGTGCTGGCCGAGAACGGCGCCCCGCCGTGGCGGCGGTACACGGTCAGCGCGCCGAGGACGCGCCCGCCGGCACCGAACGCCGACGCCGCGAAGGGACCGAAGCCCTGCAACTCGGGCGGCACGAAGGGCGCCGTGCGGGGATCGACGGTGAAATCCTCGCTGACCACCGGTTCACCGCCGCGGGCGACCTGGCCCGCCGCGGAATCGGCTGAAAAGGCCAGGCCGCGCAACCCTTGCGTGGTCGCTCCGTGCGCGGCTTCGGCGACCACCTGGCCGTCGTCCGCGCGCACCATGACGAGACCGAGATCGGCCTCGGCCAGTTCGACGGCGCGGGCGACCACCGTCTCCAGCACGTCGCCCGGGTCTTCGCCGGACAGGGCGGTGCCGGTGATCTCGGTGGCGGCGGACAGGGCGCGCGCGGCAAGTGTGGGATCCATGAGCGCTATCGACATTAGCCCGCTCCGGCCGGTGTGCGCGCTGTGACGCGACCCTCTCGTACCTCCAGCACCACATTGGCGCCTTCGGCCTCGGCGGCGTTGTGCGTGACGTGGACGACGGTCTTCCCCGACAGCGCCTCGGCCAGGCGTTCGCGGACCGTGCGCGCGGTGGGTTCGTCGAGGTGCGCGGTCGGTTCGTCGAGCAGGACCAGGTCCGCTTGGGCGGCGCCGAGCATGGCGCGCGCCAACGCGAGCCGCTGCGCCTGCCCGCCCGAGAGCCCGGCGCCCGCGCTGTCCAGCATGGTGGTGAGCCCGACGTCCTCGAGAACCGCCTGGTACAGGGCTTTCCGCAGGTCGGCCTCGGACGCCGTCGGCTTGGCGAGGCGCAGGTTCTCGGCGACCGTGGTCGAGACGAGCATCGGTTCTTGCGGCGCCCAGACGACGTTCGCGGGCGCGGCGACGTCGCCCTTGGTCGGTTTGAGGAACCCGAGCAGGGCGGCGACGAGGGTCGACTTGCCCGCGCCGCTGGGGCCGATGACGGCGACGTGGGTGCCGAGGGCGATGTCGAGGTCGACCCCGGTGAGGACGGGGCGCTCCGTGCCGGGCCAGGCGAGGTCGGCGTCGCGGATCCGCACCCCGCCGGCGCCAGGAAAGGTCCTTTCCTGGCGAAATTTGCAAGGAAAGGACCTTTCATTGCACGCGGCGAGGCGCAACCGGGCCTGCCGCAGGGTGTCCCAGTGCTGCGCGGCGGGCGGAAGCAGGGAGAGCACCTCCGCCAGCGCGAGCGGGACCAGGGCGACGACCGGCGCGAGAACCGGGTCCAGCGCGCCGGCGGCGACGGCGGTCAAGGCGAACCCTGCGCTCACGACGGTGGCCCCACCCGTCGCCAGGATGATCAGCGCGTCGGCCGCACCGGCGCCGAAGGCCTGACGCCGCGCTTCGGCGGTCAACGCGGCGTCGGTCGTGGCGATACGGCGACGACGCTCTTTGTCGACTCCGAACGCGATCAGCTCGGCGGCGGCTTCGAACAGGCTCAGTACCTGCGCCGACACCGAACGTCGTCCGGCGGCCAGCGCGGCGGTCGCGCGGCGTTCCGCCCGCAGCGCGAGCAGTGGCGCGAACGCGCTCACCAGTACGGCAACGGCCAGGGTGAGCCCGGCTTCGGGCAGCACGACGGTCTGCACCGCGACGGCGCCCACGGCCACCAAGGTGACGACGACCAACGGCGTGATCACGCGGGGAAGGAGATCGCGCACGGTGTCGATGTCCCCGACCAGCCTCCGCTGTTCCTCACCGGCGCGAAGCGCACGCGCGGGCCCGAGGCGGACCAGCGACTCCCACAGCCGGACCCGCAGCCGTCCGGCGATCCGGAACGCGGCGTCGTGCGTGACCAGCCGTTCGAGGTAGCGCAGCCCCGCGCGACCGAGGCCGAAGGTCCGCACACCGACGATCATCACGGTCAGGGTCAGGATCGGCGGCTGCTGCGACGCCTTCGCGATCAGCCAGCCCGAGAGCGCGGCCAACGCGACACCGGCGAGCAAGGCGGCCGCGCCGAGCAGAGCGCCGCCGAAGAACCTGGGGTGGACCAGCTCGCGCCACGGCACCGGCCTGGCGGCCGGTTCCTCGGCCGCGGTGCCGACATCCACCACAGTCATGGTCGACATGTCGACACCGGACGGGCGTTCGTGCGCGGCGATGAGCGCGGCGGCGCCGTTGTCGACGGCGTGAGCGACGGCGGCCATGACGAGTCCGGCGTTGACCTCGTCGAGGTGGGCGGTGGGCTCGTCGAGCAGGAGCAGCCACGCGCCCGCCCGGACCCGCACCAACGCCCGCGCCACCGCGACCCGCTGGCGTTGTCCTTGCGACAGCTTCGAAACCGGGCGCTCGGCCAGGCCGGTCAGCCCGAGTTCGCCGAGGATGTCGTCGGCGCCGACCTCCTCGCGGACCGTGCCCCCGCCGAACACCGGCGACTGCGGCACCCAGGCGACGTTCTCGCGCCAGCGGTCGAGATCGGCGTCGGCGAGGTCGGTTCCGGCGACGGTGATCGTGCCGTCGTGGGCTTGCACGAATCCGAGCAGTACGGCCAGCGTCGTCGACTTGCCGCCACCGCTGGGCGCGCGCAGCCAGGTCAGCTCGCCGGGCCGGACGGTGAACGTCTCACCGTCGGGTGCGAACCCTTCCCGGCGCGCGACACGCAGTCCTTCGACGTGGACCGCGCCCTTCGCCGGTGTCACGGAACCCTGTGGCGGCAACGGTTCCGCGAGCACGTCCGCGACGCGGCGCACGGCCTCGACGCCGTCCTCGCTGGCGTGGAACGCGGCGCCGACGGCGCGCAGCGGCTGATAGCACTCCGGCGCGAGGATCAGGACGCCGAGTCCGATGGCCAGCGGCAGTTCACCGGCGACCAGCCGGACACCGATGACGACCGCGACCAGCGCGACCGAAAGCGTCGCGATCAGTTCCAGCGCGAACGCCGACGCGAACGCGACCTTCAGTGTTTTGAGTGTCGTCCGGCGATGACGTTCGGAGATCTTGCGGACCGTCTCGGCCTGCGCCTCGGCGCGGCGGAACGCGCTGAGTACCGGCAGCGCGCGGACGAGTTCCAGGAGATGTCCCGACAACCGCTGTTCGGCGTCGGCCGCGTCGGCGACGCGCTCGGCGGTGTGCTTGCCGATGAGGATGGCGAACAGCGGCACCAACGGGACGGTGATCGCGATGAGCGCGGCCGACGGCCAATCGGCGTACAGGATCGCGGCGCCGGCGGCGAGCGGCACGATCGCGGCGGTGACCAGCGCCGGGAGGTACTGGGTGAAGTAGGCGTCGAGCGCGTCGAGTCCCTTGGTGGTCAACGACGTCAGCTCGCCGTGACCGCGGCGGGCGATCCATTCCGGACCGAGTTTCAAGGCGTGGTCAAGGGCCTTGGCGCGCAGTTCCTCCTTCGCGCGGGCGGCAGCGCGGGCGGAGACGACCCGCACCGCCCAGCCGGTCACCGCGCGCCCCGCGACGAGCGCGAGCAGCACGGCGAGCTGGGCGGTGCGGTCCCCCGGCGCTCCGCGGACCACCGCGGAAAGGACGTCGGCCAGCAGGAACGCTTGCCCCACCAGCAGAACGGCGTTGACGAAGGACAGCAGCCCGCTGAGGATCAACGCCCGGCGCGCCGCCGCCGAAAGCGGGGCGAGCGCGCCGAGCGGACCCTTTCCCGGTCGCGCTGGGTCCATTGTGGACTCCGTGGCGGAAAGGGTTTCGCGGCCGGGAAGTTCGGTCATGGTGCGTGCACCGGTGGGATGTGCCGGGTGCCGATGCGCTTGCGGAACACCCAGTACGTCCAGCCCTGGTAGATCAGTACCGCGGGGGCGCCGAACAGCGCGACCCAGGTCATCACGGTCAGGGTGTACGGACTCGATGCCTCGCCGGCGATGGTCAGCGTGTTCGCCGGGTCCAAAGTGGACGGAAGGACGTCCGGGTACAGCGCGGCGAAGAGCGCGACCGCCGAGGCGGCGATGACCCCGCCCAGCGCGGCGAACGCCTGGCCTTCCCTGCCCTCGCGGAGCCGGAACCAGGCGAGGGCCGCGGCGATCACGGCGCCCCCGATGAGGAGCAGCGTCCACAGGTCGCCCGAACGCAGTTGCACGACGATGAGGAACGCGAGCAGCGGCAGCAGCGCGACCGGGAGCAGCCGTGTGGCCAGGTTCCGGGCCCGGTGGCGGAGGTCGCCCTCGGTTTTGAGCGCGAGGAACGCGGCGCCGTGGACCAGCGAGAAGCCGACGACCGCGACCGCGCCGAGCAGCGTTTCGAAGCGGATGGCGGCGAACGCGCCGCCCGCCCGGTCGCCGTCGGCGTCGAGCGGGAGGCCGAGGACGGTGGTCGCGAGGAGCAGGCCGACGCCGAACGGCGGGATCCACGAGCCGAGACCGATCACCCGGTCCCAGTTGCGCCGCCAGCGGTCGGAGTCGACCTTGCCGCGGTATTCGAACGCGACGCCGCGGCCGATGAGGGCGAGCAGGACCACCAGGAGCGGCAGGTACGCGGCCGAGAACAGCGACGCGTACCAGCCGGGGAACGCCGCGAACATCGCGCCGCCCGCGACGATCAGCCAGACCTCGTTGCCGTCCCAGACCGGGCCGATCGTGTTGACCATGACGCGGCGCTCGGTGTTGTCCTTCGCGAGGACCGGCATGAGCATGCCGACGCCGAAGTCGAAGCCTTCGAGGAAGAGGTAGCCGAGCCAGAAGAGCGCGATGACGCAGAACCAGATCGTTTCGAGGGTCATCGGACACTCCTGCTTGCTTCGGTCACTCCGGCCGCTTCGGTCGTCCTGGCCGCTTCAGTCGCTTCGGTCGCTTCGGTGACTCCGGTCGCTTCGGTGACTTGGGTCGCTTGGGTCGCTTGGGGGAGCTGAAGGACGCTTTCCCCGCATGCGACGCGGTGAAGGGAGCCTTCGCTGCATGAGATGCGGCGAAGGGCCCCTTCAGCCCGCCGCCCCCCTCCATGCCCGGCCCGTACCACGAGCCCCCCACCGAACAGACCCCTCAAGCCCCCATAGCCCTGAGTTATCCACAACCGCTCAAGTTGTCCACAGATTGACTGTGGGTAACCCGCCTGAGCGATCCCCCCGATACGCTGGGTGCGGGGCCGTCCCCCGGGAAGGGCGGGGGGCTGGGTAGGTGACGTCAAGAGCGGATCAGTAGGCGAAGGCGAGTGCCTCATCATCGCTGTCACCGCCTTCCGAGTCGCCGTTCTTGCTGGTCGAGGCCGGTTTCTTGGGCGGCATGACGGCGTCGACGCCGCCGCGTACGTACTTGCGCATCAGGAAGACCTCGACGACGCCGAGCACCGCGTAGACAGTCGTCAAAGCGATCAGCGACGTCCACACCTCGCCTGTGGACAACTTCGACACCGCGTTGGCGGTGAACATCCACACCCCGTCGACACCGGTCGGATTCGGCACCACCACGAACGGCTGACGCCCCATCTCGGTGAAGATCCAGCCGGCGCTGTTACCGATGAACGGCGTCGCGATGCCGCCGAGCACGAGCCACGGGAACCACCGCTGCCCGGGGATCCGCCCCCGCCGGGTCAGCCACAGCGCGAGCAGCCCGATCCCCGCCGAGATCGCGCCGAACCCGATCATCGCGCGGAAACCCCAGTAGGTCACCGGAAGGTTGGGCACGTAGTCGATCGGCTTTCCCGCGAGCGAGCCGAGCTGCGGATCGTCCGGGTAGTTCGTCCCGTACTTCGCCTGGTACTCGGTCACCAGGTTCTCCACGCCCTTGACCTCGGTCGAGAAGTCGTTGTGCGCCAGGAACGAGAGCAACGCGGGCACGGTGAACGTCTTGACGTCCTCGCAGTTGGCGTTCCGGACGTCGCCGATCGCGATGATCGAGAAGCTCGCCGGTTTCTCCGTGTGGCACAACGCTTCCGCCGACGCCATCTTCATCGGCTGCTGCTCGAACATCAGCTTGCCCTGCACGTCGCCGGTGATCCCCAGCACCGCGAACGCCACCACGCCGACCCAGCCGCCGAGGCGCACCGACGAACGCCACACCGCGCGGTGCTCGTCGTCCTCCGAACGCTTGCGCCACAACTGCCAGCCGGCCACCCCGACCAGGAACGCCGCCGCCACCGAGAAGGCACCCGCGATCGTGTGCGGGATCGCGGCCAGCGCGGTGTTGTTCGTCAGCACCGCCCAGATCGAGTTCATCGTCGGCTTCCCGTCGACGAACTCGACCCCGACCGGATGCTGCATCCACGAGTTCGCGGCCAGGATGAAGTACGCCGACGCCACGGTCGCCAATGAGTAGGCCCAGGCACACGCCAGGTGGACCTTCTTCGGCAGCTTGTCCCAGCCGAAGATCCACAGCCCCAGGAAGGTCGACTCGACGAAGAACGCGACGAGCCCTTCCATCGCCAGCGGCGCACCGAACACGTCGCCGACGAACCGTGAATACGCGCTCCAGTTCATCCCGAACTGGAACTCCTGCACGATGCCGGTGACCACGCCCATCGCGAAGTTGACCAGCAGGAGTTTCCCCCAGAACTTGGTCATCTTCAGATAGCGCGGATCACCCGTGCGCACCCACGCCGTCTGCATCCCGGCGACCAGGACCGAAAGCCCGATGGTCAGCGGGACCATCAGGAAGTGATAGACGGTGGTTATGCCGAACTGCCACCGAGCGAGATCGAGAACCTCCACGCCTCAAGCCTGCTCAACGCCTGATGAACCCGCCAGTTCAAGTGGTCCTGATCTCCCCGGGACGTAGGTCCTGCGACCCTGGTCAGCCGAGACCCGCGAGAGTAAGGCGCGCCTCGTCGGCGATCTGCCGTCGCACCCCCGAATCCCCCAGCGTCAGCACGTGTTCCAGCGCCAACGCGTACGCCGTGTCGAAAGCGGCCTCGACGTCGACGGCGATGTCGGGCCGGACACCGACGCCTTCCCAGTTGGTCCCCGTGACCGGGTTCACCGCCCGTCCACCCGGGACGGTCACATCCAAATGGGTGTCCACTTTGTACTGACGGCGCGGGTTCGCGCCGCCGCCGGTGACCGCGCCCACCGTCTTCGCCCGCCCCAGTTGCTGCAGCGAGTAACTCAGGTCCTCGGCACCGGAGAACGTCGTCGGGCCGGTCAGCACCCACACCGGCTTGTCCGGGCCGAACTTCCGGCCCGGCACGTACGGCAGCGTCCAGAACTGGTTCGTCACGTCGCCGTCGCGCAGATAGATGCTGTTGTAGTGCACCGGCTCGTCGACCAGGTAGCTGATCAGCAGCGCGACCGCCGACGGGTCGCCACCCCGGTTCTCCCGGACGTCGAGGAGCAGCGCGTCGGTGGTCGCGAGCAGCGTCATCGCGGCGGCCAGCGCCTCACCCGCGATGCCGGGCCCGTAGAGCAGCTTGGTCTCCAGATAGCCGACGTTCCCGGCCAGCCGCCGCGCCGACGCGATGCCGTGGCCGTTCAGCTCCGCCTCGCGCCGGAACTCCTCGGGGTCGAACGACTCCCCGTCCACCTCGGGCAACGGGTCGACATGGTGCCGCAGCCGCAGATGCTTGTCCCCGTTGACCGACTGCAGGTCCTCGGTGACCACGGCGGCGAACGCTTGGTCGTCGAGCCCCGCGTACGCGCCCTCACTCAGCCTCGACCGCAGGAACACGGTCAGCTTCTCGGCGATGTCGGGGAACACGTAGTGGTCCCGCAGGCGCCTGCACACGTCGTCGATCCGCGCTCTCTCGTCCATGATCGCGGACGCTACCAGTGGAGCCTGAAAAAAGAATTCGGTTTGCCGAAAACTCCTTTCAGTCCCGCCAAGAAATACAATTCGCCCGGACCGGCCGCACGATTCGGAAAAGCCATCAGCTTGCCCTTTCCTGAATCACCCCTTTATCGTTGCAGTGAAAGGGGTGGAGAATCATCATGTCAAGCTCGATGCTGGCGCTCATCAGCGCGTTCGGCCTGGTACTGGCCGTGGAGCTCCCGGACAAGACCCTCGTCGCCACCTTGGTTCTCACCACCCGTTTCCGCGCGTGGCCGGTATTCGCGGGCGTCACCGCCGCATTCGCCGTGCAATCCGCGATCGCCGCCGTCTTCGGCAGTGTGCTCACTTTGCTGCCGGAGACACTGGTGACCGCGATCGTCGCCGCGATGTTCGGTATCGGCGCGTACATGCTGCTTCGCGAAGGGTTCAGTCCCGGCAAGGACGGCGGCGAGGACGCGTCACGGTCCGGGCCGAGCCCGGCGACCTTCTTCCGCTCCGCGCTGACGTCGTTCGGCGTGCTGTTCGCCGCCGAGTGGGGCGACGCCTCCCAGCTCGCGACAGCCAGCCTCACGGCCCGCTTCGGCAACCCGTTCGCGGTCGCGCTCGGCTCCTTCGTCGCACTGGTCGCCGTCGCCGGGCTCGCCGTCTTCATCGGCGCGAAGGTCCGGAGCCGCATCCGCCCGAAGCTCATCCAGCGCGTGGCGGGCTTCGTCTTCGCCGGTTTCTCGCTGTTCGCGCTGAGCCAGCTCGTCTTCTGAGGCGCACGGGGTTTTCACAGGTTCGCCGGGTAACCTTTCGGGAACGAAAAGGTGAACACCCGCCCCGACGTGCCTGGAGAAACCGGTCGTGACCTCGCCCAAGATCCTCGCGGCCCGTGCCGTCTCCCCCGTGCACGGCAGGCTCGCGATCTTCGGCATGGCCGTCGCCGTCGCCATCTCGATCGATCTGCACCTGCGGCTGTCCAGCCAGGTCAGCCCGATCTGGCAGACGCTGTCCGAATACGTCTACGGCTACCTTTCGCCCGGTTCGACCGCGGCTCCGCTGTTCGGCGCGATGTGCCTGGCGCTGGGCTTCGGTTCACTCGCCCTGCTCGGCGGCATCGCGAAGGCGCACCGCACCGGCTACCAGTCCGTTCTCGTCCTGCTCGGTGTGTGGTGCGCCGGGCTGTTCGTCCTCGCGCTCGTCCCCGTCGACCCGGAGGGCCAGGCCCGCTCACTGGCCGGGCAGATCCACAACTACGCGGCGCTGACGGCGTTCCTCGCGCTCCCCGCCGCGGCCTGGGTGCTGACCCGCCCCGGCCGGGCACGCTGCCCGTGGGAGCCGCGGCGCACGACGATCCGGCGGCTTTCGGTGGCCAGTTTCGCGGCCGTGGTGATCGTGCTCGGCGGATTCGTCTGGACGATGCTCACCGGACCCTCGCACCAGGAGGTCACGCTCGGCCTGTTCGAGCGGCTCCTGTTCGCGGTCGACCTCACCTTGCTGGGGACCATGGTGCGCCCGCTGCTCAGTCACCGCTGAGCGGTCACTCGGGCTGCTTCAGCACCTCGGCCAGCCGGACGGCGGCCGCGACGACCGCCGGACCCACCACAGCGGCGTCCAGCGGCTCCAGGGACACGACGCCGAGGCTGGCGCGCAGTCCCGGTACCCCGCGCACGGGCGCGGCCACCCCGGAAGCGCCGGCCTCCAGTTCGCCGGTCGAGGTCACCCAGCCGTCACCGCCCGGGCGCAGCGTCATCGCCTTGCCCGCCGCACCGGCGGACAGCGGATGCCGCGTGCCGACGCGGTAGGCCACGTGGAAGCTCGTCCAGGAGGGCTCGACGACGGCGACGGCCTGCGCCTGATCGCCCTGCGCGACCGACAGATGCGCCGTCGCGCCGACCTTCTCCGCCAGTTCGCGCAGGACCGGCCTGGCGGCCTCCCGCAGCTGCGGGAGGACCTGCCCGGCGAGCCGGAGCAGGCCGACACCCAGCCGCACCTTGTTGCCGTCGCGCCACACCAGGCCGCGTTCGGACAGCGGGACCAGCAGCCGGTAGACCGCGGCCCGGCTGGCGCCGATGACGACGGCGAGCTCGGAGATCGTCGCCGCCTCACCACCGGCGTCCGCCACGGCCTGCAGCAGCGCCAGTCCCCTGTCCAGGGTCAGCGACCCTTCGCGCGTCACAAGAGGCCGAGTTCCCCGAGGTCGGCGACGGGCTCGTCGAACGAGGCCGCCGCGTAGGAGGCGAAGAGTCCACGAACGGCCTTCGCGGCCGGCTCCGACATCCCCTTGGCCTCGGCCGCCAGCGCGGCGCCGTCGGTCGATTCGAGCGCGGCGCGCACGTCCCCGCCCGAAAGGCAGCGCGCGGACGCCACGATCAGGTTCAGGAACCCGTGGTGGATGAAGCCGCTGGTCTCGTCGGTGTGCCGGACGGCCCGGTGGAGGCTGTTCGTCGCCTTGAACGACGCCCCCGTCTCGGCGCTGACCACCGACAGGAAGTCGGCGACCTCGTCGACGCTCGGGAAGTTCTCGCCGGCCTGGCCGCCGCACCGGATCTTCGGCCAGCTGCCGTGCTCGATCACCTTCCGCACGCCGTCCAGCCAGCCGACGCCGCGCCGCGGCTCGACCACCCGGATGACGTCCTCGGGCACGAATTCGGAGACGCGCTCCAGCCAGACCTCGTCGACGTCCGACGGCGCCGGCATCTCCACCATCCGCAGCGCGAGGATCTCGCTGCGCGATTCGACGATGGAGATGGCCTTCGGGACCCCGCCGAGACCGGTGTCGATGATCAGCGACAGCGGCAGCGGTTCCTTCGGTTTGATCTTGATGAGTTCGGTGATGAGCTCGGGCAGCCGCGACGCCTGGCACAGGAACACACCGAGGACGCCGGAGTGCTCACCGGACCTCGACGCGAAGTGCGCACGCAGCGCTTCGGGCATGGACGCCTCGCCGGGCGGGAACAACGCCGAGTCGTCGACGAGCCGCGCGAACAGGGGAGGAATTCCTCGGGGGCCGGGTGGCGTGAGTTCCACAGCGCTTGACACGACTGACACGCTAGTAGCGTACGACATCAGGACAAAATCGTTCGCACAACGGACACGTTCCGGGGAGATTCCGATGCCTTACTACCGGCAGGTAGGCGAGATCCCGCACAAGCGCCACACGGCGTTCCGCAAGCCCGACGGGGGCCTGTACGCCGAGGAACTGATGGGCGTCGAGGGCTTCTCGGCGGACTCCGCCCTGCTGTACCACCGCGGCCTGCCCACCGCGATCGTCGACGCCGTCGCGATCGAGGACGACCGCGGGCCGATCACCCCGAACCATCCGCTCAAACCCCGTGCCTTCAAGACCCACGACCTCAAGTTCGGCGAGGCCGACGCGGTCACCGACCGGCGGCGGCTGTTCGGCAACGCCGACGTCACCATCGGCTTCGTCCACGCGACCCGGCCGTCGCCGCTGTACCGCAACGCGGCCGGTGACGAACTCTTCTACTGCCAGGGCGGCGGCGCGACCGTCGAGACGATCTACGGCACGCTCGAGATCGGCGACGGGGATTACCTGGTCATCCCGACCTCGTGCACCTATCGCGTGCTCCCGCACGACGACGGGGTCAAGCTGCTGACCATCGAGGCGCGCGGGCACATCGGGCCGCCGAAGCGGTACCTGTCGGCGAAGGGCCAGTTCCTGGAGCACTCGCCGTACTGCGAACGCGACATCCGCGGCCCGTCCGAGCCGCTGGTCGTCGACGGCACCGACGTCGAGGTCCTCGTGCGGCACCGCGCCGGCCTGACGCGCTACACCTACGCGACCCACCCGTTCGACGTCGTCGGCTGGGACGGCTGCCTGTACCCGTGGGTGTTCAACATCGACGATTTCGAGCCGATCACCGGCCGCGTGCACCAGCCGCCGCCCGTGCACCAGACGTTCGAAGGCCCCAACTTCGTGGTCTGCTCGTTCTGCCCGCGCAAGGTCGACTACCACCCCGAGTCGATCCCGGTGCCGTACAACCACGCGAACGTCGATTCCGACGAGTTGATGTTCTACGTCCGCGGGAACTACGAGGCACGCAAGGGTTCCGGGATCGAGGTCGGCTCGCTTTCGCTGCACCCGTCCGGCTTCACCCACGGTCCGCAGCCGGGGGCGGCGGAGGCGTCGATCGGTGCCCAGTTCTTCGACGAGACCGCGGTCATGGTGGACACCTTCGCGCCGCTGGACCTCGGCGAAGCGGCCGACGCGTCGGAAGACCACGGTTACGCCTGGACCTGGTCCGGCCGGGGTCCCGGCGCCTAGCACCCCCATGCGTTTAGTCCTCTGAATGCGTAAATCGCATTCAGAGGACTAAACGCGATCGTGGCGGGACGAACGTGGCGGGATAAGTACCGCCACGGCCGCAACGGTTCGGCAACGCCAAGCCCCCCAAGGCGAAACCTCCGGATAATCGGTGTTCCCACCGCTGGAGGTCCTCCATGGTCGTGAACCCCGGTCAGTCCCGCGGCGGCCGCAAGGTCCTGGCGTTCGCCGCCGCGGCGGTGGTCGCGATCGGGCTGATCATCGGACTGCGGGCGCTCACCAGCGACTCCGGCGAGGACGCCGTGGAAGCGAAGTGCACGACCGGCGACGCGGTGAAGCTGCAGGTGTCCTCCTCGCCGGAGAAGGCGGGCGTGGTCACCGAGATCGCGAAGGGCTACAGCGGCCGTACGGTGGCCGGACGCTGCGTCGACGTGCTCGTGCAGTCGAAGTCCTCCGGCACGGCGATGCAGGCGCTGTCCCGCGGCTGGAACGAGGCGGTGGACGGTCCGCGTCCGGACGTCTGGACGCCCGCCGCGTCCGGCTGGGTCAACCTGTTGCGCCAGAACCTCACCGGCACCGACCATCCCGCGCTGGTGCCCGAAGGCGACCCGCAATCGGTCGCGAACGCGCCGCTGGTCGTCGCCATGCCGAAGCCGATGGCCGAAGCGCTCGGCTGGCCGGGCAAGGGCATCGGCTGGAAGGATCTCGCCGCGCTCGCCACCGATCCGCAGGGCTGGGCGAAGTACGGGCATCCGGAATGGGGCAGGTTCCGGCTGGGCAAGACGAATCCGAACATCTCGACGTCCGGGCTGAACGCCACGATCGGCGCCTACTACGCGGCGACGGGCACCTCTTCGGACCTCACCGCGAACGCCCTCGCGAAGCCGGAGGCGCGGACGTTCGTGCAGAACGTCGAGCAGGCCATCGTCCACTACGGCGACAACACCCTGACGTTCCTGACGAATCTGCAGAAGGCCGACGACCGCGGCGCCGCGTTGTCCTACATCTCGGCGGTGACGGTCGAGGAGAACTCGCTCGTCGGCTACAACCAGGGCAATCCCACCAACGATCCGGCGAAACGCGGGCAGCACGCGCCGCCGAAGGTTCCGCTCATCGGGATCTACCCGAGCGACGGCACGCTCAACTCCGACCATCCGTTCACCGTGCTGAACTGGGCCGACGACATCCACAAGCAGGTCGCCGCGGATTTCCTCGCGCATCTTCGCGGCGCCGACGCCCAGCGGAAGTTCAGCGACATCGGCTTCCGGACGTTCGACGGGAAGCCCGGCTCGCAGACCACTTCGGACAACGGGGCCCAGCCCGACGCGAAGCTCAACCTGATCCGGCCGCCGAGCCCGCCGGTGCTCGCCGAGGTCCTCGACTCCTGGAAGGACCTGCGGAAGAAGGCGAACGTGCTGCTGGTCGTCGACGTCTCCGGTTCGATGGGCGAGGCCGTCAGCGGGACCGGCAAGAACAAGATGGACCTCGCGAAGCAGGCGGCCGTGGCGTCGTTGCCGCAGTTCAGCGACGCGGACAAGGTCGGGCTGTGGATGTTCTCGACGAAACTGAACGGCGACAAGGACTACTTCGAACTCCGGCCGGTGTCACCGATCGGCGGTGAGCCGGGGAGGCAGGAACTGGCATCGCGGCTCAACGGGCTGACGCCGCAGAACGGGACCGGGCTCTACGACTCGTCGCTCGCGGCCTACGAGTTCATGAAGCAGCGGCTGGATCCCAACGCGATCAACGCCGTCGTCGTGCTCACCGACGGCCGGAACGAGGATCCGGGCGGGATCGATCTGCCGAACCTCGTCGGGCAGTTGCGGACCGAGGGTGGCGGTGAGGCGGTGCGGTTGTTCACCATCGCCTACGGCTCCGACGCGGATTTGGGCGTGCTCAAGGAGATCGCCGAGACGACGCAGGGCGTGGGATACGACTCGTCCAAACCGGACTCGATCGATCAGGTCTTCACCGCCGTGATCTCGAATTTCTGAGATCCTCGGATATGCGCTTCGTCCGTGAGCTGACCGAACCGTGGGGACTGCTGCTGGCGGCCACCTCGGCGGGGGCGGCCTGGGCGGTGCAGCTGCCGGTGGTCGCCGCCCTCGGCATCGGCGTGACCGTGCTCGCCGCCCGTGCCGGGATCGCCGCCGCCACCGCCAGGGCGGAACCGGAGAGCGAACCCGGCGAGCGGGTTCCCCCCGACGTCGAACCGGGTTCGCCCGAGGCGGACTGGCTGCGGCGCGCGGAAGCCGCGGCCGACGGATTCCGGTCGATCTCCGCCTCGCTCGACACCGGCCCGCTCGCCGACCGGGTGGCCGACATGGAACCGGCGGTGCGCGGAACCGTCGACACCCTCCGGCGGCTGGCCGGGCGCACCTCGGCCACCGGGAAGGCCTTGGCGCGGGTGGACGTGGCCGCGGTCGCGGCCGAGAAGAAGAGGCTGCGGCAGGAACTGAAGACCGCCGACGACGACATCCGCGGCGACCTCATGCAGTCGCTCGAAGCAGTACAGGCTCAGGAAGACGTGCACGCCCGGCTTTCGAGCGCGCAGCGGAAGCTGCTGGCCCAGCTGCGCTCCGGCGCCCTCGGGCTGGACGGCCTGGTCGCCAGGGCGGCCGAGCTGTCGGCCGCCACCGGCGACGCGCTGCTCGACACCACCGCGATCGGTGAGCTGGGCGAACAGCTGGAAGGGATCCGGCGGGGCGTGGTCGAAACCGAAGAGGCGACGCGGCGCTCGCTCAGTTGAACCTGACGCGGCCGAGGACGGCGTGCCCGGGAACACCGGCGAACGTGGTCGCGCCCCGGAAAGGTTCACCGAGTACCCAAAGCCGGTGGGTGCCCCAGATGTTCGCGGCGAGCGCCGGGTCCACTTTGGACAGAACGACATCGCTCCACCAGCCGTTGCCCCATTGCACCCGGCAGGTGATGGTCGACAGGCCCGAGACACCGATGAGGGGTGGCGCGTGGGGAACGGCCACCATCTCGGTCCATTTCCCCCGCGGCAGCGGTTTCAGCATCCCTTTGGCCGCCCCGGCCCCCAAGACGACGAGGACGATCGAGTAGACCAGCCAGAGAAGGATCCCGAAGCTGTCCCTGGCCGGATCTTCGAGGAACACGACCACCTGCCCCGTCCCGAGCAGGAGCAGGACGACGACAACGGCCCCGAACAAGGACCGGATCCCACGGACGATCCACCGCCGGTGCGCGAGCAGGACCTCGTCGGCCTCAGGGGGAAGGATCCGCTGCTCGACCGGGTCCTGCCGCACCGCGCCGTCGGGAAGGTCCGGTACCGCTTTCAGCCGATGCGGCCAGAGCACTCCGGGCAGTTGCAGGAACCGGCGTCCCTTTTCGTCGGGCCCGAGCAGCCAGACCCGTCGCTGCGCCCGGAGTTGTAGCCGACCGGCTTCCCGCAGCCGTGCCTTCGCCCAGCCGGCATCGGCGTCGGGCAGTTTGAAGTAGACATTCGCCCCGGCGAAGAACAGGCCTTCCGGAGGTAAGGACATTTCGACGAAAGGCGCCTCGCGTGCCAGCTCGGTCAGGGCCTTCCACGGGATCGAACGCCAGAATCCCCAGGCCGCCACCAATGTCATGGCAGCCAGCAGAACAACCGCCGGGACGATACCCAGCCTCCCGCTGAGCAGGCCGGCCGGAGCGCCCGGCGCGGCGAGTGGCGCGAGAATCCAAAGCGCGCGAGCCCCGCGCATGGACCCCAGTACCGAACCGAAGACCGGCATCGCGACCGCAGGCTGATCGCGAAGCGGCTCCAACACACGTACAGGCGAAATGCCCGAATCGCGCACAACTCCCCCAAACCCCAGTTTGCCTCTAGATCGGGAGGTGGTGAGGATTCGTTACCGCCCGAACTTGACCGGCCCGAAAACCGCGTGACCAGGCACTCCGGCCTTCGCGACCTTTCCGGCCACCGGCACGCCGAGTACCCACAACCGTCCCGTCGCGGCGATGTTGGCGGCGAGCGAGGGATCGGAGCCACCCGCCCGTACCGAAACCTCGCGGCCGTCCGGCAAGACCGTCCGTCCCGTCACGGTGACCATGCCGAAGAGGTTGACTGACGCCGGTCCGGACACCACGAACAGCTCGGTCCAGCGCGGTTCGGGTATCGGCCGCAGCAGCAGGAGACCGGTGACCGTGAGGCCGATCGCCGCCAGCCCGCACGCGACCGCGAGGGCGAGCGAAGACGGCACGAGGACGTTGCCCCGGTCGGGGAGGTCGAAGGTGATCCAGAGCGCCAAGAACGCGACCACCAGCGTGATTCCGGCGCCGAGGAAGTAGTGGAACGCCAGCAGCCGGCGTTGCAGCCGCACCAGCTTGCCCGGTGAGGCCGGCTCGACGAGGAAAGGCGTCGAGCCCTTCGCCGGGGCGGCGCGGAACTTGCCACGCCGGGGCACGATGCTGCCCGGCAGCATGCAGAACGGGCCGAGCGTCCACAGCCGTCGTTGGGCCGCGAGTTGTGCGCGAAGCGGGGCGGGCAGCCGCGTCACGAACCACCGGCCATCGAGCGGGACGCTCACCCGTGCACCGGCGGCGACCGCGCCGTCCAGTCCGCTCACCAGGCGGAACGGTTCGCCGGTCAGCTTCCGCATCGGCAAGGATCCGGCGATGGTGATGAGGCCGCAGTACAGCGAAGTCGGTGTCGCGAAGACGAGGAGGACGACTGGCACCGCGGTTCCGTACTTGCCCGTGAAGAGCAACATCGCGCCCAGCGCGGCGATCAGGCCGGCGGTGAAGGCCACCGTCCCGCCGGTGACGCTCGTGCGGTCCAGGAAGGGGACGAGGACCGGCATGTTCTTCGCCGGAATCCCTTCGGGTGGTTCGAGCACCCGGTTTCTGCGGTCTTCCACCTGGTCAACCTAGTCGCCGCGGAGGTGACGTGATCGAACCTACTTCCACTCGACGCGTAAATCAGGTTAGGCTCACCTAACCTAGGAGGTGAGCCGTGACCACACCGACGTCCCTTCGCCGCCCTCCGGCGCCGAACCCCGCCGAGCGGGCGAAGACGATCGCGACCCGCAACGGGCCGGCGACGCTGACACCGACCGCCGAGCAGCGTGACCAGCCAGGACAGTACGGCCGCGTCATCCCCGAACTGCACCACGTGCACACGAGCGGCAGCGTCAGCATCCTGCTGCCGGACGAGCACCACCTGGTGAAACGGGCGCACGAGGCGCAGCGTGGTGAACTCGCGGTGATGGTCGAGCTGACCGATCAGGCCCCGGTCGCCCTGCGTGAACCGATCCGCGGGCTGCTGTGGATCACGGGCTGGCTCCGTCCGCTTTCCGAGGTCTCCGCGCGCGCCCGCGCGGTGTCCATCGCCGAAACCCGGCCGGACGAGCGCCTGCTCGACGTCGGACACGGCCTGACGCTGCTGAGGCTGACCCCGGCGTCCCTGGTACTCGCGGACGCCGAGGGCACGCACTCGCTCCGGCCGCATATGTTCAGCGCCGCGCCGCCGGACCCGTTCCACGACTACGAGGCCACCTGGCTGCGGCATCTGGAGACCGACCACGCGGACGTCGTCCAGCAGCTCGCCAAGCATGTGCCGACCGAGTTGCGCGGCGGGCGGATCCGGCCGCTCGGGCTGGACCGCTACGGGCTGCGGCTGCGGGTCGAGGCCGAGTCCGGCGACCACGACGTGCGGCTCGCGTTCTCGCGTCCGGTCGAGGGGCCGCCGCAGCTCGCGGCCGAGATCCGGCGGCTGATCGGCTGTCCGTTCTTCTCGGAGGGTTAGGCGAGTTCCGCCGGGAAGCCGCCCTTGGCGATCGGGCCCCACGAGTCGATGGTGACGCGGATGATGCTCTTGCCCTGCTTCACCATCGCTTCGCGGTACTCGGCCCAGTCGGGATGCTCGCCCGAGATCGCGCGGAAGTAGTCGACCAGCGGCTCGACCGAGTCGGGGAGGTCGAGGACTTCCGCGGTGCCGTTCAGCTGCACCCACTGGTCGTTCCACTCGTCGGAGAGGACACAGGCAGACACCTTCGGCTCGCGCCGGATGTTGACGACCTTCGCGCGCTTCGGGTACGTGGAGATGACGAGGCGGCCTTCGCTGTCGACGCCGCAGGTCACCGGCGAGAGCTGGGGGCCGCCGTCGGCCTTGGTGGTCATCAGGATGGCGCGGTGGCGGGTGGACAGGAAGTCGACGAGCGCGGCCCGGTCGACGGTTTCGTTGGTCGCGATGCTCCTGGGCATGACCCGACGGTAGCGCGGAGCGACCGGACGGAGCTGAAGGGAACCATGCCCGCATCTCACGCGGTGAAAGCTCCCTTCACCGCGTGACATGCGGTGAAAGCGTCCTTCAGCTCCCGAAAAGCGGCAAGGTAGCGTGCGCGGATGAGCTGGCTGCGTCCCGAACGCCCGGCGCTGCCGGAATTCGTGGAAGATCCGGCGCGCCGCCGCGCGATCGTCATCGAACTGGTCGTCGTCTTCGGAATCACCCTCGGCCTGTCCGGGCTGCGCAGCCTGCTGTCCCTTGTGGACTCGCTGCTGCAGCCGGTTCCGCTGGCGCAGCAACAGGCCCAGCTCAACGTTCCCCAGGCGACGCTCAGCCTGGTCGACCTGCTCAAGCAGGTGCTGAGCGCGGGCCAGCTGGTCGGCTGGGGCGCGCTCGGGCTGTATCTGCTGTGGCGTGGCGGGATGAAACTCGCGCAGATCGGGCTGGACCGGCGGCGCCCCGGCCGCGACCTCGCACTGGGCCTCCTGCTCGCCGCTGCGATCGGCATCCCTGGGCTGGGGCTGTACTTCGTCTCCTACAGCCTCGGGTTCAGTCTCTCGGTGCAACCGTCCACTTTGGGCGCGACCTGGTGGCGGCCGATCACGCTGACGTTGTCGGCGTTCGGGAACGCGTTCGCCGAAGAGGTGCTCGTCGTCGCGTATCTGCTGACGCGGCTGCGGCAGCTCGGCTGGCGTGAGAACACCTCGCTGGTCGCCTCGTCGGTGCTTCGCGGGTCGTATCACCTGTACCAGGGGTTCGGCGGTTTCGTCGGCAACGTCGTGATGGGCCTGGTGTTCGGCAGGCTGTGGCAGAAGACGAACCGGCTGTGGCCGCTGATCGCCGCCCACACCGCGCTCGATTTCGTCTCCTTCGTCGGATACGCGCTGCTCAAGGGGCGAGTTTCCTGGCTTCCCTAGCTACTGTGAACTCGTGATTGACGAGACGACTCCACCCCGAGTTGACAGCGAAGTCGGCCCCCTGCGCGCGGTGCTGCTGCACAGGCCCGGCAACGAGCTCAAAAGGCTCACGCCTCGCAACAACGACCAGCTCCTGTTCGATTCCATCCCCTGGGTGGACCGCGCGCAGGAGGAGCACGACGCGTTCGCCGAGGTGCTCCGCGGCCGCGGCGTCGAGGTGCTGCTGCTGGCCGACGCACTGCGCACGGCGCTGGCCGACCCCCGCGCCCACGCCGCAGGCGTGCACGCGGCCGTCGACGAGCGACGGCTCGGGATCGACCTGGCCGATTCGCTGCGTTCCCACCTGTCGAGTGTCTCCCCCGAGGTGCTGGCCGAGGCACTGATGGCCGGGATGACCTTCGAGGAACTGCCCGCCGCCGAGGGTGTCTCACTGGTCCGGCTGATGAACCACCCGAACGACTTCGCCGTCGACCCGCTGCCGAACCTGCTGTTCACCCGTGACTCGTCGGCGTGGATCGGCAACCGGGTCGCGGTCTCCTCGCTCACCATGCCCGCCCGTGTCCGCGAGACCGCGGTGCTGGACCTGATCTACGCCTACCACCCGTGGTTCCGCCACGCGTCCCGCGCGTACGGCGCGCATTCGGCGCCGATCGAGGGTGGCGACGTCATGCTGCTCTCGCCGGGTGTCCTGGCGATCGGCGTCGGCGAGCGGACCACCGCGGCGGGCGCGGAATCGCTGGCGAGGTCGGTGTTCGCCGACGGGATCGCGCACACCGTGCTCGCCGTCCCGATCCAGCAGACCCGCGCGACCATGCATCTGGACACTGTCTGCACGATGGTCGCGGCCGACGCCGTCGTCATGTATCCGCTTTCCCGCGATTCGCTCACCGCGTTCACGATGCGGCCCACCGATGACGGTTCCATGAAGGTGGAAGGACCGGCCCCATTCCTGACCGCGGCCGCCGAAGCGATGGGAATCGACCGGCTTCGCGTCATCGACACCGGACTGGACCCGGTCACCGCCGAACGCGAGCAATGGGACGACGGGAACAACACCCTCGCCCTCGCGCCGGGCGTCGTCGTCGGCTACGAACGTAATGTGGAAACCAACGCCAGGCTGGAGGAGGCGGGTATCGAGGTGCTGGCCATCACCGGCTCCGAGCTGGGCTCCGGCCGCGGCGGGCCGCGCTGCATGTCGTGCCCGATCCGGCGCGAAAGCATCTGAAACAACAATTAAGTAAGCCTTCCCTAATCGATCTCAATTGATTAGGGAAGGCTTACTTAATTGAGGTGAACCTAGTATCGGTAATGGTAACCTAATAGGGGGTAGGTCACCAGCGAAAAGTGGAAATGAATAAGGGCATCACGTATTCTCGGATACATGGCCCTCACCAAGAAGCAACCGCGCTCGAAGTTCTACGAACTGCTGCAGGCGCAGATCCACAACGAGTTCAACGCCTCCCAGCAGTACATCGCGCTGGCGGTCTGGTTCGACGCCGAGGACCTGCCCCAGCTCGCGAAGCACTTCTACAAGCAGTCGGTCGAGGAGCGCAACCACGCGATGGCCCTGGTCCAGTACATGCTGGACACCGACCACCACGTGGAGATCCCCGGCACCGGCGACGTGCGCAACACCTTCTCCGACGTCACCGAGCTGATCGAGCTCGCGCTGGAGCAGGAGAAGGACGTGGCGACCGACATCCAGCAGCTGGCCAAGGCCGCCCGCGCCGAAGAGGACTACATCGGCGAGCAGTTCACGCAGTGGTTCCTCAAGGAGCAGGTCGAAGAGATCTCCCAGATGTCCACACTGCTCAACATCGTCAAGCGCGCGAACGGCAACCTGTTCGAGGTGGAGAACCACCTGCACCGCGAGTCCGTCGGGGACAGCGGCGCCGACTCGGGGATGCCCCCGGTCGCGGGCGGGGCGCTCTGACGCGCTGACCGCTCCCACCACAGGAAAAACCCGGGCCCTCCCCCTTGGAGCGGCCCGGGTTTTCTCTGTCCGCGGACGGCTCAGCTGAACTGGCAGCCCTGGTCGAGGCTGGTCAGCAGGATGCTGACGGCGGATCCGTCGCCGGAGACGAAGATCCGGTACGCGCTCACCGCGCCGGCGGGCGCGATGTACGCGCCGCCGTCCTTGGTGCTGCCGGGGTAGGCCGCGAGGATGTCCGCCTCGGTCGAGCCGACACCGATCCCCTCCGGGGTGTGCACCGTGCCCGCCGGGTTGATGACGGTGATCCCGTTGCCCTCGGTCAGCGACACCGACGTCGGCCCCGGGACCGCGGATCCTTCCGCGTAGCCGTACGTGCAGGCACCCCGGACCTCCTTCGCCCGGAGCGGCCCGGCGATCGCCTCCGCCTCGGACTCGCTCATCCCGAGCCGGAGCTTGCCGAAACCGGTGGCCGTCAGCAGCGCGCCCGTGGTCACCTTGCCCTGCGCGGGCGGTTTCGTGGCCACGGTGCTCTTCGGCGGCTTGGCAGGCCCGTCGGGGGCCGTCGACGGCGGCGGCGGGGGCGCTTGGCTCGTCTGCGGCGCCGACGAGGACGCCGTCGGTGCCGGGCTCGCGGGTCCCGGCTGGACCTGGCTGGTCGCGGACTGCCCGAGGCTGAGCTGATCGGCGGAGATGATCGCGCCGTTGTCCTTGTCGTGGATCGAGAAGACCGTGAGCCCTCCGCCCACCATGATCACCGCGGCGGCCATCCCGCTCGTGGTCTGCATCAGCTGGCGACGGCGACGGCGGCGACGGGCGCCCGCGACGATCGCCTCGGGATTCAGCGTGGACTCCGCGCCGAGCCGCTCATCTGAGAACAGGTCGCGCAGCTTCTGCTGCACATCCTCCTCGGACATGTTCATCCCGCTTCCCTCCCTTCACCCTGGGGTTCGATCAGTGCGAGTTTCGTACGCAGCGAGTTGATCGCCTTGCTCGCCTGGCTCTTCACGGTGCCCTGGCTGATGCCGAGCGAGTCCGCGATCTCCGCTTCGGACAGTCCCTCGTAGTAACGCAGGACCATCACCGCGCGTTGTCTCGGCGGCAGCGCGCGTAACGCCTGCCACAACGGTTCGTGCTCGAACGGGTCGGCCTGGCTGTAGGGCCGCGTGTCCGGCAGGTCGGCGACGAGGCTCTCCCGTTTGGTCCGGCGCCACCGGCTGACATGCGCGTTGGCCATCGAACGGCGGATGTAGGCCATCGGGTCGCCGGTCTTGTGCTGGACGTAGGACCAGCGGGAACCGATCTTCTCCAGCACGGTCTGGACCAGGTCGGCGGCGTCGTGCGGATTCCCGGTGAGGGCGTGCCCGTACCTCAGCAGCCCCGGCAGGCTGGCCCGCACGAAGTCGCCGAAGTCGGTGAGCTCACCCGGCACGTCCCTCCCTCGGGTCTCGCCGGACACCCAGACATCCGTCCCCGAGATGACCGTCGCGGCAGCGGTCACCGTATCGCCTCCTCCCGGGGTCACTCGGCCAGGAATATCTGGCTCACCTCTCCCGAAACGCATGGCAGCCCCCGCAGGTTGTCTCGTACCGCGAACTAGTTCGAGAGACGCCCATACGGATGAGGAGTTGCCGCCTCAACGTCTCGACAAGGAGTCGGGAATTCTGAACGAACCGTCCCCCCGAACAGGGAATTCGTGAACTGCGACCACGGCGTTACGGGGTATCGGACCGTAAACGTGCGGGAACTGGATGCCGTCGGGGTGCGGCGGGTCGCCGTCCTCCCAGACGACGGGGGTGCCGACGAGCGCCGGGTCGATCTCCAGCAGCACGAGATCGGTGCGACCGGCGAAGACGGCGTTGGCGGGGATGTGCGCGGTTCCCGGGTCCGAACAGTGGATGAAGCCGTCGGAGTCGAGCGACGCGGCGGTGTAGACGCCGCCTTCGGGCACCTCGGCCCACTCGCCCTTCCCGCAGATATGGAGGATCACCCGCCCATCCTCGCGCATTTCGTCCTCTGGATGCGGTGGTTGCGCGGGCAACTACCGCATCCAGAGGACGAAACGCGAGGAACGTCAGCGGATGGTGAGCTGGCGGCCGATCAGGCCGTCGCGCGAGCGGCGTTCGGCGGCGTTGAGCGGCTCGGTGTCGAGGGACTTCAGCGCCGCGTCGAGCCGGACGCCGAGCTGGTCCTTCGCGTCCGCCCACTCGCGCGCGTGGGCCTCGGGGTCGAGGTCCCACACCGGGACGAGCAGGCCGTGCGCGCGGAACGAACCGGCGTAGCGGGAGCCCTCACCGAGGCCGAGTTCCCCGGCCGCGGACAGCCGCGCAAGCGCTTGCAGCAGCAGGTTCTCCGGTTCGGGGCGGACCCAGCGCAGGTGCGCCTTCTCGCCGGCGAGCACCCAGTACGCCCCCGTCCCGAGGCGTTCGGTCGGCATGATCGCGGCGTTCGCGCGCTCGAGGGACAACGCGACGTCGCCGCTCGCGTCGGCGTCCTCGGGCAGCCACCAGGCGAAGTCGTTGTAGAGCGTGGCGTCGAGTTCGGCGCCCGTGTCGAGCAGGTCCTGCAGGCGGGCCTTCTCGTCGGCGGTGGGCGGCGTGGTGGTGTCCGGCACGGACAGGACGTCGCCCTCCTTGGCGTCCAGCACCCACAGGAGCGCCCGGCCGAGGTCGCGGCTGATGTCCGAGGACCGGGTCTGCACCTGCATCCCGAGGTAGCGCTCGCCGTCGGACCGGACGAACGCGGCCGCCGCCATCGGCAGCACCGTGCCGAGGGTGATCTTCTCGTCGGAGCCCGCCAGCGTGAGCGCCGCCGTCGCCGAGGGGACGAACTCGCGCAGCGCGATCAGCTCGGTCTCCGCCGCGAGCCCCTCGAAGGGCTGCCCGACGAAGACGTCGCGCACCTTCGGCTTGCGGTCCGAGGTCGTCTTGGGACCCTTCTTGCGCGAACCCTTGCCCACGTCAGCCTCCTCAAGCTCGGTTCGGAACGCTATCGCGGGAAGGACAGGGGTCGAGTAAGACCCCCGCCCTTCCCGCGGGCGATCAGGACCGGGCGGCCGGGCGGCGGCGCATCAGGACCACGCCACCGGCGCCCGCGGCACCCGCTCCGGCCAGTCCCGCGATCAGCCAACCGGCCGAAGCAGGCTCGTCGACGGGGCCGCCGCCGGTCTGCGGCGCCCCGGCGGGCACCTTCGAGACCTGCTTCCCGGCGGGCTGCTTCTCGGCGGGAGCCTTCTTCGCCGCCGGAACGACCTTCACCGTCGCCGAGGGCTCGACGGTGTCGCACAGCAGGACGAACAGGTAGTTGCCGGGCTTGGTACCCGGCTGCGCCCGGTAGGTCACCTTCACGTCGGTGCCACCGGCCCGCTTGACCGACTTGTCCGCCACCTGCTTGAACGCCTCCGGCGCGACGAGCGAGAAGCCATACGGCGTGACGCAGCGGCCCTGCGCGGTCACCGTGTCCCCGGCCTCGACGGCCTTCGGCGAGACCCAGAACTTGGTGCCCTTCGGCTTCTCCGGCGCCTCGACCGGTGCTTCGGTGGCGAACGCGGTGGCGGGCAGCAGCGCGAGCGCGGCGGCGGTGAGCCCGGCAAAAACGGCATGACGAATACGCATGGAAATACCCCAGTTCGAATGCGCGAGAATCATTCCCGCGATAATTGGATGACCCCAGATAAAGCTGAATCCCCTTGCCGGACCGCGCTTCCGCGTTCCAACACCCTTAGAGACGCCGCGTCGCGCCCGAGGTTCAGCGGGGTTGGTAACGAAAACATCGCGGATGACACCCCGCCGCCCGGCGGATTGACCGGATCGGCCGGTTTCAGCGGCCGTTCGTGTACCACGCAAACGTGACTGAAAACGGTTGTCATCATTCGGACGATCTAATCGCGGGTGATCAGCCTGCCGTTCCACCCTCCCCGCGACGAATACTCGTGAAGACGCCGACCGGCGTCGTCGTGCGGAGAAGGGATCACAGATGAGCACCTCCAAGCGCCGGGCCGCGCTGGCCGCGTTGCCGGTGGCACTCGGGCTGATGCTGGCCGGGCCCGCCGTGGGCACGGCCTCGGCCGCGCCGCGGACCGACAGCGCCGACCAGGCCCGGCATTGCCTGCTGTTGTGCGTCGGCCATCACCACCACGGGCATCATCACCACGGCCTGCACCTGCACCTGGGTCTCTGGCTGCATCTGTGATCCCCCGCGCCGCGCCGGGACGGACCCCCGGCGCGGCGCGGCTACAGTCGGGGCGTGTTCGACCCCAGCGATCCCGTGTTCCTCGCCGATCCCTACCCCGCCTTCGCCGCGTTGCGCGAAGCCGCCGACGTGCACCGTCACGAGGAACTCGGCATCGCCGTGGCGGTGTCGCACGCCGCGTCGGCCGCCGTCCTCCGGCATCGCGGGCTCGGCCGGATCTGGGCGGACGCGCTGCCGGTGGAGCGGTTCGCGTCGTTCAACCTGCTGCACCGCAACTCGCTGCTGGAGAACGAGCCGCCCGCCCACACCCGGTTGCGCCGGGTGATCGCGGGCGCGTTCGGACGTGGGCACGTCCAGCGGCTGCGGCCGCGGGTCGCCGAACTCGCGGACGGCATGGTCGGCGCGCTCGCCGCCGAGATCGCCGAGACCGGCTCGGCCGATCTGCTGGAACACCTCGCCCAGCCGCTGCCGGTCGCGGTCATCGCGGAACTCCTGGGCGTCCCGGTGACGGACGGCCCGCGCATGGTCACGCTGTCGAACCACATCGTGAAGATGTACGAGTACGGTCTCGCCGAGGAGAAGCGCGACGCCGCCGAAGCCGCCGCGGCGGAGTTCGTCGAGTACCTGCGCGACGTCGCGAAGCAGCGCGCGAGCGCCCCTGGCGAAGACATCGTCAGTGACCTTCTCCGCAGCGAGCTCACGGAGGACGAGCTGGTCGCGACCGCCGTCCTGCTCCTGATGGCCGGGCACGAGGCGACGGTGAACGTCATCGGGAACGGCGTCAACGCGCTGCTGACCCACCGCGACCAGTGGGAGCGGCTGGTGGCGTCGCCGGATCTGCTGGATCCGTGCGTCGAGGAGCTGATCCGCTTCGACGCGCCGCTCCAGTTGTTCGAGCGGACGGCGACCACCGACGTCGAGATCGCCGGGTTCCGGGTGGCCGAGGGCGAGAAGATCGGCGCGCTGCTCGGCGCCGCCGCACGCGACCCGAAGGTGTTCGACCGGCCCGACACCCTCGACATCGGCCGCACGCCGAACGCGCACCTCGGCTTCGGCATGGGCATCCACTACTGCGTCGGGGCGCCGCTCGCCCGCGTGGAGATCGCGGCCGCGCTGAGCGCGCTGACCACGAAACTGCCGGGCCTGGAACTCGCCGAAACCCCGGAGCGACGGCCGGAGTTCGTGATCCGCGGGCTGCGCTCGCTACGCGTCACCACGGGCTAGAAGCCTCGTGAGTGGTAATGACGGTTCTAACCGTCATTACCACTCACGAGGGTCTTTCCGCAGTTCAGCGCACTGATGAGGCGGGGCGTTCGCGGCGTTCCGGGTCCGGGGCGCCGTCTATCTTCAGCACGCGAAGCAGGCGAAGCCGCTTCTCCGACACAGGCGACAGCAGGCCGGACATGCGCTTCACGAGCAGCGCGGTCATCACCGCGAGCCCGGCCGCGGCCAGGTCGGTCAGCGCCACCAGGATGACCCCGTCGGCCAGCGCTTGGACGCCGTCGCGGAATCGCCAGACGATGACGAGTACGAGCAGCAGCCAGTTGAGCACCCAGGCACCCCACCAGGCCAGCACGAGCCGCGACGGCTTCGGCCGCGTTTCCCGCGTGCGGCGCAGGACGGCGTGCTCGAGTTCGGCGATGATCGGCAGCACCAGGATCAGGTTCACCACGGGCACCAGCACGAACACCAGAACCTGCCACTGCCGTCTCGGCGGCACCTCGTCGGCGGCGTCCGCGGCGGCGTGCCGGGCCACGAGCAGCCACCACACGGTGAGCCCGGACGGCAGCAGCGAAAGGATCGTCGTGAGCAGGCCGGCGGTGATCACGAAGCCGTCGGAAACCGAGACGACGGACGTCGACAGCGCCGAGTCGCGGCTCCGCACGAGCAGGACGTAGCGCCAGATCTCCGCCGCCGAGGCGACGAGCGCGAGTGCGGCGAAGGTCCACAGCACCGGCAGGAGACTGCGGGTGATCACCCGTAGCCGTTCGCCCGCGGTGACCTCGCCGGACGCCGTGCCGGGGACCGCGGTCGGACGGCGCCAGACCAGGTTCGGGAAGCCCCACCGCGGCGGGACCGGATAGGACGGTGGCCCGGAGTAGCGCTCGGCCACCGGTTTGCGCCGCTGCGGCCAGGCGCCGGGAGGCGGCGAAGCGACCCAGCGGAGGCGATGACGCGGTGGCTGGTGCCGCGGCTGCTGCATCGGCGCCGGACGGACCGGCGGCACCGGCGTTCTCGGCGGGTAGTGGCCTGGCTGCACGGTTACAGCACTTCGGGTTCGACGCCGGGATGGTCGCCGACCATCGGGCGCCCCTCCTGCTGCCAGGAGCCCATCCCACCCGCGACGTTGACCGCGTCCCAGCCGCTCGCGTTGAGCCACGCGGCGGCGCGGGCGGACCGGCCACCACTGCGGCAGATCACGTAGACCGGCTGGTCGTCGGGCAGATCGTCGAGTTCGCCGACGCGCGCGGGCAGCTCACCCATCGGGATGTGCTTGGCGCCAGGGGCGTGCCCGGCGGCCCATTCGTCGTCCTCGCGGACGTCGAGCAGCGCGACACCGTCCTTCGGCAGATCACGGACGGCGACGGTCGGGATGTCAGCAGGGCTCACCACACTGTCATCCTCGCATCCCGTCCCGTTGCGCGCGCGTGAAGAAGGCCATCAGTGCCGTACGGCTTTTTCCGCCCCGACGCCGGTGAGCGAGCGGACCTCCATCTCGGCGTACTTCTTCCCGTTGTACTCCTTCGACAGCACTGTCCCGAGCCAGCCGAGGAAGAACGCGACCGGGATCGAGACCAGGCCGGGGTTGTCGAGCGGGAACCAGTGGAAGTCGACGCCCTGGATCATGGAGGCGCTCTTGCCGGTCTTCGGATCGACAGGCTTCCCGGAGACCGCCGGCGAGAAGACGATCAGCAGGACGCAGACGCCGAGGCCGCCGTAGATGCTCCACAGCGCGCCCTGGGTGTTGAACCGCTTCCAGAACAGCGAGTACAGGATGGTCGGCAGGTTCGCCGACGCCGCCACCGCGAACGCGAGCGCCACCAGGAACGCCACGTTCTGGTTCTTCGCGAGGATGCCACCGACGATCGCGACCGCCCCGATCACCAGCGCGGTGATCCGCGCGACGCGGACCTCGCTGTCGGCGTCGGTCTTGCCCTTCTTAAGCACGTTCGCGTAGACGTCGTGTGCGAACGACGCCGACGCCGTGATCGTCAGGCCCGCGACCACCGCGAGGATCGTCGCGAACGCCACCGCCGCGATGAACCCCAGCAGCACCGGACCGCCCAGTTCGAGCGCCAGCAGCGGCGCCGCCGAGTTGGTCGTCCCCGGCGCCTTCGCGATCACCTCCGGGCCGACGAGCGCGCCCGCGCCGTAGCCGAGCACCAGGGTGAACAGGTAGAAGATGCCGATCAGCGCGATCGCCCAGACCACCGAACGGCGCGCGTCCTTCGCCGTCGGCACCGTGTAGAAGCGCATCAGCACGTGCGGGAGACCCGCGGTGCCCAGCACCAGGGCGATGCCGAGCGACAGGAAGTCGAGTTTGGTCGTGCCGGTCTTCCCGTACTGCTTGCCGGGGCCGAGCAGCGCCTGCCCGGTCTGGCCGCCCTTGTCCACGGCGGCCTGGAACAGGCTGGAGAGGTTGAAGCCGTACTTCCCGAGCACCCACAGCGTCATCGCGAAGGTGCCCGCGATCAGCAGGACGGCCTTGATGATCTGGACCCAGGTGGTGCCCTTCATCCCGCCGATCAGCACGTACAGGATCATGATCACGCCGACGACGGCGATCACCAGATCCTGGCCGAGATTCCCCTCGATGCCGAGCAGCAGGTTCACCAGGCCGCCCGCCCCCGCCATCTGCGCGAGCAGGTAGAAGAACGAGACGGCGAGCGTCGAGATCGCGGCGGCCGCGCGGACGGGACGCTGCTTCATCCGGAACGCGAGGACATCGCCCATGGTGAACTTGCCGGTGTTGCGCAGCAGTTCCGCGACCAGCAGCAACGCCACCAGCCACGCGACGAGGAACCCGATCGAATAGAGGAAACCGTCGTAACCGTTGATCGCGATCGCGCCGGCGATCCCCAGGAACGACGCCGCCGAAAGGTAGTCACCCGAGATCGCGATGCCGTTCTGCGGACCGGTGAACGCGCGTCCCGCGGCGTAGTAGTCCGACGCGGTCTTCGTATTCCGGCTCGCCCGGAAAACGATCACCAGGGTGATCGCGACGAATACCGCGAAAATGGTGATGTTGAGCGCCGGATCACTGCCCTGGACGCCCGCGGCCAGCGTGCTCACCGTTCCGTCCCCTCGACCTCATGGCGGATCTTGTCCGCGAGCGGATCGAGTTTCCGGTTCGCGTACCGGACGTAGAAGCCGGTGATCACGAAGGTGGACACGAACTGCAACAGGCCGAAGACCAGGCCGACGGTGATGTTGCCGAAGAGCTTGGTGCTCATGAACCCGGTCGCGTAGTCGGCGAGGAGCACGTAAAGCAGGTACCAGAGAAGGAACAGGGCCGAGACCGGGAAAACGAATACCCGCAGCCGTCGTCGCAGCTCGGTGAATTCCGGGCTCGCCTGCACCTTTTCCCAGTCGGATTCCGGATCGGACCCGAGGTCTTGATCGGTGTCGCTCACGTCGGACCTCCCACCTGCCGCAACCATTCGGTGCTTTCGTTGTCACGAAAGATCATGCCCCTCATAGGGCGCGAAAGGGGCAATCCATTTGAGTGAACGGTACGACTCTGAGTAGAGCGTTGCAGTACGACCGGGTGAATTTACTTCCGGTGACGACCCTTGCCGGTGGTCCGCGCCTTCTCCTCGGCCTGCCCGAACCGGGCGACCGCGCGATCCCGCATGAAGCCGAGCGGGTCGGGCGCGTGCAACCGCAGCATCACGCCGTGGACGTCGTCCGGCCGCCCGTAGCCGGTCGCCCGGCTCACCACGTAGGTGGCGAGGAACGCAGCCGGGACGGTGATCAGCGCGGGCTGGTTCGAGAACCACGGCGCCCAGCCGCCGGTGTACTTGCTGACGATGTTGACCACCAGCGCGGTCAGCACCAGCCCGCCGCCGACGAGCATCCCGGCCAGCGCGCCGGGCCAGCTGAGCTTCCGCCACCAGACCCCGAGCAGCAGCAGGGGACTGAACGTGGACGCGGCCAGCGCGAACGACATCCCGACCGAGAGCGAGAGGTCCTCCGACGGCAGCAGCACCGCCAGCGCGAACGGGATCAGCGCCACGATCAACGTCGCCACCCGGAAATCGCGGACCCGGCCGGGCAGGAGGTCGGTGGACACCACCCCGGCGACACTCACCAGCAGCCCGGACGAACTGGACAGGAACGCGGCGAACGCGCCCGCCGCCGTCACCGCGCCGAGGAGCTGCCCCCACAGTCCGGGCAGGACCGCGGACGGGAGCAGGAGGACGGCGGCGTCGGTCTTCCCGGTCACCAGCAGTTCCGGAACGTACATCCGGGACAACGCGCCCAGCAGCGTCGGGAACAGGTAGAACAGCCCGAGCAGCAGCAGGACGTGCACCGTCGTGCGGCGCGCGGCCTTGCCGTCGGGGTTGGTGTAGAAGCGGACCAGGACATGCGGCAGGCCCATGGTGCCGAGGAAGGTCGCGAGGATCAGCGAATAGACCTGCAGCAGATCGGTGAGACTGCCCGAGTTCGGCCGGAGCCAGTCGCCGTTGGACGCGGGAGCGTCACTGACCACCGGGACCGGGGTGCCCGCGGTGAACTTCAGGGTGGTGCCCTTGCCGACCTTGTGCCCGGCTTCCGGGGTCCACACCGCGAAACCGTTGGCGCGCGCGCCTTCCACCTGCCCGTACGCCTCGAGCAAGGTCACCGAGGTGACCTTCAGCGTGACGTCGGTCTGCACCGTGACCGTGGTGTTCTCGGTGAACGCCGGCGGGGCGGGCTGCCCGAGCGGGCGCGCGCTGCCCGGTCCGCCGGAGCCGAGGAAGACGATGCACAGGATGAACGCCGGCACCGCGATGGCGAACAGCTTCAGCCAGTACTGGAAGGCCTGGACGACGGTGATGGCGCGCATCCCGCCCGCGATCACGTTGAACCCGACCACACAGGTCACCAGGATCGCGCCCGCCCACGCCGGCACGGGCAGGATGGTCGCCAGGGTCAGCCCGGCACCCTGCAGCTGCGGGACCATGTAGAGGATCCCGATGAACACCACGAACGCCGTCGAAACCCGGCGCAGCAGGGTCGAACCCAGCCGCATCTCGACGAAGTCCGGCAACGTGTACGCCCCGGATCGCCGCAGCGGCGCGGCGACGAACAGCATCAGCGCGAGATACCCCGCGGTGAAACCGATCGGGAACCACAGCGCGTCGGCGCCGTCCTTGAGCACGATGCCTGCGACGCCCATGAACGACGCGGCGGACAGGTACTCACCGGAGATCGCGGCGGCGTTGCGCCGGGAACGCACGGTGCGGCGGGCGACGAGGAAGTCGTGCGTGCTGACGGCCGACCTCGATGAGCGGTGCCCCAGGTAGAAGGTCAGCACCGCGACCAGCACGATGCCGGCGACGGCCCACGGATTCAGCTGCTGCACAGCAGGGATCCTCGCATGTGCAGCTCCGCAATCAGTTCTCGATCATGTCGACGAAGTCGCGTTCGTGGCGTTCGGCGAGCCGGTTGTACCAGAGCCCGATGCCGAACAGGAACGGAAACGGGGCCACGCCGAGGATCAGCCAGGACAGTGGGATACCGAGAACGGTCGCCCGCCCGAAGGACGGGATCAGGTAGAACAGCACCGGCAACGAGCACAGCGTGACCATCACCAGCAGCGCCAGCAGCGCGGCCGTCCGCAGCTGGATCTTCACCAGGTCCTTGACCAGGAGCTTTCCCCAGCTGGTCTGCTCTTCGAGTTCGACCCTGGCCCGCAACGTGCTGGTGGCCTGCCGCGGATCGGCGAGGATCACCCGCTGCCGCTTGGGTTTGGCGTGGTGTTCGGGCTTCGGCTGCTCGTGTTTCGGACCGGACGGCGCACCCGGCACCGGCTCCACGGCGGCACCCTCGGACGGGGCGGGCTTCTTGTGCCTGCCCTTGCCCAGGGTCGGATCCGGCTCGCGGACGCCGTTGACGCGGCGGTAGAAGTCGTCGGTCATGTCCCGGGGCTACGTCGACCGGTTGGCGCCGACGAGCCGGTCCTTGAGCGCGCGGGTGTGACGGCGGCTCACCGGCAGCACCTTCTCCTCGTTGCCGATGACGACCTGGTAGCCGCCCTGCCCCATGCGCAACTCGGTGATCAACGGCAGCGAGACCAGGAACGACCGGTGGATCCGGACGAAACCCGCCTTCTCCCAGCGCTCTTCGAGCTGGGCGAGCGGGATGCGGACCAGGTGGCTGCCGTCGGTGGTGAACAACCGGGCGTAGTCACCCTGCGCTTCGACCCAGCGGACCGAGGACCGCGGGATGAGCTTGGTCGTGCCGGCGAGTTCGACGGGGATGACCTCGTCGTCGTTCTTGACCTGCCCGACGCCGGTCGCGCCGGGCGGCGGCGCGGCGTTGGCGGCGAGTTTGTCGATCACGCGGGAGATCGCGCGGTCGAGCCGATCCTGTTGGTACGGCTTGAGGACGTAGTCGAGCGCGCCGAGGTCGAAGGCGTTGACCGCCTCTTCGGCGTGCCCGGTCACGAACACCAGCGCCGGTGAGGGGCGCAGCGCGGCGAACACGCGGGACATCTCCATCCCGGACAGGCCGGGCATGTCGATGTCGGCGAACACCGCGTCCACGATCGGCAGGCCGCGTGCCTTGCGGTCACCGAGCCTCGGATCGTCGGTGGACAGCAGGCGGAGCGCCTCCGAAGCATCGATCGCCGGGAAGACCAGGGCGACGTGCGGGCTGTTCCGGAGACAGTGAACCAGTTCGTCCAGCCCTTTGGGCTCATCGTCCACCGCAAGGACAATGAGCTTCCGGGTGTCATCGTGAGCACTCACAGTGAGTCGCATAATGCCCATTGCCGGGTTCCCTGTCCAGCCCGCTCCGGGAAAGTCGAACGAAAAGGACGGCACCGCCCACCCCCGCGCCTGGGGTGGGCGGTGCCGTCATCTTTCCGGTGGCACGAACCGCCTAGCCGTGCCACGTCCGGCCCTTCACGAGGTGAAGGTGAACCAGTTGACGCTCACGAAATCCGCGGGCTGCCCGCTCGTGAAGGTCAGATAGACGTCGTGTTTCCCGGTGACCCCGCTGATGTTCGCCGGAACGGTCCGCCAGCTCTGCCAGCCACCGGTGCCGGCGATGGCGAAGCTGCCGACGGGCGCGTTGGAAAGGCTGTCGAGCCGGACCTCGACCAGGCCGCTCACCCCGCCCGTCGCGCCGGACGCCACCCGCGCCTGGAACTGCCTGGCGGTCTGCGTCCCGAAGTCGATGCCCGGGTACAACGCCCAGTCACCGTTGCCGGCCGGGCCGATGTTCTGGCCGCCGCCGGAATCGGACGTGGCCTGTTTGGCGATCCCGGCCGCCTGGCTGTAGGACTCCGCCTGGATCGTGCCGTACGCGCTGCCACCACCGGGATTGCTCGTCGTTGTCGTTGTCGTCGGGGTGGGTGTCGTGCCCCCGCCACCGCGGGTCAGGACGGTGACGTAGTCGACGAGCATCGGGCGCCCTGGCACGATCCCCGGCCCGGGCGTCGTGGTGCCGGAGTTGTTGTTCGGGAACGCGCCGCCGATGGCGACGTTCAGCAGCACGAAGTAGCCCGCGTGGCCGGTCATGTTCGCCCACGTCGTGGCGTCGACCTGGTTCTGGCTGACCGAATGGAACTGCTGTCCGTCCACGAACCAGCGGAACACGTTGGGGCTGACGGAGGTGTCCCATTCGAAGGTGTAGGTGTGGAACGCGCTCTGGCAGCTCGCGCCGGGGCAGGTCCGGCTGCCGACGAGGCCGGTGGTCTCGTTGCACGGGCCGCCGGGGTTGACGCCGCAGTGCAGCACACCCCAGACCGTGTTGATCCCGTTGACGTTCTCCATGATGTCGAACTCGCCGACGGCGGGCCAGTTCCAGTAGTTGCCGCGATACGGCGAACCGAGCGCCCAGAACGCGGGCCAGTAACCGAGCGCCGCGGCGCCGGTGACGTTCGGCATCTGGATGCGGCCTTCGATGCGCAGCGCGCCGCCCGACGGCGGTTTGAAGTTCGTGCGCTGCGTTTCGATCCGCGCCGAGGTCCAGTTGCCCGCGCCGTCGCGCAGGGGCGTGATCCGCAGGTTGCCGGAACCGTCCTGGGAGAGGTTGGCGGGGTTCGCGGTGTAGTTCTGGATCTCGCCGGTGCCCCAGTTGCCGGGGCCGCCGGGGTAGGCGTGGCCGGTGTCGATGATCCAGTTCGCGTTCGACGGGAGGGAACCCGCGGCGCCGGTGAAGTCGTCGGTGAAGACCGTGGTCCAGCCGGCGGGCGGCGGCGGGACGGCGGCCGAGGCGGGGAACGTCAGGGGAACCGTGATCAGTGCCGCGCCGAGCGCCGAACCGAGCGCGATCTTCCAGCGGCTCCGGGCGGGGGAAAGAACGGACATTCGGACCCTCCTCGTCATCATCGTCGAGGTTTTGTTGCCGGTCACAACAAAGCGGTATGTCCGATATGACACCTGGTCTGAACCACTTACGCCTACCACCGTTCGGGTGAATCCGTTCCCATCCCGAACGCAAGGAAAGGTCCTTTCCTCGCAAATTTCGCAAGGAAAGGACCTTTCATAGCGCGTGGTCAGAGGCCGAAGCGGCTCCAAGCGGCCTTGTGCTGGACGGCGTCCAGCAGCGCGCTCGCCGCGGCGGGAGCGCCGATGCCGAGCCGCGCCAGGAGCGCCTTCTTCGGTTCGGCGACCGAGATCTCGGCGTCCGGGTACCGCTCGGTGATCACCTGACGGAGGCTGCCGACGCCGTCGATGAGACCGAGTTCGACCGCGCGGGCGCCCAGCCAGACGTCCCCGGTGAACAGGTCCTCCGAGCCGGAGAGCCGGTCCCCCCGGCGCTCGGTGACCCAGTCGACGAACAGTTCGTGGAGCTGTCCGTGCATCTTCTTCAGCCATTCCACGTCTTCGGGCTTCTCCGGGCTGAACGGGTCGAGCCGGGACTTGTTCGCGCCCGCGGTGTACAGCCGCCGCTCGATGCCGAACCGCTCCAGCAGGCCGGTGAACCCGAACCCGCCGCTGATCACGCCGATCGAGCCGACCATGGACGTCCGGTGCGCGTAGATCTCGTCGGCGGCGCAGGCCAGCCAGTACCCGCCGGACGCGGCGACGTCCTCGGCGAAGGCCAGCACGGGCACGTTCTTCTCGTCGGCGAGCTGGCGGATCCGCTCCGCGACCAGGCCCGACTGCGTCGGCGCGCCACCCGGCGAGTTGATCTGCAACGCGACGGCCTTCAGCCGATCGTGCGCGAACGCGCGGGTGAGCGCGGACTCGACGGCGGCGAGGTTGATCGCTCCCCTGGCCAGCGGCGACGGGGTCGGCGTGATCACCCCGTGCAGCTTCACCACCGCGACGACGTCCTTGCGCTCACCCCGGTCGCCGATCATCGGGAGACGGGAGGTCAACTTGTCCGCAACGCTCATACCGCCAGGTTACCGACGTTCAGGACGGCAGCACGCCGCTGCGCGAACCGCTCACCCCGCTGGCCTCACTCGGACCGCCCTGCGGTGGGACAGCGGCGCTGTCGGCGGAGAAGTCCGGCAGGTTCGGCCGCACGCCGGGCATGAACTTCGGCACCCGCAGGGTCACCTTCATGCCGGCACCGGGAGCGGTCTCGACCATGAGCGCGTAGTCGCGGCCGAACACCTGCTGCATCCGCTGGTTGATGTTGCCGAGTCCGACGTGCGCGCCCGTGCGGTGCTGGCTGCGGAGGTCCGCGAGTTTGGCGGGCTCCATGCCGATGCCGTCGTCCTCGACGCTGATCAGCGCCTCGGCGCCGTAGTCCTCGGCGATCACCGTCACGCAGCCGCCCGACGGCTTGGACGCCAGGCCGTGCTTGACGGCGTTCTCGACCAGCGGCTGGATGATCAGGAACGGGACGACCACCGAAAGCACCTCGGGCGCGATCTTCATCCGCACCTCGAGCCGTCCGCCGAAACGGGCGTTCTCGATGGTCAGGTACCGGTCGATGTTCCGCAGCTCCTCGGCGAGCGAGGTGAACATGCCCGACGTCCGGAACGAGCAGCGCGTGAAGTCGGCGAAGTCCTGAAGCAGCTCTCGCGCCTCCTCCGGGTCCGTCCGGATCAGCGACGAGATGGTGTTGAGCGCGTTGTAGACGAAGTGCGGCGAGATCTGCGCGCGCAGCGCCTTGATCTCGGCCTGCTGGAGCTGGTTCTTCGATTCGTCGAGGCGGGCCAGCTCGAACTGGGTGCAGACGAACTGCGCGACCGCGTCGGCCATCTGCACCAGCCGCCCGCGCGTGCGCCCGACCACGATCAGCGCGGCCTCGGTCTCGCCCTCGACGATCAGCGGCACGATCACCGCCGTCCGCATCCGGCAGGTACCGCGGTGGTTGCACGGCATCTTGTCGTGCGCGACGACCTCGCGGCGGTGCTTGCGGATCGCGTTGCCGATGGCGTCGACGAGGTCGACGTAGTGGTCGTTGGCCTCGCCGTCCCAGGACAGCAGCGTGCCCTCGCTGTCGGTGATGCCGACCGCGACGCAGTCGAGCATCTCCAGCAGCTGGCTGGTGATCTTGTCGGCGACCTGTTCGTCGAGTCCCTCGCGGAGGTCCGGAGTCGCCTTCGACATCCGGTGGACGGCCTGCAGCACCGCGTTCTCCACGATGCTCGCGGGGCGCCGCAGCTTGATCAGCAGGACGACCACGAGGATCGCGAGGAGCAGCGCCACCCCCCAAGGGATGATCTGCGCGATCACGAGCCCGGACACGGCGTCCATGCTCTGCGCTCGACCAACCGGGTGCAAGGCCTGCTCCCCACTTTCCGTTGAGTTGTGACAACTGAGGGTGGAGCCGACCCTACCCAAGACCGCGGTGGTGTCCCCATGGTCGCTCCCCGTCGACCGGGCAAGACGTCGGCAGGGACGGCGGTCGCCGGGTGCCGGGTGCCGAAGCCGCCGATGCCCGCCCTCTGCCGACCGCCTTTCGCCCCCCGCCTGACCGCATTCAGAGGACGAAATGCATGGGGGCGAGGGTCACTTGAGCAGGCGCGACATCCGCCGGTCGGCGAGGGGCTTCCCCCCGGTCTGACAGGTCGGGCAGTACTGGAACGACTTGTCCGCGAACGAGATTTCGCGGATCGTGTCGCCGCAGACCGGGCACGGCAGCCCGGTCCGCGCGTGCACCCGCAGCCCGGACCGCTTCTCCCCCTTGAGCCGGGCCGCGGATTGACCGACCGAGCGCGTCACGGCGCTGGTCAGCACCTCGCGGATCGCCTCCGAAAGCCCGTCCAGCGCTCCTTCGGACAGCTTTCCCGTTGTGGCGTAGGGAGAAAGCTTGGCCATGTGCATGATCTCGTCGGAGTAGGCGTTGCCGATCCCGGCGATCAGCGACTGGTCGGTCAAGGCCGTCTTCAGCCGTTCGGTGCGTCCGGCGAACAACTTCTCGAGTCCCGACCGGTCCAGCGACAGCGCGTCCGGCCCGAGCCGCGCGATACTGGCGACTTCCTTCTCCGGATCACGCACGATCCAGACGGCCAGGCCCTTCTTCGTGCCCGCCTCGGTGAGGTCGAAGCCCGGCCCCGCGGCCGCGTCGAGGTGGACGCGCAGCGAGATCGGTCCCTTGCCGGGTTTGAGCGGCGTCGGCGACAACGCGTCGGACCAGCGCAGCCAGCCCGCCCTCGCCAGATGGACGACCAGATGGAGGTCGCCGGCGACGAGGTCGAGATGCTTGCCGAACCGGCCGGCCCCGGTGACCTCGCGGCCGTGCAGCTCCGTCCACGGCGGCGTCGCCGTCTTCAGCACACTGAGGGACGACACGTCGATACGGAAGACCGTCTTGCCCACCGCGTGTTCACGCAGGTGGTGAGCGAGCGCTTCGACCTCGGGTAACTCGGGCATGGCCCCAGTCTCGCGTGTTCAGGCCGCGGCGACTACTCCACCGGGTGCAGAGGACCGTCGAAATCCGGCAGCGAGTGCTTTTGGATGGTCTTGGTGATCTTCGAGACCTCGCCGCGCACGGTGAACATGCCGCGGATGGTGCCCACCCAGCGCTCGGACGGCCTGTCACCCGCCAGATCGCCTTCGGTCTCGGCGACCACGGTCCACGGGCGGCGCAGGATCCACCGCAGCGGGAAGAACAACGCGATCAGCAAGAGCGCCAGCGGGACCCAGGACGGGATCATCACGTCCGCCGGGGTCCACATGATGAGCACGATCGCGAGCACCGCCGTCACGACGATCATCGCGATCCCCGGGCCGTAGCTGCCCGCCACATCGTGCTCGAAATCGTCCGCAGTCGCGGGAGCACGCCATTCCATCTGGGCTCGGACCACCCAGTCACGGCCGTCCTCGCCGTGCACCAGCCGGTTCATTCAGTCGCCTCCCGCGCGGCCGCTCGCTCGTCGTGAGCGACCCCCACCGTACCGTGACCACGGCATGATTCGCGAGAGTTCGAAGGCGATACGGCCCTCTCGAGCGTTACGGGCAGGTCGGGTAGTCGACGCCCGGTTCCGGATAGTGGGAAGTCGGCTTCACCGGGCTCGGCTCGTGTTCCGACGACTCCCCGGACGACGGCTCGGTCGTGCTTTCGGGGGTGCCCGAAGCCGGTGAAGTGGACCCTTCCGGGTCCGTCGTCGACTCCGGCGTATTCGGCTCCGTGGGCTCCGTGGACTCCCGCGGCGTCGTGGTCGTCGTCGGGCTCAGCGACTCCTCGGTGGGGCTGAGCGATTCGTCGGGCGGCGGGATGTCGTCCCGCTTCGAGGTGGTCTGGTTCGAGCCGCTTTCCGGGACCTCGTTCCGCGGGGCGGTCTCCTGCACCGGCTTCTGCTCTGGAGGGGGCTGGACGACGAGGTCGCCGCCGCCGAGTTCCTTCCGCGAGGTGCCCGCGCCGGGCAGACTCGGCACGTCGGCCACGCCGAGTTCGGAACCCGGGCCCAGCCCTGTCCGCTTCGGCGAGGAGTCCTTGCCGTGAAGCTGGTCCTCGGCGATCCGCTGCGGCGGAATCTGCACCGGCTGCCCCTGGCCCGGCGGGGCGACCTGCGCCGGCGGCAGCAACGCCAGCTCCGGCAGCCCTCCTCCGGACAACCCGATGGTGTGAGTCACGTCGGTCCCGAACACGGCCGGACCGGCGACGATCCCGACCGCGCCCGCGGCGGCCGTCGACGCCACCGCCATGCCGACCTTCATCTTCGACCCGAGCAGAAGCCCCTTGACCGAAGCGGCGAATCCCGACAACGCCCCGGACGACCCGCTCGCGTAAAGACCGGCGGCACCCGGCACCAGCAGTGCCACCACACCGGCGTGCGCCCGCAGCGAAGAGCAGACGTCGCGCAGCTCGTCGTGCGTGGCCCGGCAGGACTGGCACCCGATCAGGTGGGCCTTGATCCGGCTCGCCTCGGCACCGGTGACGCTGCCCGCGGTGAACCCGCCGAGCTTCTCCACCACCGCCCGGCACGAATCCGGGCCGCGGTTCACCGACAGATGCGCCTGCAGATACGCCGCCCGCAGCCCTTGGCGCGCCCGGCGCGCCAACGCCGCCGTCGCGTTCGCGCTCAGCCCGAAATGCGGCGCGACCATCGACGGCTGCTCGCCCTCGACCTCGGTCTGCCACAACACCGAACGCCAGCGCTCCGGCAAACTCGTGAAGGCGGTCGTGATCAGCGAATGCTCGGCCGTCCGGGCGTTGGTGTCCGCCCCGGCGCCGGCCCGGAACGACAGCTCGTCGTCGCTCACCGGCACGTCACGGCGCGCGCCGTGCCATTCCCACGAGACCCGGCGGGCCACCGTCAGCAGATACGCCCGCACGTAGTCCCGCGGCCCGGCGCCCCGGCGCAACGCCTGAAGCACCCGGAAGAAGGTCTCGGCCGTGATGTCCTCCGCCTCCGACCGATCGGAGGCCAGACTGCGGGCCAGCCGCCGCACCGCGGCGGCGTGAAGTTCGAAAAGCTCCCCGAAGGCGGCGTCCTCCCCTTCGCGGAGCCGCTGGAGCAATGCCTGCTCGTCGGATTCCGAGGCCGCCTGAAGCGGCACCGTGCCCTGCTCGGTCATCCGGCCAGGCACCTCCTCCCCGAAGGACTCACCATTCGGTCGAATGGGGACACCATACGGAGGTATGCAGCCGTCGTCACCCCTTGTACGCCAGGTGTGACACCGAAGCACCTATCGGGGTGGGTTAAAACCGCTACGGACGGTCGGTGTATGGTTGTTCCACTGCTTCAAACGAGTGTTGAAGCGCTGAGGTACATGCGGATGTAGCGCAGCTGGTAGCGCATCACCTTGCCAAGGTGAGGGTCGCGGGTTCGAATCCCGTCATCCGCTCGCAGGCGGGAGAGTCTTGCCCAGGTAACGCCTGGGCCAGGGCCTGCTCGCCATAATTCCCGGGGGCCGAGCCCCCGGACCCCCACGGTTCGTTCACCTCACCCTTGCGGGTGGGTATGGGGCGCGACATCTTCCCAGTTCGCAATGGGTTCTTTGTGGTTACTAAGTGCTACAGGTTCGGTGAGCAGAGTCACACGACCGTAGTAATTCGGATTTGTGCATGGGTCGTGGTGCTGGCGGGGGCGCCTACCTGGGAGTTCGGTACTTTGTGGGCCGGATCTTCGAGGGTGGGGAAGCACGGATGAGTGAGAACGCGCGCGACGGCGGCGCCGTCGCGACGATGGAAGCCGAGCGGAAAACGCCTGAACCGGGCAAGCCCGCGAAGCGCGGCCTACTCGATCGCTTGCCCTACTGGGCGCTGTGGGCACTGACCGCGGTACCGATCCTGCTGTCGATCGCCGAAGTCGTCCGCGCCCCCAAGATCAACCACGCGGACTACTGGGTCGTCCTCGGCCTCGTCGCCGACAAGAACGGCCAACTCGACGTCGCACAGCTGTTCCACCTCTACCACGAGCACCCGATCGTGCTGGTCGGGCTCGTCTTCTGGCTCGACGCCAAACTGTTCGCCGGCACCCAGACCCCACTCGGCTTCCTCAGCATCATCCTCGCCGCGGGCATGTTCGCGGCGCTGTGGAGCATGCTGCCCCGCACTCTCACCGGCCTGCGCCGCGCGGGAGTCGTGGCCGGACTCTCCGGACTGGTGTTCTCCGCGGGCACGGTCGAGTACTTCGGCGACGGCATGATGGGCGTCCAGTGGCTGCTCGGACTCGCCCCCGCCGTCATCGCGATCGCCTTCGCCCACCACGGCAAGCTCATCCCGGCCTTCCTCTTCGCCTTCATGGGCAGCCTCGGGCACGGTGTGGCGTTCCCGGTCTGGATCGTCCTCGCGCTCGTGCTCTGGCTCCGCGGTGAGAGCCGGATCAAGACCGCGCTGCCGCTCGGGCTCGGTCTCGTCGTCTTCATCCTCTGGCGCGTCGCCCCCTGGCCGCCGAGCTATCAGAAGCCGAACGTCGTCGGCGCCGACACCTACCTCGGCGCCATGACCAGCACCATCGGCCAGTCCTGGTCCACCAAGTCGCCGGATCTCGCATTCCTCGCGGGAGCGCTCACCGTCGGTCTCTTCGGTGTCCTGGCCGCGACCGCCGTCAAACAGCGGCTCGCCGCCAGGACCCAGGACTTCACCGGGACTCTCGACGGTCCGGCACCGGTCGCGGCCGTCGCAGGCTGGTTCGGTCTCGCCGCCCAAGTGACCTTGAACGGCGCGATGATCGGCGTCAGCCGAGGCGGCTACAACGCCACCGAAGGCATGTCGTCCCGCTACGTCGGAATCGGGCTCCTCGGCGTCTGCGCGGTACTCGTGCTGCTGGTGACCCGCGGGCCGCGGGCGCTGCGACTCAAGGCGATCCCGCTGGCGCTCGTCATGGCCCTCGCCGTCTACGCGATCGGGAACACCGCCGCGGGCGCGACCCGCTACCGGTACGCGTACCAGCCGGTCCTCGGCGTGGCGATGCAGGTGAACGCGGGCGGCGTGATGAGCAAGATGTACGCCTACCCCGACTTCCTCGAACAGGAACGGACGATGGGCATCTACCCGTTCACCCCGGACTTCACTTTGGGTTGCGGCGCGGGCGGACCTGAACTCGGAACGACCGTCGACCTCGCCAAGGCCGTCGAACTCAAGGGCCCCGGCTACGGCACCAAGGACACCGCCGGCGCCGTCGACACCGCGCCCGTCACCGGTGACAAGCAGATCAACGGATGGGCACTCATCGGCGGCGAGCAGGCCCAGTGCATTCTCATCACCGACGGCGCGGGCAAGGTCGTCGGCGGGGGCACGGTCGGCCTCCCGCGCGACGACATCTCGCAGTTCATGAACGGCACCGGCCGCTCCGGCTGGCAGGCCGTCGCGGCGCCGGAGGTCAAGGATCCGGTCGTCCTCGCCTATCGCGACGGCACGTATCACCGCATCACCACGATCAAGGACGCCGGAAAGGGTTAGAGCGCGGGCGCTTTGAACGAGTCGCGGGCCCGACGCGGCCGAGATTCGCTAACGGGACTCGGGCCTCGGCCAAGGATCGAGTCCCGGATCGGAGTACAGGCAAACCAGCGGGCGATTCGCGCAGACCGCCAACTCCAGTGAGTCTTCAAAGGTGGAACCGAGTTCCCAAATCCAGCCCATGCCAGCGGCAACCACCCTCCCCTCAGCCTCGACGAATACACTTGAATAACTGAGCCATTCACCGATCGGGAAATAGTCCCCACCGAGAACACTCTCCATCTCTTCCGCCAGATCACGCTGCCCTGACCCGGCGGCAAGAGGATCGAAATTGTAAGGCTCGTCATTACTGAAGTTCGAGCCGACTCTATTGACCGGCTCGATCGAGAGCCCGCCGAGCACAGCGAGGATTTCTTCAGCCAAGGGGTGAGCCCGGTACCCTTCATCCTCCAACGGCTTTATCCATTGGCCGACGTCAACTCTCCTGCCCACGCTCCATCCGGATGCAGCAAGCGCCCTGAGTAAATCCTTGCTGAGCGAGTCGAATCGAATCATGGAAATCAGTTGATCCCTAGGTCTTCGATCATCGACGAAACCGCGGGCGGCCGCTCAGATCTCGTAGCCGTCCATCACCGTCGGCGCGACCGGGGACAGGTGGTCGTCGCCGCGTTCGGTGACCAGGCCGCGGGCCATCCGGTACACCTTGAACTCGTTGTCGTGCTCGGGGTCCTGGTCGTCCCAGACGTGCAGGAGACCGTAGGAGCCCGGCGCGAGGTCGCCGACGCGGGTGAACAGGTCCACCAGCTCGGGGCCGATGGTCGTGCCGTGTTTGTCCATGCCGCCCAGGTGCAGCACCGGCACCCCGGCGGCCCAGCGCAGGTCCACCAGGTCGCCGTCGTCGAAGTCGCGGACGGCGCGGTGCACCCGCTCGACGATGCGCTCGAGCAGCGCCGCGTCATCGTCACCGGCAGGGCTCGCTTGGATGGTCACCCACCCGTGATATTCGAACACCGGCCCGAGTTTAGGCAGGTCCGCCCATCGGACGGCGGTCAGCCCGCCAACGCGGCCGGTGAGCCGTTGCGGCGCAGCGCGTTCTTGAAAACCTGCTCGCCGTGCCGCTCGAAGGCGGGGACGAGCTTCTCGCCGTAGACGCACAGCGTCCGCTCCCACGGATGCCCGAGCGTGCCGAAGCGGAAGTCGTTCGCCAGGAACAGGTGGTAGTCCGTGCGCGGGAACACCGGGACCGGCCACGGGTCGAGCGCGGCGTGCCGATGCGGGTAGAAGCGGTACGACTGGTGCTGCCAGTGCAGCACCCACACCCACTCGTCCTCGGCGACGCAGTCCTTCAGCGCCGAGAGCGCGACACGGGCGACGTCGTTCTGCTCGACGGCGTACGGGCCGAGCCGGAACTCGGCCGACGACCGGTCGAGTCCGCCGGGCGCGAGGTCCCACGCGACGGACGGGGCGGGTTCGCGGAAACCCGGCCAGGCGTGCGAGTAGGTGCTCGGCCAGAACGCGAGCTTGTCGTAGACCCAGTACCAAGCAGGCTCATCTGCGACCCTGGAGATGGCTTCCCAAGCGTTGTTCACGAGCGACCCTCGGTGGTTCGGCCGATTAAGACTGGGAAAGCTTCGTGTTCGGGGCCCAAGTTGTCCAGCTCGTGGGCGCACTCCGTAAAACTGTCACCTGATCAGGTGTCTTGCGCCGCCGCGAGAACCGTGAGAATGACGGTGCGTGAACGGCGAGCCCACCGAATGCGGGCTCGCCGTCGTTCGATCATGCGGCCGCCTCCCAAAGGCTCATGAAGGCCGACGCCTCGCTTCGCACCCACGGCCGCACTTTGTCGCGATCACGCGGCGACAGCGCGAACTCCTTCGCGCGCCGGACGTCGATCACCAGCGGACGGCCGCCGGGGCGCAGCTCGTCCATGGTCTGCTCGAGCAGCCACAGCACCAGCTGCGCCGCGTCCCGGCTCAACGGCTCTTCCTTGAAGTAGAGCCAGGTGACGTGGACCGGACCGTCACCCTTGCGGAGCCCGAGGTGCGGGTTGATGCCCACCTCGAGCGCGCCGAGCCGCCAGCGCGACCGGCCGACCTCGGCCAGCCGCAGGTCACGGCGCCCCAGGTAGCGCAGCCAGCCGTTGGCGATCTCGGCGTAGTGCGGCCGCGTGCGCTCGTCCGCGTTCTCGACGAGGGCCCGCAGCACCTCGCGATCCCGGCCGGAGATCCGCCCGGCCCGGATCGCGTTCGCGGCGCGGAGGTAGAAGTTGAACCCGCCCCTGGCCGGGTCCTCGTACTGACGGCGCCAGCGCCGGACGAAGGAGGAACGCGAGGGACCCGAGCTCGTGCTGTATCCCACGAACGTGGGCAGGGTGATGTAGGCCATCCGTGTCTGCCTTTCGCCGCTGTTCCTGCTGTACAACGACGATTTTAGAACACATGTACGACAGAAACCGGCGCCTTACGGGTGACGCGGACCAGGGGGCCAGGGACCTTCGAGCAACTCGGCCGATTCCTCGAGGATCGGCACCTCGCAGACGTCCCTCGGAGTGAGGTCGGTGGGGATCCAGTTGTCGAGCATCGCCGACCAGCGCGTGATCCCCCGCAGCGACGGCGGCGAGCCGAGCAGCTCTCCGACCTCGCTGACCAGGGCACCACCTGTCGCCGGTGACAAGTCGCCCTCGACCATCGCGGTGAGCCAGCCGTGGATGAGCGACCACCGCGCGGCCGTGGGGTCGGCGGGCAGTTCGATCCCCAGTTCGTCGACCACCTGGTGGAGCGCCTTGTCGACGGCGTCCTCACCCGCGGACTCAAGTCCGGCCAGCAGGCCGAGGGAGGGGGCGTCGAGTCCGGCGACGATCGCGTCCAGACCGGCCTCGACCAGGTGCGACGTGCGGACGTCACGTCCGGCGAGCCGGCCGATGGCCAGCTCGCGCAACGCACTGCGGCACTCGTCGATTTCCGTCACCCGGCACTTCCCACGTCCGCCACCGTACCGCCGGCAGGGTGAAGGGGCCTTTCCCCGCGTCTCACGCGGTGAAGGGCCCTTTACCCCCATACGATGCGGGGAAAGGCCCCTTCACCTCCTGGTGACCGGACGCGAGATCGGTGCTGGACCCGGTCACTTGTGGACGCAAGAATGAGGAAAGACCACATCAACCACCCATAAGGGTGCATGCAACACTGGCTGCCCACACCCGGCGGCAGGGGGCTAAATGAGCTGGCAGGACGAGCTTCGACAGCTGGACGTCGAGCTGGCCGCGGGTCGCATCGGGCACGCCGAACACCGCAGGAAGCGCGACGAACTCCTGGCGGAGGCCTCCGGCGGGACGATGCCGTCACCGGTCCCCTCCCCGCTGCGACGACCGGGCGGCGCCTGGCACAGCACCAATCCCGCCGCGCGACCGGCCGACTTGCCCACCGTCACGGTTCAGCAGCCCCAGCCGTACCAACAGCCTCAGCAGCAGCAGCACTACGCGCCACCGTCGGAACAGCGCACGCAGCCTTTCGACACCGAGAAGCCCCAGCGCGAAGAGAAGAAGAGCGTCGTCCCGCGCATCGAGGACCACAAGACCACCGCGCCTTCGCCCGCCGACATCAATCCGACGGTCTACCTGCGCGCCGAACCGCCACCGGTCCGGAACAAGCCGTCGACCCACCAGCTGCACCGGCCGCTCCCGCCGCTGGCGCCCGAACCCGGCCCGCGGCACGGCGCGCCGGCCGAGGACTACGCGGTCACCGGCGGTCGCAAGCCGACGTGGCTGTTCCTCGGCGCCGGAGTGCTGGTCGTACTGGCGCTGATCATCGGCGGGACGCTGTGGCTGGGCTCGTCGTCGTCCTCGAACGTCGCCGAGCAGCCGACCGTGGCCCAGCCGCCGGACGGCCTGTCCGGCCTCGCGCCGTCCAGCCAGCCGAACAGCGCCCAGACGCCGCTGGAAGACCGCCTGCCCGCGTTGCCGGGAACGCCGTCGAAGGACAACTCGACGATGTCGGTCGCGAAGGGTGTCGAACTCAATCTGTATTCGAAGGCCGCCGCCGACTACCTCACTTCGAAGAACATCACTTCCGTCACCTACAAGGGTTCGAACGAAGGTACGAACGGTTACCTCGTCCTGGTGATCCCGGCGAACGACGCGAAGGACGCCACCGCGATCGTCAACTACTTCCGGGAGAACTCGATCAACGCCGGACTGCGCGAGCAGCGCGTCGGCGACCGGCTCGCGCTCGTCGGCGCGAACAAGAACGGCCAGCTCAGCGGCATCGGTTATGTGTCCGGGACGATGGCCGTGACGACGTGGGTCTCGCAGCCGCTCGGCGGGGACTCGCAGGCGCTCGACACCCGTCTGGAGCAGACGCTGACCTCGTTGGACACCGTTCTGCCGTCGTCCTGAGAAGCGCAGGTCGCGGGGAGATCACGATTCGACCCGCGAGGGCGAGCCGAGTCCGGGCAGTGCAGAATGTGCGAGGTCACCGCAGTGGTGGTATCGCGAGGGCAGGGAGCGTACTTTCCCGCCTGAATCGGATTAAGGGGGCTGGTGGTGTCCTGGCAGGAAGAGCTGCGCAATCTGGACGAGGAGCTCGCATCTGGACGCCTCTCCGCGGACGACTACCGGCTCCGGCGCGACCAGGTGCTTTCCTCAGCGGTCGCGTACGGCGACCCTGCCCAGCAGCAGGTGCAGCAGCCCGGCCAGCAGCCCCAGCAGCCTTTCCAGCAGACGCCCTTCCAGCAGCCTCAGCAACCGCAGGCGCCGCAGCAGCCCCAGCAGGCTCCGCAGTCCGGTCAGCCCAGCGCCGACTCGACCCAGATCATCGCGCCGGTGAACCAGCCGCCGCAGAACGGTGAGGGCGAGCGGACCCAGGTCGTCCCGAACTGGCAGCAACCGCAGGCCGACCCGAACCGCACCCAGGTCGTGCCCCCGGTCGCGTCGCCGCCCGGCGGTTTCCCGCAGCAGGGCCAGGCATCCCCGGCGGGCGGTTTCCCCCAGCAGGGCCAGGCCTCGCCCGCGGGTGGATTCCCGCAGCAGCCGCCCCAGCAGCACGGCTACCCGCAGCAGCAACAGCCGCAGCAGCAGGGCTGGACCGACAACGACGCCAGCCCGCCGTGGGGTGGTTCGGACTTCCCGCCGATCTCGCCGGTCGGCAGCACGGAATGGGTCAAGCAGGGCCCCGAGCTGTTCGAAGACAAGCCCAAGGGCAAGGGCGGCAAGATCGCCATCATCGCGATCGTCGCCGTGCTGGTCCTCGCCGGCCTGGGCGTCGGCGGTTACTTCGCCTTCTCCGGCGGCGGTGACGACCCGGCGGACCCGACGGCTCAGCCGCAGCCGACCCAGTCGCAGAACGCGCCCCCGCCGTCGTCGGCCAAGCCGAAGACGCCCGAAGAGCTGCTGTTCGAGAAGATCCCGGAGCAGTCCGGCGAAGAGGACGCGAAGAGCGGCGTGATCACCGCGGCCCAGCTCGCCGAGATCACCGGGATGGAGAAGGCCGAGGCCGACCTGGTCATCGCCGCCGGCGTGAAGCAGGTCGCGTACCGCGGCTCGCAGAAGCAGCCCGACGAGACCGGCCCGCAGCCGGCGAAGATCTCGGTCACGGTCATCCCGCTGACCAGCCCCGGTGCCGCCGGCGACCTGGTCAAGCAGCTGCGCCAGTACCAGACGAGCAACGGCTTCGTGCAGATCACCGAACCGCTGCCGGGTATGCCGCCGAAGCTGAACTTCCAGAAGAAGATCGCCGCCGACAAGGGTTCGTACCGCGGCACCTGGATCAGCGGGAACAACATCATCCGGGTGGACGTGCTGCAGAACCCGCTCGGCGGGGAAGACGGCGAGAAGGCGTTGAGCGGCACGTACCAGCGCGCGGTGAAGAAGACGCTGGAAAACTACGCCGTCACCAGCTGATCGATGACCGCCGAGAAGGCACGGCTGCTCACGACGCTGCTCTCCCTGGCCGAGGACACCGGTTCGCTGTCCGACGAACTGCACTTCGCCGGCTGGGACGCCACCGAGCGGGTGCCGCTCGACCACGGCGCCGCGAACGTCCTCCGGGCGCTCGTGCTGCCGAAGGCGCCGCGAGTACTCGAAATCGGTGCCGATTTCGGCGGTCTGACCAGGTATTTGGGTGAGGTCTCGGCGACGGTGCACGCCGTCGAGGCCGATCCGGTCCGCGCGGCCGCCGTCCGGTTCCGCACCCGCGACCTCGGCACGGTCACGGTGTACGACCAGCCTCCCGGCTCCGGGGTTTACGACCTCGTCATCGTCCAACAGCCCTACGCGACGCGAAGCCTGCTGAACGTGGTTCGCGAGCGGCTGTCTCCAACAGGCGCCGTCGTGGTGCTCACCACGTCGCGGAATGTCGCCAAGACGCTCGCGGCGGCCGGTCTCGAAATCCAGCGTGAGCTGCGCTGCACCCCCGGGCACGAAGTCGCCCGCGCGGTGCTCGGCACGCAGATCGACACCGAACTCCCCCGGCTGTCCGCCGCGATCACCGGCGGCCCCGCGCACGGCCTCGCCCTGCTGTGCGGCCCCGCCGCCGCCGCCCTCTGGCCCGCGTACCGGCTCGCGACCTACTTCAACACCGCCGAGCGCGCCGCCTTCGCCTGCACACGCGCCGATGTCGTGCGCACCGGCGAGGGCGCCGAAGTCCGACGGACGCCGCTCACTCCGTCGCCGCCGGTCGCCGGGATCTCCGTCGGACCGTGCACGGACAAGGTGTACGACGCCCCGACGATGGTCGAAGTCCTGCTCGACGAGCCGGAGCGCGTCGCGGAACTGCTCACCGGCTGGCGGGATCTCCTGCGCGCCGAGGCCGCGCGCGGGGTCGAGGCGCTGTGGGATCTGGTGCCGCACAACGTACTCGTCGATGGGACGACGTTGCGCCCGATCGATCTCGAGTGGCGGAACGCGGAAGCCGGTTTGCCGGAGGTCGTCGAGCGCGGAGTGCTCGTGCTGGCCGACAAGCTCGCCGACGCGGGCTGGTCCGCGGCGGCGGACGGCGGCTCGATGCGCGATTTGGCGGGCTGGCTCGGTGTGCTGATCGGTCTCCATCCCTCCTTTGTGGACACCGCGGTGGCGCGGGAGGTCGCCTTCTCGACGATCGCCTCGTGCGGCACCGCGCACGGCACCGGCGAGGTGCGGGAGGCCATCGCCGAAATCTGGCGAACGCGCCTGGCGAGAACCGTCCACGAGTACCGTTCACCGAAGGTCGGCGCCGGTGTGGCGGCGAACGAAGACGAGGTAGCGAAGCGATGACGAGCCTGCATACCGCCGGCATCCTGACCCCGGACCGGCCGGTCGGGCACCTGTTCGAACTCCGGGGCTGGACGACCGGGATCAGCCGGATCGACGAGATGTCCGTGACCGTCGCGGACGTCGAAGCGAACCTGTTCCCCGAGCCGTGCCCGGGCGCGCCCGAAGGTACTTTCGGCTGGCGCGCCGTCCCGGCCACCTGGGTTCCCGCGGGCACCCAGGACATCGTCGTCACCGGCCCGGACGAGCGGGTGCTGAACCAGGCGACCGTCCACGTGGGAACGCTGCCCGGCGAGGAACCGCTGTGGCTGGGCGAACTCGAAGCGCCGAAGCAGGGAAAGGTCTCCGAGGGACACGTCGTCTACGTCACGGGCTGGGCCATGCTCCAGGGCCGCGCGCCGAGCCTGATCGAGGTGATGGTCGAGGGCGGTGGCACGGTCAGCGCCCGCACCCGCCTGCCCCGCAAGGACGTGCCGAAGGAATTCCCCGGCTTCGACGACGCCGCCGTCAGCGGTTTCGAGGCTTGGGTGCCCGTCGACCTTCCCTACGGCGAAGAGCGGACGCTGTCGCTCCGCGTCCGGTACCGCACCGAAGGCATCGGCGAGGTCGTGTCGGCGAAGCGCACTTTCACGCTTCGCAATCCCGTCGCGGACCCGGACGACGCCGAACTCGCCGACGAACTGGCGAGTGACACGGCGAAGGCGATGGCGCGGGTGAACATCCCGACCGACCCGAAGCACGTGCTGGTGTTCACGCACAGCCTCGGCGTCGGCGGCGGCCAGTTGTGGCTGCAGGAGCTGCTGAGCCGGATGGTGACCGACCACGGCTGGCAGGTCAGCCTGGTCAGCGAAACCGACGGCCCGCTGCGCGCGGACTGTCACGAACTCGGCATCCCCGTGCATGTCACGACGCACTACCGGAACCAGACGGTCCCCGCATATGAAGGACATGTCGCCGAGCTGGCTCGCTTCGCGAAGTGCTCCGGAGCGGGCGTCGCGCTCGTCAACACGCTCGGCGGTTTCGTCGGCGCGGACGCGGCGAAGCGCGCCGGGATGCCGACGGCCTGGGTGATCCACGAGAGCTTCTCGCTGCCCGCGTTCGCTTACCAGAACTGGGGTCCGGTCAAACCGCCCGCCGCGGTTTGGCAGCGCTGGGAAAGCACGCTCGCCGAGGTGGACAAGCTGCTGTTCGTCGCGGACGCGACGCGCGAGATGTTCCTGCCCTACAGCAAGCCGGAACGCTGCCAGACCGTCCGTTACGGCACGCCGATGCACAAGTTCGGCGGTCGCACGCGGTCGGAGACCCGGCGGCAGGCGCGGAACATGCTCGGCTACGCGCCGGACGACATCGTGCTGGTCAACATCGGCATCGCGGAATCCCGCAAGGGGCAGGCGCCGCTGATCTCGGCGATGGAGCGGATCCACCAGGTCCACCCCGAGGCCAAACTGGCCGTCGTCGGGCTGCACCCGTCGCCGTACGGGCTCGCGATGGAGGAATCGGTCGAGCGCGCGGGGCTGGAGAAGTCGGTCAGCCTGGTGCCGATCCAGCCGGATCCGCTGCGCTGGCTGCAGGCGGCGGACATCTTCGTGAACAGCTCCGACATCGAATCGCTGCCGCGGTCGATCCTCGAAGCCGTCTGCTGTGGCGTCCCGGTCGCGGCGACCGACGTGTTCGGCGCGCGGGAGATGATCGTCGACGGCGAGACGGGCTGGCTGTTCGAGACCAACGACGTCGACGCGCTGACGGCGGCGTTGCTGCGCGCGCTGGGCACGTCGGCCACCCGTCGCCGTGAGATGGCGAAGGCGGCGCACGAGAAGCTGCGGCCGTGGCTCGACCCGGCGGGTTACGCGCGCGAATACTCCGAAATCCTGACCGAACTGAGTGGGGGCGTTCATGTCTGACACCGACATTCCCGGCCGTGTCCAGGCCGAGCTGACCCGGCTCCGTGCCGAACGGCAGGTTTTCACCGCCGAACAGGACCGGCTGAAGGCGAAGCTGGCCGACACCGAACACGAGCTGCGCGAGGCCACCGCGGCCGCGTCGAACGAAGGCGAGTCCGCCGAGGTGAATCAGAAGCTCTCCTCACAGCAGGAAGAACTCGACGTCGCGAAGGCGCGTCTGAAGGCGCTGGAAGCCGAGGTCCTGCTGGCCCACCAGCAGCGTGACTCGCTGCGCGCCGAGCTGAAGACCTGCCGCGAAGAGCGCGACAAACTGCGGCTGGCGCTGCTCGACGCCGAACTCGTCGTTTCGGCGGGCGTCGTGGACGCGGACATCCTGCCCGGCGGCGAGCCGTCGGCGGACCGGCAGCGGCTGCTCAACGCCGAACGGCTCGCCGCCGAGATGGCCCGCGAACTCGACGCCACGCGCCGCACCGTCAGCTGGCGGGTCACCGCGCCGCTGCGGGTCGTGCGGAAGAAGATGGACCGGCCGTGACCGAACTCTGCTTCGTCTCCGCCGAGGGCGGTTCCGCCTTCATGGAGGAGCTGCTCGAAGTGGTCGCCGACGCCGTGCGCACGGCGGGTGGCAAGGCCAGGACCGCCGTCGGCCGGTATCCCGAGGCCGGGGCCGACACGGTGTTCGTCGTCGTCCCCCACGAGTACTTCGTGACCATTAAGGACGCCGACTTCCCGACCGCCGAGCAGTGCCGCCGCACCATCGGGTTCTGTGTGGAGCACCCCGGGACGGCGACCTTCGAGCGCAACGCCGAACTGCTCTCCATCCTGGGCGGCGCCGTCGACATCAACCACGATTCGACCGCCGAGCTGCGGCGGCGCGGGATCGCCGTCGAGCAGTTCCAGCTCGGCTACAGCCCGCTGTGGGACCTGTGGGGCGGCGACCTCGACAGCCCGCGCGACCTCGACGTCACCTATCTCGGCACCGCCGAGCGGCGGCGTTCGGTGCTGCTCGGCTCCTACGCGCGGGACCTCGCGGGCCTGCGGACGCGGCTGCTGACCCCGCCGCACGAGCCGATGACCACCGCGCGCGTCGACTTCCTGCCGGGCAAGGCGAAGTTCGAGCACCTCGCGCGGTCGCGGTTCCTGCTGAACCTGCACCGCGAGCAGAAGCAGACCCTGGAATGGGTGCGCACGCTCGAAGCGATGACCAACGGCTGTGTGGTGGTCAGCGAGACCTCGGCCGACGTCGAGCCGCTGGTCCCCGGCGAGCATCTGGTGCTGGCGCGGCCAGAGGCGCTGGGCTCGGTCGTCGCCGCGCTGGCCGACGAACCCGAGCGCGAGCGGCATCTGCGTTCGGCCGCCTACGGTTTCGTGAAGTCGCTGGACATGACGGCGTCCGCGCGGCGGCTGATCGACCTCGCCTCGTCGCTGGGCTCGGCGCCCGCCGCGGACATCGCGCCGGCACGGGCACTGGCGACGAGCCTGCGGAACCCGGAGGACGCGCTCGCCGTCGACACCCCGTCGTTCGACGCGCGGTTCGCGGGTGACCGGTCCGCCGCCGGCCCGGCTTCGGCACGCGGGACGGCGCTGTCGGCCCGGATCGCCCAGCGCGCGGCAGGCGCCCGAAGGGTCGCTTCGCGCACCTGGGAGCCCGCGGCGGCTTCGGTGACGGGCTCCGCCGACGTCGACGTGCTGATCGTGCGGCGGACCGGCGAAGTCGACCCGGACGATCTGGCGAACGACCTGCTCACCGGCAGCGTGTCGCCGAGGAAAGTGCTCGTCGGCGAGGACGGCGTGCATCCGTGGCCGCGGCCACGGCCGTACGACGTGCTGCTGCACGACACCCCGCTCGGCCGCGGACTCACCCGGAACTCCCTGCTCGAACGGTCGACGGCGTCCTGGCTGCTGGTCCTCGACGGCGGGATGCGCGCGTCGGAGTTCCTGCTGGAGCGTCTGCTGGCCGCTTCGGACGACGTCGACGTCGTGCACTGCCCGGTCGCGGATCCGGTGGACGGCCTGGTCGGGGCGCTGCCGCCGGAGGAGCGGCGGCTGCGGACGCTGCCGTACCTGGGCAGCGGGTATCTGGTGCGGCGGTCGCTGGTCGACGAGTTCGGCGGGTGGAACTCCGAGGTGCTGTTCGAGGGCCTGGAGGATCACCTGTTCTGGCGGCGGGTGGCCGCTGCGGCGAAGCCGACGGCGCTGGTGCAGCAGGTGCTGCTGCGGCGGCTGCGGCCGGATCCGGACTCGCGGCCGATGGACCTCGACCCGCATCGGGTGTGGGCTGCCGTCGAGAGCGCGCTGTAGCTGAAGGGCCCTTTCCCCGCATGCGACGCGGTGAAGGGCGCTTTCCCCGCATCGCATGCGGGGAAAGCGTCCTTCAGCCCCCACCGAGACGCGGGGCGAGCTTCGTCCGTTCGAGTGAGTTAGGCCGTGTCGGTGAACGTCCTCCCCCGGTGGCGCGCCTTAAGGGCAGAGCATCGGAGCCTTCGGATGCTGGACGAGGAGGAGCCGCCATGGCCTGGGAAATCGCCCTGGTCGCCGCGTTGGCCGTCGTGTTCGTCATACGGCTCGCGCTTCAGCTGAAGCGCGGCTGAGTTCTCGGCGCGGCAGCTTCATTTGCGGAATCCGCCGTGACTTGGCCTGCTTGGCCGGGAAAAGCGGAGGACCGTCTTCCCGCAATTGTTTTTTGACGTGAATGGTCTTGTATCCCGTCGTCAGATAGCCCTCGTTCTTCAGTTTCACCATCTCGGTGTTCACCGAGGCGGGTGACGCCCCGATCGCGGACGCGATGTCCGCGTGGTTCAGACCTACGTCGATCACCACGCAGTCTTCTCGGGGAATTCCGTAGACCACCTGTAAACGAACCAGAAATGCGGTCAGCCTGCTCCGGATCTTGGCGGGCGCGAAACCCAGCGCGATGTCCCGGCGGCGCAGCCGCAGCGCCAGCGCTTCGGCGGCCGCGCCCATCGCCTGCTTGTTGTCCTGGAGAAAGCGGCGGAAGGTCTTCTGAGGGATCTCGAGTACGCGGACCGGTTTCGTGGCGACGTGGGCGAGGTGGCTCGACCATCCGATCAGGCAGTCCTCGAGGCCGAGCACGTCCCCCGCGCCGAACAGGTCGACGATCATGGGCGGAGTGTCGCCCTGGGCCGTACGCTGGGCTTTCACGTAACCCGACTGCAGGATGAGCACCGGCGGAGCGGGCTCCGCCTGGTTCGCCAGGTTCGCGCCTGCCGCGTAGTCGACATGTCTGCCGAGGTCGATCAGGCGCCGCCGTTGCCGCTCGGTGAGCACCTCCAGGAACGTCCCGCCCATCAGCCCACCACCGCCGCGAACGCGTAGAGGATGGCGGGCAGACCCGCCACCAGGGCCGCCACCGAGCCGATCACCTTGGCGGGTTGGGCGACCTTTCTGGTCAGCAGAAGCCGGGTGAGGATCGCGGCGAAAACGATGTAGGCGAGAACGACGAGTCCCGCGGTGATCACCAGAAGGGGATCAGGTCTATTTGTCGCCAATGGTGACTCCCAGTGAGAAGAAATGCGATCTTGAAGTTTTTCCGATCCTTGCCCGGCCGGGTGAGAATCACGTCAGGTAGGTGACCTCGCCGCGCGACCGTGACTCCGAAGACTAGTGCTCAGAGTCATTGCTCGAAAGCAACTCAGGGGCCGCCACACCCCGTACAGGGAGCCCGAAGCGGACCATTTCACGACAGAAAGTGACGACCATTTCCAGCTCCCTCGAAGCAGAAAATCACGGACCGTGCACGAAGTCGCCGCCAGTTCCGGCGGGTCGCGCCTGAAAACACCGGGAAATCAGGGTTAGCGGTACGCCTGTTCGGCTGGAAATCGCTCCCGGGCAATTCTCGGCCGCCCAGGCGAGCCGGATGTTTCCCCTGGTCGACGTGAAGAGGAAGCTGAGACAGAAGCCTTCTGACCCTTGCGTCAGCCGTCATGGAGGTCGTGCATTTGCACGTGCATCTCAGTGATTTAACTGAGCGTCAGCGATCCCGCCACCTCGGTCACGCGGGGTGAAGCGGGGCCTTCGGCGGTAAATCTCATCTTTTTGGGGGAATCCGGGGTGGGGAATTCCCGATCAGGACCGGCGGGGGCTGACCAGCCCGGACTCGTAGGCCAGCACCACCAGCTGGGCGCGGTCGCGCGCGCCGATCTTGGTCATGATGCGGCTGACGTGCGTGCGCGCGGTGGCCGTCGAGATCACCAGATGCGCGGCGATCTCGTCGTTCGACATCCCGCCGGCGACCAGGCCGAGGACCTCGCGTTCGCGGTCGGTGATCTCACGGACGGCGCTCACGTCGATGCGGCGGTTCTCCGGCCGGTCGACGAACTCCGCGATCAGCCGCCGGGTCACGGTCGGTGCCAGCAGCGCCTCACCCGCGGCGACCACCTTCAGCGCCCGCAGCAGCTCCACCGGGTCGGTGTCCTTCAGCAGGAACCCGCTCGCGCCCGCGCGCAACGCCTCGTAGACGTACTCGTCGACGTCGAACGTGGTCAGAACGAGGACCTTCACCCCCGCCAGCTCCGGATTCGCGGTGATCCGCCTGGTCGCCTCGAGTCCGTCGACGCCGGGCATCCGGACGTCCATCACCACGATGTCCGGCTTGTGCTCGGCAGCGGCCGCGACGGCCTGCTCGCCGTCGCCCGCCTCGGCGCAGACCTCGAAGCCGTCTTCGGTCTCCAGCAGCACCCGGAAACCCGCGCGCACCAGCGCCTGGTCGTCGGAGAGGACCACCCGGATCGTCATCGTTCCCCCTCGACTGGCAGGTCCACGCGAACCTGGAACCCACCATCCACAATGGACGTCGTGAGCGCGCCGCCCAGCGCCGCCGCCCGTTCGGACATGCCGCGCAGCCCGTGGCCGGGCGCGGGTTCGACGGCGCCGCGACCATCGTCGCGGACGAGCAGCGTCAGCGCACCGGTTTTCCGCTCGAACCTGACCTCGACGCCGCGCGCCTGGTTCGCGTGGCGGACCACGTTCGTCAGCGATTCCTGCAGGATCCGGTACGCGGCGCCGTCGACGGGAGCGGGCAGCTCGCCCGGTTCGCCGTCGACACGGACCTCCAGCCCGGCGGCCCGCGCGTGCTCGAAGAGTTCGCCGGCCTGGGCGAGGCTCGGCGCGGGCGCCTTGTCCTCGCCGGACCGCAGCACGGCCAGCGTCGCGCGGAGGTCCTTCAGCGCCGAAGCGCTCGCCTCCTTGATGTTCAGCAACGCCTCTTTCGCCTGCTCAGGACGCCGGTCGGCGACGTGCGCGGCGACCCCGGCCTGGACGTTGATCATCGCGAGGCTGTGCGCGACGACGTCGTGCACCTCACGGGCGATGGTAAGCCGCTCCTGCTCGGCCATCCGGTGCCGGTGCTCGTCGGCCTGCTCGCGCCGGGCCCGCGCCGCGGCCAGGCCGTTGCGCACCGCCGTCCCGATCCCGACGACCGCGATCACCCAGACGAAGCCGAGCCCGGCCCGGAGGTCGAAACCGTCGAACCCGTGCCGGGCGAACAACGCGATACCGGCTGCCACCAGCAACGATCCGCCGGTGATCCCGGCGACCAGCGGCCCGCGGATCTTGGTGAGCACGAACAACGCGATCGTCGGCAGCACCACCGCCGGCCCGCCGGGGTTGCCGGACGCGTAGTAGCCCAGCGTCAGCACGGAGGTGAGCAGGAAGATCGTCATCGGGAACCGGTGGACCACCAGCAACGGCAGCGCGACGGCGACCAGCCAGAGGGCACCGAGCGTGGTCAGCGACGGGGCGCCCGGTTGCCAGCGGGCCGCGCTGCTCGTGGCGCCGAGGACGAACCCCAGCGGCAGCACCACGCGCAGGACGCGGCCCGCCCAGGGGCTCCACGGATACCGTTCTTTCAGCAGCACAGGACGAAAGCTACCCCGGGGAAGCGGCGTACCGCGTCCGTTGAGAAGCGGCTTCCCGGCTACGCCGTGTGCGGTAGGCGCCGCAGGATCGACGTCATCATCAGCACCCCGCCGGTCACCTGCACGGCCAGCACCGGCACATGCCCCGCCGAGCCCATGGTGAACGCGCTGAACAGGCCCCACGCACCGGAGCCCGCCATCGCCCCGGCGCCCGTCCACACCAGCACGAGCCGCGGCCAGAACCGTCCTCGCGAAACGGTCGCCAAGGCCACCGCGGCGAGCAGGCCGAGCAGCGCGATCACGACGTCCTGGCCGCGGGCCGCCATGCCGCCGGGGCCGAACGCCCAGATCGTATGGCCGATCGCGGTGACGAGTGCGGCGGCGATGCCGAGCCCACCCGCCACGCCGATCGTCCCCGGCCGCACGGTGCCGGTGACGACGAACCACCAGCGATCGCGGGCGTAGAGCACGAACGCGGTCAGCAGGAGGACGCCCTGCCAGGCGAAACCGCCGTAGACGACGGCCCAGACCCAGTTCTCCAGTGGTGTTCCGGCCGGTTGCGGCTTCATCAGGTCGGCGACGATCACCGGGAGGTCCAGCACGATCGGCGCGAGCAGTCCGGTGCCGATCCAGATCGGGAAGCCGCCGTAGATCACCATGCCGAGCGCGACCGGCGTCAGCAGGAACCCGCCGAGCGCGCTGAGCACGCGGGGCACGGCGCGGCTGCTTTGCCTAGGCTGCGGGTAGGGCTCCATGGCCGGCTGCTGCTGTTGTTCGTATGGCGGTACGGCGTAGGGGTTGGTGGACATGGGGACCGCCCTTCCGGTGGCCGGCTGAGGAGTGCGGTTCGATGATGTCGCGGTTCCGCGGGTCCCGTGACGGCCGGATGGCCGTCGTCCGACCGGGTGACGTCGGTCACATCGGCCTCGTGGAGACTTGATACCGACCACTACTGGAACCATCAAGGACCGTTAAGCAGTACGCTTGTACCGCTACCGGAGACTGAAGAAGAAACGCGAAGATCCGCGGAAGGAGCACCGCTGCTCATGGCCAAGATCAAGGTCCAGGGCACCGTCGTCGAGCTCGACGGCGATGAGATGACCCGCATCATTTGGCAGTTCATCAAGGACAGGCTGATCCACCCGTACCTGGACGTGAACCTGGAGTACTACGACCTGGGCATCGAGGAGCGGGACCGCACCGACGACCAGGTCACCGTCGACTCGGCCAACGCGATCAAGAAGCACGGTGTCGGCGTCAAGTGCGCCACGATCACGCCGGACGAGGCGCGGGTCGAAGAGTTCGGCCTGAAGAAGATGTGGCTCTCGCCCAACGGCACGATCCGCAACATCCTCGGCGGTGTCATCTTCCGCGAGCCGATCGTCATCCAGAACATCCCGCGGCTCGTGCCCGGCTGGACCAAGCCGATCATCATCGGCCGTCACGCGCACGGTGACCAGTACAAGGCGACCAACTTCAAGGTCCCCGGTCCCGGCACGCTGACCATCAGCTACACCCCGGACGACGGCTCCGAGCCGATGGAGTTCGAGGTCGCGAAGTTCCCCGAGGGCGGCGGCGTCGCCATGGGGATGTACAACTACCGCAAGTCCATCGAGGACTTCGCGCGCGCCTCGCTGCAGTACGGCCTCGACCGCGAGTACCCGGTCTACATGTCGACCAAGAACACCATCCTCAAGGCCTACGACGGCATGTTCAAGGACGTGTTCGAGGAGATCTACCAGGCCGAGTTCAAGGCCGACTTCGACGCCAAGGGCATCTCGTACGAGCACCGCCTGATCGACGACATGGTCGCCGCCGCGATGAAGTGGGAGGGCGGCTACGTCTGGGCGTGCAAGAACTACGACGGTGACGTGCAGTCCGACACGGTCGCGCAGGGCTTCGGCTCGCTGGGCCTGATGACCTCGGTGCTGCGCACCCCGGACGGCAAGACCGTCGAGGCCGAGGCCGCGCACGGCACGGTGACCCGGCACTACCGCCAGCACCAGCAGGGCAAGCCGACCTCGACCAACCCCATCGCGTCCATCTACGCGTGGACCCGGGGCCTCGAGCACCGCGGCAAGCTGGACTCGAACCCGGAGCTGATCGGGTTCGCGAACAAGCTGGAGCAGGTCGTCGTCGAGACCGTCGAGAGCGGCAAGATGACCAAGGACCTCGCGCTGCTGATCAGCAAGGACCAGGCGTTCCAGACCACCGAGGAGTTCCTCGCGACGCTGGACGACAACCTGGCCAAGAAGATCGCCCAGGGCTGAGTTTCGCTGTAAGTGCCTGAAGGCCCCCTTCGCTGCGTCCAGCGCGGTGAAGGGGGCCCTCGCGTACTTCGGCCTGTGGTGTGACGGTGGGTAGCGCGGAGGCCGTCCGGTTGGCGCCTCCGAGTGGTTGGCGATCCGGGATCTGGGCGACTGTCCCGGTTTCTGTCACTCTGGTCGAGGAAGAAAACGATTCCCTTGTTCGAGGAGTGACCATCATGGCCATCTCGAAACCGGTCTTGTTCATCGGCGGCGGACTGGCGCTGATCGTCGTCGTCGCCATCTCGGGGCAGGACAGGGCGTCGAGCGCTTCGAGCCCGACCGGTTGCCAGGTCGTGGTGACGGCCGACGTGCTCAACGCGCGCGACACCCCCGGTGGGCAGAAGATCGTCGGCAAGTACGTCAAGGACGCGAAGATCGACGCCCAGCCGGTGGTCGAGAACGGCTTCCGCAAGATCGCGGAGGGCAAGTGGGTCTCGGCCCAGTACGTGGCCCCGGTCGAAGGCTCGAAGTGCGGCCCGTGACCCCTCCCGCGTCGCGTTCAGCCCGCTAAACGCGCCCTCCCGCTCCCGCCGCTCTCCCCCGCGCTCGACCCCGCCCCGCTGCGCCTCGCCCTCTCCGCCGCGTTCGCACCTGCTCCGCATTTAGTCCTCTGGATGCGTTCGGTCCCGAGTCCCCTTCGCATTTCGTCCTCTCGATGCGTTAGGTCCCGGGGCCCGCTCCGCATTTCGTCCTCTGGATGCGAGGGGGCCGCGAGTCCCGCTCGGGTCGGGTTCGGATCGCGGTTAGCCCGCGAATGTCGACCTGTCGGTGGGGTACGTGAGGTGCATTTCGTCCTCTGAATGCGAGCGGGCAGGGACGCGCGCGGATCGCGGTTAGCCCGCTAAACGCACGTGGGTGCCCTCGTCGGCAGCCAGCACCTCGCCGCTGAACTCCTCCCGCGCCTCGGCCACCGAGATCCCGCGGTCGGAGCCGGGCCAGAAGTGGGTCAGCAGCAGCCGCCGGGCGCCTCCGCGTTCGGCCCAGTACCCGGCCTCGCCGGCCGTCGACACCAGCCGCGGCGTCTCGTCGGGAGACGGACCCTGCAGGGTCGCGTCGGCGATGAGCAGATCGGCGTCGCGCCCCAGCTCCGCCAAGATCGGGCTGGGCCCACTGTCGCCGGTATAGGCGACGGTGAGCCCGGGCGCGGTCAACCGGACGCCGTAATTCGGCACATGGTGCAGCAGCAGGAACGTGGTCATCCGGAACGGCCCCACCTCGCGCGGCGGGCCGAGGTCGAAGATGTCGAAGATGGTCGTCGGATGCGGCCGCGGTTCCAGCGCCTCCAGCCGCCGGACCGTGCCCGGCGTGCAGTGCAACGGGATCCTCGGCTCGTCCGGCAGCCCATAGGCACGCGCCCGGCCGAGCGCGCTGACGTCCGCGCAGTGATCGGGATGCTCGTGCGTCACCACCACCGCGTCGACCCGGCCGCCGGGACAGTGTTCGAACAGCCGCGACGCGGCGCCGTAGCCGAGGTCCAGCACGAGCCGGAAACCTTCGTGGACCAGGAGGAAGCCGGCGCAGGCGCGGCCCGGTTCGGGCCAGGCGCCGCAGCTGCCCAGCACGGTCAGCTCGCTCATGCGCGCAGTCTCGCAGAGCGCCGCGGGTAACGGCGCGACTTTCGTGATCACGGGATCTCGCCGCGCCGCTCCACCCCTGACGGTTCTGTCAGACCCTCCGGGTAGCGTGCGAAGGGTGCTGACCGTCTCCACTGTGAATGTCAACGGCCTCCGTGCCGCCGCGAAAAAGGGCTTCGTCGAGTGGCTCGGCTCCACCAAGGCCGATGTCGTCGCCTGCCAGGAGGTCCGGGCCGAGCTCAAGGAGCTCCCGGCCGGTGCCGCCGCGCCCGAAGGCTGGCACGTGGTGCACGCGCCGTCGGCACAGAAGGGGCGCAACGGCGTCATGCTCTTCAGTCGCGCCGAGCCGGAAGAGGTCCGCATCGGTTTCGGCGAGCCCGAATTCGAGGACAGCGGCCGCTACGCGGAGATCCACCTGCCGAACGTCGTGGTGGCGAGCCTGTACCTGCCCAGCGGCGACGTCGGGACCCCGCGCCAGGACGAGAAGGAGCGCTTCATGGCGGCGTTCCTGCCGTACCTCGTCGACCTGCGCGCCAAGGCCGAGGCCGGCGGCCGTGAGGTCGTCGTGGTCGGGGACTGGAACATCGCCTACGAGAAGACCGACCTGAAGAACTGGCGCGGGAACCAGAAGAGCTCGGGCTTCCTCCCGGAGGAGCGGGAGTGGCTCGGCCGCGTGTTCACCGAGGCCGGTTATGTCGACGTGCAGCGCAAACTCGATCCGGAAGGTCCGGGCCCGTACACCTGGTGGTCGTATCGCGGGAAGGCGTTCGACAACGACTCGGGCTGGCGCATCGACTGCCAGATCGCCACTCCCGGCCTCGCCGAGCGGTGTACGTCGGTCGTGGTCGAGCGCGCCGGGTCCTACGAGCAGCGGTGGTCCGATCACGCCCCCGTGACAGCGACCTACTCCGACTGACCTGGGCCGGTCATGGAGACGAACGAAGCCAGGCGTATCGAGGCGACGAACGCCGAGCGCTACCAGATGTCGGGCCAGTACGGGTGGGAGTTCAGCCCGGACGCGCCGAACCTGCTGGAACGCTGGACGGTGCTGCCGTTCAACCAGCGCGGCGACAAACGGATCGCGTTCGGCGCGCTGAGCGGCGCGTACAACGGGCTCCCGTTCAGCGTTTTCGACTATCACCGCCGCCCGACGGTCACGAGCGTGCACACGCGGTGGACCAACAAGAAGGTCAATGAGCTCGACACGATCTCGATCGACACGGTCTGGGTGGTCACCCTGCCCGCGCCGATGCCGAACTTCCAGATCGTGTCGAGCATCGAATCCGCCTGGGACGTCGAGCAGTATCCCGAGCCCGCCACCGCGGACCGGAAGTTCAACCGCTGGTACAAGCTGATCGACACCGATCCGAACATCGCGGTCCAGGTGCTGACGCCGCAGGTCGCCGCCCTGATGCGGTCGTCGAAGCTGCACACCTGGTCGCTGGTGGGGGCGGAGCTGGTCTACGTCGAGAATCCGACGTTCGGCCGGACCAAGCCGGACGACGTGCTCGCGACGCTGGGCAAACTCGGGCAGCTGGTCTCGGTGTTGCCTCTGCACCTCGGCGGTGGGCAGCCCGCCGCGCCGCAACCGCAGCCTCAGCAGTACCCGCCACCGCCCTATCCGCCGCAGAATCCCGGGTATCCGCAGCAATATCCGCCTCCGCCGCAGTACGGCCAGCCGCCGTATCCGCCACAGCAGCCGGGCTATCCGCCGCCCTACCCTCAGCCCCAGTACCCCCAACCGCAGTATCCGCAGCCCCCGCAACCGCAGTACCCACAGCCCGGGTACCCGCCGCAGGGCTATCCACCGCCGGGCCCCTACGGGCCGCCGCCGGGTTATCCGCCGCGCGGCTACTGACGGCTCTTCGCGCTCTCCGTCCACACTGGACTGTCCACGAAGTGGTTGTCGAATTCCTCCTGGCTGTCCAAGAGTTCCTGGACGGTCGCCGTCCCGCGGCCGACCTTCTCCAGTAGCCGGAAGTAGCCGAAGCGTTCCACGCCGGGGATGAACACGATCAGCACGTCCGCGGGAGAGTCCGCCGCCGCGCGGAAGGCGTGTGTCGTCATCGGCGGGACAACGAGCATGTCGCCCTCGGAAACGGTGACGATCTCTTCTCCCACAAGGACTTCCAGGTTTCCGCCGAGCATGAAGAACATCTCGGAGGAGCCGGTGTGATAGTGCGGCGCCGCGCCGTCGGCCCCGACGCCCAACTGGGTTCTCGCACTGCTCATGACTCCGCCTGTGGTCGAGACGTCGGCGAGCAGGGTGACGAGGGTGGGGCCGGCGCCGACGGTCTCCGCTTCGGAGGCACGGACGAGGACGGGTTCGCGGGTTTCGATGCTCTGCGTCATAGCCGAATAGTTCCACCACTGATAGTTCGCTGTCAAACTATCTCCGATCTAATAGACTTCGACCGTGAGTGAAGAGCGGAACGCGGACGCGATCGACGCGGTGGTCGGCGCATGGCGCCGGGAACGGCCGGAATTGGACTTGACGGCGATCGGGGTCGCGGGGCGCCTCGGGCGCGCGGTGATGCTGACGACGCCGATGGTGGAGGCGGTTTTCGCGAAACATGGCCTGAAACAAGGGGAGTTCGACGTGCTCGCGGCGCTCAGGCGGTCCGGGAAGCCGTACACCCTGATCCCGTCCGAGCTGTCCGCGACGCTGATGATGTCCCGGGCCGGGATGACCAGCCGGATCGACAGGCTCGAGTCGGCGGGGTTGGTCGAGCGCGCGCTCGACCCGGAGGACCGGCGCAGTTTCCGGGTCACGCTGACCGAGCGCGGTTTCGAAGTCGTCGACGCCGCGATGACCGAGCACACCGCGAACGTCGCGAAGCTGCTCTCGCCGCTTGGTGACGACCTCGACGTCCTGGACGCTTCGCTGCGTCGGCTGCTGATGTCCCTGGAGAGCTGAAGGGGCCCTTCGCCGCATGTGACGCGGCGAAGGGCCCCTTCAGCTCCCTGGCCGGGTCAGCAGTAGAGGTTGCCGCCGGGGTCGACGCCGAGGATGCCGGTGAACTGCTGGTACTTGCTCACGCGGCTCTGCACCTGGGCGGGGTTGCCGCCGTTGCACTCGAGGCTGCCGTTGATGCTGCGGATGGTCTCGCCGAAGCCGCGGCTGTTGACCATCGCGTTGTGCGGGGTCATCGTGCCCGGGCCGTTCTGGGTCATCCAGTACCAGATGCCGGTCTTCCAGGCGACCGCCGCGTCGTTCTGCACCAACCACGGGTTGGTCAGCAGCGGCAGGCCCAGCGCGTCGCCGGCGGCCTTGTAGTTGAAGTTCCAGCTCAGCTGGATCGGGCCGCGGCCGTAGTACGCGGCGTTGCCCGCCGGGCAGCCGTAGGACTGGCTCGTATCGCAGTAGTGCGGGTAGTTGGCCTCGTTCTGCTCGACGACGTGGACCAGTCCGCCGGTCTCGTGGCTGACGTTCGCCAGGAAGGCCGCCGCCTCTTGCTTCTTGACGGTGTCGCTGCCGGTGCCCGCGAAGGCGGGGTACGCGCTCAGGGCGGTGACCAGGCCGTTGTAGGTGTAGAACGGGTTCCGGCTGGGGAACATCTGGTTGAACTGGGCTTCGCTGACCACGAAGCCGGACGGGTTCGGCGGGTTGGTCGTGCCGCCGCCGCAGCTGCCCTGATCGGCCCAGACCTGCGCCGTGCCGGGGGTTTCGTTCTGTGTCCACCACTTCGCGGACCAGTTGTGCCCGTTGTAGGAGGCGGTGTTGCCGCCCCAGTAGACCGAACTCGCGTTCCACGGCGCCACGCAGTCCGCCGCGGCGGCGGACTGGGCCGGGACGACCACGGCGACCGTGGTGGCGGCGAAGGTGGCGGCGACCGCCGCGAGAATACGTCGAAGAGACATCGGTGGCTCCTTCGTACGGGGGGACCATGCAGGGAGATTGGTCTATACCTTTTAAGGGGTATGGCCAACAGGTATAGACCATTGCGCGCAAGAAACCAACCGGGGAAAGTCGGATCGTGCCTGTTCGGCCCCGCGGTGGCAGCCGAACGGCGTAATGTGCCGCGTTTTGCCGGAACGCCTTCAGCTCGCGACATACTTTGAGGGGTAGGGGTGCTCGAAAGATCCCCCCTGTGAGGGGCTAGTCTCGTTCCCCGAGTTGATCAGAACCCACAGGTCTTGACACGCTCGGTAGTTTTTTGACCAGCAACCTGGAAATGCTCACTCGTTCGGGTTAGCGTTCCGGTTCGGCACTGTCACGTCACGGGAGGCACTCCGGTGCGGAACCCAGTTCATCTCCTGATGCGGTCGGCTCTGCCCGCGGCCAGGGCCGCGGCGGTCGTCGCGATCCCCGTCGCGCTGCTCATCGCGGGCGCGGTCCCGGCGTCGGCCGCGGAGTCGACATCGCGCTCGGAGATGGCGTTCGGTCTTCTGGGCCCGGTCGGCCTGGTCGCCGTCGCCCTCGGCATCGTCGGCATGGCCTTCGGCGTCTTCCGTCAGCGCCGCAAGGCGCGTGCCGCCACCGTCGGCTCTGCCGCTCCTGTCGTCCCGGCTGCCGCCACCCCGGTGCAGCCCGCCGCCGACGTCGCCGCGATGGCCGAGGCCGTGCTCGCCGACGGCGAGGCCCTCACCCACCCGCGCCGCCCCTGACCTGGGCCTCCCTGCCCCCGGATCGCGATTAGGGGGCGAAAGTCGCTCTGCCGGCGGATCGCGATTAGGGGGCGAAAGTCGCTCTGCCGGCGGATCGCGATTAGGGGGCGAAAGTCGCTCCGTCGGATTACTTGGGTAGGTACACCTAGTCCGGCCCGGATTGTTTAGTGGCGCGCTGATCGCCACGCTCAGGTCCATGACGGTGACGCGGCGTCGCAGCCGGCCCGGAGATCCCTTCCCCCGCGCTCTGGACCGGGCGATCACGGACAGCGGTCTCGGTCTCGACCGGATCCGCCACCGGCTCGCCCAGCAGGGCGTCCGGGTCAGTGTCGCGACCTTGAGCTACTGGCGAACCGGAAGAAGCCGCCCCGAGCGGTGCGACTCCCTGAAGGCGGTCGCGCTGCTGGAGCGGCTTTTCGAACTTCCGCGCGGTTCCTTGCTGAACCGGCTGGGCCCGCGTCGCCCCCGGGGACGGTGGGGCGACGCGGGAACCGGATCAGACTCCGGTGTTGGTGCGGATCCAGCTGCGGAAGTAGGGGACGTCCACGTAGATGGACGGCCCGGTCGCGCAGGTGCTGCTGTTGTTCCCGGCGCGGCTCGTGGCGCCGATCAGCTGCCAGACACCGTTGACCTGCTTGATCTGCGGGCCGCCGGAGTCGCCGTAGCAGGCGCCCGAGTTCCCGTTGGGGTTGTTGGTGCAGATCTCGCTGGCGCCGCTGATGCCGAGGCACCGGCTGTCGGAGACGATCGAGGTGTTCAGTTCCTGCAGGGTGATCGGGGCGCCACAGCCACCCTGCGGGGCGCAGGTCTGGCCCCAGCCGATGATCCGCGTCGCGGTGCCGACGGCCCCGGACGCGTCGGCGATCGTGACCGGCGCCTGCGGCACCGCCGTCGAGAGGCGCAGCAGCGCCAGGTCGGCGCTCGGGTGGGCGATCCGCTGGGCGACCCGGGCCACGGTGCCGCCGCTGGTGCGGTTCGTGGTCCCGACGCGCACCTGGTACGGCGTGCCACAGTGCTTCGCGGTGACCACCCAGGTCGAGCTGATCAGTGAGCCACCACACTGGTGGCCGCCGGAGCTCGACTGCTGCGACACCATGAACGAGTAGACCTGGGTCGCGTTGCCGCCGCCGACGATGTTCGGCTGGACGCCGCCGGTGGGCTCGGTCGCGGTCGCGACGCCCGGGAGCGAGAACACGGCCGCGGCCGCGATGGCCAAGCCCATCAGCAGGGATCGTGCCTTCATCTGGGTTCTCCTTCGGTGTGGCCGGAAGATCCGGTGCCATGAACGCTAGGAATCGGACTCCTCGCCCAGAACCGTCGGAAGTATGTGGCGTTTAACCGTTTAGACCGTTCGGCCGGGCCGACCTCGGGTGACTCGCCACCGCGCGGCCTGACAGAATCCGGACGTGTCCGACGAACTGAAGCGCCCGCGCGTGCTCTCCGGGATCCAGCCGACCGCCGACTCGTTCCACCTGGGCAACTACCTGGGTGCGCTGCGGCAATGGGTGCGGCTGCAGGACACCCACGACACCTTCTACATGGTCGTCGACCTGCACGCGATCACCGTCGAGCAGGACCCGAAGGTGCTGCGGGATCGCACGCGCCGCTCGGCCGCGCAGCTGCTCGCGCTCGGTGTCGACCCGGCCCGCAGCGCGCTGTTCGTCCAGAGCCAGGTGCCCGAGCACGCCCAGCTGAGCTGGGTGCTGGAGTGCCAGACCGGGTTCGGCGAGGCCAGCCGGATGACGCAGTTCAAGGACAAGGCCGCGAAGCAGGGCACCGATCGCGCCAGTGTCGGCCTGTTCACCTACCCGGTCCTGCAGGCCGCGGACATCTTGCTGTACCAGGCCAACGAGGTCCCCGTCGGCGAGGACCAGCGCCAGCACCTGGAGCTGACGCGCAACCTCGCGCAGCGGTTCAACAACCGCTACGGCAAGACGTTCACCGTGCCGGAGCCGCATATCGTCAAGGACACGGCGAAGATCTACGACCTGCAGGACCCGACCGCGAAGATGAGCAAGTCCTCGTCGACCGGCAACGGCCTCATCGAGCTGCTCGAGGACCCCAAGAAGTCGGCGAAGAAGGTGCGCTCGGCGGTCACCGACACCGGCCGCGAGATCGTCTTCGACGCCGAGAACAAGCCGGGCGTCTCGAACCTGCTGACGATCCTCTCCGCGCTGACCGACCAGTCCGTCGCCGAGCTGGAAACCTCGTATCAGGGCAAGGGTTACGGCGATCTGAAGAAGGGCGTCGCCGAGGCGTTCGTCGAGTGGGTCACGCCGGTCCAGGCACGCGTCCAGTCCTATATGGATGATGTCGCCGAACTCGACAAGGCGCTGGCCCTCGGCGCGCAACGGGCCAGGGAAGTCGCTTCGGTGACGTTGCGGAACGTCTACGAGAACATCGGGTTCCTTCCCCCGGCGGGCTAGCTCGCGTTGCGGGTCGCCTTGGGCGTGGTTAGCGTCTACTGGTGGCGAAAGATGACGGCGCGAAGCCGGAAGAGGACAAGCTGTTACCCCGGCTGAGGCGGAAGTACGGCTGGCTCGATCACCTCATCCGGGCGAACGACGCCTTCACCGAGCGCTACGGCAATCACTACGCCGCGGCCATCACCTACTTCAGCGTGCTTTCGGTGATCCCGATCCTGATGGTCGCCTTCGCGATCGTCGGGATCGTGCTCGCCGGCGACGAGACGGTGACGAACCAGCTCATCGACGGCATCAAGAAGTCGGTCCCGGAAGGGTTGAGCGAACTCGTCAGCGGCATCATCGGCGCGGCGCTGAAGTCCGGCGGCGGCATCGGGGTGTTCGGTCTGCTGCTCGCGCTGTACTCCGGTGTCGGCTGGATGTCGAACCTGCGTGACGCCCTGACCGCCCAATGGGGACAGGAAAAGCAGAAGCTGCCCTTGGTTTCGACGACGATCAAGGATCTGCTGTCGCTGGTCGGGCTCGGCCTCGCGCTGGTGGTCTCGTTCGGTCTCACCGCGGCGGGCAGCGGCGTCGGCCGGTTCCTGCTCGAACTCGTCGGTCTGGAAGAGCAGGCCTGGGCGGTGTTCGTGCTGAAGGTCGCGACGATCCTGCTGGGTCTGCTCGCGAACACGCTGGTGTTCCTGTGGGTCATCGCGAGGCTGCCCCGCGAACACGTCGCGCTGCGCAGCGCGGTCAAGGGCGCGGTGTTCGCCGCTGTCGGGTTCGTCGTGCTCCAGCAGGCCGCGACCCTCTACCTCGGCAGCGTCACGAAATCACCGGCGTTCACGCTGTTCGGCCCGGTGATCGGGCTGCTCGTGTTCGCGAACCTCGTCTCGAGGTTCCTGCTGTTCGTCACCGCGTGGACGGCGACCGCGAAGGAGAACTTGAAGACGGTCATCGAGCCGCCGCCACCGGTGTCCATCCACCCGAGGGTGACCGTCCAGCAAGGGCCTGGTCTGGGCGCCGTCGGTGGCGCCTTCGCGACCGGGGCGCTGCTGGGCTGGATGGGCCGCCGCAAATCCTGAAAACACGAAGGCCGCCTCTCCGAAGGAACGGAGGGGCGGCCTTCGTCGTGCCTACTCGCCGGCCATGGCTTTCTTACGCTGATGCCCGATGACGAACGACGCCACGATGATCAGGAAGACGACCAGGGTGATGATCCACCCGACCGTCCCGAACGGGTCTTCGGCCGCGACGGCGGCACCGCTGTTCGACGCGCCGTCGGCGTTCGGCGCGGCCTTGGCCACGCCCGCGTCCACGGTGTCCGCCGGCTTGTACTCGATCCGCCCGACCGATTCGGCCTTGTCCTCGCGCAGCGCGATGCCGTAGTCGAGCAGCTTCGCGGCCTGTTCGGTCACCCGCGTCGGACGCTGCTCGGCGCGGAGCATCACGACCGCAACCCGGTGACCGTTCTGAAGCGCGCCGCCGACGTAGGTGTGGCGCGAGTCGTCGGTGAAGCCGGTCTTCCCGCCGAGGAACCCGGGATAGGACCCGAGGAGCTTGTTGTCGTTGTAGATCGTGATGGCCGGCTTTCCGGCGGTGGGCGGGATTTCGAAGGACTTGGTCTTGACCACCTGGGCGAATTCCGGCTGTTTCATCCCATAGTGGAAGATCAGGCTCATGTCGTAGGCCGAGGTCGACATGCCGGGACCGTCGAGTCCGGACGGCGTCGCGGCCCGTGTGTCCGTAGCGCCGATGCGGGCGGCGAGGGCGTTCATCTTCCCGATGGTGGCGTCGACGCCGCCCAGCACGGTGGAGAGCGCGTGCGCCGCGTCGTTTCCGGAATGCATCAGCAGCCCGTGCAGCAGTTGGTCCACTGTGTACTGACCACCGGCGGCGATACCGACACAGGTGCACTCCTGCTCGGCGTCCTCCTTGGTCGGGACGACGACCTTGCGTGGCGGCAGTTCGGTGACCACGACCAGCGCGAGCAGGGTCTTGATCAGCGACGCCGGCCGTTGACGGGCGTGCGGATCCTTCGCCGCGATGATGTCGCCGGTTTCGAGGTCCTGCAGGACCCAGGACGCGGCGGTGGTCCCCTCGGGCGGGTTCAGCGCGCGCTTGGGGAGCACCAGCCCGCATTCGGCCATCCGTTCGCCGCCCACCGGGGCGGGCGGGACCGGCAGCGGTGCGGGGACGGCCGCGCCGGGACGCGGTTTCTCGGAGGTGTCGACCGGCGGCGGCGGTACTAATTTGTTCGCGCACGGCTGCGCCTCGGCTGGTGGCTTCGGGGCGGCTGTGGCCACCGGCGTCACCGCGAGGGCGAGCACACCGGAGACGAGGACCAGGAGCGACCGGGAGATAGCGCTGTGCACCCGAGCAATGTAGCGTCGCCGGGCTCGCTGCATACTCAGGGGCATGCGCATTTCGCGAGGTACTTCGATGTTCCTGCTGGGTTTCGGCGTGTGGTCGTGGATCATCTGGATCACGTTCGCCAAGAACCTCTGGGACAGCGACCGCGCCTGGGCCGCCGACGGCTCGCCCACCGCCTACTTCATCGTGCACGCGGTGCTGACGGTCGTCTCGTTCGTGCTCGGCACCATCATCGGCCTGATCGGTCTGCGCACGCTCCGTGGCGCCAAGTCACAGGACGCGGAAAAGGCTGACGCCTGATCAGGTTTGTCGTCCTTTTGACGGTGGTGGCCGGGCTCAGGCTCGCCTACGTTCACTCCACCGAATCATGGAGGTGGAATGTCCCGGATCAGACGCCTGCTCGTCCCCGCGCTCGTCGCGGCGGCGGCGGGAAGTGTGTTCGCGGCCCCGTCGGCGAGCGCCGCGCCGGCACCGCAGTGCGACACCGCGAGCGCGCCGTTCAACTACGTGGTGCTCTACAACCCGCGCACCCCGGAACGCAAGGTCGACAGCGAGCTGCGCGCCAAGTGCGGCGAGAAGGTCGCGTACTACCCGGAGATTGGGGTCGCCGTGGCGACCTCGCGCAACGCCGACTTCCAGGCGAAGATCGGCGTCTTCCGCGCCTACTCGGGCGGCCGTGACGTCGCGTTCCCGCCGGCGGCCACCGCCAGGGCGACCCGCTCCGCCGTGGTCGACACCAAGGAGACCGAAGAGACCACCAGCGTCGCGGTCGAAGAGGACCTGTCAGCCCAGCAGTGGGACATGCGGGCGATCCAGGCTCCCGAGGCGAACAAGATCTCCGGTGGCAGCAGCTCGGTGACCGTCGGCGTGCTGGACTCGGGCATCGAGCCCACCCACCCCGCGCTGAAGGCCGCGCTGGACCCGTCGGTGTCCGCCGGCTGCAACTCGGGCGCGCCCGACACCACGCCCGCCGCCTGGGCGCCCACCAACTCCGACCACGGCACGCACGTCGCCGGGACGATCGCCGGCAAGGACACCGCGCGCGGGTTCACCGGTATCGCGCCGGGCGTCAAACTGGCGTCGGTGAAGGTCGTGAACGACGACGGCCTGATCCTCCCCGAAGCCGCCGTCTGCGGGTTCATGTGGGCGGCGAAGCACCGCTTCCCGGTCACGAACAACAGCTACTACATCGACCCGGGCATGTTCTACTGCTCGAAGGAGCCGGGCGACGCGGCCGCGTACGAGGCCGTCCGCCGCGCGGTGGTCTACTCGACCGGCCGTGGCGTGCTGAACGTCGCCGCCGCCGGCAACAGCGGCTTCGACCCGGACGAGCAGACCACCGACCCGAACCGCCCTCACCCGATCGACGAGAGCTGCGGCATCCTGCCCAAGGCCATCGACGGCGTCGTCAACGTCTCGGCCATCGGCTACGCGGGCACGAAGTCGTCGTACAGCAACTACGGTGACGACGTTTCGGTCACCGCCCCCGGTGGCGACCGCGCCCAGCTGCCGCCCGCCGGACAGGGGGTCGGCTGCCCGCTGTCGACCATCTTCAACGGTGGTTACGGCGCCAAGTGCGGCACCTCGATGGCGTCCCCGCACGCCGCCGGTGTCGCCGCGCTGCTGGCGTCCCGCTACCGCCACGCTCCGCCGCGGCTGCTGAGCTGGCTACTGGAGCACCAGGCCGACCCGATCGCGTGCGGCACCGCCGCGCCGGTCTGTGAAGGCCCGGAGAAGGACAACTCGTACTACGGGCACGGCCGCGTCAACGCCCTGGACGCGGTGAAGTAGTTCCTTTCGATTGCCGGGGCCTGTCCGCGTTTCGCGGGCGGGCCCCGGGTTTTCTGGGTTCAGCTATGTGCGTACTCGTGGGACGCCACCCTTGCGTCCTAGATCAAATGCGATTCTGTAGACATCAGGAAGATCTAATTTTCCGTTTGCTCGACGTGTCATCAAGCCTAAGTCAATTAGTTCGGTAATCAATTTTGGATAACTGTTTGGATTTGCGGGTCCGGTTCGAGCGTCGTCTTCGTCATCCGGCTGCTCTGCAAAATTGGCAAGCATTTCCGACAATTTTACTTCTGTCCAACGAGCAATGACGTCACTTTGCTCAATAGGCACTTGTAGGCCCTGAAGAGGATCGATCGCCGTCTTAATCCATCGAATGTCTTCCTGAATTTCACTCACACGAGTTTGCGAGGCAACCTGGACACCGCGTTTGATCGCGTCCCAGTGCAGCGCAAACTCGTGGGTGGAGTATGTACTCCCAGTGCGTTCGGCGGCAGTTCGAAGTGCGACGAGAAAGCTGCGCGGACTGGTTTGACCATTTCCGTCGGCTAGGTGATTTGGCAGCCACGTGTAGGTGTGACCCTTGCGGTGATTTGTTCCCATGAATCGCCCCGCGAGGCGAATAAATGTCTTCTGCTGGGTCGTCGAGTCTGTTACCAATGGCTCGGGGGGGACATGGCGGTCATTGCGTTCTCGCCAACCCGGTTCCGCTTGGCGAAACAATGCGGCCTCGGATGTGTCAGCATTGCCTAAATGCTGAAATAGTAGGCCGTATAAGCTTACTTGGGACCAAGTTAAGTCAGCGGCGTTTGAGACCAACTTCGACGCGTCCGGAAAATTTCCTTGAGCGCTTTCAAGCATATCATGCCTAATGAATACCTTTGCGCGTAGGTTTCGAGTTGTTAGGCGCAAGTTAAGAGCAAACTCGAGAATTCCGCCCGCTAGCTGATCGGCTTGCCGACGATTATTATGAAGTCGATCGAGTGCGTCGAACAGGAAGAGCTTTGTCGTTCCAGTCTTGCCGGCTTCCTGGTCGGCGTCGGAAAGTGCCACTTCGACCGCTTCTTGATTTTCTTGAAGCCAGGAAGTTCGCGACTCCCATGAGTCAAGATCGTTGACTGCTGGTACGCCCAGTGCCTTGAGAGCTACGACGGTCCAGATGTCGACAGGGGCAACTCCAGCAGAGGTCAATTTTTCAAGTGCCCGTGTGCTTGGGTACTGGGTCGGAGCGAGAGCTGAGCCGTACCCCGCCAGTGACTCGACCTTGAGGAGCCTTGGCAACTGGTAGTCTTTGGCAGCAATTTCCCGTAGATCGGGATTCATGAGAGCCTTAAACCAGTGTGTCTTGCCTACCCCTCGGCCACCCTTTACTACAGTGACGTCAGGCTCAAGTGCGCTCCTGTGACTTCCGGGGGTAAAGAGGGTCTCGCGTTGGACTTCTGTTGTGTCAGAGTCCGCTGTGATAGGAATTGCTTTTTCGAGGAGGTGGCGGTATTGACGAGTTGATAAATCGATCATTGGTCGTATCCAAGAATTAGCTGGGAAGCTGGCAGTAGGAAGTCTTTGAATGCCGCCTGAATAAGTTGTTGACTGTGCCAATGTGGCTGCCTGGTAGGGTCAAGTGCCACAAGATCAGAATTAAAAGAAATAGGCAGTGGTGAATGCGGCGCATTCACATCATCGACTGAGAAGTTGAATGCGTCCAACTCGCTGTCGTCGGTGTCCTCGTACAAGGTTTCAGAGAAAACTTCTTGGGCATGGTCGCGAAAGCTTGAAAGGTAACGATCCCGATCCTTGTCAGGAGTCATGGAGGACACCATTTGGATTCGTTCGCCGAGCTCCCGTGCCTTTCCTGAAATCTTCCATTGCTCAAAAAGTGTGCGATACCCGGTCCATGTTTGCGGATTGTCGGCGCCGAATAGAAAGTTGATCGAGCTAAGCTGGGTGAGGACCACGGCTGCAATGTCGTGGACTCCTGCTCGACTGTCGAGTAGTACGACATCGGGTTTTCTGCTCAGGCTTGTGACGGTATCCTCCGCTTTGCGGATAGCTTCATCTAGCCTTGTTGCGAAACTTTTCGATGGTTGTTCTTCGGTGGCTGGCAGGTCAGCATAAATCCGGTTAAGTTTTGCTAGATAGCCTGAAAGATCCCGTCCTCCGGCGGGGGCTAACCAGGCCTCTCCATTGTTCTTGCCTGTGATGAGTTGGCTCCTGCTTGCGATCTCCAGGCCGTCGGCGTTACCTACCGCGGATTCGACGAGAAAGTCAACTATGCCATATTCGGAAACATTTTGCACGTCTTGGGCGAGCGCGCTGACTCCGGGTGATTCTAAGTCCAGATCTACGACTAGTACACATTTACCGAGATCTGCGAGGTACTGGGCGAGCATAAAAGTTGCGGTTGACCTGCCAACCCCTCCTTTAAAGCCATATACGGCCGCTCTGCACAATCGGGAGGGTGAATTTGATCGAGTCCAGTCGGCCCCGACGACTCCTCTCTCAAGAATGGAAAGTCGACCCGAATTCGAGTCTTCTGAAAGAGTGATCAGATCGTGTGACTTCATGACCGCATCACTCTCGTAAAGCTCGAGCGAGGACACGATTGGATTAGGGGCGGCAAAATTGCCAGCTGCTTCACGGAGCTTTCGAGAAAATTCATCTTTGATGGCGGATGTATCTCCGTCGACAAAAATGGATACTCGACCTAGTATGTCGCGCACGACTACTACGTCGAGGTTGTTTCTACTGATTTCGCTGGCGACTTCGATCGAATTGTTCCAAGCGGCGTCAAACCTTACTGTCATATAATGGCCCCGTTGATTCGCGCCTGTTCGTGCAGGCTAAGGATCCGTCTGGCGTGAGTTAAATGTGCAGTAACTCGAGTCTCGTCGATATGCGTGCCATCGCTGTAGCGTTCGTCGACTTTCCATGAGGAAAATGGGTTTGGCGCAGCGATAAGAGCACTGAATTGGGCGCCATTTCGACCGGTAACTGTTGCGCCAAGCTGATCCCATAGTCGGTCGATGTGGCCGTAGGATCTACTTCCGGAAGGAATATTGTCGTGGGTCGGCTTGCCGCCCGTGGTCAACTTGCCGCCGAGGTATGAAATCAGAATAGCTTTCAGGCCACACTCGGCTGCGAACCCGGTAAGGTGGTCCGCGTTCGCCCAGCGCTTCGCCTCGTGGAGGTATTCCGCATCGTCGAGGTGGCGATGCGCAGCAGGAGCGAACGCAGAGTAGGTGGTAGTCGACACATGCGTCAGGCTACCGCCATGACCAGGCTTAGTTGGGCAGGCTGGCGTGTGGCGCGCTGTCCGAAGGCAGACAGCGCGCCACCGCGAGAAGCGTTTAGACGCGCTTGAAGAGCAGGGCGCGCTTGACCTCTTGGATCGCCTTGGTCACCTGGATGCCGCGGGGGCAGGCGTCGGTGCAGTTGAACGTCGTCCGGCAGCGCCAGACACCCTCGGAGTCGTTCAGGATGTCGAGCCGCTCTTCGGCGCCTTCGTCACGCGAGTCGAAGATGAACCGGTGCGCGTTGACGATCGCGGCCGGGCCGAAGTACGAGCCGTCGTTCCAGTAGACCGGGCACGAGGACGTGCAGCAGGCGCACAGGATGCACTTGGTCGTGTCGTCGAACCGGTCGCGGTCGGCCTGCGACTGGATCCGCTCGCGCGTGGGCTCGTTCCCGTAGGCGATCAGGTACGGCTTCACCGCACGGTACGCCTCGAAGAACGGGTCCATGTCGACGTAAAGGTCCTTGAGCGTCGTCAGGCCCTTGATCGGCGCGATGGTGATGACGGTCTTCTTGCCGCCGGTCTCCAGCAGATCCTTCATCAGGACCTTGCACGCCAGCCGGTTGATGCCGTTGATCTGCATCGCGTCGGAACCGCAGACGCCGTGCGCGCACGAGCGCCGGAACGAGAACGTCCCGTCGATGTAGTCCTTCACGTAGAAGAGCAGGTTCAGCAGCCGGTCGGTGCGCTGCGCCGGGACGTCGTAGGACTCCCAGTGCGGCTCGGTGTCGACCTCGGGGTTGAACCGCAGGATCTTCAGTGTGACGGTGATCGGCGTGTGGTCGGAGGACACGGCCTCCGACTTCTCGGGGGTGGCCGTGGTCATCAGTACTTCCGCTCCATCGGTTCGTAGCGGGTGAAGGTCACCGGCTTGTAGTCCAGTCGGATGTCGGCGGACAGCTCAGAACCCTGCTTGTAGGCCATGGTGTGCCGCATGAAGTTCGTGTCGTCGCGGTTCGGGTAGTCCTCGCGCGCGTGCCCGCCGCGGGATTCCTTGCGCGCCAGGGCGCCGACGACCAGGACTTCGGCGAGTTCGAGCAGGAAGCCCAGCTCGACGGCCTCGAGGACGTCGGTGTTGTACCGCTTCCCCTTGTCCGACACGGTGATGCGGCTGTACCGCTCCTTCAGCGACTGCACGTCGGTCAGCGCCTGCTTCAGCGTGTCCTCCGTGCGGTACACCGAAGCGTGCGAGTCCATCGTCCGCTGCAGTTCGGTACGGATGTCGGCGACGCGCTCGTCCCCGTGCTCCGACAGCAGCAGCGACAGCTGGTCCTCGACGACCTTGGTCGGGTTCTCCGGCAGGTCGACGTGCTCGTGTGCCAGCGCGTATTCGGCGGCGGCGATGCCGGCGCGACGGCCGAAGACGTTGATGTCCAGCAGCGAGTTGGTGCCGAGCCGGTTCGAGCCGTGCACGGACACGCACGCCACCTCACCCGCGGCGTACAGGCCGGGGATGACGTTCTCGTTGTCCCGCAACGCCTCGCCGTGGATGTTGGTCGGGATGCCGCCCATCACGTAGTGGCAGGTCGGGAACACCGGCACCGGTTCGGTGACCGGGTCGACACCCAGGTACGTCCGCGAGAACTCCATGATGTCCGGGAGTTTCGCGTTCAGGGTCTCTTCGGGGATGTGCGTGACGTCGAGGACGACGTAGTCCTTGTTCGGCCCGCAACCGCGGCCCTGCAGCACTTCCTGCACCATCGACCGGGCGACGATGTCGCGCGGCGCGAGGTCCTTGATGGTGGGGGCGTAGCGCTCCATGAACCGCTCGCCGTCGGCGTTGCGGAGGATGCCGCCCTCGCCGCGGACGGCTTCGGAGATGAGGATGCCGAGCCCGGCGAGACCTGTCGGGTGGAACTGGAAGAACTCCATGTCCTCCAGCGGCAGGCCCTTGCGGAAGATGATGCCGAGGCCGTCACCGGTGAGGGTGTGCGCGTTCGACGTCGTCTTGAAGATCTTGCCCGCGCCGCCGGTGGCGAACACGATCGACTTCGCCTGGAAGACGTGCAGTTCACCGGTCGCCAGTTCGTAGGCGACGACGCCGGAGGCGACGGGGTTGCCGTCCTCGTCCGGGGTCAGTACCAGGTCGAGCACGTAGAACTCGTTGAAGAACTCGGTGCCGTGCTTGACGCAGTTCTGGTACAGCGTCTGCAGGATCATGTGCCCGGTGCGGTCCGCGGCGTAGCAGGCGCGGCGCACCGCGGCCTTGCCGTGGTCACGGGTGTGCCCGCCGAAGCGGCGCTGGTCGATCTTGCCCTCGGGCGTCCGGTTGAACGGCAGGCCCATCTTTTCGAGGTCGAGGACCGCGTCGATGGCTTCCTTCGCCATGATCTCGGCGGCGTCCTGGTCGACCAGGTAGTCGCCGCCCTTGATCGTGTCGAAGGTGTGCCACTCCCAGTTGTCCTCTTCGACGTTCGCCAGCGCGGCGCACATACCGCCCTGGGCGGCGCCGGTGTGCGAACGCGTCGGGTAGAGCTTGGTGAGGACCGCGGTGCGGGCACGCTGGCCGGACTCGATGGCCGCGCGCATCCCGGCGCCACCGGCGCCGACGATCACCACGTCGTACTTGTGGAACTGCATGAGGACTCCGCTTAACGTGTGGTGGGCGTCAGTTGGCCGAGATACCGGGATCGAAGGTGAAGATCACCATCGTGCCGACGGCGAGGATCAGCACCATCGAGACGTAGAGCACGATCTTCAGCCAGAACCGGGTGCTGTCCTTGCGGGCGTAGTCGTCGATGATCGTGCGCAGCCCGTTGCCACCGTGGATTTCGGCGAGCCACAGCATCGACAGGTCCCAGAACTGCCAGAACGGCGAGGCCCAGCGGCCGGCGACGAAGCCCCAGTTGATGCGGTGCACGCCGCCGTCGAGGATGTTCATGATGAACAGGTGGCCGAGCACCAGCACGATCAGGGCGAGGCCCGAGATGCGCATGAACAGCCAGCTGTAGAGCTCGAAGTTGCTCCGGCGGGCGGCGGGGCGCTTCGGGGAGCGCGGCTTGTCGAGTGCGAGAACTTCGGATGCCATGGTCAGTTCCCCCCGAAGAGCGTCTCGACGGTGCGCTTCATCATGAAGAAGGCACCGGGAATCATCACCACGACCCAGATGGCCAGGATGGTCCAGAGCATCGGCTTCTGGAACTTCGGTCCCTTCTCCCAGAAGTCGACCAGCATGACCCGGATGCCGTTGAGCGCGTGGAACAGCACCGCGCCGACCAGGCCGACCTCGAGGAGGTTGACCAGAGGGGTCTTGTAGGTCTCGATGACCTCGTTGTACGTGTCGGGCGACACGCGCACGAGCGCGGTGTCGAGGACGTGCACGAAGAGGAAGAAGAATGTCAGCACGCCGGTGATGCGGTGCAGCACCCAGGACCACATACCGGGGTCGCCCCGGTAGAACGTCCCTTGCCGGCGTGAGGCACCCGCCCGATCGCTCGCTGCCGCCTCAGAGGCGGTGCTAGCCGTGGTGGACATCGGTGAACGGCCTCCAACGTCATGGCTTGGGCCCGCTGACCGCTGGTTTCCGCGCCTGCCGCCGGGACGTCCACTGGGGACGGCTCCGGCGACGGTGCCGAGATCATGGTCATCGAGCGTGGATGAAAAAGATGCTAGACCCGGACCTCACGGTGGGCTCACCTCCGGGTTCGTCTGTGTGATGGACCAGACATCACACCCCGTCGCGAGCGGGGGTGGCTGATCCGTCCGGATCCGTCGTCGGTGCCCTGATCACCGGCGCCTGAGCGGCCGGACATCGGATCTCTCTGAGCGGGACATCCACGCTCGCTCGACAGGATCGGCCGAATGAGTCGTCATGTCTGCGAATCGTTGACGAGTCATATGCCATATCTTATGTTCAGGCTGGACAGACATCCGATCATTCGGCCGAGTTCACGATGGGGTGACCATGGGCCAGCCCGCCGGCTTCCCGCGACGCGACCTGCTCGGCGGCGCGGCCGCCGGTGTCCTCTTAGGAGCGCTTCTCCCGGCGACTTCCGCCGCTTCCCCGGCCTTGTCCGAGGCCAGGACCCTTTGTCACGGAATGGGCACGGACGCGGAGTGGTCGCGGTTCCTCGCCGGTCAGGATCCGTGCTGGGAGCGGCTGCCGCGCACCTGGTACGAGGGGCCGTTCCTGGGCAACGGATTCCTGGGCACGCAGGTTTATCGCGACCAGGGCGCGCTCAAGTTCACCGTCGACCACAGCGAATCCCAGGACCATCGGCCCGGCTTCGGCAACGAGTGGGGTGTCGCGCGGCTCCCGATCGGGAAGGTGCTGCTCACACCAGTGGGTGAACTCACCGGCGCCCGGCTGCGACTTGACCTCTGGAACGCCGAACTCAACGGGACCGTGACCACGGACAAGGGCACGCTGGAGATCCGCGCGTTCGTGCACGGCACGCGAGACCTGCTGGTGGTGGACGTCGCCCCGAGCGCGGGGGAGCGAGGGTTCGGACTCACTTTCGCGCCGGTCCCCGCGGTGAGCCCGCGCATCGTCCGCGAGCAGCCGCCGAAAGGCTTCGAGCCGAACCCGCCGCCGGTGACCCGCACCGAAGGCGACCTCACCGTGGTCGTCCAGCCGCTCGTCGCCGGTGGGCAGAACGCGACGGCCTACCGGGTGCGCCGCGCCGGGCACGGCGGCAAGACGCTTCTCCTGTCGACTTCGCACAGCCATCCGGGCACGGAGGCGGAGGGAAAAGCGCGGTCCGTTGTCGGGGGAGTGTCCACCGTGGACGCTCTGGCGGGGACTCACCGGCGCTGGTGGCATGCCTTCCACCGTCGCGGCTTTCTGTCCATTCCGGACTCGAAGCTGCAGGGCTTCTACTGGATCCAGCTGTACAAACTGGCGTCCGCCGCGCGCGCGGAAGCGCCGATCATGGCGACCACCGGGCCTTGGCTGGAGCCGACCCCGTGGCCGTCGGTCTGGTACAACCTCAATGCCCAGCTCGAATACTGGCCCGTGCACGGCTCGAACCACCTCGAACTCGACCCGATCCCGCGCACCATCGCCGAGAACAGGCAGACGCTGATCGACGGCCTCCGGCCCGAGTATCGCGCCGACTCGATGGGCCTGCGGCGCAGCGCGGACGCGCGGTTCGCCGACGCCGGATTCGTCGGCGTGCCGGGGCCGGACGCGGACGCCGAGATCGGCGACCTGCCGTGGCTGCTGCACAACGTCTGGCTGAGCTACCGCCACACCATGGACGTGGCGATCCTGCGCGACGTCCTGTTCCCGGTGCTGCGCAAGGCGATGAACTACTACCTGCACTTCCTGGCGCCCGGTGCCGACGGCAGGCTGCATCTGCCGCCGACGTTCTCACCCGAGTACGGCCGCGCGCCCGACTGCCACTACGACCTCGCGTTGATCCGGTGGAGCTGCCGGACCCTGCTCGACGCGGCGAAGACGTTGCGGGTCGACGATCCGCTGGCGCCGAAATGGCGGGAAGTGCTCGACAAGCTGGTGGACTTCCCCGTCGACGAACACGGTTTGATGGTCGGCACCGGCGTCCCGTTCGCCAAATCGCACCGCCACTACTCGCATCTCCTCGCGGCCTACCCGTTGTACCTGCTCAACGTCGACGATCCCGCGCAGGCGGAGCTGATCTCGAAGTCGCTGGCGCATTGGATCAGCTTCGAAGGCGCGCTGCGCGGGTTCAGCTTCACCGGGGCCGCCTCGCTTTCCGCGGCGCTGGGGCGCGGCGACGACGCGCTGAACCATCTGCGCGCGTTCGTCACGCGGTTCGCGCAGCCCAACACCATGTACTACGAAGCCGGTCCGGTCATCGAAACGCCGTTGTCCGCCGCGCAAGCGATCCACGACATGCTGTGCCAGAGCTGGGGCGACACGATCCGGATCTTCCCCGCCCTCCCCACGACCTGGCGTGACGTCACCTTGCACGATTTCCTCACCCAGGGCGCGTTCCAGGTCAGCGCGGTGCGCGAGGACGGGGTCACGAAGTTCGTCCGTGTCCGGAGCCTGGCGGGCGAGCCGCTGAAACTCAAGCCGTCGATACCGGGAAGGCTCGAGGTCGAAGGCGCGCGGAACTGGCGGCAGCGGCCCGACGGCACGGTCACCATCGAACTCGCGCGCGGCCACGAGGTGCTGGTCTACCCCAGGGGAAGACGGCCGGACACGACGATCGCGCCGGTCCCGATCTCCGTGCCCGCGCCGCCGTGGGGGCTTCCCGCGCTGCCGCCCGCCGGGGACCTCGTCCCGGTGGACCTGGCCGCGGTGCTGAACTCCGACGGCGTCACGAGCGAGTTCTACCTCGGGGACGGCGATTTCGACGGCGGCGGGAACACCTATCCCGCCGCGCAGCTGCCGCAGACCGGGCAGGTCACCGACGACGGTGTCCCGTTCCTGTTCGTCAACGGCGGCGAGGGCACGCCGAACAACGTCGTCGGCGCGACGATCCCTTTACCCGCCGGGAAGTACGCCACCTTGCATCTGCTCGGCGCCGCCGACACCGGCAACGCCGTCACCACGCTGAAGGTGTCCTATGTGGACGGATCGGCCGAGGTGCCGCTCCGGCTCACCGGATGGCGTGCCGCCGCCGCGTTCGGCGAAAGCGAGGCCGTCACCACGAATCAGCTGCATTCACGGGCGGGTGTCCAGTCGGTGAAGCTCGCCATCTTCCATCAGCGTGTCCCGCTCGACCCCGCACGCGAGGTCGTGTCGGTCACGCTCCCTTCCGCCGCCACCCCGAGACCGCACGTTTTCGCGGTCACCTTAGAGAAGGGAAAGTAGCCATGGAGAACCTCGACCGGCGGACCGCGCTCGTCCTGGGCGCGGGCATACTCGGCGCTGCCGCGTTCGGCACCGGGACGGCGGAGGCGGCCGCCTGGACCTTGAGGTGGAGTCCCGACCCGGCGAAAGACGGCTTGCGCGCGTTCGAGGGGCTGGAAGACGACCGCGCCGGATCGCATCCCGGCGTCAAGCACATCTACCCCGAGGGCGACCACTGGCGTTTCGACATGCACACCCGCGACGTCGACACCTCGACGGACCGGCAGCGCAACGAGGCGAAGGGGATGCGCAAGGGCGACACGACCTACAAGATCCTCCAGAACGAGACCTGGCGTATCACGTATCAGGCCTACTGGCCCACTGAACTGACCGCGACAACGGCCTTCACCCACCTGTTCCAGATGAAGGTCTCCGACGTCGGCGCTCCACAGTGGACTCTCACGCCGAGGATGAAGGGCGGCAAGGGCGTCCTGACCATCGCCGGTGACTCGGGGGCGGAGGCGGACCTCACCGATTACGCGCCGCTGCAGAACAAGTGGATCGACGTGTCCTGGGAGTTCAAGGCCTCGCACAGCGGATATCTCCGCTGCGTGCTCAAGGACGGCTCCAAGACCGTCGCCGACGTCCGGAAGACGGCGGATCTGTGGCGGGACAAGAACTATCTGCGGCCGAAGTGGGGGATCTACCGGAGCCTGAACTCGGACGGCCTCAAGAACTGCCACCAGAACATCCGGGGCCTGAAGTCCTACCAGCTCGTCTGAGGGGGCGGCGACGTGAAAGCAGTCATGGTGGCCGTCGTCCTGCTGGGGCTGGCGACGGCGCCCGAAGCCCGGGCACTGCCCGACGGACTGGCGCTGACCCCGCCGATGGGGTTCAACAACTGGAACACGACCGGCTGCGAGGTCGACGAGAACCTGATCCGCGACACGGCGGACATCTTCGTCTCGCGAGGGCTCAAGGCCGCGGGCTACGAATACGTCAACGTCGACGACTGCTGGGCGGAGCCACAGCGCGACGCCGAGGGCAGGCTGCAGGCGCACAAGACCCGTTTTCCCGGCGGTATCAAGGCGCTCGCCGACTACGTGCACTCGAAGGGCCTCAAGTTCGGCATCTACACCAGCGCCGGCACGGTGACCTGCGCCAAGACGATGCCGGGCGGGCTCGACCACGAGGAGGCCGACGCGCGGACGTTCGCCGATTGGGGCGTCGACTACCTCAAGTACGACAACTGCAACAACCAGGGCCGTCCCGCGCTGGAGCGGTACACGAAGATGCGGGACGCGCTGAAGAAGACCGGCCGCCCGATCGTGTTCTCGATCTGCGAGTGGGGCGAGAACAAGCCGTGGGAATGGGGTGCCGGTGTCGGGCATCTGTGGCGGACCACCGGTGACATCAAGGACAACTGGGCGCGCATGCTCCAGCTGATGAAGCAGAACGCGCCGCTGGACGCCTACGCCGGGCCAGGCCGGTGGAACGATCCGGACATGCTCGAAGTCGGCAACGGCGGGATGACCACGGCGGAGTACAGGACGCATTTCGCGCTGTGGTCGATGATGGCCGCGCCGCTGCTCATCGGCGCCGACCTGCGGAAGGTGCCCGCCGAGCATTTCGACATCCTGCGGAACGAAGAGATCATCGCGATCGACCAGGACCGCAAGGGCGTCCAGGCGAAGGTGCTTTCCAACGTGGACGGGAAGTGGGTGTTCGCGAAGCCGCTGGCGAACGGCGACGTCGCGGTGGCGCTGTTCAACGAGAACTCCGCGAACGCGACGATCTCGGCCGACGCGCGAGAAGTCGGGCTGCCGCCCGCGGCCGGGTACACCGCGCGCGATCTGTGGGCCCGGCATGACCTGCAGACGGCGGGCCGGATCTCGGCGGTGGTGGGCCCGCACGAGACGGCCCTCTACCGGGTCAAGGCCGGTGGCGACTGGTTCCGGCACGAACCGCTGGTCAGCGGCGGGCTTGAACTGAGCCGTCCGGCGCCCGGCGTCCCGGGCGACCTCCTCCCGGCGGGTGAACCGGTCGAGGTCGCGGTCCGGGCGACCAATGAGGCCCGTCTCCCGGTGTTCGCCCCGGAGGTCTCGCTGAAGGCGCCGTCCGGGTGGAAGGCCGAACCGGTGGCCGGGCCACGTCGCGGGCTTCTGACGACCGGGGAATCCGCGATCGGCCGGTGGCGGCTCACCCCGCCGGCGGGCGCGGCGGGCACCAAGGCCGTGCTGACCAGCGAGATCGGCTACTGGACCGTGGGCTTCGGCAAGGTCGCGAGAGCCATGGACTCGCCGGTGACGGTGCCCGCGGCGCCGCCGTCCGGCCGGGTCTGGGCCAGCGACGTCGCCTGGGCCGCGGAGCGGAACGGGTACGGACCCGTCGAGAAGGACCTGTCGAACGGCGGGATCCCGGCCCGCGACGGCAAGCCGCTGACCATCAACGGGACGCGGTACGCCAAGGGCCTCGGGACGCACGCGAGCGCCGAAGTGGTGTTCTACCTCGGCGGCCGCTGCTCGGAGTTCACCGTCGACGTCGGGATCGACGACGAGAAGGAACCGGCCACGAAACTCGGTTCGGCCACTTTCGAGATTTACGCGGACGGGACCAAGGCCGCGGATTCCGGGCTGAAGACCTGGGCGGATCCCGCGACGACCCTGAAGGCCGGCTTGATCGGCGCCCGGTACCTCCGGCTCGTGCTCACCGACGGTGGCGACGGGGTGCAGTACGACCGGGGTGACTGGGCGTCTCCGCTGCTCACCTGCGCATAGCCCCTGAACAGCGCGTGAAGGCCCCCTTCCCTCGGCTCAATCGAGGGATGGGGGCCTTCACGCGAGTACTCCGTCTTGATCACCGTAAGTACTCCATTCGTCGCGCGTACGACTCATGAGTAAACGTTTGTGTTACGTAGCGTGCCTTTCCTATGGCGGCTAAGCGGCCGTTAGGTACCGTTCCTCGGTCGAACCCGGCAGTAGTGCCGGGTCGTTTCTTCGGACCATCCGCTGGATCAGCGGGGAGGGAGACACACGTTGCGTCGCATGCGTGGAACCGCGCTGGCCGCCGCTGCCATGGCCGGTGCTCTGGTACTGGCTGGGTGCGCGAAGGATTCCGGAGCGGGGAACAACAACAACGCGAGCACGGGGGACCAGTCCGCCGGCTGCGTGACCGCGCCGAAGCCGCCCGCCGCGGCCGCCGCTTCGACGAGCACCAGCCAGGCCGGCGAGAAGGTCGACGGCAGCAAGCTCAAGGTCGCGCTGGCCTTCGACGTCGGCGGTCGTGGTGACGCGTCGTTCAACGACTCCGCCGCCGCCGGCACCGACAAGGCCAAGGCCGAACTCGGCGTCACGTCGGTCACCGAAAGCACCGCCGCCGCGACCGAGGACGAGGCCGCGAAGTCGCAGCGTCTCGACCAGCTCGCCTCGCAGGGCTTCAGCCCGGTCATCGCGGTCGGCTTCGCCTACGCCAAGGCCGTCGGCGCCATCGCGCCGAAGTACCCGAACACCCAGTTCGCCATCGTCGACGACGACTCGGTCAAGGCGCCGAACGTCACCCCGCTGGTGTTCGCCGAGGAGCAGGGCTCGTTCCTGGCCGGTGTCGCCGCCGCCTACAAGTCGAAGAAGTGCCACGTCGGCTTCGTCGGTGGCGTCAACACGCCGCTGATCCAGAAGTTCGAGGCCGGCTTCCTCCAGGGCGTGAAGGCCGCTTCGAGCAAGGCCAAGATCGAGGACGAGTACCTCACCCCGGCCGGTGACTTCTCCGGGTTCCAGGACCCGGCGAAGGGCAACGTGAAGGCCGCCGCCCAGATCGCCAAGGGCGCGGACGTCGTCTACCACGCCGCCGGTGCCTCCGGTAAGGGCGTTTTCGAGGCGGCCAAGTCCAACAACGCCATGGCCATCGGCGTCGACTCCGACCAGTACAACCAGAAGACGGTCGAGGCGTCGAAGGACGTCATCATCACTTCGATGCTCAAGCGCGTCGACGTGGCGGTGTTCGACTACCTGCGCGCGCTGGCGAAGGGTGACCTGACGTCGCTGCCGAAGCGGTTCGACCTCAAGGTCGACGGCATCGGCTACGCCACCTCCGGCGGCAAGATCGACGACATCAAGGACGTGCTCGAAGGCTACAAGGCGCAGATCGTCTCCGGGGCGATCACCGTCTCGGACAAGCCGCAGAAGTAAGCTTCACCAGGCAGCGGGGCTCGGGAGGGTAACCCCTTCCGAGCCCCAACCTGTTTACCCAGAACTGGATGGCTTTTCATGAGCGCTCCCCAGGCCGAGGTCACCGACGCCCCCGACCGGGGTGAACCGGCCGTGCAGCTGACCGGGATCACGAAGCGATTCCCCGGTGTCGTCGCCAACTCCGACGTCAACCTCACCGTCACCAAGGGCGAGGTGCACGCCGTCTGCGGCGAGAACGGCGCGGGCAAATCGACCCTGATGAAGATCCTCTACGGCATGCAGCAGCCGGACGAGGGCGACATCGCGATCAACGGCGAACCGGTGAAACTGCGCAACCCGCAGGACGCCATCAAGGCCGGTATCGGGATGGTCCACCAGCACTTCATGCTGGCCGACAACCTGACCGTCGGGGAGAACGTCTTCCTCGGCGCGGAGAACCTGCACGGCATCGGCCGCGCGGCGAAGGCGAAGCTGGCGGAACTCGCCGAACGCGTCGGCCTGCACGCCCGCCCGGACGCGCTGCTGGAAGAGCTCGGCGTCGCCGACCGCCAGCGGGTGGAGATCGTCAAGGTGCTCTACCGCGGCGCGCGGATCATCATCCTCGACGAGCCCACCGCGGTCCTCGTGCCGCAGGAGGTCGAGGCGCTGTTCGAGACCGTCCGCGCCATGCAGAAGGACGGCTTCACCTTCCTCTTCATCTCGCACAAGCTCGACGAGGTGCGCGCGATCGCCGACACGGTCACCGTGATCCGCCGCGGCACCACCGTCGGCACGGCGGATCCGAAGACGATCACCTCGCGTCAGCTGGCCGAGATGATGGTCGGTTCGGAGCTGCCCAGCCCCGAGACCCGCGAGTCCACGGTGACCGACCGGGACGTCCTCCGCCTGGACGACGTCTGCCTGAGCGTCGAGGGTTCCGAGCGGAACGTGCTCGACCACATCTCCTTCACCGTGCACGCGGGTGAGGTGCTCGGGATCGCCGGTGTCGAGGGCAACGGGCAGACCGAACTCGTCGAGACGATCATGGGCATGCGCAAGGGCGGCGGCCGGATCGAGCTGGTCGACACCGACGGCAAGACCATCGAACTGCACAAACTGGGGACGCTCGCCCGCCGCGAGGCAGGGATCGGCTACATCGCCGAAGACCGCACGCGGTACAGCCTCCTGCTCAGGCAACCCTTGTGGGTCAACCGGATTCTCGGCTACCAGACGCGTGAGCCGGTCGCGAAAGGACAGTTGCTCGACATCGACGGCGCGCGGGAGGACACCCGGCGCATCGTCGAGGAGTACGACGTCCGCACGCCGGGCATCGAAGTCCCGGCCGCCGCGCTTTCGGGCGGTAACCAGCAGAAGCTGATCGTCGGGCGCGAGCTTTCGGGCAATCCCGTGCTGCTGATCGCGTCGCATCCGACGCGCGGCGTCGACGTCGGGGCGCAGGCGCTGATCTGGGAACAGATCCGCCAGGCGCGTGCCGCCGGGCTGGCCGTCCTGCTGGTTTCGGCCGACCTCGACGAGCTGATCGGACTCTCCGACACCATTCAGGTCATGCTTCGCGGACGACTGGTCGGCGAGGCCGACCCCGCGACCGTGACCCCGCAGCAACTGGGCTCCGCGATGACGGGTGCCTCCGAAGACTCCGAAGAGGATGGTGTGGCGTGAAAAGGTTCGCCATCTACGCGACTCATGGCTTTGGAGGAACAGCGTGAGTTCCTGGCGTACGAGGCTGCTGCCGCCTCTGCTCGCGATCGTCTTCGCGGTCATCCTGACGGCCATCGCGCTGATCATCTCGGGAGCCGACCCGCTCCAGGCCTACGGCACGATGATCGGCCAGCTCTTCAAGGGCTCGACCGCCGTCGACACGGTGAACCTCGCGACGGTCTACTACCTGTCGGGGCTCGCGGTGGCCATCGGCTTCCAGATGAACCTCTTCAACATCGGTGTCGAGGGCCAGTACCGGTTCGCCGCCATCGTCACCGCCATCATCGGCGGGGCCTTGCGGCTGCCGCCGGTGATCCACGTGCTCGCGATCCTGCTCGTCGCGGTCGCCAGCGGCATGCTCTACGCGGCCATCCCCGCCGTGCTGAAGGTGACCCGCGGGGTTTCCGAGGTCATCTCGACGATCATGCTGAACGCGATCGTCGGCGGCATCGTGGCGTTCCTGGTCAACGCGGACCAGTTCGGCGTGCAGACCGGCAACAACATCGCCACCCGTGAGATCGCCGAAACCGGCCGGATCCCCAGTATCCCGATCGGGTCCGGTGAGCTGTTCGGCTTCGTGATCATCGCGGCGCTGATCGGCGCGGCCTACTGGTTCATGCTCAACCGGACCCGGTTCGGCTTCGAGCTGAAGGCCAGCGGCGAGTCGACGACGGCCGCCGCGGCGGGCGGGGTCAACGCCAAGAAGATGACGCTGATCGCGATGCTGCTTTCCGGCGGTGTCGCCGGTCTGGTCGCGATGCCGGAACTGCTCGGCCGCGACTTCACCTACGGCATCACGTCGACCCAGATGTACGGCTTCACCGGTATCGCGGTCGCCCTGCTCGGGCGCAACCACCCGGCCGGGATCGCGCTGGGCGCCCTGCTGTGGGCGTTCCTCGACCGGTCCGCGGTGTCGCTGGAGCAGATCAACGTGTCCAAAGAGATCGCCACGATCATGCAGGGCGTGATCGTGCTGTCGGTCGTCATCGCGTACGAGATCGTGCGCCGCGCCGACCTGGCCGCCGAACAACACCGCGTGGGTCGTGCGCTCGCCGGCAACGGCCGCAAGGGTTCCAGCGTGTCCGAGGGAGGTGCGGTGTGACCACCGCGGACGTTCTATCGCCCAACACCGGCGGCACCACCATGCCGGTGAAGCCGCCGAAGCGCCGCATCCCCGGCTGGCTCAAGGGCGCCATCTGGGGGCTGCTGGCGGTCGGGGTGCTCGCGATCGCGTCGTACGCCACCGGCGTCAACACGCTGACCTCGACCAACACCGCGCACACCGCGCTGCGGCTGGCCCTGCCGATCCTGCTGTGCGCGCTCGGCGGCCTCTGGGCCGAACGCGCCGGCGTGATCAACATCGGCCTCGAAGGCATGATGATCCTCGGCACCTGGGGTGCGGCGTGGGGCGCGTACCACGGCGGGGTCTGGGCCGGGCTGATCTCGGCGATCGTGTTCGGCGCGCTCGGCGGTCTGCTGCACGCCGTCGCGACGGTGACCTTCAACGTCAACCACATCGTCTCCGGTGTGGCGATCAACCTGCTCGGTCTCGGCGTCGCGAAGTACCTGGCGAACCTGGTGTTCACCCCGCTTTCGGGGAACCCGCGCCAGTCGCCGCCGGTCCCGAAGTTCGACACCTATTCGGCGACGTTCCTCTCGGACTGGTTGTCGGATCTGGAGAAGATGCAGCGCGTCTTCATCTCCGACCTGGCCGGGATCCTCAACGGCCTGGTCACCGAGGTCGCACCGCTGACGATGATCGCGATCGCGCTGGTCCCGATCAGCTACCTCGTGCTGTGGCGGACGCGGTTCGGGTTGCGCCTGCGGTCCTGCGGTGAGAACCCGGTCGCGGCCGAATCCCTCGGCGTGAACGTCTATCTGCACAAGTACGTCGCCATGATCATCTCCGGCGGGCTCGCCGGCATGGGCGGCGCGTCGCTGGTGCTGCTCGCCGGCGGTGCGGACTACCTGGAGAACCAGACCAACAACCGCGGGTACATCGGCCTCGCGGCGATGATCTTCGGCAACTGGCGGCCGGGTGGCCTGCTCGGCGGCGCGGCGCTGTTCGGGTACGCGGACGGGCTCCAGCTCGCCGGTGGCGGCACCGCGGTGCTCGCGCTGCTGTACGGCGCGGTGATCCTGCTGGCCGTGATCGTGGCCGTGCAGCTGTTCCGCCGTCAGTGGATTGCCGCCGCGCTCGGCGTCTTCGGCGCGGCCCTGCTGTACGCGATCTACTGGACCAACGACGACCTGCCCAGCGACCTCATCCCGTACACCGCGCACTTCGTGACGCTGATCGTGCTGGCGGTGGCTTCGCAGCGGCTGCGGCCGCCCAAGGCGGACGGCGCTCTCTACCGGCGAGGTGAGGACTGACATGGCGGAGTTCGACTGGGAAGCCCTGCGGGCTCAAGCCGTCGAGGTGGCGAAGTCGGCGTACGCGCCGTACTCGGGTTTGCACGTCGGTGTCGCGGGTGTGGTGGACGACGGCCGGATCGTGGTCGGCTGCAACGTCGAAAACGCTTCGTACGGCTTGGGAATGTGCGCGGAATGCACGATGGCGGGCCAGCTGCGGCTGACCGGCGGTGGCAGGCTCGTCGCCGTCGCGTGCCGCAGTGGTGAAGGCGATCTGCTGATGCCGTGCGGCCGCTGCCGTCAGATCCTGTTCGAGCACGGTGGGGCCGAGTGCCTCGTGGACACCCCCAGCGGGATCCTGCCGATGTCCGCCGTCCTGCCGGACGCGTTCGGACCGGACGATCTGCCATGAGCGCGTTCGCCGCCGTCGACGTCATCCGCGCGAAGCGGGACGGCGGACGGCTCTCCGACGAGCAGATCGACTGGACGATCGACGCGTACACGCGCGGCGAGATCGCCGAGGAGCAGATGGCCGCGCTCGCGATGGCCATCTTCCTGCGCGGTATGGACTCCGGCGAGATCGCGCGCTGGACCGGCGCGATGATCTCGTCGGGGGAGCGGCTGAAGCTGAAGGTCAGCCGTCCGACGATCGACAAGCATTCGACGGGCGGGGTCGGCGACAAGATCACGCTGCCGCTGGCACCGCTCGTCGCGGCGTGCGGGGCGGCCGTGCCGCAGCTGTCCGGGCGCGGGCTCGGGCACACCGGCGGGACGCTGGACAAACTGGAGTCGATCCCGGGCTGGCGTGCCGCCTTGTCGACATCGGAGATCATCCGGCAGCTCGACGACGTCGGCGCGGTCGTCTGCGCGGCGACCTCCGGGCTGGCTCCCGCGGACAAGAAGCTGTACGCGCTGCGGGACGTGACTTCGACGGTGGAGTCGATCCCGCTGATCGCCAGCTCGATCATGAGCAAGAAGATCGCCGAAGGCGCGGCCGGACTGGTCCTCGACGTGAAGACCGGGTCGGGCGCGTTCATGAAGACGCTTCCGCAGGCCCGTGAACTCGCGCGGACGCTGGTGGAGATCGGCACGGCGCACGGCGTCGCGACGACGGCGCTGATCACGGACATGAACGTGCCGTTGGGCTACGCCGTCGGGAACGCGATCGAGGTCGCGGAGTCGGTCGAGGTGCTGCGCGGCGGTGGCCCTGCCGACGTCGTCGAGCTGACCGTGGCTTTGGCCAGGGAGATGCTGGCGCTGGCTGGTCTGTCCGAAGTGGACCCGGCGGCGGTGCTCGCGTCGGGGAAGGCCTACGAGACGTGGTGCCGGATGATCGCCGCGCAGGGCGGGGATCCGGAGGCCGCTCTGCCGCGGCCTAAGCACGTCCATGTCGTCTCGGCGCCTGCGGATGGTGTCTTGACGTCTCTGGACGCTTACTCGGTCGGTGTCGCCGCTTGGCGGCTCGGGGCCGGGCGGGCGCGCAAGGAGGATCCGGTGCAGGCCGCCGCGGGTGTGCTGTGCCTGGCGAAACCGGGCGATGCCGTGTCGGCCGGGCAGCCGCTGCTGGAGCTGCACACGGACACCCCGGACGCCGTCCCGGCGGCGCTCGCCGCGCTCGCTGACGCCTACTCGGTCGGCTCCGAGGCCCCGGCCTCCGCTCCGCTCGTCCTGGAGACCGTGCGCCCCACCTGATCGCTTTCAGCGGGCTAACCGCGCTTCGCCCGCTCCGCTCCCGCCTGATCGCGTTTAGCGGGCTAAACGCGACGCGCTCGCTCACTTGGGGCCCTCGCCTTCTGCATTTCGTCCTCTGGATGCGGTAGTTCGCACTACGCACTACCGCATCCAGAGGACGAAATGCGAGGGCGGGAGCGCGGTTAGCCCGCGAAAGTCGCTCCGAGGCAGGTGACGGGGCACGCGAAGGGCCAGGACAGCGTGAAGGCCCCCTTCCCTCGGCTCAGCCGAGGGAAGGGGGCCTTCACGCGCTAAAAGGGGGGAGGGGCACCTGGCTGAGCGCGTTTAGCCCGCTAAAGGCGACGCGCCCGGCCGCGACTCGCGCGTTTCGTCCTCTGGATGCGGTCCTTGCGCGGGCAAGTAGCGCATCCAGAGGACTGAACGCGGAGGAGGGAAGGGGTCAGTCGGAGGTTTCGTCGCCGCCGTCGGCCTTCGCCTTGGCGTCGGCCGCCTTGGGCGCCCGGCCGTTGCGGGAGCTGCGACGCGGCTGGCGCGGCGCGGGCGGCGGCGGGGAGATCTGCTGCAGGGCCGGGCCACCGCCGAGCATCAGCTCCGCGAAGGTCGCCATGGCCTCGTCCAGCTGCCCGCCGATGCGGCGGACGGACTCGTCGTTGCTCTTGCGCACCAGCGTGTCGACCGAGTCGGTGTCCGGCTGCTTCGACAGCGTGCTCTCGACCTTCGACAGACCACTGCGGATCGACCCGTCGAGGTCGCCGAGCCGTCCGGTGAAGCCGTCCTCGACCTTGTCGAGCCGCTCCGCCAGATCGTCGAGCCGCGAGGTGACCTTCTCGAGCCGGTCGCCGAGGCCGTCGAGCCGCTCCGAGGCGTCGATCATCTCGCCGGTCTCGGTCAGCGCGGTCTTCAGCGCGTCGGCGTTCGCGGCGAGGCTTTCCTTGGTGGCCTTGTCGAGGTTCTCGACGCGGGTGCGCAGCTCGCGGTCGACGGTGTCGACACGGTCGCGCAGGACCGACTCGGCCTGCTCGACGCGCTCGCGCACCGGGCCGATCACCGACTGCGGCAGCGAGTCGGTCTTCACGTCCTGCTTGTCGAGGTGCGCGCCGAGCTCGTCGAGACGGCGGTGGATGTTCTGGAGCTTGTCCTCGAGCCCGTCCATCCGGCCCGCGACACCTTCGAACTTCGCGGCCATGCCGTCGAGGCGGCCGTCGAGCTGCGCGAAGGGCTTGGCGAGCTTGTCGACGATGCTCTCGACGGCGCGGGTCAGCGCGGCGAGCGCGTTGTCCTGCGCCTCGAGCCGCGACATGGTCTCGTCGAGCCGCTCGGCGAGCACGCTCACCTCGGTGCGGTCGGGCATCTCCGACAGCCGCTTGCGGACCGCGCCGAGCGAGTCGACCGGGGCAAGGCGGGCATAGATGTCGTCGAGGGCGTCGAAGATCTGCTGCTGTTCGCTCTCCCGCACTTCGGCCGCGCGCACCAGCATGTTGCGCATCCGGTCGAAGGACGGGGCTGCAATGTTGTTGTCAGTGGTCACTGCGGTGTCCTTCGGGGGCGGGGAAATGGGAGGGACGTGACGTGAAGCTTATCCATTGCGAAATTGCTGTGCGTATGGCCCCCGGGTATCGGACAATGCCGAGCTCTGCCCCTGATGGCCGATTCAGCCCGTGATCGACAAAGCTGAGGGTTAAGTGGACAGCGAGGGTTACCGCCATGTAGGGGAATGACAGGCTGGTTACCGTTACGTATGTCCTCTGAAAGCAGCAGTTCCCGCATCCCGGAGGCGGTACTGAGCCGTGCTCCGAAGGTCCTCCTGCACGACCACCTCGACGGCGGTCTGCGGCCCGCCACGGTCGCCGAACTGGCCGACCGGACGGGGTACCCGGGCTTGCCCACCACCGACCCCGTCGAACTCGGCCGATGGTTCCGCGACGCCGCCGATTCCGGCTCCCTCGTCTCGTACCTTGAGACGTTCGCGCATACCTGTGGCGTGATGCAGACCGAGGAAGCGCTGGTCAGGGTGGCCGCCGAAGCGGTGGAAGACCTCGCCGCCGACGGGGTCGTCTACGCGGAGGTGCGCTACGCCCCCGAGCTCTTCGTCGAACGAGGCCTTTCACTCGATGCGGTGGTCGAGGCTGTTCAGGCCGGTTTCGAGGAAGGTGAACGGAGAGTGGCCGCCGGAGGCGGCCGGATCCGGATCGGGACGTTGCTCTGCGCGATGCGCCAGCACGCCCGCGCCCTCGAGATCGCCGGGCTCGCCGTCCGCTACCGCGACGCCGGCGTCGTCGGGTTCGACATCGCCGGACCGGAAGACGGATTTCCGCCTACCAGAAATCTCGACGCATTCGAGTTTCTCCGCACGAATAATGCGCATTTCACCATTCATGCCGGGGAGGCGTTCGGGCTGCCGTCCATTTGGGAGGCGATTCAGCATTGCGGTGCCGAGCGCCTCGGGCACGGTGTGCGCATCGTCGAGGACATCAAGACCGACAGTGACGGCACGGTCCATTTGGGACGGTTGGCCGCCTACGTCCGCGACCGCCGGATCCCTCTGGAGATCTGCCCCACGTCCAATGTCCAGACGGGAGCGGCGCGCTCGATCGGTGAGCATCCCATCGGCCTGCTCACCCGGCTGCGCTTCCGGGTCACGGTCAACACCGACAACCGGCTGATGAGCGGCTGCTCGATGACCAGCGAATTCGCCGCGCTGGCGGAGGCGTTCGGCTTCGGCCTGGCCGATCTGGAGTGGTTCACCATCAATGCGATGAAATCCGCGTTCCTCGATTTCGACCACCGGCTCGACATCATCAACACGGTCATCAAGCCCGGGTACGCCGCCTTGCGTTCGTTAGCATAGCCAACTATATTTCACTATATAGGAGAACTTTCCCATATAGTGAAACGGTGGCGATGATGGCGCAGGTCGTGGACGTGGGGATCGGCGGAAAACGACGCTGGCTCATCCTCGCGCTCGGCCTCGCCGCGCAGACCGCGAGCTGTTCGTTCCTCTACGGGATCCCGTTCCTGGTGCCGTCCATGCAGCGTGCGGAGGGGCTCACGCTGGCCGAGGCGGGAACAGTGGTGGCGGCACCGAGTCTTGGCCTGTTGTTCACGTTGATCTTGTGGGGTGCGGCGGCCGACCGTTACGGAGAGCGTTTGGTGATGGCCACAGGGCTGGGTGTCTCGGGGTTACTCCTCGTGTACGCGGCCCTCGGTGATCACTCGCTCGGGGTGCTCTTTGGGGTATTCCTGCTCGCCGGTGCCTGCACCGCGTCAGTGAACGCCGCGAGCGGCCGGGCCGTCCTCGGCTGGTTCGGCCCGGCCGAACGCGGCTTCGCGATGGGCGTCCGCCAGACGGCCCAGCCGCTCGGCGTGGGTGTCGCCGCCTTCGGTCTCCCGCCGCTCGCGGACCGCTGGGGCTTCCAGATCTCGCTGATGCTGCCCGCGCTGGCCGCGATCGTCGTCGCGCTGCTCGTCGCCTGGCTCCTGATCGACCCGCCGCGTCCGGAGACCGGACCCGTGACGGGCGGGAAGCCGCCGTCGCCGTACCGGAAGCCGGCGTTGTGGCGGGTCCACGGCGCGAGCGCGCTGCTGGTGGTCCCGCAGTTCACGGTTTCCGCGTTCACGCCGGTGTACCTGGTGACCATGCACCACTGGACGGCGGCGTCGGCGGGCCTGTTCGTCGGCGGCGTGCAGATCCTCGGCGCGGTGGGCAGGCTCGTCTCCGGCCACTGGTCCGACCGCGTCGGCAGCAGGCTGCGGCCGATGCGGCAGCTGGCCGTCGCGAGCGCCGCGGTGATGCTCCTGGTCGCGCTCGGGGACGCGACCTGGCCGTGGCTGGTGCTGCTCGCGCTCGTGCTGGCCGCGGTGATCACCGTGTCCGACAACGGGCTCGGCTTCACCGCCTCGGCGGAGATGGCCGGGCTCGCGTGGGCCGGGCGGGCGATGGGCACGCAGAACACCGGCCAGAACATCGCCGCCGCCCTGACCCCGCCGATGCTGGGGCTCGTGATCGGCGACTCGCGGTACGCGCTGGCCTTCTGCGTGGCGGCGGTCTTCCCGGTACTGGCCGTCGCCCTGGTACCCGTCAAGAACGAGAACCCCCCAGTGCAATGAAAGGTCCTTTCCTTGCAAATTTTGCAAGGAAAGGACCTTTCATAGCGTCCCGTAGGGGGATCAGACGACCGTGAGGCGGTTCTCGAAGGTCTCGACGAGCTTGCGCCACTCGGACTGCTCGGCGTCGAACGGAGCACTCGGCTCGAGGCGCGAGGGGTCCGGCCGCAGCACGAACGACACCAGCCAGCCGAGGCTCTCGTTGGCGGCCAGCGCGGTTTCGACGCTGTCGTCCTCGGCCCACTCGGCGGCGTCGGTGATCAGCTCGACGGCCAGCTCGAGCTGAGTCGGGTCGATCGCCTCGGGGCCCTCGGCGATGTCGTCGGCGATCCCCGTCAGCACGTAGGTGTTCTCGGTGTCGACCTCGATCTCGAGTTCGCCCGCGGTGGCCTTCGTGGTCACCTCGTCCCAAGTGGACACCTGGGCGAGGTCGTTGTCCGCCAGCTCCTTGCCGTCCGCGATGGCGCGGATGAGCGCCTTCTCGGAGGTGAAGACGTCGATCTCGCCCTCGCTGCCGAGGAAGATCGGCTTGTCGTCGAGGTAGCAGCGCAGCGTGTAGTACTCGGCGCCGGAGGTGATGATCTTGATCGGGTCGATGCCGACCTCGCCCCAGAAGCCGACGGGCTCGTCGTCTTCCTCGTCCTCGTCGACGTCTTCGAGATCCTCGTCGACATCGGCGGCGGCTTCGGCTTCGGCGGATTCCGCGAGGAAGGTCGCGAGTTCCTCCGCCGTCTGCTCCAGCACCTTCTCGTCGACGTCCGGAGCGGTCACCAGACCGTCGATCGCGTCGAGCACGATGTCCCACTTCTCGGAGACGGCCTCCGACAGATCCGCCCACAGGCGCTCACCGTCGCGGCCGGAGAAGGGCAGCGTGCCCTGATCCAGGAGCGAGAAGCTCTCGTGCGCGTCGAGGACTTCGTGGACTTCGTCGAGTTCGCACACGTCCGCGAGCGAACGCACGATGCCGATGATCTCGGCCAGCTCGCCGAGCGTCCACTGGTCCGGCTTCTCGGCCACCAGCTCCGGGACGCCGACCAGGTCGTAGGTGTGGTCGTCGTCCGGGATCAGCTCGGGCACGTTCAGCGCGGGCACGACGTCCCACGCGGGGTGGTCGAGCAGGTCGTGCTGCTCCGAGGTCCGAACGAACGCGGCGAGGTGCGCGGCGTCCGGGAAGGCGTACAGGTCCTCCTCGTCGCCGAGGAAGGCTTCCCACTCCTCGCCGTCCTCCCGCCAGCGCGGCGCCCAGAGGGTGACGACGTCACCCTGTGGCAGGCCGAGTTCGATCGGGATGATGTCCTGTGCCATTCCTTAGCCCTCTCGGATTACCGCCTGTGTGCGCGCGACCGGGCGATGCTTGCCCGATAGGTGCGCGGTACCGCGAAGCCTACGGGTTTCCGGCGAAGGGCGCGATCACCCCTGGGCAAGAAGCGACCAACGGATGGCACGATAGGTCCTCTGATGACTCTTACAGACCTCCTGCCTGCGGATCCCGATCCCGACTCGCTGTTCGAAGCCTTCTCCACCTGGACGGCCGAGCGCGGGCTCGAGCTGTACCCCGCGCAGGAGGAGGCCATCATCGAAGTGGTCTCCGGGGCGAACCTGATCCTGTCGACGCCGACGGGGTCGGGGAAGAGCCTGGTCGCCGTCGGGGCGCACTTCACCGCGCTCGCGCACGGCCGGCGCAGCTACTACACGGCGCCGATCAAGGCGCTGGTCTCGGAGAAGTTCTTCCAGCTCATCGAGATCTTCGGTGCGGAGAACGTCGGCATGATGACCGGCGATTCGAGTGTGAACGCCGACGCGCCGATCATCTGCTGCACCGCGGAAATCCTGGCGAACATGGCGTTGCGGTTCGGTGCCGACGCGCCGGTCGGCCAGGTCGTGGCCGACGAGTTCCACTTCTACTCGGAGCCGGACCGCGGCTGGGCCTGGCAGGTGCCGCTGCTGGAACTGCCGAAGGCGCAGTTCGTGCTGATGTCGGCGACGCTCGGCGACGTCTCGTTCTTCGAAAAAGATCTCACCCGCCGGACCGGCCGCCCGACCGCGGTGGTCACCTCGGCGCAGCGGCCGGTGCCGCTCACCTTCCGCTACGCGCTCACGCCGTTGCACGAAACGATGTCCGAGCTGCTCCACGGTGGCCAGTCGCCGGTCTACGTCGTGCACTTCTCGCAGGCCGCGGCGATCGAGCGCGCGCAGACGCTGATGAGCATCAACGTCACCACCAAGGCGGAGAAGGAGGCCATCGCCGAGATGCTCGGCGACTTCCGCTTCGCGGCCGGGTTCGGGAAGACCCTCTCGCGGCTGGTCCGGCACGGCATCGGCGTCCACCACGCCGGCATGCTGCCGAAGTACCGGCGCCTGGTCGAACAGCTCGCGCAAGCCGGACTGCTGAAGGTGATCTGCGGAACCGACACCCTGGGCGTCGGCATCAACGTACCAATCCGCACAGTGGTCTTCTCCGCGCTGACGAAGTACGACGGGGTGCGGCAACGGCATCTGAAGGCGCGTGAATTCCACCAGATCGCCGGGCGTGCGGGGCGGGCGGGCTACGACACCGACGGCTACGTCGTCGTGCAGGCGCCGGACCACGTCGTCGAGAACGCCAAGGCGCTGGAGAAGGCGGGCGACGATCCCAAGAAGAAAAAGAAGATCGTCCGCAAGAAGGCGCCAGAGGGGTTCGTCAACTGGACGGAGAGCACCTTCGACCGGCTGATCGCCGCCGACCCGGAACCGCTCACGTCGAGTTTCCACGTCAGCCACTCGATGCTGCTGAACGTCGTCTCCCGGCCGGGCAACGCGTTCGACTCGATGCGGCATCTGCTGGAGGACAACCATTCCGACCGCGCGACCCAGCGGAAGCTGATCCTGCGCGCGATCGCGATCTACCGCGCGCTGCTCGCGGCCGGTGTGGTGGAACGGCTCGACGAACCCGACGAGCAGGGCCGGATCGTGCGGCTCACCGTCGACCTGCAGTTCGATTTCGCGCTGAACCAGCCGCTCTCGCCGTTCGCGCTGGCCGCGATCGAACTCCTCGACGTCGAATCGCCGTCGTATCCGCTCGATGTCGTGTCCATTGTGGAATCCACAGTGGACAACCCGAGGCCGGTTCTCTCTCAGCAGCAGTTCAAGGCGCGCGGCGAGGCCGTGCAGGCGATGAAGGCCGAGGGCATCGAATACGACGAGCGGATGGAACTGCTCGAAAACGTCACGTATCCGAAGCCACTCGAGGACTTGCTGGAGGCGGCGTATTCCCGTTACCGGCAAGGACATCCGTGGGTCGACGACTACGAGCTGAAGCCGAAGTCCGTCGTGCGCGACATGTACGAGCGCGCGATGAACTTCGTGGAGTACATCGGTTTCTACCAGCTCGCCCGCTCGGAAGGGCTGGTGCTGCGGTATCTCACCGACACCTACGACTCACTCCGGCACACGGTCCCCGACGAAGCGAAGACCGAGGCGTTGCAGGATCTCATCGAATGGCTGGGCGAACTGGTACGCCAGGTCGACTCCAGCCTCCTCGACGAGTGGGAAGCCTTGCGGCATCCCGAAGAGGAAGGCCCGGTCTCGGCAAGGCCGCCGTCCGAGCCGCCAGGGGTCACCCGGAACGAGCGGGCCTTCCGGGTCCTCGTGCGGAACGAGCTGTTCCGCCGGGTCGAGCTGGCGTCCCGGCGTTCCTACTACACACTCGGGGAACTGGACGCCGCGTCGGGCTGGGACGCGGACGCGTGGGAAGACGCCATCGAGGACTACTTCGACGAGCACGAAACCCTCGGCATCGGGCCGGACGCGCGCGGGCCGCAGCTGTTGATCATCGAGAAGGAGACGGAGATCTGGCGGGTGCGGCAGATCTTCGACGATCCGGCGGGCGACCACGACTGGGGCATCAGCGCCGAGGTCGACCTGGCGGCGTCGGACGAGGCGGGGTCGGCGGTCATCCGGGTCACCGCGGTGGACCGGCTCTGACGCGTTCAGGTGGCGGGCACCGGCGCGGTCCGGCGACGGGACTCCCGGCGCCGCCCGGTCAGCCGCACGATCAGCGCGATCAGCGAGAGCGCGGGTAGCGGGAACCCCAGGATCAGGCCCATCGTGATGTCGGCGAGGGGCGCCGCGACGGCGATGACGAACACCCACGTCGGCGCCGTCGGCGGCTTCGCGCCGGCGCGGACCTTGCCCCACGGTTTCGCGACCGAGAGCCATGCCTGGAACGCGATCGCGCTCGCCATCAGCGCGGTGCCGGTGACCTGGGCCAGCGGTACGGGGTCGGGGTCGCCCGCCCGCGCCGCCACGACGGAATCCTGAAGGGCACCCGAAAGCAGGAAGATCCCGGCGTAGAGCTGGACGAGCGTGATCACGAATTTGGCCAGTACCCACCAATGGCGGTAAAAACCCCAGGCCGTCGACGCCGCGAGCATGAACCCGGTGAAGGCCGACGCGTTGGCGAGCGGGGCCAGCAGGAGGGTGTCGATCTCGTGCGCCATCGACGTCGCGGCGACGCGCGTCGCGCCGTCGGCGGCGGTGCGGCTGACCATCAGGAGGGCGAACAGGGCCAGCGCCTGCCCCATCCAGCCCACCGAGGTGATGACGTGCAGCCACACCGTCGCCTGCCGCCAGCGTTGTGACGTTTTCCTTTTCACGCCGGACAGGTTCGCCCGGCCACCCGGCCGGGCGCATCGGGGACGACCCTGAAATCAGACCGGAAGGGGCGGGAAGCAGGCCTGGGCGTCGTGGCCGTCGAACCACAGCCCGACCATGAACGCCATGGTCGCCTCCATGAGTTCCGCCCGGTCCAGCCCGCCGGCCGCCAGCGGTGTGCAGCCGAGGTCGCGGACGAGCTCGCTCACCGTGGCGACCGCTTCCGGCGAACCGCAGAGCGGCACGGCCAGCGGGCGGCCGCCGAACACCGGGGGAGTCATCCGCCAGACTTCCACCGGGCACAGGTTGAACGCCTTGACCACGTGCGCGTCCTTCGCCGCGAGCGCGATCCGGGCGGCCTGGTCCGGGACCGTGAGCACGGCGCCCGGGGCGACCGCGTTGGTGCAGTCGATCAGGGTCTTCCCGGCGAGATCCCCCGCCGCCGCGACGACTTCCGCCACCGAGGCGGCGGGGACGGCGAGCAGGATCACGTCGCTGGCACGGGCGGTTTCCGCCCACGTTCCCACCCGTGCGGAGATCTTGGCCGCCTTGGCCCGGTCGCGGGCGGCGACCATCACCTCGTGCCCGGCCGCCGTCCACTGGCCGCCGAGCGCCTCCGCCATCCCGCCCGCCCCGAAAACGCCGATACGCATGTGCCGCTCCTTAAGATCGAGTTACCACCTGACCGTAGAAAGCGGCGTGGATACCAAGTGGTTACCGGAGGCTCCATGAACGACGTCTTCCTCGCCGACTGCCGGGCCCGGTTGGCGTTCGACCTGATGGCGAACACGTGGAATCCCGTCGTGCTCTGGGCCTTGCGGGACGGCGCGCTGCGGCCGGCCGAATTGCGGCGACGGCTCGGCGGGATCTCGACGAAGGTGCTCACGGAGACGGTCCGCCGCCTGGAGTTCAACGGCCTGGTCAGCAGGCGTGACTGTGGGCGGACGGCGAAGGTCGAGTACTCCCTGACGGACCTCGGGGCCAGCCTCCTGGGGCCTATCGAGGCTTTTGGGGAGTGGGCGTTCCGGCACGGTGACGAGGTGATGGCGGCCCAGGACAGGGTGGCCCGGGACAGGACGGGCTGAAAGGGCCCTTCCCCGCATCTCACGCGGTGAAGGGCGCTTTCGTCGCATCGCATGCGGGGAAAGCGTCCTTCAGCAGCTTTAGGCGAGCGGGCGCGCCTCGGCCAGTTCGAGGAGCGGGATGGCCGCGGCGGCGTCGGTGATCAGGGTCGAGACCATGCCGGAGCGGAGGACGGCGTCGATCGCTTCGGCCTTCGGTGCCGTGTAGCCCAGCGCGATGACCTCGGGGACAGCCAGCAGATCCTCGGCGCTGATGGCCAGCACGTGGTGGGCCAGCCCCGTCGACATCGGTGTCCCGTCGGCGTCGAACAGGCGCGCCGAGACCTCCGCCTTGGCGCCGCGTTTCGCTATCGCGACCCGCTCCGGTTCGTCGAGCGCGTCGTAGACCGTCGATTCCTCGGGTTTCCACGCGCCGATGCTGACGACCGCCTTGGTCAGGTTCTTGAACTGCCCGAACGTCTCCGCGATACCGGGCTGCCTGCGCAGCGTCTCGGTGGTACGACGGTCCGGGAGGACGAGCGGCCCGAAGATCGGGTACGCCTGTCCACCGGAGACGGACGCGACGCGGCTGACGGTCTCCACCGACCGGTCCCGCATGTCCATCCCCGCCTGCACTCCGCACAGCTGCACGACCGGGCATTTCGGCAACGACCGGATGGCGTCGGTCATCGCGTTCACGGACCGTGCCCACGACAGGCCGAGGACGTCGCCGGGAGTGATGATCTCGGTCAGGAGCCGGGCCGCGAGCGTGCCGATCTTCCGCCGGGCCACTTCCCGCGATTCCGGCTCCGCCGCTCGTTCGAGCACGAGGACCCTGTCCAGCCGGTATGCGGTCCGGACCTCTTCGGACAGCGCCAGATCCACCGGCGCGGGAAGGTGGAACTCGACCTTGACGATGCCGCTTTCCCTGGCTGTATCGAGCATCCGCGCGACCTTGAACCGGCTGATGCCGAATTCGTCGGCGATCTCGAGTTTCGAGGCACCCTGCTCGTAGAAGCGCCGGGCCACCGCGGCCAGGCGTAACGACTCCACCAGGCCGGGACCCTGCTTGTTGGCGCTCATATGAGCACTATAGCGCGAAATCAACCCGAAAGGTTGACGTAACACCAGGGAAAAGTTCACCATGCGGGGACATGCAGTCTGAAGCATAAGCCCGTCCTGCTCATTTGAGCGGAGAAGAGGAGCTGGCATGCGTGCCGCGATCGTGGACAAGCCCGGGGAGATCAGGGTCGGCGAGGTACCCGACCCGAAACCGGGCGATCGCCAGGTCGTCGTCAAGGTGGGTGCCTGCGGGATCTGCGGCACCGACCTCCACATCGCCGACGGGCATTTCCCGCCGACGCCCTATCCGATCGTTCCCGGCCACGAGTTCGCCGGCGAGATCGTCGAACTCGGCGCGGACGTGCCGGGCGGCTGGAAGATCGGCGATCGCGTCGCCGTCGACCCGTCCCTGTTCTGTGGCTACTGCAAGCCCTGCCGGACCGGCCGCGGCAACCTCTGCGAGAACTGGAACGCGACCGGCGACACCGTGAACGGCGCTTTCGCCGAGTATGTCGCCGTTCCGTCCGCCAACTGCTACCGCATGCCGGACACGATGACCTGGGAACAGGGCGCGCTCGTCGAACCGGTCTCCTGCGCCGTCCATGGCGTACGCCGGATAGGCGTCGAGGCGGGGGAGCGGTTCCTCGTCGTGGGCGCGGGCACGATGGGCCTGGTCATGCAGCAGCTGCTGCAGCGCGCGGGCGCCCACGTCACGGTGGTCGATCGCAACACCGCCCGCCTCGGCCGGGCCATGGACCTCGGCGCGGTCGCGGTCGCGGGTGACGTGAAGGACCTGGACGACGAGAAGTTCGACGCCGCCGCGGACTGCACCGGCGCCGCACCGGCCATCGAAGCCGCTTTCGACTCGCTCCAGCGCGGAGGCCGTCTGCTGGTCTTCGGGGTCGCGCCCGCCGAAGCCCGCGTCGCGCTTTCGCCCTTCCGCATCTACAACGACGAGATCACCGTCGTCGGCTCGATGGCCGTCATGAACAGCTTCGGTGCCGCGCTCGACCTGGTCGCCGACGGCGCCATCGACACAGGCGCCCTGCTCACCGACACCCTGCCGCTGGAGCGGTACCCCGACGCGCTCGCCCTCATGCGCAGCGGTGCCGGGCTGAAGGTCCAGGTGTTACCGGGAGGCGAAAGTGCGTAAAACCGCCGCTCTGCTCGCGGTTCTCCTGCTGACGCTGACCGGATGCGCCGGTGCCGGCGCGCTCGGGACCGGCGACCGGACGCTCGTCGTCGCGATCGTCGCGAACCCGCAGATGAAGGACGCCATCGCACTCTCTGGCGAGTTCGAGAAGGCCAACCCCGGCGTCACGCTCAAATTCGTTTCGCTGCCCGAAAACCAGGCACGCGCGAAGATCACCGCGTCGACGGCCACCGAAGGCGGCGAGTTCGACGTCGTCATGATCAGCAACTACGAGGCGCCGCAGTGGGCCGCGAACGGCTGGCTCGAAAACCTCGATCCTCATCTCGCGGCGAATCCCTCCTACGATGCCGGTGACTTCATCCCGAGCATCAAGGAATCCTTGTCGCACAACGGATCGCTTTACGCGCTGCCGTTCTACGGCGAGTCGTCGTTCCTCGCCTACCGCAAGGATCTCTTCGAGCAGGCCGGACTCACGATGCCGGCCAGGCCGACGTGGTCGCAGATCGCGGAGTTCGCCGCGAAACTCGACGACAAGGCCAAGGGCGTCGCAGGGATCTGCCTGCGCGGGAAGCCCGGCTGGGGCGAGAGCCTCGCGCCGTTCACCACGGTCGCCAACACCTTCGGCGCGCAGTGGTTCGACAAGGACTGGAACGCTAAGCTCACCAGCCCCGAATTCAAGGCGGCCGCCGAGTTCTACGTGAACCTCGTGCGGAACCACGGCGAGGTCGGCGCGTCGAGTGCGGGCTTCTCCGAATGCGGCACGCGGTACACCCAGGGCCAGGCCGCCATGTGGTACGACGCCACGGTCATGGCGGGCACGAACGAGGATCCGTCGGCCAGCAAGGTCGTCGGGAAGTCCGGTTACGCCCCGGCCCCGGTGGAGAAGACGCGGGCGAGCGGCTGGCTCTACACCTGGGCGCTGGCGATCCCGAAGGTCGCCAAAGACAAGGACGCCGCCTTCAAGTTCATGTCCTGGATGACCGACAAGGCCTACGTACAGCGGGTCGCCCAGGAGTTCGGCGACTGGAACCGCGTCCCGCCGGGCGTGCGGAAGTCGACCTATGACATCCCACAGTACCGCGAGGCCGCCAAGGCGTACGCGCAGCCGACGCTGGACGGGATCGCGGACGCCGACCAGCGGAAGGCGATGGCGAATCCGGTGCCCTATCCCGGGATCCAGTTCGTCGGCATCCCCGAGTTCCAGGACCTCGGCACGCGGGTGAGCCAGCAGCTTTCGGCGGCGATCGCGGGCCAGATCACCGTGGACGAAGCACTGAAGCAGTCGCAGGAGTACGCGCAGACCGTCGGCAAGTCCTATCAGGAGGTGCAGTGATGGCCACGATCTCCGCTCCTGCCCGCCCGGAGCCGGCCCATGCGAGGAAGGCGGCTCCGAAACGCGGCACTGATACGCCGTTCAAGCGACGGCTGCCGCTGTTGCCCGCCTTGCTGTTCGTCGTCGCCGTGACCCAGTTGCCGTTCCTGCTGACGGTGTTCTACTCGTTCCAGTCGTGGAACCTGGTCCGGCCGGGTTCGCGGCATTTCGTCGGGCTGCGGAACTACATCGACGTCTTCGCCGACTCGACGTTCCTCGGCGCGTTGCTGAACACCGTCGTGCTCACGGTCGTCTGCGTGTTCGTCTCGCTGCTGCTCGGCCTGGGGCTGGCGATCCTGCTGGACCGCAAGTTCCTCGGCCGAGGGGTGGTCCGGACGCTGCTGATCACGCCGTTCCTCATCCTGCCCGCGGCGGGCGCACTGCTGTGGAAGACCACGATGTTCGACCCGACCTACGGATTGCTGCACTTCGTCTTCGGCACCGACGTCGACTGGCTTTCGGAATTCCCGCTGGCCGCCGTGATGGCCCAGGTCGTCTGGCAGTGGACGCCGTTCATGATGCTGCTGATCCTGGCCGGGCTGCAGAGCCAGCCGAAGGACGTGCTGGAGGCCGCGTCGGTCGACGGTGCCGGCCGCTGGCGGACGTTCACCGCGATCACGCTGCCGCATCTGAGCCGGTTCCTGCAGCTGGCGACCCTGCTGGGCGCGATCTACATCGTGAACAGCTTCGACGCGATCTTCCTGATGACACAGGGAGGTCCGGGGACGGCCAGCACGAACCTGCCGTTCTACATCTACCAGCGGGCGTTCCAGGGTTTCGACATCGGACAGTCATCCGCGATGGGCGTGATCGTCGTGATCCTGACGATGATCGTCGCGACCTTCGCGCTGCGGCTGATGTTCCGCACGTTCTCGGTACAGGGAGGCGCGAAATGAAAAGCCGTTTCGGCCCCGGCGCGCTGACGGTCGCGACCTGGGTGATCGCGATCCTGTTCGTGTTCCCGCTGCTGTGGATGATCCTCACGGCCTTCAAACAGGAGGCCGACGCCTACACCGATCCGCCGCGACTGTTCTTCACGCCGACCCTCGACCAGTTCGCGGGCGTGCTCGAACGCGGCTTCCTGCCGTACCTGTCGAACTCGGCGTTCGTGACCGTCGTGTCGACGCTTTTCGTGCTGCTGCTGGGAATCCCGGCGGCGTACGCGCTCTCGCTGGCGCCGGTGAAGGGGACGAGCAACGCGCTCGGCTTCTTCCTGTCGACGAAGATGCTGCCGATCGTGGCGGCGATCATCCCGCTGTACGTGATCTCGCAGAACACCCGGCTGCTGGACAACGTCTGGGCGCTGATCATCCTGTACACCTCGATGAACCTGCCGCTGGCCATCTGGATGATGCGGTCGTTCTTCCTGGAGGTGCCGCACGAGATGATCGAGGCGGGCCGGATCGACGGGGCGACCCTGCCGATCCTGCTCCGGAAGATCATCATGCCGGTCGTCGCGCCCGGGGTGGCCGCGACCGCGCTGATCTGCGTGATCTTCTCGTGGACCGAGTTCTTCTACTCGGTCAACCTCACCGCCGCGCGGGCCGGGACGGTACCGGTGTTCCTGGTCGGCTTCATCACCAGCGAGGGCCTGTACTGGGCGCAGCTGTCCGCGGCCGCCCTGCTGGCGTCGCTGCCGGTGATGATCGTCGGCTGGATCGCGCAGAACCACCTGGTTCGGGGACTTTCGATGGGCGCCGTCAAGTAAGGCGTTGGGTCTCGTGAGTGGTAATGAGGGTTAGAACCCTCATTACCACTCACGAGCCCGGTCGGTTACGCGAGGGAAAGCGCCTGGCTCGGGCAGATGTGCACGGCCGTGCGCGCGTTCTCCTCCGCCTTGCTCCCCTCGGGTTCCGCGACCAGCACGATGACCGTCCCGTCGTCCTCGCTCTGATCGAAGAGCTCGGGGTCGGTGAGCACGCACTGGCCCGCGCCCACACACCGGCCGGTGTCCGCGATGATCTTCATGGCTCCTCCTACCAGGTGACCGGAAGCGCGTGGAGGCCGTAGATCGACGAGTCGTGCTTGAACGGCAGGTCGTCGACCGGAACGGCGACCCGGATGTCCGGGATACGCCGGAACAACGTATCGAACACGATCTGGAGTTCCAGCCGCGCGAGATTCTGGCCGAGACACTGGTGTGCCCCGAAGCCGAACGCCACGTGGTGCCGCGCGCCGCGTTCGATGTCGAAGTCGTCGGGGTTCTCGAAGCCTGCCGGGTCGTGGTTGCCCGCGTTGCTCAAGCCCACCACGCCCTCACCGGCCCGGATGAGCGTGCCGCCGATCTCGACGTCGGCCGTGGCGAAGCGTGAGGTCGCCATCTCCGCGATCGTGAATACCCTCAGGAGTTCTTCGATGGCGGGAAGGGTCTTGTCCGGGTCGGCCTTGATCTTCGCCAGCTGATCGGGGTTCTCCAGCAGGGTCACCGTGCCGAGCGAGATCATGTTCGCCGTCGTCTCGTGCCCGGCGATGAGCAGCAGGAACGCCAATCCGACGAGTTCTCCGTGGTCGGCTTCGCCGGATTCCCGCTGCTTCAGGATCTGGCGGCCGAGCAGGTCTTCCTCAGTGGCGTTCGCTTCCTTCTTGGCGACGAGTTCGTCGAGATACGTTTCGAGTTGCTCGAACGCCGTCTGCCGTTCTTCGGCGCTGACCTCCCGGTTGAGCATCTTGGAACTGCAGGACTGGAAGAAGTCATGGTCCGCATAGGGGACGCCGAGCAGTTCGCAGATGACCAGCGACGGAACCGGCAGCGAAAGCGCCGTGACGAGATCGGCGGGTTTGGGGCCCGCGAGCAAGGCGTCGATGTGCTCGTCGACGATCTGCTGGATACGCGGCTGCAGTGCCTTCATCCGCTTGACCGTGAATTCGCCGACGACGTCACGCCTGGCCCGGCCGTGTTCCGGCGGGTCCATCCCGATGAGGGACGGCCGGAAAGGCTTGTCCTCACGCCGGATCTGTCGTGCCACCATCATCGGGAACGACGGATTCTGCCGGTCGGAACTGAAATGCGGGCTGCTCAGCATTTCGCGGATGTCTTCGAGCCTGGTCAGTGCCCACGCCGTCTGCCCGGAAGGGAGGCTGACCCGCGAAATCGGACTTTCCTCGCGAAGCTTCTGATACTCGGGAGGCGGCGAAAACGGGCACTTCCGCGCCAGCGGCAGAGTGGCGGTGGTTTCCTCGACGTCGGTCATCGGGTCGTCCTTCCCCGGGTGTCGGGTGAGTACGGGTGAAATCGGACAGGGGCCCCATAAAACGTATGCGGATGGTTTTATTCCGCTTATGTCACCAAGGTACTCAAGTGGAGACAGGTCGTCCACTCGCGAAGGGGTGGTTCCGCGTGAAGCGTGAAGCGCCCGTTCGTCCGTGCGAGAATCACGGCGCCGAACCATCCGTGAGAGGCGAGGACCATGACAGCCGACCCCGAGACCCCCTTGCGCGCCGACGCGCGCCGGAACCGGGATCAGATCCTGGCCGCCGCCCGGATGATCTTCGCTGCTCAGGGCGCCGAGGTCCCCATGGAGGAGATCGCGCGCGCGGCGGGGGTGGGCGTCGGCACGCTGTACCGGCGTTTCCCGGACCGGGACGCGCTGATCCGGGCGGTCGCCGTCGACAACTTCGACAGGGTCCTCAGGGACGCGAAGGCGGCGAAGGACCAAGAGTCCTCTGACTGGGATGCCCTGATCCGGCTGCTGCACCAATCGATGGAACTCCAGCTGAGCATCCAGCTCGCGATGGTTTCCCCGCGGGCGCTGGCGATCCTCAAGAGCGATCCCGCCATCAAGGCCCTGCGTGACGATCTGCTGGTGGTGCTGGAGGGTTTCGTCCGGGGCGCGCAGGCGGAGGGCAGGCTCCGGACGGACGTCGGCACCGGCGACGTCGCGATGTTGTTCGCGACCTTGCTCCGGCAGATGCCGGGTAAGGGCCACGAGGTCGCGCGGATGGCGACCCGGCGCTGCATCGGGATCATGATCGACGGGCTGCGGGCCGATCGGAACGGCTCATTGCCAGGCCGTGTCCTGACCGGCGCCGACCTGGACCCGGACCGGCCCCCGCGCCCCTGAGAGCGGCGCGTTTAGCGGGCTAAACGCGACGCCTTCGGGACGCGGCACCGATCGCGTTTAGCCCGCTAAACGCGACGGCGGGTGACGCCACCTCATGCATTCAGAGGACTAAATGCATGAGGTGGGGTGGGGGTCAGACGCCCAGGGGGTGCCAGACGGTCTTCGCTTCCAGGTACCGCCGCAGCCGCGCGATGTCGGCGTCGGCCGTCCAGTCCGGCTCGGTGTCCGGCACGGTCAGGACGCGCTTCACCGTGCCCGCGGCGTCGCGGGCCAGGTCCGCCCGGGCGGACGGCTCCGCGCCGGTCGGGTCGAGGGCGTTGACGTCCCCGTGCGACGCGAGCCACGAACCCAGCTCCGACGCGCGGCCGGTCAGGATGTTCGCCACCCCGCCGGGCAGGTCGGACGTGGCCAGGACCTCCGACAGGGTGATCGCGGGCAGCGGACGCTCCGCGCTGGAGACGACCACCGCCGTCGAGCCCGTCGCCAGCACCGGCGCCAGCACACTCACCAGACCCAGCAACGACGACTGCTGCGGCGCCAGTACGCCGACGACACCGGTCGGCTCCGGCACGGTGAAGGAGAAGTACGGGCCCGCGACGGGGTTGGCCGCGCCGAGCACGGTCGCGATCTTGTCCGTCCAGCCCGCGTACCAGACCCAGCGGTCGATCGAAGCGTCCACAAGGGACTGTGCCTTCTTCGCCGCGACGCCTTCGGACGCCGAAACCTCCGCGACGAACTGCTCGCGGCGTCCCTCCAGCATCTCCGCCACCCGGTAGAGCACCTGGCCGCGGTTGTACGCCGTCGCCGACGACCAGCCGCCGAAAGCCTTGCGGGCGGCGGAAACCGCGTCACGGACGTCCTTGCGGGACGCGTGCGAGGCGTTGGCGAGGAACTTGCCCTTGGCGTCGGTGACCGGGTACACGCGGCCGGATTCCGAGCGGGGGAACTTGCCGCCGATGTAGAGCTTGTAGGTCTTCGCCACCGAAATACGGTCAGACATCGAGGTAGGCCTCCAGTCCGGTGCGTCCGCCTTCGCGGCCGAAACCCGACTCCTGGTAGCCGCCGAACGGCGCGGCGGGATCGAAGCGGTTGAAGGTGTTGGCCCAGACGACGCCGGCGCGGAGCTGGTTCGCCATCCACAGGATGCGCGAGCCCTTCTCGGTCCAGATTCCGGCGGAGAGCCCGTACGGCGTGTTGTTCGCCTTGGTGACGGCTTCGTCCGGCGTGCGGAAGGTCAGCACCGAGAGCACCGGGCCGAAGATCTCCTCGCGGGCGATCCGCATCGACTGCTGCACGTCCGAGAACACCGTGGGAGCGAAGAAGAACCCGCGTTCCGGCACCGGGCACGGGCTGGTCCAGCGCTGCGCGCCCTCGGCGTCGCCGGATTCCACCAGGCCCTTGATCTTCGCGAGCTGTTCGGCGGAGTTGATCGCGCCGATGTCGGTGTTCTTGTCCAGCGGGTCGCCCAGCCGCAGCGTGGAAACGCGGTGGTGGAGCTTCGCGAGCAGCTCTTCGGCGATGGACTCCTGCACCAGCAGCCGGGAGCCCGCGCAGCAGACGTGGCCCTGGTTGAAGAAGATCCCGTTGACGATTCCCTCGACGGCCTGATCCAGCGGAGCGTCATCGAAGACGACGTTCGCCGCCTTGCCGCCCAGTTCCAGGGTCAGTTTCTTCGCGCTGCCCGCGATCTGGCGCTGGATGGCCTTGCCGACCTCGGTCGAGCCGGTGAAGGCGACCTTGTTCACGTCGCCGTGGCCCACCAGCGCGGCGCCGATGTCCCCGGCGCCGGGCAGGATGTTGACCACGCCGGGCGGGAGTTCGGCCTGCTGGCAGATCTCCGCGAACACGAGCGCCGTCAGCGGCGTGGTCTCCGCGGGCTTGAGCACCACGGTGTTCCCGGTGGCCAGCGCGGGCGCGATCTTCCACGCCAGCATGAGCAGCGGGAAGTTCCACGGGATGACCTGGCCCGCGACACCGAGCGGCTTCGGGTTCGGGCCGTAGCCCGCGTAGTCGAGCTTGTCGGCCCAGCCCGCGTGGTAGAAGAAGTGCGCGGCCGCCGTCGGCACGTCGGAATCCCGCGATTCCTTGATCGGCTTGCCGTTGTCGAGACTCTCCAGCACGGCCAGCTCCCGCGACCGCTCCTGGATCAGGCGCGCGATGCGGAACAGGTACTTCGCGCGTTCGGAGCCCGGCATCTTGGACCAGACACCGTTGTACGCCTTGCGCGCCGCCTTCACCGCCGTGTCCACATCGGACACCGACGCGGTGCCGACCTCGGCGAGCACCTCTTCGGTGGCGGGGTTGATCGTCTTGAGCGGCTCACCCGAGCCGTCGACGAATTCGCCGTTCACGAACGGCCGGTACTGCGATTTGAGGTTCGCGAGATCGCGCGATTCGGGCGCGGGCGCGTACTCGAAGATGCCCATGGTCAGTCCACCGTCACGTAGTCGGGACCGCTGTAGTGGCCGTCGGCCTGGGTGCGGCGCTGCAGCAGGAGGTCGTTGAGCAGGCTGGACGCCCCGAACCGGAAGAGGTCCGGGGTCAGCCACTGCTCGCCGGCGACCTCGTGCACCGCGACCAGGTACTTGATCGCGTCCTTGGTCGTCCGGATGCCACCGGCGGGTTTGACGCCGCGCAGTTCGCCGGTCTGGACGAACCAGTCGCGGACGGCCTGCAGCATCACGTGGGTGACCGGCAGGGTCGCGGCGGGCGAGACCTTGCCGGTGGAGGTCTTGATGAAGTCGCCGCCCGCCAGCAGCGCGAGCCAGGACGCGCGGCGGACGTTGTCGTAGGTGGCCAGCTCACCGGTTTCGAGGATGACCTTCAGGTGAGCGCTGCCACAGGCGGCCTTGATGGCCTGGATCTCCTCGAAGACCTCCAGGTAGCGGCCCTCCAGGAAGGCACCCCTGTCGATCACCATGTCGATCTCGGCGGCGCCCGCGTCGACGGCGATCTTGGTGTCGGCCAGCTTGATCTCGCGGCTCGTGCGGCCGGCCGGGAAGCCGGTGGCGACACTCGCGACGTGGATGCCGGTGCCGTGCAGGGCCTCGACAGCCGTCTCGACCATGTCCGGGTACACGCAGACGGCCGCGACCTTGGGGGTGTCCGGCCGCTCCGGGTCCGGCCGCTTGGCCTTCGCGGCGAGCGCGCGGACCTTGCCCCGGGTGTCGGCGCCTTCGAGGGTCGTCAGGTCGACCATCGAGATCGCCGTGTCGATCGCCCAGAGTTTGGCGGCCTTCTTGATACTGCGCGTGCCGAGGCCCGCCGCCCGCTGCTCGACGCCGACCTGGTCGACACCGGGCAGCCCGTGCAGGAACCGGCGCAGGCTCGCCTCGTCGCGAGTCGCGTCCGTCAGCGGCGCCGGGGTTGCCGTCGCCGCTGACGAGCTGGTCGTAGCTGTCATACGGGTGAGTGTAAGCGGCCTACAGGCTGGGCACCGGCGCCTGGGCGACCGCCCTGGTCGGGACCACCGGCGAGCAGAACTCCGAGATCATCGGCAGCTGACGCTTGAGGGAGGCGTCCGGCGACGCGGTGAGGTCCACGGTGGCCAGTGTGGAGATGTCCTTACCGGACTCGTCGTGGAAGCTGAGGGTGTTGAACCCCGGCAGGTCACCGCCGTGGCCCCAGACGGTGATGTCCTCCGCGCAGCCGCCCGCCGTCTTGAGGTTCAGTTTCATCAGGCCGAGGCCGTATTCGAGACCGCCGTTCAAGGGCACCGTCGTCTTCATCTGGGCCAGCAGATCCGCGGGCAGCAGACGGCCGCCGAGCAGAGCCTCGAAGAAGCGGTTGAGGTCCTTGCCCGAAGACACCATCCCGCCCGCGCCGAAGTAGCGCGAGTAGTTGTAGGTCGTGACGTCGGTGAGGCCGCGCGGCGCGTCGTACAGCTGCTCGTAGCCGTGCGCGGCCGGTTTGAACAGGAACGGGAAGTCACGGGGGAGCGAGGTGTCGCGCAGGTGCAGCGGTCCGGTGACGCGCTCGGCCAGCACGCGCTCCAGCGGCTTGTGGGTGGTCTTCTCGACCAGCAGGCCGAGGACGTTGTAGCCGGTGTTGGAGTACCCCCAGCTCGTTCCGGGCTTGAACTGCAGCGGCTGCTTCGACGTGCTCAAGCGGATCTGGTCTTCGCTGCCGAAGTGCTCGAAGCGCTCGGTGTCGATCTCCGGCCCCGTCGCCCAGGAATCCTCGGGAAGCAGGTCACGTGGGAGACCGCTGGTGTGCTGCAGCAGCTGGCGGACGGTGATCGGCTCCGGATACGGCAGCAGCCCGGGGAGGTGGCGCTGGACGGGCTCGTCCAGCCCGACGCGTTTTTCGGCGACCAGCTGCAGCACCAGTGTCGCGACGAACACCTTGGACACACTCGCGATCCGCCAGCGACCGGACGCGTCGGGCTTACCGGGCCGGGTGATGTCCGCGACGCCGCTGACACCGCGGAAGTCATCGGCGACCGCGACCATGCCGGGAATGCCCGCGGCCACCGCCGCGTCCATCGCGGTCTGGCGCGGATCGGCCTTCCCGGCGGCCGCCGCCGGGAGCGCGGTGACGGAAAGTGTTACGGCACAAGCGATCGCGACAAGAGTTCGGCGCATCGGATGTATCCCCCCAGTTCGGCTCAGGCTTCCAGTTCGGGTGTGTCCCTCTTGCGTGGTTTCCGTTTGACGACGACGCCGCCCCAGAACGCGAGCCCGGTGATCTTCACTGTCGGCGCCGTCGGTGGTGCGGCCGGCGTACCGGCGCGGTCCTCCAGTTCGAAGGCACCCATGAAGCCGATTCCGGTGACGTCCACGTTGATGTCGTCGGGCACGATGATGTCGATCCCGCCCATGATCGCGACCGCGGTGATCGTCGAATGCTTCTCGGCGAACCGCGCGTGCCGCAGGTCGAGTTCGGCGCCGCCCCAGAAGGCGAAACTGTTGTGCTGCGGCGGGACCACCCAGCTGCCCTTGCGCGACGCGCCGGACAGGACGGCGATCGAGGCGCCGGAGCCGGGGTGGCCGCCGATCCGGTCGTCGGGCAGGCCGAGCGCGCGCGAGGCCGAGGGCTGGAGCGTTGTGCTGGACTGCGGCAGATCCGCGGTGACCGGCTTGAGATCGCCCACCGTCTTGGCCGCGTAGACGATGGTGAGCCGCTCTTCCAGCTCGTTGATGGTGATACGCCCTTCGGACATCGCCAGGTGCAGCACCTGCGCGACCTGTTCGCGGTCGGCGTCGGAGATGCGCATCTGTTCGGGGCCTGGCAGGGCTGGCTCTTCGCTCACGCGCAGGAGCCTAGCGCCGGGAGAAGGGCCGGGCGTCCATCTTTTGGCCGACAGTGGGATTCTGCCGTGATGGGGAACTCACTACCTGGTGCGATCGAACTGCCGGACGGGGTCAAGGTGCGGGGACGGGGCCTGGGGCGCCCTTGGCCCGAGGGACCGGCACCGGATTTCGGGCTCTATCTGGGCGGGGCGAAGCTGCGCCGGAAACACGACCACAAGCTGGACTGGGACCACGAATGGATCCGCTGGCCCGACTTCCTGCTGCCGATGGACCGGGCGGAGGCGCGGCGGCAGATCGTCGCCCTCCACGCCCGGGCGGCGGCGGGGGAGGCCGTCGAGGTCGCCTGTTACGGCGGGGTCGGGCGGACCGGGACGGTGATGTCGTGTCTGGCCACCCTTTCCGGGCTGTCCGCCGACGAGGCCGTCGCGTGGGCGCGGGCGAACCACCACGAACGTTCGGTCGAGATGCCGTGGCAACGCCGCTGGGTCGGCTGGTTCGCGCGACAGGCGTGAGGAGATAAGTTGACCGGCATGGATGTGCACGTCGTTGATCACCCGCTGGCCAAGGCCAGGCTTTCCACCATGCGCGACGCGCGCACCGACAGCGCGGCGTTCCGGGCGGCCCTGCATGAGCTGACGGTCATGCTCGTCTACGAAGCCACGCGCGACATCCCTGTCCGCATCGAGCGGATCCACACGCCCGTGGCCCGCACGGACGGCTACGCGCTGGCCAGCCCGCCGCTGCTCGTGCCGGTGCTGCGGGCCGGGCTGGGGATGGCGGATCAGGCGCACAAGCTGATCCCGGACGCCCAGATGGGGTTCGTCGGGCTCGCCCGCGACGAGGAGACGCTCAAGCCGACGCCGTACCTGGAGTCGCTGCCCGAGTCGCTCGCCGACCGGCCGGTGATGGTGCTCGATCCGATGCTCGCGACCGGCGGCTCGATGGAGTACACGATCCGGTTGCTCACCGACCGGGGCGCCACCGACGTCACCGCGATCTGCGCGCTCGCGGCTCCCGAGGGCATCGAGCACCTCAAGAAGACCGGGCTGCCGGTACGGGTGGTGACCGCGAGCATCGACGAGCGGCTCAATGACTCCGGCTTCATCGTGCCCGGCCTCGGGGACGCGGGAGATCGCCAGTACGGCGCCGTCTGACCCCCGCCGGATCGCGTTCAGCCCGCTAAACGCGAGCCGGCCGGGACGCAACATCTCGCCGGGTGCCGGTCACTGACGGATGTGACCAGAACAGTGACCGGATCGGTGGGGGTGCCGGTGGACGTGGACGAATCTCCTCCCCACAGGAATGACACGGAGCTTTGGCGGGCGGCCGCGGGTGGTGATCACGGGGCGTTCGGCGAACTCTTCGAACGCCACGCCCAGTCGGTGTGGAACCACGCCTACCGGCTCACGGGGTCGTGGGCGTCGGCGGAAGACCTGACGTCGGCGACCTTTCTGACCGCCTGGCGGCGCCGGGCGGACATCACGCTGATCCGCGACAGCGCGCTGCCCTGGCTGTACACCGTCACGGGAAACCTCGCGCGGAGTGAACACCGCAGCTCCGGGCGCCGTCTCCGGCTCGTCCGGCGGCTGCCCGAACCCCGGCAGGTGTCCGACCACGCCGACACCGTCGTCGACCAGCTCGACGGCGAAGACCGTCTCCGGCAGGTGCTCGCCTTGGTCGCGAAGCTGCCGAAGTCGCAGCGGCAAGCCGTCGAACTCTGCCTGCTCGGCGATCTCTCCCTGCCGGACGCCGCCGAACTGCTCGGCGTCGCCGAGGTGACCGTTCGTGCCCACATCTCGCGGGCCCGCGCGCAGCTGCGGGCCGCCCTGGAGGAGAAATGACCGACGACCTCGGCCTGCCCGGCAGGCGCGAACTCCCTCCGGAAGTGCTCGACAACCTGCGGATGTCCCTGCGGGAGGGCATGGGAAAACCGGTACGGCGGCGATGGCCGATCGTCGCCGCCGCGGCCGCCGTGGTCGCGGTCCTCGCGGGCGCACTGGTCACGACCGTGCTCGTCCGGGATCCGGACGTCCCGGGGCCGGCCCCCGCGAACCCTGACTTCGCCCTCGACCTGCCGAAGGCGATTCCGGCCATGGACCGGTGCTGGGCGGCGATCCGGGCGCAGAACAGGACGGCGGGTTTCCCCGCCAGGGAAGAGTGGGTGCCGCAGTTCACCGTCGTTCCCTCCTGGACTTCCGTCACCGTCGTCGCGGTGAAGGCGGGGGACAAGGTCTTCTTCTGTGAGACCACGGAGATGACGGTGACGGTCTCCGACCCGAACGCCGCTCCGTCCTACGCCGCGGGTACCAAAGCCGCCGCTCTGCTGATGAGTCGCAACGGGACGGTGGCGGGGGTGGCCGACCCCGGCTGGACGGGTATGGAGATCTTCGGCCGGGCCGCCGACTTCACCGTCACTTCCGATGTGAAGGTCTTCCGGAACGGGAACCTGTTCGTGGAGCTTTCGCAGTTCAAACCGTCGCGGACCACGTACTCCGTCGGGCCGTACACCGGGGAGCCCGGTGACGGCGTCAACGTCGCGCCGTACGGCCTTCCGCCCGCCCCCGAACCGGCCGTGACGAGCATCGATCGACCACCGCCCTCGGTACCGGGCCGGGACACGCCGGCGGGTGAGTTCTTCCGGACCTGTGTGGCCGGGGCGACCGAAACGCTGCCGGACGAGGACGGGTACCAGGCAGGCACGCTGCTCGAAGGCGATGACGTCAAGGTGGTCGTCGGCCGGTTCGGCGAAAGGTCCGTCGTCTGCCAAGGCGGGCTCGGATATCGCGAGGGAACGAGCGAGCACTACCGCGTATTCGCCGACACGAACACCGATCCGCGACCGGTGAACAAACTCCGGACCGAGACGCTCGGCGGCTCCGAGCAGGGCTTGCCCGGCAGGGCGAAGAACCCGTTCATCGGGACTGTGCCGCGGACCGCGGCCACGGTGAAGCTCGATTTCGGAGCGGGCAAGAAGGTCGACGCGGCGGTCACCGAAGGGACTTTCGCGATCTGGCGGCCGGACGGCATCGACACGGAGAACCCGGACGCGCAGGTAGGCGTCGTCGTCCTGGACGCGGCAGGGGCGATGCTGCACCAGGGCACCCTTCCGCTCTACTGAGCCTCCGACCGCATCCAGAGGACGAAACGCGTTCCACCGGGAGCGCCTTTAGCGGGCTAAACGCGTCGCGATTAGCCCGCTAAAGGCGACGCGTCAGCGGCGCAGCCAGCCGGAGGCGTTCGCCCGCACCGCGGTCTCGTAGGCCTCGCTCACGGTGAACTCCTCCGGCAGGTTCCCGTTGAGCTCCAGTGACACGAGGCCGTGCACGAAACCCCAGCAGGCCACGGTGACGACCTCGGGCGCGACGTCGGCGAAGACGCCGTCCGCGACGGCCTTGCGGATCGTCTCCTCCAGCGGCGCCATCGTGGCGCGCGCCTGCTCGGACGTCTCGTCCGCGGGCTCGAATCCCGGCACCGACTTCGTGAACATGATCGCGTAGAGGTGCGGGTCGGCCAGCGCGCTTTCCCGGTACGCGACGCCGAGCCGCACCAGGTCCTCGACCGCGTCACCCGTCAGCGTGACCCCGGACATCCGCAGGCCGAAGCGCCGGAAGCCCTCGGAAAACAGCGCGCTGACCAGATCCGTCTTACCGCCGAAGAGTGAATAGACCGCGGTGGTGGAGGTGCCGACGTCGGCGGCCAGCTTCCGGAGGCTGAGCGCCTTCGGGCCGTCGGCCGAGATCAGCTCACCGGCGCGGTCCAGTAGCTTCAGCCGGAGGTTCTCGTCGTGCGTCCTGGGGCGGGGCATGCGCCCAGCGTAACGCAACGCTGTTATCAATCGCTCGGATTCGGAGTTGACCTGGAGTGCGCTCCAGGTCGTAGTGTCGTCGGCATGAGCTACTCGATAGCGGAAGCCGCGCGACGTAGCGGGTTGTCCATCGACACCCTCAGGTACTACGAGCGCATCAAACTCGTCGAGCCCCCGGCCCGGGACGCCGCGGGGCGCCGCGCCTACTCCGATGAGGACCTCGGGTGGCTCGGGTTCCTGACCAAGCTACGGCTGACCGGCATGCCCATCAAACGCATGCGGGAGTACGCCTCCCTGCGCCATCACGGCTCGGCGAGCGCGGGACGGCGCAAGGCGATCCTCGTCGACCAGCGTAAATCGGTCGCCGACCGGATCGCCGAGCTGCAGGCCTGCCTCGACATCCTCGACTACAAGATCGACCACTACGACCAGGTGGAACGCAAGGTGCTCGGCACCGGAGCCACCATGGAGGGAATTTCAGCGTGATCAGCACCAGGAGGCTCGGCGGTCTGGAAGTCGGGGCGCAAGGACTCGGCTGCATGGGGATGAGCCAGGCCTACGGCGTCCGCGACGACGACACGGAGTCGATCGCCACCGTCCACCGCGCCCTCGAACTGGGCGTGACCCTGCTCGACACCGCGGACGTCTACGGCGCCGGCGCGAACGAAGAGCTGGTCGGCCGCGCGATCGCGGGCAAGCGGGACCAGGTCGTGCTGGCGACCAAGTTCGGCATCGTCTGGGACCAGGACGGCGGCATGTCCGCTCGCGGCGACGCGGCGTACGTCAAGCAGAGCTGCGAAAAGTCCCTTCGCCGGTTGAACGTCGACCACATCGACCTCTATTACCAGCACCGCGTCGATCCGAACACTCCGGTCGAGGAGACCTGGGGAGCGCTCTCGGAGCTGGTGGACGAGGGGAAGATCCGCTTCGCCGGTATCTCCGAGGCCAGCGCCGAGACGATCCGCCGCGCGCACGCCGTCCACCCGGTGACGGCCCTGCAGAGCGAATGGTCCCTGTGGACGCGCGGCATCGAAGGCGAGATCCTCTCGACCGTCCGTGAGCTGGGGATCGGCGTCGTGCCGTTCTCGCCGCTCGGCCGCGGTTTCCTCACCGGCGGCGTGACGTCGGTGAAGGACCTGCCCGAGGACGACATGCGCCGCAACCTGCCGCGCTTCGCCGAGGGCAACTTCGAGCGCAACATGGCGATCGTCGAGGCACTGCGCGCGCTCGCCGAACAAAAGGGCGTCACCGCGGGCCAGCTGGCACTGGCGTGGGTGCAGGCCCAGGGCGACGACGTCGTGCCGATCCCGGGCACCAAACGGCGCAAGTACCTCGAAGAGAACGCCGCCGCCGCCGAGCTGGAACTGTCCGAAGTGGACATCGCGGCCATCGAAAAGGCGGCGCCCGCCGAGGCGATCGCCGGTGAGCGTTACCCGGAGCGGCTCGCCCGCGCCGCCGGCAAATAACCTCCGAAGAATTGCGAGAGAAATCATGACGGGTTCGACGCTGCCCACCCGCAGGCTCGGCACGCTGGAAGTCGGCGCGCAGGGACTCGGCTGCATGGGCATGAGCGAGTTCTACGGCCAGGGCGACGACACCGAATCGATCGCGACGATCCACCGCGCGATCGAGCTGGGGGTCACCCTGATCGACACGGCGGACATGTACGGCTTCGGCCGCAACGAGGAACTGGTCGGCCGCGCCCTGGCCGGCAAGCGGGACAAGGTCGTGCTGGCGACCAAGTTCGGCATCGTGCGCGACGAGGCGGACCCGATGAAGCGTGGCATCCGGGGCGACGAGTTCTATGTGCACCAACAGGTCGAGGCGTCGCTGCGCCGCCTGAACGTCGACCACATCGATCTGTACTACCAGCACCGCGTCGACCCGAACGTGCCGATCGAGGAGACCGTGGGGGCGTTGTCCTCGCTGGTGGAGCAGGGGAAGATCCGCCACATCGGGCTGTCAGAAGCCGGTCCGGAGACGATCCGGCGGGCGCACGCCGTGCATCCGGTGACGGCGGTGCAGACGGAATGGTCGCTGTGGTCCCGCGACATCGAGAACGAGGTCGTCCCGGTCTGCCGTGAGCTGGGTGTCGGCCTGGTGCCGTATTCGCCGCTCGGCCGAGGTTTCCTCACCGGCCGGTTCAAGTCCAAAGAGGACTTCGCCGAAGGTGACTTCCGGCAGACGGCGCAACCGCGCTTCGCCGACGGGAACCTCGAACGGAACCTGGCGATCGTCGAGGCACTGCGGGCCCTCGCCGAGCGAAAGGGTGTCACCGCGGGTCAGCTGGCGCTGGCATGGGTGCAGGCCCAAGGCGAGGATGTCGTGCCGATTCCGGGTACGAAGCGGCGCAAGTACCTCGAAGAGAACGTCGCGGCTGTCGGCCTCGAGCTGACGGCCGAGGACGTGGCCGAGATCGAGGAGGCTGTACCGGCCGACGCGGTGGCCGGGCAGCGTTATCCCGACGAGGGAATGCGCCTGGTTTCGCGCTGAGCACGAACGAAAAAACCGGCGCCGGGCGAACCGGCGCCGGTTTTTCGTTGTCAGAGAAGGGAAGTGACCGTCGAAACCGTTTCGTCGACGGTCACGGTCCGCTGCTCGCGGGTCGCGAGACTGCGGACCGTCACGTTCCCGGCGTCCCAGTCCTCCTGGCCGACGATCACCACGGCCCGCGCCCCGGCCTTGTCGGCACGCGTGAGTTCCTTGCCCAGCTTGCGAAGCTCGATGGGCGTGGACGTCCGCAGCCCGGCCTTGCGCAGCCGCCCGGCGACGTCGCGCGCGGCGTCGGTGAGCTCTTCGACCACCGGGATCACCACGACATCGGCCTCACTGCGCGGTTTCGGCGTCAGCTCGTGGGTGTCGAGGAAGTCGATCAGCGTGACATCGCCCATGCCGAAGCCGATCCCGGGGATCTGCTGCGACGTGAACAACGACGCTAGGTCGCTGTACCGGCCGCCGCCGAACAGCGCGCGGCGGTTCTCCGGAGAGGTGTCGAAGACCTCGAACACGGTCGACGTGTAGTACGCGAGCCCGCGCACGATCATCGGATCGAAGGTGATCAGCTCCGCGGCACCGCTGCCGAGCACCTTCACCAGGTTCGAGTTCTCCTTGACCTGCTCCGGAAGCTCGTCGAGCAACGCGGTGCCGGCCGCCAGTACCTCGGTCAGCTTTTCGAACTGCTTGTCGGTCAGGCCGATCTCGGTCGCGGTGTCGCTCAGCTTCACGCGGTCCGACTTCTCCCAGCGGTCCACCAGGGTGAACACCTGCGGCAGCTGCTCGGGCGTCACGCCGACGATGTCGGTGAGCGCCGAGGAGAGCAGGTTCCGGTCGTTGGCCCGCACCTGGAACATGTCCGGGGTCGCCCCGAGCGCGCCCATCATGTCGTGGACGAGTTCGAAGATCTCGATCTCGGAGTTGGCGCTGTCCGAACCGAAGATGTCCGCGTTGATCTGCCAGTGCTCGCGGACCCGGCCCCGCTGCGGCCGCTCGTAGCGGTGGCAGTTCGGGTGGCTGTACCAGCGCACCGGGAACTGCAGCGACTTCGCGTTGCCCGCGATCATCCTGGCGACCGACGGCGTCATCTCCGGGCGCAGGGCCAGCCGCTCGCCGCCCTTGGTGGTCAGCGTGTACAGCTGCTGATCCGCGATCTCCTGCCCGGACTTCCGCTCGTAGATCTCCGCGGGTTCGAGGATCGGCCCGTCGTAGCGGAGGAAACCCCGCAGTTCGAGCACGTCGTAGAGATGGCCGAACACCTGCGTCCGGACGGACATCTCGGCGGGCAGGAAGTCGCGGGTCCCCTTGACGGGGTTGGTCGGCAGGTATTCAGGCACGTCAGCAAGCTTAACGAGCCGGTCCCGGCGATTTCGTCAGGGGAAGGCCACGCCGTACGCGGTGGTCAGGATCGCGGCCGCGAGCAGGACGGCCCCGGCGCTGGTGACCCGCCCGCCGAGCTTGCCCTTTCCCGGCAGCAGGTGCAGGAAGAAGCCGCCGGACTGGGCGAGCACGCCGAACAGCAGCAGGAAGCACACGATCCACCGCGCGGTGCCGCCGAGCCCGGTCCGGTCGAGGATCTGCAGCGCGACCAGCGCCAGGACCAGCAGGACACCGGCGTGGGCGTGACCGGCGCGGAACATCCCGCGCTGGTGCTCGGTCAGTTTCCGGTCGCGCAGGACACCCATCAGGGCGTATCCGCCGTACATCACCGTCGGCAGCGAAACGAGCGCGATGACGGTGAACAGCCTGATCGGGCCTTCCATGGTTCTTCCCTTCGTGGCGGGTGGGAGCGCAACGATAACACTGTTTTAAAACGGTGTCACCAAAGTTGGCGTCCCACTTCCGGGATCAGGCCCGGGAGCCGCGCGCGAGGACTAGACGGACGTTGCGAAGAGCGGAAAGGTCTTTCAGCGGGTCGCCGTCGACGACCAGGACGTCGGCGCTCAAACCGGGCGCGAGGCGGCCCGTGATGTCGCCGAGGCCGAGCCCGGCGGCGCTGTCCTCGGTGGCGATCTCGAGAATCCGCCGCCGTCCGAAACCGAGCCATTCGTAGAGTTCGAGAGCGCCCACCGGATCGTCGAAGACCGAACCGGGCAGTCCGGCGTCCGTCCCCGACAACAGCGGGACACCCAGTTCTTCCAGCCAGGACAGCCGTCCGTAGACGTTCTTCGCGAGGTCTTCGCCCATGCGCTCGGCCAGCATCCGCCAGTTGCGGCTGCTGGTCGAACACGCCGCGATGCTTTCGGCGGCCATGCGCTTGGCGACGCCTTCGCGCCTGTCCTGCCGCTGGGGCCCGGTCATCCAGGTGCAGTGCTCGATCGTGCGGACCCCGGCCTCGACCGACGCTTCGATCGCGTCGGCGCCGTGGGCGTGCGCGGCGACCGGGAGCCCGTGGCGCGCCGCGTGGCCGACGATCAGGCGGAGCGCGCGGACGTCGAACTGGGATTCCCACATGTCGGCGCCGCCTTCGGTGATCTGACCACCGCTGGCCATCACCTTGATGACGTCGGCGCCGTCGGCCGCGTTCGCGTCGATCAGGGCCCGGATGGCGTCGTCGTCGGCGACCTCACCGCCGAAGAAGTGGCAGTGTCCACTCGGGACGGTCAAGGGGGCACCCGCGGTCAGCAGACGCGGCGCCGTCACGCCTTCCGCGTCCAGCTCCGCCCGGACCCGGGCGCCGAGGGCGGCGCGATCGCCGAGGTCCCGCACCGTCGTGACGCCGCTGCGCAGCAGGTGATCCAGCCGTTCCCTGGCGCCCGCGCGCAAGGCGGCGTCGTCGCTCGCCAGGAAGTTCGGGAGCATTTCGCGGGTGGCGTCGAAGGCCAGATGCACATGGGCGTTGAACAGGCCGGGCATCAGCGTCGCGCCGGGGAAGTCGAGCTTCTCGGCGTCCGGGGCCGCCTGTGCGGCCACTTCCGCGCGTGGGCCCGCCGCGAGGATCCGGTCTCCGTCGACGAGAACGGCGCCGTCTTCGGCAGGCGTGCCGGGACGCGTCAGTATCCGGCTCGCCGTCAGCAGCAGCTGCAAGGTCATGCCCCGTTCCGGGATACGGCGGCCGAAAGCGCGAGCAACGGCCGTACGTCGGATTCGATGTCCGCGGCGCCGCCAGGGAGCACGAGTTTCGCCCGCCCGTCGGTCTTTTCGCCCGCGGCTTGCCTGGCGATCGCCGTCTTCAACGCTTCCGCCGCGGCCTGGGGATCGTCGACGGCGAGCGCGGTGAGGTCCGTTTCCAGGTAGGGGCTCAGCTGCACGAGCCCGTCACGGATCTCGATCACCCGGCGGTAGTACCGGCGGTGGATCGTGCGCGGGCGCCATCGCTCCCACGGCCCCTGCGGCGTCGTCCGGAGCACGATGTTGGGGTAGACCTCGGCCAGCGCGGTCCACAAGGGCGTGAGCCGTTCGTGGTGGAGGCGATGCTGACGACGGCGTCGCAGCGCCGCGAACCGGGCGCGTGCGCCGGGATAGGTGATCCCCGCGAGGAAGAGCACGATGCCGAGGAGCACCAACGGGACGGCGACGGTGAGCAGCAGCGGGATCGACGGTCCGAACGCCCACGCGATCACGATGTAGAGCGCGCGGAAGATGCTGCCGACGGAAAGGCAGAGCAGTCCGGCGGCGCTGAGTTTCAGGCCGGTCCGCAGATGCCTGTCCGCGGTGCGGATGTACCGGAAGATCCAGAGCGCGCAGGCGGAAAGGCCGTAGATCAGGTACAGCCCGGCCCCGAGGTAGAACAGCGCCACGCCGGGCTCGTGCACGAGCTTCGGGCTCAGCGCGAGCCCGCGGGCTTCGGGTGGCGTGATGGCCATCGCGATCAGCATCAGCGCGATCGCGGCGGACAGCGGGACCAGCTCGAAGAGGACCCGCCGTGGCCTGCGCGGGCCGAGCGCGGAGCCGAGGAAGACGATCAACAGCGCGCAGACGCCGAAGGCGAGCAAGATGTTGTTGACGAGACGGCCGGTGCCCTTGCCCGTCAGCCCGTCGAGCCAGGCGGAGATGACCTTCTGCTGGGACAGGAAGGACCCCGCGACGCAGACGATCGTGATGGTGATCGCCCAGTTCGGCAGGACGCGCGGCGCCCGGTACGTCTGGTAGATCCGCCAGGCGAGCGCGGTCGCGAACAGCACCATCGCCACGACGTTGAGAGGGGAGAACAGCGAGTTCACAGCCACCCTTGATGGTCGCCCAGCGCGCCTTGGACGCGGCGGACGTCATCGTCGTCGGCGCGACGGGGAATCGTGTAGTTCAAGACCGACGCCCATTCGAGGATGATCGTCGCCACGGTCTCGGCTTCCCATTCGTGGGCCTCATCGTAGGAGGTGCGGCGTAACGCGCGATGCACGGCGTCGCCGTCGAGGCCCGGTGCCGGACCGCGCAGGAAGTCGGCGGGTTCGGCGTCGCCGCCGGGGTGGTGATCGGCGAGCATATGCCCGAGTTCGTGCAGGATGATGTGATCCTGGTGGGACTTCGTGGTCTCCTGCTGGAAGAAGATGTAGTCCGCCGAGCCGGTGGCGATCCAGCAGCCGAACGGGCCGGGTACCTCCAGCGGATACGGCATGAGCCGGATCGGCCTGCCGCGCTGTTCGCCGAGCCGCTCGCACAGCACGCCGACGTCGAGCGGCGGTTCGATGTCGAGGTTGTTCAGCATCTTCCGGCAGCGTTTGCGGAGTTCGCGTTCCTTCATCGCTTCTCGCCGGGGTGGTCGCGTTCGGCGGCGCGTTCGTACCGTTCGACGAGCTCCAGCAGGTCCATGACCTGACGGCGGCCCTGCGGGGAAAGCTCCTGCGCGCGCATGGCCATGAGCTTGGCCTCTCCGACGGGTTGCGGTTCCTGGTCTTCGAAGAAGTAGGTGATCGGGACCCCGAAGAGTCTCGCGAGCGCTTCGACGTAGTGGATCTTCGGATTGATCCGCTTGCCGGTGGCGAGCTGCTGGAGGTACGCGGGCGACATCGCGGGGCCGCCGGCGCGGTCGATCGCCGCGGACAGCTCGCGATAGCTGTGCGGGGCGCCTTCGTCCGCGCGCACCGAGTCGATCAGCGCGCTGAGCTTCTGGGCGAAGGTCTGGTGCGACGACATGACCCCCCGTTCGTTCCCTGGTCCCGTTGCGTAGTTGGAGTGTAACGCGATTCGGCCTGTCCGCAGCTGTTGACAGCGCCTGTATGCAGTGGTTTACAGTTGTCAAGCGGTTTCGTACCGTGTCCGGGCCTCTCTCTCCGGAATCCGTGCCCTGGGGGTGCACGGAGTACGGAGTGAGAGGCGTTTTTCCCGGTGGGTGCACAAGATCGTGCTGGATGTAGTACGCTTCGTTAGCCAAGGTTGATCGCCATCACGGCGAACCCTTGGCCTAGGCCTGTTGCCGGAGGTCGACCCCCAGGGCTTCCGGTGACAGGCCCCTTACTTTTTCCGGAACTTTTCGCGTTTAGCGGGCTGAACGCGATCGTTCGCGCCGCCAACCACCGCATCCAGAGGACGAAACGCGTGGGGCGGGTCGCCGGCGGTCGCGTTTAGCGGGCTAAACGCGACGCGGGTCAGGGCATCAGGGTGGCGGCGAGGGTGCCGCCCAGGTCGAAACAGGCCTCCAGGTCTGCTTTGCCCGGTTCGCCGGTGACGAGCACCGGGGCGGCCGCGCGTTCCCAGCCGAGGCCGGTCGTGATGCCCTCGATCCCGCGCACGGTCCCCGCGGTGTCGTTGTTGCCGTGCACGAAGAAACCGAACGGCCGTCCCCGCGTGGAATCCAGGCACGGGTAGTAGACGGTGTCGAAGAAGTGCTTCAGCGCCCCCGACATGTAGCCGAGGTTCGCCGGGGTGCCGAGCAGGTACCCGTCGGCTTCGAGGACGTCGGGCACGGTCGCGCCCAGCGCCGGACGGCGCACCACGTCGACGCCCTCGATGTCCGGATGATTCGCGCCGGAGAGCACGGCTTCGAACATCGCCTGTGTCGAGGGCGACGGCGTGTGGTGAACGATCAGCAGCTTCGCCATGGACCGATTGTCAGCTCAACCGGGCCTCGATGTCGGCCCGGAGCGCGGCCAGCCGGGCGTCCGCCGTGGCGCGCGCTTCGGCGAGGTCGCCCGTGACAGCCTGCTTCACCTGCAGGTACGCCTTCAGCTTCGGCTCGGTCCCGGACGGCCTGATCACGACGCGCACGCCGTCACCGGTCAGTCGGAGGACGTCGGCGTCGGGCAGGAGGTCCTCCATCGTGACGTCGGTGCCGCCGATCGACGCGGGGGGAGCGGCACGCAGCCCGGCCATCAGCTTCTCCCGCACCGACAGATCGGTGACCCGCAGCGAGACCTGGTCCGTCACGTGCACCCCGTGCCGGACGGCCAGTTCGTCGAGGACGTCCAGCGGGCCGCGGCCCGCCGCGCGCAGCGAAGCGGTCAGCCCGGCGGCGAGCACGGCGGCGGAGATGCCGTCCTTGTCGCGCACGAAACCGGGGTTCACGCAGAGGCCGAGCGCCTCTTCGTAGGCGAACACCAGTCCCTCGCCCGCGCGGACCAGCCATTTGAACCCGGTCAGCGTCTCCGCGTAGCGCGCTCCGAACTCCTTCGCGATCTCGCCGAGCATCGACGACGACACGATCGTCGTGGCCACCAGCGGATCGGCGTTGTCCACAGTGGACAGAACATGCCAGCCGAGCAGGACGCCGGTTTCGTCGCCCCGCAGCATCCGCCACGAACCGTCCCGCATCCGTACGCCCAGCGCGCAGCGGTCGGCGTCGGGGTCGAGCGCGATCGCCAGATCGGCGTCCACTTCGGACGCCAGTGCCAGCAGGAGATCCGTCGCGCCCGGTTCCTCCGGGTTCGGGAACGAGACCGTCGGGAAGTCCGGATCCGGCGTCGCCTGCTCGGTCACCTGACGCAGATCGGTGAACCCGGCGCGTTCGAACGCCGCGCGCAGGGTCTCCGCCCCGACGCCGTGCAGCGCCGTCGCGGCGACCTTGACCTCGCGTTCCGGGCCGCGCGGGAGAAGCGCGACCTTGGCGAGGTAGGCGTCCAGGAGTTCGTCGCCCAGTACCTCGGCACCCGGCGCGCGCGGCACGCTGATCGCCGGGGCGGCGGCTTCGATGGCCTGCTCGATCTGGCCGTCCGACGGCGGGACGATCTGGCCGCCGGTCGCGTCGTAAAGCTTGTAACCGTTGTCGGCCGGGGGATTGTGCGACGCGGTGATCTGGATGCCCGCGACAGCGCCGAGTTCCAGTACGGCGAACGCGAGCACCGGCGTGGGGAGCGGCCCCGGCAGTACCTTCACCGCGAATCCGGCGGCCGTCAGCACCTCGGCGGCGGCCGCGGCGAAGGCCTCCGAACCGTGCCGCGCGTCGCGGCCGACCACCACGACGCCGCCCCCATGTCCTTGCGCGGTCAGCCAAGCGGCGACTCCGGCCGTCGTGCGGGTCACGACCGCCACGTTCATCCCGTTGGGGCCGGCGCGCACCGGACCGCGCAGCCCGGCGGTGCCGAACTCGAGCGGGCCCGCCATCCGGTCCGCGAGTTCGTCCGCCGCTTCGGCTTCGCCGCCCATCGCGCGGGCGAGGATGTTCTGCAGTTCGACGCGGGAGTCGTCGTCCGGATCGTCGGCGATCCAGCGGAACGCCTGATCCCTGAGAACCGGGGTCAAAGAAGTCGTCACCGAGTCAGCCTACGGGTACGTTGGGGAGGGTGCGATTGATCTTCACTTCTCTGGTGAGTCATGGTCATCTCTATCCCCTACTACCGCTCGCCGTCGCCGCGCGCGACGCCGGGCACGACGTCCTGTTCGCCACGGGTGACGACATGCGTCCTGCCGTCGAAAAGGCGGGTCTGGCCGCGGAAAGCGCCGGATTCGGGATGCGTGAGGCGTTCGAATCGTTCTTCGGCCCGGACGCCCCGCCTCGTGACCCGAAGGCCCCGCCCGAGTCGTTTTATCCCGTTATCGGGCAGGTGTTCGGAAATGTCCTGCCCCGGCGGTTCGTCGCCGATCTGACGCCGTTGTTCGAACGGCACCGGCCGGATCTGGTCGTTTACGAATCCGGCAACGCGGGTGGCGCCATCGCCGCCCGGCTCGCCGGGATCCCCGCGATCGGGCACGGTTTCGGCCGCGTTTCGCCGGGCGAGGTCATGGACATCATCAACGACCGGCTCGTGGAGTACGCGAAGGAGATCGGGTTCGAAGGCGCCGAACCGCCTTTGTACGGGGACCCGGTCGTCGACATTTGCCCGGAATCAGTGCAGTCGCCCGATTTCCTGGCCGAGGCGAGCAGGATTCCGTTGCGTCCCGTCGGCTGGGCCGAGCCCGGCGACCTCCCGGCCGGTGTGCGGGGGCGCGACAAGAGCCGTCCGCTGGTCTACCTGACCCTCGGCACCGCTTTCGGTGACGAGGGCGTGCTGAAACAGGCCATCAGCGGCTTGGCTCGGCTCGAGGCGGACGTCGTGGTCGCCGCGGGCCCGACGGTGGATCCGGCGGGGCTGGGCGAAGTCCCGGGCAACGTGCGTGTCGAGGCATGGGTGCCGCAGGCCGATCTTCTGCCGCATGTCGATCTCGTGGTCCACCACGGTGGGAGCGGGACGACGCTGGGTGCTTTCGGCGCGGCCCTGCCCCAGCTGGTGCTTCCGCAGGGGGCGGATCAGTTCACGAACGCCGAAGCCGTTGTCGCGGCCGGAGTGGGCGGGCAGCTGATCGGCCCGGAAGCCACGGGAGACGTCATTTTCGAGAAGGCGCGCGATCTGCTGGCCGACGACGACGTCCGCTCGGCGGCGCGGAAGCTGGCCGATGAGGTCGCCGCGATGCCGTCGCCCGCGGAGGTCGCCCAGCGGCTTCCCGACTACGCGGGCTGACCTGACGGCTCGCGACGGGGATCGCGTTTAGCGGGCTAAACGCGATCCCCGTCGCGAGCACCCGAGGTCAGGCGCGTGCGACGAGTTCCTTCAGCAGAGTCCCCATGCGCGTCGCCGACTGGCGGCCCGCTTCGAGGACCTCTTCGTGGTTCAGCGGTTCCCCGGTCATCCCGGCCGCCAGGTTGGTCACCAGCGAAAGCCCGAAGACCTCGACCCCGGCGGCGCGGGCGGCGATGGCCTCCAGCACGGTGGACATGCCGACGAGGTCGGCGCCGAGCGTCCGCAGCATCCGGATCTCCGCCGGAGTCTCGAAATGCGGTCCGGTGAGTCCCGCGTAGACGCCCTCTTCCAGCGACGGGTCGATGGTGCGGGCGATGTCGCGCAGCCGCTTCGAGTACAGGTCCGTCAGGTCGACGAAGTTCGCGCCGACGATCGGCGAGCGCGCGGTCAGGTTGAGGTGGTCGGAGATCAGCACCGGCTGCCCGACGCGGAAACCCTCACGCAGCCCGCCCGCGGCGTTGGTCAGCAGCACTGTCCGCGCGCCGGCCGCCGCGGCGGTGCGCACGTTGTGCACGACCGGGTCGATGCCCTTGCCCTCGTAGAAATGCGTGCGGCCCAGCAGGATCAGCGCACGCTTGTCGCCGACCTGGACCGACCGGACGGTTCCCCCGTGTCCCACCGCGCCCGGGGCGGCGAATCCGGGCAGTTCGCCCAGCGGGATCTCCGCCTGGGGCTCGCCGATGACGTCCGCCGCCGGGCGCCAGCCCGAACCGAGCACGACGGCGATGTCGTGCTTCTCGACGCCGGTGCGCTCGGCGATGGCGGCGGCCGCCGCGACCTCGTTCTCACTCATGCCGACGAGCGTATCCGGACACTTCGCACGAGCAGGAACGCCACCAGCCCGAACGGGGACAGGAAGATCGTGAGTGCCAGGATCGGGCCCGTCACCAGCGGGTGGATCCGGTGCTCGCGGGACTCGAAGTACATCCATCGCGCGATGAACAGGTCGAAGGCGACCAGATGGGCCCAGATCGCGGCGGCCCCGTACGGCGAGCCGGTGAACGCGCTGAGCACGTCCAGGTCCGGTCGCCGCACCGCCGTCCACAGTTCGCCGAGATGCGGGATGGCGAGGGCGAAGTACGGCACGAGCGGCAGCAGCGGCACCCACGGCGAGGACATGATCCGGCGCGTCCAGGACCAGCCCGGCAGGAAGATCATCAGCAGCCAGAACGGCGTCGCGATCGGGAACGTCCAGGTGAACAGCGTCTCGACGCTCATCGGAGGGACCTCGCCAGCTCCCGGTCCCTCGACGGCCGCCCGATCGCGATTAGCCCGCTAACCGCGACGGCGGCCACGAGCAGGGCGAACGCGGTCAAGGTGAGGCCGTCGGGGGCGACGATCGACTGGCCGCGCAGGGCCTGCCAGGTGAGCAGCGCGAGCAGGCCCGCGTAGCCGGCGCCGGCGATCAGCACCAGGCGAGTCCGGAGGACGCCGTCGCGAAGACGCGGGTAGCGCGCGGCCAGGACGCCGAGGGCGAGCGCGAGCAGCGGAAGTACCTGAAGGGCGTGCAGACCGATGAAGTGCGGGATCCGCAGATCGCCGCCGACCGTGCTCCAGCCGAGGATCGGCAGGCCGGGGCCGCCGTCCGGGAGTCCGACGGTGTGCGCGCCGATCATCGCCGAGGTCCCGGTCGCCTCGAACGCGGCCCGCTGGTCGGGGGTGGGGCCGCTCATCAGCGTCGCCAGCGAGATCCCGGCCATGCCGAGGACCGCGCCGATCCGGGCCGCCCACGCCGTCGCGCGGTCCGGGATCCGGGTGAACAGGACGGCGATCGTGAGCACGAGGTTGATCACCCACAGCGTCGCGATCATCACCCCCATGATCTGGAAGATCGAGGCGTCCAGCGGCGTCGCGTTGTTGAAGTGGCTCGCCCGGACCCGAACGGCCTGGAACACCATCAGCACGTACTCGCCCGCGAAGATCACGACGAGCAGGTTGGTGAGCCAGCCCGCGGTCCGCCGGAACCGCGGGAGCAGCGAAGTGAGCCAGCTCCAGGTGAAGAAGTACAGCGCGCCGGAGACGGCGAATTTGAACGGTTTCGCCCAGATCGGCGCGCCTTGCAACGTCCGCTGGTCGACCACCAGCAGCAGCACGCACAGCACGGTGATCCCGGCGAGAAGTTGCGCGAACCGATAGGACGGCCGGTGCCAGGTGCGGGTTCTCTCGCGGAGATCGGTCAAGATGGTCACGGGTTCCTCCCAGAATGGATAGTGATGCTCTCCGTTATGGGAAGTTAAACTATCCATCCTGAGAAGTCTTCAGGGTTGTCCCTGAACCGTCCCCGAGATCGGAGCGACCACGCGTGCGGATGGCGGAACTGAGCGAGAGGGCCGGAGTCCCGGTCGCCACGATCAAGTACTACCTGCGGGAAGGGCTGGTCCCGCCGGGGGAACGGACGAGCCCCAACCAGGCCAAGTACGACGACGGGCACGTTCAGCGGATCAAACTGATCAGGGCGCTGATGGACGTCGGCGGCCTGTCGCTCGCGACGGTCGGCGAGGTGCTCTCCGCGGTCGACGCCGGGAACGCGAGTCCCCACCGCATCCTCGGCCTCGCCCAGGAGGGCATCACCGCGTCCCGGCAGACCGTCGACGACGAAAGCCGTGACTGGGCGCTCGCCACGATCCGCGACCTCGCCGGGCGCCGGGGCTGGCCCTGCAAGGACGACGACGATCCGATCATCCAGGCCCTGGTCGGCGTCCTGTGCGCGATCCGGGACGTCGGGCACGGCTGGTACCTCGACAAACTCGACGACTACGCCGAGATCGCCGACCGGACCGCCGACCTGGACCTCGAAGGCATCGCCGGGGTCGAGTCGCTGGAGCGGATCATCGAGATCGCCGTCGTCGAGACCGTGCTCGGCGACAGGCTGCTTTCGGTGCTGCGGCGGCTGGCGCAGCAGCGGGCCTCGAAGGCGTACTTCGCCCGGCTAGCCGTCGACGACGAGTGACTGCGCGACCGGCTCGAAGATCGCCGTCCTAGCGGACGTCTCCTGCTCGATCGGCGAGGTCACCGACAGGATCCACAGATCCGTGCCCCCGCCGAACAGGTCCATGAACGTCGTGCGCGTGATGCTCTCGTTCGAGGAGTCCCTGGTCGCGGCGGAGCGCTCGGTCGTCCGGTAGACGTACCGCATGCTGTTGTCGCCCCGGCCGGGCACGGCTACCGGTCCGCCGATGGGCGAGATCTCCGGATGCTGGGTCTTGAGCCAGCTGAAGTAGGCGGGCGGCGGGCTGTCGGACAGGAAACCGCCGAGCCGCTCGACCCGGATGACCTGGCGGCCGTCGGGGGAGACGTACTGGACCACCGTGCTCGCCAGGCCCTTGGTGACGTGCGGCGCGACGAACTTCTTCCAGCCCTCCGGCACGCCGATGCTGAACCGGCCGCCTTTGACGCCGTTCACGATGCTGGCGTCGCCCTGCTGCGTGATCAGCTTCGGTGGCTGCTGGGGAACGATCGTGTCGCCCTCCTCCAGCGCGGCCGGTGGCCGCAGGTCCTCTCCGCCGACGGTCCTGGCCAGGACGAACCCGCCCGCCGCCGCCAGCAGGAAGACGACGATCGACGCGAACGCCAGTACCACCGTGGCCACCGTCGACCGGCCCGGCGGCCGCGGCGCCGTCGGCGTGACCGTCGGCATCGGCGCGAGTTCGGCAGGCGGTTCCGGGGCGCGGGGAGCCGTCGCCGGCTCGGGCGGGCGCAGGAACGGCAGTGGCCCGGGATCGGCGGCCAGTTCGGAACTCGTGCCCTCCGACGGCTTCTCGGGGGCGACGGTCTTGATCACCTGGGTGTCGGTCGCGTCCAGATGCGCGGTGGTCTTCTTGCCGTCGGGCGTGTGGAACAGCTCGGCCGGGAAGAGGTCGATCAACGTCTTGGCCTGCAACGGGTACAGGCGGCGCCGCACCTCGCGCAGGGTGATCCGCTTCGACGGCTCCTTCTTCATGAGCGCGCCGATGACGTCGGACAGCGGACCGGGGCCGGGCTTCGGCACCTTCCCGTTGACGACCTTGCCGACGGTTTCGAGCGGGTCGCCGTCGGCGTCGTAGGGGGGCGAGCCCTCGACGGCGGCGAACAGCGTCGCGCCGAGGCCCCACAGGTCGGCGGCGGGCACGACGGCGCCGCCGGAGGCGACTTCGGGCGCGATGTACGCGGGTGAGCCCAGCATCATCCCGGTGCGGGTCATGGTGGCTTCGGAGACGTTGCGGGCGATCCCGAAGTCGGTGAGCTTGATCCGGCCGTCCCCGGCGACCAGGACGTTCCCCGGTTTCACGTCACGGTGGGTGATCCCGGCGGCGTGCGCGGCCTCGAGCGCGGAGGCCACCGCGATGCCGACCGCCGCCGCCTGCTCGACCGTCAGCGGCCCGTGGTCGCGCAGGATGTGCGCGAGGCTGCGCGACGGCAGCAGCTCCATGACCACGAAGGGTTCGTCGTTCTCCCGCGCCACGTCGTGCAGGATGATCACGTTCGGGTGACTCAGGACGGCGATCGCGCGGGCTTCGCGCAGGGTCCGTTCGCGGAGTTCGTCGGCCTGCGAGGTCGGGACGCCGGGCGGGAGCCGCACTTCCTTGACCGCGACCGGGCGGTGCAGGAACTCGTCGTAGGCCGACCAGACCGTCCCCATCGACCCTGATCCGATGACCGAGCGCAACCGATATCGCCCGGCGACGACACGCTTCTCTTCGCCGGGGCTCTCGCTGGACTCGGGGGTGTCGGACGGCACGGCCCCAATTGTGTCGTATGCCCCCGTGGCGGGCTTATGCGCCGTGCCCTGGCGGAGTGAACCGGCCACCCCTTGGCGCGACTAGCGTCACAGGTAGGGGCTGTTAGGGGCCGTTAGCATCGTGGGTTATGACGGAAGTGGCCGGAACGGAGTCAGTGCCGACCCCAGCTGAGCCCGCTGAGCCCGACGACCTGGTCCTCGCGGCGGAGTTCCCGGAAGCGAGCCGGGAGCAGTGGCGGGAGCTCGTCGCCGGGGTGCTGCGCAAGAGCGGCGCGATCGACGAGGCCTTCGAAGGGCTGCCCGAAAGCAAGCTGGTCACCCGAACCTATGACGGCTTGGAGATCCAGCCGCTCTACACGGCCGAAGACACGGTCGAGGGAACCGGCTTCCCGGGTCTTCCGCCGTTCGTGAGAAGCGCCCGTCCCGAAGGCGCGGTGACGACGGGATGGGACATCCGCGCCCGCTACGCCCGCCGCGACGCCAAGGTCGTCAACACCGCGATCCTCGCCGACCTCGAAGGCGGCGTCAGCTCGATCTGGCTGCGGGCGGGTGCGGGCGGGGTGCCCGTCGCCGACCTGGCCGACGCGCTGAACGAGGTCTACGTCGACCTCGCGCCCGTCATCCTCGACGCGGGCGACGAATACGAAGCCGCGGCCACCGAGTTGTTCGAGCTGTTCGCGGAACGCGAGATCCCGGCGAGCGCGGTCACCGCGACCCTCGGTGCCGACCCGATCGGCCTGACCGCGCGCACCGGTTCGGCGCATCCGCTCGCCCCCGCCGCCCAGCTGGCGGCCCGGGTCGCGAAGAGCCACCCGAAGGTGCGGACGATCGTCGCCGACGGCCTGCCGTTCCACGAGGCGGGCGGTTCGGACGCGCAGGAACTCGGCGCGACCATCGCCGCGGGAGTCGCGTATCTGCGGGCGCTGACCGAAGCGGGCCTGGACGTCGACACCGCGGCCGGGCAACTCGAGTTCCGGCTCGCCGCCACGGCCGACCAGTTCCTCACGATCGCCAAGTTCCGCGCCGCGCGGCGCCTGTGGGCCCGGGTCACCGAGGTCTCCGGCGGCCGGGGTTCCGGTATGCGGCAGCACGCGGTCACCTCGCCCGCGATGCTGACCCAGCGCGACCCGTGGGTGAACATGCTGCGCACGACGGTCGCCTGTTTCGGCGCCGGGGTCGGCGGCGCGGACGCGATCACCGTGCTCCCGTTCGACGCCGCGATCGGCCAGCCGGACGCGTTCTCCGCGCGGATCGCGCGCAACACGCACGCCGTCCTGCTGGAGGAGTCCAAACTCGCCGGGGTCATCGACCCGGCCGGTGGCTCCTGGTACGTCGAGAACCTCACCGACGAGCTGGCCAAGGCCGCCTGGCGCGAGTTCACCGCCATCGAAGCGGCGGGCGGGATCGAGGCCGAACTGGCCTCGGGCGCGCTCGCGGGACGGCTCGCGGAGACCTGGGAGAAGCGGTCGAAACGGCTCGCGACCCGGCGCGATCCGATCACCGGCGTGAGCGAATTCCCCAACCTGACGGAGAAAGCGGTCGTTCGTGACCCGGTCGAAGACCTCCCGGACGGCGGCCTGCCCCGGCATCGGTACGCGGAGGCCTTCGAAGCCCTGCGGGACCGCGCGGACGCGCATCCCAGCCGTCCCCGGGTCTTCCTCGCCACCCTCGGCCCGGTCGCGGCGCACACCGCGCGGGCGAGTTTCGCGGCGAACCTCTTCCAGGCCGGCGGGATCGAAGCCGTCAACCCCGGTGCGCCCGAGGACGTCGTCGCGGAATTCCGCGCCAGCGGAACGAAGGTCGCCTGCCTCTGCGGAAGCAACACCTCCTACGCCGAAGAAGCCGACAGCGTCGCGAAGGCGTTGAAGGAAGCGGGCGCCACGTCGGTGCTTCTCGCCGGGAAGCCCGGCGACCACCCGGACGTCACGGGCTACCTCTACACGGGCTGCGACGCCTTGGAAATCCTGACCGGCACGCTGAACGAGCTCGGAGTGCAGTGATGACCATCCCGAACTTCTCCGGAATCGAGCTGGGATCGCCCGACCCGGCGGACCGTCCTCAGTGGACGGAGGCGCTGCACGCCGCCACCGGCAAGGGCCCCGACGCGCTCGCGTGGGAGACGCCGGAGGGCATCGGCGTCAAACCGGTCTACACCGCCGACGATCTGTCCGGAGTGGACTTCCTCGGGACGTATCCGGGTATCGCGCCGTACCTGCGCGGCCCGTATCCGACGATGTACGTCAACCAGCCGTGGACCATCCGCCAGTACGCGGGTTTCTCCACCGCCGAGGAATCGAACGCCTTCTACCGCCGCAACCTCGCCGCCGGGCAGAAGGGCCTCTCGGTCGCCTTCGACCTCGCGACGCACCGCGGCTACGACTCGGACCACCCGCGCGTCGCCGGTGACGTCGGCATGGCCGGCGTCGCGATCGACTCGATCTACGACATGCGCCAGCTCTTCGACGGCATCCCGCTCGACAAGATGAGCGTCTCGATGACCATGAACGGCGCCGTCCTGCCGGTGCTCGCGCTCTACGTCGTCGCGGCCGAGGAGCAGGGTGTCACGCCGGACAAACTGGCCGGGACCATCCAGAACGACATCCTCAAGGAGTTCATGGTCCGCAACACCTACATCTACCCGCCGCAGCCGTCGATGCGGATCATTTCGGACATCTTCTCGTTCACCTCGCGGAACATGCCGAAGTACAACTCGATCTCCATCTCCGGCTACCACATGCAGGAGGCCGGGGCGACGGCCGATCTGGAGCTGGCGTACACGCTCGCGGACGGTGTCGAGTACATCCGCGCCGGGGTCGAGGCCGGGCTGGACGTCGACAAGTTCGCGCCGCGGCTGTCCTTCTTCTGGGCGATCGGCATGAACTTCTTCATGGAGGTCGCGAAGCTCCGTGCCGCGCGCCTGCTGTGGGCGAAGCTGGTGAAGGGCTTCGAGCCCAAGTCGTCGAAGTCCTTGTCGCTGCGGACGCATTCGCAGACCTCGGGCTGGTCGCTGACCGCGCAGGACGTCTACAACAACGTCGTCCGCACCTGTGTCGAGGCGATGGCGGCGACCCAGGGACACACGCAGTCGTTGCACACCAACGCCCTCGACGAGGCCCTCGCGCTGCCGACGGACTTCTCCGCCCGCATCGCGCGCAACACGCAGTTGCTGCTGCAGCAGGAATCCGGCACCACACGCGTGATCGACCCGTGGGGCGGCAGCGCGTTCGTCGAGAAGCTGACCTACGACCTCGCGCGCAAGGCATGGGGCCACATCACCGAGGTCGAGCAGGCGGGCGGCATGGCGAAGGCGATCGACGCCGGTATCCCGAAGCTGCGCATCGAGGAGGCCGCCGCGCGGACCCAGGCGCGGATCGACTCCGGCCGGCAGCCCGTGATCGGCGTCAACAAGTACCAGGTCACCGACGACGAGCAGATCGACGTGCTCAAGGTCGACAACGCCGGCGTGCGCGCGCAGCAGCTGGAGAAACTGCGGCGGCTGCGCGAAGAGCGGGACGAGGACGCGACGCAGGACGCGCTGCGACGGCTCACGGCCGGTGCCCAGGCCGACGGCAACCTGCTCGCGCTGGCCATCGACGCCGCCAGGGCGAAGGCCACGGTCGGGGAGATCTCCGACGCGCTGGAGAAGATCTGGGGGCGCCACTCCGGCCAGATTCGTACCATCTCCGGTGTGTACCGCGAGGAGGTCGGCAAGGCCGAGAACGTCGAGAGGGCCCGTGAACTGGTCGAGAGTTTCGCCCAGGAAGAGGGCCGCCGCCCCCGGATCCTGGTCGCGAAGATGGGCCAGGACGGCCATGACCGCGGCCAGAAGGTGATCGCGACCGGTTTCGCCGACATCGGGTTCGACGTCGACGTCGGCCCGCTGTTCTCCACCCCCGGCGAGGTCGCGCGGCAGGCGATCGAGGCCGACGTGCACGTGATCGGCGTTTCGTCCCTGGCGGCCGGGCATCTTTCGCTGGTGCCCGCGCTGCGCGCCGAACTCGCCGAACAGGGCCGCGAGGACATCATCGTCGTGGTCGGCGGCGTCATTCCGCCGCAGGACTACGAGGAGCTGCGCGCGGCGGGCGCGGCGGCGATCTTCGGGCCCGGCACGGTCATCGCCGAGGCGGCGATCGACCTCATCGGACAGCTGACCGCCCAGGAGTCGTGAGCCTTGCCGCGCAAGATCGACGTCGGGGCGCTGGCCAAGGGTGTCCTCGCGGGTGACCGCGGCCTGCTCTCGCGGGCGATCACGCTCGTCGAGTCGAACCGCGAAGACCACCGGGCGCAGGCACAGGAGCTGCTGGTCGAGCTGCTCCCGCACGCGGGCGGCGCGCGGCGGGTCGGCATCACCGGCGTGCCCGGTGTCGGCAAGTCGACTTTCATCGACCAGCTCGGCACGGATCTCACCGAAGCCGGGCACAAGGTCGCCGTCCTGGCCGTCGACCCGTCGTCGACCCGGACCGGCGGCTCGATCCTGGGCGACAAGACCCGGATGGCACGGCTCGCGGTGGACCCGAAGGCGTTCATCCGCCCTTCGCCGACTTCGGGGACTCTCGGCGGTGTCGCGCGGGCGACCCGCGAAACGATCGTCCTGATGGAAGCGGCCGGATACGACATCGTGCTGGTCGAGACGGTCGGCGTCGGGCAGTCCGAGGTGACCGTGGCGAACATGGTCGACTGCTTCCTGTTCCTGACCCTGGCGCGGACCGGCGACCAGCTGCAGGGGATCAAGAAGGGCGTCCTCGAACTGGCCGACGTCATCGCCGTCAACAAGGCCGACGGCGACCACGAACGCGACGCGAAACGCGCGGCCCGCGAACTCGCCGGGGCCCTGCGGATGATCTACGGGCGCGACGCCGAATGGACCCCGCCGGTGCTGACGTGCAGTGCGCTCACCGATGTCGGGCTGGACGAGGTGTGGGCCGAGATCGGCCGTCACCGTGACGTTTTGACCGCGTCCGGCGAACTCGAAGAACGGCGACGGCGGCAACAGGTGGAGTGGACCTGGGCGATGGTCCGGGAACAGCTTCTCGGAAGGCTCGCCGCGCATCCGGACGTGCGAGCGGTCGTTCCGGACGTCGAACGGGCGGTCCGGGACGGTGAACTGACCCCCACCTTGGCCGCGCAACGGATTCTGGAGGCGTTCTCCGGTCCTCCGCGTGGCGGCTGACGCGGGAACGCGGCAGAGTGCAGAATCGGATTCGCGCTCTGTCGACGAAAGGGAGTCATGCCGAAAAGGTCTCGCCTCGGACAGCTGGCCGGGCTGATCGCCGCCGGGCTGGTCGTCTGCGCCCCGGTCGCGCAGGCCGCGCCGGTCACGGCGCTCCCCGCCGCGTCGTCGGTGATCACGCAGGCGGCAGCGGTGCACGAGGTGCCGTCGCAGGCACAGCCGGGACCGGTGCTCGACCCCGCCGAGACGGACAAGGCCAACAGCCAGGAGACCAAGAACAAGGTCATCGCCGGCATCGCCGCCGCGGTGCTCCTCGGGCTCGTGATCCTCGGCCGACGCTCCCGTTCCAAGAAGAAGAAGTCCTGAACCGCTACCGGTAAGTAGTAGGGCTCTCCGCTTAGCCCGGACCGAACTCTTCGTAGCCGTTCAACGCAGATCCGCTACCGGCCGTCTCGGGCTCGATCACTCGACGAGCGGCTTGTCATCTGCATGGTGCACGATCTATCGCAAATGCGTATCACAGATCGAACGGCACCCAGCGTGTCTTCAGTGACCACTCGTACGGTGGTAGGCGGAGGCAACTGTGTTGCGGGAGGAGGTGCGGCGTGACGGTGCTCGATTCACGTCCGGACATTCCAGGCGACCCCGAGGGTCGCGTCGTTGCCCCTATAGAGGCGCCCACCGCGCTGATCTCCGAGGCCGGCGTCAGCATGGCACCTGTGCATGATCTGGGTGCCGGGCGCGGCCCCTTCTGGCTCGACGACTGGCTCCGCGCGAACGCCACCGACGTCCTCGCGTGGCGCCGGCACATCCACGCGCACCCGGAGCTCTCCCGCCACGAGTTCGCCACGACCGAAATGGTCATGTCCCTGCTCCGCTCGGTCGGCCTCAAGCCGTGGGTGCTGCCGGTGGGCACCGGTGTCGTCTGCGACATCGGCAGCGGTGACCGGTGTGTGGCGCTGCGCGCCGACATGGACGCGCTGCCGCTGACCGAGGCCACCGGACTCCCGTACGCCTCCCAGACCGACGGCGCCGCGCATATGTGCGGGCACGACGCGCACACCGCGATCCTGCTGGGCGCGGCGCGGGCACTGGCGGGCGCGCCGGAACTGCCGGGCCGGGTGCGGCTGATCTTCCAGCCCGCCGAGGAGGTCATGCCCGGCGGCGCGCTGGACATGATCGCCGCCGGCGCGATGGAGGGCGTCGAGCGGATCTACGGGCTGCACTGCGACCCGCGGCTGGAGGTCGGCAAGGTCGGCTTGCGCGAAGGCGCGCTGACGTCCGCCGCGGACCTCATCGAACTGCGGCTCACCTCGCCGGGCGGTCACACCTCGCGGCCGCACCTGACCGCCGATCTGGTGCACGCGCTCGGCACGGTGATCACGTCGCTGCCCGCGGTGCTGTCGCGGCGCGTCGACCCGCGCTCCGGGACCGTGCTGGTCTGGGGCGCGGTGCACGCGGGGCAGGCCGCCAACGCCGTCCCGCAGGACGGGGTGCTGCGCGGCACGCTCCGGACGGCGGACCACGAGGTGTGGACGATGCTGGAGCCGCTCGTCGCGGCTTCGGTGGAGTCGCTGCTCGCGCCGACCGGCGTCGGGTTCTCCCTCGACTACCGCCGCGGTGTCCCGCCGGTCGTCTCCGACCCGGAATCGACCGCGCTGATGCGGGCCGGGGTCGAAGCCGCGCTGGGTGAGTCCGCCGTGGCCGGGACCGAGCAGTCGTCCGGTGGCGAGGACTTCGGCTGGTACCTGGAGCACGTCCAGGGCGCCTTCGCGCGTCTCGGCGTGTGGTCCGGCGAAGGTCCGATGGCCGACATCCACCGCCCCACCTTCACCCTGGACGAGCGTGCACTCATGTGCGGTGTCCGCACGCTGGTCCACACCGCACTGGCCACCCTGGCCTGAACCGAGTTATCCACAGTTCACAGAGTTGTCCACAGGCCCCCGGAAGATCCGTCCGGGGGCCTGTGCTACGTGCGGATTTCGGGGCGGGAGCAGGCAAAAGCCCGGTTTTTCATCAGGTCGGGTGACTCAAGTGAGGGGCCGTGGAGGCCCAGGTATCCACAGGGCGTGGATCAGCCGCTGATCCCTCGGCACGGGCGCGTGCGGAGCGCCTCGACGTAGTCGGCGGGGGCGCCCGCGGCTTCGGCGGCGTCGGCGAGAACGCCGAGGTAGCGCGCCGACGGGAGGCCGCCCTCATAGGCGTCCAGGACGTACAGCCAGGGCAGGACGGAACCGTCCATGGTCTGCACGCGCAGCCGGATCTTGGTGTGGACGCCGAGCTCGCCGCCTTCCCAGCGGTCGAGGCCGTCCTCGTCCAGCGGCGTGACGTCGTACAGCACCACGAAGACCCGGCTGCCCGGGTCTTCGACGATGGTCGCCAGCGCGCCTTCCCAGCCGATGTCCTCGCCGCCGAAGGTCAGCCTCCAGCCCTCCAGCCAGCCGGTGCCGGCCATGGGCGAGTGAGGAGCGCGCTCCAGCATCTGGGCGGGCTCCATATTGGATCCATACGCGGCATACAACGGCACGACCACAGCCTAGCGACCCGGCGGTCACCCGGCTGGACGCACATGCCGTGTCCGGCCACTCAATCCGCCCAGCGGTCGCCCGCGTACGGTAAACGCAGTCACAGACACCAGTGCGAGGAGGAGACCAGTGACCAAGATCGTGATCATGGGCGGAGGCCCCGCCGGTTACGAAGCGGCACTGGTCGCGGCCCAGCACGGAGCCGACGTCACCATCGTCGAACGCGACGGTCTCGGCGGCGCGTGCGTGCTCTACGACTGTGTCCCGTCGAAGACGTTCATCGCCTCCTCCGGCGCCCTCGCGAACATGCACGACCTCCGCGAACTCGGCATCAACACCGACATGGCGGACACCAGCGTCGACCTGCCGACCGTCCACGGCCGGGTGAAGGGACTCGCGCTCGCGCAGTCCGCCGACATCCGCGCCCGGGTGCAGCGTGAGGGTGTCCGCGTCGTCATCGGCCAGGGCCGGTTCGACGACGAAGAGCCCGGCCTCGCCACCCACAAGGTCGCCGTCACCGCCGCCGACGGCTCCGTCGAGGTGCTCGACGCGGACGTCGTCCTCATCTCGACCGGCGCCACCCCGCGCGTGCTGCCCGGCGCGGTGCCGGACGGTGAGCGCATCCTCGACTGGCGTCAGCTCTACGACCTGCGCGAGCTGCCCGAGCACCTGGCCGTCATCGGCTCGGGCGTCACCGGTGCCGAGTTCGCCTCGGCCTACACCGAGATGGGCGTCAAGGTCACCGTCGTGTCCAGCCGCGACCGGGTGCTCCCGCACGAGGACGCCGACGCCGCGGCCGTGCTCGAAGAGGTCTTCACGCAGCGCGGCACCACCGTCGCCAAGCAGGCCCGCGCCGACAAGGTCGAGCGCACCGAAAAGGGCGTCGAGATCCACCTCGCCGACGGCCGCGTGATCGAGGCCAGCCACGCGCTGATGACCGTCGGGTCGGTGCCCAACACCACCGACATCGGCCTGGAGAAGGTCGGCATCGAGCCCGGCCCCGGTGGCTTCATCGGCGTCGACCGGGTTTCCCGCACCAGCGCGCCCGGCATCTACGCCGCCGGCGACTGCACCGGGGTGCTGATGCTCGCCTCGGTGGCCAGCATGCAGGGCCGCATCGCGATGTGGCACGCGCTCGGTGAGGGTGTCGCGCCGATCAAGCTCAAGACCGTCGCCGCCAACGTGTTCACCCACCCCGAGATCGCGACCGTAGGCATCAGCCAGCAGGCGATCGACTCGGGTGAGGTGCCCGCCCGCACCATCATGCTCCCGCTCGCGACGAACGCCCGCGCGAAGATGGAAGGTCTGCGACGCGGTTTCGTGAAGCTGTTCTGCCGCCCCGCCACCGGCGTCGTCGTCGGTGGGGTGGTCGTGGCGCCGACGGCGAGCGAACTCATCCTTCCCATCGCGCTCGCCGTCCAGAACCAGCTCACAGTGGAACATCTGGCACTGACATTTTCGGTGTACCCGTCGCTCTCGGGGTCGATCACCGAGGCGGGCCGCCAGCTCATGCGGCACGACGACTTGGACTGATCTTCACCGGCGAAGCAACCCCCGCGGGGGTGCCCGCGTCTAGCGCGTGTCAGGTGTTTCGTTGACAGCTAGGGGTTTTTCGTGGTCCGCAGGGTTCTTTTCGGAGTGGTGGCGATCGGCGCGGCGGTGCTGGCGGGTCCGGCGACCGGCCTCGCCCAGCAGCCTCAGCCCGATCCCCAGCCCGCTTCCGGTGTCACGGTGCAGCTCAACGACGACACGGCCTACGACCTCGGACTCGTCAACAAGTACGTCCACGGCGAGTCCAATGTGGCGTTGGCGCAGTGCCCCGGCGAAGGGCTGAAGGCGCCGAAGTCGACGACGTTCTCTTCGCCGGTCCTGACCGTCGGGAAGTACGACTACGGCCCGCTCATCGGCGTCCCGGCGAACGTCAGCGCCGAGGTCGAACTCAAGAAGGGCACCGCGCCGGGCAGCTACCCGCTGACCGTCAACTGCAACGGGAAGTCTTATACGGCAACGTTTTCCGTTCCCGCCCGGCAGGTGAGCGCGGTCCCTTCCGGCGGTGCTCGCGCGGGTGACGGCAGCATGGCTTCCTGATTCCTTTTCCTCGAAACCGCCCTCGGACTTCGGCCCGGGGGCGGTTTTTCGTGGCCGAGTCCGAGTGCGCCGGTGATTTCGCGACCTTTTCGTGATGAAACCGGGCAACCCGGGCCCCCGTGGAGACGTCATGAGGGTGTCGGAAAACAGAAAACCGCCACTGGGGGAAACAGGGGCGCGGGATCGTTCTTTTCCGATTTCCATTCACAGTCAGCTTTCAGGGGTAATTCAATGAAGCGCACCATCATGCTCACCGCCGGTACCGTCGCCGGATTCCTTCTTCTCGCGCCGGGTGCCGCTCTCGCGGCTTCTCCGACGAATGTCCCGTCGCCTTCTTCGTCGGCTTCGCCTTCTCCGTCTCCCTCGCCGTCGGCGTCCCCGACCGAGGACCCCGACGGCCCCGGCCCGCACGCGTCGCCGGTCGGGATCCTCGAGAACCTGACCGTCTCGCCCGCCAAGGGCAAGCCCGGGGACAGGGTGAAGCTGGACTTCCAGTGCGCCACCCGCGGCAACGAGTTCGGCCCGAAGGTCACTTCGGCGGCTCTCACCGTCGACTCCGCGAACTCCGTCGATTCCGCGAAATGGTCGGCGACGGTCAGGGACATCAAGCCGGGCAAGTACCCGGTGACGCTGACCTGCTGGGGCCAGAAGTCGACGGTCACCTTCGAGGTGGTCGGCAAGAAGAACCAGGTCGCGAAGGTGCCGGCCGGTGCTCCGCAGACCGGTGGCACCGAGGGGCCCGCCGACCACATCGGCGTCCTCGCCGCCGTCGGGGGCGGTCTCGCGCTGGTCGCGGGCGGTGTCGGGTTCGCGGCGTACCGTCGTCGTGCGGTGCGCGCGTAGCGATCGCGATCATTTCGTGACCTGAATGGGCAACCGCCGCGTCGTGCGTGGCGTCTGGCAGGCGTGGGGGTGAACGACGAGCCGGTTCCGGTCTGGGGCCGGGACCGGCTCGGTCGGCCCGCCACCGAAGTTTCACTACAGGGGTGAGCATGAAGTCGACATGGTGGCGAGGACGCCGGGCACCGCTGGTGCTCGCGGTCGTCCTGCTGGCCGTACTGGCGACACTGGCGTTCGTCCTGTCCGGTCCGGGGGAGACCGGTCAGGCCGCGCCGCAGGTGGCCGCGAGCCAAGCGGAGACGTCGTCGGCCGCGCCGGTCGAGTCCGGCGCGCCCACCGACGGCGGGGCCGCCGTCGAGGGCATGCCGAAGGCCGATCCGGTCTCGATCGACGTGCCGAAGATCGAGGCGAAGTCCAGCCTGGTCCCGCTCGGCCTCAACGCGGACAACACCGTCGAGGTGCCGCCGGTGACCCAGCCGATGCAGGCGGGCTGGTACGAGCACGGGCCGACCCCGGGGGAGGTCGGGCCTTCGGTGATCCTCGGGCACGTGGACGGGAACAAGCAGAAGGGCATCTTCTTCCGGCTGAAGGAATTGGTGCCCGGCGACAAGGTCTCGATCGCCCGCAAGGACGGCACGACGGCCGAGTTCGCGGTCACGAAGGTCGAGCGGGTGGCGAAGGACAAGTTCCCCACCGACGCCGTCTACGGCGACACCACCGCGCCGGAACTGCGGCTCATCACCTGCGGCGGGGTCTTCGACAAGGCGTCGCACAACTATCTCGACAACATCATCGTCTTCGCCCGGCTGATCGCGAGGTGAGTTCCATGATCAAGTACCGGTCCGCCTTGGTGGTGGTGGTGGTGGCGTGCGGGGCGGCACTGGCCGCCCCGGCCGTCGCGTCCGCGCAAGACGTCTCCACCTCGCCGACCACGTCGTTCACGCCGCCGCCGATGCAGTATCCGTTCATCGCGGTTTCACCGGCGAAGGCGAAGGCCGGTGAGGACATCCTGGTCTCCGTCGGCTGCCCTGTCGACGACCTCGGCGAGGTGAAGTCGATGGTGCTGGACCACATCGGGAAGTTCGAAGTCACCTCGGAGGATCCGGTGATCCTCGGTGCCGTCGCGCATATCGACGGCAAGGCGCGCCCCGGGTTCTACGCGGTCACGGCGACCTGCAAGACGAAGCCGGTGACGATCAATCTCGAAGTGACGGCGATACCGACTCCGTCGTCCAAGCCGCCGAAACCGACGGTATCGACGGTCAAACCCGTGCCGACGGGTCATTCAGGCCCTTCGGCCAGGGTGGGTTCGGGACGTCAGGTTTCGAAGATTCCGGTGGGGGCGCCGCAGACGGGTGGGGGTCCTTTCTCGTGAGTGGTAATGACGGTTCTAACCGTCATTACCACTCACGAGTTTTTCGCCGGTGAAGGCAACCGATTCCCGTTTCCGGGAGTGTTCTTTGTGCGAGGGCACGCACTGAGGGAGAAAGAACATGGGAATCAAGGGAATCGTCGCGGGTGCGGGTTTGCTCGCGATGACGGCGGGAGTGCTTCTCGCGCCTCAGGCGGCGGCGACGGCGCCGCCACCGAAACTGTGGGTCAGCCCGGCGAAGGTCGCTCCGGGGCAGGCGCTGGAATTCACCGCCAGTTGCTACGGCACGCGCACCGCGGTGACGTCGGACGGCCTGGCCGGTCCGGTCACGCTCGAAGTCCAGCCCGGTTCGGGCAACCAGGCGCCGTACATCGGGCACGGTAAGGCCGCCGGGAAGACCGGCAAGTTCAAGGCGAGCTTCCACTGTGACGGCGGGCCGAACCTCCCTGCCGCGAGCGGGACGGCGACCGTCGAGTTCGAGATCGTCTGCCTGCCGCCCACGACGCCGCCTTCGAGCACGCCGCCTTCGAGCGCACCACCGTCGAGCAGCAAGCCGCCGTCGAGTTCCAGTGTGCCGCCGAGCAGCGGCGCGCCGTCGTCGAGTCCCGCACCGTCCAGCTCCCGCGCCGTCGTCCCGGCGGCGCTGACGAAGCCGTGCGGAACACCGCTGTCACCGGGCAGGACGCCACAGGTGAAGGTCAAGCCCGCTGGTGCGCCGCAGACCGGCGGTGGCGCTCTCGGCTAGCGCCCCCAGCGCGTGAAGGCCTCCTTCCCTCGGCTCAGCCGGGGGAAGGAGGCATTCACGCGCGAATCAGTCGTCAGTCCTCATCCTCGACCCAGTCGAAGGTCTTGGTGACGGCCTTCTTCCAGTTGCGGTACTCGGCTTCGCGGCGGGCCTCGTCCATCGACGGGTCCCACTGCTTGTCCTGCGCCCAGTTGTTGCGGATGTCGTCTTCGCTCTTCCAGAAGCCGACAGCGAGACCGGCCGCGTAGGCCGCGCCGAGCGCGGTGGTCTCGTTGACCACCGGGCGGATCACGGGCACGCCGAGGATGTCGGCCTGGAACTGCATGAGCAGCTCGTTGACGACCATGCCGCCGTCGACCTTCAGCGACTTCAGCGGGACGCCGGAATCGGCGTTCATCGCGTCGATGACCTCGCGCGACTGGAAGGCCGTCGCTTCCAGGACCGCCCGCGAGATGTGGCCCTTGTTGACGTACCGGGTCAACCCGACGATCGCGCCGCGTGCGTCGGAGCGCCAGTACGGCGCGAAGAGGCCCGAGAACGCCGGGACGAAGTACGCGCCACCGTTGTCCTCGACGGTCCGGGCGTGCTCCTCGACCTCGGCCGCGGAGCCGATCAGGCCGAGGTTGTCCCGCAGCCACTGCACGAGGGAACCGGTGACCGCGATCGACCCTTCGAGCGCGTACACCGTGTCGTTCGAGCCGATCTTGTAACAGACCGTGGTGAGCAGCCCGTTGTTCGACATGACCTTCTCGGTACCGGTGTTGAGCAGCATGAAGTTGCCGGTGCCGTAGGTGTTCTTCGCTTCACCCGGCGAAAGGCAGGCCTGCCCGAACGTCGCGGCCTGCTGGTCGCCGAGGATGCCCGCGATCGGGACACCGGCCAGCGCGCCCTTCTCGCGGACCTTGCCGTAGGTCTCCGAGGACGACCGGATCTCCGGGAGCATCGACAGCGGGATCGTCATCTCTTCGGCGATCCCGGCGTCCCAGGTCAGGGTGTCGAGGTCCATCAACATGGTCCGCGACGCGTTCGTCGGATCGGTGACGTGCACACCGCCGTCGACCCCGCCGGTCATGTTCCACAACACCCAGGTGTCCATGTTGCCGAAGACCAGGTCGCCCGCTTCGGCCTTCTCACGGGCGCCGTCAACGTTGTCGAGGATCCACTTGATCTTCGGTCCGGAGAAGTAGGTCGCCAGCGGCAGGCCCACCTTCTCGCGGTAACGCTCCTGCCCGCCGCCGAGCGCGCCCAGGTCGTTGACGATCTTGTCGGTGCGGGTGTCCTGCCACACGATCGCGTTGTACACCGGCTTGCCGGTGGTGCGGTCCCAGACCAGGGTCGTCTCGCGCTGGTTGGTGATACCGACCGCGACGATGTCGCCGGCGACCAGGTCCCCCTTGGCGAGCGCGCCCGCCGCGACCGCGCGGGTGTTCTCCCAGATCTCTTCGGCGTTGTGCTCGACCCAGCCCGCCTTCGGGAAGATCTGCTCGTGCTCCCGCTGGTCGACGGCGACCACTCGCCCGGAGTGGTCGAAGATCATGCAGCGGGTCGACGTGGTGCCCTGGTCGATCGCGGCTACGTACGAAGTCATCGAAGCTCCAGTCTCAGGTCAGGTTGTGGACGGCGAGGAACAGCAGGGCGGCCAGGGCACCGCCGACCAAGGGGCCGGCGACCGGGATCCAGGAGTAACCCCAGTTCGGGTTGGCCTTGTTCTTGATGGGCAGCAGGAACGCGTACGCGATACGGGGGCCGAGGTCTCGGGCCGGGTTGATGGCGTAACCGGTCGGGCCACCGAGGGACTGGCCGATGACCAGCACGACGAACGCTACACCCGCGTAGCCGAGCGCGGAGTTGCCGAAGGTCGGCGTTCCGCCTTCGCCGGTGGCGTTGGCGTAGACCGGGCTGAGCAGGATCCACGCGACCAGGACGAAGGTGCCGATGATCTCGGTGACGAGGTTCCAGGCCTTGTTCGGGATCTGCGGGGCGGTCGAGAAGATGCCGAGCGTCTCGTCGCGCTGCGGGTGGTCGTCGAACTGCAGTTTGTAGGCGGCCCAGCAGAGCACGGCGCCGAGGATCGCGCCGACCATCTGCCCGGCGAAGTAGATCGGGACGTCCGCCCATTTCGTCTTGTCCGCGATGGCGAGCCCCAGTGTTACCGCGGGGTTGAGGTGCGCGCCGCTCGGCGCGGCGATGCTGGCGCCGGCGAACACCGCGAACGCCCACCCGAGGGTGATCATCACGACGCCGCCGTTGTGGCCGTTGTTCTTCCGCAACACGTGGTTGGCGACCACGCCGTTACCCAGCAGGATCAGGACCGCCGTTCCCAGCAGTTCCCAGACGAATATGGCTCCCACACTCACCGTTCGACCTCCACATTGGACATTCCGCGCAGGGTCGAACACGGTGTGCTACGGCGCCCTTGCCGACCCACGTCCGAGGCACGTTACCGTCGCGTATTTGTTCCTTCCAGGCATCCGGTGGCCCAATCCTTCCAAGATCGACGAGGGTTACGCCACATGTGTCACCCGCATAACGGACCGGTCGCGGCCGATCGTGCGATGCTGGAGACACAGCGGCACCAAGGAGGAATGTCACGTGGCAAGCTCTCAGCGCGAAGCCGAAAACAGCCCCGCCAGGCTGGGACCGCTCAAGCGGGAAGAGTCGTGGCAGCGCCTGAGCGAGGACAAATTCGACCTGGTCGTCATCGGCGGCGGCGTGGTCGGGGCGGGCACCGCGCTCGACGCCGCGACCCGGGGCCTGCGGGTCGCCCTGGTCGAAGCGCGCGACCTCGCTTCGGGGACGTCGAGCCGGTCGAGCAAGCTCTTCCACGGCGGGCTCCGTTACCTCGAACAGCTGGAATTCGGTCTGGTGCGCGAAGCCCTGCGTGAACGCGAGCTGATGCTGACCACGATCGCGCCGCATCTGGTGAAGCCGGTCAGCTTCCTGTACCCGCTGACCCACCGCGTCTGGGAGCGGCCGTACACCGCGGCCGGCCTGCTGATGTACGACACGATGGGCGGTGCCCGGTCGGTTCCCGGCCAGAAACACCTGAGCCGCGCGGGTGCGCTGCGGATGGTCCCGGCGCTGAAGCGTTCCGCGCTGATCGGCGGAATCCGTTACTACGACGCGCAATCCGACGACGCGCGGCACACGATGACGGTCGCCCGCACCGCCGCGCACTACGGCGCCGTGGTGCGCACCTCCACCCAGGTGGTGGGTTTCCTCCGCGAGGCGGACCGCATTTCCGGCGTCCGCGTTCGCGACGTCGAGGACGGCCGCGAGACCGAGATCCACGCCTCCGCGGTGGTCAACTGCACCGGCGTCTGGACCGACGAACTGCAGCGCCTTTCCGGTGGCCGCGGCCGGTTCCGCGTCCGCGCGAGCAAGGGTGTGCACATCGTCGTCCCGCGCGACCGGATCGTCTCGGAATCGGGCATGATCCTGCGCACCGAGAAGTCCGTCCTGTTCGTCATCCCGTGGCGCAATCACTGGATCGTGGGAACCACCGACACGGACTGGAACCTCGATCTCGCGCATCCGGCCGCGACGAAGCACGACATCGACTACCTCCTCGAACACGTCAACACCGTGCTCGCGACACCGCTGACGCACGACGACATCGAAGGTGTCTACGCGGGACTCCGGCCTTTGCTCGCCGGGGAAAGCGAAGAGACTTCGAAGCTCTCGCGCGAGCATGCCGTCGCCCGGGTCGCGCCGGGGCTGGTCGCGATCGCCGGCGGGAAGTACACCACCTACCGGGTGATGGCGGCCGACGCCGTCGACGCCGCCGCGGTCGACCTTCCCGGCAGGCCGCAGTCGTCCATCACGGACAAGGTGCCGCTGCTGGGCGCCGACGGCTATCACGCCCTGGTGAACCAGGCCGACCACCTGGCCTCGGAGCACGGACTGCACCCGTACCGCGTCCGGCATTTGCTCGACCGGTACGGCTCGATGGTGCACGAGGTCCTCGCGCTCGGCGAAGGACGTCCGGAGCTGCTGAAGCCGCTGGAGCACGCGCCGGACTACCTCGGCGTCGAGGTCGTCTACGCGGCCAGCCACGAGGGCGCGCTTCACCTGGAAGACGTTTTGGCGCGCCGGACGCGGATCTCGATCGAGTACGCGCACCGCGGCGTCGACTGCGCCGAGCAGGTCGCCACGCTGGTGGGTGAGGTGCTCGGCTGGTCCAAGGAGCAGGCGACGCGCGAGGTCGAGGTCTACAAGGCACGCGTCGACGCGGAACGGGAATCCCAGTCGCAGCCGAGTGACGAGGCCGCGGACGCGCTGCGGTCGGCGGCGCCGGAAGCGCGTTCGGGGATCATCGAACCGGTGAGTTGATCCGATCATTGCCCGATCGGGTGAACCTGCAATAGCGTCGGCCTCCCCGAGACGGAAGGCGGCCTTGTGGTGTTTCTCGACTCGTCGACGTGGACGGACCGGATCTTCGCGGGAGGCTCGTGGGTGCCCGGCACCGGCGGCGTCCGTGATGTCGCGGAGCCCGCGACAGGTGCGGTGCTGGGCAGTGTCGGGATCGCGTCGGCCGAAGACGCCGCGAAGGCGGCGGAAACCGCGGCCGAGGCGCAACGGGCTTGGGCGACGACACCGCACGTCCGGCGTGCCGCCGTCCTGCGCACCGCGGCGCGGCTGTGGGCCGAGCACGCCGACGAGATCAGCTGGTGGAACGTCCGCGAGGTCGGGGCCGTCCCCGGCGTGGCGGGGTTCTCGCTGCACGTGGCGGAACAGGAGTGCTACGAAGCGGCGGCCCTGCCAGGCCGCCCGTACGGCGAACTGCTGCCGAGTGAGGAACCGCGGCTTTCGATGGCGCGGCGGGTCCCGGCCGGTGTCGTCGCGGTGATCTCGCCGTTCAACATGCCGATCATCCTGGGCATCCGCTCGGTCGCCCCGGCGCTCGCGCTGGGGAACGCCGTCATCCTCAAACCGGATCCGCGCACCGCCGTCACCGGTGGCGTGGTGCTCGCGCGGATCTTCGAAGAGGCGGGACTGCCGCCGGGAGTGCTGCAGATGCTGCCCGGTGGCGCGGACGTCGGCGAGACCCTGGTGACGCATCCGGCGGTCCGGGTCATCTCGTTCACCGGGTCGACCGGCGCCGGACGCAAGGTCGGCGAACTCGCCGGGAAGCATCTGAAGCGGGCACATCTGGAGCTGGGCGGGAACTCCGCGCTCATCGTGCTCGACGACGCGGACGTGGACGAGGCCGCCGGGGTCGCCGCGTTCGGCTCGTTCTTCCATCAGGGACAGATCTGCATGACCACCGGGCGGCACCTGGTGCACGAGCGGCTCTACGACGACTTCGTCGAGCGGCTCGCGGCCAAGGCGGCCGCGCTGCGGGTGGGCGACCCGGCGCGGGACGAGGTCGCGCTCGGCCCGATCATCGACGCCGGGCAACGGGACAAGATCCACGCGCTGGTCACGTCCAGCGTCGCGGCGGGCGCGCGGGTCGCCGCCGGTGCCGAATACGAGGAGCTGTTCTACGCCGCGACCGTGCTCGCCGACGTGCCGCCGACCGCACCCGCGGTCGCGGAGGAGATCTTCGGCCCGGTCGCGCCGGTCGTGCGGTTCTCCGACGCGGAGGAGGCCATCCGGCTCGCCACCGCGAGCGAGTACGGGCTCTCGCTGGGGATCGTCACGCGGGATGTCCTCAAAGGACTGGAGCTGGCCGATCGGGTCCCGACCGGGATCGTGCACATCAACGACCAGACCGTCAGCGATGAGGCGAACAGCCCCTTCGGCGGCGTCGCGGCTTCGGGCACCGGAAGCCGTTTCGGTGGCGCGGCGGCGAACATCGAGGCCTTCACCGAGACCCGCTGGGTCACCGTCCGGAACCCGCCCCCCACCTACCCCTTCTGACGACGCGTCGCGTTTAGCCCGCTAAAGGCGACGCGCCTACCCCGCGTTTCGTCCTCTGAACGCGGTAGTTACCGCATCCAGAGGACGAAACGCGGGGGGTCGCGCTCCGGACGCGTCGCGTTTAGCCCGCTAAACGCGACGTGTCAGGCGGTGCGGTGCCAGCGGATGAGGCGTTCCCCGGTCGGAGCGGGGGCCGGTTCGGGACCGATCAGGGTGAACCCGCACTTGCGGGCGACCGAGGCCGAAACCTCGTTCGTCTCCTCGTAGCGGTAGCTGACCTCGCGCAGGCCGAGCCCGCCGAACCCGAACCGCAGGGCCGCGCTCAGCGCGGTGCTCGCGACTCCCTTGCCCCGTGAGGCCGCGCGCACCCAGACCGACGCCTCCGCGTAGCCGAGGTCGAGATCCAGATCCCGCAGGCCGACCTCGCCGAGCAGCTCCCCGGTCGTCGGCTCGGCCACCGCCCAGGAGCAGCGTTCGTCACCGGCCCACTGGGCCGCGCGCAACGCGACGTACTCGGTCGCCTCGTCGAGGTCGCGCAAGCGATAGTTCAGGACGTACTTGCGGTGCGTCGGATCGGCGAAGGCCGCGACCAGCGCCGGACGGTCGTCGAGGGCCTTGTCCGCCCGCAGCTGCCGCAGGTAGTACTCGCCCGCGTTGATCTCCACCGGTTCCACCCTTCGAGGGTAACCGGCCCTTCAGCGACGGCGGCTCATGATCAGCGCCACCGCCAGCGGCAGCAGGAACACCAGGAAGGTCCCGCGGGTGAAGAAGAACAGCGCGATCGCGACCGCCGCGGCGATCGGCACGGCGCTGGCGGTCAGCCATTTCGACGGCTGGATCTCGTTCTTCGCCGACGCCTGGGCGACGCCGGGCATCGGGGCGAGCGGGAGCAGCGCGCTGGGTCTCGGCGACGGCAGGTCCGTGAACAGCGGTTCGAGGTCGCTCACCATCCTCGCGGCGGTGATCTTCGCCGACCGCGTGCCGAACTCGTCGAGGTCGAGTCTGCCGGTGCGGACATGTTCTTCCAGCGCTTCGAGCGCGTCCTGGCGTTCGGCGTCGCTCAGCCGCATGTCCGGTCTCTCGGCACTCACGTCCCGAGTCTACGGGCGGATCAGCCGTCCAGTTCCCGTCGGCGTTGCTTCGCGAGCTTCTTCGGGCCGCTGTCCCAGCCCTTGCCCCAGATGCCCTCGCCGACGGCGCTGATCCCGATCGGGACGAGGATGAACCACCAAGTGACGTCGGTGGTGACGATGAGCGCGATGGTGGCGATGAAGAGGATCGGCAGCAGCGCGCCCATGACGCGCTGCGCGGTGGAGATGTCCGCCCATTTCGACGCCGGTTTCGCCTGCTCGCTCACGACCGGCATGGGCCTGTCGTAGACCGGATGCGGTTCGGGCAGGTCGGCGAAGAGCCCGGACAACTCGCCGCGGGTCTTGGCGGCGGTGACCTGAGCGGACCGCTCGCCGAACTCGTCGATGTCGATCCTGCCCACGCTCAAGTGATCGCCGAGCGCGGTCAGCGCGGACTCGCGATCCTGATCACTGATCCGCAGCTGCGGTGACGGAACCTCGCTCACCCTTTCGATGGTATGCCGAGCGAGGTGCCGCCGACCACGACATTCGTCAGTCTTTCAGCTCGAACAGCTGCGTTCCCTGGGTGACCGCCGCGCCGACCTCGACCGAAAGACCGGTCACGGTGCCCGCTTTGTGCGCGGTGACGGGGTTTTCCATCTTCATCGCTTCGAGCACGACGACCAGCTCGCCCGCTTCGACGCGCTGGCCCTCTTCGACGGCGACCTTGACGATGGTGCCCTGCATCGGCGCGGTGACCGCGTCGCCGCTCACCGCGGCCTTGGTGCCACCCGCGCGCTTGCGCGGCTTGGCCTTGACCGCCGTGCCGCCGCCACCGGCGTCGAGCGAGAAACCGCCGGGAAGCGACACTTCGAGACGACGGCCGCCGACCTCGACGACGACGTTCTGGCGGGGCTGCTCTTCCTCGGCCTCGGCGGCTTCGGGGGCGACGAACGGCTCGATGGTGTTCTCGAACTCGGTCTCGATCCAGCGGGTGTGCACGCTGAACCCGTTCTCGTCGCCGATGAAGGCCGGGTCGTTCACGATCACGCGGTGGAACGGCAGGACCGTCGCCATCCCGTCGGCGACCATCTCGGCCAGCGCGCGACGGCTGCGCTCGAGCGCGTTCTGCCGGTCCGAACCGGTGACGATCAGCTTCGCGAGCATCGAGTCGAACTGGCCGCCGATGACGCTGCCGGACTCGACACCCGAGTCGACCCGGACACCCGGCCCACTCGGCGCGACGAACTTCGTCACGGTGCCGGGCGCGGGCAGGAAGCCTCGGCCGGCGTCCTCGCCGTTGATGCGGAATTCGATCGAGTGACCCCGCGGTTCCGGGTCTTCGGTGATGCGCAGCTTCTCGCCGCGCGCGATGCGGAACATCTCGCGCACGAGGTCGAGACCCGTGGTCTCCTCGGACACCGGATGCTCGACCTGCAGCCGCGTGTTGACCTCCAGGAACGAGATCGTGCCGTCGACGGCGACGAGGTACTCGACGGTCCCGGCGCCGTAGTAGCCGGCTTCCTTGCAGATCGCCTTCGCGGATTCGTGGATGCGCTTGCGCTGCTCGTCGGTCAGGTACGGCGCGGGCGCCTCCTCGACCAGCTTCTGGTGGCGCCGCTGCAGCGAGCAGTCGCGGGTGCCGACGACGATGGCGTTGCCGTGGTGGTCGGCGAGGACCTGGGCCTCGACGTGACGCGGCTTGTCCAGGTACCGCTCGACGAAGCATTCGCCGCGGCCGAAGGCGGAGATCGCCTCGCGGGTCGCGGATTCGAACAGCTCCGGGATCTCCTCGCGGGTGCGGGCGACCTTGAGGCCGCGGCCGCCACCGCCGAACGCCGCCTTGATCGCGACCGGCAGGCCGTGTTCGTCGGCGAAGGCGATGATCTCGTCGGCGTTCGCGACCGGCTCCTTCGTGCCGGGCACGAGCGGGGCACCGGCGCGCAGCGCGATGTGGCGCGCGGTGACCTTGTCCCCGAGGTCGCGGATGGCCTGCGGGCTCGGCCCGATCCAGGTCAGCCCGGCGTCGATCACCGCCTGCGCGAAGTCGGCGTTCTCGGACAGGAAGCCGTAGCCAGGGTGGACCGAATCGGCGCCCGACCGCTTGGCGGCGTCGAGCAGCTTGTCGAAGACGAGGTAGCTCTCGGCCGCGGTGGTGCCGCCGAGGGCGAAGGCTTCGTCCGCGAGCCGGACATGGGGTGCGTCACGGTCCGGATCGGCGTAGACGGCGACGCTGGTCAGCCCGGCGTCCTTCGCCGCCCTGATCACCCGTACCGCGATCTCCCCGCGGTTCGCGATCAGGATCTTGGTCACCGGACCACCTGTGCCGGCCTGCTCGGTCACGCCGTACCTCCTGCGCTCGTACGTCGGGCCGCCCCGATGCGGCTCCGCAGCAGTTTACGGAAATTCCGGCGCCGCTCAGTGAGAGCAAGGCCACCCAGTGACTTTCGTTTATACCAGCGCGCCGTGGTGCCTCAGTTCTTCTATCAGGCCTTACACCAGTGCCTCGCGGTGCCGCAGTTCTTCCGGAAGGTCGGAATCGAGCACGATCAGGTCGTACGGCTGGGCCTGGTAGACGCGGCCGAGATGCTCGGACTTCACCAAAGCCCACGGCTGGTGCGGGCCGCAGCACTCGGTCAGGCGCTGAACCGTGCTGAAGGCGATCAGCGCCATCCGGCCGTCGCCGGTCCTGCGGAGTTCGATCTCCGCGCGCGTGAAGTCCTTCGGCTTTTTCGCCGTGGGGAGGAACAGGGCGTTGGGCAATCCGGGGTTCGTCACGGGAACAACATAGACGTGCACTCTGTGCTAGATCACTTACGCTCTCGGATATGCGGACTCAGGAAGCGCGGACGCCGCGATCCGTGCTGTTCACGGCGGTGCTGGCCGTCGTGGTGACGGCGGGGGTCATCGTGGCCGTGATCCTGCTCCGTCCCGGTGCGCCCGCACCCGCGGACGACCTGCAGCCGCCCGTTCCCGACGCCGCCCCGAGCGCGCCGGGGGTCAGCTGCGGCCACTCGGCCTGCCGGGAGGTCGGCGCGATGACCGTCGGCGGGGTGCCCGTCGTGCTGCTGGCCGACGAAGCGGGCAAGCAGGGCTCGATCCGGTTCGGCGCGGACACGGTGTTCCCGTTGATCATCAACGACCTGGGGGTCACCCTCAAGGGCGATTCTCTGCGCTGTGTCGACGGCGCGACGCCGGTGTGCCTGGTGCGTGGTGACGTCAGCGGCGGCTCGACGGGCGAGGTGTTCGTCGCGCGCGGCGGGATCTGGCGGGACACCGGGAAGCCGTACCTCTCCGATGCCGGGACGATCGCCCTGAACGACGTGACCGCCGACGGCATCGCGGACGTCATCGTCGTGCGGCACGAATGCCCCGGCGCGCAGTCCGGGTCGGCCCGCTGCCAGGCGGCGCCGGTGCTCGCGGAGGTCTACGACGTCGCCCGCGGCTCGGTGGGCTGCACGCGCCGCTACACCGCGCCCTCGGAGCTGAGGGGCTGGCCGGACGTCCGGCTCAGCCGCGCCGACCTGCGCGCTTGCCCCTGAAAGAGAGCAAGGGACCTTTGCTATCGCCTGCCCCCGGGTCGCCTTTAGCGGGCTAAACGCGACCTGTGCGCAGGGAAGCGCGTGAAGGCCCCCTTCCCTCGACTCAGCCGAGGGAAGGGGGCCTTCACGCGCATCAAGGGGTCAGGAGGTCGCGCCTGCCGCGACGGGCTCCTTCGGCTGCGTAGCGGCTTCGCCGTCGTGAGTGGGCGAAGGGTCGGTCGGCGAGTTGAGGACCTCGTCGTCCAGCAGGCCCTCGCTCCGGGCGACCACGACCGGCACGACGATCTGGCCCGCGACGTTGGTCGCGGTCCGCATCATGTCCATGATCGGGTTGACCGAGTAGATCAGCGCGATCCCGAGCGCCACCTGCTGCGCGTCGAGGCCGATGAACGCGGTGGTCAGGGTCAGCGCGGTCAGCCAGCCGGTGGTGCCCGCGGTGGCCAGCGCGCCGAGGACGGCGACCACGACGATGCCGACGTACTGCCAGATGTTCAGCGAAACGCCGGACAGGTTCGCGATGAAGATCGCGCCGATCGCCGGGAACACCGCGGCGCAACCGTCCATTTTGGTCGCGCTGCCCAGCGGAGTCGCGAAGGCCGCGTACGCGGGCTGGACGCCGAGGTTGACGGCGGACTGACGGGTCAGGGGCAGCGTCGCGGCGGAAGACTGCGAAGCGAACGCGAACTGGATCGCCGTGCCGGCTTTGGCGAAGAACTTCAGCGGGCTGACCTTCGCCACGAACCGCAGCAGGATCGGGTAGACCACGAACAGCACGAGCAAGCAGCCGACGTACACCGCGAGCGTGGTGCTGAGCAGCGGCCGGAACAGCGCGTCACCGTAGTTCGACACGGCCGCGCCGATCAGGCCGATGATGCCGATCGGGGCCAGCCGGACGATCCAGCCGAGGTAGCGCTGGATGATCTCGAAGACGCTGGTGGTGAAGTCGACGAACGGCTTGGCCTTGTCGCCGAGGCTGTACGCGGCGGCACCGATCAGGACGGCGAGGAACAGCACCTGGAGCGTCTCGCCCTCGGTGAACGCGGTGAGGAAGTTCTTCGGCAGCAGCCCGTCGATGAAGGCGCTCCACGAACCCCAGTGGTCCACGCTCTTCGTCGCCTTGTCCGCGTTCTTCGCGGTCGCGGCGACACCTTCGCCGAGGCCGCCGCTGCCCGGGTTGAACAGCTTCGCGACGGCGATGCCGATCAGCGACGCGATGAACGAGGTGATCGCGAACCACAGGACGGTCTTGCCGCCCAGCCGGGCGGCCTTCTTGCCACCGCCGAGGTTGCGCAGGCTGTTGATGCCGACCACGATCGCCGTGAAGACCAGCGGGATCACCGCGATCTGCAGCAGCGTCGTGAAGATCGTGCCGATCTGGTCGAGCAGTTCGGTCAGCCAGCTCGTCTCGGTCGTCCTGGCGAGGATGCCGAGCAGGGCGCCCACGACGAGCGAGCCGAGGACAGCCGCCGCGAAGACCCTTGGCCTGGTGTAGGTCCGAATGAAAGACACGGGGCGACTCCGGTGCGTGAAAGTTTCCTGATTTGCCGAACGTGAAGAACGTTCGACCGAGCAGGACTCTTCCGGATCACCCGATCGTGTGGGAGCTGTCTCAGGATGCGGGACGGGTCCAAAGATCGACGACGCTCACGCCGATCTCGGTCAGGAGACGCCGGGTCAGCGGCAGGCTGATCCCGATCACGCTGGAGAAGTCGCCGTCGATTCCCTCGACGAACCAGCCGCCCAGCCCGTCCAGGGTGAAGCCGCCCGCCACCTGGAGAGGTTCGCCGGACGCGATGTAGGCGTCGACCTCTTCCTGTGAAGGTGTGCCGAAGCGAACAGTGGTCCCTTCGGTCCCGGACGCTTCCTTCGTCCTCATGCCGTTCTCGACGCGGATGATCGCGTGCCCGGTGAGAAGTTCACCGGTTTTGCCGGACATCGACGCCCAGCGCTCACGCGCGACTTCCGGCGTGATCGGCTTGCCGACCATCTCGCCGCCGATCGACAGCATCGAATCGCAGCCGACGATGACCATGTCGGCGCTTCCTTCGTGGGACTCGACGAGCGCCTCGAAAACCGCTTCGGCCTTCGCGACGGCGAGCGCCCGGACCAGCTCCACCGGGGTCGGATCGATCAGGGACGCGGCCACCGCGTCCTCGTCGACGCCGGAGACGACGACGCTCGGATCGAGGCCGGCGGAGCGCAGGACGGCGAGGCGGGCGGGGGACTGGGACGCGAGGACGAAACGCACATCCGGAAGGTACTCGACGACCCTCCGTTGCCTAATTGTGACCTGGGACACCCGATCGTGGAGCTAGTTTGTTGTGGCGCGCAACATATGGATTGTTCGAGCTACGGAGGAAACAATGTCGTCCCGCCTCCGCGTCAGAAGATCGCTTCGCACGACGCAAACCACAGTGCTCGCAGGACTGCTCTTGGCCGGTTCGGCCCTGGCGCCGACGGCGTCGGCCGCGACCGGGCCGGTGTACCGGAATCCCCACGCTCCAGTCTCCATGCGGGTCGATGACCTGCTGAAACGGATGAGTCTCGACGACAAGATCGGCCAGATGACGCAGGCCGAACGCGGTGCGGTCACGCCGGAACAGGCCGCCGCCCTCAAACTGGGGTCGTTGTTGTCCGGCGGTGGCTCCGTGCCGGCCAGCAATACGCCGAACGGCTGGGCCGACATGGTCGACTCGTACCAGAAAGCGGCTGTTTCGACGCCGCTCGGCATCCCCACGATCTACGGCGTCGACGCCGTGCACGGCCACAACAACGTCTACGGCGCGACGATCTTCCCGCACAACATCGGCCTCGGTGCCGCCCACAATCCGCGCCTGGTCGAGAAGATCGGCCGCGCGACGGCACTGGAAGTCGCCGGAACCGGGCCGCAGTGGGACTTTTCCCCGTGCCTGTGCGTCGCCCGTGACGACCGCTGGGGCCGGACTTACGAATCCTTCGGCGAATCCCCGCGCGACGCCATCGCGAACGCGTCGGCCATCACCGGTCTCCAGGGGCGCAGGCTCGGGGAGAAGCCGGGTTCGGTGCTCGCGACCGCGAAGCACTACGTCGGCGACGGCGGCACCACGAACGGTGTCGACCAGGGCAACACCGAGATCAGCGAACGCGAACTGCGCCAGATCCACCTGCCGCCGTTCCGCGAGGCGATCGACCGCGGTGTCGGCTCGGTGATGATCTCCTTCTCCAGCTTCCAAGGGGTGCGCATGCACGCCCAGAAGTACCTCATCACCGACGTCCTCAAGAAGGAACTGCGGTTCTCCGGCCTGGTGATCTCGGATTACAACGCGATCAACCAGATCGACGGCCAGGAAGGCTTCACCCCCGAGGAGGTGCGGCTTTCGGTCAACGCGGGCATCGACATGTTCATGGTCCCGTGGGACGCGCCGCAGTTCATCTCCTATCTCAAGGCCGAGGTCGAGGCGGGCCGCGTCTCCACCGGCCGGATCGACGACGCGAACCGGCGCATCCTGGCGCAGAAGTTCAAGCTCGGCCTGTTCGAGCGTCCGTACACCGACCGTTCGCTCCAGAAGACGTTCGGCGGCAAGGAACATCGCGAGCTGGCCCGGCAGGCCGTCCGCGAATCGCAGGTGCTGTTGAAGAACGACGGTGTGCTGCCGCTGGCGAAGAAGGACAACAAGATCTTCGTCGCGGGCAAGAACGCCGACGACATCGGCAACCAGGCGGGCGGCTGGACGCTGACCTGGCAAGGGCAGAGCGGCCCGGTCATCCCGGGCACGACCATCCTCGACGGCATCGAGTCGGGGGCGGGGAAGGGAACCACGGTGACGTATGACCGTGAGGGTGACGGAATCGACAAGAGCTACCGCGTCGCGGTCGCCGTGGTGGGCGAAACGCCGTACGCCGAAGGGCAGGGAGACCGGCCCGACGGCTTCGGACTCGACGCGGAGGACCTCGCCACGATCGCCAAGCTGAAGAGCTCCGGGGTCCCGGTCGTCGTGGTGACCGTGTCCGGTCGTCCGCTCGACATCGCCCCGCAGGTGCCAGGCTTCAACGGACTCGTCGCCGCCTGGCTCCCCGGCAGTGAAGGCGCCGGTGTCGCCGATGTCCTTTACGGCGACTACAACCCGACCGGGAAGCTGACGTTCAGCTGGCCCACCAGCGCGGCTCAGGAACCGGTGAACGTCGGCGACGGCAAGAAGGCGCTGTACCCGTACGGCTTCGGCCTGCGGTACCGCCGGTAGGAAACTCCGCCCTCCCGCGGATGAGATGAAGGGGCCTTTCATCGCGAATTTGCGATGAAAGGCCCCTTCATCGCGCTCCCCGGGCCAACCCCTTGACGCGTTTAGTCCTCTGAATGCGTCGAGGGGGTGGCCCGGCGTCCCGCATTCAGAGGACTAAACGCGGGCTCGGGTCAGGCGGCGGTGACGGAGGCCTCGGGGGCGACGGCCGGATGAGGGGATCGCGGGGCCGGACGACGCATCGTGAGTGCGGCCAGCACGCCCAGCAGCAGTACGCCAGCCGGGAGCAGCAAAGTCACCCTGGCCGCGTCGGTCAGTCCATTGTGGACGGCTTCGAGAGCGAGTCGCTGAGCCTGCTCCGCCACCCCGGAGGGGAGTCCCGGGATCGGCCCCTGCCCGGAAGAACCGAACTCGCCGGTCGATTCCGCGGCCTTCGTGATGCCTTCCACGAACGACGCGCGGTACTGCTCGGGCAACGCGGTCGCCGCGGTCGCGGCCTCCTCGGCGATCGACACGCTGATCCGCGCCTGCAGCAGCACGCCGACGGCGGCACTGCCGAGGACGCCGCCGACCTGCCGGGCGGTGTTGTAGATCCCCGACGCGGTCCCGGTGAGCCGCGGCTCCACCGAACTCATCGTCATATTGCCCATGGGGGCGAAGATGAACCCGATCCCCGCGCCCGCCACCACCAGCGCCGGGGTGAGCGCCCACGCGTTCGCGCCGGCCCTGGCCAGCAGGGCGACGAGACCCAATCCCGCGGCGAGCGAGATCAGGCCGATGACGAGCAGGATCTTGCCGTCGACCTTGTCCGACGCCTTGCCGACGAACGGGCCGATCAGCCCGGCCAGCAAGGACATCGGCGCGAACAGCAGGCCGGTCATCGTCGGGGTCTCACCGAGCACGGCCTGAAGGTGGATCACCAGCGGCAGGAACATGCCGGTCATCGCGAAGCCGACGGTGACCGATGTCAGGGTGCCCGCCGAGAAATTGCGGTTCGCGAAGACGGCCAGCGGCAGCAGCGGTTCGCGGCGGTTGAGCCGTTGCCACACCACGAAAGCGATCAGCAACGCGATGCCGGCGCCGATGATCTCGAAGACGGTGATCGGGCCGAACACCCGCCCCCAGTCGTACTGCTGTCCATTTTGGACGCCGTACACGACGCAGGCCAGCCCCGCGCCGGACAGCAGGATCCCGGGTATGTCGAAGGAATGCGAGTGTTTGGGCTGCCAGTCCGGCACCTTGAGCAGCGCCAGCGTCAGCGCGACCACGCCGACCGGCAGGTTGACGAAGAAGATCCATTCCCAGCCGAGGTGGTCGACGAGCACGCCGCCGAGCAGCGGTCCGGCGATCGCCGCGATCCCGGCGACGCCGCTCCAGAGCCCCATGGCCGGTCCGCGTTTCGACGGCGGGAACAGATGGCTGATGAACGCCAGTGTCTGCGGCGTCATCAAAGCGGCCCCGAGTCCCTGCACCGCGCGGGCCGCGATGAGCATCTCGACCGAGCCGGAGAGGCCGCACCACACCGAGGCCAGCGTGAACACCACGAGGCCTGCCAGATAGACCCGTTTCGGGCCGAACCGGTCACCGAGGCGGCTGGCGAACAGCATCGGCACCGCGTACGTCAGCAGGTAGACGCTGATCACCCAGACGATGGCGTTCAGTCCGGCGCCGAGTTCGCGCAGCATCGAGGGAATCGCGGTCGAAACGATCGTGGTGTCCAGCAGGATCATGAAGAAACCCAGGCACAGCGCGGAAAGCGCCGCCCAGGGATTAGCTTGTCTTGCGTTCATCGGGTTCGTCCTCGGTGACCAGGTTCAGCTGGGGTGTGCAGTGACCCTGGAAGCGGATGCGGCCGGATTCCAGGTCTTCGATGAGTTTTCGGGTCCACTCGAGCTCGAAGGCGCGGTGCGCGGTCACGTAGGACCAGTCGAGCCAGTAGACCTCTGGAAGGTGCTTCTCGTTGACCAGGCTGTCGAGGACGACCTGGTCCGACGCGGCGGCGGCCTGCAGCTGGAGCACGCGGTGCTTGAGCTGGGCCACCGAGATCTCCGGGCCGAGTTCGTCGATGACGGCGAGGCCGCTGAGGAACTCGGGGTACTCCTCGGCCGGGGTGCTGAGCATGCCCTTGGCCCGGTCGACGAACTCGTCGAGACCGGCTTCCGTCATCGCGTAAACGGTCCGCTCGGGGCGTTTCCCGTCCCGTTGCGTTTCGACGACCTCGACAAAACCGTTCTGTACCAAGCGATCCACGGTGTGGTACAGCGATCCGGCCTTCACCTTGACGCGCCTGCTGACGTAGCGCTCCCGCATCAGCTGCGCCATTTCGTACGGATGCATGGGCCGCTCGTGAAGCAGTTCCAGCACCGCGATGGCGAGCGGGGTGAGCTTCGCGGCCATGGCTGATCCTCTCGGAAGATTCCGTATCGACTATTCCGCGTGGACTATATGGCATGGCGCAGCCCGGCTACAAGGGGCCCGCTTGGGATGGCACGCCCGGATTCGGCCATGACGGCGCGTTCATCGGGCAGTACGCGGATTCGCGGTCGAGGTACGGACTCGCCGACGGGAGGACGGACTTCTCGTCGCCCTAGGACCTGGATCTGGTGCGCGGCACGGAATGCCTTCACATCGGCACGCGTGCCGCCCCCAAGATCTCCTAGTTCAGCGGTCTCGGCCCGATCTCGCGGTCGAGGAAACGGTGGTACTCGATGGCCGCGATCGAGTTCTCGAGCTGTTCGAACGTCGGCGCGGGGAGCGCGCCGTTGAAGACGATCGTCAGGTTCTTGCGCGGGATGTTGATGACGTACGGATCGACGCCGAGTTCTTCGCAGTTCTCGCGCAGCACGGCCGTCCAGTGGTCCAGGTCCTCGTCTTCGCCGAGGTGCTCCCACCGGGCGACGATCCAGTTGCCGTTGATCAGCTGGCCCGCCATCTCCCGCGGATCGTGGACCATGTACGGCTCGGCGACGTCGTTCATCGGCCCAAGTGGTCGATGAGCGCCGCGAAGGACTCGGCCGGAAGCACGAGGATCGGGCGGGTCTCGGCGGGCAGTGCCCACTGCTTGGTGTCGCGGATGCCGACCAGACCGGGCAGTCCGCCGACCTCGACGCAGGCGTTCTCTTCCCAGTGCGTGTAAGTCGACTTGTGCCAGTCGGTCATGCGTTCGTGCCAGGTGGTCATCGGAGGGCCTTTCCCCAGTGACTGTTTCGGCAAGTAGACGGGTTGCGCGGCAGCAAGGTTGGCGATTTCGGATGATCTGTCCCCACGGTTCGCCGAGCGGTTCCCTTGATCGCGTTCAGCGCACGAAATGGGGCCTTCACCGACAGCTGCTTTACACACGATGCACTCTGGGGGTGCATAGCGCCAAGAGTCCTTGGTCACTGGAGCGGTTCAGCCGGTGAGACTCCGGTAGTCGGCCGCGATCCGCGCCAGATGCGAACACGCGACGTCGTCGTAGGTCGCGTAGCGCTCGACTTCGGCGAAGTTCTTCTCGTAATCGGCGACTTCGCGTTCGTCGGTGACGAGGGCCGTCGCCGTCTGCGTTCCGAGCAGCACCGCGCGCGAGTCGTAGATGTCGAAGCCGTGGAGAACCGGCACGGACACCGGCGTGGTCCACGGGATCACGCCCAGCCGCACCCGTCCGTGGCAGGACAGGTCGATGAGGTGGTCGAGCTGGGCCACCATGGTCGCCGCCCCGCCCATGTTCCAGCGCAGGGCGCCTTCGGTGAGCACGAAGTGGAAATCGCGGTCGGATTCGAGGATCCGCTGGCGCTCCAGCCGGGCTTCGACCGTCTGGTCGCGCTCGCCGTCGGGCAGGGAATCGCCGAACAGCGCGGTGATGTAGTCGCGGGTCTGGAGCAGGCCGAACACGATGGTCGGCTGGAAGGCGCGGATCCGGGCGGACGCGGACTCGATCTTGCCGATGCGCTGCTGCATCCGCCAGGCGCCCCGTTGCAGCACGACGCGGGCCGACGACGCCTCTTCGCGGAGGTCCCGCGTGATCGCGACCAGCGCCCGCCGGATCTTGGCGGGCGCGCCGTAGACGCCGCACAGCGCGACGACCTGTTCCTCGGTCGGCATGAAGGCGCCGGTTTCGACCCGCGAGACCTTCGACTGGCTGAGGCCGGTGAGTCTCGCCGCCTCGGTACCGGACAACCCGGCGGCTTTGCGCAGACGGCGCAACTCGGTGGAGAGGTGGTCCTGGTTCGTCACGCGCGGCTTTCTGGGGCGTCGTGGATCAAGGTCCGGCGAGCCGCGAAGAATGGCTCGCCAGACCTGACACGATAGTCCGCGGATGCCCGATCCGCCCCGTTCGCCGGGCGGCTCAGCGAGGAAGCGCCGAAGCCCGCCAGGCACCTTCGCCGGGGACGAGCGGGGCCCGCACGAGCGAAGCCTTGTCCGCCCACCACGAATCCCGTTTCGGCGCCGGTTCCGGCGCCCGCGCGCTCGCCGCCGCCGCGACGACGGCGGTCAGCGCGGCGAGTTCGGCGTCGCTCGGATTGCCCCGGACGATCCGCAGCAGCGGGGTTTCGGGCGCGCTCACAGCGGGATGTTCCCGTGCTTCTTGGGTGGCAGGGTCTCTCGTTTGCCTTGGAGCAGCGAGAGTGCCTTGGCGATGTGACCGCGGGTGTGCGCGGGCACGATCACCGAGTCGACGTAACCGCGCTCGGCCGCCGCGTAGGGGTTCAGGAGGGTGTCTTCGTACTCCTGGATGAGTTCGGCCCGCAGCGCGTCGACGTCCTTGCCGTCGGCGGCGGCCGCGGCGAGGGTCTTGCGGTGGACGATGTTCGCCGCGCCCTGCGCGCCCATGACCGCGACCTGCGCTGTCGGCCAGGCCAGGTTGATGTCGGCGCCGAGGTGCTTGGATCCCATGACGTCGTACGCGCCGCCGTAGGCCTTGCGGGTGATGACGGTGACGAGCGGGACGGTCGCTTCGGCGTAGGCGTAGATCAGTTTCGCGCCGCGCCGGATGATGCCGTTCCATTCCTGGTCGGTGCCGGGGAGGAAGCCGGGGACGTCGACGAAGGTCAGGACCGGGATGTTGAACGCGTCGCAGGTGCGGACGAAGCGCGCGGCCTTTTCGGAGGCGTCGATGTCGAGGCAGCCGGCGAACTGGGTGGGCTGGTTGGCCACGATGCCGACGCTGCGCCCGTCGACCCGGCCGAACCCGACCAGGATGTTGGGCGCGAACAGCTCGTGCACTTCGAGGAAGTCGCCGTCGTCGACGACGCGGGTGATGACCTCGTGCATGTCGTACGGCTGGTTCGGCGAGTCGGGGATGAGCGTGTCGAGTTCGCGGTCGGCGTCGGTGACGTCGTCGAAGAACCCGGGCTTGGATGCGTCGGTCTCGAAACGCGGCGCTTCGGAGAGGTTGTTCGCCGGGAGGAACGAGAGCAGTTCCTTGACGTAGGCGATCGCGTCCTCGTCGTCGGATCCGAGGTAGTGCGCGTTACCCGAACGGGTGTTGTGAGTGCGCCCGCCGCCGAGTTCCTCGAAGGAGACCTCTTCGCCGGTCACGGTCTTCACGACGTCGGGGCCGGTGATGAACATGTGCGAGGTCTTGTCGACCATCACCACGAAGTCGGTCAGCGCGGGGGAGTAGACGTGCCCGCCCGCGTTGGCGCCCATGATCAGCGAGATCTGCGGGATGACGCCGGACGCCTTGACGTTGCGGTTGAAGATCTCGCCGTAGAGCCCGAGCGAGACGACGCCTTCCTGGATCCGCGCGCCGCCGCCTTCGTTGATGCCGATGATCGGGCGGCCGGTCTTGATCGCCAGGTCCATCACCTTGACGATCTTCTCGCCGTACACCTCGCCGAGCGAACCGCCGAAGACGGTGACGTCCTGGCTGAACACGCACACCGGACGCCCGTCGACGGTGCCGTAGCCGGTGACGACGCCGTCGCCGTAGGGCCGGTTCTTCTCCTGGCCGAAGTTGACCGAGCGATGCTTGGCCAGCTCGTCGAGTTCGACGAACGACCCCGCGTCCAGCAGCAGGTCGATCCGCTCGCGAGCGGTCTTCTTGCCCTTGGCGTGCTGTTTCTCCACCGCCCTCGCGGAACCCGCGTGCACCGCCTCGTCATACCGGCGGTACAGGTCGGCCAGCTTCCCGGCCGTGGTGTGGATGTCCGGTTCATCCTCGGGCGGCGTCCCGAGCGGCTCCGTCGCACTGCTCATGAAACCGCAGCCTAGCTACTCGACGGTCACTTCGCGTGTGGCGTAGGCAACGTCCGGGCTACAGCGCGGCGCGGACCAGTCCGGATTCGTAGGCCGCGATCACCAGCTGCGCCCGGTCCCGCGCCGCGAGTTTGTGCAGGAGGTGGCCGATATGGGTCTTCACCGTCGCCAGCCCGAGGTGCAGGGTCCCCGCGATCTCGTCGTTGGACAGACCGCGCGCGATCAGGCTGAGGACCTCCCGTTCGCGGGTGGTGATGTTGTCGAGCGAGGCCGTCACGCGACGACCGGGTTCGGGCAACCGGGCGAACTCGGCGATGAGCCTTCGCGTGATCGAAGGCGCGAGCAGCCCTTCGCCCGCGGCGACGATCCGGATCGCCGACAGCAGCTCGGCGGGCGGAGTGTCCTTCAGCAGGAAACCGCTCGCGCCCGCGCGCAGTGCCGAATAGACGTAGGCGTCGAGGTCGAAGGTGGTCAGCATCAGCACGTGGACGCCTTCACACGCGGCCGACGCGCAGATCCGCCGGGTCGCTTCGATCCCGTCCAGTTCCGGCATGCGGACGTCCATCAGGACGACGTCGGGGCGTTCCTGCTCGGCCAGTTTCGCCGCCTCCGCGCCGTCACCCGCCTCGCCGACGACCTGGAGGTCCGGCGCGCTGTCGACGAGCACCCGGAAACTGCCGCGCAGCAACGCCTGGTCGTCGGCGATCAGCACGCGGATCATCGTGTCCCCACTTCCTCGGCGGCGTACGGCAGCCGCGCGAACACCCGGAATCCCCCAGCGGGCAGTGGTCCCGCCTCGAAGTCACCACCGTAGACCGCGACGCGTTCGCGCATGCCGATCAAACCGTGCCCGCCGACGGTCGCCGGCGAGCCTTCGCCGCGGCCGTCGTCGACGATCTCGACGCTGACCTCACCGGGGCCTTCGGTGATCGTGACGCGGCAGGTGGCCGGTCCCGCGTGTTTCACGACATTGGTCACCGCTTCCTGCGTGATGCGGTAGACCGAAAGCGCGACACCTTCGGGGAGGTCGTCCACCGTCTCGCCGGTCAGCTCGACGCGCACCCCGGCCTGCCCGGCGCGTTCGGCCAGCGCCCGCAGATCGGCGAGTTTCGGTGCGGGACCGAGCGCGGCTTCGGGCGTGCCGTCGCCGGAGCGGAGGACGCCGAGCATCCGCCGGAGTTCGACGAGCGTTTCGCGGCTGGTGAGTTCGATGACCCGCAGCGCTTCGCGTGCTTCTTCGGGCTGGTCCTTCGCGACGTGATTGCCCACGGCCGCCTTCACCGCGATCAGGCTCATGCTGTGCGCGACGACGTCGTGCATCTCGCGCGCGATACGCAGCCGTTCGTCCGAAACCGCCTGATCGGCCTGGGTTTCGGCGAGCTGGGCCAGGTTCGCGCGCCGTTGCCGCGTCATCCAGCCCAGTGCCCATGAGCCCGCCACCCCGCCGCCCGCGAAAGCCGTCGACGCGATCGTGTTCGGTCCGAGCCGCAGGAGCTCGAAGATCGCGACGACGACCAGGCCGAGCCCCATCGCGGTCAGCGAGCGGGCACGGGGGTGTTCCAGTGCCACGGTGTACAGGGCGCAAGCGGTGGCCAGGAGCGCGGCCGGGCCCAGCCCGTTGCCGGCGACCAGGGCCGGGACGAGGCTCCCGAGGCCGAGGCCGTAGGCGGTCAGGGGCCGATGACGCCGCAGCGCGATCGCGATCCCGCTGGCGGCGACCGTCGCCCAGGCGAGCCACATCGGGATGGCGATCAGGAAGGTCCAGGTCCCCGCGGCCAGGTTCCCGCCGACGGCCACCACGAGCACCAGCGCGAGGAGTGCGTCGATCGTGTACGCCACCCGCTGGGAGAGCGCAGACGGCTGTTTCATACGGCGAACTTAGCCGGACGGGCGGCACGTGCGCGTCCGTCCGGCGAAGGTCATCCCCAGGGTGGAGATCAGCTTCCGTAGGCCGCCGCGAAGAACTCCTTCAGCTTCTCGCGCCGGCTTCGCAGCGCCTCGGGCACGACGTCGTCCTGTCCAGGCGGGACCGTCTGGGTCACCTCGACCATGGTGCCGTCGACCGCGGAGTGGGTGAGTTCCCAGCGGACGACGCCGCCTCGCGGCAGGGAGATCTCCAGTAGCCGCGGCGGTTCCTCGCGGAGGACGGTGCCCGTCGCCTTTTCGGCGGCGAGAAGGGGCCAGACCTTGTCGAGCGGTTTCCAGATCAGGTCACGACGGAAGCGGATCACCTTGCCGTCGCCGGCTTCCAGGACTTCGCCGTCGGCAAGCCCGAATTCCTCGGTGTAGGCCTCGATGGGGCCGACCCAGTCCTGAGACGGCTTGTACTCTTCGCCGTCGAGCAGCGCGGAGAGCGCGACGAGGCAGCTGTCCCAGCCCGCGGCCGTGCGCGCGGCCGCGATCCTGGCGATGGCGGGTTCGCCCCGGCCGAACGTATGCGTGAACAGCAGACGGCAGCCGTCCTCCGCCGGAGTGATCTCCCAGCGGAGGACGTCGTCATTCCAGCTGAAGGCGAACACGCGGGGTGCGTCGGCTTCGAGGACATCGCCCGTTGTGGGAGTTTCTTCGCCCTCGAAGGTGAACTCGATGGTTCCGCCCGGCCGCAGGTCGACGGTGACCGCCGCGGGGAACCACCGCGCCAGTTCCGACGGTTCGGTGATGGCCCGCCAGACGCGTTCGGGGCTGTGCGCGAGCCGTCGTTCGACGCGGAGCGCGGGACGTTCCCCGACGGTTTCCAACCGGGCGCGATCGTTCACGGTTACCTCCTAATGTGCCGTTAGGGGAATATAACCGTGAAGGAATACTGGGTCAAACGCCGCTCAAGGCCGCCGTGACCTTCTTTGCGGGGGTGGACCTCGTGCGCGCCTGAGCTTCAGGACGTGTGGACGCCGATTCCGCTCCGGCCTGGCGCGAGGTGGTCACGCAGAACGAGGTCTTCGTCGTAATCGCCGCCGTTCTGGGAACGGAACGGGATCGGGTCGCTTGTAGACAGTGTCCGCAGTCGTTCGCGCAGTGCGTCGGCTGCGGCGTCGTACTGCTCTGGGCTGACGCGGTCGGCGCCGCAGATCGTGAGCGGCGGGAGCACGGACATTCCCGCGTACCACAGGGTTCCGTGCTGCAGTGGGAACAGCAGGTCGTTGATCTCGCCGTTCACGCCACGCGGTCCGATCGTGCGCTCGGGTGCGCCCGCGGTCAGCAGGACCATGGCGCGTTTCCCGGCCAGCTTCCCTTCGCCGTAACGTGCCGTTTTGCCGTCGGGACGCTGGACGCCATAGGCGAAACCTTTGACGAAGACGCGGTCGAACCAGCCCTTGAGGATCGCGGGCATGCCGTACCACCACAACGGGAACTGGATGATCACCGTGTCCGCCCACGCCAGTTTCTCGTGCTCGGCCCGGATGTCCTCGCTCAGTTCGCCCGAGGTGAAGGCGTCCTTCGACGCCGCGCCGACGATCAGCCGGTCGCTTCCGGCCGCGGAGCCGAAGTCCTCCGCGTTCACGACGGGATTCCACTTCATCGCGTACAGGTCGGATTCCCGGACGTTCGCGCCCTGTTCGCGGAGGGTGCGCACGCCTTCGTCGCGCAGCGAGCCGCCGAGGGAACGGGGTTCCGGATGGGCGAAGGTCCACAACACGTTCATGTCCCCACGGTCTCTCGGCCTGTTCGTCGAATCGAGTGGCCCGATGGCCAACATGTGCAAGAATCGAGCCATGGCTTTCTTCACGCGTCCGGGCCGCCACCGGGTGGCCGTACTGGTCCGCCACGGCATGCTGGTGATGGAGCTGGGCATCGTCGTCCGGCTGTTCGGCACGGCCAAGACGGCCGACGGCGAACCGCTGTACGAAGTCGTCACCTGCACGCCGGAGCCCGGGGAGATCCGGACCGACGCCGACGTCACCATCTCGGTCCAGCGCGGGCCGGAAGTGCTGGCCGAGGCCGACACCGTCGTGATCCCGGCGTCGTCCACCGAGTACGAGCCCTCGGGGCAGGACCTCACGGAACCGCTCGCGCGGGCGATGGAGCTGATCCGGCCGGACGCCAGGATCGCGTCCATCTGCACGGGTGCCTTCGTACTCGCCGCGGCCGGCCTGCTCGACGGCCGGAAGGCGACCACGCACTGGCGTTCGGCACTGGACTTCCAGGCGAAGTTCCCGAAGGTCGACCTCGATCCCAACGTGCTCTACACCGATGACGGCAACGTGCTGACCGCCGCGGGGGTCGCGTCCGGTATCGACCTCTGCCTGCACATGATCCGGTGCGATCACGGCGCCGCGATCGCGAACGAGGTCGCGCGCGGCACGGTCGTCTCGCCCCATCGGGAAGGCGGACAGGCGCAGTTCATCCGCCGTCCGGTGCCGGAACCGCAGTCCTCGTCGACAGCGGCGGCGCGGGCCTGGGCCCTGGAGAACCTCGACAGGCCGCTGACGTTGCGCGAACTCGCGGCGAAGGAGTCGATGAGCACGCGGACCTTCACGCGGCGTTTTCGGGACGAGGTCGGGATTTCCGCGTTGCAGTGGCTGACCCAGCAGCGGGTCGAACGGGCGCGTCAGCTGCTTGAGGAAACCGACCTGCCGGTGGACAAGATCGCGGCGGAGGCGGGGTTCGGCACCGCCGCGTCGCTGCGCCAGCATCTGCAGGCCGCGCTGGGTGTTTCCCCGAGCGCGTACCGGAACACCTTCCGGGAAGCGGTCTAGAAGACGCCCCAGGGTACTGACCTGCTGGTAACTTACCCGGAAATAAGTTCCGGAGGTGGTCAGTGAAGGCCCTCAAATTCGCCGAACGGGTGCTGTTCGGCGCCGCCGCGATCGGCACGGTGTACTCCGCCAGGACCGGCAACCGGCGGTTGCAACTGGTGACCAAACCGGCCGCGGTCCCCGTGCTCGCCGCTCGCGTCGCCCGTGCGCAAACGCTTGCACCAGGGGAGAAGGGCTTGCTCGTCGCCGCCCTGATCGCGGCCGGGGCGGGCGACCACTTCATGGCCAGGTCGCACGAGGACCGCGAACTGATCAAGGGCGCGACGTCGTTCGGCGTGATGCAGGTGCTGTACTCCGCGTTCTTGTGGCGTCGCGGCGCGCGTCCGCGTGCGGCCACGGCGTCGCCCCGGCTCGGGGCGTGGGCGGCGGCCGCCGTCGCGATGGCACTCCCGAAGCCGTCTCCAGTGTCTTCGGTGCTCTCGGTCTACGGAGGGCTGCTGAGTACGACGTCGACCCTCGCGGCCGATCCGGTGCTCGCGCCGAAGGCTCGCGTATCGGGTGGGATGGTCGTCCCGTCGGCTGACCGCCGGACCTGGCTCGCCGTCGGCGCGCTGCTGTTCTCCGCGTCCGACCTGGCGATCCTGATCCGTCGCAACTTCGTCACCAGCGAGCGCGTGCGGGCCAACCTCGAGACCTTCGTGCTGACCTCGTATCTCGCGTCCCAGTGGCTGCTCGTCGAAGGCATGACCGCGGAGGAATAGAAAGTTAAGCACCTACTTGACTAACGCTCTGCGTGGGCGGATAGTTAAGCAGGTGCCTAACCAACGGATGGACCAGGTGTTCAAGGCGCTGTCCGACGGGACGCGGCGCGCCATGATCGAGCGCCTCACCCGGGGACCCGCCACGGTGGGGGAGCTCGCGCGGCCGTTGTCGATGTCGCTGCCGGCCGTGATGCAGCACCTCCAGGTGCTCGAAGCCTGCGGGCTGGTCCGGTCGGAGAAGGCGGGTCGCGTCCGCACCTGCCACCTCGAACCGGACGGACTGCGGACGGCCGAGGACTGGCTCGCCGGGCAGCGCACCGGCTGGGAACACCGGCTCGATCGCCTTGGTGACTTTCTGGATTCCGACGAAGGGAAGCTGTCATGACCGTCAAACACGCCACTTTCACCCTCGAACGCGTCTACCCCTTGCCGCCGGAACGCGTTTTCGCGGCCTGGGCCGACCCCGCCGCGAAAGCCGGCTGGTTCACCGTGCCGGGCGGCAGGCACTCGCTGGACTTCCGCGTCGGTGGCCGGGAAGTCACCACCGGTCCGTCCGACGACGGGAAGCGGATGGTGTTCGACGCGCGCTACGAGGAAATCGCCGAGAACGAGCGGATCGTCTACTCGGGGACGCTTTCCGCGAACGACGTACTCGCGACCGTTTCGGTCACGACGGTGCTGCTCGAAGCCGCGGACGGCGGTACCCGGCTGACTTTGGTCGAGCAGGGCACTTTCCTTGACGGGCTCGAGGAACCGAGCTGGCGGGAGCAGGGGACCGCGACCTGGCTCGATGCCTTGGGGACCGCTTTGTCGGCACTATGAACACATGCTGACAGCTGAGTCGATCGTCGACAGCCATGTCCCGTCGGAACCCGCGTTGTCCCCGGACGGGCGTCGCATCGCCTACACGGTCGCGACCATCACGAAGGGCACGCCGGAGATCTGGCTCGCCGCTGTGGACGGCAGTGAAAAGCCCCGGAAACTGGCGGAAGGTTCGTCGCCGAAATGGTCACCGGACTCCACGACCCTCTATTTCCTCCGCGACGGCCGGCTGTACGCGGAGGGCGAGCCGGAGCCGCTGGTCACCTGGCGAAGCGAGATCACGGGATTCCTTCCGATGCGCGAACAGGTCGTGTTCATCGCCGAGGACGAGACACCGGTCCCGGCCATCCGGGTCTGGAGCGAAAGCCTTCGCCCGGAACGGTTGCGGATTTTCGACCCGCGGACCGGCGAAATCAGGACGCTCACCGAAGATCACGTGGTCGGCGTCGCCCGCCGACAGGACGACGGCGCGCTCGCCGTCCTCACCTGGCCGACCCCCGAACTCGACCCCGGTGGTCTCGAACCGCGGCTCGCCGTGGTGGATCCGACGACGGGCGAAAAGCGGGATCTCGGGCAGACCCCGGTCGAAGCCACCAGTCCCGTTTGGTGGCGGGATCTCGACGGCTGGCATGTCGCGTATCTCGCGACTCCGGAGTTGGTCGGCGGCTGGGCGGTGTTCGACGTTCCCGTGGAGACCGGGGAACACCGGAACTTGACCGCGGAGTCGGTCTGCCCGATCAGGCTCGCGCAGGTCGATTCCGGCGCTCCGCTGGTGCTCGTCGCCGACGGTCTCGACACGGCGCTCCATCGGCTCGGGTCCGGCGAAGTGTCGTTCTGGCGCGGCCAAGCGGACGCGCTGACTTCCAACGGGGAGATCGTGGCCACCGTGCTGAGCACGGCCCACCGGCCGAAGGATGTCCATTGTGGACCGGTGGGTGGCTCGTTGACGCGGGTCAGCGATACGGCTCCGGAATTCGCCGGGATCTCGTGGGGATCACAGGAGCGGTTGTCCTATAAGGCTTCCGACGGTCTCGCGCTGGACGGCCTGCTGGTCCTCCCGCCGGGAAAGAGCCGGGAGGACGGGCCGTTTTCGTTGGTCACCCTGCCCCACGGCGGGCCGTACGACCGGAACGCGGACCGGTTCATGCTCAACTGGTACCCGTCCGCGCAATGGTTCGCCTTGGCGGGACACGCGGTCTTCCTGCCGAACCCCCGTGGCGGGCAGGGCCATGGCCACGAATTCGCCGCTTCCGTCGCCGGCCGGGTCGGGTTGGAGGAGTGGAGTGATCTCGAGGCCGGGATCGACCTCCTGGTAGCCGAGGGGGTGGCCGATCCGGAGCGGCTCGGGATCGCGGGCTGGAGTCACGGCGGCTTCGTGGCGGCGTGGGCCGTCGGGCAGACCCGCCGGTTCAAGGCGGCGCTGATGGGTGCCGGGATCTGCGACTGGGGCATGCTCGCCGCGACCGGCGAATTCGGTCCCTTGGAGGCCGGGCTCGGCGGAAGCACCGGCTGGGAAGGGAAAGGACCGCACCGGCACGATCAGCTCAGCCCGATCTCCTACGCGTCGGAGATCGAAACCCCGGTGCTGATCGTGCACGGCGCGGACGACACGAACGTCCCGTACTCACAGGCGGAATTCTTTCACCGCGCCCTACGCCACTTCGGCGTCGAGCACGACCTCGTCGTCTATCCCGGCGAAGGACACTCGATCCGCGGACGGGAGAACCAACTGGATCTGCTCCGCCGCACCCGCGAGTGGTTCAGCCGCCTGCTCGACCCGGCTTAGCCGTTCTGCGGCACGCCGGGAACGTAGGTGCCGAAGGACCACTCGTAACCTTCGAGATCGTCGACGCGGCAACGGTAGTTCCCCCATTCGGTGGCCGTCGGTTCCCAGACCGGCGGCGCACCGGCCTCGATGGCGGAAGCGAAAATCGCGTCCACGGCCTCCTGCGTCGGAAGGCTGACATAGAGCCCGTGGCCGACGGTCTCGCCCTTGCGGCTCGCGCGGTCGTAGTCCTCCTCCGCGCTGAACACGATGATGGAAGCGCCGCCCAGCCGCAGTTCGGCATGCTGGATCAGGCCTTTGTCGTCGGCGAACTCCGAGACGGTCTCGAAACCGAAGGCGCGTTCCAGCCAGCGAAGCGCCTTCGGTGCGTCGTGGTAGGCGAGGTAGGAGTGGAGGGCTGCGGGGCGATCGGTGGTTTCGGTCATGAGCGCAGCCTGGCAACCGATGCGGACATCCACTGCCCTCGATTCCCGGCGGTTTCCGCGATTTCCGGTTCGCCGGGATCGGGGCCGGTGGACGGCCCGGCGTCCACCGGGTCCGTCCACGCCGGATCACCCACGCCCCATCACCACAGCAGCCGGACCGCGAGCGCGGCGATCAGCACGCTCGACGCCAGCGCGGTGACCAACCGGCCACGACGCCCGGTCAACGCCTTGCCGAGGACCGCGCCGCCACCCGCGAGGAACAGTTGCCAGCTGGCCGATGCCGTGAACGCCGCGACCACGAAGACCACATGCTCCGCTCCACTGGCGGCGGCCATGTCCTCGCTGCCGAGCACGAGCGCCGCGAAGTAGATCACGGTGGTCGGATTCAGCAACGTGATCCCGAGCAGGCTCACGTAGGCCTTCAGCGGTCGGATCGCCATCGGCCGGGTCACGTCGGACTTCGCGGAGTCGCGGAAATTCCGGACCCCGGTGATTCCGATGTGGACGGCCAGTACGAGCAGGACCACCACCGAACCCCAGCGCAGCGGTACGGCGATCGGTTGGATGATCGGGATGAGCCGGCTGCCGCCGAGCACCGCGATGAGGGCGTAGAGGCCGTCGGCCGTGGCGACGCCCAAAGCGGCGTACGCGCCGACCTTGAGGCCGTCCCGAGCCGTCAGCAACACCAGGTAGGTCCCGACCGCGCCCACCGGAATGGCGATGCCATAGCCGGCGAGCAGGCCCGCGACCAGCGCGGCGCTCACGGTCGGACTGGCGTCGGCCTCCGACCGGCCTTGGCCTGCTGCTGCACCCGCACTCGTCGGAGGACGGAGGGCGACGGCAGGAAGGTGATGGTCGAAGTCATGTGCTGAAGGATGCGAACGGACGGTCTCGTGCGCAACACAATTATCGAATCAGTCGGGTACTCCCTTCTCGATGAACCGGGTCTGCCCTGTGCCTGCGACCACCATGCCTCAAGGGTCCGACAAAAACAGAACTCGCCCAGGTCGGCGGCGATCTTCACGCCTTCCGGCTCACGCTCCCGACTCAATAGGCCCAAGGAGCTGAAGGGCCCTTTCCCCTCATCTCATGCGGTGAAGGGCGCTTTCCCCGCGTCGCATGCGAGGAAAGGCCCCTTCAGCTCGGCCTGAATGAGGCCCCATTGATCGCGCATTGTGCAGGCTCAACTCGCGCGCGCGCACCTATCGGGTGAATTGAAGAAGGAAGTCAATTACAGAATTGGTACTAGCGCATATGTTCGACCGGCGCTAATGTCGAAGGCGAGCAGCGAGGCCGGTCGGAGAGGGAGGTGATCAGACGCCGGCGGTCTGCAGAACGGCATCCAGGTCGGCCAGGAGCCGGGCTTTCGGCCTGGCACCGACGGTCGTCCACACTGGACTGCCGCCGCGGAAGAGAATCAGCGTCGGCAGGGACATGACCTGGTAGTTCCTCGCGGTCAGCGGGTTTTCGTCGGAGTTGAGCTTGCGGATGATCAGCGCGTCGGCGCGTTCATCGGCGATCTCGGCGAGCACCGGCGCGATCATGTGGCAAGGCGGGCACCACTGCGCCCAGAAGTCCACCAGGACGGGCTTGTCCTGGTCCAGGACGAGTTCTTGGAAGGTTTCATCGGTGACGACAGAAAGGGATGACATCAGGTCTCCTCGTTCATCGGCATGACGACGCACGGTCCCGGCGGCGTTTTCAACGCACCCGCCAACTTGGCCAGCAGGCTGTCCCGCACGTCGTTGAGCTTGGCCAGACAGGCGTCCACCTCGGCGAGTTTGCGTTGGTAGACCTCGATCGAATCGGCGCAAGAGTCGCCGGTCTCGTGACCGGCACGCAGACACTCGACGAACGGCCTGGTGTCTTCGAGGCTGAGCCCGACCGCTTGCAGGGTCAGGATCTCGTTGACCAGACGGTAGTCGTCCTCGTCGTACTCCCGGTAGCCGTTCGACGCGCGCCGTGCGTCGAGAAGCCCTTGTGACTCATAGAAACGCAGCGCGCGGGTGGTGGTTCCGGTACGCGCGGCGAGTTCACCGATCCGCATGGTTCCGAGCGTAAACCTTGCCCTTGGCGTCAAGGCAAAGCCGATATCCGGGTGCCTGGTTCCGGTTGGAATCGGGTGCCGCCGATTCGCCGGACCTGTCGTTCCCGGTCAGTCGTGTGCCCGGTCAGTCGTCGAGGTCGACTCGGATGGTGAGGAGGTTCGTGCCGATCGCCTGCACCGCGGCGCTGTTGAGCCTGGGCAGGGCCTTCAGGCGGGCGCGAGGGTCGTCGTCCGGGAGCAGATGCGCCGTGCCGGTGTGCCACCGGCCTTTGAGCCGGAGCCGGACATGCGGATCGGCCTGGATGTTGCGGACGTACTGCGACTTCTCGCCGAATTCCGAGACGATCCAGAACTCGCGGCCGACCAGGCGGCCGCCGATCGGTGTCGGCCGGGGTACCCCGGACTTGCGGCCGGTGGTCTCGAGGATCGGCTGGTTCGGCAACCGGCCGAGGAGCGGGTTGCCCACGTGCCGCTGGAAGGTCGTGGCCACCCGGTGCTTGATCTCGTGAAAGCGCGACATGCGGCTCCTGACGGTCGAAGAGGCGGGCAAGGTCAAGGGTGCCCGACTGCGGTTCGGCGCACCATCAGGGCGCAGCGCTCGCTGGGATGTTCGAAACCGGCATGTGGTCCGCGGTCGAGCCGGGCGGCCAGGTCGAAACCCGCGGTTCGCAGCGCCGAGATCTCGGTGTCCGGATCGAGGTACCGGAAACTCAGGTCGACTTCGTGGTCCCACCAGGTGTCGAGGGTCTTCATCCCGCCGGTCGGTACGTCGGGATCGCGGACATGAAAGGAGAGCAAGGCGTATGCGCCGGGTCGGAGGACCCGGGCGAATTCGCGATAGGCCGTGGCCCGGCGGTCGTCGTCGAGATGGATGACCGCGTAAAGACAGACGAGCCCGGCCAGCGCCGCGTCTCGTACCGGCAAGGCCGTCATATCCGCCGCGCAGGCGGGGAGGGAGGTGCGCGAACGAACGGTTTCACACATCGAAGTCGAGAGATCCAGGCCGACGACCCGCCGGCCTCGCGCGGCCAGATAGGCGGCGACATGCCCGGGCCCGCAGCCGATGTCGGCGACCGTTCCGTCCCGGACCAACTCGGCGAAGGCGTCGAGCAGAGCGCGATCGAGCGGTTTGTGCCGGAGTTCGTCGCTGAGTTCCTCGGCGTACCGGTCGGCCACCAGGTCGTAACTGCGGCGCGTCTGGTCGGTCACGTTCACTCCAGGCGACGGCGAGGGCGGACGAGTCCGACGGTACAGCGGTTCTCGGATCCACCCGTTTGTCGTTCCCGTCAGTACGCTCGTTCCATGGTGAACGAGTCCGAGGTGGACCTGGGGGACGGGAACACCCTGCACACGTACGACACGGGTGGAACCGGCCCGGTGGTCTTCTGGCACCACGGGACCCCGAACATCGGCGCTCCACCGGCGCCGCTGCTCCCGGCCGCCGAGCGGCTCGGGCTGAGGTGGGTCTCCTACGACCGGCCCGGCTACGGCGGCTCGACACCTCGGCCCGGTCGAGATGTCGCGTCGGCGGCGTCGGACGTCGCGAAGATCGCCGATGCTCTAAAGATCGAGCGGTTCGCGGTCTTCGGCCATTCCGGCGGCGGTCCGCACGCGCTCGCGTGCGCCGCTCTGCTGCCGGAGCGGGTCTCGGCGGCGGTCGGTGTGGCGAGTATGGCGCCGTACGACGGCGACGGGCTGGATTGGTTCGCGGGTATGGGTGCGGCGGGAGTCGGATCGCTGACGGCCGCTTTGGCGGGACGAACGGAAAAGGCGAGATACGAGGCCTCGGCCGAATACGACGCCGAGATGTTCACCGCGTCCGACCACGCGGCCTTGAAGGGAGACTGGGCCTGGGTCCTCGATGTCGTCGGTCCAGCGGTCCAGGGTGGGCCGGACGGGCTGATCGACGACGACCTCGCGTACGTCGCGCCGTGGGGATTCCAGCCGTCCGACATCACGGCGCCGGTTCTGCTCCTGCACGGTGGGGAGGATCGGATCGCGCCTCTCGCTCACGGGGAGTGGCTCGCCCGGCAGTGCGCCACGGCCGAGCTGCGGACCTTCCCCGAGGACGGGCACATCTCGGTCCTCCGCGAGGGAGAGGCCGCGCTCGAATGGCTGGCCGGTCGGCGATGACGGAGACCCCATCCCTGTCGCCAGGTAGTGAAGGCCTCCTTCACTACCTTGAGGTCAGGGTTCCGGCAAAGTCGCAGAGTTGCTGGTCGGTGCTGTTCTTGGTGGTCCGGATGTGGCATCGCTGGTGCCCGCGGGGTTCGAGTGTGGAGGATTTGGGACGTTGCACGTCCCAAATCCTCCACACTCGACGTCCCAATTCCTTCATCGTCGGCCCGGACCATGACAAATAGTTGCCCGACCTGCACGATGGCGACTTTGCCGGGGCCCTGACCTTGAGGGTAGGTAAGGGGCCCTTCACGGCAGCGGGCCGATCACGCCATACGGCGAAGCCGGTAGCTAGGCCGCAGGCCGTCCGGCGCCCGTGTAGTCGTCGCCCTTCGAGTGATACGTGTGGATCTGGATCGCCTGACCCTCGGTGGGCGCGTTGATCATCAGACCGTTCCCGAGGTAGAGCCCGACGTGGTGGATCCGCGTCGCCGGATTCCCGTAGAACACGAGGTCGCCCAGCTTCGGTTCCTGATCGCCGGGGACTCGCGGCAGGGCCCGGAACTGGCTGTCCGCGGTCCGCGGCAGCCCGACACCGGCTTCGTCGTAGGACGCCTTGGTCAGCCCCGAGCAGTCGAAGCCCGCCGCGCCCGCTTCCGGTCCGTTGCCGCCCCACACGTACGGGAGTCCCAGCTGGCCGAGGGCGAACCGGGTCGCCTTCACCGCGGGGCTGGACGCTCGCGCCGGGTCGAGCGAGAGAGTCGCGTACAGCTGCGCGTTGCCCAGGACGCGCTGGCGGAACAGTTCGGCGTCGTTGCCGATCTTCCCGGTTCCCTTGCCGCCCTGGTATCCGGCGATCGCCTTCCACCAGCCGGCGCCGCCGCCGAGGTCGGCCCCGGACGCGCACAGCGCGCGACCGGCGGCGACCGAAGCCGAGTCGGGATCGGTGAGCGCGGGTTTCGTGATCCCGGGGATCGCCGTCCCGTACTTCTTCCACTGCTGCGCCGACAGGCCGAGGGGGTTGTCGCCGCCGCGCCCATGGTTCGAACTCGCCGCGCCGACCCCCGCCAGGGTGACCCAGGAAAGGTGACAGTTCGGCTGTTCGCCGCGCAGTGCCAATTCGCCGTTCGCGTAGCCGATCAGCGACTTCGCCGGGATGTCGAGCGGTCCGGAGAGCTTGGTGGCCCACTCCTCCAGCGGCCGGGCGCCCTTCGGCGTCTCCTGCGCCTTGACCGGTGCGCTGACTTCGAGGACCGAGGGACCCGCGCCGCCGCCGACGGTGGCCGGATCCTGGTTGGCGGCCGGGAGGGGGACCGGCTGGGTCCCGTCGGCGGGTGCCGGATCGTTCCCGCCCGCGAGCAGCCAGCCCGCCGTCGCGAGCCCGGCGACCAGCGGGAGGGCGACCAGGCTGCGCATCGCCACACCATGCGCCCATGACTTCTTCTTCGGGCTGGTTTCGGGCGCGCTCGGGGCGGGCTCGGGCTCAGTCACGCCGTCCAGGCTATTGGAGACCACCTCTCTGTAACGAGCGACCGCCTTGCACGTTAGGGGGACTCTCATATTCTGGACAAATGACTGAGACGGGAGCGCTCGACGCCGGGCGTCTGAGTGCCGCGCTGTCCGGCCGGTACGCCGCGATCCAGGTCGTGGCGAGCACTGGGTCCACCAACGCCGACCTGCGGGAAGCCGCCGCGAAGGGGGGCGAGGACCGCACCGTGCTGATCGCCGAGGAGCAGACGGCCGGGGTCGGCCGCCGCGCGCGGCAGTGGTCCTCGCCGAAGGGATCCGGGCTCTACGTCAGTGTCCTGCTGCGTCCCCGCGAGGTCCCGTTCGCCAATTTGGGTTCACTTTCCGTGGTCGCCGGCCTCGCGGTGCGGGAGGTCGCCGCGGGCCTGGGCGTAGACGCCGTCCTCAAGTGGCCGAACGACGTCCTGGCCGGGCCGGACCGCGGCAAATGCGCGGGCATCCTGGCCGAGGCCGTCGCCGGGGACGACACCACCGTGATCCTCGGTATCGGCCTGAACGTGCTGCCGCTCGGCGAGAACGTCCCGGCCGGGCCCGGCGGTCTGCCCGCGACGTCGCTGGCCGAGCAGGGGGCGACCGACACCGATCGTGGTGAGATCGCCATCCGCCTGCTCACCGGTTTCGACGAACTCGAACGCCGCTGGCGCCTGGCGGGCGGCTCGCTGGCCGAGGCGGGCCTGCTCGGTGACTACCGGCGGCATTGCGCCACGCTGGGCCAGGACGTCGAGGTCCAGCTGCCCGACGGCTCGGCGCTGACCGGCCGCGCCGCCGACATCGATCCCGCCGGCCAGCTCCAGGTCGACGTTCCCGGTGGTGAGCGGTACACGGTGTTCGCCGGAGACGTCGTCCACGTGCGGCCCGCCCGGCCCTGATCCGGCGGATCGTGACAAGTCTCGATTTGCGGCGCCTCCTCTTCCCCCGGCGCTGTTCGCCGGTACGGTGAGGCTCACCAGCGCCGAACACACTTTGGGAGCGTCCGTCGTGGCCTATCCGGACGATTTGCTCAGCGAAAACGAGCACGTCGTGGTGCACAGTCACCCGCATTTCAAGATGCTGATCTTCCCCTTCGTCGCGCTGATCGTCACGCTCGGCGTGGGTATCTGGCTGGGCATCCTGGCGAAGGACGCGACGGCCCCCTGGGACCTGATCTCGCTGATCGCGGTCGGCGTGGTCGGGCTCGGCCTCGTCGTCTGGCTCTTCCTCGCGCCGTTCGTCCGCTGGCGCACGACGCATTTCATCGTGACCACGGACCGGCTGATCGCCCGTGAGGGCGTGCTCAAGCGGACCGGGATCGACATCCCGATGTCGCGGATCAACAGCGTCCAGTTCGAGCACGGACTGCTGGACCGGGTGTTCGGCTGCGGCACGCTGGTGATCGAATCCGCGTCGGACGAACCGCTGAGGTTCGACGACATCCCCAAGGTCGAGCGGGTGCACACGGTCATCTACCGCGAGGTCAACGACAACCCGTACGACGACTACGCGCCGCCCGCACCCGGCGCTCCGCAGCAGACCGAGCCGCTGCCGCCGCAGGGGCGTCCGCCGCGCGGCGACAGGCGCCGTTGATGGGCACGCGAGAGCTGGGCCTGCCCGACCGCGTCCCGTCCGCCGAGGCGTTGCCGGAACGGGTGACGATCTGGGAGGTCGGCCCCCGGGACGGCCTGCAGAACGAGAAGTCGATCGTTCCGGTCGAGGTGAAGCTCGAGTTCCTGGCCAAGCTCGCCGACGCCGGGTTGACCACGCTCGAAGCGACCAGTTTCGTGAGCCCGAAATGGGTGCCGCAGCTGGCCGACGCCGAGCAACTCCTCGCCGGGCTCGAACGCCGCGAAGGCGTCCGTTATCCCGTTCTCGTCCCGAACGAGCGCGGGCTGGACCGCGCGCTGGAGGCCGGGGTGGCGCATATCGCGATCTTCGCCAGCGCCACCGAGACCTTCGCCAAGAAGAACCTCAATTCCACGGTGGACGACCAGTTCGCGATGTTCGAGCCGGTCGTCACCCGGGCACGGGCCGAAGGGCTCGACGTGCGCGGCTACGTGTCGATGTGCTTCGGCGACCCGTGGGAGGGCGCCGTCCCGGCCTCGCAGGTCGCCGGGGTGGGCAAACGACTGCTGGACCTCGGCTGTTCGCAGCTTTCGCTCGGGGACACCATCGGCGTCGCCACCGCCGGGCAGGTCGAGGCGCTGATCGGGCAGTTCGCCGACGTCAGCACCCTCGCCGTCCACTTCCACGACACCTACGGCCAGGCGCTCGCGAACACCTTGGCCGCCCTTCGCTGCGGTGTCTCCACTGTGGACTCGTCCGCCGGGGGACTCGGTGGCTGCCCGTACGCCGAATCGGCCACCGGGAACCTCGCGACCGAGGATCTGGTGTGGATGCTCGACGGTCTCGGCGTCGAAACCGGTGTCGACCTCGACGTGTTGGTGTCGGCCAGCAAGTGGATGGCCGGGAAGCTGGGCAGGCCGAGCCCGTCCCGGGTGGTCAACGCGCTCGCGGGATGAGGTTCGCCGAACTCACGAACGACACCTTGCCCCTGTTCGAGCGGTTGTTCGGCCCGGGTGGCGTGCAGGGCGGGTGCTGGTGCGCCTTCTTCCGGCTGACCGGCCCCGAGTTCGAACGGGCGGGCAAGGACGGCCGCAAGGCGCATGTCCGCGGTGCGACCGCCGCCGGGAAACCGTTGGGACTACTGGCCTTGGCCGATGACGACGAACCGGTCGGCCGGGTCGCGGTCTCGCCCCGGCCGGACAACCCGAGGTCGGCGCGCTGCTGCGGGAGGCCGTTGGATCTGTACCACGGCACGGTGAGCATGTTCGAAAGGCGGGTTTCGAGCTCGTCGAACGCCGTCCGCCGACACGGGCTTTGATGCGCTTTCGGGTATCCGCCGACGAGAACGCCGGTCGGCGATAAGGTCTTCACGGGACCTGTCCGCTGCCTCCCCCTTCACCGGTGGGATCGATTCCTTGGGGGAGGTGCGGTGACCGATCCGAGCGAGGCCGGAACGGGCCCGATCCGGCTGCCCGTCCAGTACGCCGATGCCGACGCGCCGACGCCGCCTCAGGGGCTCCGTGCTCCGTACGCGCCTTCGCCGTGGCCGCCCGCCGTCGCGCCGTTGCGCGTACCCTTCCCGCCCGCCGCGCCGCCGGTGCCCCCGGCTCCGCCGCCGATGGGGGCTTTGCGCACCGAACGGGAAAGCGTGATCGCGCTGTTCCTGGTACATATGTTCCCCATCGGGCATCTCCCGGTCGCGATGGCCAAACCCGCGCGCCAGTTGCCGCTGCCCGAGGGCGGTTCCGGTCCGCAGGATCATCCCCAAGCGGGCGTGCTGGACGACCTGGACGCGTTGTCGTATGTCAGCGGTGGTTTCCGGCGTTCCCCGACGGCTCCGGCCGTCTTCCCGCCACCGGCGTTGACCAGGGGACACGATCCGTGGGGCGGAGAGTCCCGAGAGGACTGGGAGCGCCGGTTCACGGACGAGACCGGGTACCTGTGGCCACCCGGCGAACTCTTCCCTGAGGGCGGTATCGACCCGGCGACACCGGTGATGCTCGAGGTCGGCACCCATCTCGACCGGTTCGGGGACCACCACGGCCGGGTGTTCGCCGAAGACGCGACCCTGTTCTCGATGCGCTCGTTGCCGCCGGACCGGGTCACCGCGTACCGGCGCTACCGCGTCGTCCGGCCGCTGCCGGTCTGGCGATCGGTGACCGCCGAATGGTTCGGCCAGCCGGGCGGCGGGGTGCGCTTCCGCGCGGTCCTCGGCGCGGATGAACTCGTCACGCTGGGCTTCCTGGCGGACGTAACGGGGGAGGTTCGGTGAACACGGGGACGATCCTGCGGTGGCTGGCCGCGCTGGGCGTACCGCCCGAGGTGGTCTCGGTCGGCGCGGAGACGGACAACGCCTGGTGCCTCATGCGCACCGAGGAGGAGGGCGCCGAACCCGCTTGGGAGGTGTTCTGGCGCGAGCAGGGGAACCGGTACGACTGGGCACGCTTCACCAGCGAGCAGGTCGCCTGCCATTACCTCTTCGGCCGCCTGGCGTGGTCGCAGGTCGCGCGCGGCGCCGTCGGTCTCCTGCCCGGCGCGCAGTGACTCAGCGTTTCAGGATGGCCAGTGCTTCGTCGTGGAGCAGGCCGTTCGTCGACAGCGCCGAGCCGTTGTCGTAGCGGGCCTCGCCGGAGAGGTCGGTGAACCGCCCGCCCGCCTCGGTGATCAGCACCTGGGCGGCGGCGACGTCCCACGGGTTCACGATGCATTCCGCGGTGATGTCGAGCGCGCCCTCGGCGACCAGGCAGTGGTGCCAGAAGTCCCCGAAAGCGCGGCTTTCCCAGCACGCGTTGACGAGGTCCAGGTACTTCTCCCGCGAGTGGTACTCGACCCACGAGTTCAAGTCCGTTGTGGACAGATAGGCGTCTTCGAGCGAGGCCACCTTCGACACCGAAAGGCGCCGTTCGCCGCCGGAGTCGCGCAGCCAGGCGCCGTCCCCGGTGGCCGCCCACCAGCGGCGCCCGAGCAGCGGCGCGCTGATCATGCCCACCACCGGGGTGCCGTCTTCGACCAGCGCGATCAGCGTCGCCCACACCGGGACCCCGCGCAGGAAGTTCTTGGTCCCGTCGATCGGATCGAGCACCCAGGCCCGGCCGGTCGCGGCCGAACCACCGCGTTCTTCGCCGAGGACGGTGTCGTCCGGGCGTTCCGCGGTGAGGATCGCGCGGATCGCGTCTTCGACGGCGGTGTCCGCGTCGGTCACCGGGGTCCGGTCGGGTTTGCGCTCCACGGCCAGGTCGAGCGCGCGGAACCGGTCGGTCGTGATGGCGTCGGCGGCGTCGGCCAGCCGGACGGCGAGTTCCAGATCATTCTCGTAGCCGGGCACGGTCACGATGCTTTCACGCCCGGCGGCCGTAGAGTTGAGCAGGTGAGCATGGTGCTACTCGCCGAGGATGACCCGGCCATCGCCGATCCGCTTTCCCGCGCCCTTCAGCGGGAGGGATACGACGTGCGCGTCGTCGGTGACGGGCCCGCCGCCCTCGACGCGACCGAGAGCGACCGTGTCGACCTCCTGGTCCTCGATCTCGGCCTGCCCGGGATGGACGGGCTGGAGGTGTGCCGCCGCCTGCGCGCCAGCGGGACGGAGGTGCCGGTGCTGATGCTCACCGCGCGCACGGACGAGGTCGACTTCGTGGTCGGGCTGGACGCGGGCGCGGACGACTACGTCGCGAAGCCGTTCCGTCTCGCCGAACTGCTGGCCCGGATCCGGGCGTTGCTCCGCCGCCGGGCTCCCGAGGTGCTCGAAGCCGGCGGGGTGCGGATGGACCTCGGTGCCCGGATGGTCACCGTGGACCTGCACGAGGTGCAGCTGGCGAACAAGGAGTTCGAGCTGCTGCGGGTGCTGATGAGCCGTGCGGGCCAGGTCGTCAGCCGCGACGAGATCCTCGCCGAGGTGTGGAACGACCTCGAATCGAAGACCTCCAAGACCCTCGACATGCACATGTCGTGGCTGCGCCGGAAACTCGCGATCGCCGCGGACGAGGCGGCGGGCCGGACGAGCAGGCCGGGCGGGAACGGGGACGGCGAACGGCGGATCGCCACGGTCCGCGGCGTCGGCTTCCGCTTCAACGCGGAATAGCATGCGCCGTCGCATCCTCCTGGCGATCCTGCTCGCCGTCGCGGTGACCGCGGCGGTGCTGGGCATCCCGCTCGGGATCACCGCCTGGCAGCTGGTCGAGAACCTCAACCGCGAGAACCTCGCGTCCGCGGCGCGCGGGATCGCGGCCACCCTCGACAACGAGATCGCCAACGGCCAGCCGATCGACCTCGACCAGGTCCGGGTGGCCGTGCCGCCGGGCGGGCTGCTGACCGTCCGCGCGGAGGGGCAGATCGAGAAGCGCTACGGCTCCGATCCCGGCAGCGACGTGGTCTCCGAAAAGGTGCCGATCGCGCTGCACGGCGAGGTCGAGCTGTCCGTACCCGCCGGGCCCATGCGCACCCGGCAGACGCAGGTGACCCTGCTCGTGGTGCTGCTGGTCGTGCTGTCGGTCGGTACCGGCACGGTGGTCGCGACCGTGACCGCGCGACGGCTCGCGAAACCGCTGAGACACGTCGCCGATCGCGCGGTCAAACTCGGTGGCGGCGACTTCCGGCCGGATCCCAAGCGCTACGGCGTCGGCGAACTCGACATGGTCGCCGAAGCGCTCGACGCGTCCGGTTCGGCGCTGGCGCAGCTCGTCCAGCGAGAACGCCAGCTCGTCGGCGACGTCTCCCACCAGCTGCGGAGCCGGTTGACCGCGTTGCAACTGCGGCTCGAACCGCTCACCGTCCATCCCGACCAGGACGTCGTCGACGAGGCGAAGGCGGCGCAAGAACAAGCCGACCGGCTGGCCGAGGCACTCGACGAGCTGCTGGCGGCCGCGCGGGCCGCCAGCGAGGTCAGCGCGGAACCGGTGAATCTGGCGGAAGTTCTCCCCGAGGTTTCGGAAGAATGGCGACAGCTGCTTCGCGCTGAAGGCAGGCATCTGCGGCTTCGCGTCACTGACGGGCTGAGGGCCAGGGCCACCCCTGGCCGGCTGCGCGAGGTCGTCGGCGTCCTGCTCGACAACGCCCTGCGCCACGGCGCGGGAACGGTCACGCTCGCCGCCCGCCGCGGCGACACGGACGGCACCGTGGTGATCGAGGTCGCCGACACCGGCTCCGGCGTGCCCGACGAGCTGGCCCCGCACATCTTCGAACGCGGGTTCTCCGGTGGCGGGTCGACCGGGGTCGGGCTCGCGCTCGCCCGCGCGCTCGTCGAAGCCGACGGCGGGCGGCTGGAGTTGTCGAGCAAACAGCCCGTGGTGTTCAGCCTCTTCCTGAAGGTCCCCCGTCCCGGCGATGTGGCCGAAGTCCGGTGGCCCGCGGAACGAGTCCCCAGGTAAGACCTCCCCAAGGACCTCCCGATAGGGCAGCGTCGCGGACGCGGACCGACCTACCGTCTGGAGGGTGCGTGCGACGGCGTTTCGGTATCGCCCACCGGTGACTCCGGTGGCCGCGGCGACCGCGGAGATCGGCAAGGTGACGGTTTCCGTGCGCCTGTCCTTCGAAGGCGACCTCTACGCGTGCCGCCGTCCTCCCGGCGTGGTGGAGCGGGTGGAGGCCGAAGCGCTGGACCTGCTCTCGAAGGGCCTGTTCGTCAGCGGGATCGACACTCCGGTCGCGACCGTCACCGGAGCGGCCGGACACCGGTTCGTGCAGGAGACGACCGTGTTCCAGCCACCGGACCGCTGGATCTACCGGGGCACCTGCGGGGTCGGCGCCAGCCGGAACGGGCTGACCTTGACCGGCGTGCTCGGCTACCGGCTCGAGGTCCGGGCCTGCTGGGCCCGGCGAGCGGGCGAATGCGGCCCGCCCACGACCGCGGCCGAATGGTGCGAGTTCTTCGGAGCGCAGCTCGCGTCCATCGGAGGGGTGGTCCTGCGGCGGGCCTCCGTGCTCAGCCTCGGTACTCCGCCGTGACCGTGACGACGAACGCCGCGCGCGCGGGCAGGCCGAGGGCCGCCCACAGCCCGGTGGGATCGGTTTCCCCGATACCCAGCCGGAACGGCTGCGCGTCGACCGTCAGGAACTCGGTTTCGAGCAGGACCCGCAGCGACCGGTCGAGCAGGGTGTGCTCGTCGCGGACCCGGTCCGCCCGTGCGGTGACCAGATAGGACAGTGCGCACCGCTTCGCCCGCACGGCGCCGTTTTCCGGACCGGCGCCGTGCAGGGCGAAGAGGAACAGGTCGACGCTCGATACCCGCGTCTCCGTCTGCCAGGTGGGTTTCGGCGGATCCAGCCGGACCACCGTCCCCTCCGGCAGATGAGGTGCGATGAGCAGGCACAAGGCCTCGTCGACCTGCGTGATCACGGGCTCAGATCAATCCCTCACGCAGTGCGTAGGCCACCGCGTGCGAGCGGTTCCGGAGCTGGAACCGGTTGGTCACGTCGTGCAGGATGCTCTTCACCGTGCGCTGCGAGTAGCAGAGCTGATCGGCGATCTCCTGCGTCGAGAACCCCGACGCGACCAGCTTGAGCACCTCGGTCTCCCGGTTGCTCATGCCGCCGAAGTGCAGGCCGCGCGGCTGCAGTACCTGGCGCTGCAGCCGGGAGACCCGGTGCAGGAGCCTGCCGAGCAGGTCGGGCGGGAGCGCGCCTTCCCCGGCGGCGGCCGCCTTGATCAGCCGGACCAGAACGTCGGCGCCGGCTTCCGAGCGGCGGGCGACCGCGCAGACACCGTGCTCGATGGCGCCGAGGATCTCGTTGTCGTCGACCTCACCCGCGATGAGCACGATGCGGGTGAACCCCTGGTGGTGCAGCGCGGACAGCATCTGCGTCATCGCCTCGTCGAGGCGGTCGGTGACCAGGAGGGCCACCATGCTCGGGTCGGTGGTCTCCCCGTCCACCAGCCAGACGTCGTCACGGGAGCGCAGCGTCATGCAGACGCCGTTGTGCAGGATCGGATCGGTGGCGCGGACGATCACCGGTGTCCTGTTCGGTTCGAACATGTGATTCCCATTCCCCTCGAACGGTGCGAGGGCCCCACCCCTCGCACTACTCACCCTGCCGGGTGAGGTGTCCCGGGCACATGGGACTCCGGTCCCGACATTGCCCGAAAAGCCGCCCTTATCGGGGTCGCCAAGTCGTGAGTGGCGATGACGGTTCGAGCCAAACGTGTTTCAAGTACCTACCGGGGTGGGTTCGTCGGCTCGGACCATCGCTACCAGGCTCAGTGGCACCACCGGTCACAGCGATAGCGCGTGAAGACCCCCTTCGCTCGGCTCAGCCGAGGAAACTCGACCTTCACACCTTCCTCAGTACATGATGGCCCCCTTCCTTGCGCCTAGCGCAAGGAAGGGGGCCATCATGTACTTCACCGCGAGCAAAGCCGCAGGCTACGAGTAGGTATCTAAGAGAGAGTTCGTCAGAACCGTCATTGCCACTCACGACCCGGTGCGCGATGGCGACCGATCACCGGCCCAGCCCGGCTTCGCGGGCGCGCACGATCGCTTCGGCGCGGTCCGCGACGTGGAGTTTGCTGAATACGTTGGAAATGTGGTTCCGCACGGTTTTCGGGCTGAGGCACAAGGTGCTCGCGATGGCGGTGTTGCTGTGGCCGCCGGCGATGAGGGAGAGGACCTCCCGTTCGCGGACGGTCAGTTCCGGGAACACCGTGTCCGGGCTCGGCTGAGAATGATTGAAGAAGCCGAGGACCCGTGTCGCTATGTCGGGCCCGAAGATCGCTTCGCGCCTTGCGACGGCGTGGACGGCGCGGATGATTTCGTCGGGCTCCGCGTCTTTCAGCAGATATCCGCGGGCCCCGGCCCGCATCGCGGAGAAAACGGCCTCGCTTTCGTCGGCCATCGTCAGCATGAGCACGCCGATGTCCGGCTGCCTGGCGACGATGTGACGGGTCGCTTCGGCGCCGCTGAGGTCGGGCAGGTGCAGGTCCATGACCACGACGTCGGGCCCGAGGACGCTCGCCGCGCTGATCGCGTGCGCCCCGCTCGCGGCCTCGCCGACCACGTCGATCCGCGGTTCGTTGGCGAGCAGTGTGCACACCCCGAACCGGAACAATGGATGGTCGTCGACCACGAGCACACGAAGGTGTTCAGTCATCCGGGCTCCCCCTGTCTCCCCGTCGCGGCACGCTAGCGAGCGGGCCGGTCGCGGACAACGCGTGGTCCGGACAGCGGACCGGCGAGAATTCAACGCCTGACGAGTATCGCGTATCGCGGCGATCCGCCCAAGTCCTTAACCCTTTCGGCCCAGGAGGGGGAGCGAGGGACCTTTGCTCTCGCCGCCCGGGCACGCCGAGCGAGCGATAGCAAAGGTCCCTTGCTCTCTTTCCGCAGGTCAGACGAAGGCAGCGGCGTGCTCGCGGGCCCACTCGGCGAACGTCAGCGGCGCCCGGCCGAGGAGTTCGCGGACGGTGTCGAACACGATCTCCTCGTTCCCGGCGGACTGCCGTTTGAGTTCGAAGAACCCGTCGACCGCCGAAGCGGGCCAGCCATGCCCGAGCATCCGGGCGCGGGCGTCGGCCTCGGGCTCTTCGACGTAGGTCAGCCGTCGTCCGAGGGCTTCGCCGAGGATCTCGACCTGCCGACGCGTCGTGAGGGCTTCGCCGCCGGTGATCGGGTAGGTCTTGCCCGCGTGCCCCTCGGTGGTGAGCACGGTCGCGGCGACTTCGGCGATGTCGCGGACGTGCACCAGCGCGGACGCCGGATCGCCTTCGGGGACGCGGATGACGCCGTCGCCGCGGACCGCGTGCAGCCAGGCGAACCGGTTGTCCATGAACGTGCCGGGCCGCAGGATCGTCCAGTCCGGCCCGGCCTCGCGCACGGCCTGCTCGGCCGCGGCGTGTACCGAGGAGATCGGATCCGTCTGTCCGAAGTGGACGCCGGTGGTGGAGAGCTTGACGAGCCGGTCGACGCCGGTGGCGGCCTTGACCACGGCGCGTTCCTGGGCGAGACCGTCCGAGCCGTGCCCGGAGGTCAGGATGAAGACGCGATCGACACCGTCGAGCAGCGCGGGGTCGAAGGCGTCGAGGTCGCATGCGGCGACTTCGGCACGCGGATCGAGGCGGGCGCGGGCCGGATCACGGGTCAGGGCGCGCACGCGAGCGCCCTTGTCCAGCAGCGCGGGAACGAGTTCGCGGCCGATTTTGCCGGTGGAACCGAGTACGAGAATCATCGAAGAAATCCTTCAGTGGTGGCGTCGCAGCGCGACGCGGGGCAGGAAGAGGGAAGCGACGAGGCCGATCACGAGGGCGGGGACCATCACCCAGAACACGCCGTTGAGCGCGGAGGCATAGCCGCTGGGGCTGTCGGTGCCGAACGCACTCGTGAACACCGCTCCGAAAACGGTCAGCCCAGCCGTGGTGCCGAGAGAGCGCAGGAAGCCGACGGTCGCCGAAACGGCGCCGAGATCGGTCCGGGCCACGTTCTGCTGAGCGGCCATGGAAAGCACCTGGATGTTGAGCCCGGCCGCGATGCCGAACACGACGAGGTAGGCGACGACGAGCGGCAACGGCGTGGTTTCGTCCATTGTGGACATGGCGAGCGCGGCGGCGAGGCCGAGCGTCATGCTGAGGATCGGTGCCCAGCGATAGGCGCCGGTCTTGGCGATGATCCGGCCCGCGACCATCGACGACGCGGCGACAGCGAGCGTCATCGGCAGGAGCAGGAGTCCGGCTTCGGAAGGTCCAGCGCCGCCCGCGGTCTGCAGGAAGAGCGCCAGGTAGTTGACCGAACCCAGGAAGACGAATCCGGCGGCGGCACTGGCCAGGACGCTCAGGCTGAACATCCTGGCGCGGAAGAGCCGGAGCGGGATGACCGGCGCGGCGGCCCGGCGCTCGATGGCCAGGAAGACGACGAGCAGCACCGCGCCGATCGACGCGGAGAGCGGCGTCGCCAGGGTGAGACCGACGATCGCGCCGGACAGGACGACGATGCCCGCGAAGTCGAACGGCGCGGTCGTCCGGCGTCGTTCGAGCTGGAGGGAGCGCGCGACGATGACGAGTGCGATCAGGCCGATCGGCACGTTGACCAGGAAGATCGAACGCCAGCCCGCCAGGTCGGTCAGTACGCCGCCGACGACCGGGCCCGCCAGCGAGGAGCCGGCGAAGCAGAGCGAGAACCAGGCGAAATAGCGGGCGCCTTCGCGGCCGGGGAACAGTTCGCCGATGATCGCGGCGACCGTGACGAACAGGCCGCCGGAGCCGACGCCCTGCAGGACGCGGGCGGCGATCAGCAGCGGCATCGTCGGTGCGAGTGCGCAGGCGAGGGAGCCGAGGACGAACAGGGCGATCGCGGCGAGAACGACGCGTTTACGGCCGAAGAGGTCGCCGAGCTTCCCGTAGACCGGCGCGCTGACGCTGCCTGCCAGCAGATAGGCGGTGGTGACCCAGGCGAACGACGTGGCGCCGCCGAGTTCGCCGACCATCCGCGGCAGGGCGGTCGCGACGACCTGGGCGTCGAGCATTCCCAGGAACACGGCGGCGAAGAGCCCGACAAGGGCAAGGGTGTTGTGGACGCGCGGAGGCGCGCCGGGAGCGGTGCTCAAGAAAGAGATCCATTCACTGGAAGAAACGAGGGAACGCGAGGGACGCAGAGCGCTGCTGGAGAAAGCAGCCCCTGGATCCCCGCCAAGACGGGAAAAGGCTCAACCGTCATCCGAACCGGATGCGGTCCTCTTCGCGCTTGGCGATCACCTCGAATTCGTCCCGCTCGACCGTACGAACCCGGCCGGCGTCATCAGTGAAGGAACGTTGACCTGGATGACCCTAGGCAATCACATGTACTTTGACAAGTACCTAGCGGAGCGGGATGACGTCCTCGTCCGGCTCGTCGCTGTCGCGGCGGCGTTTGCCCAGCTCATCCGGGAAGACCCACTTCTTGAAACCCCAGAAGCGGAAGAACATCGCCAGGAGCATGCCGATGATCGACCCGCTCGTGAAGTCCGCGAACTCCTGGACGAACCGCGTCACATGCGGCACTTCGAGATCGAAGATGTACCGGGAGGTGTACAGCGGGATCAGGTTGACCACCACGGCGATCCCGCTGATCACGAAGAAGAGCGCCGCCTCGTGATGCCGCTCGCGGCCGCCGCGGGTCCGGAAGGACCATTCGCGGTTGAGGATGTACGACACGATCGTCGCGACGATGATCGCGATCGCCTTCGCCGTGGTCGGCTTCGACTCCAGCACGCTGAGTTTCAGCAGGTACCAGACCCCGTTGTCGACCAGGAACGTCGTGCCGCCGACGATCCCGAACTTCAGCAGCTCGCGGTGCTTGATCAGCACGGAGCGGAACGGCTCGGGCGTCCGGGAAAGGACGGATTCGACCACGGTCACCCAGCCAGTCTAATTCGGTTCGCTCGTCGAATGGGCTCGCAGGGCATATCCGGAGCGTTATATGGCGCTTTGGGCGATTCCTTGAGCCGGGTGTGCCGCCCAGGGGAGCAAGGGACCTTTGCTATCGCTTTGGCGGGTCAGGCGGCCTTGTCCCCGCGGTCGTCCGAAGAGGGACTCGCGCCGCCCCGCAGCAGCCGCGGCCGCGCGCCCGCCTCCGGGAAGACCCACTTCTTGAACGACCACCAGCGGAACGCCGTGCCGAGCAGCGTGCCGATCACCACACCGCTGACGAAATCCGCGATCTCCTGCGTCAGCAGCCCGACGTGCGGCTGCTCCAGCCCGAGGACGTAGCGCGAAACCAGCTGCGGAAGCGCGTTGAGTCCCAGCGCGATCGCGCTGAGCAGGAAGAAGAGCGCCGCCTCGTGAGCCCGCTCACGGCCGCCGCGGGTGCGAAAGGACCATTCGCGGTTCGCCACGTAGGAGAAAACGGTCGCCACCAGGACGCCGATCATCAGGGCGGTCACCGGTTTGTCGGTCAGCACGGTGAACTTCAGCCCGTAGGTGATCGTCATCGTGATGACGAAACTCGCACTCCCGACCACGGCGAAACGCAGCAGCTCCCGGTGTTTCCCCAGCATGCGGGCACGGTACTAGAGGGGCTGAAGGGCGCTTTCCCCGCATGTGACGCGAGGAAAGCGCCCTTCACCGCGTGAGATGAGGGGAAAGGGCCCTTCAGCCCCCGCGCCGCAGACCTTCGAGGAAGTCTCTAGAAGAGGCCGCCGATGATCCCGTCGGGCTCCACGGTCGGCTTCGACTTACCCGGCCGAGGCGGCGCGCTCGTGGTCGCGGGCGGCGGGGCCTGCTCCTGCTTCGCCGGCTCCGAAGGCGTCGCGGACGGTGAAGGCTTCTTCGACGGCGAAGGCCATCCAGGCCGCCCCGGCTTCGTCGTCTCCGAAGTGGCCGGAGGCTTCGAAGTGACCGAAGGCAGCGAAGGCGGAGTGGTCGGCGGAAGCAGCGCGTTGTCGTCACACCAGTGATGCCAGCAGCCGAAGTAGACCGGCACCGGCTTCGCCTTGGCGACACCGAGGGTGGCGTTCACCGTCACCGGCAGGTTGTCCGCCGGGCGTCCCTTCAACCGGACCCACAGGCTTACCTGACGCCCCGGAGTCAGCGAGCCGCGCGAAGTGCACGACGCGCCTTCGCCGGTCGGATGGCACGGGATTCCGTACACGCTCCAGGAGGTGAGCACCCGATGGTCGAGCGTGATCGTCACCGGCTTCGTCGTCTTGCCGGTGTTCTTCACGCGGATCATCACCAGCGGGTTGCGGTTCCAGGGGAACGCGGACAGCCCGTCGCTCTCGGCGCTCAGGGTGAGGTCGTCCGGCGGCGGCTTCACGGTCACCTTCACCGCGACCGACACCTTGATCTGCGCGCCCGCCGTCACCGAACCGGTCACCATGCTGCCCGCTTCGGCTGTCGCGTCGGCACGCAACCGGAACGTCAGCACCGCGGACTGCCCCGGTTCGAGGCCGGTGCCGGTCTTGCAGGTCACCGTTCCGCTGCCGCCGGGACAGTTCACCGTGATCGGGGCGGGCGCCGCCTGCTGACGGACGCCGGTGACGCCGCCAGCGCGACCACCGCCGACGGGGATGGCCCGCACGCCCTTGGGCAGGTTCAGCGTGACCGCGACGGGTTCGGACTTCGACCCACCGTCGTTACGCACGGTGATCGGCAAGTTGGCGTCCTCGCCGGGTTCGAGCTGGACACCGCCGGGCGGGGTCGACGCCGTCATCGCCGGGGGCGCGGGGATCGCCGGCGACGACGCGGGAGGCTCGGCGGGCGGCGGGGTCTCCGCGGGTGGCTGGGCCGGAGGCGCCGCGGGCGGCTGGGCCGGAGGTTGGGGCTGAGGCTGCGCGGGCGGAGGCACGGGCGGCGCCGGAGGCACTGCCGGAGGGACCGCCGGAGGCGCGGGCGGGGGAGCGGCGGGCGCCGGTGCCGCGGCGGGCGGGGCGACGGCCGCTGCGGCGGGGATCTCCTGGGTGCCGCCCCCGGCGGCGAGAGCCACCGCGACGGCGGCGACGATGGCCGCGCTCGATCCGGCCACCCCGGCGAACTGGCGCGGTCCGGCCGCGGCGGCGCCGGCCGCCGCCCCCGAACCCGATCCGGCAGCGGCGGCCGTCGCTGCCGCGGTGACCGCGCCCGCCTTGCCCGCCCCGGCGGTGGCCAGGTAACCGAGCGCCGCGCCACCGAGCACGATCGGCGCGATGATCCCGCGCAGACCGCCGTTGATGTCGGCCAGCTCCGCGGCCAGCGCACGGCACTTCTCGCATTCGTCCAGATGGTTCTCCACCTGGGCGCGTTCGCGTTTGGACAGCCCGTCACGGGTCCACGCGCCGAGTTTGTCCGCACTCGCGCGGCAGCGTTCACCCGAGTTCTCGGCCAGGTGGACCTGCAGATACGCCTGCCGCAGGCCTTCACGCGCCCGGTAGGCGAGCGCGGAGACGCCGTTCGCGGTCAGCCCCAGCAGCGGCGCGACCTCGGCGGGACTCTGTCCCTCGATCTCGGTGTGCCACAGCACCGCCTGCCACCGTTCGGGCAGCCGGGTGAACGCCTTCGCGGCGAGCGTGCGCTCAAGCCCGGCGACGGCGGTATCGGAGAAGGGGACCGTCAGCGCTTCGCCGACGGCACCGCCGACGTCGGACATGTCCTCGTTCAGGTCGACACGCTTGTCCTTGCGCGTCTTGTCGTAGGCGGTGTGGCGGAGCGCTGTCAGCAGATATGCGCGGAAGGCCGTTTCGGGGCCTTTGCCGCCGCGCAGCGTGTCCAGAACCTTCGCGAAGGCCTCCGAAACGAGGTCGTCGGCTTCGGAACTCGACCGGGCGAGCTGGCGGGCGAGGTTGTGCGCCGCGCCGGCGTGACGCTCGTAAAGGGTTCCGTAAGACGCGATCTTCCCGTCACGCACCTCGGCGATCAGCTCGGCGTCACTCTTACCGGTGAGATCGGCGGGAACGGTGGACACGGGACTCCTTCACTGCAGGTTGGGCGGCTCTACTCATCTTCGACGCCCGAACAAGGTCAGTGTGACGGACAGGGCGACGTACGTCACCTCGCGGTCCCGCCGATGACCCGGAGGGCCCAACAGCTTCACCCGCCATGGGTTACCGAAGAGTTCGGAAAGATCCTTGGAAAACGCCGTCACGCCCGCCGTGGACCGGCGTCCCCACCGTGAAGCGATCGCAAGATCGAAAAGATCAGGACGGAAGGGGCGGTGGCCTGTGGACGTACCGGCGACCGGTGCGCCGTCCGGGGGACCCGACGGGCAAGCCGCCTGGAACCGGTTCGAACGAGATCGCTCTCTCCGCGCCCTGCGGGCTCGCTGGCGGACCGCCAGCCTGGCCTCGGGCTGGCGTTTCCCCAGTGACTGGGGCCTCCCCGAGGTCGACGCCGTCTGCGCGGCGGTGATCAAGAACGGCCGGGCGGTGACCGCCGACGTGGCGGAAACCGCGCTCGCGGGCCTGGGCCGCGCACGTGCCGCGGCGGGGGCGGGGCTGGCCGAGACGCTGGCGGATCTCGCGGCGCTGCACGCGGTGCTCGCCGACTCGGACGCGGTGGACGGATTCATCGCACCGGACGTCGACTCGACGCCGTCCCGGCTACTCCGGGTGACGGCGTTGGCGTGGGCGGACGTCGCGACCGATCAGCTCGTGAACACGGAGGTCACCGAACCTCTCACGGGGCTGCCCACCGCCGCGTACCTGAGGACCCGGCTGAGTGAGCTGTACCGGCAGGCCCGCCGTGACGAGCGGCCGGTCGCGGAGGCGCACACCCTGCTGGTGGTCGCGATGGACTTCAGTTCGGTCGCGGGCTGGCCCCGGCTGACCGGGATGATCCTGGTGGCGGACGCGCTGAGACACGTGTTCGACGGCGGCGAGAGCGTCGCTTCGCTCGGGCCGTCCATCGCGGGCGCGCTGGTGCCGAAGGACGTGAGGCTCGCTTCGTCCGGTGTCGCGTTGCGAAGAGCGCTCAACGAACGCCTTTCGGTCGACGCCCAGCTGTGCGACACCGGCCGTCCGCGGATTTCGGCCGTCCGGCTCCCGGCGACTTACGACCAGGCCTGCGATCTGCTCACCTCGCTCGCCCGGTCCTAGCGGGCTACCGTAAGACGTTCTCCTGGTCACGGCGACCCTGTCGACGTGCGACAACCCGGTTCATGATTTCCTGGTTCCGTGACCCGGACTGTTTCCGCCGATCCGAACGGCGACGTTTCGGCGAGCCGACCGCAGCATCGTCTCTCGTTGCGCAGGTCGCTCGCCCGCTTGTCCGTCCGGCCGAGATCGATCCTGATCCTTTCGGTGATTCCGCTGGTCGCGATCGGTTTCGGCATCTGGGGCTGGCAACACGAATGGGTACTCGGCGTGGACAGCGCGGTTTATCGCGCCGGCGCCGAGACACTGCTGAACGGCGATCCGCTGTACGACGCCAACACACTTCCGGTGGAACCGTGGTGGGCGCTGCTGCCGTTCACCTATCCGCCGACGGCCGCCCTGCTGTTCGTCCCGCTCGCGCTGGTCCCGACACAGGTCGCCTGGGGCCTGCTGACCGCGGTCTCGCTGCTCGCGCTCGCGCTGTGCGTCCGGATCGCCATCGGCGCGCTGCCGAAGCCCTCGGCCGACGGCCCCCGCTGGTGGGCCTCGCCCGCCCGCTCGACGATCGCGTTCTTCCTGGTGTTCCTCGGCCTCGAACCGGTGTGGCGCACGATCTTCCTGGGGCAGATCAACCTGATCCTGATGGCGCTGGTGATGCTCGACATCCTCGTCATCGGCGCCCGCGGCAGCCGCTGGGGCGGGGTGCTGGTCGGCGTCGCGGCCGCGGTGAAGCTGACCCCGATCGTCTTCCTGGGGCACCTGTTCATCACCGGCCGCCGGATGGACGCCGTCCGCGGCCTCATCACGTTCGTCGTGATGCAGGGCCTGATGTTCCTGATCATCCCGCACGACGCGGCGCGGTACTGGACCTACACGCTGCCCGACACCGGGCGCATCGGCCCGGTGCACTGGGCGGGCAACCAGTCGCTGAACGCGCTGATGAACCGCTTCACCGAACTCGCGCCCTGGGCGTCGAAGGCGGCGATGGGGATCGGCGCGCTGCTCGCGATCCCGGCGATCTGGCTGGTGCTGCGCTTCCACCGCAAGGGTCAGGCGCTCGCGGCGATGCTGGTGACGGCGTTCTGGATCCTGCTGATCTCGCCGATCTCCTGGACGCACCACTGGGTCTGGGTGGCGCCGCTGGTCGTGCTGCTGGTTTCGCGTCTGCCGCAGACCACACCCGCCACCGCGTGGAAACGCTGGCTCGGCACCTTCGCGGTGTTCTTCGTCTTCATCAGCTGCGTGCTGCTGATCCTGCCGAACGGCCGCAACGTCGAGCTGCACTGGAAGGTGTGGCAGAACATCCTCGGCAGCGCGTACATCTTCATGCCGCTGGTGCTGGCGCTCGCGCTCGCCGGGCGGTGGTGGTTACTGCGGAGGAAGCGGCGTCCGGCGACGAGGGACGACGCTGTGGGGGACAACGACGAGCATGCTGAAATCGCGACCGGCGGCTGAACCCCGCGTCGTCGGGATCGCGCTGGCGGGTGCGCTCGCCCTGGCGATGCTCGTGCTGGGCGTCGTCGCGTGGCTCGGCGAATGGCACCTCGGCGCGGACAGCGCCGTCTACCGCGCCGGCGCGCTCACGCTGCTGAAGGGTGAACCGCTCTACACCCGCGAGGCGCTGACGACGCTGCCGCCGTGGGTGCTGCTGCCGTTCACCTACACCCCGGCCGCGGCCCCGCTGTTCCTGCCGCTGGCGATCGTGCCGGCCGGGCTGACCTGGGGCGTCGTCGGCGCGCTCTCGCTGGTCTGCCTGAGCATCGTGATCTCCGCCGTCGCCCGCGCCTGCGGTGCCCCGATCACCCGGTGGTGGGTGCTGCCGCTGGCCACGGCGGGCGCGCTGGCCTTGGAGCCGGTCTGGAAGACGCTCTTCCTCGGGCAGATCAACCTCATCCTGATGGCGTTGATCGTCCTCGACGTCCTGGTGTTTTCGGCGCGCGGTTCGCGCTGGGCCGGGGTGCTGATCGGGATCTCGGCGGCGATCAAGCTGACGCCGCTGATCTTCGTGCCGCATCTGCTGTTCACCGGCCGCTGGAAGGACGCGCTGCGGGCGCTCGGCACATTCGTCGTGCTCGAAGCCGTGATGTTCGCGGTGATCCCTGGCGACGCCGTCCGGTTCTGGACCGAGTCGGCCACCGATCCCAGCCGGGTCGGCTCCGTGCACTGGATCTTCAACCAGTCACTCAACGGGCTGGTGAACCGCGCTTCGGACCTCGCGCCCTGGTCGCTGACGGTGGCCATCGCGATCGCCGCGGTCCTGGCCGTCCCCGCGGTCTGGCTGGTCGTGCGCCTGCACCGGAGCGGTGACCCGGTCGGCGCGCTGCTGGTGACCGCGTTCTACGGGCTGTTGCTCTCGCCGGTGTCCTGGTCACATCACTGGGTGTGGACGGTGCCGCTGCTCGTCCTGCTCGTCGTCCGCCGATCGTGGGTTCCGGCCGCGGGTGTCGCGGTGCTGTTCGTGAGCGGCGTGATCATGTTCGTGCCCAACGGCGGTGACACCGAGTTCGGCTGGGGGCTGGGCTGGTCGCTGCTCGGCAACGTCTACGTCCTCGCGGCTGCGACGGCCATCACAGGGCTGGCCGTCCGGGAGCTGCGGCGCGGGTCCGCCCAGGTCGTGGCGGTGGCGGCCAAGTAATCTCATCCGCGGCATCGGCTTTTTCGGAGCGGGAGAGTGCGGCAGTAGTGGACAAGCGAACCGGTCTTCCGATCGTCGGCATGGTGGGCGGCGGGCAGCTGGCCAGGATGACCCACCAGGCGGCGATCTCCCTCGGCCAGTCCCTGCGTGTGCTGGCGGCCGGGGAGAACGAATCCGCCGGCCTCGTCGCGGGCGAGGTCGTGCACGGGCATCACACTGACCTCGAAGCGCTGCGCTCGTTCGCCGCCGGGGTCGACGTGCTGACCTTCGACCACGAGCACGTCCCCGGCGAGCACCTGCTGACGCTCGCGATGGAAGGCGTCACCATCCGGCCCGATCCGGCCGCGCTGTCGATGGCGCAGAACAAGCTCGTCATGCGCGAGATGATGGCCGGACTCGAGATCCCCGGCCCCGATTTCGCCGAAGTGTCCTCTGTGGACGATGTGATCTCCTTCGGTGACAAGCACTCCTGGCCGGTGGTGCTCAAGGCGGCGCAGGGCGGCTACGACGGCCGCGGCGTCTGGATGCTCGACACCGCGCAGCACGCGCGCGAGACCGTCCCCGAACTGCTCGACGCCGGAACCCCTTTGCTGGTCGAGGAAAAGGTCGTCATGCGGCGCGAACTCTCCGCGCTGGTGGCGAGGTCCCCGTTCGGGCAGGGCGCGGCGTGGCCGGTGGTGGAGACCGTGCAGTCCGGCGGGATCAACACCGAGGTGCTCGCACCCGCGCCGGGGCTGAGTTCCGAGCGCACGCAGGAGGCGCAGGACCTCGCGCTGCGGATCGCCGCGACGCTGAACGTGACCGGCCTGCTCGCCGTCGAGCTGTTCGAGACCGACGAAGGCCTGCTGGTCAACGAACTCGCCATGCGCCCGCACAACTCGGGACACTGGACGCAGGACGGCTCGAAGACGTCGCAGTTCGAGCAGCATCTGCGTGCCGTGCTCGATTACCCGCTCGGGGTGACCGATCTGATCGCCCCCGCCTGCGTGATGGCGAACGTCCTCGGTGCTCCCGAAGCGCCCGAAATGGGACCGGACGAGCGGCTGCATCACCTCTTCGCGCGGTACCCGGACGTCCGCGTTCACCTGTACGGCAAGGGAGAACGCCCCGGCCGCAAACTCGGCCACGTCAATTTCGTGGGCGAACGCATGGAGGAGTTGCGCGACCGCGCGCTGCTCTCCGCGCACTGGCTTTCCCACGCCGTCTGGCTCGACGGCCACGAGATTCACTAGGAGTGTGAGCATGGCGCCGCAGGTGGGCGTGATCATGGGCAGCGACTCGGACTGGCCGACGATGGAGGCGGCCGGGCAGGCGCTGGCCGAGTTCGGCGTCGAATACGAGGTCGGCGTCTACTCGGCGCACCGCACTCCGCAGCGGATGCTCGACTACGCGACGTCGGCCGCTTCGCGCGGCGTACGCGTGATCATCGCGGGTGCCGGCGGAGCCGCGCACCTGCCGGGCATGGTCGCGTCGGCGACGGTGCTGCCGGTGATCGGCGTGCCGGTGCCGCTGAAGTACCTCGACGGCATGGACTCCCTGCTGTCGATCGTGCAGATGCCGGCCGGGGTTCCTGTCGCGACGGTTTCCGTTGGTGGGGCACGGAACGCCGGTCTGCTCGCGGTGCGGATCCTCGCCGCTTCCGACGAGGGACTGCAGGCGAAGATGGCCCGGTTCCAGGCGGATCTCGAGCAGCTGGTGCTGGACAAGGACGCGGCCCTGCGCAAACGCGTCGAAGGCTGACGCATTTCGTCCTCTGGATGCGGTAGTTCGGGGTCGAATCACCGCATTTAGAGGACGAACCGCGGGAGATTCAGTCGGCGAGTTGCTTACGGAGTTCCCGCTTGAGCACCTTCCCGGCGGCCGACACCGGGATCTGGTCGACGAAATGGACCGCCCGCAGTCGTTTGTACGGCAGCACCCGGGCGCCCACCGCCTCCATGAGCTGCTCCGCCGTGACGTTCTCGTCGTTACGGACCACGAACGCGACCGGCAGTTCGCCGACCTCGGTGTCCGGCTTGCCGACGACGGCCGCCGCCGCGACGCCGGGCAGGGTGATCAGCAGCTCTTCGAGTTCGCGAGGGAAGACGTTGTATCCCTTGTACAGCAGCATGTCCTTCTTGCGGTCCACAATGGACAGGTAACCGTCCTCGTCGAGGACGCCGATGTCGCCGGTGTGCAGCCAGCCGTCGACGAGCGCGGCCACGGTCTCCTCCGGACGCTGGTGATAGCCGATCATCACCTGCGGGCCGCGCAGGCACACCTCGCCGCGTTCCCCGGCGGGCAAGGGATCCTCGCCGCCTTCGGCCGGGACGATCTTGATCTCGGTGTCGGGCAGGGGCAGGCCGACCGAGCCGACCTTCCGCTCGGCGGACCGGGCGGACGGGGCGATGACCGCGCCCATGGTGACCTCGGTGAGGCCGTAGCCCTCGGTGATGATCACGCCGGGGAAGCGGTTCTGCAGCGCGCGGATCATCTCGTGGTTCATCGGCGCCGCGCCGGAGCCGATGGTCAGCACCGACGACAGGTCGGCCGTGTGGAACGCCGGGCAGGCGAGCAGCGCCGCGAACAACGCGGGCGCGCCGCCGATGGTGGTGACCCGCAGCATCTCGGCGTCGGCCACGTACGCGGCCGGGTCGAAGCGGTCGTGCAGGACGATCGTGCCGCCGTCGAGCAGGGGAACGTTGAGCGCGGCGATGGTGCCCATCGCGTGGAACCACGGCGTCAGGTTGAGGGCGATCCCCGTGCCGATCCGGGCGGGCCACTCGTCCGGGCCGCCGAGCTGTTCGACGATCACCTCTCCCGAACCGTCGACCGCCGGGACCGCGCCCAGCCGCCAGCAGGAACTCTGCAGGCTGTTGACCACGACGTTCCGATGCGGCAGGCAAACGCCTTTCGACCGACCGGTCGTGCCGCCGGTGTACGCCAGATGGGCCAGGTCGCGATAGATGTCGATCTCCACGTCCGGTCGCTCGTCCGGGTGATCGGCGTAGAACTTCGTGAACTCGACTTCGTCCTCGCCCGTTGTCTCGGGTGGGTGCACGACGATGCTCAGCCGTACCGACGTCCGGTCACGGATCGAAGCGAGCACCCGCGCGACGGGGCCGACGGTGACGGCCGCGACCGCACCGGCGTCGGCGAGCTGGAAGGCGAGGTCCTCCGGCGGGAGCAGGGGATTCGCCGGGGTGAAGGTGGCGCCCGCGAGCAGTGTTCCGTAGTACGCGACCGGGTACGCCAGGCAGTTCGGCAAGTGGAGCGCGACGACGTCGCCCCGGCCGATGCCCTCGGCGCGCAGCGCGTTCGCGAACCTGCAGGCCGCGCTGAACGTTTCGGCGAAGGTGAGGCTCTGGTCTCCGTGGGCGAAGGCCGTGCGGGAGCCCCAGCGAGCAGCGGCGCCGGCGAGAATCGAGCCGACCGGGACCTCGGGATAGTCGAGCGACCTGGGAAGCTGAGTGAGCTGCATCACCCGAACGTACGGACTTTGCGGCCAAAGACACAAGCGCTCGCGATGTCGCACGATGTGAACGAGCGCTAACATCGGTCAAACTCCCATTCGCGGTTACGAAGAGGTGACGAAGGTGTCTGACGGCCCGGGTCTGTACCAGCTTGCCGAGGAGCACGAAGAGCTGCGGGCCGCGGTCCGTGCGCTGGCAGAGAAGGAGATCGAGCCGTACGCGGCCGAGGTCGACGAGAACGAGCGCTACCCGATCGAGGCGTACAACGCACTGGTCAAGTCGGGTTTCAACGCCGTCCACATCGGCGAGGCCTACGACGGCCAGGGCGCGGACGCCATCGGCGCCTGCATCGTGATCGAAGAGGTCGCGCGCGTCGACGCGTCGGCGTCGCTCATCCCGGCGGTCAACAAGCTGGGCACCCAGCCGATCATTCTTTCCGCGTCGGAAGACCTCAAGAAGCTTGTTCTGCCGTCGATCGCCTCTGGTGAGACCTCGGCGTCGTACGCGCTTTCGGAGCGCGAAGCAGGCTCGGACACCGCGTCTATGCGCACCCGCGCGAAGCTCGATGGCGACCACTGGGTGCTGAACGGCACCAAGTGCTGGATCACCAACGCGGGTGAATCGTCCTGGTACACCGTGATGGCGGTGACCGACCCCAACGCCGAGAAGAAGGCCAACGGCATCTCCGCGTTCGTCGTCCACAAGGACGACCCCGGCTTCACCGTCGGCTCGAAGGAGCGGAAACTCGGCATCAAGGGTTCGCCGACCCGCGAGATCCACTTCGAGAACTGCACCATCCCGGCAGACCGCATCATCGGCGAGCCCGGCACCGGCCTGAAGACCGCGCTGCGCACCCTCGACCACACCCGCCCGACCATCGGCGCGCAGGCGCTGGGCATCGCGCAGGGCGCCCTCGACGCGTCGATCGCGTACGTCAAGGAGCGCAAGCAGTTCGGCAAGTCGATCTCGGAGTTCCAGGGCGTCCAGTTCATGCTGGCCGACATGGGCATCAAGATCGAGGCCGCCCGCAACCTCGTCTACGCCTCCGCCGCGGCGACCGAGCGCGGCGACAAGCGCGGCGGCTACATGGCCGCGGCCGCGAAGGCGTACGCGTCGGACATCGCGATGTCGGTGACGACGGACGCCGTGCAGCTTTTCGGTGGCGCGGGCTACACGCGCGACTTCCCGGTGGAGCGCATGATGCGCGACGCGAAGATCACCCAGATCTACGAAGGCACCAACCAGATCCAGCGCATGGTCATGGCGCGCGCCCTGCTCAAGGGCTGACGCCCTCGGCCAAGTACGTGAAGGCCCCCTTCATTGCGATAGACGCAGCGAAGGGGGCCTTCACTGCGTTTCCGGCGCCGAAGACTCCGCATTTAGAGGACGAAACGCGGTGCTTGCGCGAGCAACTATCGCATTCAGAGGACGAAACGCGGTAGTTGGAGACACGAACCACCGCATTCAGAGGACGAAATGCGGGTGTGAGATCGGGCTTCGGTGAGATGCTTCACGGAGGGGCGGCGATCAAGCGCGGACCCTGTCACTCTCGAAGGATGTTCTGGTCCGCTCCGGTGTCGTGGACACCGCACGACGAGGACGAGCTGATCGCCGGTTGGCGGTTATGGCTCGAACTCGGGGATCGCACGTGGCCGTCGGCCGCGTGGGACGGGACGGCGGCCGACGTGGTGAGGCCGTTGCGCGAGCTGGTCGCGGCCTGCGACGAGATCGAGACGGGTTACCGCAAGGCGGTGGCCGAGCCGTCCGAGGAGTTCATCCGCATCATCCAATTCCTCGTGTTCACCGCCAGTCCGGTGATCGAGTTGTGGGCCGACGACGAGGTCCCGCTCGAGGCCGAGCGGATCGCTTTGCTGCACGCGGATCTGGCCGGTTTCGCCGAGCACGCTGAGCGGGTGCTCGAAGTGCTGGCGGTCAGCGGTGGCTGGACGGGTCTGGCCGCGGAGCACCGGCGGACGGATCGCTGAGCGAATCCGGCTTCTCGACCCACGCGAACCGCGCGCCCGCCAGGTGCTCGGTCAGCGGGTGAGCCAGCGCGAGCAGGGTCACCGGCGTGTTGTACGGCGCCTCGCCGGGCGCGATCGTGTAGCCGGTCTCGATCAAGGATTCTTCCTTCTCGTCGGACTCGACGTCGTGGCGCAGGACGCCGTCGTCGTTCGCCCAAGTCCCGCCGAGGGTGCGGTGGAACTCGAAGGCCAATTCGCCCGGCGTGAGCGTCGCCCAAGTGAAGCGGGACACCGCGAACTCGGTGCTCCAGCTCGACCAGTAGAGCCATCCTGAGCCGTCGCGGCGGAACACCAGATCGACGGACTCGACGCTACCCGGATGCAGGATCTCATCCGTCCACATGCCGGTCAGACGTTCATCCCTCACAGAGCAGATTCTGCCTGTCGGGGCGGGGATAACGTGAAGGAGATGCCGCCGACCGGGTTCGGTTCCTGTCGGATACCTGTCGATCACGCTCCGGAGGTGCCGTCCGGGGCGCCCGGTGCCCTACCGTGATCCGGGTAAGTTGAATATTCACCGATCAGAAAGCTGATACCCGATGTTCGCTCGTTTCAAGGATGTCGCCCTCCTGCTGGGCCGGATCGGGGTCGGTGTGGTGTTCCTCGCCCACGGCCTGCAGAAGTGGGATAACGGGATCGACGGCACCGCGAAGTTCTTCGAGCAGACAGGAATCCCGCTGCCTACGCTGGCGGCGATCTTCGCGATCGCGGTGGAGATCGTGGGAGCCATCTTGTTCATCGTCGGTTTCCTGACGCCGCTGGTGGGCCTCGGCTTCGTCGTGGTCTCCGTCGGTGCTCTGCTCTCGGTGCACCTCGACAACGGCTTGACCGGTCAGGGCGGTTACGAGCTGGTCCTCGTCCTGGCGGTGGCCGGACTGGCGCTCGGCTTCAACGCCGGGAAGCTCTCGCTCGACCACGTGCTCTTCGGACGCAAGCGTGAGGCGAAGCAGCTTCAGGACGCCTGACCTCTTCACGGACCGCGGTCTGGGTCTAGCCGGGCTGAAGGGCGCTTTCCCCGCATCGCATGCGGGGAAAGCGCCCTTCGCCGCATGAGATGAGAGGAAAGGCCCCTTCAGCCCGTGACACTTCAGGCTGGAAGGTCCGCGGTCGTCCGCTCGGCTTCGCGCCGGGCCGACAGCTTGGCCGGATCCGCGTCCGTGATCTGGACCAGATGCGCACCGGCCGCCAGCGGGGTCAGGAATCCGGCGAGGATGCCGTCGGTGCCGGTCCATTCCACAGTGGACAGCACGCGGTCCTCTGCGGACAGTCCCAAATCGGCGGCCCTCGATCGGGCTTCGGCGAGTACTTCGTCCACAGTGGATGAACCGAGTGCGGGAGTGTCGCCGGGCACGGGGAACAGGGGACTGAACTGGTCGCCCGCAAGCCGGGCCTCGGTCAAGTAGTCCAAAGCCCCGTCGGGTACGGAACCGGCGGGCAGCCCGAGGCCCATCGGGTGCAGCGAGACGACGGCGGTCGCGGCCGCGTCGGAAACGCCGTCCGGCGCGATGAACGCCACCCGCGCGCCCGCGGTCTCCGTCACCACCCTGGCACCGCACCACCACGCGCCCAGCAGGACACCGGCGGTCTGCCAATGCGACGGCAGCACCACGGCCACCTCGTCGCCCGGTTCGACGTCGAACTCCTCGACCAGCCAGTTCGCCGTCTTGGCGGCCCAGTTCACCGTGGTCGCCACGGACAGCTCGACCCGGCTGCCCTGCTTGTCGTCGTAGTGCGTGATCAGCGGTTTCGCGGGCGACCCGAGCACGGGCCGCAGCAGCAGTTCGGTGAGGCTCACGCCCCCAACGCTAGTTCACGCAGGGAACGCTCGACGCGGCGAGCAGCGGAGCGGCACCGGCGGCGCCGCCGCCACCGCCCCGGCCCACCAGGCCGGAGACGAAGGTCCGCACGGCGGCGGGGTCGATCTCGACGATGCTCTGGCCGTCTTCGCTGCGGCCGTTGATGTTCACCACTGGGATGGTCGTGAACGTCAGGTCGCCCGACGCGATGCCCTTCGCCTGCTGCGCGAAGTCCAGCAGGTCGAGACCCTCGTCCAGGACGATCGACCGGCGCACGACGTCCATCAGGCCGCTCATCGTCGACGGACTGGTCAGCGTGCCCGCCGAAAGCACCTGGTTCAGCGCCGAAGACAGGAAGGCCTGCTGCCGCACGATGCGGTCGAGGTCGCCCCGCGGCAGGTTCTTCCGCTGGCGCACGAACGAAAGCGCCTCGCCGCCCGAGACGACCTGTTCACCGCGCCGGAAGTTCGCGCCGGAGTCCTTGTCCTCTGTGGAGTGGTTCAGGCAGACCTTGACCCCGCCCAGCGCCTCCGTCAGCAGGTAGAACCCGAGCAGGTTGACCTCGGCGTAGTGGTCGATGCGGATCTGCGTCAGGTCCTGCACGGTCTGGACCAGTGCCCGGCGGCCCTCCTGGTCGGAGTCGCGTTCGAGTTTCGCCTGGTCGGACTCGCCGCGATGCGCGTTCGCGTAGTTGGCCTTCGCGACGCCGTACGCGGAATTGATCTTGTTCTTGCCGCGCCCGGGGATGTCGGTCCAGGTGTCGCGCGGGAGCGAGACGCCGGACGGTTTCCCGCCGTTCTTCGGGATGCGCAGGATGATGATGGTGTCGGTGTTGACGCCCGGCTTCTCCTCGGTGCGCAGCTCCTTGAGCACCCTCAGCGGCAGCGGGTTGCCCTGCGCGTCGGTGCGCGCGTCGCTGCCGACCAGGAGGATGTCGGTCGCGCCGTCGTCGGCGGGCGGCGCGGCGGGGTCGTCGGCCTTGCTCAGGGCGTTCGTCGTGGGGACGTTGTTCTGCAACTGGTCCTTGGTGACGTACGCGTACCCCGTGGTGCTGAGGGCGAGCAAAGACACGAGCCCGAGTGCGATCCGGCGGGTGATCCGGCCGGCGCGGCGCAGCCGGCGCTCGGGTACGGCGAGTACACCCGAGACCGATTCGTCTTCGGGCGGGGTGGACGGCTGGGGGAGCGGATTCCGCGGGTACGGCGTCGGGACGAACCGAGCCTCTTCGTTACTCTCGGTGTTCGATTCGGTGTCCTCTTCCGGCTTCGGCTCTTCGGCGTCCGATGTGTCCGGACGTTCGCCGATGTCCTTGTCCTCGCTGTCCATCCCTGTTCACCCCCCTTGGCTGCCCGTAGGTCCGATCGTAGGAGAAGGCTAGGCCACCGGAAGGTCGGCCACGCTGAGTACCCGGAGATTAATTGACGCAGGGCACATTGCCCGCGACGATCGGCGTCGTGGTGGGGGCCGGAGCGCTGGACGGTGGCTGAGCAGGCTTCGACGGGGCCGTCGGGGTCGACGTCGTGGACGGCGCCGTGGCCGTGCCCTTGAAGTCCTTGCCGAGCAGGACCCGCACCTTGCCGGGGGCGACATCGCGATCCGCCTCGGCCTGCACCGCGGTGCCGAAGAACTGCTTGATCAGGGCGAGCGCGTCGTCGTCACCCGGCGCGTAGCGGATGACCGTGGAGTTGCGCGTGCTGAGCTTGGTGTCGGCCGCGAGTTTGAAACCCTTGCCCTGCAAGAGGTTCCGGGTATCGGTGGCCAGCGTGGGCGAACCCGACCCGTCGAACAGCTCGACGGTCACCTTCTCCGCGCCCGGCAGGGTGGCCGGGGTCTGGGTGGGCGCCGTCTGCCCGTCGGAGGTCAGGCGGTTGACCTCGGCCTGCACCTGCGCCGGATCCACCCGGAGCACGGCGGCGCCGCCGATGATCGCGTCGCCCTGGGTCGGGATCGTGTGGAACTCGACGTTTCCGCTGGTCAGCCCGCGCATCTGCGCGGCGAACTCCGGCAGGTCCCAGCCCGCCGACAGCACGACCGACTTCTTCACCGCTTCGATCAGGCTCGAGATCTTCGCCGGATTGGTCAGGACGTCCGACGAGAGGACCTTGTTCGCCAGCCCGGACAGGAAGGCCTGTTGCCGCGCGATCCGGTCGAGGTCGCCGTTCTGCAGGTCGTACCGCTGGCGGACGAACGCGAGCGCCTGGACGCCCTCGACGGACTGCCGTCCGGCGGGCAGGTCGACACCGGACTTCCGCTCCTTGACCGGGCCGTTGAGGCAGACCTCGACGCCGCCGATCGCCTTGGTGATCTCGTAGAAGCTCGACAGGTTCACCTCGGCGTACCGGTCGATCATCTTCGGCTTGCCGATGAACTTCTCCAGCGTCGCGATCAGGTTCTTGCGGCCGGCGTCCTTGGCCTTGGCGTCGACGTCCTTGAGGTCGAAGTTGCCCTGCTGCTGCAGTGTCTTCGACGTGTCGTTATAGGCATACACGTACGCGCTGTTGAGCTTGTGCTTGCCGAAGCCGCCGGTGATCTCGACCCACGAGTCGCGGGGGAAGGAGATCGCGATCGCCTTCTCGCCGTTCTGGGGGATGTGCACCAGGATCATCGTGTCGGTCTGGCGCTCGCCGTCGGAGTTGCCCGCGTGGAGCATGTCGAGGACCTCGCGCGGCAGCGGGTTGCCCTGCGCGTCGGTGCGGCTGTCCTGGCCGACGAGCAGGATGTCGATCGCGCCGTCCAGCGGTTTCGCCGGCGGGTGGCCGTTGTCCTCGAAGAGGTTCGTCGTGGCGAAGCCCTGCGCCTGGTCGCCGAGGAGCTGCCAGCCCCACCAGGTCAGCGCCAGGACGGTGATCGAGATCAGGCTGAGGACGACCTTCACCCCGCGACGGGCGAACACCACGAAGCCGCCACGGCGCGCCGGAATGGGTGGCCCGGGCCACTCGGTCACGTGCGGTCCTCCACGAATCTCCCCAGGGCACACGTGTGCCTCGGATACAACTCTACTGATCCTCGTGTTAGACGTCCGTAGGCTGGTGGAAGGTTGCCCCGGTCGTGACACACTCGCCGGGTCCGGGAAGTCGTACAAGGAGGATCGCGGGATGCGGGTGCTGGTCACCGGGGGTGCCGGATTCATCGGTTCGCATTACGTCCGGCAGGTGCTGACAGGGGCGTATCCGTCGCTGGCCGACGCCGAGGTCGTCGTGCTCGACAAGCTGACGTACGCGGGCAACGAGGCGAACCTGGCGACGGTGAGCAAGAGCCCGCGCTACCGGTTCGAGAAGGGCGACATCTGTGACGCCGCCCTGGTCAGCGAGCTGATGCGGGGGATCGACCTGGTCGTCCACTTCGCCGCCGAGTCCCATGTGGACCGTTCGATCACCGGTGCCGCCGACTTCGTGCTGACCAACGTGCTCGGCACGCAGACCCTGTTGCAGGGCGCGCTCGAGGCCGAGGTCGGGAAGTTCGTGCACGTGTCCACCGACGAGGTCTACGGCTCCATCGAGGAGGGTTCCTGGGCCGAAGACCACGCGCTGGAGCCGAATTCGCCGTACTCGGCGTCGAAGGCTTCCTCGGATCTGTTGGCACGTTCCTTCTTCCGTACCCACGGACTGCCCGTCTGTGTCACCAGGTGCTCGAACAACTACGGTCCGTACCAATTCCCGGAGAAGGTCATTCCCCTCTTCGTGACCAACCTGCTCGACGGCAAGAAGGTCCCGCTGTACGGCGACGGGCTCAACGTGCGTGACTGGCTGCACGTGGACGATCACTGTCGCGGCATCCAGTTCGTCGCCGACGGTGGCAGGCCGGGCGAGGTCTACAACATCGGCGGCGGTACGGAACTGACCAACCGCGGGCTGACCGAGCGGCTGCTGACCGCCGTCGGGGCCGACTGGGAGTCGGTCGAGCCGGTCGAGGACCGCAAGGGGCACGACCGCCGGTACTCGGTCGACATCACCAAGATCTCGCAGGAACTCGGCTACGCGCCCCAGGTGTCCTTTGAGGACGGTCTGGCGGAAACCGTCGCCTGGTACGCGGAGAACCGGTCCTGGTGGGAGCCGCTGAAGAACCGTTCGGCATAAGGGAGCAAGGGTGCTGAGCATTCTCGTGCCGGGTGGATCCGGCCAGCTGGGCCACGACATCGCCGCGTTGGCGCCGGACGCCGCGACGCCGTCTTCGGCGGAGCTGAACGTGCGCGACACCGGGCAGGTCATCGCCGCGGTGACCGAACTGGCGGACCGGGCCCGTGCGGCGGGGACGTCGCCGGTCGTGATCAACGCCGCCGCCTACACCGCGGTGGACGCGGCGGAAACCGATGAGGAACGGGCCTTCGCGGTGAACGCCGACGGCCCCCGGGTGCTCGCCGCGGCGTGCTCGTCGCGCGGAGTGCCGCTCATCCACGTGTCGACGGACTACGTCTTCGCCGGAGACGCGACTTCGCCGTACGAGACCGATGATCTGCTGGGGCCGCTCAACGCCTACGGCAGGACGAAGGCGGCCGGTGAGGACGCCGTGCTCGGATCCGGGGCGCGTTCCTGGATCGTGCGGACGTCCTGGGTGTACGGCGAGACCGGGTCGAATTTCGTGAAGACCATGACGCGCCTGGAGAAGGAGCGCGAAGAACTGTCCGTTGTGGATGATCAGACCGGCGCGCCGACCTGGTCCCGTGACCTCGCCGCCGGTTTGCTGGAGCTGGCCGGACGCGTGGTCGCGGGTGAGGGGCCGTCGCGGCGGGTGCTGCACTGCACGGGTGGCGGATCGACGACGTGGTGCGGGTTCGCGCGGGCGATCTTCGCGGAACTCGGCGCGGATCCGGCGCGGATCAAGCCCTGCACGACGGCGGAATTCCCACGTCCGGCGGCCCGTCCGGCGTACGGCGTGCTGTCGAACGCCTCATGGCGCGAGGCCGGTCTCACGCCCCTTCGCGACTGGACCGAGGCGCTCAAGGCCTACTTCTCTCGCGTTTAGGCCTCTGGATGCGGTGGTTCGCGTTCCGGACTACCGCATTTCGTCCTCTGGATGCGGTAGTGCGTAGTGCGAACTACCGCATCGAGAGGACGAAATGCGGGGGTCAGTGCTGTGTGCTGGCTTGGCGGTAGGCGGCGACGGTGAGTTCGGCGCACGCGCGCCAGGTGAAGTTCGCGACGTGGGCGCGGCGCGTGGCCGAGGTGGCGACGGCGTGCGGGTCGCTGACGGCGATCCGAAGGGCCTCCACGAGCCCGTCGACGTCCTCGTAGGGCACCAGGCTCGCGCAGTTCCCGGCGACCTCGCGCAGCGCCGGGATGTCCGTGCACACCACGGGGACGTCCGACGCCATCGCTTCCAGCACCGGGAGCCCGAAGCCCTCGTCGCGGGACGGCAGCACCAGCGCGCTCGCCCCGGCGACGACCGTCCGCAGGTTGACGTCGGAGAGGTAGCCGAGGTGCCGCGAACGCGAGCCCACCGAGAACGAGCCCGGTCCGGCGAACACCAGATCCGGCAGGTCCGGCGCGGCTTCGTGAGCCTGCTGGAGCCAGTGCAGACCCTTGCGAGGCCCGGGAGCACCGGCGAAGAGCAGGTACTTGTCCGGCAGCCCGAGTTCCCTGCGGCGTTCCTTGTCGGGCGGCCGCGCGGTGAACCACGCCGGGTTCACCCCGAGCGGGGTGACCACGATCTTGCGGCGGTCCACGTCGAGCCGTTCGGCGATCCGGTCGGCGACGGCGTTGGTCGGCGTGCAGATCACGTCGGAGAGCCGGGCGCCGCGGCGGACCAGCTGCGGCAGTTCGTGATCGCTCGGCGCGAGTTCTTCCGGAGCGTCCAAAAAGGCCAGATCGTGGATCGTCACCACGCCCGCCGCGCGGAACCGTCCCGGCAGGACGAAGTTCGTGCCGTGCACGACGTCCGTCGGCCCGGCGAACAGTTCCACCGGCGGCAGTTGCGACCGCAGCCACGCCTTGCGCAGCAACCGCGCCGCCACCGGCATCCCGCGGGCCCGGACGCCGTGCGGGAGCACGTGCCGCAGCCGCCGCCAGCCGCGCAACGTGAACGCGACCGCGCGGGTGTCCACTTCGGACATCGAGGCGAGTTCTTCGGACAGGGCGACGGTGTAGCGGCCGATACCAGTCCTGGCACCGAGCAGCGGGGTCCCGTCGAGCAGGACGCGCAACGGACGGTCAGCCACGGCCGAGCCTCTGCTTGGCGACCTTGACGACCCGGCCGCCGACGCGCCGCACGAGTTCCTTCGGCCCGCCGTCGGCGAGGTACTCGCGGATCAGGTCCACGTCGCGGCGCAGCATTTCCTTGCCCCGCACCGGTTCGGTGACGACGAGATCGTCCGTGCCGGGCAGTCTGTCCGCCGCGGGGCGCGGGTTCCGGCAGAACTCCACGAGCGGTTTCAGCGCCTCCGGCCAGGCGTAGCGCTGGGCGACGGCGGCGATCCGCTCGACGCAGCCCGCCGCGAACTCCTCGTCGTACAACGCCTTTTCCAGCGCGTCGGCCAGTGCGTCGACATCCTCGGCCGGGACGACGACGCCGAGCCGCTCCTCGCGGACCAGATCGGCGAACGAGTCGCCGTCGGTGGTGACGATCGGCAGCCCGGCCCACAGGTAGTCCAGCACCCGGGTGCGGAAGGCGAACGTCGTCTCGACGTGCTCGTAATGCGTGGTGACACCGCAATTCGCGTCCAGTAGCCAGTTCTGGCGCTCCTCGAACGGCACCCACTGCTGGTTGAAGAACACGTGCTTGCCGGTCAGCCCGAGCGTGTCGGACAGCAGCATCGTGCGCGCGCCGATGTCCATCTCGGTGACCTCGGGGTTGGGATGCTTCATCCCGAGGAACACCAGGCGGACGTCGCCGCGGCGCTGTCGCAGCTTCTCGATCGCGCGGACCAGGGTGAGCGGGTCGAACCAGCTGTAGACCCCGCCCGCCCACAGCACCACGTGGTCGGTCTCGCCGATGCCGTCCACAGTGGACCGCAGGCCGGGGCCGGTGCGGACCGGGGCCTGCGGCGACAGGCCGAACGGGACGACCGAGAGCAGCGACTGCGTGGTCGGGTCGGCGTCGTAGAGCCGCGGCGAGAGCCTGCCCATCGCGGCGAGGTGACCGAGCCAGAAATGACGCTGCCGTTCCGACGCGCACAGGAAGAAGTCGCCGCGTTCGAGCTGCGCGTCGAGGACCTTGGTGACCCCGATGAGGTCCTTCGCGCGCTTGTCGTCGGCGACGCCCTTGCCCTGTTCGAGCAGCTCCAGGTGCATCGGGTCGTAAAGATCCGCGACGACGATCTTGTGCGCGTACTGCTTCTTGAGCGCGGGCGCGAGTTCCAGCACGTGCCCCTGCAGGATGACGATGTCGGCCCACGCGATCGGGGCCTCCAGCTCACGCCTCGTCGCCGCGCCGACCCGGAACGGCGCGGGTGGCGGGTCCGCGAGCGGGTTGACCGTCACCAGGTGGACGTCGTGTTCGGTGGCCAGCGTCGCGGAGATGTTCCACGCGCGGATCGCCGGGCCCGCCATCCGCTCGGTGATCGCGTCCCCGGTGATCACCAGGATCTTGCGGCGCTGTCCGAAGAGCGCGTCGATGCCGAAGGTCTCGACCAGGATCTCGTGCGCGGCGAGGTAACGCGGCAGCGGGTACGCGGGCTCCAAGGCCTTGCGCAGCAAGGGAAGCAGATCGGCGTCGGTACGGACGCGGGCGGCCTGCTCGGCGGCGCGCGACTCGGCCAGCGACGGCAGCAGCTCGACGAACTGGTCGATCGCCAGTACACCCGCCAGCGTCGTCCGCGGTACCTCGACCGGGCCGGTCTCGGCCGGGCCGACGCCCTTGGCGAGGTCGAACCGGGTCGCGTCGAGGTCGCCGCGCGCGGTCGCCCGGCGGACGGCCAGCGCCAGTGCGGCGGGCAGCGCACGCGCCAGCGTTTCGTCGGAGAGGTTCTTGTACAGCGCCGCCAAGGCGTTACGCTCCAGCAGGAACGTCTCCCGGCCGGAGTCGGGGGCGTCCACTGTGGACATCGTGGCGTGGTGCTTGTGGTAAGTCAGCGACTCCGGCACGTACCGGACGCGCCACCCGCGCAGGTTGAGGCGCCACCCGAGGTCGACGTCCTCGTAGAACATGAAGAACCGCTCGTCGAAGCCGCCGAGTTCGGCGAACACCCCGGCGCGGACGAACATCGCCGAACCGGTGGCGAACAGGACGTCCTTGGCGATCTCGTGCTCGGCGGCAGGGACGTCGGCCAGCGGGCTGCCGGCGTGACGTTTGTAGCCCATGCCGAACCAGGTCAGGCCCGCGTCGACGAAGTCGGTGCCGGTGCCGTCCCAGTCGAGGACCTTGCTGGCCACCGCGGCGACCGTCGGCTGGGCGCGCAGTTCGGTGACGGCCGCGCGCACCCAGCCCGGTGCCGGGCGGGCGTCGTTGTTGAGGAAGGCGAGGACGGTGCCGGTGGCGTGCGCGGCGCCGAGGTTGCAGCCGCCCGCGAAGCCGGAGTTCACCGGCGACTCGACGAGCTTGACGCCCGGGACGGCGGCCTTGATCTCGGCCACGTCGGAGCCGCCGGAGGCGTTGTCGACGCAGATGACCTCGAGGTTCGGGTAATCGTGTTCAGCGAGCGCGCGCAGGCAGGTGATGGTGTCGGCGGCTCCGTGATAGTTCACCACGATCACCGAGACGACCGGTTGCGTTTCCCCCTGCGCCAAAGCCGTACTCCCTGCACTCGATTGTCGCAAGCTTAATTGCCCGCCCACGCGTCCCAGACCGCGCCTCGGCCGAGCGCCGCGCGCCGCCCGATGGCCCGCCGCTCGACCAGCGTGCGCGGCAGGCGGACGGCGACCGCGCCCAGTACCCGGCACCGGAGGCTCGGACGGAAGTTCGGCGCCGCCGCTTTCTTGTTTCGACGGAGTCCTCGGAGGGGAAGTACCGCCGTGAGGAGGGCGAACTTCACCAGCTGCCGGACGGCCACCTGTCCCGGCGCACACCGGAGCAGTGTGAGCAGGCGATTGCGTTCGTTCCACAGGTGGAACCGGACCGAACCCGGCCGCGTACTCGCGCCATGCCGGTGGACGACGTCGGCGTCGGCGCTGACGACGTCCCAGCCCGCCAGCCTCAGGCGCCACGCGGTGTCGGTGTCCTCGTAGTAGCAGAAGTAGGAGGCCGGGACACCGCCGACGGAGCGGAGCGCCTCGACGTTCAGGACGGCCGCGCCGCCGCAGAAGCCGAAGACCTCGTCGGCGGATTCGGGCAGGTCGGCGCCGTGGCCGTCCGCGGTGAGGCGGACACCGGTGGACTGGACGGTCCCGTCGGCCCGCGTCAGCCGGGCGCTCACGGCCGCGGCGAGCGGAGCTTCGGCGAGGGTGTCTTCGCAGGTCGCGAGCCAGTCCGGGGCCGGTGCGGCGTCGTCGTTCAGCCAGGCCATCAGCGGAGTGTCCACTTTGTCCAGTGCGGCGGCCATGGCGCCCGCGTAACCGGTGTTGCGCCGCAGCCGGAGCACCGCGGGCTTCGACGGATGCGCGGCGAGGAGCGCGGCCGTCCCGTCGTCCGAGGCGTTGTCGACGACCAGGGTCCGGTGGGGGCGGGACTGCGCGGCGAGCGCGTCGAGGCAGGCGGTGATGTGCGCGGCGCCGCGCCAGGTGACCACGACGACGGTGGTGCTCGGCTCGGCGTCGGTCATGCCAGAGAGAATAGAGACCATGCCCGAACTGGTCGTGCTCGCCGAGCAACTGCTGGCGCCCGTCCCCGGCGGGACCGGTCGCTACACCGGTGAGCTGCTGCGGGCGCTCGCGGAGACCGCGCCGCCGGGCTGGACGGTGTCGAGCGTGGTCGCGCGGCACGCTCACGTCGAGGGCGCGGTGGTCGAAGGTGTCGAGGGGCCGCGAGTGCTGCCGATTCCGCCGAGAGCGCTGATCGCGGCCTGGCAGCTGGGCCTGCCGTGGTGGCCGGGCGGCGACGCGGTCCACGCGCCGACGCCGCTCGCGCCCGCCAGGGTGCCGAAGGGGCGGACGCTCTCGGTCGCGGTGCACGACACCGTGCCGTGGACGCATCCCGAGACGCTGACGCCGCGCGGGGTCGCGTGGCACAAGGCGGTGATCGCGCGGGCCGCCCGTACGGCGACCGCGCTGACCGTGCCGACGCGGGCGGTCGCGGACGAACTCGCCGGGCTGGTACCGGTTTCGGTGCCGGTGAGCGTGATCCCGCACGGGGTCCGGCCGCTGCCGGAGCCGGTCGAGATCGAGCTGCCCGAGAAGTACGTCCTCGCGATCGGGACGATCGAGCCGCGCAAGGGCGTCGACGTGCTGATCGAGGCCGTCGGCCGGATCGGGGTGCCGCTGGTGCTGGCCGGGCAGCCCGGCTGGGGTGGGATCGATCCGCTCGCGTCGGCGCGCGAGCACGGCGCCGACGTCCGGCTGCTGGGGAAGGTGAGCGATGCGGAACTGGCGTTCGCGTTGCGGGGAGCGTCGGTGCTGGCGATGCCGAGCCGGGCCGAGGGATTCGGGCTGCCGCTGATCGAGGCGATGGCGGCCGGGGTGCCGGTGGTGCACTCGGACGTCCCGGCGTTGGTCGAGGTGGCCGGGGGAGCGGGCGTCGTCGTACCCGTGGGTGACGCGCAAGCGCTTGCCAAGGCCCTTGAAGACGTACTAGGCCATCCGGAGCAGGCGGCTGCGCTGCGTGATGGCGGTCTCAGCCGTTCGAGTGAGTTCAGCTGGCGACGCGCGGCAGAGGCCGTGTGGGGCCTTCACCAGCGCGGGGAGTTTGTCGGTTCCCCACCGCGGGGCTAGTGCGCCGCCGTACCCTGCAAGGGTGACCGATGACCCTCGCGTGCTGATCGACGCGACCGCCGTCCCCGCGGACAGAGGTGGCGTCGGTCGTTACGTGGATTCGCTGGTCGCGGCGCTGGACGCGGACGGCGCGCGGATCACCGTCGTCTGCCAGCCGCGGGACGCGGTGCTGTACGACCGGCTGGCGCCCGGGGCGCGGATCGTGCCCACCTCCCCGTCGACTTCGACCCGGACGGCGCGGCTGACCTGGGAGCAGGCGACCCTGCCCCGGCTGGTCCGGCGGCTCGCCGCCGACGTCGTCCACTCGCCGCACTACACGATGCCTCTGGCCAGCCCGGCCGCTTCGGTGGTGACACTGCACGACGCGACCTTCTTCACCGACGCGGTCCTGCATTCTTCGGTGAAAGCGCGGTTCTTCCGTGCCTGGACCGCGACGGCGCTTCGCCGCGCGACGCTGTGCATCGTGCCGAGCATCGCGACGGCGACCGAGCTGGAGCGGGTCGGCCAGGTACGGACGGCCGAGCTGGAGATCATCCATCACGGTGTCGAGCCGGACCGGTTTCATCCGCCTTCGCCCGTCGAGATCGAGGCCGCGCGTAAGGCCGTCGGGCTCGGTAAGACGCCGTACGTGGCTTTCCTCGGCGCGCTGGAACCGCGCAAGAACGTACCCGCGCTGATCCGCGGTTTCGCGCACGCCGTCACCGGCAGGCCCAATCCGCCCGCGCTGGTGCTGGCCGGGCAGCCGGGCTGGGATTCGCAGGTCGAGCGCGCGCTGGACGCCGTGCCGCACCGGCTGCGGGTGATCCGGGCCGGTTATCTGCCGTTCGACACGCTGGCCGGGTTCCTCGGCGGTTCCGAACTGGTCGCCTACCCGAGCCTCGGCGAGGGGTTCGGGCTGCCGGTGCTGGAGGCGATGGCCTGCGGCGCGGCCGTGCTCACGACGCGGCGGCTCTCGCTGCCGGAGGTCGGCGGGGACGCGGTCGCCTATTGCGGTGTCGGTGCCGGGGACGTCGCGGCGGCGATCTCGGAACTGCTCGACGATCCGTCACGGCGGGCGGAACTGGCCGAGGCGGCGCAGCGCCGGGCGAAGGAGTTCTCGTGGGCGACGACCGCGGAGCGGCACCGGGAGGCCTACGCGAAGGCTTGGCACCGGCACGCGCGACGGCGGGCCGGCTGAGTCCTCGTGAGTGGTAATGACGGTTAGAACCGTCATTACCACTCACGAGGTGGTGGGGTACAGTTATCGATGCGAGGCCCCGGTGGGGCCGAGTATGAAAGCCCGTGACGCGTCCGGACGGTCGTCTCGCGGGCTTTTCGCTGTTCATACCTCGACGATCGATTCGATCAGCGGCGTCGCTCTCCGGCGCCAATCGCCGCCTGCGCCGAAGCACCATCCGGCAGCGTCGGAAATCCAAAGCAGAGGCTCACTCGTCGAGTTCAGATGCTCGTAGGTGAGTTCGGTTTTGGACGGGCGATAGCCGAGGGCTCGCTGCAGGGTCTTGCGGTCGTGGATATCGCGATGATCCCGAGAGTCGAGGACCAGCCGGTGAGCACTCTTGGCCAGCAAATCGGTGACTGCGCGTTCGAGGCATTTCTGCCGGGTGTTTTCTTCCGTTTTCCGGGTGCACGAACCCAGGTAGATGGTCGCCGTGGCTTCCAGCGCGGCTATGCGATCGATCAGCAGCCTTCGGCGAGGTTCCTTCTCCTTCTTGAAATGCAGCTCCCGTGCCCCAGGCAGCAATAACGCGTTCAGTTCTCGTCTTGAGGGTGCGAGCTGAGCCGGGGCGACCAGCGTCATGCACAAGAGGTAGCGCTGGTCGCGCACCGATTCGTCGATGAAGGCGTGCACGGGCATCGGTTCATTCTGCCCGGCGGTGTTTGCGTAACGCAGTTGGGTGAGTACTCTCTGTTGCCAACGCGCAAGGCGGGATGCCCAGGGGTGGGGGCCGGAGTCGCGTTCGGTGACGGGTGGACAATGGCCGCGTGACTGAGCACCCCAGCTACGGCGACGGGCTCGCCGTCGTGACCGTGACGTACTTCCCCGGCGAAACCCTCGAGAAGTTCCTCGACACGCTCGAGAAGGCGACGGACCGGGACGTCCAGGTCGTCGTCGCCGACAACGCCTCGACGGACGGCGCGCCGGAGAAGGCCGCCCGCCGCGAGAACGTCAAGCTGCTCAGCATCGGCGAGAACGTCGGTTACGGCACGGCCGCCAACCGCGGCGTCGCGGAACTCGACGACAGCTACGGCTGGGTCGTCGTGGTGAACCCGGACCTCGAATGGGAGCCCGGTTCGCTCGACGCGCTGCTGGAGGTCGCCGAGCGCTGGCCGCGCGGTGGCGCGTTCGGTCCGCTCATCCACGATCTCGACGGCACCGTCTACCCGTCGGCCCGGCTGCTGCCGTCGTTCGGCCGCGGGATCGGGCACGCGGTGTTCGGCAAGATCTGGCCGGGCAACCCGTGGACGCGCCAGTACCGCCAGGAGACCGGCACCCCGGTCGAGCGCACGGCGGGCTGGCTTTCGGGGTCCTGCCAGCTGTTCCGCCGCGAGGCCTTCGACTCGGTCGACGGTTTCGACACGCGCTACTTCATGTACTTCGAGGACGTCGACCTCGGCGAACGTCTGTCGCGCGCGGGCTGGCTGAACGTGTACGCGCCTTCGTCCAGCGTCATGCACATCGGCGGGCACTCGACTTCGCAGGCTTCGGAGAAGATGCTGCGCGTGCACCACGACAGTGCGTACCGCTACCTCGCGGACCGCCACCGCGGTCTGCTGTGGAAGCCGGTCATGCTCGCGGTGAAGGCCGGACTCGCGTTGCGGCTCAAGCTCGAGACGCGCAAGAAGTAGCCGTTCCGGCCACCGGAACTCGCGCGACTCGGCGCCCGGCCCTCGTTACCGTCGGCGCATGGACTTCGCCGAACTGGACACCTGGCTGACCGGCCGCGCCGCCGAGGACCGCTTCTCCGGGGTCGTGCTGATCCGGCGCGGGGACGAGACGCTGTTCGAGCGCGGTTACGGCCTGGCCAGCCGCCGCTGGTCGGTGCCGAACGCGCCGGACGTCCGGTACGACACCGCGTCGGTCACCAAGGTCCTCACCGCGATCGCCGCGCTGCGCCTTGCCGACGAGGGACGGCTGGACATCGACCGCCCGATCGGCGAGATCATCGACCTCGGCGGCACGGCGATCGCGCCCGGCGCGACGACGCGGCACCTGCTGACGCATACGTCCGGGATCGCCGACGACGCCGACGAGGAAGCGGGCGAAAGCTACGAGGCGCTGTGGGTCGACAAGCCGGTGTACTCGGTCGTGAACACACGCGATCACCTGCCCAATTTCGCTTACCGGGCCCCGAATTTCGCGCCCGGTGCGGGCTGCCGGTATTGCAACTCGGGGTACGTCCTCGCCGGGCTGGTGATCGAGGAGATCACCGGGAGGCCGTATCGCGACCACGTCCGGGAGGCCGTGCTCGACCGCGCGGGGATGACCGACTCGGGGTTCTTCGACCGGCGTGATCCGCGGCCGAGGGTCGCCGAGGGCTGGGACCCGATCCTCGACGGCGAGCGGATCACCGGCTGGAAGCAGAACATCTTCAGCTATCCGCCGATCGGTTCACCCGATGGGGGTGCGTACTGCACGGTCGGTGATCTCGTCCGGTTACTGCGCGCGATCCGTGAGGAACGGCTCCTGTCACCGGAGCGCACGAAGGAGTTCCTCACGCCGCAAGTACTTCACAGCAGTGGCGTTTGGTACGGCTTCGGCCTCGAATTCGTCCTGGAGCCGGACGGTTCGGTGTGGAACTACTACAAGGACGGCGGGAACGTCGGGGTCTGCTCACTCGCGCGGCACTATCCGGGTAAGGGGCTGGATGTCGCGCTGCTGTCCAATGCCACGTACGGCGGGGGCGCGGCGATCAAGGAGATCGACCGGGTGATCCGCGCTTCTTGAGGTGGGTTCCCCGAAACGCCATGAAAGGTCCTTTCCTTGCAAATTTTGCAAGGAAAGGACCTTTCATGGCACGCGCGAGGGGGCTAGATGCCGTCCAGCCGCCGCGAAAGGTTCGACCGCCCCGAGGGGTTCTGCTTGACCGTCGGCACCAAGCCGCCGATCTCGTTTTCGGCCGTCTCCTGCTCCTGCTCCGGCCGCTCGACCAGCGGGCTCTGCACCGGAGAGGCGGGCGGCCTGCGGGTGAGCGGGGTCGTCGCCTGGGGCATCGGCCGCGTCGGCTGGGCGCCGGGCTGCCGGGGATACGGCTGCGGCCGCGTCACCGGTGCCACGTCCAGCCGCGTCGTCGGCTCCGCGCCGGCCAGGTGGTGATCGTTCTCCGCGATCAGCGAGGCCGGTAGCTGAGTGGTGGTGTCCGGGTCCGAAGAACGGTCGATCTCCGCGACCACCGATCGGGGGATCTGCTGTGTGTTCGCGGAGTCCATCGGCGACGTCGCGTTGTCCGGTGTCACGACGAAGGCTCCACGCGCGCTGGCACGTGCGAGCAAGGCGTCCGCCCGAGCACGGGGGTCCATCCCCTAGGCCTCCCGACTGACCTGGGGCCCTCTGGGTTCAGGGCCGACTGTGTGGTGTCCAGGGTAGGCCCTCGGAGCGGTCGCCGTCAGTAGACCCGCAAACGTCGTCCGACAAATCTCGGTGTGACGAGCGGTACCGCTCCCGGGGCTCAGGCTTCCATGTCCGAAAGGATCCGGGTGCTGGAGTCCGCCTTGTCCGTGCCGCCGATGCCGTAGTGCAACGAGATGCCGTTGCGGGCGCTCGCCTCGATCTCGTCCGCGGGCACGTCGTCGACACTGCGCCGGTCGCCGCCGTTGCAGAACTCCAGTTCCGTGTCGGGGTACGCCTCGCGGATCAGGTCGAACGACTTGTCGATGCCCGGCCCCTGCTCGACGGCGATGTACACGTCGTCGACGACCCGCAGCGCGCGGACGATCCGGGCGCGGATGTCCTCGGTCTGGATCACCCTGCCCTTCTTGAGGACCTGCTGGTGATCGTTGTTGACGATGACGATGAGGTAGCCGGACCGGGCCTGCGCGTCCTCGAACAGGTCGAGATGACCCTGGTGGAGCGGGTTGAAGTACCCACTGACGATCGAGGCCTTCGCCGGTCGCTCGGTCATCGTCCAGTCCTCCATAGGCTTACGTTCGCGGGGTCATCAGCTTAGCGTCGGGAATGCCGGGCGTAACCCTAGCCGAGTGCCGGGTAGGTTCGACGCGTGCTGTTCCGCCCCGGCTACGAACTCGACCTGGACACGGTGCTGGGTCCGCTGAGCCGTGGGTCGCGTTCGCCCAACCTCGTCCGCACCGAGGGCGGGGTCACCTGGCTGGCCGCCAACACCGCCGACGGCGCGGGCACGATCGCGCTGCTGCGGCGCTCGGACGGCGAGATCGAGGCCGAGGCGTGGGGGCCCGGCGCGGAGAGGCTGCTCGACGGCGTCCCGGCGATGCTGGGCGCGCACGACGACGACTCCGAATTCGTGGCGCATCACGACGTGATCGCGTCGGCGCGGCGGCGCAATCCGGGGCTGCGGCTCGGTTCGACCGGCCGGGTGTGGGACGCGCTGGTGCTCGCCGTGCTGGAGCAGAAGGTGACCAGCGCGGAGGCGCTGCGGTCGTGGGGTGAACTGTGCCGCTGGTTCGGCGAGCAGGCGCCTGGTCCGGGGCCGTCCCGGCTGCGGGTGCCGCCGACGCCCGTCGCCATCAGGTCCATTGTGGACTGGAAATGGCATCGCGCCGGGGTGGACCTGAAAAGGCGGACGACGCTGCTCAACGCCGCCCGCGTCGCGCCCCGGCTCGAAAAGGCCGTCGAGCTGAAGGGCGTCGAGGGCCGGGCCTGGCTGCGGAAGGTCTCCGGCATCGGCGTGTGGACCGCCGCGGAGATCGCGCAGCGGGCCTGGGGCGACCCGGACGCGGTGAGCTTCGGGGACTACAACATCCCGTCGATGGTCGGGCACGCGCTCGTCGGCACGAAACTCGACGACGCCGGGATGTCGGAGGTGCTGGCGCCGTACTCGCCGCAGCGGCAGCGCGCGGTGCGCTACCTGGCGACGGCCGGATTCCGCCGTCCCCGGTTCGGCCCGAAGATCGAACTCCGCGACTACCGCGCCATGTGACCAGGTCGCCCTAGTTTCCCCAGCCCTGCGGCGGATAGGGCTGCTGCTGGCTCGGGTACTGCGGCGGCTGCTGCGGATACTGGTGGTGGGGCAGGGCGGGCGGCCGCGGTTTGCTGTTCGACTTCACGAGGAAGAAGATCCCGACCCCGACCCCGGCCAGGACCAGGAAGCCGACCACCAGCACCAAAAGGAAGACCATGCCGAGAGACTAACGGCCGGCCTGGGATTCAGCCGAGCGCGGCGTCGACGATCGCCTTGGCCTCGTCGCGGTCGAGACCCAGTTTCCTGGTCAGCGCCGCGTAGTCGGCCGCCGCCTGCCTGGCCCGCTCGCGGGTCTCGTCGCCGACGGCGCTGACGAACGTCCCCGCCCGGCCGCGGGTCTCGATCAGGCCCGCTTCTTCGAGTTCCCGGTAGGCCTTGGCGACCGTGTTCGGGGCGATGCCGAGGTCTTCGGCCAGTTTCCGCACGGTCGGGAGTTTCGCCCCGACGGGCAGCGTGCCGTCGTTGATCCGCGCCGCGTAGGCGGTGCGGACCTGTTCGAACGGCGGGACCGAGGAGTTCGGGTCGACCCTGACCATGCGGTTTCTCCCTGCTGGAATGCCGTGAAGGCCTCCTTCACCACCCTGAGGGTAGGGAAGGAGGCCTTCACGGACAGTCGGGGCTACTGGCGGGGCGGGACCACCTGGGTGGCGTCACCCGCGCCACCGGGTACGACCTGCGTCCGGTCGCCGTCGGCCGGGGAGACGACCTGCGTCCGGTCGGCGTTCGCGGGCGAGACGACCTGGGTGCGATCGGCACCGGCGTCCGCCTGCTGCCGGCGGGACACGACCTGGGTGCGATCGGCGCTGCCGTCGATCGGCGGGCCCGCCTGCGGGGGCGGCGGCGGGAAACCGGGCTGGGGCATCGGCGGCTGAGCCATACCGGGCGCACCGAACGGACTGGGTGCCGGAGCACCGGGCGGCGGCGCGAAACCCGCCGGAGCCGGGGCCGGAGGCGGCGGGAAGCCGGGCGCCTGACCGTAACCGGGCTGCGGCGGCGGGAAACCGGGCTGCTGCTGCCAGTTGCCCTGCGGCGCCGGACCGCCGGCGGGCGGCGGGGGAGGCGGGAAGCCCGGAGCCGGGCCGCCGCCACCGAAGTTCGGATTCTGCGGGAAGGTCATCGGCGGCTTCTTCGCCTGGTTGACCTTCACGATGATCACCACGATCACGATGATGATAATGATGATCGCCAGGATCAGCAGGACCCAGCCGGCGCCGTCGCCGTCACCGCTGCTGTGGACCCGGACCCGGTCCAGGTATGGCGTCAGCGTCGTCAGCATCATTCCCCCTCTTGCGCGTCAGCCGACACCCTAACGGCCGGACGGCGCGGGGAGGGCGGCTTCCACCAGTTCGGCGAGATCTTCCGACCCTTTCGGCAGTGATTTCGCCGGCCACCAGCGAAGATCGTCCGATTCGTCGCTTTGTACGGGCTGGGCGCCCCGGGGTGCGCGTACGACGAAACGCACGTCGAAATGCCGGGTCGGCACGCCGAGGGAACAGGTGATCGGGTGGACGTCGAGGTGAACCGGCACCGGATCGATGATCAGGTCCGGAATGCCGGATTCCTCCCGTGCCTCCCGCAAAGCCGCGTCCGCGAGGGTCGCGTCACCCGGCTCGCAATGCCCGCCGAGCTGGAGCCAGCGGCCGACTCGCGGATGCAGGGTGAGCAGGACGTTTTCCGCGTCGGCGTCCAGAAGTACGGCCGAAGCGGTGATGTGCCCGGCCGCGCATTCGCGACGGCAGACGTCGTCGCGGGCGGCGAGGAAGCCCAAATAGGCTTGCCGCAAGGATTCCTGGGCCGCGTCCCCGGGGCGCCAACTGGACAAAGTGGACACGACATCTTCGTGCAGGGTCACAGTTCGAGAAGTCCTTCACCGGGTTCGCCCGCGCCACGGGCGGGCGGCAGGGCGGCGGGATGTCCGATCGCGACCGCGCCGAGCGGTTCCCAGCGCGAGTCCAGGCCGAGGACCTCGCGGACGACGTCCGCGGCGAAGATGGTCGACCCGATCCAGCACGAGCCGAGGTCTTCGGCGGCGAGCGCGACCAGCAGGCCCTGCACCGCCGCGCCGCCCGCGACGGTGAACATCGTGTGCTCACAGGCGTTCCGCCGGTCGTCGGGGTAGGTGTGGGCGCCCTCGGCGACGAGGAACGGCACCACGACTTCGGGCGCGTTGTACAGGATGTCACCGCGGCTGAGGCGTTTCGCGACCTGCTCCGGGGTGAAGCCGTCGCTTTCGAGATCGGCCTGCCACGACGCCTTCATCGCGTCGAGAAGCTTGCGGCGCAAGCCTTCCTCGCGCAGCCACACGAACCGGACCGGCTTCGTGTGATGCGGCGCGGGAGCCGTCAGTGCCGTCGATACGGCGCGGCGCAGCACCTCGGGATCGACCGGCTCGTCGGTGAAGGACCGGATCGACCGCCGCGCGAGCACGGCTTCCCGGCGGCCCTGCGCGATGGCTTCGTTGGTGCCGAGCCGGAACAGGTCCTCTTCCACCGGCCGGAGCAGCTTGCGGGCGGTGGATCCGTCGTCGGTCAGCTGAAGGCCGCGCACGACGGCGACCGGTGTCCCGCCGAGTTTGCCCTTCACCAGATCCGCCGCGGCGGCCAGTTCGTCGGCGATCGCCACCTCGGTGACCGCGAGTTCGTTGCCCTGGCCGTCCACCTCGCCCGCGTACGAATGCAGCACCCGCAGGCCGGACGCGCCGATCGCGGCGTCGGTCTGCCCGACCCGCCACGCGCGGCCCATCGTGTCGGTGACGACGACGGCGACCTCGACACCGAGCCGCTCGCGCAGCCCGTTCCGCAGCGCGAGCGCGGACGCGTCCGGATCGGACGGCAGCAAAGCGACCTCACCGGAGGCCACGTTCGACGCGTCCACGCCGGACGCCGCCTGCACGATGCCGAGTTTGTTCTCGGTGATCACCGTCCGGTTGATCCGCGCGATCACGCGGACGGACTCCTCCTCGACGAGCCGGCGCCGGGCGGCATCACGCTCGTCGGGGTCGGCCGGGACGCGGATCAGCATGCCCTCGGCCTTGGAGACGATCTTGCTGGTGACGACCAGGACGTCGCCCGAACGCAGCCACGGGGCCGCCGAGACGATCGCCCCGGTGAGGTCGTCGCCGGGGCGGAACTCCGGCAGCCCTTCGACCGGCAGGATCTCGATCTTCGCCGAAGCGTGGTCAGTCAACGGAAACTCCAGCCAGATCGAAAGCCGCGCGCACCATCGCCTCGGTGGCGTCCACATCGGACATCAGCAGGGGCACGTCGCGGACGGCGACGCCCGGTACGTCGACGGTTTCGCCCTCGGCGACCAGCCAGCCGTCGAGCACGCCTTCCGAAGACTCCTTGCGGGAGCCGTAATGCCGTCCCACGGCCTCGGCGGAGGTCTCCACGCCGATCGCGCTCAGGCACGCGTCGGCCATACCGCGCAACGCCTTCCCGCCGATGATCGGCGAAATGCCGACGACCTTGGCGCGCGTCTTCCTCAGCGCGTCGCGGATCCCCGGGACGCCGAGCGTCGTGCCCACCGAGACCACCGGATTCGACGGCGCGAACAGCACGACGTCGGCCGCCGCGATCGCGTCGAGCACGCCCGGCGCCGGTTTGGCCTCGTCGGCGCCGACGGCGATGATCGAATGCGCCTTCGGCTCGGAGCGGTAGCGCACCCACCACTCCTGGAAGTGGATCGCCTTGCGCTGGTCCGGATCCTCCGGATCGTCGATCACGACATGCGTTTCGACGCGGTCGTCCGACATCGGCAGCAGGCGCACGCCCGGCTGCCAGCGGTCGCACAGCGCCTCGGTGACCTGCGAGAGCGGATAGCCCGCGCGCAGCATCCGCGAACGGATGAGGTGCGTCGCGATGTCCTTGTCGCCCAAACCGAACCAGGTCGGCTCGGCGCCATAGGCGGCGAGTTCCTCCTTGACCGTCCAGGTCTCCCCGGAGTGGCCCCACCCGCGCTCTTCGTCGATTCCCCCGCCGAGGGTGTACATGCAGGTGTCCAGGTCCGGGCAGATGCGCAGACCGTGCATCCACACGTCGTCCCCGGTGTTCACCAGCGCGGTCACCTCATGCGGCGATTCCGGGGCGGAACCGACCGCGGGCAGACCCAGTGCTTGCTTGACCCCCAGCAGGAAGCGGGCCCCGCCCACTCCGCCGACCAAAATGACGACCTTCACGACGGGCGATCCTCGCACGCCCCCGGAGCCGGGGCCCAGTAGCGGTACCTGTGGTGCTCCGTACAGCCCAGGTTTTCGTACAGCTTCAGCGCGCCGGAGTTGCCCAGCGCGACCTGCAGGACGACGCCGGTGGCGCCCTGGGCGGCGCCCCAGGCGCCGATCGCGTTCATCAGCCCGCTCGCCAGCCCCCGCCGCCGGAACTCCTCCCGGACCTCCAAGCGGGCGACGTGCAGCCATTCGCCGACGATCCCGCCGCGCACCGCCCCCACCGTGCCGCCGTCGGACTCCACGACCCCGAAACCGACCTTGCCGGTGCCGAGGACATGCCGCGGTGCGTCCGCCGGTTCGGCGCGGCCCGTCGTCAGCTCCCACCATCCGGACGTCGGCTCGTCGAGGACCACCGCTCCCGCCGAGGTCCCGCGCGGGAGCGGCCCGGTCATCACGCGGACCTCGTGCGCGGGCCGGTGTTCCACATGCTGGACCCAGCCGTGGGCGTCGATGGCGGCTTCGGTGGACGTGTTCTGGATCACCTGCACGACGGGTGGGATGCCGTGATCGTGGGCGAAGTCACAGACCGCCCGCAGGGCCTCTGGCAGCGGTTTTCCCGGGTCACCGATCGCGAGGGCACTGTTGGCGCGGGCGGTGAACCCGTCCGCCCAGCGCAGCCTCCAGTCGCCGATCCGGCCCTCCAGCAGGGGAGGCCATGCCTGACTACAGGTGAGCTCGAGCAATTCCGCGCTGTTCACGGTTAGATTGTGCCAAGGAAGGCAGTGGAGGGACCCCGATGAGCATCGCGCGCAAGGACGACCGGCACAACGAAGACCTGGTCCGCGAGATCTCAGACGGCTTCAACCGGGCATTGGGCGCGGAAAAGGCCGTCGAGGAGAAGGACGCGGAGGCGGCGAAACCCGCTGCGCCGAAATTCGTCATCACTGGGGACAGCAGGGCCACTCCGCCGCCTCGCCGGAAGGACCGCTGAAAGCCCATACCCGGAGTACGGATAAGGGTGGCCTAAGCGGGCCGGTGGCGCCCGTGGGCGCGTAATGTCCGTTGCAGACTGGTGAAGCAGAGATAAAGCAGGAGTACGCAGTGACCTACGTGATCGCCGAGCCCTGCGTCGACGTGCTCGACAAGGCGTGTATCGACGAGTGCCCCGTGGATTGCATCTACGAGGGTGACCGCATGCTGTACATCCACCCGGACGAATGCGTCGACTGCGGTGCCTGCGAGCCGGTCTGCCCCGTCGAGGCGATCTACTACGAGGACGACGTCCCCGACGAGTGGGGCGACTACACCAAGGCCAACGTCGACTTCTTCGACGAACTCGGCTCGCCCGGTGGCGCCTCCAAGGTCGGCAAGACCAGTCACGACCCCGCCTTCATCAAGGCTCTTCCCCCGCAGGGCGAATGAGCCGGGTCGCTCTTCCCGATTTTCCCTGGGACTCCCTCGCCGAAGCCAAGGCGAAGGCCCAGGCACACCCCGGCGGCATCGTCGACCTGTCGATCGGCACGCCGGTGGACCCGGTTCCCGAGAGCGTCCGCGCGGCACTCGCGTCCGTGTCGGACATCCCGGGCTACCCGACCACGCACGGGATCCCCGAGCTGAGGGCCGCCGCGGTCGCCGCGCTTTCGCGGCGGCACGGCATCGAAGGCGTTCCCGAGGCGGCCGTGCTGCCGACGATCGGTTCGAAGGAACTGGTCGCCTCGCTGCCGCGGCAGCTGGGCTTCGGCCCCGGTGATCTCGTCGTCATCCCCGAGGTGGCGTACCCGACCTACGAGGTCGGCGTGCTGCTGGCTGGTGCTTCCCTGCTGCGTGCCGACAGCACGATCGCGCTCGGCCCGCAGCGGCCGTCGATGCTGTGGCTGAACTCGCCCTCCAACCCGACCGGGCGCGTGCTCGGGGTCGACCACCTGCGCAAGGTCGTCGACTGGGCGCGGGAACGCGGCGTCGTCGTGGTCTCCGACGAGTGTTATCTGGCGCTGGGCTGGGAAAGCGAGCCCGTGTCGATCCTGCACCCGTCCGTGCACGGCGGCTCCCTCGACGGCCTGCTGGCCGTCCACTCGCTGTCGAAGTCCGCGAACCTCGCCAGCTACCGCGCCGGGTTCGTCACCGGCGACCCGAAGCTCGTCGCCGGGCTCCTGGAGATCCGCAAGCATTCCGGGCTGATCGTGCCGCGTCCGGTGCAGGAGGCCATGGTCGCCGCACTGAAGGACGACGAAGCGCTCGCCGTGCAACGGGAACGCTACGCGCGCCGGCGGCTGGTGCTGCGGAAGGCGTTGCTGGACAGCGGTTTCGAGATCTCGCACTCCGAGGCGGGGCTGTATCTCTGGTCCACGCGCCGGGAGTCCGCGCTCGACACGGTCGACTGGCTCGCCGAGCGCGGGATCCTCGCCGCGCCGGGCACGTTCTACGGGCCGACGGGCGGGCAGCACGTCCGGATCGCCCTGACGGCGACGGACGAGCGGATCGACGCCGCCGCGGAACGGTTGGCTTAACTCCGGGCCGCACCTCGCCCCCCCGTCCGGTGCCCCGGGGGCTGAAGGGCCTCTTCCCCTCATCTCACGCGGCGAAGGGCGCTTTCCTCGCATCTTATGCGGGGAAAGGGCCCTTCAGCTCACGTCGCGACCCGTGAAGCCCCGGTAGATGAACCGCGTCAGTGCCTCGACGGCCTCCTCTTCGGAGACCGAGGTCGGGTCGAGCAGCCACGTGTGCGCGAAGCCGTTGACCAGCTCCGCCATCATCGCGAGCGTGAGGCGCTCCGACGCGGGCAGTTCCATGCCTGCCTCGGTGATGTACGCGAGGTGGCCGATGATGTCCGCGGCCTGATCCGCGCCGAACTTCGCGAAGGTGTGCGCGAACTCGTCGCTGACCATCGCGGCCTGGCGCAGCGCGAGCATCGTCGCGGCGTTGTCGCGGTGGAAGTTCCAGTACTCGCGGACGTGCCAGCGCACGGCGTCCGGGTCGGTGAAGTCGGCCTTGTGCTCCGGCGAGGTCGCGTTGACGTCGCTAGCCGCCGCGAGGTCGGCGAGTAGCGCTTCGAGCAGTTCTTCCTTGCTCGCGAAGTGGTTGTAGAACGACCCCGCCGCGCGACCGGCTTCCGCCGTGATGTCGGTGATCTTGGTGTTCAGGTACCCCTTCGCCGCGAAAACGCGCTTCGCCGCGTCCTTGAGCGCGGCCTCGGTCTCCGCCGCCTTCTCCTTGCGGCTCGTCACCGTCATCGGCACCTCCTTGACACGGAAGGCTAGCAACGGGCACAGTGAATCAAGATTCACTGAATCTTAATTCACTGGAGGAGAGATGACCGAAGTCCTGATCGCGGGAGCCGGGCCGACCGGGCTCACGCTGGCCATCGATCTCGCGCGCCGCGGCGTCGGCGTGCGGATCGTCGAGCAGGCCGAAACGTTCTTCGAGGGCTCGCGCGGCGATGGTCTGCAGCCGCGCACGCTGGAGGTCTTCGAGGACCTCGGCGTCCTGGACGCGGTGCTGGCCGCCGGGCAGCCGCCCGTGGCGATGAAGATCCATCTGGGCGGCGAGGTCGTCGGCGAGCGGATGATGGCCGAACTCGCCGAGCCGACACCGGACGTGCCTTACCCGAACGGCTGGTTCCTCGGCCAGTCCCGGACCGAGGGGATCCTGCGCGACCGGCTCGCCGAGTTCGGTGTCAAGGTGGAACTCGGGACCCCGCTGATCGGCTTCGAGCAGGACGCCGACGGCGTGACCGCCGAACTGCCGGGCGAGCGCGTCCGGGTCGACTACCTCGTCGGCGCGGACGGGGGGAAGAGCTTCGTGCGCAAGACGCTCGGGATCGCGTTCGAAGGCACGACCGACGAATCGATCCGCATGCTGCTGGGCGACGTCCAGGCCGAAGGGCTCGATCGCGCGTACGGGCACTGGTTCGCCGAACCCGAGGACCCGATGTCGGGGATCGTGCTCACGCCGCTGCCCGGGGTGCCGCACTTCCAGTTCGGCGCGCCGCTGGGCGAGGAAGAGGTCGAGGCGTCGCTGAGCACGCTCCAGGCCCGGCTCGACGACCTGTCCGGCGGCGGGATCCGGCTGCACGACCTGGCGTGGTCGACGGTGTGGCGGCCCAACATCCGGCTCGCCGCGCGGTTCCGCGAAGGCCGCGTCTTCCTCGCCGGCGACGCGGCGCACGTCCACCCGCCCACCGGCGGGCAGGGGCTCAACACCGGCGTGCAGGACGCGTACAACCTGGGCTGGAAGCTCGCCGACGGGTCACGGGAGCTGCTCGACAGCTACGAGCCGGAGCGGCGCGGGGTGGCCGCGCGGGTGCTGAAGATCAGCACCGAGATCCTCGAGAAGTACCGGGAGGGCGCGGACGACGCCCACGAACGCGGCGAGAACACGCGTCAGCTCGACATCGGATACCGCGGCGGCCCGCTCGCGCCCGCGTCGACCGGCCGGATCCGCCCCGGCGACCGCGCGCCGGACGCGCCGCTGGTGGACGGAGGCGGCAAACCCGTCCGGCTGTTCGAACTCTTCCGCGGTCCGCAGGAGACGCTGCTGGTGTTCGGCGACGGTCCCGCTCCCGAAGGCGCGCGCCGGATCCTGCCCGCGGGCAGCACACTGTCCGATGTGGACTTCGAGGACGTCGGCGGGCGCGCCTTCGCCGCATACGAGGCCGAGAACGGACGTCAGGTGCTGATCCGGCCGGACGGCTACCTGCGCGCGATCACTTCGGGCTGACAGCGCGAGCGGCCTTGTCGACCTCCGCCCAGACGTCGCGCCACAGGGCGCGGAGCCCGGCCCGGCGCAGCAGTTCCTTCTCCGCGATCCGGCCCGCGATGAAGGCGGCTTCGGGGTCGACCGAGGTCACGACGCCACGCATCCGATCGGCCGCGACGCAGGCGTCCTGGTGATCCCCGAGGACGGTCTGGAAGTTCTTCGTGGCCTTGATCAGCCGCTGGATCCGCTCCGCCTGCTTCTTCTTCGCGGCGGGCTTGGCCATCTCCGCGGCGTAGCGCAGCTTCTTGCCGTAGATGCGAAGTGCGTGAAGGTCGTCGTCCGGGGGATCGGCGGGAAGCGCCTTCACGGCTTTGACGAGTTTGCGGTGCGGCTTCGCGAGCCCGGCGACGAGATCCGCCGACGTCAGCGGCGCCTCCGAGGTGGCCTCTTCGGTGGCGGGCTGCCGGGCGAGGCGGCCGATGTCCTGCAGCATCGCGGCGTACCGGGGGCTGGCGAGCGCGCGGGTGAGCCGCCGCTTCGCGACGCCGCGTTCGGTGACGAACTTCGAGACCAGACGGCGCGCGGCGGGCTGGTCGCGTACCTCGAACTCCGCGACGACCTCGCGCAGATGCCCGATCAGGACGTCGTAATCCCGGACGTCCCCGAGCGACTGGCCGAGCCAGCCGAGTTCCGCGCGCACCGGTTCGGCGTCCGGGCCGACGAGGCGGCCCGACAGCTTGAGGACGCTTCGCATGCGGCGCAGCGCGACCCGCATCTGGTGCAGATCCTCGGGATCGGCGCCGGATTTGGTGCCCGGCTCGTGCGCGAGGAGCGCGCGGATCTCGACGTCGAGTTTGACCCGGACATGGGTGGCCGCCGGATCGTCCGGCCCGGCTTTCGCGGGGCGGTCGCCGAGGCCCAGTGCGGCCGGGGTGGTCGAAGGGACGTTCTTGCGCGGCAGGGTCTCGGCTGTCACGAGATGAATTCTAGGTGAACCGGCAAGGTGGTCCGGGCCGTGAGAGAAGCAAGGGACCTTTGCTATCGCTCTCCGGGGGAGAGTGACAGCAAAGGTCCCTTGCTCTCTTTTCGCAGGTCAGTTGGCGTGCAGGGCCGCGTTCAGCTCGATGCCGACGCCGGTCCGCGCGACGACCTCGACGGCGCCGGTCCCGGAATTCCGCCGGAACACCGCGCCCGAGATGCCGGACAGCTCCAGCGCCTTCACGACCTTGCCCTCGAAGTTCACCTTCGTGCCAGCCGTGACGTAGAGGCCCGCTTCGACGACCGAGTCGTCGCCGAGCGAGATGCCGACGCCGCCGTTCGCGCCGATGAGGCAGCGCTCGCCGATCGAGATGACTTCCTTGCCGCCACCGGACAGGGTGCCCATGATCGACGCGCCGCCGCCGACGTCGGAACCGTCGCCGACCACGACGCCAGCCGAGATCCGGCCCTCGACCATGGAGGCGCCGAGCGTGCCGGCGTTGTAGTTGACGAAGCCCTCGTGCATGACCGTGGTGCCGTTGGCCAGGTGCGCGCCGAGACGGGCGCGGTCGGCGTCGGCGATGCGGACGCCGGTCGGCACGACGTAGTCCACCATCCGGGGGAACTTGTCCACGCCGTAGACGGTGACGTTGCCGCGCGCCCGCAGCCGCAGCCGGGTCGCCTCGAAGCCTTCGACAGGGCACGGCCCGTGGTTCGTCCACACGACGTTCGCCAGCAGGCCGAAAATGCCGTCGAGGCTCGCGCCGTGCGGCCGGACCAGCCGGTGCGACAGCAGGTGCAGGCGCAGGTAGACGTCGTGCGCGTCACCGGGGGCGTCGGCGAGGCGGGCGACGGTCGTGCGGACCGCGACGACCTCGACACCGCGGTCGGTGTCCGGACCGAGCTGGGCCGCGGCGGCCTCGCCGAGAGCCTCGGAGGCCTCTTCGGCGGTCAGCCGTACCGTGCCGGCCTTGTCCTCGGCGCTCTCGGTCAGCTTGGGCAGCGGGAACCAGGTGTCCAGCACCGTGCCGTCGGTCGTGACGGTGGCCAGTCCGACGCCGGTCGCGCCGGTGGTTTCGGGATCAGGGGTCTGCTCGCTCACGCCCTGAACGGTAACCCAGTGACCTGCCTCAACCGCCGACGAGGCTCTTCACACTGGTCAGCGCCGCCGACATGTCCACGAGCGCCTGGCCGCACGCGCCGCCGGGCGCCGGCTGGTCCTGGCAGTTCGCGGTGCGGAAGGCGGAGATCGGGCGATCGAGGGCGTCGGCACTCGCCGAAAGATCCGGCCTGCGCTTGCGGACACTGCCCGCGGCGCTGGAGAGTTCGGTGACGTACTTCTGGCAGCCCTTGGGCGATTCGGTCCCCGGTGCCAGATAGCACCGGTCGGTGGTCAGCGCCTTGAGCTTGATCGGCAGCACGTCCGGCCCGGCGCTGCGGCTGGGCTTCACCGTCACCGGGACCTCGCCCGATCCGCAGCCGCCGAGTAGCAGGAGAAGGGCGACCAAGACCACTCGCATGCGCACTCCCTCACGGTAGCCCTGCCGCCCCGCCGGTACGGTGCGGGCATGCCTTCGCTCGATCTGCACGCGGACCCTGTCGACCTCACCGCCGCGCTGGTGGACATCTTCAGCGTCTCGGAGGAGGAGAAGGTCATCGCGGACGCGGTGCAAGCGGCGCTGGAGACACAGGCTCCGCACCTCGAGGTGATCCGCAACGGCGACGCGGTCCTCGCCCGCACCAACTTGGGGCGTCCGACTCGGGTGCTGATGGCCGGGCATCTCGACACCGTTCCGGTCAACGAGAACCTGCCCGTGCGCCGCGAGGGGACCGGTGACGACGAGATCCTGCACGGCCTGGGCACCGTCGACATGAAGAGCGGCGACGCCGTCTTCCTGCACCTCGCCGCCGCTCTCCGGGAGCCGAAGCACGACGTCACCTTCGTGTTCTACGACTGCGAAGAGATCGAAGCGACGAAGAACGGCCTCGGCCGCATCGAGCGCGAGTTGCCCGAGTGGCTGCAGGCCGACCTCGCGATCCTCGGCGAGCCTTCGAACGGCGGCATCGAGGGCGGCTGCCAGGGCACGATGCGGATCGAGATCCGCGTCGAAGGCGCCCGGGCGCACACCGCGCGCGGCTGGATGGGCGTCAACGCGATCCACGGCCTCGCCGAACCGCTGCGCAGGCTGGCCGAGTACACGCCGCGGGTGGTCGACATCGACGGCCTGACCTACCGCGAGGGCCTGCAGGCCACCAAGATCGGCGGCGGGGTCGCGGGCAACGTCGTCCCGGACGAGGCCGTGCTCACGATCAACCACCGGTTCGCGCCCGACCGCGGCGCCGACGAGGCGGAGGCGCATCTCCGCGAGGTCTTCGAGGGCTACGACGTCGAGGTCGTCGACCTGTCACCGGGTGCGTTGCCCGGCCTGAGCGCCCCGGCGGCCGCCGAGCTGGTCGCCGCGGCGGGCGGCAAGGCTGTCGCGAAGCTGGGCTGGACCGACGTCGCGCGCTTCGCGGCTCTCGGGATTCCGGCGGTGAACTTCGGGCCCGGCGACCCGACGCTGGCGCACACGCGGCAGGAGAACGTGCGGGCGGGGGAGATCCGGCAGGTCGCCTCGATACTGCGCGACTTCCTCAGCGTGAGTGGGCAGTAGCGTCCCGGTTGTTCACGCACCTCGCGTGCTGGCCTGAGTCCCCGATGTGGCATTGGGGACAATGAACGTCTCCAATGCCACATTGGAGACACAGGCTCGCGGCAGAGCCGCACCGACTCACGTGCAAGGCCAGCGGCGGTAGCAAGGGACCTTTGCTATCGCGAGCCCTCCTGACCTGCGGAAAGAGAGCAAGGGACCTTTGCTATCGCCCCGGGAGGTCCTCTTCGGCGCCGAGCAGGAGCAACCCCCGCCGCAGCAGGTCCGCGGCTTCCTCGGAGCGTCCCTGGTCGCGAAGCAGCTCTCCCGCTTTGTCCACCGAAGCGGCCAGGACACCGCGAGCGTCGCGAAGAGCGGCGACGTCGATGGCGTGCGCGAAGGCCGCTTCGGCTGCTTCGAGGTCTCCGCGCGCCAGGGCCAGCGAGCCCTGTTGGAACGTGAGTGACGCGGAGTGCGGCGAGTCCGCCGGGATGGCGTCGGCCGCTTCGGTGAGCAGTGCGGCGGCGTCGTCGAGGCGGCCGAGTTCGCGGCAGAGGTCCGCGAGTTCCAGGGTGACGGCGTGGTCGGGGGCCGCCGCGCGGGAAGCGCGAAGGTCCGCGAGGGCGCCTTCGGGATCGTCGGCGCGCCGGACCAGCGCCCGCGCGTAGAGACACCGGGCCAGCACCGGCCTCAGTGCCCGTTCGTGGAGGAGGTCGTGCAGCACCGCCACGGTGGCGACGGCGTCGGTCACCCGTCCTTCGCCGAGGTAGGTCTCGGTCAGCCGGCGCTGGTTCTCGGTCAGTTCGGCCAGGATCTCCTCGCCGCCGCGGGTCAGCCGAAGTGCCTCGCCCGCGTGCCGCGCGGCCTGGGTGGTTTCGCCGAGGCGGAGCTGTCCTTCGGCGAGGTACGCGTGCAGCGTCAGCAGGAGCACCGGATGCGGGTGGTGCTCGCGGCTCGCGTCGAGCGCGGTCCGGAGCAGGTGCATCGCGTGGTGCGGCTCACCCCAGCCGATCAGCACGTTCGCGCGCAGCGCGACGGCCAGCCGCCGGTACGCCGGGACATCGTCGGCGAGCGCGGCTTCGGCGGCGGCCACCAGTCGCGGCCGGGTGTCGCCCTCGGTGTACCGCGCGAGCCACAGCCAGGCGAGCCCGGCCTGGCGGTGGCGGCCGAGGCGTTCCGCCCGCCGGGCCAGGCGCCGCATCTTCGGCGCCGAGCCGCGTCCGGTGAGTAAGTCCGCCGCGGCCGCCGCGATGTCCAGGTCGAGCCGGACGTCGTCGCGGGGCGACGTCACGCCGAGCAGCTCGCCGGTGTCCACCCCGAGTCGCGCGGCGAAGTGGCGCAACGCGTCGCCGGACGGGGTCCGCGCCCCGGTCTCGACGGAGGAAACGTACGCGGCGGTGTAGTGCGGCTCGGCGAGTTCACGCTGGGTGAGGCCGCGTTCGGCGCGCAGCCGCCGCAGTCGTCCGCCGACCTCCTCGCCCATGTCCGAGAACGATACGGCCGAACGCGCCGAAAGGTTGCGCGCGCGGTCCCACAACTTCTCGCGGCCCCGGTACGTATCTCCCAGTGTGACCGAAGACCTCCTGGGGGAACGATGAGCGCGCGCGGGGCCTTGGCCGCGGTCGTATGCGCTCTCGCGGTGGCCGGCTGTGAAGCTCATTCGATCGCTCCTCCCGCGGTGACGCCGGTACCGGTCATCACCCCCTCAACGACCCCCTCGACGACGCCGAGCACGTCCTCGACGGCACCGAAGCCCGTACTGGCGCCGCCGTCCGCCGCGATCACGTTCCCGCGGGCGGGGTCCGGTCAGTGGCGGTTCCCGGCCGGTGAAGGCCCCGTCGCCGGGCAGGCCGGGAGACTGCTGCGTTACCGCGTCGCCGTCGAAGGCGACATCGGCGGCGTGAACCCGGACGCTTTCGCCACGGCCGTCGAGTCCACTTTGGGCGATCCACGCGGCTGGACCGGCGGCGGTCGTTGGCGGTTGCAGCGCGTCGGCCCGGACGGTCCGTACGACTTCACGATCTACCTCGCCACGCCGACGACCCGGGACGTGCTGTGCGGCAGGCCCGACGGCTACACCTCGTGCCGCAACGGGAACAGCGTCGTGCTCAACGTCGCCCGCTGGGCGAACGGCGTTCCCGGTTACGGCGCGCCGCTGGCGGCCTATCGGCAGTACATGGTCACGCACGAGGTCGGGCACCGGCTCGGGCGCGGTCACGAGACCTGCCCCGTGCCGGGCGCGCTCGCGCCGGTGATGCAGCAGCAGACGCTGGGCCTGCACGGCTGTACGCCGAATCCGTGGCCCTACCCGGACGGGTCGCAGTATTCGGGGCCGTCAGGGGAATACGACGATCCGATTCCCCGTGGCGACTCGTGAGTGGTAATGACGGTTCTAACCGTCATTACCACTCACGAGGCGAGCCGCTCACACGCGCCTTTCAGCGGCCCTGCAGTGTCTTCAAGTTCTGCCCGAACGTCCAGTTCCGTGAGCCGTCCCAGTTGATCGACCAGGTCATCAGGCCCTTGAGCGACGGAATACTGCGCCACGCCTGGGAAACCAGGCTGGGCGACATGTAGCCACCACCGGCGCCGGACTGCGCGGGCAGGCCGGGGGCCTGCTTGTCGTAGGGCACCCGGATCGTCTGCCCCTGGATCACCAGGCCCTTGTCGAGGCAGTTCGTCTGCGCGACGAACCCCTGAACCGTCCCGGCCTGATACGAATCACCCGAGCAGCCGTACATGCTTCCGTTGTAGTACTGCATGTTCAGCCACCACAGCCTGCCGTTGTCCGCGTACTTCTTGATGATCGGCAGGTACGCGCCCCAGATCGAGCCGTAGACGACGCTGCCGCCGGTGACGTACGCGGTCTCGGGTGCCATGGTGAGCCCGAAATTCGGCGGCATCGCGGCGAGGACGCCGTCGATGATGCGGATGAGGTTCTTCTGCGACGTGGAAAGCGTGGAGATGTTCCCACTGCCGGTGAGGCCGGTTTCGATGTCGATGTCGATCCCGTCGAAGTTGTACTTCTTCAGGATCGGCACGATGGTGGCGACGAATTTGTCCGCCACGGTGGCCGAGTTCAGATCGATGCCCGCGGTGGCGCCGCCGATGGACATCAGGATCGTCGCGCCCGCGTCCTTGGCGGCGCACATTTCGGCCGGGGTCGCGACCTTCACAGTCGCGTCCATCCCATCCTCCCATTTTGCCGTTCCGTCGGACAGGATGACCGGAAAGGCCGCGTTGATCACGTTGTACCCATTGGCCTTGATGCGGGCGTCGGTGATCGGGACCCAGCCCAGCGGCGGATGGACGCCGTTCGAGGCGCCGTCCCAGTTCTCCCAATAACCCTGCAGGACCTTGCCAGCTGGCTTCGATTTGACCGCGCAGACGTCGGCGTCGACCGAGGCCTGTGCCGAAGGCAGGACGGCGAGTGTGGTGACGGCGAGTACCGCCGCGCCGGTGATTGCGAGCAGCCGTGAGACGCGACCGAACATACCCAGCTCCCATCTCGAAAGCGGTTTGAACGAACAGGAAGCGGCCGTTCGGCTCAACATAGGTCGCCGTGCATGAGTGGCGCTACCGACGATCGGGTGGTCTAGACCAGATATGGAAAAGTTGTCCGTGGATCGCCCTCACGCACGAAGGCCATCTCACGAGGCCGGGTGTCCTCGTGAGATGGCCTTCGCCATTCGGATGGTCAGACGGTGATGGTCCAGCTGTCGAGCGTGCCGGTGTCCTGGGCGTACGCGTCGTAGAGCACGAGCGTCCAAGTGCCCGAAGCGGCCTCGTTGGTCACGTTCACCGAGTAGTTCCGGGTACCGAGGTCGGTGCACGGGAGGGAACCGGTGGGCTTGACCGAGTACGTGCTGCCGTCAGGCGCTTTCAGGCTGATCCGCAGATCCTCGGAGCAGGTGTGCGTCCCGGTGATCGAAACCTTCACCGGCGAGGTCGCCGTGCCCGTCGCGGTCGAGGTGATCGGGCTGTTGACCGTGGCGTAGTCGTTCAGCGCGTAGTCGGTGCCGTTGGTGAACGTGCGCACGCCGCCGGTGCCGACGGTCAGCGTGTACTGCGCCGTGCGGTCCACCGAGACGCCGTCACCGGTCACCGTGATCGTGCTGGTTCCGTTGGGTGTGCTCGCCGACGTCGCGATGGTGAGCGTCGAGGAGCCGCCCGACTGGACCGAAGCCGGGTTGAACGTCGCGGTCGCCCCGGCGGGCAGCCCGCTGGCGCTCAGCGAAACCGCTTGCGCCGAGCCGGAAGTCGTCGTGGTGTTGACCGTGACGGTCGCCGACTGTCCCGCTTCGACGGTGCCCGAGGTCGGCGAAAGCCCCAGCGAGAAGTCGTTGCCCGTCGGCGCGCCGACAGCCAGCTTCCAGAGCGCGTAGGCGATCGCGTCGCTGTTCTTCTCCACGGGGGTGTCCGGGATGTTCGACAGCGTGTCGCAGGCACGGTGGTAGCAGCTGTCGAACGGCCTTCCGGCGGTGCCGCCCCATTTCTGTTGCTGCGCGGCGCTCTTCGTGTACCCGGCACCGGTCGCGAGTCCGCCGACCGGGATGCCCGCGCTCTTGAACGACGCGTGGTCCGAACGGCCGTCGCCCTCGGTGTCGCCTTCGGTCTGGATGCCGATCGAGGTGAAGTACTCGTCGAACACGGCCTTGACCGAAGCCACGTCGTCGTAGACGAAGTAGCCCCAGTTGTCGGAGCCGATCATGTCGAAGTTCAGGTATGTCTTGATCTTCGTGCGCTCGGTCGAGGGCAGGTTGCTGACGTAGTACTTGGACCCGCGCAGACCGGACTCCTCGTCGGCCCACCAGCCGAAACGGACCCGCTTGGCCAACGTCGGGTTCTCGCGGGCCAGTGTCAGCGCGACTTCGAGGATCGACGCCGATCCCGAACCGTTGTCGTTGATCCCGGGGCCCGCGCTCACGCTGTCGAGGTGCGCGCCGAGCATGATGACCTGGTTCGGGTCACCCTGCGGCCATTCCGCGATCACGTTCTGGCTCGAACCCGCGCAGGTCGTGCAGGTCTGCAGGGTCACGTTGTATCCGGCGGCGCGCAGCTTCTGCTCCACATAGGACACTGATGCCGGGTAGCCCGGCCGTCCGGAGGCGCGGTTCCCGCCGTTCTGGTTGGCGATCGTCTGCAGTGCGCTCAGATGTGCCTTGACGTTGGCGAGGGAGATGTCCGGTGCCGCGGTGATGCTCGCGGCCGTGACCGCCTGCGCGGGCGCCGCTACGACACCCAGTATGGCGGCCATGCCGACGACGGCCGCTCCTATTCGCTTTCCCCACTTCATGCCGGGGTTTCCTTCCTGGGGGGAGCGTGAAGGACTCCTTCCCCCGGCTGGTCATCCAGAACCAGGGCCGAGGGAAGGAGTCCTTCACGCGCGCGGGAGAACTAGAGGGTGATGGTCCAGCTGTCGAGCGTGCCGGTGTCCTGGGCGTAGGCGTCGTAGATCACGAGCGTCCAGGTGCCGGCGGCGACCTCGTTGGTCACGTTCACCGAGTAGTTCCGGGTGCCGAGTTCGGTGCACGGCAGGGAACCGGTCGGCTTCACCGAATACGTGCTGCCGTCGGGGGCCTTCAGGCTGATGCGAAGGTCCTCGGAGCAGGTGTGCGTCCCGGTGAGGGAGACCTTGACCGGCGACACCGCGTTGCCCGTCGCGGTCGACGTGATCGGGCTGTTGACCGTGGCGTAGTCGTTCAGCGCGTAGTCGGTGCCGTTGGTGTAGGTCCGTTCGCCGCCGCCGGTGCCGACGGTCAGCGTGTACTGCGCGGTGTGCGTGCCGCTGGCCGCCGTGCCGGTCACCGTGATCGTGCTGGTGCCGTTGGGCGTGCTCGCCGACGTCGCGATGGTGAGCGTCGAGGACGCGCCGGACTGGACCGACGCCGGGTTGAACGTCGCGGTCGCCCCGGCGGGAAGACCACTGGCGCTCAGCGAAACCGACTGCGCCGCACCGTTGACGGTCGCGGTGTTCACCGTGACGGTCGCCGACTGTCCAGGCTGGACGGTGCCGGAGGTGGGGCTGACACCGACCGAGAAGTCGTTGCCCTGCGGGGTGCACGAGGTCGGCTCACCGGACGCCGCGGTGACGCTGATCGCTTCCCACGCCGCCTTGGTGGTGTTGAACTCGGTGCAGGAACCCGGGTACAGCGCGAGCGCCGCTTCCAGGGTCGCCTTGCGGGCGGCCTTGTGGTTCCAGCTGGAGGTCTTCTTCAGCAGGCCGTTGTAGAAGATCTTCGCGGCCTTCTGGATGCCGAGACCGGTGATCGAGGTGTTGTTGCAGGTCGGGCTGGCCGGCTTGCCTGCGGGCGCGGTGCCCTCGGCCAGCAGGTAGAACCAGTGGTTCTGCGGGCCCGCGGCCGCGTGCACCTCGGTGTTCGGGATGGACGACGAGTAGCAGTCGGGGTTACCCGAGATCTTGCTCGGCTTGTACATGTAGCGGATCGGGCCCTGGCCGACCAGGTTCACGCTCTCGCCGACGTCGTAGTCCGGGGTGTCCTTGGCGTTGTTGGCGTAGTGCTCGGTGATGGCGCCGAAGATGTCACCGGTGGACTCGTTGAGGCCGCCGTTCTCGTTGCCGCTGCCCGCGCCGCCCGGCGTGGTCTGGAAGATGGCGTGGCCGTACTCGTGCGCGACGACGTCCATCGGGGTGGCCTGGCGCTGGTTGTCCTGCGAGTGACCGAAGGTGGTCGACGAGCCGTTCCAGTAGGCGTTCACCTGGTTGAGGCCGACGTAGGCGGGGAAGCCGCCGCCGTTGCCGTTGATGCCGTTACGGCCGAGCCATTCGCTCAGCATCTTCCACTCGGTCTGGACGCCGAAAAGCGTGTCGACACAAGCGGTTTCCAGGTCGGTGCCGGAACCGTTGCCCCAGTTGTCGTCCGGTCCGCTGAAGGGCGAGCCGTTCTGGCGCGCGCAGCTGATGTTGCTGCGCTGCGGGTCGCGCATGGTGTAGGTGCCGCCGGAGTTCGTCGTGTCGATGGTGACGTTGCCGACGTAGTAGCTGTTGCCCGCGCCCAGGGTGCTGACGTCGTTCGACGTGCCCTGCGCGTGGGTCGGGACGTTGGACTGCTTGACGTCGTCACGGGTATCGAGCACGGCGCCGGTGACGCCGTCCACGAACACGTGCAGGTTGCTCGGCGCGGTCGCCTTGGTGCCGGCGACGACGACTTCGTAGGCGAGCTTGGGAGAGTTCCCCGCCAGCACGACCAGCTTCGGCGCGGTGACACTGTCCACTGTGGACAACTGGCCGCGGGCGACCTCGGCCGCCTTCGCCGCGGTGATCTTGGCCTTGGTGTCGACCGAGATCGTCGCGGTCTCCGCGGAGCTGGTGCCGCGGACGCGCCCGGCGCCGTCGGCGACCACCACCGCGTCCCCGCCGACCACCGGCAGGCCACGGTAGGTTCGTTCGTAAGCGGCGTAGAAGAGTCCTCCGCCACCAGGGGTCAGTCCGACGCGGCGGAAGCCCTCCTGGGCACCCTTGCGCAAGTGGTCTACACCAGCCGCGGCGGCCTGGTCGGCCGCGCTCGCGGCCACGGCGTCGGGGCTCGCGGGCTGGATGGTGGCGGTGGTCGCGTTCGCCGGCATCGCCGGGAACGTCATGCTCAGGGCGAGGCCGGCGATGGCCGCCAACCCTGTTCTGAGCCCTCGCTGAACGGTCATGGGAACCTTCCATGGGCAGGACCGTGCTCCCGTGCGGCCAGCGGCGCGGCGGGGAATCGACCGGAGTGGGAGCACGGCGGGGGACGGGGAGCGTGTCCGCCGAAGATAACTGGAGTTATCCCGATGGACACGTCCGAGTAAAGGAGCCGGTCACCGGAGGCGTCAATGGGCCGGATGGCGTAGCAAGACCGGCGAAGATCATTTCACCGGGAATAAAATCCCTGTGTAGTAAGGATTTTCCCGCCAGGTGCGATATATGGCGACTTTCGTATGGTTTTCAGTCCAGCGGCCCGGAATCGGACATAGCGGCCGCGCGAACACCGCGTCGATACGCGGCCGCCGCCTCGTCGAGGAGTCCGCGGGCGCGCAAGGTGTCGCCCAAATGCAGCGAGGTCGCCACGAGCGCGCCGCGCAGTTCGGACTCTTCCTGTGCGGTGGCGGCTTCTTCGAGCAACGCGGTCGCCTCGGGCAGATCGCCGCGGGCGCGGGCGATGAGTCCCAGTAGGCGGAGAACCTCGGCCCTGGCTTCGATGTCGGGGGATCGATCCAGAAGCGGGCGGATCCCCTCGGCGAGTGCGGCCGCTTCGTCGAGCGCGCCTTGGCGGCGGCGGACGTCGGCGAGTTCGATCGTCGCCCCGAGTACGCCTTCCCGGGAGCCGGCCTTGGCCAGGAGGTCGCGAGCGAGCAGGAGTTCGGCGTGCGCGTCGTCGAGTTTGCCCAGCCGTCGCCACAGGAAGCCGCGCGCCCAGCGGCTCCGGGCGGCGTCGCGGTCGTAACCGATCGAAGTGAACAGTCGCAACGCCCGGGAAAGGTCCTTTTCGGCGCGATCGACCAGGCCGATCGCCTGCCACAGTTGCGCGGCCTGCCGGTGGTAGCGCGCGGAGATGTCCTTGCGGTGGGCGGAGGCGAGCGCGCGCCGCCCTTCTTCGGCGGCTCGCCGGGCGCGGCGGAGCGCGCCCATTTCGATGAGCGGGTGGATGAGCGCGGTCACCAGGGCCAGTTCGGCGTCGGGATCGACGGGCGTGGTGGCGCGGAGCCGGGCGAGCGCGGTTTCGACGAGGGCCACCGACGCGCCCAGGTCGCCGGAGAGCGCACGGCAGGCGGCGACCCGGTTGACGATCATCGCGCGCAACCGCGGCGACGCCGTTTCGGCGAGTTCCATCGCGTGGGCGAATCCCTCGGCCGCCGACGGGATGTCGTAGCGCTGCCACTGGACTTCGCCGAGATAGAACCGCGCGTGGCATTGAACCTCCGGCAGCCGGTACGCCGCCGCCAGCCGTTCTATCCGGGTGAACTCCCGCTCGGCCGCGTCGAGGCCGCCCTGCTGCAACTCGCGATACGCCGTTTCGAGCGCGCCGGTGAGTTCCTCGGCCGCGCCCGGCGGCCTGCCGTAGCGGAGTTCGTCCGCGGTCAGCCCGAGCCGGTGCGCGAGATGGGCCAGGACGTCGTCGGAGGGCACCCTGCTGCCGGACTCGACTTTGGCGAGGAAACCGCGGTCGTAGCGGGGCTCGGCGAGCTCACGCTGGGTGAGCCCGCGCGCCTTGCGCAACCGCCGGATCCGCGCGCCGAGTGGTTCGGCCTCGGTTCGCAGGGACGGCATCGGACCACGGTAGACGATTTCCGTCCCGGAGCCCGGTTCAGCCGGACAGGTGAGTGAGAAGCGCGGCGAAACCACTCGCGGGGACCACGAGAACCGGCCTGACCTCGGCCGGGAGTTCGCGCTGCTTGGTGTCCCGGATGCCGACGAACGCGCCGTCGGTGCCTACTTCGACGCAGGCGTTCTCTTCGAAATGCGTATAGCTCGACTTGTGCCAGCCGGACAAGCGCTCGTGCCAGGTGAGGGTCATCGAAGCTCCATTCGGTCATCTGTCGGATACCCGCGAACAGCGCTTCGAACCCTGTGGCTTTCCCACGGGCAACCAAACCCTCCCGTCGGGTGAAACGGACATATTGACTCGGGGTGTCCCGCGGGCTAGCGTCTTGCGCCATAAAAAGGAAACTTTCTTAACTAATAACGAGCGGGGCGCCGATGATGGTGAGTTCCTGGTCCCGGGCGGTGGCCGCGGTTTCGGCACTGGTCCTCGGGGGTTTGACGGTGCCGGCGGTTTCGGCCGTGGCGGCGGTGCAAGGGGAGGTCCGGGTCGATCAGGTCGGCTACGGCATCACCGAAACCAAGTACGCCTACCTTCTGTCCAGCGCGCCGGGGTCGTTCTCGGTGGTCGACGAACGCGGCCGGACCGTCCATCGTGGACGGACCGGCGTCTCGCTCGGCGCGTGGAACGCGAAGTACCCGGCGGTGTACCAGCTCGACCTGTCGAAGGTCTGGCTGCCGGGCAAGTACCGGATCGAGGTCAGCGGCGAGACCAAGGCGACGTCGCCGACGTTCCGGGTGGACACGAAGCAGCGGCTCTTCACGCCGCTCGTCCGTGCCACCAACGAGTTCTTCCAGGCGCAGCGCGACGGTGACGACATCGTCCCCGGCCGTCTCGACCGCAAACCGTCGCATCTGGCGGACAAGCAGGCCACGATCTACGACCGGCCGGTGTTCGTCGGCGAGGGCGGCGACGAGATCGCCGAGCCGCTGAAGCCGGTCGGCGGGCCGATCGACGTCGAGGGCGGCTGGGTCGACGCGGGCGACTTCGTCAAGTTCACCTCGAACACGGCGTACTCGCTGGCGGAGATGGGTTACGTCCTGCGCGAAGGCTACGACCCCGTGCTGGCCAAGGAGGTCACGCTCGGCCTCGACTGGCTGGACAAGATGTGGGACCAGCGGACCAAGACGCTGTACGCCCAGGTCGGGATCGGCACTGGCAGCGACAAGTTCGGTTTCCTCGGTGACCACGACGTCTGGCGCAATCCCCACGACGACGACGCGCTCGACGTGAAACCCGGTGACCCCAAGTACTTCGTGAAGCACCGGCCCGTCTTCCCGGCGAATCCCGGCGGTTCCCCGCTCAGCCCGAACCTCGCCGGCCGTGTCGCCGCCGCGTTCGCGCTCGGCGCGCAGGTCGAGGCGAGGCGGAATCCGGCGCTGGCGAGGAAGTATTTCGCCGAGGCCGTGTCGGTCTTCGCGCAGGCCAAGACCGAGAACGTCGGCGAGCTCGTCACCGCGTTCCCGCACGCGTACTACCCGGAATCGTCCTGGCGGGACGACATGGAACTCGGCGCCACGCAGCTCGCCCTGGCGGGCAAGGCATTGCGGGATCCGCGGGCGGCGGAGTGGACCCGGCAGGCGGCGCACTGGGCGAAGGCCTACATCGACCTCGAAGAGAAGAGCACGCTCAACCTGTACGACACCAGCGCGCTGGCGCACGCCGAACTGGCGAAGCTCCTGCGGCACGGTGTCCCGGGTACCGCGCTCGGCCCGAAGGAACTGATCGGCGACCTCCGGCGCCAGCTCGACGAAGGTGTCGCGAGTGCGGCTCAGAGTCCTTTCCGGACGGCCGTGTCGGTGAAGGACTTCGACGCCGCCAGCAAGAGCTTCGGGTTCGCCGCGACCGAGCGGCTGTACGCGGAGGTGACCGGTGACCGCCGGTACGCCGCGTTCGGCTCGCAGCAGCGGAACTTCACCCTCGGCGCGAACGCGTGGGGTATCTCGCTGGTCGTCGGCGTCGGCACGACGTCGCCGAAGTGCCCGCATCACCAGGCGGCCAACCTCGCGGGTGAGGAGAAGGTGCTCTACGGCGCCGTCGTGAACGGTCCGAACGGGGCGGAGCACTTCGCGGATCTGCCGTTCCCTGCCGGGGCGAAGGAGTGCACGAAGCCGTACGACGCCTTCGACACGACCGAGTCGCGCTACACCGACGACCTCGCTTCGTGGCCGAGTAACGAGCCCGCCATCGACTTCACCTCGACGGCGATGCTCGCGTTCGCGCTGGCGGGACGGTCCTGATCGGAACGTGGGGCTCGCGGATCGGCGCGAGCCCCACGTTCGGGTAGGCGACAACTCCTGTTCGCGGCGATGCCACCGCTCCGGACGGTGACGACGTCGTAGTCTTGGCGGGGTGAGTGAGACAAGCGAGTTCCCCGACGGCCAGTACCCGGAACGTCCGATCGAGCGCCACAAGGGCCCGGTCGTGCTGCGGCGGGATCGCCGTGACCAGGGCAGCACCACCGACCAGCGCCTGCTGGACTCACGCGGGCCGAGCGACTGGGTGCACACCGACCCGTGGCGGGTGCTGCGGATCCAGGCGGAGTTCGTCGAGGGCTTCGGCGCGCTGGCCGAGGTCCCGCGCGCGGTGACGGTGTTCGGTTCGGCGCGGACCAAACGGGACCACCCGGAGTACGAACTCGGCCGCAAGATCGGCGGCGCGCTCGCCAACGCCGGCTTCGCGGTGATGACCGGCGGCGGCCCCGGCGCGATGGAGGCGGTGAACCGCGGCGCCAACGAGGCGGGTGGGTTCTCCGTCGGCCTCGGCATCGAGCTGCCGTTCGAGCAGGGCATGAACCCGTGGGTCGACCTGGGTGTCAACTTCCGGTACTTCTTCGCCCGCAAGACCATGTTCATCAAGTACTCGCAGGCGTTCATCTGCCTGCCCGGCGGCTTCGGCACGCTCGACGAGCTGTTCGAGGCGCTCACCCTGGTGCAGACGAAGAAGGTCACGAAGTTCCCGGTCGTGCTGTTCGGCAGCAAGTACTGGGGCGGCCTGTACGACTGGATCGCCAGTTCGCTGCTCGCCGAGGGCAAGATCGGCCAGAAGGACCTCGAACTGCTGCACGTCACCGACGACATCGAAGACGCCGTACGCGTCGTGCAGGATTCGTACAAGGCTTGGGAGGACACCCACTGATGGCGGCTCCGCGCAGGGTATGCGTCTTCTGCGGTTCGTCGATGGGCTTCGACCAGCGGTATGCCGACGAGGCCAGGGCACTGGGCACGCTGCTGGCGGCGCGGGGGATCGGGCTGGTCTACGGCGGGGCGTCGGTCGGCACCATGGGCGTCGTCGCGGACGCCGCGCTGGCCGCGGGCGGCGAGGTGATCGGCGTGATCCCGGAGGCGTTGGGCACCGTCGAAATCGCGCACGCCGGCCTGACCGAACTCCACGTCGTCGCCGACATGCACCAGCGGAAGGCGAAGATGGCCGCGCTGTCCGACGGCTTCCTCGCGCTGCCGGGCGGGGCCGGGACGCTGGAGGAACTGTTCGAGGTGTGGACGTGGGCCCAGCTCGGGCTGCACGAGAAGCCGATCGGGCTGGTCGACGTCGGCGGGTACTACGCGCCGCTGCTGAAGTTCGCCGACCACATGGTGTCGGAGGGCTTCTTGTCGGCGGGGTACCGGGACATGCTGAAGATCGACTCGGACGCTTCGGTCCTTCTGGACGCCTTCGCGGACTACGTGCCCCCTCCGCGTCCGAAGTGGGCGAAGTAGGGCTTGGAGGGTCGTGAGTGGTAAGTGTCGTTCTAACGACACTTACCACTCACGACCAGCTGTACCCAGGGCTTTAGGCAGCGCTCTGATCAGGGCGTTTGTGGTACGAGTCGACGTATTCCTGGCCCGAAAGCTCCAGGATCGCGTACATGATCTCGTCGGTCACCGAGCGCCGGATCGCCGGCGACGAGTCCTGCCCCTCATACCGCGAGAAGTCCAAAGGCGAGCCGTAGGTGACGGTGATCTTCGTCCGCCGCGGGATGCGTTTGCCCGCGGGCTGCAGGTTCTCGGTGCCGGACAGCGCGACGGGGACGACCTTCGCGCCGGTCGCCAGCGCCAGGGCCGCGACACCGGTGTGGCCGCGGTGCAGCCGCCCGTCCAGCGAGCGGGTGCCCTCGGGGTAGATCGCGAACGCGCCGTCCGCGTCGAGCACCTTCCGCGCCGCCTCCAGCGCGGCGAGACCGGCCTGCGCGTTGCCGCGTTCGACCGGGACGTAGCCGAGGCCACCCAGGAAGCCCGCCATCAGTTTGCCCTTGAGCCCGCGGCCGGTGAAGTACTCCGCCTTGCCGAGGAACTTGACCTGCCGCATCGCCGTGAAAGTGATCACGCCGGTGTCCAGCGCCGCCCGGTGGTTGGGTGCCAACAGCACCGGGCCGGAGGCGGGGATGTTCTCCACGCCGCGGATCTCGGGGCGGTACAGCGCCCTGACCAGCGGGCCCAGCACGAATCGGACGAGTAGCGGTAGCAAGGTTCCTCCATCGACAGGGTGTCGGGCTCCAGCATGGCACGATCACTACTCATGAGTTGGTTCGAGCGGCGTACGTGGCAGAACCCCGGGTGGACGCTCGACGACATCGTCGCTGCGAAGGGTGACCGGACGGTTTCGGTCGTGCTACCGGCACTCGACGAAGAGGACACCGTCGCCGAGGTCGTGGGCACGGTGCGGCCCTTGCTGGGGACGGTCGTCGACGAGCTGATCGTGATGGACTCCGGCTCCACCGACGCGACCGCGGAGCGCGCCGAACGCGCCGGCGCGCGAGTGGTGCACCGCGAGGACGTGCTCCCCGCGTTCCCACCGGTGCCGGGCAAGGGCGAGGTGCTGTGGCGGTCGCTGGCCGCCACGACCGGCGACGTGCTCGTGTTCCTCGACTCCGACCTGGTCGACCCGGATCCGGCGTTCGTGCCGACCCTGCTCGGTCCGCTGCTCTGCGAGGACGGCGTCCACCTGGTCAAGGGCTTCTACCGGCGGCCGCTGAGGCTGGAGAGCAGCGGCGGGGGCCGCGTCACCGAACTGCTGGCGCGACCGGTCCTGTCGGCGCTGCGCCCCTCGCTGTCCGGGCTGATCCAGCCCCTGGGCGGCGAGTACGCCGCGACGCGCGAGTTCCTCGAGTCAGTGCCCTTCGCGGCCGGGTACGGCGTCGAGATCGGACTCATCCTCGACGCCGAAGCGCGCTACGGCCTCGACGGACTCGCACAGGTCAACCTCGGCGTACGCAAGCATCGCAACCGTTCGCTGCTTCAGCTGGGCGTCATGGCGCGGCAGATCCTCGGGACCGCACTGGCACGCTGCGGTATCAAGTCGGACGACCCCGCTCAGCTCACCCAATTCGTGCATTCAGAGGACGAATGGCTGCCGGAGGTGGCCGAGATCTCGGTCAGCGACCGGCCGCCGATGCGGGAAGTACTCGGGTTGACCGAGTCGTAGGACCTCGTCGAAGCCCGCCACGTGGGCTTCACGGTGCGTCACGAGAACGACGGTGCCGCGCGCGGCCGCGAGGACGTCGGCCAGGACGGCGTCGCCGTGCTCGGGGTCCAGGCCCTCGACGGGCTCGTCCAGCACCAGGACCGGCGGCGCGGCCAGCACCGCCCGCGCCAGCACGAGCCGCTGGTGCTGCCCGCCGGACAGCGTGTCACCGTCCGAGCCGACCTCGCGGTCCAGCGGCAGGTCGAAACCCGCCGTCGCGCACGCTTCGAGCAGCTCGGCGTCCGAAGCGCCGGGCTTCGCGAGCAGCAGGTTCTCCCGGACCGTCGTGTGGAAGACGTGCGCGTCCGCGAGCGCGCCCGAAACCACCGACGGCAGCAGCGTGGGGTCGTACTCGTCGAGCGGCCTCCCGTTCAGCACCACGCGCCCCGACGTCGGCGCCACGGCCCCGAGCAGCACGTTCAGCACCGTCGTCTTCCCGGCGCCGCTGGGCCCCAGGATCCCGACCCGCTTCCCCGGCGGCAAGTCGAGGTCGACGTCTTCCAGCGCCGGCGCCCGGCCGGGGAACCGCACGCCGACCCCTTCGAGCCGCAGATGCCCGGGCTCGGGCACCAGGGTGCCGCGCGGGGGAGCGGGTTCGGTCAGCAGCGCGCGCACCCGCTCGGCCGAAGCCCGGACCTCGACCCAGCGCTGGGCCGCCGCGGTCAACGGGAGGACCAGCTCGAACACGGTCAGCGCGCCGAGCGCCAGTGCCGCCGTCAGCGGCGGCGAAACCCCGGCGACCAGCGCGATCGTGACGCAGGTGAGCAGCTGGACCAGCATTCCGGCCGCGGTCAGCAGGCTGGTCCGGTTCGCCGTCGCCCGGTCCCGCGCGGCGAGCGCGTCGACGGCGGTATGCGCTTCGTCCACAGTGGACGCGTGGACGCCGTAGGCGATCAGCTCCCGCCGCCCGGTGATCAGGGCGACCGTCCGCTCGGCGAGGTCGGCCCGCGCCGGAGCGCTCGCTTCCGCCGCCGTGCGGGTGATCCGCACGCACAGCCACGGCAGACCGATCCCCGCGACGGCGAGACCGAGCGCCAAGGTGAGCCCGGCCGCCGGACTGGCGATCAGCGCGACCGCGGTCGAGGCCAGTCCGACGAACGCGGCGACCCCGGCGGGCAGGAGGCAGCGCAGGATCGCGTCCTGTACGGCGTCCACATCGGACACCAGCCGGGTCACCAGATCGCCGCCGGAATGCCGGGAGACCCGGTGTGGCAGCAAGGAGGTGTACACGCGGGTCCGCAACGCGCCGAGGTAACGCAGGACGACTTCGTGCCCGGCGAGCCGCTCGGCGTACCGCAGGCCGCCGCGCAGCAACGCCAGCGTCCGGACGGCGACGATCGCCACGGTCAGCGAAGCCAGCGGAGGCTGCTCGGCCGCCTTCAGCAGTAGCCACGCGGCGGTGGCCATCAGCGCGAGCCCGGCCAGTTCGGAGCCGGAGGCGATCAGCCCGGCCCGCACCAGCCGCACGATATCCTTTGTGGACACTCCCCAGACGTTCACACCAGTTCCCGTTCCCTTATGGACCCGTCACGCACTTCGAGTACCCGGCGGGCGAGCGCGGCCATCGCGGGCCGATGGGCCACGAGCACCGCGGTCCGGCCGATGAGCAGTTCGCGGGTCGCGCCGAGCACGGCGGCCTCCGTCCCCCCGTCGAGCCGCGCCGTCGGCTCGTCGAGCAGCACCAGCCCCGCTTCGGTGCGGGCCAGTGCCCGCGCGAGGCCGAGCCGCTGCCGTTGTCCCGCCGAAAGCGGCGCGCCCAGCTCCCCGATCCGCGTCCGGTAGCCGTCGGGAAGGCCCCGCGCGACCTCGTCGAACGCCGCCGCGCGGGCCGCCGCCTGGACGTCCGGCACCTGGCCCATGGCGATGTTCTGCTCGACGGTGCCGGTGAACAACGTCGGCCGCTGCGGCACCCACGCCGTCGCGGCCCGCCACGGCCCCGGATCCAGTTCGCGCAGGTCGACGCCGTCGACGAGGACCCGGCCGGACGTCGGCGTGACGAAGCCCAGCAAGACCGCCAGCAGCGTGCTCTTCCCGGAACCGCTGGGGCCGACGAGGGCGACGTGCTCGCCCGCCCCGATCGTCATGTCCACTTCGGACAGGACGACGTGGTCGCCGTACGCGACACTGACCTTCTCCAGCACGATCTCCGGCGCGCCGCTACGCGCCACCTGCGAGCCTCGGACGATGCCCGCCGACCGGACCGCCAGCGCCTCCCGCAGTGTCGCGAGCCCCTCCGCGCTGGCGTGGAACTTCGCCCCGGCCGCGCGCAGCGGCAGGTACGCCTCGGGGGCGAGCAGCAGCACCAGCACGGCGGTGTGCACCACCATCCCGCCTTCCAGCAGGCGGAACCCGATCGGCACGGCGACGAGCGCCACCGACAGCGTCGCCACCAGTTCCAGTACCAGCGCGGACAGGAACGCGACCCGCAGGGTGCGCATCGTGGCGTCCGTATGGGCGTCGGCCATCGCCCGCACCGTCTTCGCCTGCGCCTCGGCCCGCCCGAACACCTTCAGCGTGCCCAGTCCGCGCACGACGTCGAGGAAATGCCCGCCCAGCCGGGAAAGCAGCCGCCACTGCCTGGCCGTCTTCGCTTTCGTGTGCTGCCCGACCAGGATCGCGAACACCGGGATCAGCGGCAGTGTCGCGGTGATGATCAGCGCCGACGTCAGATCCGCGGCGAACAGCCGGACGAGCACCGCGACCGGCACGATCGCCGACAGCACCAGCGTCGGCAGATAGCCGGTCAGGTACGCGTCACCGGCGTCGATCCCTTTGGTCACCAGTGTCGCGACCTCGCCGGGATTCTCCGCTTCCGCGCCGAGCAGCCGTTTGCGCAGGCCGGCCTTGACCGACGCCGCGAACCGGCCGCCGAGTGAACCCTGGATGGCGGCGAGCAGCACCCGGACCGCGAGGGCGGCCGCGAGTGTCCAGCTCACGCCGCCACCGGTGAGCAGCGTCGCGAGACCGTCCGCCTGGACGACGATCGCCACGGCGGTCAGCGTGCCGAGGACGGCCAGTACGCCGAAATGGCGCCGCAGTCCGGGAAGGGGTGGCATCACCGGCTCCTAGAAGTGCAGTAGCGAGCGCTGATCGACCGGATCGGCGTTCCGCCGCCACGTCACCCATTGCACGGCGGCGATCACCACCAGCGCGGGCGGACCGACGATGGTGAGCAGGCCGAGCATCTCGGTGCTCGTGGCCGCTTCGGTCAGGCTCAACGAGAATCCGCCGTCCACAGAGGACACCAGCGCGTCCGGCAGGCGCATCGTCCCGACCGCCAGCACCGGGGACGCCGACAAGACCATCGTGGCGATCAGCGCGGTCTTGTGCCGTCCGGCGCGCAGTGCGGCGGACGCGCTCCCCAGCGCGCCGAACGCCAGCGCGATCGCGGGCAGCACGGTCCACGACGCGGTGGTCTCGAAGGCGCCCCAGCCGACGGCCACGACCAGGAACGCCAGTGCGGGCGCGAGCAGCGCCTTGGCGATCCGGTTCGCCCTGGCGGTGAAGTCGGCGGGCGCCCGGACCGCGAGGAAAGCCGCGCCCTGCAAGGCGAACAGCGCGACGAACCCGGCTCCCCACAACAGCGCGTACGGGTCGAAGGCGGCGAGGACACCACCGATCGGCAGTCCGGCGGCGTCGAGCGGGAGTCCGAGGACGAGATTGCCGAGGAAGATCCCCCAGGACACCGCGGTCACCCAGGCACCGACGGTGATCGCCAGTGTCCAGGTGCCGCGTCCGGCGTCCGGCCGCCTGCTGCGCAACTGCACCGCCGCGGTGAAGGTGACCAGTCCGAGCAGCAGGGTGACGACCGGGAGGTAGGCCCCGGAGAACACTTTTCCCTCCAGATGCGGGAAAGCGCCGAACAGGACGCCGACCGCGGCCACCAGCCACACCTCGTTGGCCAGGAAGAACGGGCCGAACGCGCCGAGCACGCGGCGCCTCTCGCCCTCGTCACGGCTGAGCCTGCCGAGCAGCATGCCGACGCCGTAGTCGTAGCCCGCCAGCGCGAAATAGCCGGAGATCAGGAAACCGAGTACACACCACCACAAGAACACCATGGGTCAGACTCCGCTCAGGACGGGAAGTTCGGCGTGCGGCGGCGCCGCGTCTTCTTCGGGTTCCGGGCCGCGTTTGGCGACCCGCGACATCAGCACCCAATCGGCGATCGCGAGTACCGCGAACAACAGCGTGAAAGCGATGAAGGAGAAGAGGATCTGCCCCGCGGGGATCGACGCGACCGCGTCGGCCGTGGTCAGGTGCCCGCGGATCAGCCACGGCTGACGGCCGATCTCCCGCACCAGCCAGCCGAAAATGGCCGCGACGAACGGCAGCGGGATGGCCAGCAGCATCAGGTACAGCAGGGGCCGCACCTTGGTGATCCAGTTCCGGAACAGCAGCAGTGTGCCGAGGATCGAGGCGAGGAAGGCGATGAAGCCGATCTGGATCATGAACCCCAGCGGGGCGCCGACCATGGCTCCCGGTGACTTGAGCTTTTCGGGATGGTAGAGCCCGAGCGGGCCGAACTGGGCGAAACCGAAGCCGATCACCATCGTGCTGCCCACCAGCGAAGTCAGCACGCCGATCCGCATCGAGCGCCGGAAGAACTCGATCTCCTTGGTGCGCTTGATGAAGTGGTACGCGCTGACGCCGACGACGAAGAACCCGCCGGTCATGAGCGCCGCGCTCAGCACATGCGGCAGCGACATCGCGAGCGCCGGGTTGGTGAACAGCGCGCCGAAATCGTCGAGTTCCAGCACCCCGTTCTCGGCGTGCGTGCCGACCGGGTTCTGCAGGAACGAGTTGGCCACCATGATGAACAGGGCCGAGGCGTACGCGGTGAGCGTGACCAGCCAGATCAGCGCCAGGTGGACCCATTTGTTCAGCCGCCCCCAGCCGAAGATCCACAGCCCCAGGAAGGTCGATTCGGCGAAGAACGCCACCAGTGTCTCGATGGCCAGCGGCGCACCGAAGACGTCGCCCGCGACCGCGGACAAACCGGTCCAGGTCAGGCCGAACTGGAATTCCATCACGATTCCGGTGACGATTCCCAGCGCGTAATTGATCACGTAAAGCCTGCCCCAGAAGCGCGTCATCCGCATCAGCTCGGGCTTACCGCCGAATGCGGAGCGTGTCTGCATCACCGCGACGAGTGTCACGAGCCCCAGTGTGAGCAGCACGAACAGGAAGTGGAACGAGGTCGTCGTCGCGAACTGGAGTCTCGCGATCGGGAGTGCGTCCATGCCGATGCACTGTATACGTAGGCTGCCTACATGTAGCCACCAAATCTATGAAATCAGGGTGATCTGGGGGACATTCCCTGAGCCGGGTCCGGGAAAGACCCGGCTACCCTGGTAGGCGGCGATGTGTAGACTGTCTATCTATGAAGGCCGACAGCCTGCGCGGGCACCTCGACGCGTTGCTCCTCGCCGTCCTCGACGGCCGGAAGCTGCACGGATACGCCATCATCGAGGCGCTCCAGCTCCGCAGTGACGGCGCCCTCGACCTGCCGACGGGCACCGTCTACCCGGCGCTTCGCCGGTTGGAACGCGCCGGCTTCCTCGCCAGCGAGTGGGACGTCGTGTCCGGCCGCAAACGTCGTACGTACAAGCTGACCCGCTCCGGACAGAAGGCGCTCGCCGCGGAACGGGCGGAGTGGCAGGAGTTCACCACTGTCATAGGTGGTGTCCTCGGGGGGAGCACGGCATGAGCGTGATCGAGGCGTACATCTCGGAGCTGGACAGACGGTTGAGCGGATCGGCGGGGGCCAAGGCCGATCTGCTCACCGAGGCGCGAGACGGCTTGCACGACGCGGCCGAGGCGTACCGCGAAGGCGGGATCGACGAGCCGGAAGCCGAACGCCGGGCCGTCGCCGACTTCGGCCCTGCCGAGCTGATCACCCGCGCCTATCAGGCCGAATTGGCCCTGCGCGGCGACATCGGCACCCTGTGGAAGGTCATCGTCGGCGTACCGCTGTTCCAGCTGGGCTGGGAATTGGCGCGGCTCTGGACTTACGGGGACTGGGGCGGGCTGGGGAAACCCACCCCGGAGTGGTACCTGGCCGTCGTCGATCTTTCCGGGGTGTTCGTCGTGGTGTCGCCCGTGCTCGGGGCCGCCGCACTGCTGGGCACCCGCTGGCTGGGCCGCAGGCTCGACGGCACGCGCCTGGCGAACCTGGCGCGCTGGACGGTCGGCGCCGCGGCCATCGCGAACCTGGTGGCGATGCTCCTGCTCGCGATCGGCACCGCGGTCCTGGACCCGGCCAGGATGAACATGAGCCTGGCGTGCAACGTGCTGTCCGTCGGCTGGGTGGCGTTCAGTTTCTGGCTGCTGCCGCTGGCCTTCCGGTCCTGGCGACCGCGACCCCTGCTCGCGGCATGAGCGCCATCGAGGTCTACCTCGGCGACCTGAAAAGCCGGTTGAGCGGGTCCGCGGCGGTGAAGGCCGATCTACTGACCGAGGCGAGGGACGGTCTGCACGACGCGGCCGAGGCCTACCGCGAAGGCGGGATCGATGAGTCGGAAGCCGAACGCCGGGCCGTCGCCGACTTCGGCCCGGTCGACCTGATCGCCCGCGCCTATCAGGCGGAGCTGGGCCTCCGGCGCGACATCCGCGTGCTGTGGGAGCTGATCATCGGTGTGCCGGTGCTGATGTTCGCCTGGGATTTCGCCAGGGCGCTGAGCTTCGGCGACTGGTCGCGGTTCGGCGCGCCGCCGCCGTCCTGGTACCACCGCGTGATCGACGCGGCCGACACCTTGGCGGCGCTGTCCCCGGTCGTCGCGGTCGCCGGGGTGATCGCGGCACGACAGCTCTCCCGGCGCGGCGACGGCGGGCCCACCGCCCGCGTGGTCGCGCTGGCGCTGGCCGTGGCAGTGGGGGCGAACCTGCTCGCCGTCACGATGTACGGCGGCGCGACCGGGGTGCTGGAGCCCGCCCGGCTGGTCGTCAGCGTGCCGTGCGTGGTGATGTCCGCGGCGTGGATCCTGTTCAGCTTGCGGCTCACGGTCGCCGCGCGCCGCCACCGGCGGCCGTCAAGGGTGATCGCGGCCTGACCGCGCGGAGTTTCGGGAGAACTACGGCATGAGTGTGATCGAGGCATACCTCGGCGACCTGCGGTCGCGGCTGGACGGCCCGGCGTCGGCGAAGCGGGATCTGCTGCGTGAGGCCAGGGACGGGCTCACCGACGCCGCCGACGCCTACCGCGAGGGCGGCTGGAGCGAGCACGACGCGCAGCGGCGCGCCGTCGACGACTTCGGCCCGGTGCACCTGATCGCCCGGGACTACCAGGCCGAACTCGGCATGCACAGCGGCACCCGCACGCTCTGGAAACTGATCATCGGCGTGCCGTTGATGCAGATCGCCTGGGACTACGCCCGCAAGTGGACCTTCGGCGACTGGTCGCAGCTCGATACCCCGACACCCGCCTGGTACCAGTACATCGCCCACTTCACGCACGGCTCGGTGTTCCTCGTGCCGGTGCTCGGCGTCTTCGCGCTCGTCTGCATGCGCTGGCTCTCGCGGCGGATGGACGGGGTCCGGCTGGTCCGGACCGCCGGCGTGCTGATCGGCGAGGCCGTCGGGCTGAACCTGCTTTCGGTGGCCATGCTGGTGTTCGCCACCGGGATCATCGACGCGTCGCGGCTGTTCCTGTCCGTGCCGTGCGGGATCCTGATGATCCTCTGGGTGGTGCTCAGTGTGCGACTCGCGTTGCTGGCGCGACGATCCTGGCGTTCGTGTGCCACGATCGTGACGTGACGACCGCCCTGATCTACCTCGTAGTCATGCTGCTGGTGGCCGCAGTGGTGTTTCTGCTGGCCGCCGTGGTGTTCGGCCGGGGTGAGGAACTGGCCCCGCTGCCGCCCGGCAGCTCGCCGACCAGGCTGCCCGCCGAGGACATCACCGCCGAGGACGTCTACGCCGTCCGCTACCAGATGGTGCTGCGCGGCTACAAGATGTCCGAAGTGGACTGGGTGATGCGGCGCCTCGGCGTCGAGATCGACGAGCTGCGGTCGCGGGTGGCCGAACTGGAGGCCGAACGCGAGGGTGCCAGGTGACCGACGTCGTCGTCTCCGTCGATGTCGCGGTCCCGGCCGGGACGGCTTGGCTCGCGCTGACCGACTGGGAACGCCAGGGCGAGTGGATGATCGGCACCGACGTCAAGGTCGTCGAGGGCAACGGGCGCAGCGTCGGCTCGAAGCTGTCGGCCTTCACCGGCGTCGCCGGGATCGGGTTCACCGACACCATGGAGATCACCAGCTGGGAGCCGCCGCTGCGGTGCGTCGTGCGGCATCTGGGCAAACTCGTGCAGGGCACCGGGGTGTTCCAGGTGATCGAGAAGGGGCCGCATTCGTCGACGTTCGTCTGGGCGGAGCATCTGCGGCCGCCGTTCGGCGTCGTCGGCAGGCTCGGCTGGCCGGTCGCGAAACCGGGGTTCGAGCTGGGATTGCGGCTGTGCCTGCAAAGGTTCGTGAAGTACGCGGAGGGGTACCGGGTTGGCTGAGGCGGGTCTGCTGGGTTCGGACGGCGTCAAGCGGTGTTCGTGGGGCAATTCGGCCCCGGACTACGTGGAGTACCACGACACCGAATGGGGTGTCGTGCTGCACGGCGACGAGGAGTTGTACGAGCGGCTGTGCCTGGAGTCGTTCCAGTCCGGGCTCTCCTGGATCACGATCCTGCGGAAGCGGGAGGCGTTCCGGAAGGCGTTCAAGCGGTTCAAGCCGAAGAAGGTCGCGGCCTTCACCGACGACGACGTCGCCCGGCTCATGGAAGACGCGTCGATCGTGCGGAACCGGGCGAAGATCCTGGCGGCGATCACCAACGCCCGGGCGATCGAGCAACTCGACGGTTCGCTGGACGACCTGCTGTGGTCGTTCGCGCCCGAGTCGCATGTCCGGCCTCGCACGATGGCGGACGTCCCGGCGATCACCGACGAGTCGAAGGCGATGGCGAAGGAACTCAAGAAGCGCGGCTTCGTGTTCCTGGGCCCGACGACGTGCTACGCGCTGATGCAGGCGACCGGGATGGTCGACGACCACGTGAAGGACTGCTTCCGCGCCTCGTGAGTGGTAATGACGGTTAGAACCGTCATTACCACTCACGAGACGTGCGGCAAGGGTTACTTGCCCTGGAAGTTCGGCTTGCGCTTGCCCACGAAGGCCTCGACGGCCTCGGTGTGGTCGGCGGTCGCGCCCAGCGCGGTCTGGGCCTCGTCCTCCGCGGCCAGCGCGGTTTCGAGGGACGACTCGGCGGCCACCGACAGGACGTTCTTGATCTTCGCGTACGCGACCGTCGGCCCGGCCGCGAGCTTCGCGGCGACCTTCTGCGCACGGGCCGCCAGTTCCTCGTCCGGGACGACCTCGCCGACCAGGCCGAGCGTCAGCGCCTCGGCCGAGTCGACCGTGCGCGCCAGCAGCATCAGCTCGGCCGCGCGGCCGAGGCCGATCAGCCGCTGCAGCGTCCACGACGCGCCGGAGTCCGGGCCGAGGCCGACGTTCGCGAACGCCATCAGGAAGTTCGCCGACGTCGCCGCGATCCGGAGGTCGCTCGCGTAGGCGAAGGCGGCACCCGCGCCGGCGGCCGGGCCGTTCACCGCGGCGATGACCGGCTTCGGCATCCCGATGATCGTCTTGACGATCGGGTTGTAGTGCTCCTTGACCGTGTGTAGCGGCGCCGGGTCACCCGCTTGCAGCAGCCCGACGTGCTCCTTCAAGTCCTGCCCGGCGCAGAAGGCCTTGCCCGAACCGGTCAGCACGACCGCGCGGACGCTGTCGTCGGCCGCGGCCTCGGTCAGCCCCGCAAGCAGCAGTTCCTTGAGTTCGACGGTCAGCGAGTTGTACGCCTGCGGCCGGTTCAGCGTGAAGGTGCGCACGCCATCGGCGTCGGCGGTCAGCAGAACGTCGGATGTGGTCACGGGATCTCCTAGTCGGCGAAACTGCGGTCTGATGCGAAGTCTTTCAGCCTCGCGAGCCGCATACCAGCACCGATACGGCGGCAAAAGATCGGTCCGCGTTCGCGCTCGGCCGCTGATGAGGGACAATGGACAGTAGACCCGGCTGGCTTTGACGAGCGCGACCCGGGCGCGCCGGTTGAGACGGAGGGAGCACGCTATGGCGGCCATGAAGCCCCGGACCGGAGATGGTCCCCTCGAAGTGACTAAGGAGGGGCGGGGCCTCGTGATGCGCGTACCACTCGAAGGTGGTGGGCGCCTCGTCGTCGAACTCTCCGCGGAAGAAGCGAAGGATCTCGGCGCGGCCTTGCAGGAGGTCACCGGCTGAGCCGGACCGCACCTACGTACAACCATCCGCACCCCGGTCTCCCTTCGGAGGCCGGGGTCGCGGCTCATCTGCGCCCGGAGGTCGCTCACTGTGCGTAACCCGCTACCCCCCGTTCCGGGGAAGCTGCTCGAACTCGAGGTCTCGGACGACATCCGGCGCGGTACGCCGCTGGCCACGCTGATCGTGGCGCCGTCCGAAGAGGACGGTGACGCCGGACTCGACGAGATCGGCGGCGTGCGGCCCACCGGCAAGGCCGGTGACGTGCAGACCGTGCCGACCGGCGGCGTCCGCTGGCTGGCCGGCGTCGGCGACGGCGAGCCGCGGCACTACCGCAAGGCCGGTGCCGCGCTGGTCCGCGCCGTCTCGGCGGCGCTGGACGAAGACGTCGAAGCAGGGAAGAAGGCATTCCGTACCTTCGCCGTCGAACTGCCCGAAGACGCCGGCGCCGAGCACGTCGAGGAACTGGCGTTCGGGCTGCTTCTCGGCGGCTACCGGTTCACGGTGACGGCCGAGGAACCGAAGCCGGGTCTGCGGACCGCGCGGTTGCTCACCCGCCACGAGCGCGCCGTGCCCGCGTACGAGAAGGCGCTGGAGCGGGTCCGCGAACTCGCCGCGGCCGCCGCGTTCGCGCGCGACCTGGCGAACACGCCGTCGAACATCAAGACCCCCACCTGGCTCGCCGACACCGCCGCCCGCGCGGCGGGCGGCATCGCCGATCTGACCGTGACGGTCCGGGACGAGAAGTGGCTGGGGGCGCAGGGCTTCGGCGGCGTCCTCGCCGTCGGCGGGGGATCGGCCGCGCCGCCCCGGCTGATCGAGCTGGAGTACCGGCCGCGCGGGGCGACGACGCATCTGCTGCTGGTCGGCAAGGGCATCACCTTCGACACCGGCGGCCTCTCGATCAAACCGGCCGACGGCATGCACCTGATGCGCACCGACATGGCGGGCGGCGCGGCCATCATCGCCGCGGTCCGCGCGATCGCCGCGCTGCGCCTGCCGGTCAAGGTGACCGGGCTGGTGCCCGCCGCCGAGAACCACGTGTCCGGCTCCTCGTACCGGCCCGGCGACATCGTCCGGCACTACGGCGGCAAGACGACCGAGGTGGGCAACACCGACGCCGAGGGCCGCATGGTCCTGGCCGACGCGCTCGTCTACGGCATCAAGAAGCACAAGCCGGACGCCGTGATCGACGCGGCGACGCTGACCGGTGCCATGAAGGTCTCGCTCGGCGTCCGCACCGGCGGCGTGTTCGCCACCGACGACGCGCTCGCGGAGCGGGTCACGAAGGCGGGCGAGCGCGTCGGCGAGGCGTGGTGGCGGATGCCGCTACTGGAAGACCTGGCCGAGACCGTGCAGGGCTCGCTCGGCGACGTCCGGCAGGCGCCGGGTGGCCCCGGCGGCATCGTCGCGGCGCTGTTCCTGCGGGAGTTCGTCGGCGACGTGCCGTGGGCGCATCTCGACATCGCCGGTCCGGCGCGGGCCGACAAGACCTACGCCGACGTCGTGCCGGGTGCCACCGGATTCGCCGCGCGGACGCTGGTCGAACTGGTCGCCTCCTACGCCTGACCCTGCGCCTGACCCGGGGTTCACCTGCGGGGCGGGAGCAAGGGACCTTTGCTGTCGCCCCGCAGGTCCACCCTGGGCATGGGCTGCGTCGGCGCGTCTCCGGCGTGGGCGGTGAGCCTGCGGGCGAACCTGGTCGCCGGGCCGGTCAGGTACCGGAACACGAGCCACGCCGTCACGGTGCCGAGGACGAGTCCGGCGAGAACGTCGTGCGGGTAGTGCGCGCCGACGAAGACCCGTGAGAAGCCCATCAACGCCGCACCCGGGAGCACCCACGGCGCGAGCCGCCGCCAGGCGAGGGCCAGCCCGACGGCGGCCGCCGCGGCGATCGTGGAGTGGTTGCTCGGGAAGGACCAGTCGTCGAGCGGCGGGCAGTGGACGAGCGTGACGAGGTTCCGGCACGGCCGGTCCTCCTGGATCACGCTCTTCACCCCTTCGCTGATCAGGTACGCGATCGCGGTCGCGGTGGGCGGCAGCAGCGCCACGGCGATCCGGACGGGCGAAGTGCGCGCCCGCCACAACATCCAGGCGAAGAGCCCCACGAAGACGAGCAATCCCGCTTCGGTGAACACGATTCCCGCCGCCTGGAGCCAGCTCGGGCTCTCACCCGCCAACTCCACGATGTCGTCGTACATTCACCCGAAGTTAGCGAAAACATCGCGTCCGCGGGGTGGACGAACGGCAGTGACCGACCCTGACGATCGTCACCGGGGCTGAGCGCGCACCCGTTCCCGGAACCGCAGCACGGCGGGCGGCAGGGCGACGTCCTTGCGCCACGCCAGCCCGATGGTCCGCCCCACCGGCGGCACCAGCGGGACTTCGGCGACGCCCGCCGGGCTCCCGGGTTCGAACCGGGGGAGCAGCGCGACCCCGAGCCCGGCCGCGACCAGTCCGCGGACGGTGTCGGACTCCTGTCCCTCGAAGGCGATCTTCGGTTCGAAACCCGCCGCGGCGCACAGGTCGTCGGTGATGGTGCGAAGGCCGTAACCGGTTTCGAGGAGGACGAACTCCTCGTCCTTGAGGTCTTCGATGGCCGCACTGGGCCGGTCGGCGAGGCGGTGCGACGTCGGCACGGAAAGGAAGATCTCCTGCTCGGCGAGCACGGCGGTGTCGAGGAGCGGGTCGTCGACCGGCGCGGGGGCGAGCAGGGCGAGGTCGAGTTCGCCGCTGGTCAGCCTGTCGACCATGTCCTGGCGTGAACCCTGGACCAGCGTGAAGCGCACGTGGGGATGGTCCGCGCGGTAGCCGCGGAGCAGGGTGGGGACCAGCGACCGGCCGAGCAGATGCAGGAAACCGAGGACGATGTGCCCGGATTCGGGGTCGACCTCTTCCCTGGCCTGGCGGACTCCGGCGTCGACGGCGGCGAGGGCGCGCTCGGCGGCGTCGGCCAGCAGTTCGGCGGCGCGGGTGAGCCGGATGCCCCGCCCGTCGGGGACGGTCAGCGGGGCGCCGAGGGCGTCGCCGAGCGCCGAGATCCGGCGGCTTACCGTGGGCTGCGGGACGCCGAGCAGTTCGGCCGCGCGTGTGACGTTCGTCGTGCGGCGCAGTGCGGTGAGGAGCGCGAGCTGCGGAGCTAGCTGGGCGGTCATCCTTTCATTCAGCATGGTATCGATTGTGGCAGATGAGCGTATTAGACGTATCGTTTAGCGAAGCTTAGCTTCGAGGTCGTGCCTGCCACCGGAACCACCCGCCGCGTGACGATCGCCGTCGCCGCGGCCGGGATCTCCTCGTTCGCCCTGCTGTACGCGCCCCAGCCGGTGCTGCCGCAGCTGGCCGAGCAGTACCACCTCGACCCCGGCGGCGCTTCGCTCGCGGTGAGCGTCGCGACCGGCGCGCTCGCGATCGCCGTGCTGCCGATCGCGGTGCTCTCCGAGGTCGTGGGACGGCGTCCGGTGATCATCGCCTCGGTGGTCGCCTCGGTCGTGTTCGGCTTCCTGCTGCCGCTGGCGCCCAGCTATCCCGCGCTGCTCGTGCTGCGGGCACTGCAAGGGGTCGCGATCGCGGGGTTCCCCGGAGTCGCCGCGGCATACCTCGCGGAACGGCTCGGCAAGGCGGGGGTCGCGGCGGCGGTGGGCGCGATGATCGCCGGGAACACCGTCGGCGGCATGGTCGGCAGGCTGGCGGCGGGGTTCACCGCCGGGCCCTTCGGGTACCACGGCGCGCTGATCGTCGTCGCGGTGATCGGCGCGGTCTGCACGGTGGTCACGGTGCTGGCCCTGCCGCCGGGGGAGCAAGGGGCCTTTGCTATCGCTTTCGCCGGTCGTCGCAGGTCAGAGGTGCTGCGCGAGCAGGGCCGGGCGGTGCTGGCCGGGCTCGGGGCGGCCGTCCGGAAGCCGGTGCTGCTGGTCCAGTACGCGGTCGCGTTGCTGGCGATGGGCTCGTTCGTGGCGCTGTACAACGCCGCCGGATTCCGGCTGACCGGGGAGCCGCTGAACCTCTCGCCCGCCATCGCCTCGCTGATCTTCCTCGCCTACGCGATGGGCTCGGTCTCGTCGGCGACCGCGGGCAGGCTCGTCGGCCGCTTCGGACGTCGCCGGTCGCTCGCCGGGGCGCTGCTGCTCACGATCGCCGGAGCGGCGCTGACGCTGTCCGACACGCTGCCGCTGGTCATCGCCGGATTCGTGGTGCTGACCGGCGCCTTCTTCGCCGCTCACGCCGTCGCCAACGGCTGGGCGGCCGCGGAGGCGCCCGAGAACGCTCGCGGCCAGGTGGGCGGGCTCTACACGCTGTCGTACTACCTCGGCAGCAGCGTCGGCGGCGCCGTCGGGGCCACCGTGTACGGGAAAGCGGGCTGGACCTGGCTGATCGTCCTGACCGCCTGCTGGCTGGCCCTCGCCGCGGTGGCCGTGGTGAAGGGGACTTTCCCCGCATCTGACGCGGTGAAAGCGTCCTTCACCGCGTCAGATGCGGGGAAAGCGTCCTTCAGCCCCCGGCGATAGCAAAGGTCCCTTGCTACGCGATCGCGGCGACCAGCAACCCGCCACCCACCGGCAGCAGCGCCGGAACCAGCCGCTCGTCCTCGCGGAAGGCCCGCGCGACCTCGCGCAGCGCCAGCGTGTCCGGATCGCGGCGTGAGGGATCGGTCACCCTCGCCCCCGACACGTTGTGGAACGCCAGTATCCCGCCGGGCCGGAGCAGCGCGACGGCCTTCTCGTAGCAACTCGGGTACTCGATCGGCGCCGAATCGACGAACACCAGGTCGTAGCCGCCGGGGGTGAGCCGGGGGAGGACGTCGAGCGCGCGGCCCATGATCAGCCGGGTCCGCCCCGGCGGATAACCCGCCTCGCGGAACGCCGCCCTCGCCGCCCGGTGGTACTCGGGTTCGATGTCGATCGAGGTCAGGATCCCGTCGTCGACCATGCCCCTGAGCAGGCACAACCCGCTCACCCCTGCCCCGGTCCCGACCTCGACCACGGCCTTCGCGCGCAGTGTCGTGGCGAGGAAACGCAAGGTCGCGCCGGCGCCCGCGCTCAGCGGACCGCACCCCAGATCGGCCGACCGCGCCCGCGCGGTGGCCAGTACCTCGTCGTCGGGGTGGTACCCGTCGACGATGAGGCCGGCGTCGGCGGTCTCGGCAGGCGAGCCCGCATGCGTCCCGGAATTCACACGCGGAGGTTAGCGCTGCTTATCGACAAAACAGCGAAGACTCCCTGGTACCGACTTCTCAGCCTCCTCTCAGTCCAGTCTCACTAGAAACATAAGCAGGCCGGACAGACTGGTTCTCGACAACGGGAACACCGTGCACATCGCCCGCGTTGGGTGGAGTAGTTGGGAGAGACGCTGATGGAGGTGCCTACTTCCCCGATGCAGGAAACGATGCAGGACGACCAGCTCGTGGGCCAGGTCACGCCGGTGACCGTGGACGAGGCCGCATGGACCCCGCCCTCGTGGGACGAGGTCGTGCGGGAACACGCCGACCGCGTGTACCGGCTCGCCTACCGCCTGACCGGTAACGCCCACGACGCGGAGGATCTGACGCAGGAGACCTTCATCCGGGTCTTCCGCTCCCTCGCGTCCTACAAGCCCGGCACCTTCGAGGGCTGGCTGCACCGCATCACCACGAACCTCTTCCTCGACATGGCCCGCCGCCGCTCGCGCGTGCGGATGGAAGGCCTCCCCGAGGACACCGACCGCATCGTCGGTGACGACCCGAGCCCGGAGCAGGTCTACTCGGACACCCATCTCGACCCGGACCTGCAGGCCGCGCTCGACGAGTTGCCGCCCGAGTTCCGCGCCGCGGTCGTGCTGTGCGACGTCGAAGGCCTCTCGTACGAGGAGATCGGCGCCACCCTCGGTGTCAAGCTCGGCACCGTGCGCAGCCGGATCCACCGCGGCCGCCAGGCGCTTCGCGCTTCCCTGGAGCGCCGTCGCGCCGCGGCGCAGGAGTCTGCGAAGGTGGGGGTATGACCGCACCGCGAGGTTGGGGACTCCCCGAGTCGCATCTGCTTCCGGACGCCATCGTCGCCTTCGTCGACGGCGAGCTGTCCCTCGGCGCCCAGGACAGGGCGTCGGCGCACATCGCCCGCTGTCAGTCGTGCGCGGCCGAGGTCGCGGCGCAGCGACAGGCCGTCAACGCCGTGAAGCAGGCAGGAGCCCCGTCCATGTCGGCGGGTTTCCTGGCCAGCCTGTGCTCCATCCCGCAGAACACCGAACTTCCCAGCGCGCCGGACAATCTGGCGATGACCGCCGACGGTCAGCTGGTGGCCATCCAGCGGCCCGACAGGGTCGCCGGCCTTCGTGACACCGGAGTGCTGGGAGGCACAGCACCGTTGGGATCAACGGCGCCACTGGGCCAGTCGCCGAACGTCCTCGGCGGCGGGCGGTTCGGCCTCGTCCGGCGCAAGTACGCGCAGGGCGCCGGAGTCGTCGTTTCGGGGCTGGTGCTGAGCGCCCTGGCCCTCGTCGCGACCTCGGGTGACGGCGTCGAAGACCAGCCGAGCCCCGCTCTCGTACCCCCGCAGGGTGTCAACGCCGGACTGCTGCCCGCGCAGCTGGGCGGCGGCGTCCAGCCGGAACCGCCGCGCAGCCCCGCGCCGAGCACCAGCCCGTCGAGCGCCCCGGTGCCCGTGTCGGCCCGCTGATCCGCTCCGTCAGGGTTTCCCGAAGCAGATCGTGACCGATTTGAACCGCGGATCCATGTAGCCCATGTAGGTCAGCGTCTTCTCGGTGTTGTCCGGGCAGCCCGTCCCCATCGGGTTCGCGGGCGCGGTGGTCAGCACCTTCAGCCGCGCCTTGCCGCACTCGACCAGTTTCGGCGGAGTCTTGCTCTCGATGTCGTCGAAGCAGGCTCCGATCTGGCCGTTGACCCCGAGGCACAACGCGACGCCTTCCCCGCGCATCGGCGTCGGGATCGCCACTCGGTAGAAGCCTTCCGAGCAGTTCCAGTCCCCTTTGTCCACGCCGACGACGCTGACCATGTACGGGGTGTTGGGCGCGTTGCACGGCGTCTTCACCGCGTCGGCCTCCTTGCCCGCGCCGGTCAGCTGCACGCAGTCGCCGACTTCCAGCTTTCCCGCCTGCTTCTCCGGTCCCGCGGCCGCCTTCGCCACGATGATCAGCCCGGCGAGGCCGCCGACCACCACGACCGCGGCGACGAGCAGCAGCACCTTCACCTTGGTGGACAGGCCCTTCTTGGGCGGTCGCTGCGGCCATCCCTGCTGTTGTTGTTGCTGCGGCCACTGCTGCTGAGGCGGGTACGGCTGCTGCGGCCACTGCTGTTGAGGCGGGAATTGTCCCCCGTGATGCTCCGACATGCCCGTTAGACTGCCAGAGGTGCGACATGGTTGCCTCAAGTGTCACATTTCTGGCCTTCGAGAGGGAATCAACGCGCACTTCACCGTGGTCACGGCAGAATCAAGGGTGAGGCTTGGCGTACTCTCGCGTCCGGCCAACCAGATCTCAGCCCCGGGGAATGATGACCGAGCAGCCGAACGCGAATCCGCAGCAGCCTGGTGACCCGGCGGGGGATCGGCTGGCGCCGCGACCGCTGGCCAGGCCCGCCGTCGATCCGGCGCAGGCGGCCACGTTCGGCAGGCCGCGTGGTGTCGACGGCGCCTTCGACAAGCTGTACCAGCCCGGCACGAACGGGCAGACCGCGCCGGGACTGAACCTGGCCCCGCCGACCCCGGAATCGCTCGCCGAGGCCTTCCGCCGCCCGCCGGGCGCCGAAGGTGTCGTGCTGGAGCGGCCGTACGGCACCAACGGCTCCGAACCGTCCGCGAACGGCGCGGAAGGTCCGCTCTGGACCACGACGTCGGATCCGTGGCGCGACCCCGGCTCCGGCGCGGTCCTCGCCGGGCCCGCCGTCCAGCAGGATTCGGAAGAGACGACGGACGCGAAGCGGCCGCAAGGCGCGCTGCTGAGCCTGCCGGAGGTCCTCTTCGGACGGCGAGTGCAGACGAAGGCGCTGGCGATTCTCGCCGCGGTGGCGCTGCTCATCGGCGCCGCGGGCGGGCTGATCGGCTGGTGGTTCGCCGACACGGGCACCGAACTGACCGGTGAGGCCAGCATTTCCGAGGCCGACGCCGCCAAGGAGCGTCCGGCGGGTTCGATCGCGGACATCGCGCACCGGGTGGCGCCCGCCGTGGTCTCGCTCGAAGTGTTCAAACCGGGCGCCGACGCCGGTCAGCAGGGCTCCGGGGTCGTCATCGACACCCAGGGCTACGTGCTCACGAACGAACATGTCATCTCGGCGGCGACGGCCGACTCGGCCACCAAGATCACCGCCGTTTTCTTCGACGGCAGGCGTGTCGAGGCGAAGGTCGTCGGCGCCGACGCGAAGACCGACCTGGCCGTGGTCAAGGTCAACGTCGAAAACCTGACGGCGCTCCAGGTCGGGAAGTCGTCCGATCTGGCCGTCGGCGATTCGGTGATCGCCGTCGGTTCGCCGCTGGCGCTGCAGAACTCGGTCACCGCCGGCATCGTGAGCGCGCTCAACCGCCCGGTGACCGCGGGCGGCGACGGCGGCAGCGCGCCGGTGATCTACGAGGCCATCCAGACCGACGCCGCGATCAACCACGGGAACTCGGGCGGCGCGCTCGTCGACGCGACCGGCGCGCTCGTCGGGATCAACTCGGCGATCCGCTCGTCCAGCGCCGAGGGCGGCAGCATCGGTATCGGCTTCGCGATCCCGAGTGACTACGCGGTGAAGATCGCGAAAACACTGATCCGGGACGGAAAAGTCGTCCACCCCGACATCGGCATCAACGCTTCGTCGACCGTCGCGGGCTCCAGCACCATGGGCGCCCAGGTCCGCAATGTGGCCCCAGGCGGCCCCGCCGCCTCGGCCGGGATCAAGGAAGGCGACGTGATCACCGAGGTCGGCGGACGCCTCGTACGCGACTCGGCGGAACTGCTCGTCGCGGTCCGCGCGCGCGAGGTCGGCGAAGTGGTCCCTGTCCGGCTTGTCCGCGATGGGTCTTCCCTTGTCGTGGACGTCAAACTGGCCTCGGACTAGCGAGTTCGGCCGGGTACCCTGAACGGGGAAGACGCCGAGGCGGAGGTTCACACAGGTGTTCGAGAGTGTCGGCTGGGGCGAGATCCTCATCATCGTCGTCGCGGGTCTTTTCATCCTCGGTCCGGAACGGCTGCCCGAAGCCGCGGCCTGGCTGGCGAAGAGTGTCCGCAAGGTCCGCGATTTCGCGACCGGGGCCAAGACGCAACTGCGCGAGGAAATGGGCCCGGAGTTCGACCAGTTGCGCAAGCCGCTGGAGGATCTGCGCGGGCTGCGGAACTTCGACCCCAAGCGGGTCGTCACCCAGCACCTGTTCGACGGTGACCCGGATCCGCTGGGGCTCAAGGACGTCAACGGCACCAATGGTTCGAACGGGACCAACGGGACCAACGGGGCTTCGAAGCCCAACGGCTACCCGGCGACGGCCGCCCAGCCCGAGCCCCTGAAGCCGGGGGAGCGCCCGCCGGTCGACCCCGACGCGACCTGACCCCGAGGCAACGACCGCATTCAGTCCTCTGGATGCGGTTCTTGCACGCGCAACGACCGCGTTCAGTCCTCTAAATGCATGGCTTGAAGCCCGCATTTAGAGGACTGAACGCGTGCGGGTGGGTCAGCGTCCCGCGGGGGTGACGTTCAGCATCATCCCGGCCAGCCCGCGCGCCCGGACGGTCAGCTTCTTCGCCGCCTCCTTGAGCACGAGCGACGCCGGCGCGTCCGGCTCCGCCAGCACGATCGGCGTCCCCGAGTCACCGTGGGAGACCACGCGCGGATCCATCGGGACCTGACCGAGCAGCGGCACCGTCGAGCCGACCGACTTCGACAGCGAGTCGGCGACGGACTGCCCGCCACCGGACCCGAAGATCTCCATCCGCCCGCCGTCGGGCGTTTCGAGCCACGACATGTTCTCGATGACGCCCGCCACCCGCTGCCGCGTCTGCAGTGCGATCGCGCCCGCGCGTTCGGCCACCTCGGCGGCCGCCTGCTGCGGGGTGGTGACGACCAGGATCTCCGCGTTCGGGATCAGCTGCGCCACCGAGATCGCGATGTCGCCGGTGCCCGGCGGCAGGTCCAGCAGCAGGATGTCGAGGTCGCCCCAGAACACGTCGGCGAGGAACTGCTGCAGCGCGCGGTGCAGCATCGGCCCGCGCCACACGACGGGCGTGTTGCCCGGGGTGAACATGCCGATCGAGATGACCTTCACGCCGTGCGCCTGCGGCGGCATGATCATGGTGTCGACCTTGGTCGGCTTCTCCCGCGTGCCCAGCATCCGCGGCACCGAGTGGCCGTAGATGTCCGCGTCGACCACGCCGACGGAGAGCCCGCGTTCGGCCATCGCCGCCGCGAGGTTCACCGTCACCGAGGACTTGCCGACACCGCCCTTGCCGGACGCGACGCAGTAGACCCGCGTCAGCGAACCCGGCTGCGCGAACGGGATCACCGGTTCCGTGGCGTCGCCGCGCAGCGATTTTCGCAGTTCCGTGCGTTGCTCGTCGTTCATCACGTCGAGCTCGACCCGGACGTCGTTGACGCCGGGGAGCTTCGCGACGGCGTCGGTCGTGTCCTTGGTCAGCGTCGCCTTCAACGGGCAGCCGGCGACCGTCAGGTAGATCCCGACGGTGACCACACCGTCCGAGCCCACCTCCACGCCCTTGACCATGCCGAGGTCGGTGATCGGTTTCTTGATCTCCGGGTCGTACACGGCCTTCAGCGCGGTGCGGACATCGTCGACGCTGGGGAGTTGCTGCGTACTGGTCACACGTCCATGTTACGTACCGGTAGGCGCACGGTCGGGTTTGGCCTTGCGCGGCTTGGCATCAAGATCCTCACGGAGGCGGTCGAGTTCGCCCCGCAGGAAGTCGCGGGTGGCGACCTCGCCGAGCGCGATCCGCAGCGAAGCCAGCTCCCGCGCGAGGTATTCGGTGTCCGCCTTGGTCTGCTCGGCCCGGTTCCGGTCTTCCTCCAGTGAGACGCGGTCGCGGTCGTCCTGGCGGTTCTGCGCCAGCAGGATGAGCGGCGCGGCGTAGGCGGCCTGCGTCGAGAACGCCAGGTTCAGCAGGATGAACGGGTACGGGTCCCACTGCAGCGAGACCGCCACCAGGTTCAGCACGATCCAGATGATGACGATCAGCGTCTGCCAGAACAGGTACTTGCCGGTGCCGAGGAACCGCGCGACCCGTTCGGTGAACCTGCCGAACGTGTCCGGGTCGATGTTGACCCTGAACCGGCCTTGGCCGCGGGGCTGGTCCAGCCGCCGCCCGGACGTCAGTTCAGGCACGTTCGGCCTCCTCGGTCTCCGCAGTGGTCTCTTCGGTGGTCTCGCCGGTGCTGTCGTGCAGGCCTGTCTCGCGCCAGTCCTCCGGGAGCAGGTGGTCGAGCACGTCGTCGACGGTGACCGCGCCGAGCAGGTGGTCCTCCGCGTCGACCACCGGGCCGCAGGTGAGGTTGTACGCGGCGAAGTAGCGGGTGACCTCGGACAAGGTGGCGTTCGGCCGCAGCGCGGGCAGCTGGGTGTCCACCGTGCTCGCCACCATCTCCGCGGGCGGTTCGCGCAGCAGCCGCTGGAAGTGGACGACGCCGACGAAGCGCCCTGTCGGCGTCTCCGTCGGCGGACGGCAGACGAACACCATGCTCGCCAGCGCCACCGGCAGGTCGGCGTTGCGGATGTGCGCGAGCGCCTCCGCGACCGTGGCGTCCGGTGTCAGCACCACCGGTTCGGGCGTCATCAACCCGCCCGCGGTGTCGGACGAGTACTCCAGCAGCCGTTTCACCGGCGCCGACTCCTGGGGTTCCATCAGCTCCAGGAACCGGCTCTGCTCGGCGGGCGCCAGCTCGGCCAGCAGGTCGGCGGCGTCGTCGGGGCTCATCGCCTCGAGGATGTCGGCGGCCCGTTCCTCGGCGAGGTATCCCAGCAGTTCCTTCTGGTCGTCCTCGGGAAGCTCCTCGATGACGTCGGCGAGGTGCTCGTCGTCCATCGCGTCGGCGACCTCGTGCCGTCGTTTCAACGGCAGGTCCCGGACGGTGGCGGCGACGTCCGCCGGGCGCATGGTGTCGAACAGCATCAGCAGCTGCGCCGCGCCCTGGGTCTGCCCGGTCAGATCGGTGAGCCCCAGCCCGGACACCTCCGACCACGGCAGCACCTGCATCGGTGCCCGCCGCCTGCCGAGGCCGAGTCTGCTCGACCGCTCGCGGATCGCGAGTTTCGCGAGGACCCAGTCCCGGGTCCGCGTCGGCTCCATGGCGGCGTCGACGACGGTGACCCGGGTTTCCGAGCCGGCGAGGGTGGCATAGGCGTCGAACAACTGCCCGACTACCAGGACCTCATTGGGCCGCTGATGGAACCGGCGCATGTTGACCGAACCGGTGGCGAGCGTGATGGCGGTGGGCTCGATCGAGGTCACGCGCAACATCGGCACGAAAACGCGCCGCCGCGTCGTCAACTCGACCACGATGCCCAGGATCCGCGGCGGCTGCTGGTCGAGCCGGAGGCCCGCCACCAGATCCCGCACCTTGCCGATCGATTCGCCATCGGGTCCGAAAACCGGCAAACCGGCCAACTGAGCTGCGAATACCCTGTTCACGGGTGCCATGCCCGAAGGTTATCGGCTCCTGGGGCCCCAGACGATTCGTGTGATCACCGCAATGCCCACGCGGCGATCTCCGGGACGGTGGCGTAGGCCGGATCCTCGGCGAGGATCTCGCGCGGGGTGCCCTCGGCGAGGTCTTCGTAGAGCCAGGTCCAGTTCTGCACCGCGCGGACGAGCGTCCACGCGCGCGTGCGTTCGGCGTCCACCCCCGCCGCCGCGGTGAACCAGCGGATCTTGTCGTCCATTGTGGACTCGCCTGCCCGGTTCCAGAGGATCGAGATCGCGCCGAACTCGAGGTCGCCCGAGAGCGGTTTGGGATCGATCACCAGCCACGGCTCGCGTTCACCCGCCAGGACGTTCTCGAAGTGCAGGTCCTCGTTCACCATCAGCTCACCGGCGTCCGGCCCGAGGTTCACGCAGATTTCCACGGCCGCGTCGATGTACTTCCGGTCGAACGGCTCGCCGAGTTCGCTCCAGGTCTCCGCCAGTTCGCTTGCCAGCTCTTCGGCTTCCTCGCGAAGGGACCGCTGCAGTGCCTCGGGCGCCGGGACGGCCAGCCGCCGCGCGAGCGCGCCGACGGTCTCGACGGCCTCTTGGATCGGCTCGGTTTCGAGTGAGCGGGTGGCGTCGAGCCGCTCCAGGAGCAGCACGCCGTCCTCGGGCACGTTGTCGTACATCAGCACGGCTCCCTGACCGGCCCAAGTGGACAGTGCGAGCGGCTCGTCTTCGGATTCCTCGTGCGGCCAGCCGAGCTTGAGGATCGCGGCGCCGCCGTCGGCCCGGCGGACGGGCTGCGCGACCCCGACGAAACCGTGCATGGCCTCGCCGTCGTAGTCGAGATTCCACTTGCGGGTGTACTTCTCGGCGAGGAAGGGCAGCGAATCGAGCCACTCGGCGGCTCCGGGGCCGAGTTCGGCGGCGCGGTCGAGGAACTTGGGCGGGATCTTGAAACCGGTCACGAACTCACCTTGGCAGCCGTGTCCACCGTGTTTCCTCCGTGACTCGCCGGGCGTACCGTGAACAGCGAGAACAACCCCGGGAGCAGCCATGGTGGTGGAGATTCTCAGTGCGGTCGCCGTAGCGGGCGGTGCTTGGCTCGCGGCCGGCCTTCGCGTGGTGAAACAGTACGAACGCGGTCTCGTCTACCGGTTCGGGCGGGTGCGCCCGAACATCCGGCAGCCGGGGCTCGCGATGCTGGTGCCGTTCGCGGACAGACTGCAGAAGGTCAACATGCAGATCGTCACGATGCCGATCCCCGCGCAGGACGGCATCACCCGTGACAACGTGACCGTGCGGGTGGACGCGGTCGTGTATTTCAAGGTGATCGACCCGGTGCTGGCCGCGGTGAACGTGCAGGACTACCGCTCGGCCGTCGGCCAGGTCGCGCAGACCTCGTTGCGGTCCATCATCGGCAAGAGCGATCTCGACGATCTGCTGTCCAACCGTGAACGGCTCAACGAGGGCCTGGAGCTGATGATCGACAGCCCGGCCCTGGACTGGGGCATTCACATCGACCGGGTCGAGATCAAGGACGTCGCGCTGCCGGAGTCGATGAAACGCTCGATGTCGCGCCAGGCCGAGGCCGAACGCGAACGGCGGGCGCGGGTCATCTCCGCCGACGGCGAACTGCAGGCGTCGTACAAGCTTTCGCAGGCGGCCGCGACCATGGCCGACACCCCGGCTGCGCTGCAGCTGCGGCTGCTGGAGACCGTCGTGCAGGTCTCGGCGGAGAAGAACTCGACGCTGGTCTTGCCCTTCCCGGTGGAGCTGCTGCGCTTCCTCGACGCGAACACTCCGAAGCGGGAGACGCCGCCTTCGGACGCTTCGTCGACTTCAGCCGCTTCGGCTGTTTCGGAGGCTAATGGTCAGGTCGCGCCTGCTCCTCGAGAGCCGGACGACGCCGCTCCTCGACCCTGAGGCGATAGCAAAGGTCCCCTGCTCTCTTTTCGCAGGTCCCCGTCGTGACTGTGTGGATTTTGTTGCGTCAGATGAATCGAAATCCACACAGTCCGGTCTCGCGAGGCGATAGCAAAGGTCCCTTGCTCTCTTTCCGCAGGTCAGAGCGCTAGTCCAGTTCGCCGTTGATGCCCAAGATGATCAGAGTGCCGAAGAAGCCCGCGTACAGCGCGATCACGACGTAGGCGATGATCACCGCCGCGAGCGCTATCCCGCGCCCGCCCGCTTCGCCGCGGTTCGCCTTCGCCAGTCCGATGTGCCCCAGGATCAGCCCGACGATCACGGTCACGCACGAGCAGATCCCGACGAGCGAGCACACCAGTCCCGCGATCGCCATCCCGTTGTCCTGCGGCGGGCGGGCCGGTGTCGTCGTCGCGTACGGGTTGTACGGGTAGGAAACCGGCGCGGGCGCGTACTGGGGCACGGGCGCGTACACCGGAGCCGAGGAGTCCGGAACGGCGAAGGCAGGCTGCGGAACCGGCTCGGCCGTCAGCGGGTCGATGGCCTGCGCGTAGGGCTCCGGGGGAGCGTCCTCGGCGGGCTTGGCCCCGAACGGCGCGGGCGGCTCGAACGGCGGGGGCGGCGAGAAGGGCGCGGGCGGCTGGAACTGCTGCGGCTCCGCGGGTGCCGGGCTCGCCACCGTTTCCGACGCCGACGTCGGGTCCGAGAACGTGGTCGAGTCGGTGTAGGACGACGTCGAGTCGTTGGTCGACGGCGTGTCCTGCGAGTCGGAACTGCTCATCCGGTTGGCCCCCTAAGTCGTGCTGGACACCACCGTATCCGGGGACGGCTCACGAGACGCCCGCGGCACCGACCGCGAGCACCACGAACACGAACCACAGGATCACCGGGATCAGCCACAGCGCGGTGACGACGTAGCCGACGACCATCCCTGCCTGCGCCATGCCCTGGCCGCCCGCTTCGCCGCGCTTGGCCTTCGAAAGCGCGATGTGCCCGAAGATGATCCCCAGGATCGCCGGGAAGCACATGACCAGCCCGATCAGCGAGCACACCAGCGACGCCACCGCCATCCCCTGGTCCGGCGGCCGCACATAGCCCTGATGACCGTAATACTGCTGCTGCGGCGGCTGGTACGGCTGGAGACCGTAAGGCTGCTCGAACTGCCCGGACGGCTGATACTGCTGTCCGTACGGGTCATGTGGATTCGTCAATGCGGTCCCCTCGTCGTCCAGGACCGTATCGCTAGCGGAAAGCCCCGTGTTTCGCGGCGATGTTCAACGCGACCGGGATCGCGATGGCGTACAGGATGATGATCAGGTAGCCGACGACGAACGCGGCCAGCGCCATCCCTTTGCCGCCCGCTTCGCCGCGCCGGGCCTTCGCGAAGGCGACGTGGCCCATCACGATCCCCGGGATCACGGACACCAGTCCGATCAGCCCGAAGAGGGAGAAGATCAGAGCGGCGGTCGCCATCCCGGAATCGCGGCTCCGCTGGTCGGGGAAGCCGTACTGCGGTTGCGGTGGGAACCCGTTGAAGGGCTGCTGAGTCATGTTCGTCCCCCTCGGACTGTGATCGGCTTGTCACTGTAGTGCCATGGTCACGGATGGCGTACGCGTGACTGCGCTCATAGCGAGGTCCTCCGCCAGGCGTCATACTCACCGGTAACCCAGCGCCGGGAGCCCGGTGCGCGCGAATTTAGGAGCAGCGATGGCTCGCCTCGCCCAGACCGCCGGCTTGACCGACGTGCAGTCCGAAATCCTGGCCACGGTCCGCCAGTTCGTGGACAAGGAGGTCATCCCGCGCGCGCAGGAACTCGAGCACTCCGACACCTATCCCACCGACATCGTCGAGGGGATGAAGGAGATGGGCCTGTTCGGGCTCACCATCCCGGAGGAGTACGGCGGCCTCGGCGAATCGCTGCTGACCTACGCGCTCGTGGTCGAGGAGATCGCGCGCGGCTGGATGAGCGTCTCCGGCGTCATCAACACGCACTTCATCGTGGCGCACATGATCAAGCAACACGGGACGCCGGAGCAGAAACAGCACTTCCTGCCGAGGATGGCCACCGGTGAGGTCCGCGGTTCGTTCTCGATGTCCGAGCCGGATCTCGGGTCCGACGTCGCCGCGATCAAGACCCGCGCGAAGAAGACCGACGAAGGCTACGTCATCGACGGCTCGAAGATGTGGCTCACCAACGGCGGCAGCTCCAACCTGATCGCGCTGCTCGTCAAGACCGACGAGGGCGCCGAGAAGGCCCACCAGAACCTGACCACGTTCCTGGTCGAGAAGCCCGAGGGCTTCGGCGAGGTCGCTCCCGGCCTCACCATCCCGGGCAAGATCGACAAGATGGGCTACAAGGGCGTCGATACCACCGAGGCCGTGTTCGACGGCTACAAGATCGGTGCCGACAAGGTCCTCGGCGAAGCTCCGGGCAAGGGCTTCGCGTACATGATGGACGGTGTCGAGGTCGGCCGGGTCAACGTCGCCGCGCGGGCCTGCGGCATCGCGATCCGCGCGTTCGAACTGGCGGTGGAGTACGCCCAGCAGCGCAAGACCTTCGGCAAGGCGATCGCCGAGCACCAGGCGGTGGCGTTCAAACTCGCCGAGATGGCCACCAAGGTCGAGGCCGCCCACCTGATGATGGTCAACGCCGCCCGGCTCAAGGACTCCGGCGAGCGCAACGACGTCGAAGCGGGTATGGCCAAGCTGATCGCGAGCGAGTACTGCGCCGAGGTCACCCAGGACTCGTTCCGCATCCACGGCGGCTACGGCTACTCCAAGGAGTACGAGATCGAGCGCCTCATGCGCGAGGCTCCGTTCCTGCTCATCGGCGAGGGCACCAGCGAGATCCAGAAGACCATCATCAGCCGTGGCCTGCTGAGGGAGTATAAGAGCCGGAATTAGACCTGCGACCCGCGGAGCTGCCTTGACCGACTCGGATCACGAACGGCGGCCCGGGAGCGTACCGCGGCAGCTGCCGCCCGCAACTCGCCGCTTCGTCGGCCGTTCCGCCGAATTGGAGCGGCTCAAGGGGATGATCCAGGCCGTTCCCCGAGGCGCGGTGGTGATCGCGGTGATCAACGGCACCCCCGGCGTCGGCAAGACGGAGCTTGCCCTCCAATGGGCGCACGAAGTGAAGGACCGTTTCCCCGACGGTCAGCTCTATGTGAACCTCCGTGGCTATGGCCCGGAAGAGCTGCTGACGGCGGGTGACGCACTCGGCGGTTTCCTGCGGGCCCTCGGTGTCGCCGCGCCGGACGTGCCCGTCGAAACAGCGGACCGCGCGGCGCTGTTCCGGACCTCCGTCGCCGGACGGCGAGTCCTCGTCGTGCTCGACAACGCGCGCACCGAAGAGCAGATCCGGCCGCTGCTGCCGGGCGAAGCAGGGTGTTTCGTCCTGACGACCACGCGCGACTCGATGTCCGGTCTGGTGGTGCGGGACGGCGCTGAACGCATCGGTCTCGGGCTGCTTTCGAAGGAACACTCGCTCCTGCTGTTGCGTGACCTGATCGGACCTCGGTTCGACGAAGAGCCCGAGGCGGCCGAGAAGCTCGTGGAGTACTGCGCCCGGTTGCCGCTCGCACTGCGCATCGCCGCCGAGACAGCGGTGTCGGAGCCCGACGCCGAGCTCGCCGAGCTGGTCGCCGACCTGACCGACGAACGCGGTCGGCTCGATGTGCTGGCGGCAGGGGATGACGCTCACACGGCGGTGCGAGCGGTGTTCTCCTGGTCCTACCGGCATCTCACGCCGAGTGCCGCGAGGGTGTTCCGCCTGGTCGGCCTGCATCCAGGTACGGAGTTCGGCCTCGAAGCGGCGGCCGCGCTGTCCGGGCAGCATCCCACTGACGCGAAACGACTCCTTCAGCATCTGTCACGTGCCCATCTCGTGGAGACCGCGGGTAAGGGGCGATACCGGATGCACGACCTGCTTCGGGCGTATGCGGCCGAGTTGGTCGTCGCGGACGAGGAAGAGTCAGCGGTGCATCGGCTCCTTGATCACTATCTGCACACGGCCTGTTCGGCGGCGCTGCGGATGAATCCCCATCGGCCGCAGCTCACGTTGGCGGCGGCGGTGGCGGGTAGTTCCGCCCGGTCGTTCACGACGTACCAGGAAGCGTGGCTCTGGTTCGAATCGGAGTACGCGGCCCTCGTGGACGTCGCCGCGTTCGCCGCCGATCACGGCTGGGACTCCCACGCTTGGCAAATCCCGTGGACGCTCACGACCTTCTTCAATCGCAGGGGATATCTCGACGAGTACGTTTCAGCCCAGCGGATCGGACTGCGCGCGGCCGAGCGGACGGGTGATCCGCTCGGTCAATCCCATTGCCACCGCTATTTGGGGAACGCGCTCGCCTTGAGCGGAAAACACGACGAAGCCGTCCCGCATTTCGAGCGGGCGCTCATGTTGTTCGACGAACTCGGTGACTCCTTCGGGAAAGCCTTCGCTTATCGCAGTCTCAGCTGGGTGCTCGAATTGTCGGGACGGTATCGAGAGGCACTGGTCAACGCGGAGCTGGCCAGGGATCTGCAGCGTGAACTCGGAAATCCGGCCGGTGAAGCGCACGCATGGAGTTCGCTGGCGCACATCAAGGCGAAGCTCGGGGATCATCAGGGCGCGCTGGATGCGGGGAACATATGCCGGGATCTCTACCGGGACGTCGATCGGGACGGCGAGGCCACGGCACTGGAGGCGATCGGGACGGCATTGTCCGGGCTCGGCCGTCACGGTGCGGCGATCTCGGCATACGTCCAGGCCATCGCGATCTTTGACGAGCTGGGGGACGACTACGACGCCGCGAAGACCTTGGTGAATCTGGGGGACGCCCACGACGCGACCGGAGACGACACGGGCGCCCGAGCCGCCTGGGGGCGTGCGCTCCTGATATTCGAACGCCTCGATCACTCCGACGCCGACTCGGTCAGGGCACGGCTGGGTTAACCCGGACCGCCGAATCACCATTCCGGATTCGAGGACCGCCGACGGATATCTTGAGACGCTCCGGATCACCCAAAGTTTCCTTCGCCGCGGTTCCTCGAACGAATCGTGGGGTTTGAACCTGCGATGGCCTTGATCCGGGACACCGTGCGTGACATTTCCATCGGCCGCACTTCGTTCTCGATTTTCGGTGCCGTCGCACCCGGCGTACGTTCCGGCTGAAAGTGCATTACGGAGGAGGGCAAGTGAACCGACGGACCACGATCAGCGGAGTCGCCCTCGCGGCTTTCGCGGTGCTGGCCGTCGCCGGCTGCGGCGACGACGACAAGGACAAGGGGAGCGCCGCGGCGTCGTCCGCGGCCAGTGCCGTGGCGTCCGGCCAGAACGGGATGCCAGCGGACGGGGCCCAGAACGGGCAGCCGGACGCGGCGGCGGTGCAGGGGTTGCAGGCCAAGATCGACGAGATCGTCAACGCCTCGCCGGTGCGGTTCTCGCCGCAAAGCGCCGAACTGACTGATGAGGCGAAGGCGACTCTCAAGAAGGTCGCGAAGGCCGCCGCCGCGGCGCCGTCGGTCAAGGTCGCGGTCGACACGCACGCGGGCTATCCCGACGCCGCCATGGCGACCGACTTGTCACAGAAGCGGGCCGACGCGGTCAGGGAGATACTCACCGCGGGCGGGATCGCGGGCGACCGGATCAAGGCCAAAGCGGAAGGAAGTGAAGGTGTCGGCGGTGACGACGCCAAGGCCATGACCGCGGAGATCAAAGCCGCTCAGTAGCCCTCGGCAGGACGGCCAGGGCCCCTTCCTGCCGGAAGGGGCCCTCTCCCACTCGATCAGCTGGTTCGCGCCTTCCGCCCGTCCTTGAGAAGATGGACCAGGACGGGCGAGAGGTGATTACGTGAGTGCTCCCTTTGGCGGAAGCGGCCGGGCGGCGGGTGGGTTGCCGAGGCTGCCGACACCGCCTTCCGGCTGGCCGATCGGTTCCTACGCGACGTACGGCGAAGCACAGCAAGCCGTCGGTTTCCTCGCGGAAAAGGAGTTCGGGGTCTCCGACGTGACGATCGTCGGCGTCGACCTGATGCTCGTGGAGCGGGTCGTCGGCAGGCTGAGCTGGGGCCGGGTGCTCGGCACCGGCGCGGTGTCGGGCGCGTGGTTCGGCCTGATCATCGGGCTGCTGCTGGGCATGTTCAACAACCAGGGGTTCGCCTGGCAGCCCATGATCGGCGGGCTCGTGCTCGGCATCCTGGCGTGGACGGTCTTCGCGGCCATCAGTTACAGCATGTCCCGCCGCGACTTCTCGTCCGCGAGCCAGCTGGTCGCCGGCCGCTATGACGTGCTCTGCCAGCCGCGTTCGGCCGAACAGGGCCGCGAACTCCTCGCCCAGCTCGCCTTGGGCGGCCGCCCCACCGCCTGATCCGGGTCCCGGACATTCGGCGGTACTGGTTCACCTGTTCGCCGTGCTGTCCGCTGAATCGTTACCGATACTGGTTGCGGGCGGTGATCGCCCGGAATAGGTTGCACAACACCAGTCGGGCGGCCGCGTACTCCAGCGTGTCCGCCCGAGCACTAGCACGTCGGGGTGCTGGCGCGCGGCGTCTTCAGCGCGTCCTAGTGTCGCCGCTCCCCGGGCGTGCGCGGGTGAGGAGGCCTCATGGGGAAGAGGATGAGCGCGAGCCGGAGGGGCCGCTCACCGGGCCGCGCCGGCGCGCTACTCGGCGCGACAGCGCTGACGGCGAGCCTGCTGGCCGGTTGCGGGTCGGCTGCCGGACTCAAGATCAACGTCTACTACGCGCCCGAAGACAACTTCCAGTCCGTTGTGGACGATTGCACCAAGGCCTCGGGCGGGCGCTACGAGGTCGTCTACAACAAGCTTCCGCGTCCGGCCGACGGCCAGCGGGAACAGATGGTCCGCCGCCTGGCGGCTGGGGATGATTCGCTCGACGTACTGGGGCTGGACGTCACCTGGGTTTCCGAGTTCGCCGAAGCGGGCTGGGTCGACGAATGGACTGGGGCGGCGAAGACCGAGGCGACCGCCGGAGTCCTGCCGGGGCCGCTCGAAACCGCCACGTGGAACGGAAAACTCTACGCGGCGACCAAGAACACCAACGTCCAGCTGCTCTGGTACGACGACAGGCTGACGCCGACACCGCCGAAGACCTGGGACGAGATGATCCAGCAGGGCCAAGCGCTCAAGGCACAGGGCAAACCGGGGAACGTCGTGTTCACCGGCGCGCAGTACGAAGGCCTCGTCGTCATCTACAACACCCTCGTCGAGTCGGCGGGCGGCAAGATCCTTTCCGACGACGGCAAATCGGTCGTGATGGACGCGGGCGCGGTCAAGGCGCTGGAGATGCTCAAGAAGGTCACCACGGCCGGGATCACCGACGCGTCGCTGACCAACTCGAAGGAGGACGAGGTCCGCCAGTCGTTCCAGCGCGGAAACGCCGCCTTCGAACTGAACTGGCCGTTCGTCTACGCCTCCTACGCCAAGGAAAAGAAGAACGAACTGCAGCACTTCAAGTGGACCACCTATCCGGAGTTCGAAGCGGGCAAGCCCGCCAAGACCACGATCGGTGGCTACAACCTGGCGGTCAGCTCGGCTTCGAAGCACAAGGCCGAGGCCTACGAAGTCGCGCTGTGCCTGCGCAACGAGAAGAACCAGAAGTTCTCCGCGCTCAAGGACGGTGTCCCGCCGACGCTCGAATCGCTCTACACCGACACGGCCCCGCTCGACCCGACCGCGGCCGTCGGCGACGACAACCCGAGCATGGACACGAAGTACCCGATGCGGGAGACGATCCTGGACGCGCTCAAGGACGCCGCGGTGCGCCCGCTGACCCCGGCGTACCAGAACGCTTCGACCGTGTTGTCGAAGGTGCTTTCCCCGCCTTCTGAAATCGATCCGCAGAAGACGGCGGAGAAGCTGCGGGAGCAGCTCGCCGACGCGCTCCAGTCGAAGGGAGTGATCCCGTGACCGTGCAGGAAACCGCCGGTTCGGCGACCAAGGCCGAACCGGGCAAGAAGACCAAACCCGTGCTCAGTGAAGGAAAGAAGGCCGAGCGCAGACTCGGGCTCTGGCTGTGCGCCCCGGCGGCGTTCGTGATGATCGCCGTCACCGGGTACCCGATCGTCTACTCGATCTGGCTTTCCCTGCAGCGCTACGACCTCCGGTTCCCGGCGCAGCAGGAGTTCGTCGGCCTCGAGAACTACATCTCGGTGCTGTCCAACGAATACTGGTGGACCGCGTTCGGCACGACGATGGGCTTGACCATCGTTTCGGTCGCGATCGAGCTGGTACTCGGGATGGGTCTCGCGCTGATCATGCACCGGACGCTGGTCGGCCGGGGCCTCGTGCGGACGGTCGCCCTGATCCCGTACGGCATCGTGACCGTGGCCGCGGCGTTCTCCTGGTACTACGCCTGGACGCCCGACACCGGCTACCTGGCCAATCTGTTCTTCCCCGACAGCGCGCCGTTGACCCAGTACTGGCCGTCGCTGGGGGTCATCGTGCTGGCCGAGGTGTGGAAGACGACGCCGTTCATGGCGTTGCTGCTGATGGCGGGGCTGGCGCTGGTGCCGGACGATCTGCTGAAGGCCGCGGCGATGGACGGCGCGACGGCGTGGCAGCGGTTCACCAAGGTGATGCTGCCGGTGATGAAGCCGGCGATCCTGGTGGCGTTGTTGTTCCGCACGCTGGACGCGTTCCGCATCTTCGACAACATCTTCGTGCTCACCAACGGCGCGCAGGACACGTCGTCGGTGTCGATGCAGACCTACAACAACCTGGTCAAGGGGTTGAACCTCGGGATCGGGTCGACGATGGCGGTGTTGATCTTCCTCACGGTGGCGATCATCGCGTTCATCTTCATCAAGGTGTTCGGCACGGCCGCGCCTGGTAGTGACAACGGGGGTAAACGCTGATGGCCATCGGTGGAGCGGTCACTCCCGGCCGCAAGGTCAAATGGGGCCTCCTCGACATCGTCGTCCTGGTGTTCGCGCTGTTCCCGGTGCTCTGGGTGATCTCGCTTTCGTTCAAGACCAAGGAGACCTTGGACGACGGGAACTTCATCCCGGCGGAGTGGACGTGGCAGAACTACGCGGACATCTTCGCGACCACGGAGTTCATCCGGGCACTGGTGAACTCGATCGGGATCGCGATCATCGCGACGGTGATCGCGGTCGTCCTCGGCACGATGGCGGCGTACGCGATCGCGCGGCTGGACTTCCCGGGCAAGCAGCTGCTGGTGGGGATGTCGCTGCTGATCGCGATGTTCCCGCAGGTTTCGCTGGTGACGCCGCTGTTCAACATCGAACGTGAGCTGGGGTTGTTCGACACCTGGCCAGGGCTGATCCTGCCGTACATCACGTTCGCGCTGCCGCTGTCGATCTACACGCTTTCCGCGTTCTTCCGGGAAATCCCGTGGGAGCTGGAAAAAGCGGCGAAGATGGACGGCGCGACACCGGCGCAGGCGTTCCGGAAGGTGATCGCGCCCCTGGCGGCGCCGGGGGTGTTCACCACCGCGATCCTGGTGTTCATCTTCTGCTGGAACGACTTCCTGTTCGCGATCTCGCTGACCTCGACCGAGGCCTCGCGGACGGTCCCGGCGGCGTTGTCGTTCTTCACGGGGTCCTCGCAGTTCGAAGACCCCACCGGGACGATCGCCGCGGCCGCCGTGGTGATCACCGTCCCGATCATCCTGTTCGTGTTGTTCTTCCAGCGTCGCATCGTGGCGGGGCTGACGTCCGGTGCGGTGAAGGGCTGACCCATGGCTGAAATTGTTCTCGAGAAGGTGTCCAAGAAATACCCCGACGGCGCCCTCGCGGTGTCCGAAGTGGACATCACGATCGCCGACGGTGAGTTCATCATCCTGGTCGGCCCGTCCGGCTGCGGTAAGTCGACCACGCTGAACATGGTCGCCGGGCTGGAGGACATCACCTCCGGCGAACTGCGCATCGACGGGCAGCGGGTCAACGAAAAGGCCCCGAAGGACCGTGACATCGCGATGGTGTTCCAGTCCTACGCCCTTTATCCGCACATGAGCGTCCGCGAGAACATGGCGTTCCCGCTGCGGCTGGCCAAGGTCGACGACAAGACCGTGCGGGCGAAGGTCGAAGAGGCCGCGCAGATCCTCGACCTGACCGGGCATCTGGACCGCAAACCGGCGAACCTCTCCGGTGGGCAGCGGCAGCGCGTCGCGATGGGCCGCGCGATCGTCCGTAACCCCAAGGCGTTCCTGATGGACGAACCACTGTCCAATCTGGACGCTAAGCTCCGCGGCCAGATGCGCACCTCGGTGTCGAAGATCCAGAAGCAGCTGGGCACGACGACGCTCTACGTCACGCACGACCAGACCGAGGCGATGACCCTCGGCGACCGGGTCGTCGTGCTGCGCGGAGGTTACGTGCAGCAGATCGGGTCGCCGCAGTTCCTCTACGACAACCCGGCGAACCTGTTCGTGGCCGGGTTCATCGGCAGCCCGTCGATGAACTTCGTGCCGGCGACGCTGGAGAACGGCACCGCGCGCAGCGCGCTGGGCGACATCCCGCTCACCGACCGGGTGCGACGCCTGGTCGAGGCCGCCGACGCGCCGCGTGAGGTCATCGTGGGTATCCGGCCGGAGCATTTCGAGGACGCGGCGCTGATCGAAGCCTCCGCCCGCGAGGGTGGAGCGACCTTCACCGCCCACGTCGACGTCCTCGAGTCGATGGGTTCGGAGAAGTTCGCGCACTTCTCGGTCGAAGGTGAGGCCGCGTCGTCATCCGACCTCGCGGATCTCGCCGCCGACAGCGGTTCGTCGGACGTCCCCGGCTCCGAGTCGCAGATCGTGGCCCGGCTCTCGGCGGCCTCGTCGGCGGCGGAGAACCAGAATGTCGAGCTCTGGTTCGACGCGGACAAGATCAAGCTGTTCGACGGGGCCAGCGGCAAGAACCTGACCTACACCGAGTAACTCACCTCTCGTGAGTGGTAATGACGGTTAGAACCGTCATTACCACTCACGAGAACTTTCGGCGGTTTACGATCACCGGCCGATCGTGGATCCTCAGCCCCGAGCCGCAACCGAGCGAAGGGGCGCCCGCCTTGACGAAGAAGCTGCCACGCCGTCTCCTGCAGGGTCTCATCGGAGCAGTCCTCCTCATCACCCTCGCCCCGGCCGTCGCCTGGGCCGAACCCCCACAGGCCCTGCCGTCGAACGCGGCCGAGGCCGACAGGACCTGGCAGCCCGCCTTCGACTACGACACCGACGGTTGCTATCCGACGCCCGCGATCTCGCCGGCCGGCGCGGTGGCCACCGGGCTCAAGAACTCCGGGGCCCTCAACGGGCAGTGCCGCGACCGGTCGGACCTCGACAACACCAACTCCTACTCGCGGTCGAAGTGCAACAACGGCTGGTGCGCTTACCTGTACGACCTGTACTTCGAAAAGGACCAGGCCGTCCCGGGCATCGACTGCTGCGGGCACCGGCACGACATCGAACACGTCGTCGTCTGGGTCAGCGAGGGTCAGGCCCGCTACGTCTCGACGTCCGCGCACGGGAACTACTCCACTTACGACCGCTCCAAGGTCTCCTGGGAGGGAACCCACCCCAAGATCGTCTATCACAAGGACGGCGCGAGCACCCACTGCTTCCGCATCGCGAGCGCGACCGAGCCGCCGGAGAACCACTACAACGCCTGGCAGTACCCGGACCTCGTCAGCTGGGACGGCTTCCCGCCCGGTATCCGGGACACGCTCGTCCGCGCCGATTTCGGCAGCGCGAGCCTGGCGATCAAGGACGGTTCCTTCGAAGGCAATCTGAGCAAGGCCAAGCCGTCGGGCATCCCGTTCGACCCCAACGGCTGAGGCCGGATCAGTATTCGCTCTCGGGCAGGGCGAGCCACAGCACCAGGTAGACGATGAACTGCGGGCCGGGCAGCAGGCAGGACAGTACGGCGAGGAGGCGGACCTTGCCCGGCGTGGTGCCGAAGCGTTTGGCGATCCCGGCGCAGACGCCGCCGATCATGCGGCCCTGTCGCGGTCGGGTCAGGCGGGCGGCTACGGGGTTGGTCACGGGTTCTTCCCTCTCGGTCGTCGCGGTGTGTACAACCCAGTTTCGTCGCACCGCGCCGCGACCGCATCCCACCGCGGAACGAACCGCACCCCTAAGGGCGTGAAATCGCGGTGAGGAACTCACCTGGGAAAACGTGTCGGCCCCTGTGTTCTTCGCCCGTAGGGGGTGGTGTTCCGCGATCTTTTGACGATACTGCTCCGGTGCCCCCGAAGAGACTCATCGCAGTACTCTGTGGCCTGTTCCTCGCCACGGCCTGTGCCACGCCGGATCCGGTGCCGGCGTCGTCGCCGAGCACGACGGGCGACGAAGCCCTGACCGCTTCCGAGGCGCTCGGGGAATACTCGTCGCTCGATTACTGCAGCCTGGTCGACCAGCGGAAAGTGATCGGTGGCGGAAACGCGGTCAAGCCGCCGCTGGCCTCTTTCGAGTTCTGCCGCCTGGAATTCGTCGAGGGCGCCAATCGCTACACCGTGACCACCGGCCCGATCGGTTCCGGGCAGGATCCGAACAATCAGCCCTACGAATACGGCGGACCGCTGCCGGAAGGCCTCAGCGTCCAGCAGTCGTCGTTCAACGCGAACACCGCCTGCACGCGGTTGCTGACCTTCGCCGACGGCATCCGGCTGTCCATCGTCGTCACCTCCGACAACGCGGACCCGGCCGACCAGAACGACCGCTGCCGGATCGCCGACGCGACGGTCGGGACCGCGGCGGGCGCGATCACCGCGCACAAGGTCGGGAGGCTGAATCTCGACCAGCGCTCCTGGGGACGCGTCGCCCCGTGTGCCCTGCTCGACCAGCACGAACTCGACGCCGCCGCCGGTCCGGAGACCAAACCGGCCCCGGCGCTGTCCGGGCACAGCTGCATCCGCGGCAAGGTCAGCCTCGTACTGTCGGTCGGCGCGGACACCACGCCGGGCGCGACGGAGGCGCTGGGCGGACGGCAGGTCCAGGTCGCGATGTCGGGCGCGTTCTGCCAGGTGACCACGCACCGGCCGATCCCCGGCACCCCGGACCGGGTCGAGCAGGCGATGCTCTCGGTGGTCGGTGTCGACGGGGCCCCGGAGGACGCCACCTGCGCGGCCGCGCGGGAGGTCGCGGTGGCGGTGTTCCCGAAGCTCCCTTGAGCGCACGCGTCGCCTTTAGCGGGCTAAACGCGACGCGCGCGGGCGTGTCGCCTTTAGCGGGCTAAACGCGATCAGCGGAGCTTGGGCAGCCGGAAGGAGCACATCGCCTCGTCCAGTGCCTCGAAGTCCAGCGGCGGATGCGGCAGCGGGGTCGCGCGGCCGGGTTCGGCGCGGAGGCCGTCCAGCAGCAGCCCGAGGCACCGGCGCCACAGGTCGGGCTGGATACCGTGCGTGAACTCGATGACCGAGCCGATCATCTGGTGCAGCAGCGGCATGTCCGTCGGCACGATGTCGGCGCGGAGGACGCCCGCCGTCTGCGCCCGTTCGACGAGCTGTGTGATCAACGGCACCATGCGCGCTTTCGCCTCGGCGACGCGCTCGTGGCCGAAGACGTTCGACAGCATGACCTCTCGTAACCCGCGGTCACCGGCGTGAAGTTCGGCCGCGCGCCAGGTGAAATCGGTGAAGCCCTTCCAGGGGTCTTCGGCACGAAGCGCCTCTTCGGCGAACTCGCGGATCGTCTCGAACTGATCGACGAACATGGCCTCGACCAGGTGTTCCTTACTGGGGAAGCGGCGATAGACGGTGCCGACGCCGACGCCGGCGTGATGCGCGACGTCGTCGAGCGTCGCTTCGAGCCCGCGTTCGCCGAAGACATCGCGTGCCGCCGCGATGATGCGCTGCCGATTGAGTTCAGCGTCGCGCCGCAGCGGCCGCGCCGGTGCGGCGGGAGCGAGGTCCCGAGCCATTCGTCCAGCTTAACAAACGAAGTAGAGGACGCTTCTCCGCTTTTCGGGTAGCTTGGTCGGCGGAAGGGGAGATACCTACTCCACATAGCTTCTTCGTCACTATCCGTGAGGAATCCGCCCGTATGCCTGAGTCATCCACTGCTGTCGTCATGCCGCCGGGGGACGCGGCCACGCAGCACACCAACCCGCACCACGCCAGAAGATGGCTGATCCTGGTGGTGATCGGCCTCGCGCAGCTGATGGTGGTGCTCGACGCCACCGTCGTGAACATCGCGCTCCCGTCCGCGCAGCAAGACCTCGGCTTCTCGAACGACGCCCGGCAGTGGGTCGTCACCGCCTACGCGCTCGCGTTCGGCAGCCTGCTCCTGCTGGGCGGGCGGCTCGCGGACCTCTTCGGTCGTAAACGCGCCTTCCTGGTCGGGCTCGCCGGTTTCGCCGTCGTCTCGGCGATCGGCGGCGCCGCCACCAGCATCGAAATGCTGCTCGTCGCCCGTGCCGCGCAGGGTGTCTTCGGCGCTCTTCTCGCCCCGGCGGCTCTTTCGCTGCTGACCACGACCTTCACCGACCCGAAGGAACGCGGCAAGGCCTTCGGCGTCTTCGGGGCGATCGGTGGCGGCGGCGCGGCGATCGGCCTGCTGCTCGGCGGCGTGCTGACCGAATACCTCGACTGGCGCTGGTCGATGTACGTCAACATCATCTTCGCCGTGATCGCGTTCGCCGGCGCGGCCGTGCTGCTGAAGAACGCCGAAAGCGACGGCCCGCGCCCGAAGCTCGACATCCCGGGCACGATCACCGCGTCGGCCGGTCTGTTCGCGCTGGTCTACGGCTTCGCGAACGCCGAACGCGACTCGTGGTCCTCGATCTCCGTGTGGGGTTTCCTCGCCGTCGGTGTCGTGCTGCTCGCCGCGTTCGTGGTGATCCAGCAACGGGCCGCGCATCCGCTGCTGCCGTTGCGCGTCCTGCTCGACCGTGACCGTGGCGGCTCGTACCTCGCGATGTTCCTGCTCGCCATCGGGATGTTCTCGATCTTCCTGTTCCTCACCTTCTACATCCAGCTGAACCTCGGGTTCACGCCGGTGCAGAGCGGGGTCGCGTTCCTGCCGATGGTCGCCACCCTGATGGCGAGCGCGACGTCGGCGACGGCCGTGCTGCTGCCGAAGTTCGGCGCGAAACCGTTGGTGTCACTGGGAATGCTGATCGCCGGAGCGGGGCTGTTCTGGCTCTCGGCCATCGACACCACCAGCACTTTCGCCAACGGTGTGCTGTTCCCGCTGATGATCATGGGTGTCGGCATCGGCCTCGCGATGGCGCCCGCGATGAGCGTCGCGACCTTCGGTGTCGACACGCACGACGCCGGTGTCGCGTCGGCCGCGGTCAACACCGCGCAGCAGGTCGGCGGCTCGATCGGGACCGCGCTGCTGAGCACGCTGGCGGGGAACGCGGCGACGTCGTTCCTGGCCGGGAAGGTGCCGACGCCGCAGCTCGCGGCCGAAGCGGCTGTCCACAGTTACACGACCGCTTTCGTGTGGGGCGGGTGGATCTTCGTCGCGGGGGCGGTGATCTGCGGGCTGCTGCTGCGGTCCGGTGCCCCGGCGAAGGCTCCGGAGGGCGCTGAGGCTCCGGTCGCGGTTCACATGTAGGGGATGAGATGAAAGGTCCTTTCCTTGCAAAATTTGCAAGGAAAGGACCTTTCATGGCGCGCGAGGGAGCCGTCAGCGGGACTGTGAGCGCACCGCTTCGAAGACCTCATCGTCCCACCGGTGCGTCCGGATCAGCCGGTACCGCTCACAGGCCACCCACAGATACGCCTCGGCGTCGGTACGGTCGCCGATCAGGTCCGCCTGCCGCAGCATCGCCACCACCGGCACGAACTCCTCGTCGAACCACCGCTGCGCCAGCGTCGCGCGGTCCGAATAGGTGCCTTCGTCCTGCATCAGCCGGAAACCCCACGCCTCGACGTGTTCCCCGAGCCGCGCGTAGTCCCACGGATCGGTGAACACCACCGAAGCCCGCGCGTGCCCGGAAAGCGGGACGCGCTCCAGGAACAGCCGCCGGTAGTCCTTCACGATCAGATCGCCGCGGTACCGGATCCCGCTCGGGTCCAGTTTGGTCCGGACCTCGGTCACCATCGCCTCTATTGTGGACAGTCGCATCGCGTGCGCCACCGAAACACGATGGTGCCCGTCGATGATGAAATGCAGTTCGCCGACGCGGTACACCTCGATCGGCGGGATCGACTCGCCGCGTCTGGTCGCGAGCGCCAGGCGTTCCCAGCGTTCGCGGACGCGGCCGGACGTCGGGCGGAAGCGGCGGTCGAAATCGCGGCCGCGGTCGACGCTGCCGACGATCGAATCGAGCCGGATCACCCGCGTCCCGATCCTCCGCTCGCCGAGATAGCCGAGCGCCTCGACCACCTCGTGGAACGGGAGCATGATGTTGACGTCGTCGGGCTCGCGGCGGAGCCAGTTCGCCAGCCTCGACAGCACCTGACGTCGTCGCGCGCGGAGGAAGTCGTGTTCCGCGTCCGCACGGGGAAAACCGGTGTCCTTCACAGTAACTCCATGATCCGGTGCCCGACCACGTTGCGTACCGTGGTCCCGCCGACCACCCGGTCCGGCACGGGTTCGCCGTGCGGGTGGATATGCCCGTGCAACAACCACTTCGGCCGCAGCGACTCGATCGTGCGATGGAGACAGTCGAAGCCGCGGTGCGGCGGGTCCTCGCGGTCGCCGCAGTGCCGCGGCGGCGCGTGGGTCAGCAGGACGTCGACGCCGCGCCCGTCCCGCCAGCGGCGGAACCGCGCCCGGCGCACGAGCCGCCGCGCCCGCCGCGCCTGCTGGCGTTGCGTCCACTGGTTCGGGCCGTCGTTGTAGCGCACCGAACCGCCGAGCCCGGCGAACCGGATCCCGCCGATGTCGACGATCCGGCCGTCCGCGTTCACCCCGCCCGCCGGACCCGGCCACACCGCCGGGAAACCGTCCTTCATGGACAGTCCGCCGTAGCGGGTGTAGCCGGACAGGTCGGGATCGTGGTTGCCCGGGACGAACACGCACGGCACGTCGAGCGCGCCTGCCAGGAACTCCAGGTAGTCGTACGGCAGGTCGCCGGCGCCGATGACGAGGTCGGCCGGGTGGTTGTGGACGGCGGACGTCCACAACCGCTCTTCGACCTCGTCCGCGACGACCAGCGCTTTCATACGCTCCAGCGTAATGCCGGACGCGCTACTTCGGGCCGTGTGCGAACGCGGGGTCCTTGGCGATGATCGCGATCACGACGCCCAGCCAGACGACGCAGAAGGCCAGCGCCCAGAACTTGAGGTTGGTCAGGATCCGTGGCATGGGGAACTCCAGAACTACCGAAGGGGAAGAAGGTCAGAGCCAGCGGTTCTTCCTGAATATTCGGTAGAGCAGGATGCAGACGCCGAAGATGACCGTCATCGCCACCGGGTAGCCGAAGCGCCAGTGCAGTTCCGGCATGTAGTCGAAGTTCATCCCGTAGATACCGGCGAGCGCCGTCGGGACCGCGATGATCGCCGCCCACGCGGTGATCTTGCGCATGTCGGTGTTCTGCTGGAGCGTGATCTTCGCCAGCGTCGCGTCCACCAGGGTGGTCAGCAGTTCGTCGAAGTTCGCGACCCGTTCCGCGACCGTGGTGAGGTGGTCGGAGACGTCGCGGAAATACGAGCGGACCTCGTCCGGGATCAGCCGCGTGTAGCCCTCGGCGAGCCGCTGCAGCGGGGTGCCCAGCGGCATGACCGCGCGCCGCAGCTCCAGCACCTCGCGTTTCATGAAGTAGATCTGCTCGGCGCTCACCTTGGAGCGCGGCGCGAAGACGTGCGTCTCCATCTCGTCGATGTCCGACTCGATCGCGGTGGTGACGTCGAGATAGTGGTCGACGACGTGGTCCGCGATCGCGTGCAGCACGGCGGACGGCCCGAGGGCGAGCCGCTCCGGGTCCTGGTCGAGTTCGCGGCGCAGCCGGGCGAGCCCCGAGTGGTTCCCGTGCCGCACGGTGATCACGAAGTCGCGGCCGAGGAACGCCATCAGCTCACCGGTCTCGACGATCTCGTTCGCCGTCGCGGGTGACTCGTGTTCGACGTAGCGCACCGTCTTCAGCACCATGAACAGCGTGTCGTCGTAGCGTTCGAGCTTCGGCCGCTGGTGCGCTTCGAGCGCGTCCTCGACGGCCAGCTCGTGCAGGCCGAAGGTGTCCGCGATGCCCTGGATCTGGACCGCGTCCGGCTCGTGCAGGCCGATCCAGACGAATCCGGCGTGCCGCTTGCGCACCTCTTTGATCGCCTCGGAGTGCGACCACCGGCCGGGCAGGCGTTTGCCCTCCACGTACACCGCGCAGTCGACGACATACGCCGAAAGGGGGACGGGCAACGGGCGGTCGGGGACGTTCTTGGCGCGACCGTTGCTCCGGCCTCGAAGGCCGCCGAGCGAGGGAATGGCAGGCATGGGATCTCCTGGGCAGACGTCGTGCGTTGTGCGCGAAGACGACGGGCCAAGCGGTCGGGGGGCCGCTCGGCTAGGCCAGCGTTCCCGGTTTCGTCAGCCCTGCCAGGTGGGGATCCGGCGAGATGTGAAGGCGGGAACGCTGCGACTACTAGGAAGCGGACTATCGCCACTGGACATCGGGTTCCTCACCTCCTCGGCTCGGCGGACGGTTACGCAGTGGTGTTGGTCGCGTTGACGACCCGACACCAATGGTCGAGGGTACTCCTCAACACGAAGGCCTGTCGTTCCAGGCTCACGCCGCGTTACTCGTGCAGGAGGAATGGGTGCAGTTCGGTCGCTATTACGAAGAGTTCGAGGTCGGCGCGGTCTACAAGCACTGGCCGGGCAAAACGGTCACCGAGTACGACGACCACCTGTTCTGCCTGATCACCATGAACCACCACCCGCTGCACCTCGACGCGCACTACGCCGAGGAGACCACCGACTTCGGCAAGAACGTCGTGGTCGGCAACTACATCTACTCGCTGCTGCTGGGGATGTCGGTGCCCGACGTGTCCGGCAAGGCGATCGCCAACCTCGAGGTCGAATCGCTGAAGCACGTGAAGCCGACCTTCCACGGCGACACGATCTACGGCGAGACCGAGGTGCTGGACAAGACGCCGTCGAAGTCGAAGGACGATCGCGGCGTCGTCTACGTCGAGACCCGTGGGTACAAACAGGACGGCACGATCGTGTGTGTGTTCCGTCGCAAGGTCATGGTGCCGAAACGGTCCTACGGTGACACCAGGGGCGGTGAACAGCCCGGCCGTCCCGTGCCGCACGAATAACGGGTGTCACGAACGGAAGAGGAGCGCGTCGATGCCCATCGGGCTGGATGAGATCAAGAGCCGGCTGCGGAAGTTCGCGGCGGTCGAGGCGGCCGGGGTTTCGCCGCTGTACGAGCACCTGGCGGCCAAGGCGGCCGAGGACGACGACGTCGCCGGGCTGCTGACCGACGCCCGCGGTGGCGAAGCACGCGGAACGCTGCTCATGGCGACGGCGCACCGCCTCATCCAGGCCGATCCGATCCACCCGCTTTCGCGGTACTACCCCTCCGTCGGCGGCTTCGACGGCGTGGATTCGGAGACGTGGCCGCTGTTCCGCTCGTTCCTGCTGGAGCGGGCGGACAAGGCGCGGGCGATCATCTCGTCGCGGTACACGCAGACCAACGAGGTCCGCCGGGCCGCGCTGCTCTATCCCGCGGTCGCCGCGGCGGCCAAGGAGGCGGGCGGCAAGATCGCGCTGCTCGAGGTCGGGTGCAGCGCGGGCCTGCTGCTCGGCCTGGACAAGTACGCCTACCGCTACCAGTGCGACGGCGGCGAGCAGCTCACCGCCGGACCCGCGAAGGCCGCGGTCGGCCTGCACTGCGCGCTCGACCTCGCGCCCGGTGCGGTCACGCCGAAGGTGCCGAAGAAGCTGACGATCACCGCCCGCGCCGGTCTCGACCGCGCCCCGGTGGACCTGACCGACGAGGACGAACTGGCCTGGCTCGAAGCCTGTGTCTGGGCCGACCAGCCGGACCGGATCCGGCTCCTGCGCACGGCCGCGGCCGCGCAGGCCAAGCAGCGACCGGAGCTCATCACCGGGGACGCCGTCGACGACCTCGCCCCGGCCGCCGCGACGCTGCCCGCCGACGCTCCTCTGGTCGTGCTGACCAGTCACGTGCTGGCGTATCTGGGGGAGCGGCGGGCCGAGTTCCTCGACGGGCTGCGTGGTCTCGCCGGGGAGCGGCCGCTGTGGTGGGTCAGCGAGGAGTTCTACGGCGCCGCGCTGGAGCCGTTGCTGCCCGGCAGGGCGGACCTGGCCGACACCAACGGCGGGACGGCCGTGCTCGGGCTCGTGCGGTGGGAGGGCGGCACGCCGGACGTGCGCGCGCTGGCCAGGACGGCACCGCACGGCCAGCGGATGACCTGGCTCCCGATCTGACCTTCGCCCTCGTGAGTGGTAATGACGGTTCTAACCGTCATTACCACTCACGAGGCCTGAGCGCGGTCTGGCCGAAGGTGTCGGGAAAGCATCGGCGAGGATAATTTTCACCTCCCGCCCTGCTTTATCGACGCGTCATTTGCCAAATCGACTACGGCATTTGTCGCGGTGACGGGGTATACCCGGTCGGCAGCACACCCCAGTCGCGGAGAGTGACGAACAGGAGTTCGGCCAACCGGCCGCGTTCGTCCAGTTCGATCAAGGTCCGCGCGTCGATCCAGCGAGCGTCGTCGGCGTCGTCTCCGGCACGGAGAGTGCCGCCGGTGACCGAGCAGGCGTAGTCGTGGATGTCGTACGGGCCGCGCCGGACGTTGCCGACGAATGTGCCCGGTGTCACGTCCAGCCCGGTCTCTTCACGCATCTCGCGAATGACGGCCGCTTCGTCCGTTTCGCCTGGTTCGACCCGGCCGCCGGGGACCGACCACAGTCCTCGTCCGGGTTCATTCGCGCGCCGGATCAGCAGGATCCGCCCTTGTTCGTCGTGGACGATGCCGCCGACACAGCGGACGGTGCTGCCCGAAACGGTGTTCATTCCCGAATGGTAGACGCGGGAGTCCTGACAACGACTGTCCTGTACACGGAGAGTAGCCGTACGGTACACTTCCCCTCGCCGGCTGACCCAAGCGCGGGACTTCCCTCCCGCGCCGGTGGAAGGTGCGGTACAAAATGAATAGTCAGTATCCGCAGTCAGTCACCGTAAGAGACAGGATTGATCGCCGTGAACGCGAAAAAGCTCCTCACTTTCGCAGGAATCGCGTTGGTGCTGTTCTTCGTGATCGCGAAACCAGGTGAGGCCGCCGGCCTCGTGGGAAACATCATCGGGTTCCTGCGTGACTCGGCCGAATCGGTGATCACCTTCGTCAGCAACGTCTTCAGCTAGCGGACGGCGGATACTCTCCCAGTATGTTCGCCCCACGCGATCCAGACGAGTATCTCCTCGACACCGAACGGCGGGTCATCAGGATCCGCCGGCACTGGGCTGTGCTGTTGTGGGACACCTTCGAGGCGATCGCCCTCCTGGCGATCTGCGTCCTGGTGTCCTACCTCCTGCCGCCCGCCGCGTGGGTGATCCAGAACATCCTCTGGTACGCCGCGCTGCTCGTCATCCTGCGCTTCGCGTACGTGGTGATGGAGTGGTGGGTCGAACGGCTGGTGGTCACGGACAAGCGGTTCGTGATGACCACCGGCGTCTACACCACCAAAGTGCTGATGATGCCGATCACCAAGGTCACCGACCTCACCTATGAACGTTCGGCGTGGGGCCGGATGATGGGCTACGGCACGATGGTGGTCGAGTCGGCCGGTCAGATCCAGGCGCTGAACCGCATCGATTACCTGCCTCGGCCCGAAGAGTTCTACGACACGATCTCCGAACTCGTCTTCGGCGACAAGCAGAAGCAGGCCGAGCGCTTTTCGATGATCAAGGCCCAGCGTGCCGCCCGCGGCAAGAAGAAGGTCGGTTAGCGCAGGGACAGGCTACGGCCACAGCTGAGGTGACCGGGGTCTTTTGATCCCTTGAAGTCGCGCGCCTTTTGGCCGCCAGGCCTCAGGGCTGTGATGGCAGGGCGCCTTCACCCGCGAGGGCGACGCACGGCACTTTGTCGCGCCCTGGCAGCACAGCGCTGACCAGCGCGATAGACAATGCAGTCGATGCGCATCGACCTGCACGCCCACTCCACCGCCTCCGACGGTACCGACAGCCCTGCCGGGCTGGTCGCCGCCGCCGCGAAGGCGGGCCTCGACGTAGTCGCGATCACCGATCACGACACCACGGCCGGCTGGGCCCCGGCCGCCGAGGCACTCCCGCCGGGACTTTCCCTGGTCCCCGGTGCCGAGCTGTCCACGATCTCCGTCGATCCGGTGACCGGGCGGCACGTCAGCGTCCACCTGCTCGCGTACCTCTTCGATCCCGGGTCGGCCGCGCTCGTCGCCGAGCAGACCCGGCTGCGGTCGGAGCGGCGCTGGCGGCTGCGCGTGATGGCCGAACGCATGGCCGCCGACGGCCTGCCGGTCGATCCCGACGAGGTCATGTCGCTGCTACCGGAAGACGGTTCGGCCGGACGGCCGCATCTCGCGCAGGCCCTGGTGCGCGCGGGACTCGTCTCGTCGGTGAACGAGGCCTTCGGCAGCTACCTCGGCAACGGCAGCGGGTACTTCGTGGCCCGGCAGGACACGATGGTGGAGGACGCGATCGACATGATCGCGGACGCGGGCGGGGTCACCGTGATCGCGCATCCCTTCGCCTACACGCGCGGCGCCACCATCACCGTCGACGTGCTCGCCGGGCTGGCCGAACACGGCCTGACCGGGGTCGAGGTCGACCACCCGAACCACGACGAGGAGACCCGCGTCCAGCTGCACGGCCTGGCGGGGGAGCTCGGGCTCGTGCGGACCGGGTCGAGCGACTACCACGGCACGAACAAGACCATCGAACTCGGCGACGAGACCACCGATCCGGCCGCGCTGGAAGAACTCGTCGCGCGGTCGACCGGGTACGGGGTCGTGACCCGGTGACGATCACGGACTTCTTCGACGCGCGCCTGTTCATGAGCGCGACGATCACGCTGATCGTCATCATGGACCCGCCCGGCACGGTGCCGGTGTTCCTGAGCCTCACCGGCCGCAAGTCGGTGGCGTTCCGCGCCAAGGCCGCGCGGCAGGCGGTGCTGGTGTCGCTGCTGGTGATCTCGCTGTTCGCCGTCGCGGGACAGGCGATCCTGTCCTATCTCGGCATCGGGATCCCGGCGCTGCAGGGCGCGGGCGGGCTGTTGCTGCTGCTGATCGCCTTGCAGCTGCTGACCGGCAAGACCGGCGGCGAGGCCGAGGCGGCGGGCGACGACGTCAACGTCGCGCTGGTGCCGCTCGGGACGCCGCTGCTCGCCGGTCCGGGTGCGATCGCCGCGACCATCGTCTTCGTGCGGCAGGCCGACGGGCACGTCGGCGCGTACGCGGCCCTCGCGCTTTCGATCGTGACGGTGCACTTCGTGCTGTACCTGTGCATGCGGTACTCGGGCGTGGTCATCCGGCTGATCAAGGAAAGCGGGATCACGCTGCTGGCGAAGATCGCCGGTCTGCTGCTGGCCGCGATCGCGGTCGAACTGGTGGCGAACTCGGTGAAGGGCTTCATCGCGGGCACGTGACCTTCACGCGCTTGGGCACATCGCGTTTAGCGGGCTAAATGCGATGCGGGCGCGTGGGCGCGCTCGCCCGGGGCAACGGGGCCCGGCGATAGCAAAGGTCCCTTGCTCCCTTCCTGGGGATCCCCTCGAAAAGTGTCGGTGGGGGTGCGTAGCGTTGCGGGCGGGGTGATCCGATGGAGCAGATTGGTTTCGACTTCGGCGTCGAGGCGCCGCGCAAGCTGACGAAGGTCTCGCCCGCGCGCCTCGCGACGTTCGAAGATTGCCCGCGCCGCTACCGCATGTCGTATCTCGACCGCCCGTCCCCGACCCGCACCGGGGCATGGGCGCACAGCACGCTCGGCGCGGTGGTGCACAACGCGCTGCGGGCGTTGTTCGACCTGCCGGTGATCAAGCGGGTGCCGCAGCGGGCGATGGCGCTCGTCGCCGAGCACTGGAAGGACGCCGGGTTCGAGGACACCGACCAGGCCGCCCGCTACCGTGCCCGCGCCAAGGCCTGGGTCGCGGACTACGTCGAGCACAACGACGTCAGCGTCGATCCGGTCGGCCTGGAGCGCTGGGTTTCGGCGCCCGTCACGCTCGAACCGGGCAGCGGGCCCAGCCTCATCATCGAGGGCCGCGCCGACCGCATCGACCAGCGCGGCCGGGAACTGGTGATCATCGATTACAAGACCGGCCGTCGTGCGCCGGACGACTACGAGGCGCGCTCCTCGCAGGCATTGGCGCTGTACGCGGTCGCGGCCGCCAGGACGCTGCGCACGCCGTGCTACCAGGTCGAGTTGCACCACGTGCCCAGCGGCACCATCGCGGCCGCGGAGCACACCGAGGAGAGCCTCAGGCGTCATCTCCAACGCGCCGACGAGACCGCCGGGGACCTGCGGCTGGCAACGGATACCCTGAACGCGGGCGGCGACGAGGACGTGTTGTTCCCGGCGCGCCCCGGCCGCCGCTGCTCGTGGTGCGATTTCCGGCCCAGCTGCGCGGCGGGCCAGGAGGCCGGGCCCCAGGCTCAGCCGTGGGAGCTGCTGGCTCCGCTGGATTCCTGAGATCTCGACGATTGGACAGGCGAGGACGTGTCGTCACCGGACACCGAACAGCTCGCGACCACACCACTGCCCGTGGGCCCGGGCGATCCCGCCGTGCCTGAACGCCGACGGTTCTGGCGCGGGCTGACCGGTTCGCTCGCGGCCGGGATGGTCGTGCTCGCGACCTGCGTCCTGGTGATCGCCGGGATCTGTCTCTTCACCGCCGCACCGGGGCCGGGTCCCCTGATGCTGATCGGGCATCCGGTCGCCGCGGTGCTCGCCGTGCCGGCGCAGCGGATCGCTGATGCGCGGACCGGCCGCGTCGCGGGCTTCGCGGGTCTCGGTGTCGTGGTGAGCGTGACGGCCGCGCTGAGCCTGTTCTGGTGGAGCTGACCGCGGCAGGAAAATGCCACGCTGACCAAAAACCCCTTCTGTCGCTGGAAACTGGGCGGTACCGGGCACGTCGTGGAAGACCACGCTGCCCAGCAGCGAGGACGAAGGGCACCGTTGATGACCTACCCACCCCAGCCAGGACAGCCCGACCAAGGCCAAGGCGGGCAGCAGTACGCGGGGCAGCAGCTCCCGCCGCAGCAGTACCAGCAGGGCACTTACGACCAGAGCGGCGCGTACCCGCAGCCGCAGCAGTACCCCGGCTACGGCCAGCAGCAGTACGGGCAGAACCAGCAGTACCCCCAGGGCTTCGGCGGGCCGCCCGCGCCACCGAAGAACAACAAGACCGGCGTGCTCGTGGCCATCGCCGCCGCTGCCGTGGTGGTGGTCACGCTGGCCATCACCGGGTTCGTCGCTCCCGGGTTCTTCCTCGGCGACGACAAGGCCGACAAAACGGCAAGCCCCGAAGTGACCGCGCAGGCCGTCGTCGCGGGCATCAACGCCCACGACAAGCCCGCGTTGAGGGCGCTCAAGTGCGTGAACGCGGACGAGGACATCGACCAGGCCATCGAACACGTCGACGAAGTGGCGAGCGCGACGCTCGGCGAGCTGACGAAGATCTCCGAAACCGAGTACTCGGTGGTCGTCAAGCTGAGCGTCGAAGGGCGCTCCCGCACCGCCGCCGGCACGCTCTCCGGCGAGGGCGGCCAATGGTGCTGGAAGGAACTCGGCCGATCCCGTGCCAAGACCTCGGCGACGCGCTGACGAGCGCCGGGGGAGCAAGGGACCTTTGCTATCGCCCGGCGGTCACTTGAGGGCGGCCAGCGTGGGGCCGCGCTGCTCCAGCAGCACGGGCCCGACCGACGAGAGCCGCACCGGGCCGGTGTAGCCGTGCCGGTCGACGCCGACGGTGCGGATCGTGGTGCCGGTCAGCTCGTCGAGGACGGCGAGGCCGCCCTGGATCGGCACGACCAGCTGGTCCCCGAAGGTCACCCCGGGGCCGACGGAGTTGCTCAGCGTCCAGCGCGGCGTCAGGTCGTCCCGTGAGAAAGCCATGGTCTTCGAGCCGGTGAACCAGTAGACACCCTGCGCGGTCCACGAGGTCGTCATGATCCCGCCCGCGGGGTCCTTCGCGAGGTCCGCGGCGGGCACGTCCAGCGGGTACGCCGACTTCTGCATACCGTCGCCGCCGTAGATGACCAGCAGTTTCTGTTCCGGGAGCACGAGCAGCGCGAGATCACCGGACATCGCGACGAGTTTCGCGTTCTTCCCGGCGAGCACGGTGCTGTAGTCGACCTTCGGTTCGTCGGCCTCGTCGTTGCTCGCGCGGTAGACGGTGAAGCGGTCGGCCGGATCGCCGGGGCAGCGTTCGATCACGCCGATCTTGCCCGACGCGGCGGCCACCGTGCCGTACGTGCAGCCCGTCCGGGGTTGCTTGTTCGGCTGGACGACGGCCGGGACCTCGCCGTACTCCATGCTCTTGACCAGGTCGTCGCGCCAGGTGTTGAGCAGTTTCTTGCCGGTCGTGGTGACGTGCGAGCCGTCGACGACCAGCTGGGTGCCGAGTTCGGCGTCGCCGTTGCGCTGCGCGGTGCGGCGCCCGGTGCCGGTGTCGAGCTGGGTGACCTCGCTGCAGCCGGTGTCCTTGCGGTACACCGCGTCCACCTTGATCCCGGCGAGCGCGACGGTGCACAGCTCGAGATCGCGGGAATAGCGCCAGCGGACGGTGCCGGTGAGCGGATCCCGGCCGAGTACTTCGCCCTTGTCGGCGGTGACGACGCTGTTGGCCTCACCGATCGGGACGGGTGTCGCCGAACTCGGCGCCTGCCACAGCTCGGTGAGGGAGCCGGGTACGGCCGCCGGTGCCAGGGGGAGGTCGGGTGGCAGCGTGGCGGCGACCTGCGCGACCGTCGCCGCGTTGTCGCTGTTCACTCCGATGACTACCCCGGTGACGGCGACGACCACGACGATCACCGCGACGAGCACGCGATCCCGCGTGCGGTTCCACGGTGACCGCCGGGCGCGTTTCCCGCCCAGCGGCGGCTCGGCGGCCACCGGCTGGGCGGGTTCGGCGTCCAGGACGTCCTCGGTGCCGATCGCGGCCGTGGGTTCCGGCTCGCCGCCGTCCGACGGCTGTTCGGGATCGACGGGCTCGGGCCGCGCCGGTTCGTTGTCCGGCGCGGCGTCCCAGCGTTCGCTCACGTGCCCCTAGCTCCCCACGTCCGCGGTCCTGAAGATGCTCAGTCTGCCGACGCAGGTGTATCAGAAGTCGCCGAGGGACGGCGACGGCGGCGTCGGCGAGCCGGACGCTCGGCGCTGTCGCCTGCCTCCTTCTCGACCGCCGGGCCGCTGACCTCCGGGCTCGGCTTCGCGGCGCCACGACTGCGGCGGCGCGTGCGAGTGCGGGCCTCCGAAGAACCCTCAGCGCCCTCAGCGCCCTCGCTGTCGGTGCCCTTCGCCGCGGCCGCGGCGTCCGCCGCCTCGATCTCGGCAGCCGCGTTGGCGCCGCCACGGGTCCGCTTGCGCGGCGCGCGGTTGCGCTTGCGGGGCGCCTCTTCCTCGTCGGTGGTGCGGCCCTTGGCCCCGCGGGGACCACGGCGCTTGCCGCCCAGGTCTTCTTCGACCTCGGCCGAAAGGCCGGCGCGGGTCCGCTTCGACAGCGGGAGACGGCCGGTGGTGCCCTCGGGGATCCCGAGGTCGCTGAACAGGTGCTTGGACGAGGAATACGTCTCGGCGGGCTCGGGCATGTCGAGGCCGAGGGTGTCGGAGATCAGCTTCCAGCGCGGTTCCTCGTCCCAGTCGACGAGGGTGATCGCGACACCGGTGCGCCCGGCGCGGCCGGTGCGGCCGATCCGGTGGACGTAGGTCTTCTCGTCCTCGGGCGTCTGGTAGTTGATCACGTGCGTGACGTCGTCGATGTCGATACCGCGGGCGGCGACATCGGTGGCGACCAGCACGTCGACCTTGCCGGAGCGGAACGCGCGCAGCGCCTGCTCGCGGGCGCCCTGGCCCAGGTCACCGTGGACGGCGGCGGCCGCGAAACCGCGCTCGACGAGTTCGTCGGCCACCTTCTGCGCGGTGCGCTTGGTCCGGGTGAAGATCATCGTCAGGCCGCGGCCCTCGGCCTGCAGCGCGCGGGCGATCAGCTCCGGCTTGTCCATCGAGTGCGCCCGGTAGACGAACTGGGTGGTGCGCTCGTGGATGGCGCCGGCGTCGTTCTCCTCGGCGCGGATATGCGTCGGCTGGGTCAGGAACGTGCGGGCCAGCGTGATGATCGGGCCCGGCATGGTCGCCGAGAACAGCATCGTCTGCCGCTTGTCCGGGACCATCCGCAGGATGCGCTCGATGTCGGGCAGGAAGCCCAGGTCGAGCATCTCGTCGGCCTCGTCCAGCACCAGGCCGCGGACCTTGCCCAGCACCAGGTGCTTCTGCTCGGCCAGGTCCAGCAGGCGGCCGGGGGTGCCGATGACGACGTCGACGCCGTTGCGGAGGGCGGCGATCTGCGGCTCGTACGGGCGGCCGCCGTAGATGGCCAGCGTGCGGATGCCGAGGTGCTTGCCCGCGCCCTTGAGGTCGTTCGCGACCTGGATGCACAGCTCACGGGTCGGCACGACGACCAGCACCTGCGGGGTGCCGTCGCCGGGGACCTCGACGCGGTGCAGCAGCGGGACGCCGAAGCCCAGCGTCTTGCCCATGCCGGTGCGGGCCTGACCGATGAGGTCGTCGCCCGCCATGGCCAGCGGCAGGGTCAGGGCCTGGATGGCGAAGGTGCGTTCGATCCCGGCCTCGCTCAGCGCCTTCACGATCTCCGGCTTGACGCCGAAGGAGGCGAAGGAGGGGGCCTCGGGTTCCACCGGAGCGCCCGCCTGCAGCGGGTGCGACACGTCGAGCGCCGCCGGGCCTGACTCGCTGTGCTCCAGCGCGACGGCCTCCGGGACGCCGGTGACGGTGTTCTCTTCGGTTGTGGTTTCGTTCGTGGTCAGGGTGCTCGCCTCTCTCGTGACCAGCGCGCACTGCCCTGGTCACCGGATCGACACTCGACCACGAAAATTCGCTCGGCTCCGCGCTACTGGCGCTGAAGCGGCCCTTCGTGGGAATGCCGCAGGATGGCGTGCACGCACATCATTCTTGTGCTGACCAGGGCCACATCGGCTGTCCTTCAGCCGCAGCGGCGTCCCGGTCCGGACGGAAGATCCGTCGTTTCCGTCGGCCAGTCTACCTGATCTGCGGTTTTTCGATAGCCCCCGCCGCGCCGACGAAGGTGGGATCGGTCTCTTCGTCACCCCGCGGGTGTGTTCGGCGATACCCTTTCCGCCGTGACGGAGGCAAAGCAGATCAGTGAGGGCGTAGTCGATTTGCTCGGCGTACTCGCCTATGGGGAATTGTCCGCATTCGATCGCATGGCCGAGGACGCGCGCACCGCGCCGACGCTGTCCGGCCGGGCCGCGCTGGCTTCCATGGCCGCCGCCGAGATCGGGCACTACGACCTGCTCACCAAGCATCTCGCCGCGCACGGCGTCGCGATCGAGGACGCGATGCGGCCGTTCGTCGGGCACATCGACGCCTGGCACGCCTCCACCAAGCCGCGGTCCTGGCTCGAGTCCCTCGTGAAGGCCTACGTCGGCGACGGACTCGCGGCGGACCTCTACCGCGAGATGGCCAGCTGGCTCGACCCCGAGACCAAGGATCTGGTGCTCACCGTGCTCGCCGACACCGGGCATTCGGCGTTCGCCGAGCGCGAAGTCGCGGCCGGGATCGAGGCCGACCGCAAGGCGAAGGACAAGCTCGCGCTGTGGGGCCGCCGCCTGCTGGGCGAGGCGTTGACGCAGGCCCAGTACGTCGTCGCCGAGCGGGACGGGCTCGCCGAACTGATCGTGGAAGGGTCGGGTGACCTTTCGGGAATCGCCGCGCTGTTCCGCCGGTTGCAGCAGGGGCACACCAAGCGCATGCAGGTGCTCGGGCTCGGCTGAGGTTCCTTCGGCTAGCCTTTGGCGGACAGGTAATTTCGAACTTTCTCAGCGGAGGTCCCACGTGGAGGTCAAGATCGGCATCAAGGACACGCCGCGGGAGCTCGTGGTGTCCAGCAGCCAGTCGCCCGACGAGGTCGAGGAACTGGTCGCGAACGCCTTGAGGGCCGGCGACGGGATCTTCCGCCTCGACGACGAAAAGGGCCGCAAGTACATCGTGCCCACCGACCGGATCGCCTACGTCGAGATCGCGCCGTCGGATGTCCGCAAGGTCGGCTTCGCCGTCGGTGGCTGACCCGATCGGGTACTAGTCGCATGTCACAGCGGCGTCACCACCGCGTCTCAGCTCGCTCTCAGATTTGATCGTCACGCTGATGCGGGGACGGCAGGGGGCTAGCCGAGAGATGAGGTGGACGGCGTCACTGTGATGGACCGCGCGCTGGTCGACAGCGCGCGCACTGTTCCCGAACAAGGCAAGCGGGCCGCGGGGCGGCTGACCGGTATCGACGTCGCCCGCGGCCTGGCCGTACTCGGCATGTACGCGGTGCATGTCGGCCCCGATCCCGTCAAAGGCGGCGTCGGGGTGCTGTTCAAACCTTTCGAAGGCCATTCGGCGGCGCTGTTCGCGGTGCTCGCCGGGGTGTCGATCGCGTTGATGTCCGGCGGGCGGCGGCCGAAGCAGGGCCGGGCCCGCACCCGCGTCGCGCTGAAACTGGCGACGCGCGCGCCGCTGCTGGTGGCGCTGGGGCTGTGGCTGACCAGCCTCGAAACCGGCTACATGGTGATCCTGGCCTACTACGGCGCCTGTTTCCTCTTCGCCATCCCGTGGCTGCGCGCGAGCGCGAAGGCGCTGGCGATCGCGGCTGTCGCCGTCGCCGTGGCCGCCCCGCTGCTCTCGCATCTGGTCAGGGCGCGGCTACTGCCTCGTGACCTGCTCTTCTTCGCGCCGGATCTGACCGCGGACGACCTCTCGTCGACAGGGCTGTTGAAGGCCGCGACCGTACTGGTCCTGACCGGCACGTTCCCCGCGCTGACGCTGATGGCGTACGTGTTCGCGGGGATGTCGATCGGGCGGATGGACCTGACCTCGCGCAGCGTCTGCCGCCGTCTGTTCTTCGGCGGGTCGGCGCTGGCCGTCGGCGGATACCTCGTCTCCTGGATCGCGACCGGGCCGCTCGGTGGGATGCAGGCCGTCTACCGCTCGCTGGAGCCGGCCGCGGCGCAGATGGGCATGACGCCGCCGGAGTTCTTCCGGCTCCACCAGACCTGGATCCACGGCACGCCGCCGACCACCAGCTGGGCCTGGGAACTCCTGCCGACAGGGACCTCGTACACGCCGTTCGACCTGCTGATCTCGATCGGGATCGCGGCGGCGGTGATCGGCGGTTGCCAGCTGCTGATGCCGAGGTTCGAGCGCGTGCTGCGGCCGCTTTCGGATCTGGGCGGGCGGGTGCTGAGCGCGTACGTGCTGCATTTCGTGGCGATCGCGCTGCTGTGGGACGCGAGCGACGGCGACACGATCTTCAGCGTGCTGCACTTCGTCGAGTTCTCGGTGGTCGCGCTGACCGCCGCGGTGCTGTGGCGGAAGTTCATCGGGCGCGGACCGCTGGAATGGGCGATGAACAAGCTGTCGAACTGGCCGAAGTACCTGGGCGCGGTGGCACGGATACCCGCTCAGCGACGCGGCTGACCTGCGAAAAGAGAGCAAGGGACCTTTGCTATCGCCGCTGAGGCGATAGCAAAGGTCCCTTGCTCCGTTTCGAGGGTCAGGCGTTGAGCCCCTTGCATCCTGGTTCCGAGGGAGCGGGGGCCGTGTACTGCTGGCGTTGGGCGTGCGTGCTGAAGGGCCCTTTCCCCTCATCTCACGCGGCGAAGGGCGCTTTCCCCGCATGCGATGCGGGGAAAGCGCCCTTCAGCTACTTCAGAGGTCAGGCGTTGAGTTCGTTCAGCTCTTCGAGGCTGGTGGGCACGTGGAACGGCGGCGTGCTGGTGCCCATGATGCGGTAGCGGTCCCACGGGTCCGGGTCGGAGAGTTCGCCCTTCGCGCTGTACTCGCCGGCGCGGATCTCGACGGCGGTCTTCTTGCCGCCGACGGCCGCGGACACCTGCTCGTTGGTGGCCACGCGGCCGTACCAGCGGTAGAAGCCGTCGATGGGCTGGAAATAGCCCCGCAGCTCGACCGTGGCCGCGAACTCGGTTCCGCCGATCACGAGGACCGCTTCGCCGGAGTAGCCGTCTTCGTCGTGCTCGCTCATTGACCCTCCACCTGTTTCTCCTGGCTCTTGCGCATCTGGACGACCTTGTTCTCTTCGAGCGGCAGGTTCGGGTCGATGACGATGCCCTGCTGCCGGGAGAGGCCGTCGATCGCGGCCCAGATGATCTGCGTCAGGTACTCGACGACGCTGTCGCGGCCCATCGAGCGCCGGTCCAGCCACCATTCGCCGGTGCTCTGCACCATGCCGACGATCCCGTGCGCCCACGGTTCGGCGGCGCCGGAGTCCATGTTGAACATCCGCATGTAGTCGCCGAGCAGCGCGGTCAGCGCGGTGGCGATGAGTTCCTTGTCCTCGGCGACGACGTCGGATTTGACGACCACCTTTTCCTGCAGACCGCCGCGTGCGAGCAGGCGGTACAGGTTGGGGTGCTCCTCGATGACGCTGAAGAACGCGTCCAGCGCCATCCGGATCCGGGGGACCGGGGCGAGTTCGGCGTTGATGGCCGGGATCAGCCGCTGGAACAGGATCTCCGTACCGCGCTGCCCGAGCGCGACGTACAGATCGGCCTTGTCGTCGAAATGCCTGTACAGCACGGGTTTCGTAACGCCCGCTTCGGCGGCGACGTCCTCCATGCCGAGATCGGGGCCGTGTGCGTCGAGCGCCCGCAGTGCGGCCTCGACGAACTCCGCGCGGCGGGCGATCCGGTGCTTGCGCCAGCGGTCGCGGCGCGCGTCACCCGTGTCGGCTTCGTCCGCCGTGGGGTGCTTGCTCGACTGCTTGCTGTTGCGCTTGACACGTTCGATCACCCGAGTCATGCTACCAGAGGTAACTGTTACCGCGAGTTACAGATAGGGGTGTGTCGGCAATGACGCGGGCGCTGAAGGAAACGGACCGGGAGAAGACAGCCGAGCGGCTGCTCAAGTCCTCCGCCAACAAGTTCTACGACCCCGACGTCGACATCGACTGGAACGCTCCACTCGTGGAGGGGAAGCGCTACATCCCCGCCCATCGTTCCTCGCTCTACGGCACGAAGCTGTGGGACTCGTTGTCCGAGGAACAGCGCATCGAACTCGGCAAGCACGAGGTCGCGAGCGTCGCCACGACGGGGCTGTGGTTCGAAATCCTCCTGATGCAGATGCTGCTCAAGGAGGTCTACGACGAAGACCCGACCAGCTCGCACGCGCAGTACGCGCTGACCGAGATCGCGGACGAATGCCGTCACTCGACGATGTTCGCGCGGATGGCGGCGCGGATCGGCTGCCCGTCGTACGGCCCCGTGCCGTGGCTGCGGCGCCTCGCGAAACTGATGCCGACCATCAGCTACGGGCCCGCGCGCTACGGCGCCATCCTGGTCGCCGAAGAGGTCCTCGACCGGCTTCAGCGCGAGCAGATGAACGACCCGGACATCCAGCCGCTGGTGCGCATGGTCAACCGGATCCACGTGCTCGAGGAAGCCCGGCACGTCACCTTCGCCCGCGAAGAGGTCACTCGCGGCATGGCGAAGCTGTCGAAGAAGGAAATCCTCTACCAGCAGTTCATCATCGCGCTCATTTCGTACTTCGTGACCCGGGCCTTCATCAACCCGAACGTCTACAAGGCCGTCGGCATCCGTCCGCGTGACGGCGTCGAAGCCGCCCTGAACAACCCGCACTGGCGCGAAAGCGTCCAGTGGGCCGGCGAGAAGATCATGCCGTTCCTGCAGGAATCCGGTCTGGTCGGCAAGCCCGGCATGTACTTCTGGCGCAAGTCCTTCCTGCTGCCGGGGAAACGATGAGGAGCGTCAAGCAGCGCGGCGTCGTTTCCTGGGACCCGTCGCGGGAACATCGGTTCGTGACCGGTGACGGCACCGCTCTCCACGTCGAGACGAGCGGTCCGGCCGATTCCGAACTCACGCTGGTGCTGGTGCACGGCTGGACCCAGGACCACCGCACCTGGGACGGCGTGGTCTCGCGGCTCGGTGATTCGGTCCGGATCCTGCGCTACGACCTGCGCGGGCACGGCGGTTCGGCGCCGGCGAAACCGGGGACGGCGACGATCCAAACCCTCGCCGACGATCTCGCCGAACTGCTCGCGGACCGCGTCCCCAACGGCCCGATCGTGCTCGCGGGACATTCCATGGGCGGTATGACGATCATGGAACTGTCCCGGCGGCACCCCGAACTCGTCGCCGGACGCGTCGCCGGTGTCGCGTTCGTCGCCACGTCGTCCGGTGAGATGGACCGGATCACCCTCGGCTTGCCGGGGATCGCGGGCAGCGGCGCGGCGAGGTTCGAACGACGGCTCGCGAAGCTGCTCGCGAAGAACCGCCGTGACGCCTTGCCGTTGCCGCTGTCCGTGGTGCGCCCCGGCGCGCGGCTGCTCGTCTTCGGGCGGCGGCCGCGGCGGGCGGACGTGGACTCGGTCGCGGAGCAGCTCCTGTGCGCGCATCCCGCGAGCGTCGCCGGGTTCCAGGACGCCATCTCGCGGCACGACTGCCGCGTCACCCTGGCCGCGCTGGCCGGGCGGCCGGTGATCGTGCTGGCGGGGGAGCGGGACCGGCTCTGCCCGACGCCGCACGCCAAGGTCATCGCCGACGCGCTGCCGGAGGCCGAATTCGTGCGCTACCCCGGTGCCGGGCACATGCTTCCGCAGGAACGGGCCCAGGAGGTTTCGGACCGCATCGCGGCACTCGTCCGCCGCGCCGCGAGGGTCTGAAAAGGGAGCAAGGGACCTTTGCTATCGCTCTCGGTGGGGCAAGCGGTAGCAAAGGTCCCTTGCTCTCGTCAGAGGCTCGTGTAGCCGTTCGCCAGGAGATGGACCCCCATCTCCTGGTAGGCGTCCTGGTCGTCGACGGCGAGTGTGGCCAGCCCGTCGACGTAGCGGTTGAACATGCAGAACGCGGCCGCGATCAGGACCGTGTCGTGAATTTCGATATCCGTCGCGCCCTCCGCGCGGGCGGTCTCGATCAGGTCTTCGCCCACCGACTTCCCGCTCTCGCGAACGGCGAGCGCGACATGCAGGAGCGCCTTCACCTTGGCAGGCACGGGGGCGCCGTCGACGTCCTTCCACGCCGCCTCCACGACCGGCATGCCGCCTTCGAGTGCTTCGGCGGCGATGGCGGCATGGCTGCGTGAGCAGAACGTGCAGTCGTTGCCGCGCGAGACGACCGCGGCGATCAGCTCGCGTTCGCCCACGCTGAGGCTGCTCGGGCCGCGAAGCAGAACCTCGGCGAGTTGCCCGAGCGGCGCCGCCGTCTCCGGCCGGTAGGCGAACAAGGCGGTGATGCCGGGAAGGTTCTCGTCGAGCGCGATATGCGGCATGGTGACTCCTCGGCGGATCGGCAACGGTGTCGCTTGATTCATAGCCGAAACCCGGCTCATCGCGATGCCGCTGGATTGCTCAACGCGGTAGCAAAGGTCCCTTGCTCTCGTGAGTGGTAATGACGGTTAGAACCACCATTGCCACTCACGAGGCCGGTCCCCGGTCCGCTAGCGTGATCTCGCAACGCTGCTTTCGACTGGGGAGTTGGAACGATGAAACAGCGCAGATCCATCCTGTCCGTCTTCACCCTCACCCTCGCCGTGGTCCTCGGCGCCGCCCTGCTCAGCGACCTCGGCGGCAAGCCGACCGAAGCGGGCAACGCGGACTTCACCGGCACCGGCCGGGTCGTCATCCGTGACGCCTCGATGGTGCTCACGATGGACCCGAGCCTCGGCGAAGGACCGCTCGGCGCCCTCGCCGACGCCGACGTCGTGCTGGAAGGCTCCAAGATCAAGCAGGTCGGCAAGGACCTCGAAACCGGCGACGCCCGGGTCGTCGACGGCCGCGGCAAGATCGTGCTGCCCGGGTTCGTCGACCTGCACAACCACCTGTGGCAGTCGCTCATCCGCGGTTGCGCGGCCGACAAGGAACTCATCGGCTGGCTCGGCAAATGCGTCATCCCGCTGTACCGCGCGCCGGTGACCGACGCGGACGCGTACGCGGGTACCAAGCTCGCCGCCGCCGACGTCGTCTCGACCGGGATCACCACGGTCACCGAGTGGTCGCACGCGTTCAACACCGATTTCGCCAAGGGCGGCCTTCGCGCGCTCGGCGAGTCGAAACTGCGATTCCTCTACTCCTACAACGGCACCACCGATCCCGCGCTGCAGAACGAGATCCGCCGCGTGAAGCGCGAGGTCATCGACCCGAACCCGTTGGCCCGCCTGCAGATCGGCACGCATCCGTCCACCGGGAACTTCCCGAGTGTCGAGGCGTCGGAGAAACTCGCGCGCGAACTCGGCGTCCCGCTGAACGTCCACCTGCTCGAGTCGAAGGCCGACCTGACCGCGGGTCAGATGGACGCGCTCCGCCGGGCGAACGCGCTGCATCCGGGGCTGATGACGAACCACGTCATCCAGACCACCGACGCCGACCTCGACGAACTCGCGGCCGCCGGGGTCAGCGTGGCGCACAACCCGCTGTCGAACATGCGGCTCGCGTCGGGCGTGATCCGGCTGCCGGAGATGAAGAAGCGGAACATGAAGGTCGGGCTCGGCCTCGACGGCGGCACCAACGACACGAGCGACATGTTCAACGTGATGCGTGCGGCCGTCGGTCTCCAGCGGGCGACCACGGCGGATCCGGCGGTCTATCCGACCACGTCGGACGTCCTGCGCATGGCGACCCTCGGCGGCGCGGAGGCGCTCGGGATGGACAAGGAGATCGGGTCGCTGACGCCGGGCAAGCGGGCGGACCTGCAGGTGGTCGACGCCCAGGCGGTCAACTTCGCGCCGAAGGTGGACTGGGTGAACCAGCTGGTCTTCAACACCCAGCCGGTGAACGTCTCGTGGGTGTTCGTCGACGGTCGCGCTCTCAAGCGCGAAGGCCGCGTCGTCGGTCTCGACACCGCGAAGGTCGTCGCCGACGCCCAGGCCGCGGCCGACCGCATCAAGAAGCTGCTGCCCCAGTGACCCGGTAACCCATGCGTTTCGTCCTCTGGATGCGGTAGTTGCGTGCGCAAGGACCGCATCCAGAGGACGAAACGCGGGTTCAGTGCTGGAGTGGGAAACCGCCGCCGATGCCCCGCCACGCGAGGTTGGCGGTGAGGGCGACGGCCTCTTCGCGGCTCATCGACTTGTGGTGCGCCAGCCAGAATCGCGCGCTGACCTGCGAGAGACCCACGAGGCCGACGGCGAGCAGCCGCGCCTTGTCCTCGTCGAGGCCCGCGTCCGCGGTGATGGTCTCGGTGATCGCGTCGACGCTGGCCGACGTCGCCCGGTCCACCGCCTCCTGCACGGCGGGCTCGCCACGCAGGTCGGATTCGAAGACCATCCGGAACGCGCCGGCGTCACCGTTGACGAAGTCGAAGAAGGCACCGACGGTCGCCGGGACGCGCTGCTTGTTGTCCGTCGTGGAGTCGAGTGCTTCCTTGACCCGCCGCACCAGTTCGTCGACGTGACTCTCCAGCAGCGCGATGTAGAGGTCGAGCTTGCCGGGGAAGTGCTGATAGAGAACCGGCTTGCTGACCCCGGCCTCTTCGGCGATCTCGTCCATCGCGGCGGCGTGGTATCCGTTCGCGGCGAACACCCGCTGCGCGGCGGCCAGCAGCTGGGCGCGGCGTTCCGTCCTGGGCAGGCGGACGCCTCGCGCCTGCAGTCGCGCCATTTCTGTCATCGTTCCTCCAGTTCGAGGCACTCGTCTCCGCCGAGAACGCATCAGCGCAGTCGAGCGGGGCTCCGCGGGGCGGGGTCACCGCCGCGTGAAGTGAACTCGAGATTACTCGCCGGTACGGCCGGACCGCCAAGGGTCGGGCATCCTTGATGCTGTGTCTTCTTCAGTTTCCCGTGCCGCCGGTGACCGCCCGCCGTTGACCCACGTGCCGTTGTCGCGCAGGTCACTGCCGTCGCTGGACCCGGCACCGTCGCCGTGGCCCGGGGAAACAATAGGTGTCGGCGGGGTGAAATTGCACATCCGCCGGACCCCCGGCGGTCCCGAAACGGCGGTCTACGTCCACGGCCTCGGCGGCTCGTCCACGAACTGGACCGACTTGGCGGCGCTCCTGGCGCCTGAGGCGGCGGGCACCTCGATCGATTTGCCCGGTTTCGGCTACTCGGAGCCGCCGGACAAATTCACCTTCAGTCTCGACGCGCACGCCGAGATCGTCGCGAGCCACATCGAGAGCCTCGACGCCGGGCCGGTGCACCTGTTCGGCAACTCGATGGGCGGCGCGGTCGCGTTGCTCGTCGCGGCCCGCCGTCCGGAACTGGTGAAGACGCTGACGCTGATCTCGCCCGCGATGCCGGACCTCCGCCCCAGCATGAAGCGGCTGTCCGATCCGCGGATGGCTTTCGCGTACCTGCCGCTGATCGGCCCGCGGGTCCGCCGTCAGCTGGCCGCGCTCGGTCCCCGCGAACGCGCCATGCAGGTCATCAACCTGTGTTTCGCCGACCCGGCCCGGTTCGCCGAGAGCAGGCTGAACGAACTGGAGGAGGAGCACAGCGCCCGTGCCGGATTCGCCTGGGCCGCGCCCGCGCTGGCCCGCAGTACCTTCGGCATCTTCCGGACGTGGTCCGCGCGCGGTCCGGCGTCGCTGTGGGCCGTCGCGCCGACGGTCGCCACGCCGACACTGGTCGTCTGGGGGCAGCACGACCGAGTGATATCCGTCCGGCGCGCGGAACGCACCGCTCGCCTGATCCCGCACGCCCGGTTGCTCGTTCTCCCCCGAACCGGCCATGTGGCGCAGATGGAACGCCCGAATGTCGTAGCGAAGGCCGTTTTGGGGATGTGGGAATCGGTCGAATCGGGCACCTGGTAACCCATTCGGGTGAGCGGGACACGTCGCGCGCTGCGCCGGTCGCTCACAACATCACAGTTCGGTTATGGCACCCTGGTGCCCGTGGACCGGGTGAAGCAAGGCGCGCAGGGCGAAGGTCGGCGGTCTCAGTACTCCGCATCCGCCCGTCGTTCGGCGCGCCCGCAGCCCCGGGATCCCGACGTTCCGCGCACCGGCCAGTACCGGCCCTCGCCGCCGCCGTCGCAGCGGCTGGACGAAGACCGCTACCGCCCCGGCGCCCGCCGGACCAGCGCCCAGCCGCTCAGCGCGTCCTGGAAGCCGCACGAGTCCGGTGCCGCCCGTCCCCAGAGCGCCAAGCGCCAGGGTGGGAGTGGCATCGGCCGCTTCGCCAAGACCTACGGCTGGCGCGTGTACGCGCTGCCGATCCTCGTGGTGATCACCGCGCTGGTCGTGTTCAACACCGCCACCGGCCCGCCCGAGCCGATCGCCTCCGACGGGACGAGCCTGGCCTCGGCGGACGGCTCCGACGGTTCCGCCGGCAACGGTGGCGAGCCGGGGGCGGGGGTCGACGGGGGTGGCGACGTCCTCCCGGAGAACCCGGCCAAACCGGTCGATCTCAAGATCCCGACCGCGGACCTGCCCAAGGGCGGCGACTTCACCGAGTCCGGCAAGGGCACCTATCACGTGGTGCCGGGTTCCGGGCCGAAGGTGGGAACGGGTCAGCTGTTCACCTACACGATCGAAGTCGAGGACGGCATCGATCCGGTCAGCTACGCCGGTGACGACAGCTTCGCCACGATGGTGGAGGGCACCCTGTCCAACCCCAAGAGCTGGACGTGGGACGGCAAGAAGGCGCTCCAGCGCGTCGACGCCAGTTTCCCGAACCCCAGCTTCCGGGTGAGTCTCACCACACCGAACACGACGCATCGCGCGGACGTCTGCATGTTCCAGATCACCTACGAGACGTCCTGCTACCGCTCCAGCTTCGACAAGCGCGTGGTGATCAACCTCGCCCGCTGGGTGCGGGGGGCGCTCGCCTTCGAAAGCGACATGACCGGGTATCGCCAGTACGCCATCAATCACGAGGTCGGGCATGCCCTGGGCGGAAAGCACGTGGGCTGCCAGGTCAACGGCGGGATCGCGCCGGTGATGATGCAGCAGACGTTCGGCGTATCCAACGACTTCGTGGCGCAGCTGAACAATCTTCCCGGCGGTGACCGCGGGAGGGTGCCCGCGGACGGCAAGGTCTGCAAGCCCGGCTCCTGGCCGAATCAGACCCCTTAGCCAAGTCCTCCCAGCTGCTGGGATTTCCCAGGATCTGAAACACGGGAAGTCGTTTCCGCCTTCCTCTGTTGTAGATACTGGGATGCGACCCGCGATCCACGCGAGATGGAGGACCCGATGTCAGGCACGCTGCCGCCGCTCGTCGAGCCGGCCGCCGAGCTCACCAAGGAAGAGGTGGCCCGGTACAGCCGTCACCTGATCATCCCGGACGTCGGGGTGACCGGGCAGAAGCGGTTGAAGAACGCCAAGGTGCTGGTCATCGGCGCCGGTGGCCTCGGCAGCCCGGCGCTGCTGTACCTGGCCGCGGCCGGGGTCGGCACGCTCGGCATCGTCGACTTCGACGAGGTCGACGAATCGAATCTGCACCGTCAGGTCATTCACGGCCAGTCCGACATCGGCAAGCTCAAGGCCGCGTCGGCGCAGGAGTCGATCGCCGAGATCAACCCGTTCGTCAAGGTGCACCTGCACACCGACCGGCTGGAGTCGTCGAACGCGCTCGAACTGTTCGAGCAGTACGACCTGATCCTCGACGGCACCGACAACTTCGCGACCCGGTACCTGGTCAACGACGCCGCCGTGCTCACCGGCAAGCCCTACGTGTGGGGCTCGATCTACCGGTTCGAGGGCCAGGCGAGCGTCTTCTGGGAGGACGCGCCGAACGGCAAGGGCCTCAACTACCGCGACCTCTACCCCGAGCCGCCGCCGCCCGGCATGGTCCCGTCGTGCGCCGAGGGCGGCGTGCTGGGCGTGCTGTGCGCGTCGATCGGCTCGATCATGGTCAACGAGGCGATCAAGCTGATCACCGGTATCGGTGAGCCGCTGCTGGGCAGGCTCGTCAGCTACGACGCGCTGGAGATGAAGTACCGCGAGGTCAAGATCCGCAAGGATCCGGAGACCCCGAAGATCACCGGGCTCATCGACTACGAAGCGTTCTGTGGCGTTGTGTCGGACGAAGCCGCTTCGGCCGCTTCGGGGCACACGATCACTCCGGCGGAACTCAAGGCCAAGTTCGACAACGGCGACAACTTCGCCCTCATCGACGTCCGCGAGCCGCACGAGTACGAGATCGTGAACATCAAGGGTGCGACGCTCATCCCGAAGGACAAGATCCTCTCGGGCGAGGCGCTGTCGGAACTGCCGCAGGACAAGCCGATCGTGCTGCACTGCAAGTCGGGCGCGCGTTCGGCGGAGGCGCTGGCGGCGCTGCACAAGGCCGGGTTCAAGGACGCGACCCACCTCGGTGGCGGCGTGCTGGCCTGGGCGCGGCAGATCGACCAGAGCCTGCCGACCTACTGAACATCCGGCCCCGCTGACCTGCGGAAAGGGAGCAAGGGACCTTTGCTCTCGCCTGCTTGGCCTGCCTGAGCAAGCGAGAGCAAAGGTCCCTTGCTCTCCCCGCGGGTCAGCGGCCGAAGCCGATCGACCCGCCGCCGAAGATCGATCGCACGAACCTCGCGTACTCCGCGGGTACGTCCGTGCGGTGCCCGCTCTTCGCCTTGGGCAGGGCGGCGATGATCTCGGCGTCGGTCAGCGGATGCGTCTTGGCGGCCAGCTCCCGGAGTTCGTCGGGTTTCCAGTTGTGGTTGCCCGCGACGTGCAGCGAGACCGCTCCGCGTCGCTGGATGAACTCGATCCTCTCGGTGTTCTTACGCAGAAACTCGCCTTCGCCGACCTGAGTGCACGTCGCGTTGTCGAGCCGCCAGTCGGTCTTCACCGACGTCTCGCAGCTTTCGACGGCGTCGGTCACGAAGGTCCATACGGGCGAGACCCACAGTTGCGGGGCGTATTCGACGATCAGCGAGCCGGAGTCTTCGGTCGCCTTGACCGGCAGACGTTGTGAGCCGAGGTCGGCCGCGAGCGTGCGTTCGTGCGGGACGCCTGCCGAGGCCAGCCGCCGGGCGGGGGTGTCTTCGGGCAGCGCGGCGGGACCGGCGATGCCGCCGGCCACCAGTGCCACGCCGAGGACTCCGGCGACGGCCCGCACCCGCCAGTCACTCACGAACAGGCCCGCGGCGAGCGCCACCGGCAGCCCGAGGAACGGGATCGCCACCCACTCGACGGGATCGAAGGCTTCCGCCACCTCCACCACGAAGATCGCGCCGAGGACGCCGGAGATCCCGACGACGAACGCCCACCCCAGCCTCGGCCATGGGCGCACCGTCAGGGGAGAGACGGTCCGTGCGGTGTAACCGGCCAGGTACGCCGTCCCGACCGACAGAATCGGGACGGGCAACGCCAGCCAGGGAACGTGCAGGAACGCGGCGAGCACGACGAGCCAGCCGACGGTGATGGCGCCGAGCGTGCCCACGAGCCACAGCGACACGAGCTGGAGGGCGATGACCTGCCCATCGGTGAACCGGCCTTGGGCCGTTCGGGGGACCATGGCCGAAGAATGGCAGGTCAGAGTGATGTTGTCTTGAGTATCGCTACTCAGGTGATCAGCGCGTCTTCTCGTTCGTGGCGCGGAAGACGGGGTAACGTCCCGTGCCGTGCGTGCGACCCTCGAAAGCCCTCCGGATCACGTCTGTACGGCGTTCGGCGGACGTATCGGTGAGGCGGAACCGCTGCCCGGCACCACTGCCTGGCGCTACGGCGACCTCGTCCTGAAGCCGGTCGTGGACAAGTCGCGGACGCTGTGGACGGCCCGCGCGCTGGAAGCCGTCGACGAGCCGGGCCTGCGGGTCGCGAAGCCGGTCCGGTCCAGTGATGGCCGGTGGGTGGTCGGCGGCTGGTCGGCGAACCGGTTCGTGTCCGGTACCGCCGAGCACCGGTACGACGAGGTCGTGCACGCGGCGGTCAAACTGCACCGGGCGACGGCAGGGCTGCCGCGGCCGGATTTCCTGGGGCGCCGCACCGATATCGAGGCCTTGGCCGACAAACTCGCCTGGGGCGAAGCGGACATGTCCCTCGACGAGAACAAGGGCGGCCGCTGGTTCGAGGTGCTCGCCGGCTCCCGAAGACCGGTCAAACTGCCGGATCAGGTCGTCCACGGCGAACTGCTCGCCGGTGTGCTGTTCGACGGCGACGAGGCCCCCGGGATCGTCGACTTCGTTCCGTACTACAGGCCCGGTGAATGGGGTGCCGCGGTCGTCGCGGTCGACGCGCTCGCCTGGGGCGGCGCCACCATCGAACTCCTCGAACGCTGGGCGCATCTCCCGCAATGGCCCCAGCTTCTCCTGCGGGCCGTCCTCTTCCGCCTCGCCGCCAACGCACTCGACCCGCGGTCGACGCGAGCGGCGCACGACGGCCTCCGCGCCGCGGCACGCGATGTGAGCGCCGTGTTGTAAGGCCGTGAAGGCCTCCTTCCCTACCCTCAGAGTCAGGGTCCCGGCAAAGTCGCAGAGCTGCTGGTCGGCGCTGCTCTTGATGGTCCGGATGTGACATCACTGGTGCCCGCGAGGTTCGAGTGTGGAGAATTTGGGACGTTGAACGTCCCAAATCCTCCACACTCGGGGGTGTGCCGGGCTCCGGGGCATGTCCCTGATCCTCTGTTGAGCAAGGTTCGCAACCGGTGCGAGCCCGGCGTTCATGAAGGAATTGGGACACTCAACGTCCCAATTCCTTCATAGGCGGCCTGCGCCATGACAAGAGGTCCCTACCCTCAGAGTAGGGAAGGAGGCATTCACGGACCGGCCTATTCGGTCCGCAGGCTTTCCAGTCGCGCGGCCGAGCGCACCGCCGGGAACGCCGACGCGGTCACCACGAGGACCACCGCGACCGCCGCCCCGGCGAGCGCCCCCACCCCAGCCCAGTCCACGACCAGCGGATTCGTGAGCAGCCTGGTCGCCAGCGCGGCGATGCCGACCCCGGTCACGATCGCGACCACGATCCCGAGCAGCAGCGGGATCCCGTTCTGCCACAACAAGGATCGCATCACGACGCGGACGGGCACGCCGGTCGCGGCCAGTGCCCCGATGGCGCGGCGCCGCTCCCGCACCTGTTCCTGGGCGAGCACCAGGAGGCTCACCCCGGCGAGCAGAAGGATCAGCAGCGCCCCGGCGAACAGGCCATCGCGGACGTCGGTGAACATCCGGGCCTCGTCCGTCAGCTTCTTCCCGTCGACGGTGGTCACCTGCGCGCGCCAGGCGAACGGGGCGACGGCGTTGCGGACCCGTTCGACGAAGTCCGGATCCGCGGACGACGGCCGCAGGGTCCCGGCGGCTCCGGCCTCGGTCAGATCGACACCCGCCACCGCGGCGGGGGTCACCAGGAGCTGGGCGCCCGAATAGAAGGCCGTCTCACCCGGTTTGTACGCCACCGGCCGCGGATCGGCCGGAAGCGTCCAGCGGTGCTCCCGTTTCGCGTCGTCGGCCAAGGTCACCGTCTGTCCACTGTGGAATTTGACGCCCCGCTCGTCGGGGAAGGTGAAGACATCGCCGTCGGTGCACGCCGTCGTCTCCGTCATGGTCTTGATGGTGGCGCAGTCGGCGACGCCCGCGATGACCCCGGAATCCGTGACGAGCAGCGTCCGGAGTGACCGGACGTCCCGCGCGCCGGGGACCTCCCGTACCGCGGTCATCGCCTTCTCCGCGGGGGATCCGTAAGCGGTGACGTAAACCCTGTCGCCTTGCGACGCGTGCCATGGCGCGGGAAGCGAGACGTAGAAGGCCGCCTGTCCGGCCAGCAGGGACTGCAGGGCGATCGCCCCGGCCACGACGACGCAGAGACCGGCGACGACGCGGGAAGGGGTCCCGCTGTCGGTCTGCAGCCGCCGGATCGCGAGCTGGAACGCGGGCGGCCCGCCCCGGATCCGCGCCACCGCGCGGTCGAGGAGCCACGGCAGCAGGGCCGGGACGCCGATCAGCACCAGCAACGCGCCCGCCATCATCGCGGTACGGGCGAGTTCGCTGCCGATGGCGTACTCCGGCACCAGCAGGGCGACACCCGCGACGACGAGCAGAAGCCGCCACCACAGCCGCCGCCGGACCGGCGAGGTCTCGCGGGCGGCGCCGAGCGGGTCGATGATCGTGCGGCGCTGCGCGGCCAGCGTCGCCACCACGGTCAGCGCCGGGACGACCAGCGCGATCAGGACCACCAGCGGCCACGACGGTGTCAGGTCGGCGGGAAAGAGGCCGAAGCGGAACACCTGCAGGTCCGCGACCTGCCCGCGCAGGAGCAGGAACAGCCCGGCCCCGGCGAGCAGCCCGGTGGCCGCGCTCACCAGCGTTTCGGCGACGGCCACCCGGCGGACCTGCCCGGCGGTCGCGCCCGCCAGCCGGAGCGCGGCGAGGCGCCGGTCCCGTTCCGCGCCACCCACCCGTGAACTCGTGCCGATGAAGATGAACACCGGCGCGAGCAGCGCGATGATCCCGATCAACAGCACCACGAGCACGCCGGCGGGCAGCGGCTCGACCGGTTGAGGGCCACCGAAGGCGTAGATGGGAATTCCCGGCAACGACCCGTCCACCCCGAGATAGGCGGTCAGGTCCCGCGGGTTCTGCAGCCCCTCCGCCTTGATGAGCCCGGCCGGTTCGCCGTCGAACCGCGGCCGCAGGAGTTCGCCCGCGTCCGAGGCGAGCAGTTCCTTCAGGCGCGGCGAAACGACGACCTCGCCCGGCGCGGGAATCCGGTCCAGCCCCGGCGGCACCGGCGAGTCCGGCCCGGTCGCGTGCACGTACCTGAGCCCGATCGGCTCGCCGCGGAACTCGGTCGTCCGCTCGGTGAAGGTCAACGGGGCGGCGCCGGACTTCGCCTGAAAGTCCGCGGAAGCCGCGATCTCGCGGTGCTGCCTGCTTTCGTAGGCGTTCCCCGCCGACGCGGCGACCAGCAGGATCGCCACCGCCAGCCCGATCCCGACGGTGCCGAGCACCAGCCTGACGAGCGAGCCCCGGCCGCCCCCGACGGCCAGCCGGAACCCCAGCATCAGGTCTTCCCGGGCGCTCATCGGGTCACCGCCGGTTCGCGTGTCCGGCCGTCCCGCACGATGACCTCCCGATCGGAATACGCGGCCACCCGCGGTTCATGGGTGACCAGGACGACCGCGGCGTTCGTCTGTTTCGCGGTCTCCGAAAGCAGCCGCATCAGCAGTTCGCCGCCGAGCGAGTCCAGGGCGCCCGTCGGCTCGTCGGCGAAGATCACCGACGGTTCGGTGATCAGCGCCCTGGCCATGGCGACCCGCTGGCTCTGCCCGCCCGAGACCCGGCCGGGTGTGTTGCCCGCGACGTCGCCGACCTCCAGCCTGTCGAGCCAGGTCCGCGCGAGCCGTTCCGCGGGACGGCGTTTCGTCCCGCCGAGCCGCAGCGGCAGCGCGACGTTCTCCAGGCAGGTCAGTTCGGGGACGAGCTGGCCGAACTGGAAGACGAAACCGAATTCCGTCCGCCGCAGGGCGCTGCGTTCGGCGTCGGACATCGCCGACAGCGCGCGGCCGCGGAACAGGACCGACCCCTCATCCGGGCGGACGATGCCGGACAGGCAGTGCAGCAGGGTCGATTTCCCGGAGCCCGACGGCCCCATGACGGCCACGATCTCGCCGGGGTCGAGCGCGAGCCCCGCCCCGGCCAGCGCCTGGTCAGGGCCGAAAGCCTTGTACAGGCCCGAGCCTTGTAACAACGATGTTTCCACTGTGGGTCCCCCGGATTGTGAGCGGCTCAGCGCCCGAGCTGACGCGCGAGATCGTCGAGCCGGGCGGCGGTGAGTTCCAGCCACCGCAGATCCGCTTCGAGATGGAACAGCGCGTGATCGCAGATGAGCTGGTCGGCGAGGTCGCCGGTGGTCTTGCGGGCGGTGAGCTCACGCATCGTGCGGAGGTGGGAGCCGCGCTGGGCGTCGAGCAGGTCCTGGGCGCCGCGGCCGGACATCAGCGCGAGCACGACCTTGGTGTAGAGCGTGTTCTGCAGGTAGACGGAGGGATTTTCCGGACTTTTCAGCCATTCTTCGACGTTGGTGACGCCGGCTTCGGTGATGGCGTACCGCTTCCGGTCCGGTCCGCCGCCCGCTTCGACGCCGTTCTCTTCGACCAGGCCGTTCTTCAGGAGCCGGTTCAACGTCGAGTAGACCTGCCCGTAGTGCAGTGGGCGGTCTTGGCGGAACTGTTTGTCGTAGAGCTGCTTGAGGTCGTAGCCGTGCTTCGGGCCGGCTTCGAGCAGGCCGAGCAGGGTGTTCCCGATGGACATGCGGTGACTATACACAGGGTGTATACGCACGGTCTATACATCGAGTGCATAGCCCTCGACCTGGCGACGTGACCTCACGGTGTGACCTTCGCCGTCGGCAGGCAATGTCAAACGCCTGAAACATTCAGGAGTTTTCAGGTAACACGGCCTACCTACCTTCAAGCGCAATCGACGCCTTAGGAGGTGCCCGTGCCGCTCGCCGCCCCCACCACGACCGCGGTGGACACGCACTGCCCGTACTGCGCCCTGCAGTGCGGGATGAGCCTCGACGGCGCCCGCGTCGCCCCGCGCGACTTCCCGGTCAACGCCGGTGGTCTGTGCCAGAAGGGCTGGACGTCGGGGGAGCTCCTCACCTCGCCTTCCCGGCTGACGGCCCCGCTGATCAGGGTCGACGGCGAACTCCGGTCCGCGAGCTGGGAGCAGGCGCTCGACCTCGTCGCGCGACGGCTCACCGAGATCCGCGCGGCCAAGGGAGCCGATTCGGTCGCCGTCTTCGGCGGCGGCGGGCTCACCAACGAAAAGGCGTACCTGCTGGGGAAGTTCGCGCGTATCGCGCTGGGCACCTCGCAGATCGACTACAACGGCCGGTTCTGCATGTCCTCGGCCGCGGCCGCCGGGATCAAGGCGTTCGGTGCCGACCGCGGGATGCCGTTCCCGGTCACGGATCTCGCCGACGCCGACGCCGTCCTGCTCATCGGCGCGAACCCGGCGGAGACGATGCCGCCGTTCACCCAGCATCTGCGCGGCGCGGATCTGATCGTCGTCGACCCGCGCCGTACCGCGACCGCCGAACTGGCCGGACTCCACCTCGCCCCCGCGCCGGGTACCGATCTCGCTCTCGCACAAGGAATCCTGCACGCCGTCGTCGCCGACGGCCTGCTGGACCAGTCCTATGTGGACGCGCGGACCAACGGCTTCGAGGAGCTGTGGCGTTCGGTCGCGGCCTGGTGGCCGGAGCGGGTCGAGCAGATCACCGGCGTCTCGGCCGCCGACCAGCGCAGGGTCGCCGCCAAACTCGCCGCCGCCCGCAACGCCTACATCCTCACCGCGCGCGGCACCGAACAGCACGCCAACGGCACCGCGATGGTGAACGCGTGGATCAACCTCGCGCTCGCGCTCGGCCTTCCCGGCCGCGCGGGTTCCGGCTTCGGCTGCCTGACCGGCCAGGGCAACGGGCAGGGCGGGCGCGAACACGGCCAGAAGGCCGACCAGCTGCCCGGTTACCGCAAGATCGACGACCCCGCCGCGCGCGAGTACGTCGCCGGGGTCTGGGGTGTGCCGCCGGAATCCCTGCCGGGGCCGGGCCGGTCGGCCGTCGAACTGCTGGAAGCGCTCGGCACCGAAGACGGACCGAGCGCGCTGATGGTGTTCGGCAGCAACGTCGTCGTCTCGGCGCCCGGCGCCGGGCGCGTGCAGGACAAGGTGTCCTCTTTGGACTTCCTGGTCGTCTCGGATCTCGTGCTGTCGGAGACCGCGGCGATGGCCGACGTCGTCCTGCCGGTCACCCAGTGGGCCGAAGAGGACGGCACGATGACCAACCTCGAAGGCCGGATCCTGTTGCGGCGCAAGGCGATCGACCCGCCGTCCGGAGCGAGGACCGATCTCTACGTGCTTTCGGAACTGGCTCGGCGCCTCGGCCAGCCCGACGGTCGGTTCCCGTCCGACGCCGAAACCGTCTTCACCGAACTCCGCCGGGCGTCCAAGGGCGGCGTCGCCGACTACTCCGGCATCACCTACGACCGGCTCCGTGACGGCGAGGCCCTGTACTGGCCCGTTCCGGCGGAAACGCATCCCGGCACGCCGCGGATGTTCCTCGACTCCTTCGCCCATCCGGACGGCCGCGCGCGGTTCGTGCCGGTGGACCACGTCGGCCCGGCCGAGGTGCCCGACGACGAATTCCCCTTGCAGGCCACCACGGGCCGGGTCCTGCAGCACTACCAGTCCGGGGCGCAGACCCGGCTGGTCAAGGAGCTGAACGACGTCGTAGCGGAGGCCTTCGTGGAAGTTCATCCGGACACCGCCGCCCGCGCGGGACTGGCCGAGGGCGATCTCGCGATCGTGCGGTCGCGGCGCGGGGAGACCCACGCCCGGATCCGCTGCGTGCCTTCGCTGCGCCCGGATCTGGTGTTCCTGCCGTTCCACTTCCCCGGCGAGGGCCGGGCGAACCTGCTGACCAACCCGGCGCTCGACCCGACCAGCCGGATGCCCGAGTTCAAGGTGTGCGCGGTCGCGCTCGCCCCGGCCGAGGCCGCCGCGTGAGCCCCCGGTCGGTGGTCATCGCCGGATACGGCATGGCGGGCGCGCGGCTGGCGGACGACATCCGCCGCCGCGATCCCGACGGCGAACGCGTCCGGCTCACCGTCGTCGGCGCGGAGACGCACGCCGCCTACAACCGGGTGCTGCTCTCGTCGGTGGTCGCCGGCACGATGCGGCCCGAGGTCGTCCGGCTCCACGACGACGACTGGCCGTCCCGCACCGGCGCCGATCTGCGCCGCGGGGTCGCCGCGACGTCGATCGACCGCGCGGCGCGGCGGGTGCACCTCGACGACGGGTCCACTGTGGACTACGACGCGCTCGTGCTCGCCACCGGTGCCAATCCGTGGATGCCGCCGGTCGAGGGGCTCGAACCCGGCCCGGATGTCGTCGCGTTCCGCACGCTCGACGACTGCGCCCGCATCCTCGACGCCGCCAAACTGGGCGCCCCGGTCGCCGTCCTCGGCGGCGGCCTGCTCGGTCTGGAAGCGGCGCGCGGCCTCGCGGGGCGCGGGAACCTCGTCACCGTCGTGCATCCGATGCCGCACATCATGGAACGGCAGCTGGACGCGGAAGCCGCGCGGGTGCTGACCAGGAAACTCGAAGAACTCGGCGTCGGGTTCCGGCTCGGCGTCGGGGCGGCGCGCTATGTCAGCGGCGACGGGCTCAAGCTCGACGACGGCACGCACGTCCCCGCGGACCTCATCGTCGTCTCGACCGGGGTCCGGCCCGAGACGAAACTGGCCGTGGACGCCGGATTGACCGTCGAGGGCGGCATCGTCGTCGACGATCTGCTGCGCACCAGCGACGGCCGGATCCACGCGATCGGTGACTGCGCCAAGCACCCCGGCGCGTTCGGCGGGCTCGTGCAGCCCGCGTGGGAACAGGCCGCGGTCGTCGCGGATCTGGTCACCGGCACGAAATCCGCGTCGCGTTACCGCGGCACGCAGCCCGTGACCCGGCTCAAGGCGCGCGGGATCGACCTCACCGCCCTCGGCGAGACGATGACCGGCGCCGACGATCCGACCGCCGAAGTGCTCACCTTCAGCGACCCGGCGGGCTGCCGTTACGGCAAGCTCGTCCTCCGCGAGAACCGGGTGGCGGGCGCGATCCTGCTCGGCCTGCCCGACGCGGCCGCGTCGATCACCCAGATGTACGACCGGGGCACTCCGGTGCCCGAAGACCGGCTCGCCGTCCTTTTGGGACGCGCGTTGCCCGCCGGGGCGCCGTCGGCGTCGAGCCCGGCCGATCTGCCCGCGTCGGCGGTCATCTGCCGCTGCAACGCGGTGACCAAGGGGCGGCTCGTCGAGGCTTGGCGCGCCGGCGCCACCGACGTCCCCGCCCTCGCCGGAGCGACCCGCGCGACGACCGGCTGCGGCGGCTGCAAGGACGCCGTCAGCGGGGTCGCGAGATGGCTGGCCGCGCAGTGATCCGGCTACAGGAAACCCGAAAGACGTCCACCAAGGAGGCCCTCATGACCGCTCGTGGCAAGCGCTGGATCGAGCACTGGGATCCGGAGAACGAGCAGTTCTGGGAGGAGACCGGCAAGAAGGTCGCCCGGCGGAACCTCTGGTTCTCCGTGCTGGCCGAGCACATCGGCTTCTCCGTCTGGACACTGTGGTCGGTCATGGTCCTGTTCATGGGCCCCAAGTACGGGTTCTCGGCCGCCGACAAGTTCCTGCTCGTTTCGACCCCGACGCTGATCGGCGCGCTCATGCGGCCGCTCTACACCTTCGCGGTGGCGAAGTACGGCGGCCGGAACTGGACGATCGTCAGCGCGTTGCTGCTGCTGGCGCCCACCATCCTGGCCGCGATCGCGATGGAGCCGGGCACCTCGCTCGGCACGTTCCTGCTGATCGCCGCGCTCGGCGGGGTCGGCGGCGGGAACTTCGCGTCGTCGATGACCAACATCAACGCGTTCTACCCCGAGAAGCACAAGGGCTGGGCGCTCGGGCTCAACGCGGGCGGCGGCAACCTCGGGGTGGCGGCGATCCAGCTGATCGGCCTGCTGGTCATCGGCACCGTCGGCGCGACCGCGCCCCGGCTGGTGCTGGCGATCTACATCCCGCTGATCGTGGTCGCGGCGGTCTGCGCGTACTTCTTCATGGACAACCTTTCCTCGATGAAGGGCGACACCAAGGCGATGCGCGAGGTCGTCAAGGACCCGCACACCTGGGTGATGTCGTTCCTCTACGTCGGCACGTTCGGCTCGTTCATCGGTTACAGCTTCGCCTTCGGCCTGGTGCTGCAGAACCAGTTCGGCAGGACTCCGCTGCAGGCGGCCGCGGTGACGTTCCTCGGACCGCTGCTCGGATCCTTCTCCCGGCCGACCGGTGGCTGGCTGGCCGACCGGATCGGCGGCGGCAAGATCACCTTCGCGACGTTCGTCGGGATGGCCGCGGCGACCGTGGTGCTGATCCTGGCGTCGACGTCGAACTCGCTGGCGCTGTTCACCGTGGCGTTCATCGTGTTGTTCGTGCTGACCGGGATCGGCAACGGCTCGACGTACAAGATGATCCCCGCGATCTTCCGTGCCAAGGCGAAGGTCGCGATCAGTGAAGGTGCCGACGAGACGCTCGAACTGCTGAAGGCGCGCAAGCTCTCCGGTGCGCTGATCGGGCTGGCCGGCGCGATCGGGGCGCTGGGCGGGCTGTTCATCAACCTGGCCTTCCGGCAGTCGTTCGCGGACACCAAGAGCGGGGTGCCGGCGTTCATCGCCTTCCTCGTCTTCTACGGGCTGTGCTTCGCCGTCACATGGGCGGTGTACCTGCGGAAACAGCAGGCGGAGGTGGCGAGCACCCGAGGTCTGGCGCTCGCCGGGGCGGAGGTCTGATGCGGAAACTCGTCGTCGCGGGACATGGCATGGTCGCGCACCGGCTCGTGGAAGCCGTGCGCGCGGAGGACAAGGCCGGCGAATGGCAGGTGGTGGTCCTCGCCGAGGAGGCGAGGCCCGCGTACGACCGTGTCGCTCTGACGTCCTATGTGGACACTTGGGATCCGGCTTCGCTGGCGCTGGAAGGGGCCGACTACGCCGACGACCCGCAGGTGGAACTGCGGCTCGGCGACGCGGTGACGTCGGTGGACCGTGACCGCAAGGTCGTCGTCACCGAGTCCGGGTACGTGCAGCCGTACGACGCGCTGGTCCTCGCGACCGGTTCGCGGCCGTTCGTCCCACCGGTGCCGGGTCACGATCTCCCGGGTTGTTTCGTCTACCGGACGATCGAGGATCTCGACGCCATCCGGGAAGCCGCTCAGCGGCCCGGCCGCGGTCGTCGTTCGGCGGTCGTCATCGGTGGTGGCCTGCTCGGTCTCGAAGCGGCGAAGGCGTTGCGGGACATGGGTCTCTCGCCCCACGTGGTCGAGATGGCGCCGCGCCTGATGCCGCTGCAGGTCGACGAAGGCGGTGGCGGCCTGCTGCGGCGGCTGATCACCGGACTCGACGTGACCGTCCACACGGGAACGTCGACCGACGCCATCGAGCCGGACGGCGAGCGGTACATCGCCAAACTCGGCAACGGCACGGAACTCGACGTCGACCTGGTCGTGTTCTCCGCCGGGATCCGGCCGCGCGACGATCTCGCCCGCTCGTCCGGCCTGGAGGTCGGCGCGCGCGGCGGCATCCTGGTCGACGAGTCCTGCCGGACGTCCGATCCGGCGGTGTACGCGATCGGGGAATGCGCGGCCGTGGCGGGGAAGGTGTACGGCATCGTGGCGCCCGGCTACGCGATGGCGGAGGTCGTCGCCGCGCAGCTGACCGGCGGCGAGGGCACGTTCCCCGAGCCGGACATGTCGACGAAGCTGAAGCTCATGGGCGTCGACGTCGCCAGTTTCGGCGACGCGCACGCGGCGACCGAGGGTGCGCTGGAGGTCGCGTTCAACGACGCTGTCGCCGGGACGTACAAGAAGCTCGTGATCTCGGACGACTCGAAGACGTTGCTCGGCGGGGTGCTGGTCGGCGACGCGAGCGAGTTCAACACCCTGCGCGCGATGGTCGGCAGGCCGCTGCCCGCCGAACCGGGCGCGATCCTCGCCCCGGCGGGCGGCGGATCGGCGGTCGGGGTCGACGCGCTGCCCGACGCCGCGCAGATCTGTTCCTGCAACGCGGTTTCCAAGGGTGCCATCACACACGCGATCACCGAAGAGGGTTGCGATTCGGTCGCCAAGATCAAGGGCTGCACCCGGGCCGGGACGGCGTGCGGTTCCTGCGTCCCGCTGCTCGGCAAGCTGCTGACGGCTTGCGGTGTGGAGCAGTCCAAGGCGCTGTGTGAGCACTTCTCGCAGTCGCGAGCGGAGCTGTTCCAGATCCTGCAGGCCACCCGGATCAGCACGTTCAGCGAGATGATCGACCGGTACGGCACCGGAACCGGGTGCGCCATCTGCAAACCGGCGATCGCGTCGATCCTGGCCACGCTGGGCAACGGGCACATCCTCGCCGGTGAGCAGGCGACCCTGCAGGACACCAACGACAAGTTCCTGGCGAACCTCCAGCGCAACGGCACCTACTCGGTGGTCCCGCGCATCCCCGGCGGCGAGATCACGCCGGAGAAGCTCATGGTCATCGCGCAGGTGGCGATGGACTTCGGGCTGTACACCAAGATCACCGGCGGCCAGCGGATCGACCTGTTCGGCGCCACCGTCGACCAGCTCCCGCTGATCTGGCGGCGGCTCGTCGACGCCGGGTTCGAGTCGGGACACGCGTACGGGAAGTCGTTGCGCACCGTCAAATCCTGTGTCGGTTCGACCTGGTGCCGTTACGGCGTCCAGGACAGCGTCGGGCTCGCGATCGAACTGGAGCTGCGCTATCGCGGACTGCGTTCGCCGCACAAGCTCAAGTCCGCGGTTTCGGGCTGTGCGCGGGAATGCGCCGAGGCGCGGAGCAAGGACTTCGGCATCATCGCCACCGACAAGGGCTGGAACCTCTACGTCGGCGGGAACGGCGGCGCGACCCCGCGGCACGCGGATCTGCTGGTGTCCGAAGTGGACACCGAGACGCTGATCCGCACGATCGACCGGTTCCTGATGTTCTACGTCCGCACGGCCGACCGGCTGCAGCGCACCGCGCCGTGGGTCGAGGAGATGGAAGGCGGTCTCGACCACCTGCGCGCGGTGATCGTCGACGACAAGCTCGGCATCTGCGAGGACCTCGACGCGGCCATGGCCAAGCACGTCGGCGACTACGCCGACGAATGGCGCGGCGTGCTGGAGGACCCGGAGAAGCTGGCGAAGTTCACCTCGTTCGTCAACGCGCCGGGCACACCGGATCCGACGATCTCGTTCCGTACCGAACGCGACCAGAAGGTGCCCGTGCTGCTGGGCATCCCGGAGGTGAAGCAGTGACGACCTCGATCGAGCGCACCTGGACCGCCATCTGCGCGGCGGGTGCCGTCCCCGAATGGTCCGGCGTCGCGGCCCTGCTCGACGACGGCGTCCAGGTGGCGATCTTCCGGCTGCCCGGCGACCGGTGGTACGCACTGTCCAATCTGGACCCGATCAGTGGTGCCGCGGTGCTTTCGCGGGGGATCGTCGGCGATGCCGGTGGTGTCCCCGTGGTGGCTTCGCCGGTGTACAAGGAACGGTTCGACCTGCGGACCGGCGAATGCCTCGACGCCGAGGGCGTCTCGGTCGAGGCGTACCGGGTCCGGGTCACCGGTGGCGTCGTGGAGGTGGAGTTCTCGCCGTGACAGAAGTCCTTCCCCTGGCGGGATTCGTCATCGGTATCACGGCGGCGCGGCGAGCTGACGAGCTCGGCGCGCTGTTCGTGCGTAAAGGCGCGACCGTGCGGTACGGCCCGGCGATCCGGATCGTGCCGCTTTCCGACGACACCGAACTGCGGTCGGCGACGATGCGGCTGCTGGAGGACCGGGTCGACGCGGTCGTCGCGACGACCGGGATCGGCTTCCGCGGCTGGATCGAGGCGGCCGAGGGCTGGGGACTGGGGGAGGAACTGCTGGCCCGGCTGGGGAAGTCCGCGCTGCTCGCGCGTGGCCCGAAGGCCAAGGGCGCGATCCGCGCGGCCGGGCTTTCGGAGGACTACTCACCGGCCTCGGAGAGCAACGCCGAGGTGTTGCAGCATCTCCTGGAGTCCGGTGTGGACGGTCAGCGGGTCGCGGTGCAGCTGCACGGCGAGCCGCTTCCGTACTTTGTGGACAGTCTGCGGGACGCGGGTGCCGAGGTGATCGAGGTGCCGGTGTACCGCTGGGTCGGGCCCACCGACCCCGGGCCGCTCGACCGGCTGCTGGACGCGGTGCTCGACGGTTCGGTGGACGCGTTGCCGTTCACCAGCGCACCGGCCGTCGCGTCGATGCTGGCGGTGGCGAAGCGGACAGGACGGCTGTCGGGAATCGTCAAGGCGCTGGAAAAACGGGTCCTGGTGGCCTGTGTCGGGCCGATCACCGCGGGGCCGCTGGCCGCGCTCGGGATCCCGACGGTGCAGCCCGCGCGGTCACGGATCGGGGCTCTCGCGCGGACCGTGTCCGACGCGCTCGAAGCCCGCTCGCCGCGGCTCACCGCGGGCGGGCGGAGTATCGAACTGCGGGGGCAGGCGGCGCTGGTGGACGGGCAGTGGTGCGACATCGCGCCCGCGCCGATGGCGCTGCTGCGGGCGCTGGCGGAGTCGCCGGGACGGGTGTTCTCGCGGCGGGAGCTGATCTCCGCGTTGCCCGACGGCGGCGAGGAACACGCCGTCGAGACCGCCATCGGGCGCCTGCGGAACGCCCTGGGCTCCCCGAAGGTGGTCCAAACGGTGGTGAAACGGGGCTACCGGCTGGCCGTCGACCCGTAATACCCGCATTTCGTCCTCTGGATGCGGTACTTGCGCGTGCAACCACCGCATCCAGAGGACGAAATGCGGGCGGTGGGAAGGGCGTCAGGCGAAGGTGACGCGGTGGTCGGGGAAGTCGCGGGCGGCGGCGACCCGGGCCGCCTCCTCCTCGGCCGCCTTCCGCACGGCCGGACGGAGGGAGCCGAACGGGGTGACGGTGAAGTCGAGCCGTTTCCGCCCGCTCGCCTTGGCCCGCCAGATCCCCGCGATCTCGCCGTCCGCCAGCAAAGCGCCGGGATTGCCGAGGATCTTCCAGACCTCCTTCTGCCGGGCCTTGTCCGGCACCAGCACGGCGCGGTCCCGCGCCTGCACGAACGGGTCCAGCGGCGGCAGCAGCCGGACCACGTCCGGCTCCGGCGGGTTCTCCAGCGACGGCAGGCGGTCTTCCGGCAGGAACGCCTTCTTGCCGTCGACCCGGACCTCGACCAGGTCGCCGGGCCACATCGCGTCGACTCCGGCGCGCGTCGTCCCGACGTAGGCGGCGGCGTCACCGGGAGCGGCGGGGCCGTTGATCCGCAGGTAGCCCTCGACCACTCGCGTCGCCGCCTTGACGTCGGGAGCGGTCTTCAGGCGGCCACGCTTTTCCAACGGGGCCAGCGTCGCCGGGGTCGCACCCGGTTCCAGCCGGACCCCGGCGTGGATCGTCGCGACCCGCATCAGCTGCTCGTAGATGTGCACGACACCGCAACCGCGGCACGCGTACGACAGGCCGCCGGGGATCAGTTTCGTGACCGCGCCGCTCACCGCGCCCTTGGTCAGCACCCCGGTGACGACCTCGCGGATCGCCTTCGCGGCGGTGAACAGCGCGTCCGTCGCGGACATCCCCGCGGCCTCGACCTGCTTGCGCTGCCACAGGATCCGGGCCATCGCATCCTGTTCGCCGAGCGGCACGAGAGCGGCCCGGACGGCGTCGATTTCCGCGCGGCGATGGAAATGCGGCGCGCCGCGATGCGTCCAGGCGAGGACGAACCGCCCGTCTTCCCAGACGTCCGGCCGGACCTCGCCGTCGAGACGGGCGGCGAGGCCCAGCAGGGCCGTGTCCCGCACGGAATCCTGCAGTCCGAGGTCGAACACGGCCGCCGCGACCGGGTCCGTCACTTCGCGATGCAGTCCGTGCGCCGCGATCCGGTACGCGAGCACCTGCTCACGGTCGACCTCGAGCACCTGTCCTCCTAAAGCGAGTAGTCGAACGTGTAGGACATCGTCGGCTCACCGAGGACGCCCGTGGCGGTACCGGTGCCGGTGATCCCGGCGAGTTCACCCGTTCCGGAGCCCTCGACCACCGAGAACGTCGACGAGATGCCCTTCGTGTCGAAACCGGTGTCGTGCTTGATCACGAAGCTGCCTTTACGTCCGTCCACGCTGCCCTCGACGCGTTCGAAGCCCGGCGCTGTCGTCCCGTCGCCGTCGTAGCCCTCACCCGCGTAGTACAGCAGGTAGTCGACGATCGACTCGCCTTCGATCAGCCCGCTGTAGGCGAGCGTGGCGTGCGCGTAGGCGACGCGCGGCCCGCCGTCGGTGCCGCTGACGATGTTCTCTTCCCAGTTCTTCATGGCGAACGTGTTCATGGGACTCACCCTGACAGTCATACCTGTCAGAACCTGTCAGGTTTTCGGGGATACTGGATCCATGCGCGCGAGCAGACTCCTGTCGGTCCTCCTCCTGCTGCAGAACCGCGGCCGGATGACGGCCGAGGAGCTGGCGGCCGAGCTGGAGGTGTCGGTCCGGACGGTCTACCGCGATGTCGAGGCGCTGTCCGCGGCCGGCGTGCCGGTGTACGCCGATCGCGGCCGTGCGGGTGGGTACCAGCTGGTCGACGGCTATCGGACGCGGCTGACCGGGCTGACCGAAGAGGAGGCGCAATCGCTTTCGCTGGCCGGGCTGCCGGGCGCGGCCGCCGAACTCGGACTGGGCACCGTCCTCGCCGCCGCGCAGCTCAAACTGCACGCGGCCATGCCCGCGGAGCTGCGCACCGGGGCGAGCAAGGTGTCCGAACGCTTCTATCTCGACGTCCCGGGCTGGCACCGCGGGATAGAGAGCCTGCCGCGGCTGTCCGAACTGGCCGACGCGGTGTGGCACACCCGGCGGATCAAGGTGCGCTACGAACGGTGGGGACAGCGGAAGGTCGACCGCGTGCTCGATCCGCTGGGCCTGATCCTCAAGGCGGGGAACTGGTATCTCGCGGCGCGGTGCGAGGGGAACGACCGGACCTACCGGGTCTCCCGCATCGAAGAACTCGAGGATCTCGGCGAGACCTTCGAGCGGCCGTCCGGTTTCGACCTCGTGCGCTACTGGCGGGAGTGGTCGGAACAGTTCGAAAAGCGGATGTACCCGCGGGTGGCGGTGGTCCGCCTGAACGAGCGGGCCCGCATACTGGTGCCGTTCTATCTGGGCGCGGTCGGCGCGCGGGCGCTGCGGGAAGCGGACGCCGAGCCGGACGAGGACGGCTGGCTGACGATGGACCTGCCCGTCGAGCCGGGAGAACCGGCCGTCGGTGAGCTGCTGCGCTTCGGCGGGAACCTCGAAGTGCTCGAACCGCCGGAGCTGCGCGAGCGGCTGGCGGAGGAGATCAGGAAGATGGGCGCGCGTTATGGCTGACCTGGACGGCATCACGATCGGGATCACCGCGGAACGGCGGGCCGACGACTTCGTCGCGGCACTGGAACGGCACGGCGCGACGGTGCTGCACGCGCCCACCATCCGCATCGTCCCGCTGCCGGACGACACCGAACTGCGCGCGGCGACGGACACCGTACTGGCCGCCCCCGTCGATTTCACCGCGGTCACCACCGGTGCGGGGTTCCGCGGCTGGCTTTCCGCCGCCGAAGGCTGGGGCCTGCGCGAACCGTTGCTGGAACGGCTGGCGGCGTCACGGATCTTCGTGCGCGGGCCCAAAGCGGCCGGTGCGGTGCGCGGTGAGGGCCTCCGCGAGGAATTCTCCGCGCCGGAGGAGAGCAACGCCGAACTGTTCGAGGGCCTGCGCGACGCCGGGGTGGGCGGGGCGCGGGTCGCCGTCCAGCTGCACGGCACCCTGCTGCCCGAACTCACCGGGCTGCTGCGGGAATCCGGCGCGAACGTCGTCCAGGCGCAGCCGTACCGCTGGCTTTCGCCGTCGGACGTCGAACCTGTGCACGCTCTCGTCGAAAGTGTGATCGCCGGGCGGGTGACCGCGCTGGCGTTCACGTCCGCGCCCGCGGCGACGAATCTGCTCACCCTCGCGGGCGCGCGGCGCGAAGAACTCCTTGCCGCACTGCGAGGTCCGGTGTTGTGCGCCTGCGTCGGACCGGTGACCGCCGCGCCGCTGGAAGCCGCCGGCGTCCCGACCGTCCAGCCGGAACGGCAACGACTCGGCGCCCTGGTGAAACTGCTCGTGGCCGAACTGGGCTCGTGAGTGGTAATGACGGTTAGAACCGTCATTACCACTCACGAGGCAGTGCGCATTCGGCCGTCTTGACGGGGGTGGTCTCCTTTGCCAGGCTCGACATACCGGACGCACGGGAGGGCGGCGGATGTCCGAGTCGCAATCGGTCACCTTCGTGCGCGCGATGTTGCGAAAGGGATCTTCGGTACTGGGCGCCGCCCCGGCCGATGAAGCCCCCGACCCCGATTCCGTTCCCGACTGGCGCTATCGCGAAGACGCGGGCGATTCGCTGCTGATGCGCGCGATCCGCTATTCCGCGCTCGGCCCGATCTTCTACCGCGTCGCCGCTTTTCCCAAGGTATACCTCGGTTTCCTGGTCGCGAACGGGTCGGCCGGGATCGTCCCGGTGCTGGGCACGACGATCTTGGCGGTGCTGCTGAACGTCTTCGCCGTCTGGTGGGTGGTGCGGGGCCGCGGTGTGCGGGCGAAGGCGTCCGGACGGCTGATGTACGCCGATCTCGCCGTCGGCGTGGTGCTCGCGACGTTCGTGGCCGCGACGGCGCCCGCCGGGATCCAGCCGTTCGCGATCGACGTCGCATGGACGTGGCTGGTCGGGACGGTGGCGTTGTGGACGCTGGCGTTCGGGTTGCCCGCCGCTTTCCTGGTGGTGCTCGGGGCCTTGCCGTTCCGCCTGTTCCTGACCTGGATCGGCGGGCTCCCGTTCGACGACCCGCTCGCGGTGAGCCGTTCGGTGGGCTGCATGGTCGCGCTCCTCGTGGCGATGGTGACCACGGCGGGGATCCTGATCCTGCTCGGCGTCGGGACGCGTTTCGCGCTCGGGATCGGGATGCGCCGCGGGCAGCGCGCCGAGCGGTTGCGGACTCAGCGGGTCATGCACGACAGCGTCTTGCAGACCCTCGAAGCGATGGGACTGGAAGCTCCGGACGACGATTCCGCGGCGTCGCAACGGCTCGCGGAGATGCGCGCGACCGCGCGGGCGCAGGCCGCCGAGCTGCGGCGCGAACTGTCCGGTCCGGAAGCGCCCTCGGCCCGCGGGCTCGCCGCGGATCTCGCCGAGGTCGCCACGGAGATGGCGCGTGACGGCCTCCGCACCCAGCTCGTCGCGGCGGAGACCGAAGAGGACTACCGCCTCTCGCACGCGCGCAGGACCGCCATCCGTGACGCCGTACGCGAAGCACTCCGGAACACCGTGAAGCACGCCGGGACGAAACAGGTCGTGCTTCGCGTCGAGGAGCGCGAAGGCGGCATCGCGGTCATCGCGCGGGATCAGGGGGCCGGCTTCAGCATGCTGGACCGGCCGCCGGGCTTCGGGATCAGCCAGTCGATCATGGCGCGGCTGGCGGAGGTCGGTGGGCGGGGGACCATCGATTCGCATCCGGGGCGCGGGACCCGGGTGACGCTCTGGGTGCCGCACTGACCGTCTCGTGAGTGGTAATGACGGTTCTAACCGTCATTACCACTCACGAGGGTTCAGTCGTCTTCGGAAGGGACCTCGCCGTTTTCGATCTGCCGCATGGCCTCACGCCCGGCTGCCTCTTCGCTCAGCCCCTGCCGCCAGTACCCGGTGAAACAGATCGCCCGCTTGTCGATCCCGCGCTCCCGCACGAGATGCCGCCGCGTCAGCTTCACCATGTTCGCCTCGCCGGAAATCCACGCGTACGGCGTCCCGCCCGGCAGCTCCGCCTTCCGCACCGCGTCGAGCACGGCCTCGCCGACAGGACCAGAGCCGCGCACCACCCAGTGCAGCTCCACCGCCCCCTGGGTTTCGAAGACCTGCCTGTCCTCGCGGTCCCCGATCTCGACGTAGACCACCGCCCTGGTCCCGGCGGGCAGCGCCTCGACGATCGCGCCGATCGCCGGGATCGCGGTCTCGTCGCCGATCAGCAGTTGCCAGTTGGTGCCCTCGGGTACGGCGTAGAGGCCGTGCGGGCCCAGGAACGCGACCTTGTCACCCTCCGAAGCGCGTGAAGCCCAGGCCGAAGCGGGGCCTTCGTCGCCGTGCAGGACGAAGTCGATGTCGATCTCCTGCACCGACGGCCGCAGCGCGCGCACCGTGTAGGTGCGCATCGACGGACGGATGTCGTCGGGCATCGCGAGATAGGTCCGGTACCAGGACAGCACCTCGTCGCCGCTCAGCGGCGCGGGCAGCACGGGCTCGGCCTGGCCGGGCTGCGGGAAGAACACCTTCAGGTACTGATCGGGTGCCTGGTCCACCAGCGACGCCCCCGAGAAGGTCACCCTGCTCATATGCGGGGTGAGCCGCCGGACCCCGGCCACCTTCGCCTCGATGTAACTCATTAGGCGAGGCTAACCTAAAAGAGCGCGCCGGGGCCAGCGTCGTCGTCCGTATCACGCCGCCACCGGTATTTCCGCAGGTCGACGCGCTGGCCATCGGCGAGGACACCCTCCGTGCGCAGCCGTTCCAGCTGTTCGTGCACCAGATGCGGCGCCGGTGTCCCGTCGGCGCGCAGAATGCGGTGCCAGGGCAGGTCGTGGCCGTCCTCACCGAGGATCCGCCCGACCAGCCGCGGTGACGGAGCCCCCGAAACCGACGCTATATCCCCATAAGTCGCGACCGAGCCGGCGGGCACGCTCGCGATGACCTCGCGCACCCGCTCGTGCAGTTCGTCATCCATGGGACCACTTTGCCGTGCCGCTGCGAGGTTGTGTCGGCGGGGCGTGGTTCCATCGTGGGCGTGAACGGGCGGCGAACAGCGGCAGGAACCGACGCGCGGCTGGTCCGCACGCCGGTCACCGGCACGCCCTCGTTCCAGTGGGATTCCGCCGCCCGCCGCCTGCTGGCCGCCCCGGACGGCTTCCGCCGGGTCCTCGGCGGGCCGGGCACGGGCAAGACGGCTTTGCTGGCGTCGGCGGCCTCACGACGGATCGCCGAGGGCGCGGATCCGGGGAGTGTGCTCATCCTGACCACCTCCCGCAAGGCGGCCGACGTCCTGCGCGCCGACATCACGCACCGGCTCACCACCGATCCGGAAGAGGATCCGCTACCGCGCACCATCCGCGAACCGCTCGTGCGCACGGTGCACTCGTACGCGTACGCGCTGTTGCGGATGGAGGCCCAGGCCGACGACCTCCCGCCGCCCCGGTTGCTGGCCGGGGCGGAACAGGACGTCGTCGTCCGCGAGCTGCTCGCCGGTGACCTCGAAGCGGGCGCGCTCGACTGGCCGGAACAGCTGCGGCCCGCGCTGAACGTGCCCGGTTTCGCCGAGGAACTGCGCGACCTCCTGCTCCGCGCCGCCGAACGCGGGCTGGGCCCGGAGGATCTGGCCGAACTCGGCAGGCGGCGCGGCCGCGACGAATGGATCGCGGCCGGGCACTTCTGGAGCCAGTACGAAGAGGTCACGCTGCTGCAGGGCGCGGGCGGCAACGCGCTCGGCGTCGCGAGCGCGCCCGCGCTGGACGCGGCCGAACTCGTCACTTCCGCGCTGCTGGCCCTGGAGGACGACCCCGAACTGCGCGAACGCGAGCAGCGCCGGGTCCGGCACCTGTTCGTCGACGACGCGCAGCATCTCGATCCGCTGCAGACCCAGCTCATCCGGCTCATCGGGCACGCGGCCGACGAGTTCGTCGTCGCGGGCGATCCCGACCAGTCCGTGTTCTCCTTCCGTGGCGCGGATCCCCGGCTGTTCGCCGACGCGGACGAGGACGGCGAGCGCACGGTCCTGCTGACCACCGCGCACCGGCTCGCCCCGGTGATCCGCACGGCCGTCACGAAACTCGGCTCCGTGCTGCCCGGTTCGTCACCGCAGCGCAAACTCGTCGACGCGCCGGACGCCGAGGGCGGCGCCGTGCGGGTCCGCCTGATGCCGACCCCGGCGGCCGAGGCGAGCTGGATCGCCGATCAGCTGCGCCGCGCGCATCTCGTCGACGGCGTGCCGTGGTCGGAGATGGCGGTGCTCGTCCGGTCGCCCGCCCGTACTTTCCTTGTCCTGCAACGCGCTCTCCGCGCCGCCGGGGTGCCGATCGGTTCGGCCACTGAGGAACTGCCTCTCGCGAAACAACCGGCCGTCCGGCCGTTGCTGGCGATGTTGCGGCTCGCCGCCGATCCGGAACTGCTCGACGTCGACCTCGCCGAGATGTTGCTGTCGTCGCCGCTGGGCGGCGCGGATCCGCTCGCCCTGCGGCGGCTTCGGCGCGGCCTGCGCAGGCTGGAACTCGCAGGCGGCGGGCAGCGGTCCAGTGACGAGCTGCTGGTTGAAGCCTTGCGCGCCAACGACGTCCTCACCGGCCTGGCGGAGGCCGAAGCGCTGCCGATGCGCCGGATCGGCGGCCTGCTGCACGCGGCACACCAGGCCGTGGTGCGGGGCGACGGAGTCGAGCAGGTGCTGTGGGATCTGTGGCAGGCCAGCGGTCTGGAACAGCGCTTCCTGCGGCTGGTCGATCGCGGCGGTTCCCTGGGCTCGCAGGCGGATCGCGACCTCGACGCGATCGTCGCGCTCTTCGACGCGGCCGGTCGCTATGTCGACAGATTGCCCAGGGCGAGTGTCGCCTCGTTCGCGGATTACCTGTCCTCGCAGAACATCGCCGGGGGCACGCTCGCGCCCGCAGCGATGAAGAGCGAAGGCGTTTCGCTGCTCACGGCGCACGCGGCCGCCGGTCGCGAATGGACGGTCGTCTCGGTCGCCGGGGTCCAGGAGGGCAGCTGGCCGGATCTGCGGCTGCGCGGTTCCGTGCTCGGTGTCGAGCGGTTGGTGGACCTCATGTCCGGCGTCGACGACGAGAAGGTGTCCGCCACCGCGCCGATCCTCGCCGAGGAGCGACGGCTGTTCTACCTGGCCGCGAGCCGCGCGCGGAAGACGTTGCTGGTCAGCGCGGTCGCGGGGGAGGACGAGCAGCCCTCGCGGTTCATCGACGACCTGGAGGAGAACGGCGCCGACGACGGCGGCCTCGACTCGCGGATGAAACCGGCGGGACGTTCGCTGGTGCTCGCCGAACTCGTCGGCGAACTGCGCGAGGTCGTCTGCGACGAGTCGAGCGAGCCGGAAAGGCGCCAACGGGCGGCACGTCAGCTCGCCAAACTGGCCGCCGCCGGGGTGCCGGGCGCGCATCCGGACACCTGGTACGGCCTGCTGGAGCCCTCCACCACCGAACCCGTGCACCAGCCGGGCGACCTCATCCGCATCTCACCGTCCACTGTGGAGGTTCTGGTCAAATGCCCGCTGCGGTGGCTGATCGAACGCCACGGCGGCAGCGATCCGGCGCAATTGGCCGCCGTCACCGGAACCCTGGTGCACGGGCTCGCGCAGGCGGTCGCCGGCGGCAGCAGTGACGAGCAGATCCGCGCTGCCCTCGACGAGGCGTGGGTGCGGGTCGACGCCGGGGCGCCGTGGTTCTCGCGCCGCGAACGGTCGCGGGTCGAGCAGATGCTGCGGAACTTCATCTCCTGGCTGGAAACCAGCCGCAAGGAGCTGATCGAGGCCGGGGTCGAGCAGGACATCGAGGTCGAACTCCCCGTCGGCGACGGCGACACCGGCGACATCCGCGTGCTCCTGCGTGGCCGGGTCGACCGGGTGGAGATGGACAAGGACGGCCGCCCGGTCGTCATCGACATCAAAACCGGCAAGGTCCCGATTTCGGCCTCGGACGCCGAACAGCATCCGCAGCTGGCCGCGTACCAGCTGGCCGTGCTGCTCGGCGCGGTCGAGGGCGGGTCGAAACCCGGTGGCGCGCGGCTGGTCTACGTCGCGAAGTCCAACAACAAGACCGGATCCACCCAGCGGGAGCAGGCGCCGCTGGACGAGGACGGCGGGAAGCAGTGGCTCGAACTGGTGCGTTCGGCGGCGGGCTCGGCCACCGGACCGGAGTACGGGGTCATCGAGAACCCGGACTGTGATCGGTGCCCGGCAAGGGGTTGCTGTCCGCTGCGGCCCGAGGGCAGGCAGGTGACCGGTCCTTGATCTCCGAACTCCAGCGCCGTCAGGTCGAACCGGGCGAGATCGCCCGCGCGCTCGGCCTGCACAGCCCGACCGACGAACAGGCCGAGGTCATCGCCGCACCCGTCGAGCCTTCGCTGGTGGTCGCGGGGGCGGGCGCGGGCAAGACCGAGACGATGGCCGCGCGCGTGGTGTGGCTGGTGGCCAACAGTGTCGTGCCGCCGGAACGCGTCCTCGGCCTGACCTTCACCCGCAAGGCCGCCCGCCAGCTCGGGGAGCGTGTCCGCACCCGGCTGCGCCGCCTGGTCGGGTCGGGGCTGCTCGACAGGATCGACCCGACCGGCGACCTGCGCATGACGGTGACCGCCGGGGAGCCGACGGTGCTCACCTACCACGCGTACGCCGGGCGCCTGCTGTCCGAACACGGGCTGAGGTTGCCGGTGCAGCCCGGGGTGCGGTTGCTTTCGGAGACGTCTTCGTGGCAGTTCTCGCACCGGGTCGTGTCCACTTGGGACAATGACCTCGACACCGATCGCGTGCCCTCCACGGTGACGGCGCAGTTGCTGGCGCTGGCCGGGGAACTCGGCGAGCACCTGGTGGAGACCGAACGGCTGGCGCAGTACACGTCGTGGCTGTGCGAGGTCATCGAGAACGCGCCGCGGGCCAAGGGGCAGCGAGCCGCGCTCCCGCAGAAGCTGGCCGAAGTCATGACGGCGCAACGGTTCCGGCTCGCGCTGCTGCCGCTGGTCGAGGCCTATCACGCGCGGAAGCGGGCCGAGGGCGCGCTCGACTTCGCCGATCAGATGTCGTTGGCCGCGCAGCTCGCCAGCAGCTATCCGGCGGTGGTGGCGGGGGAGCGCGAACGGTACGGCGCGGTGCTGCTCGACGAGTACCAGGACACCGGGCACGCCCAGCGGATCCTGCTGCGGTCGCTGTTCGGCGGTGTGGAACATCCGCCGATGCCGGTGACGGCGGTGGGTGACCCGGCGCAGGCCATCTACGGCTGGCGCGGGGCGAGCGCGGCGAACCTGCCGCGGTTCACCACGGACTTCCCGAGGGACAACGGGGAACGGCTCGTCCCGGCACTGGATTTCGGGCTGCTGACCAGTTTCCGCAATCCGCCGGAGGTGCTGGAACTCGCCAACGCGATCTCGGAACCGTTGCGGGAGCGGGGTCTCGGCGTCGCGCGGCTGCGGGCGCTGGAAGGCGCCGGGACGGCGGACATCGCCGCCGCGCTCCAGCCGGACGTCCGCGCCGAACGCGAATGGGTCGCCGACGCGGTGGCGAAGCGCTGGTTCGAAACCCTGGAGGAGACCGGGAAACCGCCCACGGCGGCGGTACTGGTCCGGCGCCGCGCCGACATGGCACCGATCGCGGCGGAGATGCGGGCGCGCGGGCTGCCGGTGGAGGTCGTCGGCCTCGGCGGACTGCTCGACGAACCCGAGGTCGCGGACCTGGTCAGCACGCTGCGGGTGCTCGCAGATCCGCTCGCGGGCAGTGCGGCCGCCCGGCTGCTGACCGGGGCGCGCTGGCGGATCGCGGCGGCCGACCTCGCGGCGTTGTGGCGTCGTGCGGGTGAGCTCTCCTCGCCGGAGTCGTCGTCGGGGAAGTCCGATGTGGACGAACCGGTGCTGGTGACCGAACGCGTCGAGCAGGCGGGGCTGATCGACGCCATCGACGATCCCGGTACGCCGGAACGGTATTCGCCGGAGGGGTTCCGGCGTATCCAGCGGATCGGCAGGGAACTGTCGGCGTTGCGCCGTCGCCTCGACCAGTCGCTGCCCGAACTGGTCGCCGACGTGGAACGCACGATGCTGCTCGACGTCGAATCGCTGGCCCGTCCCGGGCCTGCCGGGCGCGCGCACCTGGACGCTTTCGCCGACGTCGTCACGGATTTCGCCGAAACCTCGCCGACGGCGACGCTGTTGTCCTTTGTGGACTATTTGAACACCGCCGCGCACGCGGAGGACGGGCTCACCCCCGGCGAGGTGGAGGTCGTCCCGGACCGGGTCCAGGTGCTGACAGTGCACTCGGCGAAGGGGCTGGAATGGCGCATCGTCGCGGTTCCGCATCTGGTGAAGGAGGTCTTCCCCGGCAGGCGGCGTTCGTCGTCGTGGCTGCGGACGTCGACCTCGCTTCCGGCCGCGCTGCGCGGTGACTCGGAAGACCTGCCGGAGCTGCGGATCTCCGAGGGCTATGACCGCAAGGAAGTCCAGGAAGCGCTGGAGCTGCACGAAGAAGGGTTCGTGGCGCGGGAGGCGGACGAGGAGCGGCGGCTCTGTTACGTCGCGCTGACCCGTTCCGAGCACACGCTGATCGTTTCCGGGCACTGGTGGAACGAGAGCAGCGCGCGGCCGAAGGGTCCTTCGGAGTTCCTGCTCGAAATCGGCGAGGTGATGCGGGAGAACTCGGTCGGCCGGATCGAGCGCTGGGCCGAGGAACCGGAGGGCGACGAAGAGAACCCGCTGGTCGCCGACTCACGCCGGTCGCGGTGGCCGGTCGATCCGCTGTGGCCGCGGCGTGAGGGCGTCGCGGACGGGGTCGATCTGGTGCTCGGCGCCATGGAGGCCGCGAAGGACACTGAGGACGCCGAGGACGCCGAGGCCACCGAGGAAGAGGACGATCCGGACGGCTGGATCTCCGACACCAAGGTGCTGCTGGAGGAGCGCGCGCGGGCGCAGAACCGGGTCCAGCAGGTCGTCCTGCCGCCGCATCTTTCGGTGAGCCAGCTGGTCGAACTGTCGGCCGATCCGGCCGGGCTGGCCAGGCGGCTGCGGCGGCCGCTTCCGGTGCGTCCCAACACTTACGCGCGCCGGGGGACGGCGTTCCACGGGTGGCTGGAGCAGCGGTTCGGCGGCGAGCAGCTGCTGGAGATCGACGATCTGCCCGGCGCGGCGGACGTCGACGAGGCGCCCGACACCGAGCTGGAGGCGCTGCGGACGGCGTTCGAGAAGAGCGAGTGGGCGAACCGGGTGCCGCACGCGGTCGAGGTCCCGTTCTCGGCCGACGTCGTGGGCGTGACCGTGCGCGGCCGGATGGACGCGGTCTTCGCCGATCCCGACGGCGGCTGGACCGTCGTCGACTGGAAGACCGGCGCCGTCCCGGAAGAGGGACGGCTCGCTTCGCTGGCCGTGCAGCTGGCGGCGTACCGGCTGGCGTGGGCGGCGCTGAAGAAGATCCCCGTGGAGAAGGTACGGGCTGCCTTCCACTATGTGAAACACGACAAAACCGTCCGCCCGGCCGACCTGCTGGACGCCGAAGGCCTGCGAAACCTCCTGCGACGCGTCCCCACGATCTAGCGTTTCGTCCTCTGGATGCGGTACTTGCGTGTGCAACTACCGCATCCAGAGGACGAAACGCGGGAGGGGGGTCAGGCGCGGTCGCGGACCTTCAGTGCCCAGGTCACCAGCGGGATCTGGAGCGGCACGCGGGCCCAGAAGGCCGCCCGCCAGTGCTTCGGCGCCTTCCGGCGGTCGGCGTCGACGGCCATCTTCACGTTCCCCGGCAGGACGACGACGAACAGCAACGCGGCCGCGAGCCCGCCGAGACGGCGCGTTTTCGGCGCGGCGATCGCGGCGGCGACGCCCAGCTCGGCGACGCCCGAGCCGTAGGTCCACGCGCGAGGGGAGCCGGGAAGCTGCTTCGGGATGATGGCGTCGAAGGGTTTTGGCTGGACGAAGTGCAGGACGCCGGCCGTGCCGAGGAGGCCGGCGAGGAAATACGCGGGCCGCTGGGACGGCTTGGATTCCGAAGACATGCCCCGAGCTTCGCATACCGCGCTGAACACGCGGTTCGTCGGCTATCCTCGGCGACCGTGAGTGACGCGGACCAGGCCGGAGCCTGTGCATGAGGGTTCTCAAGCGTTTCCCGGTCCGGTTGAGCGACCGCCCGGACCATGAGCTCGTCGGCGTGATCCGGATGCCGGAACTGACGGTCAGCCCGCTGCGGTCGATCCTCAAACGGATCATCGGCGCGATGCTCGCCCTGCTCGCGACCGTCCTGATCGTCTACCTCGGCCGAGACGGCTACCGCGACGCCAACGGCGACGGGCTCAGCTTCCTCGACAGCCTCTATTACGCGACCGTGTCGCTGTCGACCACGGGGTACGGCGACATCGCGCCCGCGACGTCGTCCGCGCGGCTGGTGAACGTCCTGGTGATCACCCCGCTGCGCGTGCTCTTCCTCATCGTCCTGGTCGGTACCACACTCGAAGTGCTCACCGAGCGCTCTCGCCAGGCTTTCAAGATCCAAAAGTGGAGGACGAAGGTGCGTGACCACACGGTCGTCGTCGGATTCGGCACGAAGGGCCGGTCGGCGGTCAACGCGCTGCTCGGGGACGAGAACGTCGAACCCGACCACATCGTCGTCGTCGACACCGACCAGCAGGCCCTCGAAGCGGCCACCTCGCTCGGCCTGGTGACCGTGCACGGTTCGGCCACCCGCGCCGACGTGCTGCGGGTCGCCGGCGTGCAGCGGGCCAAGGCCGTCGTCGTCGCCCCGAACCGGGACGACACCGCGGTGCTGGTCACCTTGACCGCGCGTGAACTGGCGCCCAAGTCGCACATCGTGGCTTCGGTGCGGGAGGCGGAGAACGTCCACCTGCTCAAGCAGTCGGGCGCGAACCAGGTCGTGGTGTCGAGCGAGACGGCCGGGCGCCTGCTGGGCATGGCGACGTCGACGCCGCTGGTGGTCGACATGGTCGAGGACCTGCTCACCCCCGAGTCGGGCCTCGCCATCGCCGAACGGCCGGTGGAACCGTCCGAAGAGGGCGGTTCGCCGCGGCATCTGTCGGACATCGTGCTGGGCGTCGTCCGCGACGGCGTCCTGTACCGCGTCGACGCCCCGCAGGCCGACGCGATCGAGCCGGGCGACAAGCTGCTGTACGTCCGGAAGGTGACGTCCGCGGAGACCATCGAGCGCTGACGCGGCGGCGGTAGCAAGGGACCTTTGCTATCGCGGCGAGGGCTGACCTGGGGTTTTATCGCTTTCGTGCGTGAGCTGAAGGCTCCTTGTGTCGCGTCTGATACGGCGAAGGGAGCCCCGCCCGTGGCCCCAGCAACACCACTGGCCCGAGCAGTCACAGCGGGCGGCGCGTGAAGGCCTTGCCAAGTACATGACGGTCCCTTCCTCGCGCCTGGTCAGGTTCCGGCAAAGTCGGCTATCCGCTGGTGCCGGTGGGCCGAGTGTGGAGGATTTGGGACATTGAACGTCCCAAATCCTCCACACTCGGGGTCTTCCCCCATTCTCTGTTGATCAAGCTTCGCAACCGGGTGCGAACCCGCGACGATGAAGGAATTGGGACACTCAACGTCCCAATTCCTTCATCGTCGGCCTGCAAGAGGCAGCCGAGACCCACTCGCCCGAATCCTCCACATCGTCCCGGAGCGAGACCCGCGACGCCTCAGCTGCCGCCACGAGACCATCGAACGGCGGTAGCAAGGGACCTTTGCTATCACTCTCGCCGCGGGGAGGGTTCGCTGTGTTTTGCCGCGTGGTTCTGGGAGCATGGCGATCGTGCGCAAGCGATCGGACCCCGCCAGAGGGCTCACCCCGGGGTGGAACTCCCTGGCCGTGGCGGCCGGTGCCGGCCTGCTGGTGATCTTTCTGGCCTGGCTCGCCGGGCCGGGTCTGTTCGGCATCACGAACGAGAAGCGAGGGACGACCGTGCGGGCCGAGGTCGTCCAGCCCGTGCCCTGCGCGGGCGGCGCCATCACCGAGACCGTCAAGTTCGAATTCGGCGGACGGCCGATGGAGGGTTCGCTCAACGCCTGCGGGCACGGCAAGGGGGAGCGGCTCGACGTCGTCGTCCCCGACGGCGCCGCGGGTGACGCGGTCTCCGTGCACGCGGCCGACGCGGCGGCCGGGGCCAGCGACGCGCGGCGGCCGGTCGGGCTGGCACTGCTGGTGTTCAGCTGCTTCGCCGGCGGGATGTACGTCTTCCTCGTCCTGCGCGGTCCACGGAGGCTCGCGACGGCGTGACCGGACTGTGTCTCGTCATTTGGCGAGCTGGTTCCTAGAGTTCTCGCGACACCTGGGGGTGGCGCGACATGGTCGAGCAAGACCGGATCGGCGACGAAGCCGGATCCATCGGTGAGCGGCGGAGCCGGGTACCGTGGCTAGTCGGCCTGATCGTGCTGGTGATCTTGCTGGTCGGCGGTCTCGTCCTCGTCGGCGCCCGCGCGCTCGCGCCCACACAGGCGGCCGAGGAGCCACCGCCGCCACCGCTGCCGTTCTGTGCCGTGGCCCAGGTCAAGGTCGCCGAGGGAAAACCGGTGCGGCAACGGCTGCCCGAGCCGGTGGTCACCCTGCCGACCGGCTGCCGCCCGCCCGATCCGGCGGCCGCCGTCACCTTCGCCGACGTGGTCGTCGGCACCGGGCCGGAGAAGGCGCAGGGCAGCAATTACCTGGCCTTTTTCGCGTTGTACGACCTCGCCAGCGGCGAGGTGATCGCGTCGAACTGGCAGCCGAGGCATCAGTACGACGGCCTGTCCGGCGGTGCCGTCGAACCGGCAGGGGGTCTCTGGAGCAGTGGTCTCGCCGGGATGAAGCCCGGTGGCCGCCGGGTGCTCCTGCTGCCCGCCGTCCTCGGGGAACGTGCCCAGGACCCCGTCGAGATGTACCGCTCGGTGCCGCTGGTCGCGGTCGTCGACGTGCTCTGAACCGCACGCGTTTCGTCCTCTGGATGCGGTAGTTCGACGTCGAAATACCGCATCCAGAGGACGAAACGCGAGGAAAAGGGAAGGGGTCAGGAGACGGCGCTGGCCGGGGCCGAGAAGGTGTTGCAGTCGGCCACCCGGTTGTTGCTCGCCCCCGCGCGCCACCAGGACGCGTAATGCGCGTTCGTCCCGTGGTCCTGGCTGCGCGAGGTGTTGTCGCCCCGGGTCTCCTGGTCGTTCCAGGCCTTGTTGTACATGTCCCGGCTGACCGTGCCGCCCTGGTCGACATGCGCGCCGAGGAACATCCCGGAGAAGCACTGCGCCTGCAGTTCCTTGCGCCGCGACATCTCCAGCCCGGCGGGGCTGTTCTGGCCCGCGTCGTAGATCTTCTGCCAGGCCGCGTCCATCAGCCCGGCGACCTCCTGCACGTGATGCCCGTACTCGTGCGCGAAAAGGGCCAGGTAGACGCCAGGGTTGTTGCCGTACTGGTCGGTCTGCAGACCCCGGAACGGCACGTAGAGGTTGTTCTCGCAGTAGTAGGCCGCCGTCGCGATGCCGACCTGGATCGTGCCGCATTCGGTTTCGAAGCTGGCGCCGGTCGGGAAGTGCAGCGCGGGCGGGGTGAACGGCAGGCGGTAGGCCTCGAGGAACGGGCCCCACGCGTTGTCGAGGCACTTGCCCGCGGCGGTGAAGAACGCCTCGGCGGCCTGCTGGCTGCTCTGCCACTGCGGCAGCGTGCAGACGCGGTTCTGCAGGCCGGCGTTGGGATCCTGGAGGATCGGGTGATCGGCGAGCTTGAGGATCTTCTGCGGTCCGCTCGGCGAGGACGGCGTCCTGGACGGCGACGTCGGGAACGGGTCCGGTGAGGACGAAGGTGACGACGACCCGCTCGGCGGCAGCGCCGCCGGGGAAGTCGGGTTCGGGGAGTTCTGGTAGCCCGCGTTCGCTACGTGATCGTTGTCGTCACGATTGAGTGAAACGATGGCGACCAGGCCGAGGACCAGGACGGCGACCGCGCCGAGGCAGATCCCGATGATCGCGCCCGTCGACCGGCGTGGCGGCGTCGGGAACTGGTGTGGCGCACCGTGCCACTGCCCAGGAGGCTGGCCGTGCACCGGCGGTGGCTGGACGGCGCCGCGTGGCGGCCACTGGCCGTGGGGCGGTTGCGTCATCAAGTCGGTCCCGGTGGTTCTAGGGGCGAACCGGGGGTACCCGGCCCGATGTTCAGCATAACGAGCTAATGGGTCTCCCTCCCACTGCTCGGCTGCAGAGGGTATCCATGGTGAGGCGAGCGGTCACCCATCAGTGTCTTCACCCCAGCTCTCGCCGGGTGTCGGACCCTCTGGAAGAGTGTGCGCAAGCACTGCGCAAGGGGTAAGGGGCTGTCGCGATGACGGAGACCGGTGGATCGTCCGGGCCGGAAGGCACCGAGACGCCGAAGCCGCAGGAAGACACACCGACGCCGCCGCAAGGGGAAAGGTCCTCCGCACCGGTGCCGGAGCAGCAATGGCAGTCCCCGTCAGGGGCGACTCCGCCGCCTCCGCCCCCGCCGCCGTCCTATCAGCCGCAGGTGCCGCAGCCGAACTGGAAGGTCGGCCTCGGCAGGCCGGGGGTCATCCCGCTGCGCCCGCTGAACCTGACCGACATCCTCGACGGCGCGATCACGGCGATGCGCCGGTACTGGCGCATGGTCTTCGGCGCCGCCGCGGTGACCGCCGTGCTCACCGCGGCCATCAACCTGGTCGGGCTGCTGCTGATCGACACCGGCGCCGACCTCGAGCGGGTGCGCGATCTCGGCCCCGCGGCCACCGACCAGGAACTGATGAACCAGATGCTGAGCATCCTGGGCGGGACGCTGGCGTCCTCGTTCATCACCCTCGTCGCCACCCTGCTCGGGACGACCGTCCTCACCGGATTCCTGACCGTCCTGATGGGCAAGGCCGTGCTGGGCAAGCCGGTCACTTTCAAGGAGGCCATGAAGGAGGCGACGCCGCGGCTGCTGCCGCTGCTCGGCCTGACCGTGCTCTACACGCTGGCGATCATGGTCGCGGCGATCTTCTGCCTGCTGCCCGCGATCATCCCGTTCACCTTCTGGGCGCTGGCCAGCCCGGCGTTCATCCTGGAGCGCGGCACCGTGATGGAGGCGTTCCGCCGCTCGGTGAAGCTGGTTTCGGGGATGTTCTGGCGGGTCTTCGGGATCCTGCTGCTGGCCACCGTGATCTCCTCGTTCCTGGCGTCGATCATCACGCTGCCGTTCAGCTTCAGCGCGTTCATGTCGATCTTCGGCAATCTGGACCAGGTGTACATCCCGTCGACCGGTGACCTGATCCTGCAGTCGGTTGGCACCGTGGTCGCGCAGACGATCGTCGGGCCGTTCACCGCGCTGGTCACCGTGATCCTCTACATCGACCAGCGCATGCGCCGCGAGGGCATGGACATCGAACTGGCCCGCGCGGCCGGGATCACGCCGCCGCCTCCGCCCCAGGCATGGTGACGCCCTTCCTCACCGACGTCCCGGTCGACATCGACCGGGACACCGCCCGGCTGCGTGCCGCCGAGGAACTTTCGGGTTCGGCGTACCAGGCCGCGAAACCGAGTTGGCTCTCCGAAGCCTTCAGCTGGGTCCTCGAAAAGCTGCTGAGTTTCTTCGACACCGTCGACAGCGCCGTGCCCGGCGGGATCTTCGCCGTGGTGCTGCTGCTCGTCGTGCTGATCGTGCTGATCGTGGTGATCCGGCTGCGGTCCGGTCCCCTGGCGGCGTCGGCCAGGGCCGAGCGGGCCGTGTTCGCCGGGCGGCGCAAGGCCTCCCGCGAACACCGTGTGGCGGCCGAGGCGGCCGCGGCCCGGGGCGACTTCGACGACGCCGTCCGCGAGATCTTCCGCGCCGTGGTGCGGTCCTTGGAGGAACGGGCGCTGCTGGACGAGAAGTCCGGCCGGACGGCCGACGAGGCCGCCCTCGAAGCCGGGCGGCTGCTCCCGGACGTCGCCGACGCCCTGCGTGCCGGCGCCCGGCTGTTCGACGATGTCCACTATGGAGGGATACCGGCCACCGAGTCCGGCTACCGCTCACTGTCCGAATTGGACGAACGCTGCCGCCGTTCGCGGCCCGTCGCGCTGGCGGCCGGATGACCTCGGTCTCGCCCGACGCCCGGCGGATCTGGCGCGGGGTACGGCTCCCGCTCGCGGTCGTCGTCCTCATCGTGCTGACCGGCACACTGGTGGTCCTCGCCCGCGGGGAGCAGACCACCGGCGCGCTCGAACCGGGTTCGTACGAGCCCGGCGGCGGCCGCGCGCTGGCGACCCTGCTGGAACGGGAAGGCGTCAAGATCCCGGTGGTGCGCACCGCCGCCGCGGCCAAGGGGGTCGCGAGGGACGCGACCGTCCTGATCACCCAGCCCGCCTACGTGCCCAAGGAGACCTTCGTCGAAATCCGGCGGAGCGCCCGGCATGTCGTGCTGGTGCGGCCGAGTCCCGGCACGCTCGACGAAGTCCTCCCCGGGGTGCGGGCGACAGGCCAGCTCGAAACCAAGACCCGGGCCCCGGACTGCCAGGCGGTGGATCCCGTCGCGGCGGGCGGCGCGACGATGGGCGGCGTGAAGTACGCGGCGACGCAGCCGCGAGCCCAGGAATGTTACGGCGGCTCGTATCTCGAAGTCCCGGGTCCACAAGGGACGGTGACGGTGCTCGGCACGCCCGAACCGCTGACCAACGAGTGGCTCGCGGACGAGGGCAACGCGGCGCTCGCGATGCGGCTGCTCGGGAAACACGAGCGGCTGGTCTGGTATCTGCCGACGCCGGCGGATCCGTCGCTCGAAGCGGAGAAGAAGCCGTTGTCCGAACTGATCCCGGCGGGCTGGTCGTACGCGGCCCTGCAGGCCGGGATCGCGGTGATCCTGCTGGCGCTGTGGCGGTCGAGGAGACTGGGGCCGGTGGTGTCCGAGCCGATCCCGGTCGTGGTGCGCGCGGCCGAGGCCACCGAGGGACGGGCCCGGTTGTATCGCAAGGCGAAGGCCGCCGCGCACGCCGGGGAGACCTTGCGTGAGGCGGCCCGCGCGCGGCTTCGGCCGTTGCTGGGGCTGACCCGCGACGCCGAACCCGCGGCACTGGTGCAGACCGTCGCCGCGCGGACCGGCCGGGCCCCGGCCGAGGTCGGCGCGCTGCTGTACGGGGATCCGCCCGCCGACGACGCCGCGCTGGTGCGGCTGGGGGNNCCCGCCGACGACGCCGCGCTGGTGCGGCTGGCGGACGGACTCGACGTCGTGGAACGAGAGGTGGAGCGGTCTTGAGTACCGAACAGTCCGGGCAGCCCGCCCGAACCCCGCAGCCCGCACAGTCCGCACATTCCGCACAGTCCGGTGTGGACGGTGCGGTCGAGGCGCGGGCGGCGCTGATCGCCCTGCGCGCCGAGGTCGGGAAGGCCGTGGTCGGCAACGACGCGGCCGTCACCGGGCTCATCATCGCGTTGCTGTGCCGGGGACACGTGCTGCTCGAAGGCGTTCCTGGCGTGGCGAAGACGTTGCTCGTACGGGCCCTGGCCGCGGCGCTGGACCTGGAGACGACCCGGGTGCAGTTCACCCCGGACCTGATGCCGGGCGACATCACCGGCTCGATCGTCTACGACGCGCACAGCGGCGAGTTCTCCTTCCGCGAGGGCCCGGTGTTCACCAACCTGCTGCTGGCCGACGAGATCAACCGCACGCCGCCGAAAACGCAGTCGGCCCTGCTGGAGGCGATGGAGGAGCGGCAGGTCTCCAGCGACGGCAAGACCCGGCCGCTGCCCGATCCGTTCATCGTCGTAGCGACGCAGAACCCGGTCGAATACGAAGGCACGTACCCGCTTCCCGAGGCCCAGCTGGACCGGTTCCTGCTGAAGCTGACCATGCCGACGCCGTCGCGCGACGAAGAGTTCGGCATCCTTTCCCGGCACGCACAGGGTTTCGACCCGCGGAACCTGACCGCGGCCGGGATCACCCCGGTCGCCGGGATCGCCGAACTGGAGGCGGCGCGGCGCGCGGTCGCCGGGGTCACCGTCCGGCCGGAGGTGCTCGCCTACATCGTCGACGTCTGCCGGGCGACGCGGGAACTGCCGTCCGTGCGCATCGGTGTCTCGCCGCGTGGCGCGACCGCGCTGCTGGCGGCGACGCGGGCGTGGGCGTGGCTCGCGGGCCGCGACTACGCCACCCCGGACGACGTCAAAGCCCTGGCGCGGCCGTCCTTGCGGCACCGGCTCGATCTGCGGCCCGAGGCCGAACTCGAAGGCGCGACCGCCGACGGCGTACTGGACCGCGTCCTCGCGTCCGTGCCCGTTCCACGCTGATGGCCGTCACCGGCAGGCTCGGGCTGCTGGCGCTCCTCGCGGCGCCGGTGGTCGGCCTCCTGCTGCCCGGCTGGGCCGGGATCGGGCTGGCCGCCGCGGTGCTGCTTCTGCTGGTGGTACTGGATCTCCTGCTCGCCGGGAGTGTGCGGCGGCTGCGGTTCGCGCGGTCCGGCGCGACTTCCGTCCGGCTGGGGGAGGCCTGCGAGGTCACGCTGACCGTGGCCAATCCCGGTGGCCGTCCGGTGCGCGCGAAGCTGCGGGACGCCTGGCCGCCCAGCGCCGGCGCGGAGGATCGGCACCGCTTGTCCCTGCCCGCGGGCGAACGCCGCGTCGTGACCACCCGGCTCCTGCCGACCCGGCGCGGCGACCGGCGGGCGGCCAGGGTCACCGTCCGGTCGGTCGGGCCGCTGGGACTCGCGGCACGGCAGGGTTCGCACGACGTGCCGTGGACCGTGCGGGTGCTGCCGCCGTTCCACAGCCGTAAGCATCTGCCGTCGCGGCTGGCGCGGCTGCAGCAGCTCGACGGCCGCAACGCGGTGCTGATCCGGGGCCAGGGCACGGAATTCGACTCGTTGCGCGAGTACGTGATCGGCGACGACGTCCGGTCGATCGACTGGCGTGCCTCGGCGCGCGCGTCCGACGTCATGGTGCGGACCTGGCGTCCCGAACGCGACCGGCAGGTGGTGCTGGTCCTCGATACCGGCCGCGTCTCGGCGGGCAGGGTGGGGGACGCGCCGCGGCTCGACGCGGCGATGGACGCGGCCCTGCTGCTGGCCGTACTCGCCGCGCGGGCGGGTGACCGCGTCGACCTCTTCGCCTACGACCGCCAGGTCCAGGCCGCGGTCCAAGGATCGACGGATCTGTTGCCCGCCTTGGTGAACGCGATGGCGCCGCTCGAACCGTCGCTCATCGAGACCGACGCGCGCGGCATGGTCGCGGAGGTGCTGCGGCGGACCCGGCGGCGCGCGCTGGTCGTCCTGCTGACCGGACTGGACGCGGCGCCGCTGGAGGAAGGCCTGTTCCCGGTGCTGTCGAAGCTGACTTCGCGGCACCAGCTGGTGGTCGCGTCGGTGGCCGACCCGCGGGTGGCCGAGATGGCGGCGGGCCGTGGTGACGCGGAGGCCGTCTACGACGCGGCCGCGGCCGAGCGGGTGCTGGCCGAACGGCGTCAGGTCACCGCGCGGCTGGCGCGGCACGGGGTCGAGGTCGTCGACGCCGTACCGGAGGACCTGCCGCCGCGGCTGGCCGACCGGTATCTCGCGCTGAAGGCGGCCGGGCGTCTCTGAAGTTCCGAGGCGCTGAACCCGATGGTGTGGTGCCGGTTGGCGCCGGGCGTCGCGGGCTGTTAGGTCGGAGAGGGATCCAGACCGACAGGATTGGGGTTCGGCTTGCGCAGGATCGTGCTGTTGTTCGCGTTGCTCCCCTTCGTACTGCTCGTGGCCCCCGCCTCGGCGCAACCGGCGGGCACGCCTGTCTACCTCGCGGAAGGCGGCGGAATCCTTTCGCTGGCCGCGGCCGACGGGAAGCCCGTCCTCGCCGACGCGAAGGACGCCGGGGCGCAGTGGGTGTACGACAAGGCGGCGCTTTCGTACAAACATGTCGCGAGTGGACAGTGCCTGGCGGCGATCAGCCCGGTCGACGGCGTCGGGGTCAAACTCGTGGCCTGCGACGGCAAGGACCGCTACCAGCAGTGGCGCCGCAACGCCGGACTGCCCGGCCTGGTCCTGCTGGCGAACGTGGCCACCGCGCGCTGCCTGACCGCGGAGACGCCGACGGCCGGATCGCGGCTGTATCAGGAGGTCTGCTCGCTGCCGGGACTGGCCAACACCTGGGCCGCCGGGGTGCGGACGCTCGCGATCCTGTCCGGCAACGGGCAGCGGCTGTCGACGAAGACGCCCGGGCAGCCGTTCACCGTCCGGGTGATCGGGGAGAACGGCCAGCCCGCGCCCGACGTGCCGGTGAACTTCTTCGTCCGCGCCGCGCGGCCGAAGAACGTGCTGGTCTTCGAGGGAGGTGCCGAGACGGCGTCCGCGAAGACCGGTGCCGACGGGGCGGCGTCGAGTCCGAAGATCGTCCTGACCGAACCCGGCGAATTCGAGATCCGGTTCGCGGGCAGCGCGAGCCTGGAGGACGGGAACAGCATCGCCTTCGAGGGCAGCTGCACCTGCTGAACCGGGCTCGTGAGTGGTAATGACGGTTCTAACCGTCATTACCACTCACGAGACCTGGTCAGCCTGGCGGCGCGAACGGGTTCTCCGGGACGGGCTCCGGCGGACTGGCCGGTGCGGTCGGCTGCGGATACCGATCGGCTTGTGGGGGCTGCGTCGCCTGCAAGGGTTGCGGCTGCTGGACGGCCTGTGGGTAGTGCGCGGGCGGCGCGTGCTGGACAGCGGGTCGCAGCTTCGCCTGATCCCGCCGCCGTCGCTCGGCCAGCACCGCCGACAGGTACGCCCACGACGGCACGCCCGGCGGCACCGGCGTCCCGATCACGCCCGCGACCTGCTGCGCGAGCCCGTATCCGAGGGCTTCGGCCGCTTCGGGACGCAGCTCGCTCGTGCGGCTCAGGTACTGGCGGACGGCCAGCGCGAGCTCGTTCGGCAACCGGGTCAGATCCAGCTGCGAAGCCCAGTACGCGAGCTGTGGCGGCATCCCGACGTAAGGCGTCCGGGAAGCGGGCATGCGTTCGCGGATCACCAGGGTGCCGGCTAGGTAGTCGCCCACGCGGCGGCCGTTGGTCGACAGCAGCGAGGTGACCACCGCCACCACGCCGAGCAGGCCCAGCGCCCAGAAGTCGATGAAGAACCCGGCGAGCCCGCGGACCAGCGCGTGCCGGAACCGGACCGGACCGCCGTCGGTGCGGACCACCCGCAGCCCGAGCGCCATCTTCCCGAGCGTCCGGCCCCGGCTGAGCGTCTCGAAGATCACCGGGTAGCCGACCATGATCAGCACGAGGGTCACGAGGAACAGGGTCACCGCCAGCGCGTCGTCACCGAACGCCGCGACCTGGCTCAGTACCAGCACCGCGACGAACAACGTGAACAGCTGTAGGGCGACGTCGATCATCATGGCGAGCCCGCGGCTGGCCAGCTTCGCCGCGCGCACGTCCAGGACGACGGCTTCGCCGGTGACGAGTTCGGACTCTTGTTCCACCCGGCAAGCGTAGTGACGAATAGGCTGGGCGACCAAGGACGATCGCCGGGAGGGCTCCGAGTTGGACGTGGACGTGTTCGTCGCCGCGCACCAGGCCGAATGGGACCGCCTGCGTGACCTCGTCGGCCGCGCCGGGAAGCTCAGCGGCCCGGACGCCGACGAGCTGGTGACGCTGTACCAGCGGGTCGCGACGCATCTTTCGATCATCCGCTCGGTCGCGCCCGATCCCGTGCTCGTCGCGCACCTGTCCGGCCTGGTCGCGAAGGCCCGCTCGGCCGTCACGGGCTCGCACAGCCCCGCCTGGCGCGAGGTCGGCCTGTTCTTCACCCGGCGGTTCCCCGCGGCGCTGTACCTGAGCAGGCGCTGGTGGCTCGCGTCGGCGGCGGCGTCGATCGCGGTGATGGCGATCGCGGCGGTGTGGATCGCCGGTGACCCCCAGGTGCTCGCGTCGCTGGCCTCGCCGGAGGAGTTCAAGGATCTGACCGCGCCGGGCGGCAAGTACGAGACGTACTACTCGTCCGATCCCGCGGGTTCCTTCGCGGCGCGCGTGTGGACCAACAACGCGTGGGTGGCCGCGACCTGTCTGTTCCTCGGCGTGGTGCTGGGCGTCCCGGTGATCTACGCGCTCTGGGCGAACTCGCTGAACCTGGCGATCGGCGCGGCGCTGATGTCCTCGGCCGGACGGCTCGACGTGTTCTTCGGCCTGATCCTGCCCCACGGCCTGCTGGAGCTGACCGCGGTGTTCGTCGCGGCCGGGACGGGGCTGAAGCTCGGCTGGACGGTCATCGACCCGGGCCGCCGCTCCCGGACCGCGGCGCTCGGCGAACAGGGCCGGTCGGTCGTGGTGATGGCGCTGGGGCTGACCGTGGTGTTGCTGATCTCCGGCGTGATCGAGGGTTTCGTGACGCCGTCGGGCCTGCCGACCTGGGCGCGGATCGGAATCGGCGTCATCGCCGAGGTCGCGTTCTTGCTCTACGTGTTCGTGGTCGGGCGAAAGGCCGCGAAAGCGGGGGAAACGGGTGATGTCGACTGGCGATACGCTGGAGATTCTCGACCGGAAGCCGGCTGAACTGGTTAGCTGCCCCCATGGGGAGAAAACGTTTACGCGGGTTCGCGATCATCGTCCTGTCCCTGCTCGCCTCGACGCTCCTGGTCGGCGCGTCCCAGGCTCAGACGTCGTCCGCGCCGCTGGGCAAACAGAACTGGGTGGTGAGCGTCGGCGGATTCCGCACCGACGCCGACCGCAATTACGTCCGGCTCGGCTATCTCGTGTTCAACCAGGCCGACAACACCGTCGCGCACAATTTCTGGACCTGGAACCAGGCGGATCGCCCCGTTCCGGTCAACAGTGGCGACGTCTACTACTGCGGTGGCCCGGCGCCGGGCTCCAATCCCCGCAACAACTGCCCGATCAAAACCGCGCCAGGCTTCACCGGTGCACCGAACGGCCACTTCACCGGCACCTACACCGAGAATTCCGGGAAGGTGGCCATCACCTGGACCAGCAGCACCATCGACGGCACCACCACACCCGTGAACCTCGGGGAGACGTGGGCGGTTTCGGAGGCGCGGCCGGGTCTCGGCCGGATGAGCCTGGTCAGCGACACCTACTCGATCACGAGCGGTATCGCCTACGGCAGCAACACCTCCCTCGCGCAGACCAGCAAAGCCCCGATGAGCACGGTTCGCGCGACCCAGCGGTCGTATCTGCTCGAAGGACAGGGAGTGAACCACCGGGCGATCACCACCTGGACCCGCGGTGGCAGCGGCGCGCTGGGCGTCGGCCCCGCGTGGAACAACTGCGACGACGGCTCGTGCCTGGGATACGTGCAATACGACTCCGGGTGCGCTCCGACCTCCTGCTGTCTCCCCGGTGCCGGTTACGAGGCGTGCGCAAAGAAGATCATCGACACCGGCGACCGGCGGTTCTACTACCTGAGCGACGCCTTCGGCGGACGGCGCAACAGCTACGAGTTCTGGTGCGAATGCCTGTCCTACAACGGTTGCTATGTCGGCAACAGCCACGTCCGCCCGCTGCTGCAGGTGATCGACGACGCGGGGGCGTTCCAGGGCTGGGTCGGCGCCGAGGTCAGTCCCGACCGGAGCGACCCTCGTGATCCGGCGGGCGAGTACTACGCGAGTTTCGCCCTGGTCGCCTAGCCGTCCGGTCCGGATTGCTCGTGAGTGGTAATGACGGTTAGAACCGTCATTACCACTCACGAGGCAGCCGGGTCAGGACACGTCGGAGGAGTTCGCCGCCCACGTGTTGCACTGCGCCATCCGGTTCTTCTGCGCGCCGTGCTGCCACCACGAGATCGCGTGCGCGTCGGTGCCGTGGTCGCGCGGGCCGCCGTTGTGGTCGCCGCGGTCCTGCGAACCCCACGCGTCCCGGTACATCGCCTGATCGACCGAGCCGCCGCGGCCCACTGTCGAGCCGAGGAACGTCCCGGAAAGACACTGCGCCGAAAGCTCGTTCCGGCGCGACATCTCCAGTCCCGCCGCCGAGTCGACACCGGCGTCGTACCGCGCGTCCCAGTAGGCCTCCATGACCCCGGAGAGCGCTTGGACGTGGTGCGCGTACTCATGCGCGAAGACCGCCAGGTAGACCCCGGGCTTGTTGCCGTACTGATCGGCCTGGAGCCCTTCGTACGGCATGTACAGCGTTTCGTTCTGTGAACAGTAGAACGCCGCCACCGCACCGCCGCTGGCGTCGCCGCACGGGCTCGACCAGTTCTTGCCGGAGGGGTACTTCACGGTCGGGACCCGGAACGGAAGCTTCGTGTAGCTCATGACCTGCTGCCACACGCTGTCCAGACAGGGGCGCGCGCTTTCGAAGAACGCCGACGACGCGCTCGGGTTGCTCGCCCAGCGCGAGAGGTTGCACGCCTGGTTCGGCAGGCCGACGTCGGGATCGAGCCACAGCGGGTTGTCCGCCAGCTTGTGCTGCGCCTGCGGACCGGACGGCGCCCGGCTGGCCGAGGTCTCGCGGGACGAGCCGGTCGACGTCTCGCGCGTGCCGGTCGAGTCGCGCGAACTGGTGGCGGTCGTCGTCGACGTGTCGCTGGAGGTGGTCGTGGTCGTCGAGTAGTCCGAAGAGGACGTCGTCGGGTACGCGCCGCTCGTGTACCCGGCGTCCGCGACGTGGTGCGAGCCGCTGTTCGCGATGGCGATCACCATGATCAGCCCGCCCATCACCGCCATCACGGCCACGATCGCGACGGCCGCGATGACACCGCCGTTCGACTTCTTCGGGTGATATCCCCCGTAAGGCGCGAACGCGGGCTGCGCGAAACGCGGGCCGTAGGGAAGCTGCGGCGGGCCGACGGCGCTGGGCTGGAACGGCATCGGGGCACCGATCCGCGGCGGCGGCAGGGGAGCCGCACCCGGTGGGGGCAGCGGCATCCCGCCGCTCGGCGGGCCCGGCCGGTACGGCGGCGGGATCGGCGTCGGCTGTGAGATCGGCGGCCGTCCGGCACCAGGAGGACCCTGGTGCCCCGGCTGCCCGGGGCGGCCGGGCGGAACCGGTGGAACAGGGCCACCACCGGGGCCCGGCCGGTTCGGCGGCGGCACCGGCGGCCTGCTCTGCGGGCCACCGCGCGGCGGCAGCGGCCGCGCGCCCGGCGGCGGCAGCGGACGGCCGCCCT